>JAUHWG010000037.1 GCA_030424595.1 Polyangia bacterium
GTACCCTGTCTCTTCAAGCAGCTCAGCTTGACCCGTGGCGAGCACGTGGCATGGGAGGACCCGCGTCCGCGAGGGACCCGCCTCGTCGCCCCTCGCCCGCCCGCCTTCAGCCTCCGAGCTCCGCCCGCCGACAAGCGAGAGGTGAGCGCTCACCCGCACAGATACGGTCGAAGCGCGAAACCCCTGTCATCAGGGGTTCTACGCGGGCTTGTAAGGGCACCTCACACCAGCGCTTATTTCAGGCCTAGAAGCTCGTCAGGCTCTCGGCGTTGAGGATCGTCGTCGACAGCGGAACCTCGACGCCGAGACCACCAGCGTACTCTGGCGCGAGCACAGAGAGCTCACAGAGACCCGACGCGAGGACCCTCGCGGACTTCGCGATGGCTGTACCTCCGCTGGAGCTGTCTCCATCGCCGGGGCCGTCGACGACGACGCAGGTCTCAGGCGTCGCGCCGCTGAGAATGAAGGCGTCAAGCCGCGGCGAGGAGCACAGTCGAGCACCCCCAGCGCGGATCGCCTTGATCTCCGGGCTTATCGAGTTCGAGGTCCGGGCCCAGCCCTTCGCCCCGTAGGTCTCCCCCGAACGGACCTCCAGACCTCCGCCACCTGCGCCCATCAGCCAGTAGACGAGCTCCACCTCATCAATCATCCCTGGATCGACGAGCTCCAGGACCCCAACATCGCCCACGTTCGAGCGGATCCGCAGCGACCCCACCCCCGTCGCCACAAGGCCGCCGATCCCGAGCGTCTCATCGCTGAGCTCGAGGCTCGTCTCCGCAGCCGCGAAGACCTCGATCGTGGCCGGCCGCTCCCTGTCGGCGTTCGCCGGGTAGAGCGCTTCACCCGCGAGGTCGACGACATGCACCGCGAGCCCGCTCAGCGCCGCTCCAGGCTCGACGAGGGCGATCGCCTCATCGCGACACCAGAGCGGGAGATCGAGCTCGACCCCCTCGGGACGGCGAACCGTGACCGCAAGATCCAGCTCCACACGGACGAGCGAGGCCCCTCCCAGGGACTCCGCGCAGGATCCCAAGGCCTCCGCGCTCAGGAGGCCCCGGACGGCGACGACAAAGTCGCCCTCTTCGCTCACGACCAAGCTCAGCCCGCCAGCGCTCGAGCTCCCCGTGAGCCCTGCCCGGTCAACCGTGACGTCCGTGATCTCGAAGCCACCTTCGAGGCTCGAGCCACAGCCGATGATCCACACGCTTGGGAGCGCTGCATCCACGGCGGCAGGGTACTCGTCACCGAGGGCGAGGTCGACGCTCAGAGACCCTCGGAGGGTCGCGCTCGCCTGGTCCTCCGAGAGCTCCGGTGCGTCGAAGACCGGCGTCAACGCGAAGGAGTCGACCGGCACCATCGGCACGATAAGATGAGCCTCGCTCAGCTCCTCGGTCTCGCCCGTGTCCGAGGTCGACATCTCGGAGGTCGACCCCGCGGAGGTCGAAACCGCAGGCGCTCCACCACAGCCCACGTGCCCTGCGGAGGAGACCGCGAAGAGCAACAAGCCACACATCATCACGCTCATCCTTGGCACAGGCACGCTCGCCCGGGAGCTCTTCTTGGGGCCCGCAGAGGCGAGCGGAGAGGATCGCCGAACCACACAGCCCTCTACGTCGTGCCCGTGTCGGTGTCCGCGTCCGTATCCGTGCCAGCCCCCGTGTCCGTGCCCGTACCCGTGTCGGTGCCAGTCCCGGTATCGGTGCCAGTGTCCGTGTCCGTGTCCGTGTCCGTGTCCGTGTCCGTCCCCGTGTCGGTGTCGGTGTCTGTGTCCGTATCCGTCCCCGTATCCGTCCCCGTGGCCGTATCCGTCCCCGTGCCCGTGTCCGTCCCCGTGCTGGTCGTCGTCCCCTCGTCTGTACCCACCGTGCTCTCCTCGCCGGTCACGGGGCCCCACGACTCCGTCATCTCGGGCGCCGCGTAGGACAGCGCACCGTAGTCGGGATCATCGTCCGTCGTGCCGCCGCTGCAGCTGGTGTTGGCGACCGTCAGGGCTAGCCCGACCGCGAGCACCCAAGCGGGAGGCCTCGCCGCTGGATGGCGGTTGGCCCCGCAGAAGGGACACGCATCCTGTCGAATGTGGCGCGAGCAGCGAGAGCAGGGTCGAAGTGCCATGAAGACCTCCATTACGCACCTTCGCGGTGGTCACGTCAAGGGGCCAACCCCGCACGGGATCGCGCGGCAGACCTCGTTCGGCGAGCGGCTAGTCGCCCGCGACCGCCGGTGATATTCGTAGGCGATGGGCCTCAAGGACGTGCGTCGCAGATTGCCGATCGTCACGGACCTGCCGGCTCCCAGCTCGCGAGCGGCGTTCCATGCCCCGCCAGGAGCAGTGCCGCGACCTGGCCTCGCGGTCTGGGAGTTCACCTTGGCCTGCGACCAAAAGTGCATCCACTGCGGTCCCCGGGCCGGTCAACGGCGCCCGCAAGAACTCAGCACCGAAGAGGCGCTGCGCCTCGTCCACGAGCTCGCCGCGGCCGGCGTCGGTGAGGTCGTGCTCATCGGCGGCGAGGCCTACCTGCGCGACGACTTCATCCTGGTGATCCGGGCGATCCGCGAGGCCGGCATGGACGCGACGATGACGACCGGCGGCTACAACCTCCGGCCCGACCGCGCTGAGGCGATGGCCGAGGCCGGGATCCGCAGCGTCTCGGTCTCGATCGACGGGCTCGAGCGCAGCCATGATCATGTCCGCGCCACCGCAAATAGCTGGAAGCGTGCCTTCTCCGCGCTCCGAAACCTCCGCGAGGCGGGCCTCGGGATCTCCGTCAACACGCAGATCAACGCGCTCACCCGCAGCGAGCTACCCGAGCTCCTAGAGCTCCTCGCGGTCGAGGGCATCCACTCCTGGCAGCTGCAGATCACCGTCGCCCACGGAAATGCGGCCGATCACCCCGAGCTGCTCCTCCAGCCCTACATGCTCCTCGAGCTCTTTGAGACGCTCGATCATCTGATGACGCGGGCCGCAGCCCTCGGGATCCGGATCTGGCCGGCGAACTCGCTGGGATACTTCGGCCCCCTCGAGGGCCGGCTCCGCGGTCATCAGAAGCGATCGACGGGTCACTGGAACGGATGCGAGGCGGCCAAGATCGGGCTCGGCATTGAGAGCGACGGGACGATCAAGAGCTGCCCAAGCCTCGGCGGTCCGACGAACACCGGCGGTCGTTTTCCGGAGCGACCCTTCGCCGAGATCTGGGCCGGGGCCCCGCGCTTTCACGACATGCGCGAGAGGACAGTCGAGGATCTCTGGGGCTACTGCCGCGGCTGCTACTACGCGGACCCCTGCCTCGCGGGCTGTACCGCGGTCTCCGAGCCGCTCTTCGGCCGCCCGGGCAACAACCCCTATTGCCACCACCGGGCGCTCGAGATGGACCGTCACGGCCTCCGTGAGAGGGTCGAGCAGGTCGCGAGCGCGCCCCAGACGGGGTTTGGGACCGGCCTCTTCCGCCTCGTCCGCGAGCCCAAGGACCCGATCGAGCGGAGCCGCCGCGGACCGGTCGCGATCGAGGAAGCGCGGAGCTCCCGACTCCTGGACCCGCGGGGCCCGGGACGACCCCTCGACGTCGCCATCGTCAGCGGTGACGAGCACTGATCGCGCGATTATGGCCACGGGCTGCTAGGATGGGGCATGCCCTCCGCCGCCGACGCGCTCGATCACCTGCGCCAGATCGTCTCTCCATGGCCCGAGGTCGATGAGCGTGTGTCCCACGGATCGCCGACCTTCTGGGGCGGCAAGAAGACATTCTGCAACTTCCACGAGTCGACCGAGAAGTACGGCGGCCGTGCCATCTGGATCAAGGCGACGATCGCCGCCCAGCAGGACCTCGTCGAGAACGCCCCAGAGCGCTTCTTCGTCCCGCCTTACGTGGGTGTCCGCGGTTGGGTCGCGGTCCGCGTCGACGAGGGCGTCGACTGGGCGCTCGTCGAACAGCTCCTCGAGGACGCCTACCGATCGGTCGCCCCCAAGCGAGCGCTCGCAGCCCTCGACGCGATGCACCAGCGAGGGCCGAGCGGTGCGTGAGTCCGTCAGCGAAGGGGCTCGCTCGATCTCTCATCGCCGCACCCCTCCAGGCCGCTCCGCTCGTCCGCGTGGCGAGCCCTCGACCCCCGCAGCGGCGCCGCCGTTGACCTCCCTGCGCCGCTGCACTACAAGCCACGGCGATGCCTGACCTGCTGGATGGAACGACCGTTGAAGTCTCAGGCTCCACCGGCCGACGCTACGTCCTGGAGCGCCGCGGCGACGTCATCAGCTGCACCTGCCCTGCGTGGAGAAACCAACGTCTGCCGCTGGAGCGCCGCAGCTGCAAACACCTCCGAGCCCACCTCGGGGAGAACGCAGAGGCTGCGCGGGTCGGCGCCCCTGCGCTGCGACGGCCGAGGTGGTCGACAGCGAACATCGTCGCTGAAGCGCCCTATGTCCGACTCCGGCGACGGGCCGCCCTCGCCGACACGCTCGCGCGGGCAGAGGCGGTCGAGGAGCACATGCGCGTCGTCTACGGCATGCCCTTGCCGCGACACCTCGCCTACGCGATCGGGTTTTGGGAGGGCCTCACGGCGGTCGAGCGCGAGGAGGCCTGGGCCTACCTCGGCACCGGACCCTGCGGCGTGAGCGAGTGGTACGCCGCGGATGGCCTCCACCTCCGCCGCATCGACGAGCTCGATGAACGCCTCCACTACCGCTTCCGCGCAGATCCGCCGGAGTTCGTCTCGGTCTTCGGGGGCAACTCCGACGGCAGTCATTGGGGCCTCTGGTACGACGACCCGGGGGCGCTCCCGCGGGAGATCGCCCACAATTGGGCCCGTGACTCCGCAGAGACCAGCTCCTGTGGCCCGACCCTCCTAAGCGCCCTGCGGGAGGCGCTCGAGCAGGCCGCCGCCGAGCCCGACTGGACCCACGCCCGCGCGATCCTAGGCTGGATGCACGAGGTCCACGCCCAGGAGTGGGACGCCTACGCCGAGGCGCAGATCGAGGCGCCCCCGGTCCGGACCCATGCGGCCATCGGCGGGATGGACCCGCTCGTTCCCGGGGTCGACCTGCCGCATGATCTGACGGTCGGTCACGAGAGGCGCTACGAGGCCTATCGCGCCGGCGATCCCGAGGTCTTGGCGTGGATCGAGCGGGCTCGTCAGGAGCTCGCCGCAGGCTCTCCGCTCCGCGCCCTCTTCCTCGGGCGCGAGCTCCACTGGATGGACGCTGATCCCTGGCGCCAGGCCTGCACCGAGCTCCTGGTCGGCGCCTACGATGCGCTGGGCCGGGGCCCTCTCGCCCGGATCACCGAGGTTCACCACAGCCACCGCGACCTCCGATCGGTCGGCGTCTACCTCTCCGCCGGACACCTGCGCCCGCTGGCGGCGGCGGCCTACCGGGACGAACTCGCGACGGTCGAGGAGCTGCTCGCAGAGGAGCCCGGACGCGAGGCGATCATCGACGCCTTCGCCGCCGTGAAGAGCATCCCCGTCGCGACCCGACTCCTCGAGGCGGATCCGAGCGTCGCCGAGGCGGCCACCGTCCAGGTCATCACCGCCTACGCTCGAGAGAAGGCCTACGATCCTGCGGCTGCGGCCGAGCGAGGATTCCCCCTTGTCAGCCATCTCCTGACCGCCGGAGGAGCTCGGGGCGAGGGTCTCTTCGCCGCCCTCAGCCTCGGCGACCCGGACCTCTCCACCCTCCTCGGCGCGCACGTCGACGTCCACGCGGTCGACCGCTTCGGCGCGTCGCCGCTGCACATGGCGGCGGCCTTCGCTGACCTGACGCTGACCGTCGCATGCCTAGGCCGCGGCGCGGACCCTGATCTTCGGGACAGCGAAGGGCGGCGACCGCTGGACCTGGCGATGGACGCCTGGAGCCGCCGGATCACCACGGCAGCGGCCGTGATCAAGGCGCTCAAGGACGCTGTCCAGCCTCGCGAGCGCCCGAGCGCGGATCCCTTCGCGATCGACTCTCGGGTCTCCCACGCGAAATTTGGGCTCGGGACGATCTGCGAGGCGGCAGGGGACAAGCTCACGGTCGAGTTCGACACCGCCGGCGAGAAGCGACTGCTCAAGCGCTTCGTCACCTCGGTCCAAGGCGACGACTCGGCGCCCTAGTCGACTCGGCGCCCTAGGAGCCCCTCGGACAGACACAGCGGGTGAGGCGAGAGCAGCTGAGGCGAGAGCAGCTGAGGCTGCTCCCAGGCTGCTAGCAGCCGCTGTACCGGCTGCTATGCGAGGTCTGGCGGAGCCGAGATGGATGACGAGCGCGAGCGCGAGCACACGCGACGTTGGCCGCGGTCCTCTAGCGCTTCGCCGTGATCGGGAAGGTCTGACCGACACAGGGTGTGCCGAACTGCCCGTTGAAACAGGAGCAATCCTCCCCCGTGAAGGTGATCTCGTAGGTGCCGGTCCAGGTGTTCGCGTCGTCAAACGAGCCCGCGACCGCGTAGCCCTCTGTGCACCCGCCAGGGATCATCCCCTGGTTGCTAAAGTCGCCGTCTGGACAGGTCGTCGCGGCGCCGGTCATCGGGATCGGGTTCGACGGGCTCGACGCGATCGTAGCGCCGTCGCCGGAGAGGAGGAAGGCGTTGACGTTGACCGTCACGAGCCCGTTGCAGCATGTGTACGCCACCGGAGGCCCCTGGATCGTGTAGGTCCCGTCGGGATCGCAAGGCTCGCTCATGCAGGCCGCGTCACAGCCGTCCCCCGCCTCCGTGTTTCCGTCGTCGCACTCCTCACCGTCGTCGACGTTGCCATCGCCACACATCGCACAACCCGAGCTGTCGTGCATGCAGGTGCCGAGACAGCCGAGCTGCCCGCCGCTGAAGCCCAGGGTCGCGCAGCTCTCTCCCCCGAGCTCCGCGCCATCGCACTCCTCGACGCCGGTCTGGAGGATCCCGTCACCGCAGACAGCGGTCAGGCACTGCGACGTACAGGCGTCATCATCGTCGAGGTTGCCGTCGTCGCACTCCTCGCCATCATCGACACTGCCGTCGCCGCACTCCCCCACCGGTGTGCCCGTCGTCGTGGTCACCGCCGTCGAGCCCGCGCTGACCCCCCCGCTCGTCGTCGTCTCCGAGGTCGTGCTCGTCGTCGTCTCCGCGACCGTGCTCGTCCCGGTGGCCGAGCTCCCGGAGAGCGAAGCGCTCTCGCTCCCAGTCCCAACGTCTTCGCCAGAGCATGCGCCCAGCGCCATCGAGACGAGCCATACGAGAGACCGATGATCGAGCCAGCGAACATGCATGGCACGATGAGAAGCCGTTTTCTCTGCGGACGCAAGCTGCTCGGACAGGAGCGACGCAACCGACCGCGCGATCACGCGCAGGACCACCCCGCCGGCTGCGCGCGATACGAACCGAGAACGCCGGATCGTCGGCCGTATCACCCTGGAGCCCGAGAGGACGTGCAAGCTGGGATGCAGATCCCTCTCCCACGCTCAGCGGGCCCAACTGCGTCCACACAGCAGGGCCCGACCGGCTCATCGTAGGTTGTCTTGTGGAGGCGCGCACCCTCCCCGGTGCTCCGCCCTCCCGGCGCTCCGCATCAGGCCGACGCGGTCAACGGCTGGGCAAGGGCGCGATGTCGCTGTGACCTCTTCGGCCGCTCCGCGCACCGACATGCGCTCGTCGCACCGTCGTCGCCGATCGCTAGATCATCGGCCGGGACTGGATCTCAGGCACTCGCGCGATCATCCCGTCGAGCGTGTTCATGTGTCGCGCACAGCGAGAGCGAAGCGCGGCGAGCTCGACGAAGAGGGCGTCGCTGAGGCCGTCGCCCTTGAGCAGAGCGTCGTAGCCATCGACACCGATAGACTCGCCGCGACGCAGGATCTGGAGCGGGAGTTCGTCGTTGATGATCGTCGCCACGCGCTCCACCGCGCTGGCGACGGTCCCCCAAGCGCCCGACCCCTCAGGGAGTACGCGTCCCTGCTCGCGGAGGGTCTCTCGGAGGCGGAGCGTCGCGTCGAGGTGCTCGCGGTACATCCTCCGCAGCTCTGCCTCTTCGGGCTGGTCCTCGTACTTCTTGAGGGCCTTTTCATAGGATTCGATCGCCGCGATCTCGCCGCGATACTGTTCAGTGAGACTGTCTAGTATTTCTTCTGTCATCTTCATCGTGTTTATGGTGACTCCTTTCGTGAGTTCTCAAGAACCCTAACACACCCCTGATATTTCGTCAAGCAGCGGACAAATGCATGGTCGACCCCGGGACTCCAAACACTGACGATAGGACCTCCCCGCCACGTTCAAATCATCACACTTAGGAGTGCGAGTATGCGAGTCGAACATCACGTGATTCGTCGGACCTGCCCCGCCGATGAGTTCGACCGTTGCGGTACACCGCCCCGACCAGCGCATCCTTTGATGACGGATTCTCTCACCGCTGACGACACATCTCCGAGCGAGATATCCCCGCCCCGGGCGGCACATGGACTATCTTCGACCCAGCCATGACCGGGACATCCCAAGCGGGACGCCGACGCTCGCTCGCCTTCGCTCGTGGGCTCCTCTTCGGCTCCGCAGGCGCACCCCTCATCCTGACGACGAGAGCGCCGGCCCTCGACCTCTCGACCGCGCTCCTCGGCTCTAGCGTCGCCCTCTCGCTGCTCCTGGCGGCCGTCGCAGGTCGAAGAGCGACGCCCCTCGTCGCCCTCGGGGTGCTCGCTGCCTTCGGCCTCGGCGCCTACGCGGGGTTCGCCCAGCTGGCGGGCGCCCCCCTGGCGGCGCTCGCCTATGGAGTCCTCGGCATCGCCGCCGTGGAGGCCGCCCTGATCGGCGATGAGGGCCACTACGGTCATTCCCAGGACGACAAGGCGCTCCTCGCCCGTGGCGGAGCCTACGGTGCGGTCGGCGTCTGGTCCCTCTCCATCGCGGTCGACGGCGGACCCCTCGAGACCGAGGGCCTGCTCGTGGCGACGATGGTCGCGACGCTCCTCGCCGCCCGCTGGGCCCTCGCCGCCCGCCACAACCGCCGCCTGCGAGCGCTCTCCGTCTCTGTCGTCGTCGGCCTGGTCTGCCTCCTTACGCTCCTCGGCGGCGGCTCCTCGATGGCGTGGGTGCTCGTCCCGCTCGCCGCCTTGGCGACGCTCCCCGCCCATCCCAACGCCAGCAAGACGCCGCTCTGGGCGCTCATCAGCAGCCACCCGCATCGCCTCCTCGTCGGCACGTTTGGGGCGATGTGCGGGCTCGGAGCGCTGGCCCTGGAGCTGCCGATCGCCGCGGCCGATGGAGCGCACATCGGGGCCATGGACGCGCTCTTCACCGCGGTGAGCGCGGTCTGTGTCACCGGCCTCGCGGTCCTCGACACCGGCGCCGACTTCAGCCCGACCGGACAGCTGATGATCCTGCTGATGATCCAGCTCGGCGGCCTCGGCATCATGACCTTCTCGACGGTGCTCCTGCGGGCGCTCGGGCAGCGCGTCAGCCTCCGACATGAGGGCGCGGTCGCACGACTCCTGAGCCACCGCGATCGCGGCAATCTGACGGCGGTCGCCCGCAAGCTGATCCTGCTGACGCTGCTGGCCGAGGGCCTCGGCGCGCTTTGCCTCTTCGTCGGCTTCCTCCTCGCCGGCGATGCCCCGCTCGAGGCCGCCTGGCGCGGGACCTTCACGGCCATCTCCGCCTTCTGCAACGCAGGCTTCGCCCTCCAAAGCTCGAGCCTCGTCCCCTACCAGGGCAACCCCTGGATCCTCCATACGGTCGGCGTCTTGATCATCGCCGGCGGCCTCGCGCCGATCGTCGCGCTCCTCCTGCCGCCGCGACGGCGGCGGGGCGCCGTACGGGGCTCGCTCCACGCCAAGCTCGTCCTCCTGATGAGCGGCGCGCTCCTCCTCGGCGGAGCCCTCCTCTTCGCCGCCTTCGAGTGGGACGGCGCCCTCGCGGGCCTCCCCTTCGGCGAACGACTCCACAACGCGTGGTTCCAGTCCGTGACCCTCCGCACCGCCGGCTTCAACTCCGTCGAGCTCGGCGACGTAGAGCCCGAGACCCTCACCGTCATGCTCGCCTGGATGCTCATCGGCGGCGCTCCCGGGGGGACCGCCGGCGGGATCAAGGTGACGACCGTCGCCGTGATCGGGCTCGTCGTCATCAACGCGATCCGCGGCCGATGGGGCGCGGAGGCCTTCGGCCGGCGAATCCCGACCGCGACCATCTACAAGGCCCTCGTGATCGCGGTGGTCGCCGGCGGCGGGATCTTCCTCGCGACCCTCTGCATGATGCTCACCCAGGCGATGCCGACCTCGGTCGCGATCTTTGAGGTGGTCTCCGCCCTCGGCACCGTCGGCCTGACGATCGGCGGGACCGCGGCGCTCGACGGCGTCGGTCAGTCTGTGATCATCGTCTGCATGTTCGTCGGCCGCGTCGGCGGCCTCAGCATCCTCATGCTCCTTCGCGACGAGAACCCGCCACAGCTCCTCCAAAGCCCCCTCGAGGACGTCGATATCGGCTAGGCGGCCCCCAACAACGACTCGATCCCCATGAGCAAACCAGTCCAACAAGCGATCGTCATAGGCCTCGGCCAGTTCGGCTTCGCCCTCGCCCGCGCCCTCGCCGAGCGCAACGTCGAGGTGCTCGCCGTCGATCTCGCCGAAGAGCGGGTCCAGGCCGTCGCCCCGCATGTCACGGAGGCCGTCTGCCTAGACGCGACCGAGACCGAGGCCCTGGCCAGGATCGCCCCCGAGCGCCGTGACTTCTGCATCTGCGCGATCGGGGACAACGCCCGCGACGCGACGATCCTCTGCACCGCGCTCCTCCGCCAGCTCGGCGCGCGCAGGGTCATCGCCCGCGCCAACGACGAGCTCCTCGGCAGGATCCTCAGCCTCGTAGGAGCGCACCAAGTGGTCAACCCCGAGCGTGAGTTCGGCCAGCGCTTCGCCAGCCAAGTCCTCCACGCCGGCCTCCTCGACGAGATGCGCCTGGGCGACGATCTCGTCGTCAGCGAGGTCCAATGTCCGCGGGCCTTCATCGGCCGCTCGCTCCGGCAGCTCACGCTCCCCGCTCGCTTTGACGTCACCGTCGTCGCCCTCCGGCGCCGCGACGGTACGGTCGAGATGCCGAGCCCCGAGGTCCCGCTCGCCGACGGTGATGTCCTGGTCGTCGTCGCCCGCGACGGCCAGGTCGCGCAGATGATCGACAGGAGCTGACATGGACGTACGCCGCGACCTCGTGATCTCAATGGGCGTGATGATCGCCCTCCCCCTCATCCTCGCCGCCAACGCGATCCTCCTGTCGGCGCGGATGGGCCCAGCGATCGACCGCGTCATCGACGACAATGTGGTGTCGATGCGGGCCGCGGCCGAGGTCGTGGAGATCATCGCCGAGGCCCAGGCCGGGGCGCTCGACGACCCCGCGCTCGAGCGCTTCGACGCGGCCTTTGAGCGCCTCGAAGACAACATCACGGAGGTCGAGGAGCGCCCGCATCTAGCGGCGATGGAGGCCGCGCGGGCCGGCGCCCTGCGGGGAGAGTCGGGCGCCATCCGTGACGAGGTGACCGAAGCGCTGGCCCTGATCGACATCAACATCGAGGCGATGCACCGCCGCAACGAGGAGGCGCGTCGCCTCGGCTACGCCAACGCCTGGGCGGCGGTCTTCGCCGGCCTCGTCGCGTTCATCATCAGTCGGCTCATCGCCCGCCGACTGCGACGTCGGGTCATCGAGCCCGTCTCCGATCTCTGGGGCGTCCTCCGCCGCATCCGCAGCGGCGAGAGCTTCCCCCGCTGCCGCACCTTTGACACCTCCTCCGAGCTCCAGGGGGTGCTCAGCGCGGTCAACGAGCTCCTCGATCAGCGCAGCCGCGGCCCCCTCGGCGTCCAGCACAGCAGGACAGAGCGCGCCGCCCTCCTCGCCCTCCTGGAGGAGCTCGGCTCGCCGGCGGCGGTCGTCGAGCCCACAGGCGAGCTCCTCGCCGGCAACCAGCGGCTCCTCGAGCGGCTCGCGAGCGACGACGGCGAGCCCCTCCGCGAGCTCCTCCGCGCCCCCCATGAGTGGCCGGGACACTCGAGCATCGCCGAGGTCCGCCCCCTCCAGCCCTCCACCGGGAGCCTCGTCATCCTCGCCTGATCACCAGCCCCGGGAAGGCGCCAGGCCTCCGCCGAGCGCCGCGAGCTTCTGTCGCCAGGACCCCTGGAGGCGGAGGCGGGGCGACGCTCTCTCCGCGAAGACACCCGAGACATCGACCGCAGCCCTGTCAACGAAGACGCCTCCCTCGTCGCGGCGGCCCTCGGTCAGGAGCCCGGACCAGCGCCGCGCTTGCACTTCGCCGCTCATCCCCCATAGGTTACGCACCATCGCCATTGCGGTGGGGAGCCCCCAATGAACTTCTTCGACAAGATCCTCGACTTCGTCAACAAAAACGCCGCCCTCCTGACCATGCGGGTCGTCGCAGCGCTCGCGGTGCTGCTCTTGACCTGGATCGCCACCCGAGTGGTTCGGTCGATGCTGAGGCGAACGTTGGACCGGAGCCGCTCGACTCGAGCGAGGACGCTGCGGCCGATCGTCCAGGGCTTGAGCACGGTCGTCATCTCCGGGCTCGGGATCATCGTCGCGCTCGCTCAGCTCGGGCTCGACGTGACCGCCGTGATCGCCGGCGCCGGCGTCTTGGGCCTCGCTGTCGGCTTTGGCGCGCAGGAGCTGGTCAAGGACGTCATCGCTGGGTTCTTCCTGATCTTCGACGGTGTCATCGAACCCGGCGATTGGGTCGAGCTCGACAAGACCTCTGGGACGGTCGAGCAGGTCGGCCTGAGAATGACCACGATCCGCAGCTTTGACGGCAAGCTCTGGTACGTCCCCAACGGCCTGGTGCGGGTGGTCGGCAACACCAACCGCTCCTGGATGCGGGCGATCGTCACGGTAGACCTGGCCTATGAGCAAGATGTCGGGCGCGGGATGGCCGTGCTGGGTGAGGTCGGCGAGCGCTGGGCGAGCGAGAACCCCGACAAGCACCTCGAAGCGCCGGAGGTCCACGGTCTCCTCGGCCTGGGCGCCTCGGGCGTCGGCGCCCGCCTGATCGTCAAGGTCCCCCCCGGGACCCAGGCGGGTATCGAGCGCGAGCTTCGAGTGCTCGTCAAGAACACCTTCGACCGTGAAGGGATCGAGATCCCCTTCAACCGCCAGGTCGTCTACATGCGCCAGGAAGCGGCCTCAGCCTAGGAGGCCGCGGCAAAAGTCCCGCACGCTTGTTGCGCGACCTTCGCACCTCACACAGGGCGGGGCTGAGAGACCTCGGGCGCGACGCGCTCGAGGTCTCTTGCGTGAGGTAGCCATCATCGCCCCACCACCGTGAGCGCGACCCTGCGTCGACGACTGCTCCGTAACGCCGCTCCGCAACGCCTCGAGCTCAACAGGCTCAGTACCAGTTGAACTGCAGCCCCAGCGTCGTCGCGAAGACCCGGGCCTGACTGCCGTTGAGCGCAGCGTTCGCCTGCAGGACGATCCCGAGGTTGAAGCGGCGGAGCAGCCAGAAGTCGTAGCCGACGTCCGCCGCCAGGCCGAGCGCCGGGCGCCCGTTCTTGCGGGCCTCGTTGTTGTTCTGGGCGACCGCGTAGAGGACCGAAGGACCGACCGCAGCGCCGAGCACGAGGCCGCGCCCCTTGATCGGGAAGTAGAGCGCCTCGACCATCAGCGAGGTGCCGCCGACGGGGCCGCCCGTCACGTTGGCGAGGCGCGCTCCCATAGAGAGCTTCTCGCGCAGGCGACCGCCGCCGTGGACGAAGCCGACGCTGCCGACCTTGAGGCCGCCGCCTGACGTCAGGCCGAGGGCGTTCCCCTCGTCGATGCCGGCGATGCCGATGCCGCTGCCGAGGCCAAAGCCGACGTACCAGTCGTGGCGAACCTTCTTGTCCTGGGGGATGATCTCGACCATCGGCTGCGAGCTCGGATCGCTCGGCTCGGCGCCCGCCTCCGTGCTCAGCTCGCCCTCGACGTCTGGCTCGTCGAGCATCTCGTACTCGGAGCCCTCCTCAGCCGCGGGCTCGGACTCGTCCGTCGACTCTGAGGCCTCGGACCTGCCAACTTCGGTGTCCTCGGCCCCCGGATCCGGTGCGGCCCTCGCCGGGCCTGCGATGAGGGCGGCGCCGATCCAGACAACGGCACCGTAGCTGCAACGCCGGTCGAGCACGGCGCCAGGATATCGAGAGAACCGAGACGATCCACCTCAAAACGATGCAGGGACAGCAAAAGTGCGACACCGCACCACAAGGAGCCCCGCGGTCCACGCCCGACCGTCCCACGCGATGCACGCATCGAAGACCTCTTCGGCCGCTGGCGCCCGCGTACTCCGGCCCACGCCTCCGCGAGGCCGAGCTACCTCGCCGCTGAGGTCGATCACCCCCAGCGCTCTCAGTGATCATGAATGCGCTCGCTCGTGCGATAATCCGCAGACCATGGGTGAACACAGCCACCGCCCTGGGAGCCTCCGATGATCCGCCGTCTCGCCTCTGCCTGCTCGATCACCCTCCTCCTCTCCGTCGCCTGCAACGGTGACGACACGGCGACCAGCGCCACGGACTCCGACACGACCACCACGACCACGGGCGGGGAGACGACTACGGACAGCGATGGCACGAGCGCCACCAGCGGGGTCCCAGCGACCTCGCCGACCCGCTACTTCCTGCGGATCGACGACGAGCTCCCCCCCGACGTGGTCCTCGAGATGGACAAGGACAAGGCGCTGGAGATCTTCGGCGAGGCGGCGGCGAAGGACCTCGTGCTCATCGAGGTCGACTCGACGCAGATGCTCGTCAACGCGCTCACGGCGATCCAGTCGGCATGCGGCAAGACCTGGGAGAACTTCAACGAGGATCCGAAGCACAACTGCACGCTGACCGAGCTCGGCAAGAGCTTCGGCCCCGACTGGAAGAAGACGCCGGAGTTCGCGCTCGTGCGGCTGCTGACGATGACCCCGGCGAACGCGGTCGTGACAGGGACGTCCCTCGAGAAGATGGCGAACACCCTCGCCCAGATCAACGATCCCAACCTCAAGTTCTCGAAGGTCCTCGCCGACACCCTCGGGATCGCGCAAAACCAGCCCTTCATCTCGATCGACGTCCTGGTCGCGGCCCTCAAGAAGACCCTCCTCGTCTCGCACCCGAAGGTCGACAACGACGAGGGAGTCCTCTCGATCACCCTTTGGGACGCGGTCAACGACATGCAGCCCCTCTCGGACTTCTACGGTCCGGACGGCGACCACCCGGGGATCCTGTACCCGGACAGCGGCGAGCCGAACGCGAACAACCCCGACCAGAGCCCCTTCAAGACCAAGAGCAACGCCCTCACTGAGCGCTTCAAGATGAGGGTCATCGCCGAGTCAAACCTGCGCTGGGTCGACGGCATCGACCTGGGGGTCGGCGGCGGCGACATGTTCGTCACCGACGCGGACTCGATCCTCTCCTTTGACTTCCTCGACCCGGACAAGCTCGTGATCGAGGGCGTATTCGGCCAAGAGAAGGAATTCTGCGACCCAGAGGGCAAGAATTGCGAGGAGAACCTCGACTACGGCAAGGAGCCGACGATCGACATGCGCTTTCGCATCGGCGAGAACGCCCAGGCGATCGTCCCCTGCACCGAAACGCCGACCTGCTTCGACAACTATCCCGAGGGCTGGACGGACATCGAGGGCAACCCGCTCGGCCTCGGCCCCCTCGGCGACAACACCGTCTGGCACCTCTCGCCCTGGATCATGGAGTACCTCGTCGGCTATGCGGCGCTGCTCTCCTACGGCTACGATCCGCCGCTCGAGTACGACAAGTGCCTTGTCGTGGACGAGACGGTCTGCGATGCAGGGATCTGGATCGGCGAGCCCTCGGGGAACGAGAACATCCCGCCCGACAGCTACCCCTTTGATCCGGGCCCGGCCGGCTGGAGCATCTTCAAGGCCTTCGACAAGTCCACGCCCGCCCCGCAGTACCTCTGGGAGCTGCTCGGCGAGGTCGCGGAGGTCGCGATCCACGACACCAACGGTGACAAGATCACCGACATCGAGCCCGGCGAGGCCAACCCGCTCTTCACCCTCTTTGGCGTCGGCATCGGCCTCACCGCCGAGGACATGATCGCCCAGATCCGGCCGAAGATGCAGGAGCAGGCCGACGAGGTCGCCAACGTCATCCTCGGCAAGTACTGGAAGAACAACAAGAAGCTCGACTTCTACTACCGGCGACCGGCGGAGGGCGGGGCCCCCTACCTCTACTTCGTCGCCGAGAGCGACCTCCGGCCGAGCGACGACGACCCCGGCGTCCTCGCCGAGTACACCTACGCCAAGCCCGGCTTCTTCTCCTGCCGCGAGATGACCGACGGCTGCAAGGTCTCGGCGACCGCGATCGACGGGCTCGCCGACACCAGCCACGAGAAGTACCAGCTCCCCGAGGGCGAGAGCGTCCTCTACGTCGAGGACGACGCCGGCAAGGCCTACGAGGTCGGCTTCTACGTCCCGAGCGGCCCCAACCCGACGGAGATCGTCGCCACGATCGCCGCGCTCTAGGGCCCTCCCCTCGCCTCCACGCCGGACATCCCGCGAGACCATGATGCTTAAGCACTCTCCCCTCCTAGTCGCCCCCCTCCTCGTCGCCCTCAGCACGGGCTGCGTCGACGAGGTCGCGCTCGGCCCGGCCCCGTCGACCGAGGAGATGACGGTCGACGAGACCCGCTCCGTCGAGCTCCGCTTCCTCCGGGTCGACGTCAAGAGCTTCTCCCAGACCCTCACCCTCGAGGACATCCGCGACTTCCCGCGCGACATCCTCGAGAACACCTGGCTGCTCGACCTCAACGCCGAGCCGCTCGTCTTCAACGCCCTCACCGTCCTGCAGAACACGCCGACCGAGGAGGCCTACGCCCTGCCGGGTCCAGCCCACAACATGTGGAAGCTGCTGACGATGACCCCGGACAACATCGTCCTCGACGGGACGAGCCTGGCGCCGCTCCTCGGCGTCGGCAAGGCGGTCGGCCTGCCGCCGTCGCTGATCCTCGCCGACCTGATGCAGATCGACGCGAACGAGCCGGCGATCTCCACCGAGCTGGCCACCCGCGCGGTGCTCGACCACGTCATCGCCACCCACCCGAACTCGCAGCTGCGCCGCGGGCTCAGGACCGAGGCCAACCCCGAGGGGCTCTACCCGGTGACGAAGGACTCGATCCCGGTCTACCTCTCGGACGTGGTCGACGACTTCAAGGGGCTGCCGGTGACCTTCGGCCCGGTCCCGCCAGACCCCAAGGATCCCAACGGCGCGAGCCACCCCGGCTTCATCACCGCCACCTCTGGGCTCAAGGCCGCGCTCGACAACTTCGCGATGACGGTCACCGTCAACCTCAACGCGAGCCCCTACAAGGGCGTCGATCTGACCAACGGCACGGTCGGCTCGGTCAACAGCACGGCGAGCCAGATCAAGAGCGCCTTCGACACCTCCGATCCCAACTGGCTGACCCTCGAGGGCCTCGCGACCGAGCTCGTGATCCCCGATCTGACGATGCAGATCTACGAGAACCCGGTCTACTTCCCCGGCGGCACCAGCAAGGAGCCGGCGATGCAGGGGGACTCGCCGGTGTGGGACCTGCCGGAGTGGGAGTTTGAGCGCCTGATCATGGAGCTCGCCCGCACCCGCGCCGGCGAGATCGGGGCGCAGTGCACGATCTACAGCCCCGAGGGCGAGGTCGAGGATCCGCTGCAGGCGGTCAACGTCTGCATGGACGAGGACGCCTGGACCGAGATCAAGGTCGACCCTAGCGTCATCCTCGAGGACGGACCCCCGCCCCCCTCGTACTTCTGGGACATCCTGATCGAGGTCGCCCAGGTCCGCCTCCACGACGGCGGCATCGCCGAGGGCGACGCGGACATCGAGCTCACCCTCCGCGACGTCCCGGTCGGCGTGACCACCGAGGATCTGGTCGCGTCGATCAAGAGCAACCTGGCGGCCGACCCGGCGCCGCTCACCGACATCGCTGAGATCATCAACGACAACGCTGAGGGCGACCCGGACTTCTATTACTACCAGCCGAGCCTCAGCAACCCGGCGAACGTCCAGGGTGACTACCTCTACTTCGTCGCCCCCGTCGACATCCGCACCGACGACTACAACATCCCTGTCCGCCCCTTCGACGACTACGTCAGCCCCGGCTTCTACGCCGACGCAGGGCTGACGCAGAAGGTCTCCGACAAGCAGCTGATCGACGACGACAGCGTCCACGAGAAGGTCAAGATCAGCGAGGGCGACACTCTCTACATTCAGGACGATGAGGGTCGGCGCTTCAAGATCGAGGTCGGCCCGAAGCCCTCCGAGCACAAGGTCGCGCTCGACATCACCCGCCTGGAGTAGCCCCCATGATCGCGCCCCGCCCCCTCCTCCTCGCTGTTCTCCTCGCCTGCCCGCTGGGCCAGGCGGGCTGTATCGTCGATGAGGTCACGGTGCCCGATCCGCCGCCGGCGAGCGAGCTAGCGCCGGGCGAGACCAGCACGGTCGAGCTCCGCTTCCTCCGCTTCGAGGTCGACGGCTTCCAGCAGGTCATGACGATCGATGATGTCCGGGCGCTGCCGAAGAAGACCCTCGACGAGCTCTGGCTCCTCGACTACTCCCTCGGCGAGACCCTCGACACTGTGCTCGCCCAGCTCCGCGACATGTCGCCGACCGAGGCCGACGCGCTGCCGCAGGCGGCGAAGAACATGCGCAACCTGCTGAAGATGACGCCCGACAACGCGTCGCTCGTCGGCACCAAGCTCGAGGAGGCGATCGCCCTCGCCGGCACCGTCGCCATCCCGCCGGCGAAGGTCCTCGCCGCCCTGGCCCAGGTCGGCGTTACGGACAACCTGGTCCCGCCCGACGTCATCTCCGAGGTGGTCCTCGACCTCCTGGTCTCCTCGCACCCGACCGCCCAGAAGCGCAAGGGTCCGGTCGACGCCGACCACCCCGAGGGGCTCTATCCGGTCGCGGAGGGCTCGATCCCGATGACCCTCGGCGATCTCGCCTCGAACTTCGAGTCCCTCGCCGATCGCTTCGGCCCGGCGCCGCTCGACCCCGACGACCCGATGAGCCCGATCCACCCCGGCTTCATCGACAAGGCCTACGGGATCTCGATCGTCGAGGAGACCTTCGAGATGGCGGTCAAGGTCTCGGTCAACGCTCTCCCCTACAAGGGCGTCGACCTCGGCGATCTCAGCGTCGCCAGCGTCAACTCGATCGCCAGCCAGGTCGACACCCTCTTCGACTTCGACGACCCGGAGTGGCTCAAGGTCGAGGGCCTCGCCGAGGAGATGGTGATCCAGGAGCTGACGATGTCGATCCGCGAGAACGACAAGTTCGTCACAGGCGGCGACGCCCGCGATCCCAAGCCGGAGGGCAACTCCGAGATCTGGGACCTCCCGCCCTGGGAGTTTGAGCACCTGATCATGGAGGGCGCCCGCCGGGCGGCCGCCTCGATCGCCGAGCACTGCGACGAGTACCGCCTCGCCACCGACGCCCTCGCCTTCCAGGCCTGCATCGACGGCGAGGGCTGGACCGAGATGACGACCTTCGCCGACATCGGCGCTCCGCCGCCGCCGGCGTACTTCTGGGACATCCTCGTCGAGGTCGCCCAAGTCCGCCTCCACGACGGTGGCCTGGCGGAGGGCGACGCAGACGTGCAGTTCACGCTCCGCGACGTCCGAATCCCGATCGATCCCGACGCCATCCTCGTCGAGATCAAGAAGAACTTCGAGGCCGACCCCTCGGCCCTCGCCGCCGTCGCCGAGCGGGTCAACGACGCCGCCGAGGGCGACGCAGACTTCTACTTCTACCAGCCGCAGCTCAGCAACGAGGCGGCGCTCCAGGGCGACTACCTCTACTTCGTCACCGCAGACGACATCCGCAAGGACGACGAGGCCGAGCCGGTCCGCCCCTACGACTACGCCAAGCCCGGCTTCTTCGCCGACGCCGAGCTGACCGACAAGGTATCGTCGCCCGCCCTCATCGACGGCGATGACACCCACGAGAAGATCAAGGTGAGCGCTGGCGATGTCCTCTACATGGAGGATGACGCCGGCCGCCGCTTCAAGCTCGCGGTCGGCGAAAAGCCGAGCCCGAGCCGCATCAAGCTCGACATCACCCGACTCTAGATCCCTGACGCCTCCCCGAGCACCCCGCCCCGCGAAGCGCACCCCTCCCATGCAACGGACTCTGCGACTCACCCTCCCCCTGACGGCCACGCTGGCCACCGCGCTCGCCCTCGTGGCCCCAAGCGAGGCTCAGGCCTCCGGCCTCGACGCTCCGATCGTCGGCACCGGCCAGTCCGGCCCGGTCTCCCGCGACGCCTCGGCGATCTGGTGGAACCCGGCCCAGCTCGGCAACCTCAAGAAGGGCGAGCTCCTCCTCGGCGGCGGCCTGATCATCGGTGACATCCGCTACACCCGGAACTACACCGGCAACTACCAGACGCCGGACTCGTTCCAGTTCAAGTCGCCGGTCGACGGCGCCTACATCGACGCGGCGAAGTCTGGGCAGCAGGATCAGGTGGTCGCAAACCCCATCGCCCCCACCGGCAACGCCTTCTTCGCCTACCCGGTGATCAAGGATCGCCTGGTCTTGGGCGCCGGCTTCTACGTCCCCTACGCCGCGGCCCTGAACTTCCCGAAGACCGGCGCCCAGGCCTGGCAGGTCCAGCAGGCGTTCATCGTCTCGTCGAACCTCACCGGCTCCGCCGCGGTGAGGATCAACGACTACATCTCCCTCGGCGCCGGCGTCTCCTACGTCCTCGGCTTCGCCGAGCTCTCCAAGCTCCAGGACTTCGCCAGCGTCCCGGAGTTCGGCGATGGCCTCAGCAACCCGCCCATCGGCCAGGACAACTCCTTCGGCCCCGACGCGCCGAGCGACGTCCGCGAGCTCGAGGTGCTGTCGCGGCCGATCTCGCTCAAGCGGGCGGTCTCGCACTCGGCGACCTTCAACGTCGGCCTCGCGGTCAACCCGACCAAGAAGCTGAACCTCGGGCTGAACTACCAGCACAGCACGAACATGAACTACCGCGGTCGCTTCGCGATCGACATGAACGACTCGTTCTTCACCCACGACCTCGCGTCGCAGGGGGTGCAGTTCAAGCCGCTCGTCGTCGGCGACGCGGTCCTGGCCTTCAAGCTGCCGAAGCGGCTGACCGCGGGCGCCGGCTACACGATCAATGATCGCTGGCGGGTCGACGGCTTCTTCTCCTACATCTTCTACTCCGACATCGAGAACTTCGCGGTCACGACGACCTCGCCAGACCTCGCCCAGCCCGCGCTCGGGATCGGTGACACGCTGACGGTCAACCTGCCCCGCAACTGGCGAAACACCGTCTGGGTCGAGGGCAACGTCCGCTTCCGCCCGACCGAGCGCCTGCTCCTCTCGGGGACCCTGGGCTACCAGTCCTCGGCGTCGCCCGACAGCACGGTCGACACCACCTCGCCGGACGGAAACCGCCTCATCGGCGGCGTCGGCGGGGTGCTCCAGGTCAACGAGCGCCTCGGGCTGATCGCCGACGCGCGGATGCAGGGCATCCTCCCGCGGACCGTCACCGACTCCGACTACGACCTCGGCAACGGCACCTACAAGCTCTTCATCGCCGCGATCGCCGGGCACCTGCAGTTCCGCTTCTAGCCGCGCGCGAGCCTTCGGCTGCGGGCCACAGGCACTCGGCCGCGGCTAGCAGGGTGATGCGAGGCCTACGCTCGTATCGCCCTCGCTTGCCTCGGGCGACGGATGGCTCGGTCGATCGACTGCGTGTGCACAACGATCGCGAAGGCCCGTCCGCGTGGTGCTGGTGAACCGCGCTCCGCTCGCAGGAGGGGCGACCCTTTGAGCTCGCGCTGTGCTATCCGCCGAAGAAGCGGATCCAGAGGTAGTAGCCGGCGAAGAGCGCTTGGAAGGCGATCCCGGCGAGGGAGTAGCGGATCATCCAGCGCCGCGGTCGGCACTCGAGGGGCATCGCCCGGCTCTGGACCGCACGGTGGTTCAGCACCGCGAAGACCGGAGCGGTGAGGAACGAGAGGGTGGTCGCGAGGCCGACGAGCTGCTTGAGGCTGCCGCCGAGGAAGGCGATGAGGCCCAGCGATCCGCCGCCGACCACGAGGAGGATGAGCCGGTAGGTCTTGGTCGAGGCGGAGGCGTGGAGCTCCGCATGGTGGGGAATCTCGGCCGCGCGAAAGCGCTGGAGGAGACCGCTGAGCGCCCTCGGAAAGCCGTCGACGACGGTCAGCACGGTCGAGAGCATGACCCCGAAGGCCGCCGCCGCGATCACCGGCCGGCTCCAGGCGCCGAGGCTCAGGGTGTAGAGCTCGATGAGCTGGTTGGCGAAGCCGCCGGCGGTGCCGTCGAAGGCGACGCCCTTGCCGTACATCACCCCGGCCCCCATCACGAGGAAGCAGAGCGCCAGCACGGCCGTGCCGATGTAGCCGATGTTGAAGTCGAGCAGGACCTCGCGGACCTTCGGCACGTGCCCGGTCTGGTGGCGCCGGGCGAGGGTCCACAGCGAGTGCCAGACGCCGATGTCGAGCGCGGTCGGCATCCAGCCGACGAGGGCGACGACGAAGAAGAGATCCTTGTCGGTCCAGCTCGCGCGGTCTGGGACCCAAGCGATCGACCCCCAGGCGATCTCAGGGAGCACGAGCGCGGTCGCGACCACGGTCGCGACCGTCAAGACGACGACGACCGCCTTGATCATGCGGTCGAGGAGGCCGAAGGAGCCGAAGCCGTTGACCGCGACCGCGAAGAGGGTGAGGCCGAGCGCGTAGCCGAGCACGCTGACCCCCGCGCCGAAGAGCGCCTGAGCGAGCCCCGCGGCGACGACGACGACGGCGGCCTGCACCGCGAACATCGTCCCGAGCGTCACGAGCCCGTAGAGCGCGAGCGCCCATCGCCCCTGCCGACGATAGGCCTCGAGCAGGCTGGTCCCGGTGGCCGCGGCGTAGCGCGGCGCGAATGAGAACGCCGGGTACTTGAGGACGTTCGCGATGATCACGAGCCCGACCAGCGCGAGCCCGTAGCCGGCGCCAGCCCGCGTCGACTGGACGAGGTGCGAGACACCGACCGCCGTCCCCGCGAAGAGGAGCCCAGGTCCCAGAGACTTCCAAAAATTGGTCGAGGTCGCCTGCACCGTCGGTCCTCGCGACCGTAGCGGCGCCCTCGACCCTTTGGCAAGAGCTCCGCGGCGAGAGCCACTCCCCCAGGGCGACCTCGACCGGAGGGATCTGTCTCGACAGACACTTCAAGCCCGGCGCGAGCACGCCCGTGAGGCCGTCCTCATCCGCCTTGACAGGGCTTTGGCCGGCCTCGTAGCCTATCTGGCGGCCTCTTCGGCCGTTCCTTGGGATGGCTCGACGACTCGCAGAGCGGCTGGGTGCGCCGGTCTTCGACGACGATGAGCGGACTCGAGTCGCGGGGCTCCTCCACGTCGTCTACATCATCCTCGCGCTCCTCCTGAGCGGGATCTTCACCCTCCGCGTCGCCGCCTCGGGGCTTGAGGGCCACTGGATCATCTACCCGGTCCTGCTCCTCCTCGCGCTCGGCCTCCTCGCCGCGCTCCGCCGGGGATACGTCTACAGCGGCGGCGTCCTGATGGTCGGGGCGCTGCTCACCTACGGGCTGGTCGGGACCCTCTCCTCGGGCGGCCTCCGCTCGCCCGCACAGCAGATGCTGATGATGGCGGTGATCTTCTCGGCGCTCCTCGGCGTCAGCCGGATCATCATCGCCGTGACCTTCGCCGCGCTCGCGGTTCTCGGGACCATCGCGACGATCGAGCTCAGCGGCAACCTCCCGCGGATCACGGCCCCCCACACGGCGACCTCGGTGCTGACCGGCAACGTCGCCAGCCTCACGATCATAGGCATCTGCCTGACCCTGATCATCGTCAGCCTGAAGAAGGCGCTCGGCCGCGCCCGCGCCCACGAGAACGAGGCGAAGGCGATGGCCGTTGAGGCCGAGCAGGCCCGCCGCCTCGCCGCCGACGTGATCGCGTCGATGGTCGAGAGCGTGATCGTCCTCGACGGCGACGCCAAGATCCGCTCGATCAACGCGGCGACGACCGCCCTCCTCGGCTTCCAGGAGGAGGAGCTCGTCGGCGCGGCGATGGATCGCGTGCTGGTCGACGACCGGCAGGGGCAGGACTCGATCGTCTCCTCGGTCTGCGCCCACCGCGAGAAGGTCTACCGGACGCGGACCGGCGAGCACGTCGCGGTGCGCTTCTCCAACGCCCTCCTCCGCGACGACGACGGCCGCCTCAACGGCATCGTCTGTGTCGCCAGCGACATCCGCCGCGACAAGGAGATCGAGCGAAACCTGCGCGAGGCGAAGGAGCTGGCAGAGGACGCCAGCAAGGCCAAGAGCCGCTTCCTCGCCAACATGAGCCACGAGCTTCGGACCCCGCTCAACGCGGTGATCGGCTACACCGAGCTGCTCATGGACGAGGCTGACGAGCGCGGCTTCGCCGGGTCGGTCGAGGATCTCCGACGGATCCAGAGCTCCGGCAAACACCTGCTCGGGCTCATCTCCGACATCCTCGACCTGTCGAAGGTCGAGGCCGGCAAGATGGAGCTCCACCTCGAGACCTTCGACGTCAACGACATGCTCGAGAGCGTGCTCAACAGCGTCCGGCCGATGATCGAGCGCAAGTCCATCGCCCTCAAGGTCGAGATCCCAGACAAGCTCGGCTTCATCCACGCCGACCAGACCAAGATCCGACAGGTGCTGATCAACCTGCTCGGCAACGCCGCCAAGTTCACCGAGAAGGGCGAGATCCGCTTCGCCGTCCGCCAGGGCCTGCGCGAGGGGCTTCAGTGGGTCCAGTTCTTCATCAGCGACACCGGCATCGGCATGAGCGAGAGCCAGATCGGCCAGCTCTTCGAGGCCTTCACCCAGCCCGACGCGTCGGTCGCCCGGCGCTACGGCGGGACCGGCCTCGGCCTCGCCCTCTCGCGGGTCTTCACGGAGATGATGGGCGGTGCGATCACCGTCCGCAGCGCCCCCGGCAAGGGGAGCGCCTTTAAAGTAGAGCTGCCCTACCTCGATCCAAACGAGCTGACGATGTCGGGCCTCGCCCGCCCGGAGGCGGTCTCACGCGCGCTCGGGATCACCGACGCAGAGGCCCTCCTGCCCCGCTCGCACCGGCGCAAGAGCCAGCCAGGGCCGCACTAGCCGCCGCACTAGCCACCACACTGGGGCCGAGCGACCGCCCGCGGAGTGCCCCCCACAGCCTCGACCGCGCCGACCTCGACGGTCGCCGAGCACTCCCACGTGAGCGTCGGGCTAAAGCAGCCGGCGCAGGTGACATCGTCGATCGTCGCCCGGGCGCCAGCGTGGACGAAGACCGCAGCGTCTCCGCCGGCGTTGCGGAGACGGAGCCCGCGCAGCTCGCTCGCCGGGGCCCCCTGGACACCGTAGAGGTGGATCGCGTCCCAGGTGCCGCGACGGTCGTTGAGCCCGAAGATCCGCACTGGACGTCCCTCCTCGCCCGCGACCCGCAGCGCCGCCGGCTCCTCCTTGCCGACCTCGAGGCCGAAGCCGTCACGGACCATCAGCTGGAGCCCTGCGCCGAGGGTCAGGGTCGCGCCCTCGACGGCGATCGGACCCCGGAGCTCGACCGGCGAGCCAGCGTCGCTCCAGACGGTGTCGCGCTCGATCACCCCCTCGTCGATGATCACTCGCTCACCGCCGAAGCTGTTGCCGGCGCCGACCGCCGCGAAGACCTCCGGATCGATCATGAGCGGCCGCGGCGTCCGCTCGAAGCGGACCCCGGTGAAGGCCTCTAGCTGGATCTGATCGTGATAGAGAACGATGCCGGAGCGGTTGTCGCGGAAGGTCACGTCGCGCAGCGCGACCCCGGCCTCGCTGTTGGCGTAGAGGACCCCGCGATCGACATAGCGAGCGCCGTGCTCAAAGACGGTGTGGGTGAAGGAGGCGCTGGCGTGCTTGTAGAGGTTGACCCCGCGCCACGCACCGGGACCGCGGGCCTCGTAGGAGGTCAGGAGCACCGGCGACGCCGCCGTGCCCTCGACGACCAGGACCCCGGGATCGTAGTAGCCGACGTTGATGTACCCGTCCTCGTCGAAGTGGAGCTCGAGACCGGCGGCGAAGGTCACCTCCGCCGGCGTCTCTCGGGTCCCGGCGATCTCGACCCGACCGCCGACGATCACCGGTACGCCCGGATCGACCCAGCGATGGGCTCCGCGCAGATGATCGCCGAGGAGACGGATCGAGCTCTCGGCCGGCAGCTCGTTGTCGTCCTTGAGCGCCCGCATCGACGCGGCCGGCAGGAACATCGACGTCGGCCCGACAAGATCGCGGATCCGGTTGCCGGCGAAGCTGCGCAGGCTCCCCTTGGAGTTGACGTAGACCGCGAGACCGGCGACGCCGCGCATCTCGACCTGGTCGATCGTGACGCCTTGGCTCTCGATGTAGACCGCCCCGCGATCCGGATCCCCGACCGACTCGAGGATGACGTGCTCGAGGACCGCGTTCGAGGCGCCCTTGTAGAGGCGGATCCCCGGCCATCGCCGCGGCTCCGTCTCCACCTCGGGATCCTCCGGCGGAGCCGGTCGCATGATCACCGGCGCCTTAGCCGAGCCGAGGATCGCGACCTTCGTCGTCTTGAGGAACCCGAGCGCGAGCTCAGCCCCCGGCTCGAACTCGAGGATCACCCCGGGCTCGACGGTCAGGGAGCCGGCGTCCAGGCGATACGTCGGGTCGATCCTCACGGGAGCGCAGCCCTGGCGGAGCACCCGATCGACGGTCTCGATCCCCACCAGGCGGTCCGGACAGTCGTCGACCATCGTGTAGATCGACGGAGCGACCCTCGGCGCCGGGGGGCTCTTCTCCGAGACCACCTCAGGCGGAGGGGTCGCGACGACGGCGTCATCACCACATCCGCCGAGGGGGGCGACGCCGAGGATCAAGAGCGCTGTGACCCTGGACGCGAGCACGCTTCGCTCATACCAGGGGCCCGCCGTCGCCAGCAAGCGAGTGAAAGCGCTCCGATGGCGGAGCCCGAGAGGGAGCCCCGGCGCAGGACCTGCTGGAGACCGCACCGCAACGCTCACCAGGGCCGGCGGTGGGGCGAGAGGCAGAGCGCGGCCACTCGGACGCACACCGGCTAGCGCGAGCTCCCGCGGCGGAGACGGAGCACCCTCGTCGCGCGCTCCTGGATCCTCTGCGCGGACCAGGCGATCGGCACGCCCTCGCCGCGACGCCAGAGATCGAGCATGTCGCTGTAGTGGGGCGAGAGCGGGTTGCCCGACTGGCCGCCGGGGAGGATGAAGCGGGCCTCCTCCCAGGCGCCGACGTCGACGACCATCCGCAGGGAGGCGATCGCCATCGGGTCCCCCAAGGGATCCAGCGGCGGAGCGCTCGCCTGGGCGATCGTGTTGCCGTCGCCACCGCAGGGGAGGGGTCCGAGGTTGAAGAGGGAGGCCAAGGTCCGCACCTCGCCGACGGGGTGACGGAGGACTAGCGGTCGAACCTGTCCCCAACGCCATGCGGTTGGATCGCGGCCGAACTCCCGCCCGAGACGGCCGAGAACATCGCCGAGCGCGCTCGTGATCGCCGAGTCCCAGCCCTCGGCGAGGAAGCCCGGACGGTCGCGGATCAGGGCGACGAGGTGGCTGGTCCGACGAAGGCAGAGGAGCGAGTGCGGCGTCAGCCCGGTGAAGCCGCGCCCGAGCATCCACGCGAAGGAGCGCGGCGCCTTCTCCTCGGCGACCTCGCGGTAGAGGCCGGCCAAGAGGAGCTCGAAGATCGTCGCCGCCGCCGAGTCGGCGCTGGCGATCCCGTCCCAGTGCTCGAGGAGGCCGCGGGCCGGCTCGAGATCGCGGCGGCCGACCAACGCCCGGAGGATCGGCGTCCGCAGCTCTCGCCAGGGGATCACCGCCTGATCGAGCTGCATCGCCATCGTCGCCTCGACGTCCCAATCCTCGCGCCCTTGGAGGAGCTCTGTGATCCTCGCCTGGCGATACCCGTCGAGCCAATC
Organism: Polyangia bacterium; assembly: GCA_030424595.1. Lineage (GTDB taxonomy): Bacteria > Myxococcota_A > Polyangia > Nannocystales > Nannocystaceae > JADJRG01. Next base: position 27,906 of record JAUHWG010000037.1, read on the forward strand.
GACCCCGAGGAAGGGCCCCTCGCTGGCGGCGACGGGCTGGTTGTTCGCGGTCGCGACGAAGCCAGCCGCGGTCGCGTCGACCCACGGCATCTCTGCGTAGGGGACGGCCGTCTCCTCCCAGCCGACCTCGGGATCGGCGGCGGGCATCGGCAGCGTCCCGAAGCCCTTGCGTCGCCGCGGCACCTGGCCGACGAGCTGCCAGCCGATGCGCCCGTCGGTGTCACCGTAGACGAGGTTGAGCGGCATCGCCGGCCACTCCTCCAGGCGCCGACGAAAGTCGGCGAAGGATCGTGAACGGTGGACCTCGAGGAGACCGCGGACCGGCTGGGGGCGCATCCAGGTCGCTTGGAGGGCGAGCGCCCCGAACTCGCCGTCGAGCGCAGGGCCGATCACGGGCCCGTAGGGGGTCTCCAGGACCTCCTCGACCACGGCCGCCTCGCCCTTGACCCGGATGACCTCACGGCGACGCAGGCAGGGGATCCAGCGATCCCCCACCCGCACTCGCTCACCGCCCCGATCGAGCTCGAGAACGAAGAGATCGGTGTTGTCGACGTGGGCCGCCGTCACCCCCCAGGAGGCGAAGCCGTTGTGACCAGCGACGATCCCAGGGGCCCCCGCCAGGCTCGCCCCACAGGCCGCCCACTCGGGGGTCCGTATATGCGCGAGGTACCAGTGGGCCGGCAACATCGGCGGCAGGTGGGGATCGTTGGCGACGATCGGTCGGCCGCTCGCGGTCCGGGCTCCGGCGATCGCCCAGCTGTTGGACCCGCCGCCGACCCCCAGCGTCTGCCGGAGGATCGCCACATCATCGCTCAAGCGATCGAGCGCGGGCCCAGCCTTCACCCCCGGCGGAGATGTCATCGACAACCACGCCGGATAGACAGGGTCGACGGCCGCGAGCGCCTCGGGACCGTCGAGCTCGAGGATCTTCAGCCGAGCGAGCTCGATGTCCCAGTTGGACGCGAGGAGGAAGCTCTGCAGGAGGAGCACGCCGATCACGTCGGCGCCGGACCAGGCCGTCGGCGTGCTGCGGAGCAACGCGAGCTCATGGGGCGGGCTTGGAGCGCCCCAACGAGCGCCTGCGCTGACGCCCGCCGCGAACGACTCGAGGTAGCCGCAGACATCGCGATCAACCGCCGCGAGGTAGGCCGCGGCGAGCCGATGGAAGCCGATCCTCCGCGACAGGCGATCGAGGCTGAGCCCCTTCGGCCCCAGCAGCTCCGCCAGCCGCCCTCGACCGAGGCGGAGCAGCGTCTCCAGCTGAAAGCCGCGATCCTGCCCTTGGCAGAAGCCCAGGCCGAACCAGGCGTCCCGATCGTCGACCGCCTCGATGTACGGAACCCCGAAGCGATCACGGCGGATCGTCAGCGTATCCGCGATCCCAGGGACCATCAGCTCCCCCGAGGTCGTCGGCAGACGCTGCCCGAGGAGGGCCTGAAAGAGCTTGCGGGGGCGACTCATCGCCCGCGGATGGTCGCCTATGCAACGCCCCGAAACAACCGCGAGGCCGAGAGGGCCACGGTCTCGCCAGCGAAGGCTCCGCCGTGCAGCGCCCCCTCGCCCTCGCCGGGACCGTCCGCCCCACCACTATGTTCCCCGAACACGTGCCCGAACATCGAACACCTCAGCCTGCGACTCGCTCGGGCCCGGCCGCCCACGCGCCGTCATGACAGGCCGAGCTCCCGACCCGCGACCCACGCTCACCGTAGCCACGACCGCCAGGAGAGACCGCGAGGAGAACCTGCGAGGAGAACCGCGAGGAGAACCGCGAGGAAAACCTGCGAGGACAACCGCGAGGACAACCGCGAGGACAACCGCGAGGACAACCGCGAGGACAACCGCGAGGACAACCGCGAGGACAGACCACGAGGAGAGACCGCGAGGAGAAACGCGAGGAGCACCGCGAAGAGAAACCGCGAGGACAAGCCGCGAGGACAGGCCGCGCGCACGGGTGCGTCGAGCGTGCAGCTCGAAGGTCTGCACGACAGGGCGAGCCGCGCTTCGACCTTTCGAGCCAGCGCCGCTCCTCGCCCGGCCCCGCCTCTGACTCGACCCGCCCACGACCGCTCCGCGGCGTGCGAGCCCGCGCGAGCCGAGCCCTCGGCAGGTGCGACCTCGACCGCCTCCGCGTGATGCCGCGCGACCAACGCACAAAGCGTCGCGGCCCTTTGGCCGGGGTGATAGACCGAAGCGATGCGCCTGTGGTGGACGGTGGGAGGATGTGAAGTCGAAGCTCCGAGAGGCGAGGGCCCAGGGCTCCACGTTCGGGTCGACGAGGCCGACGAGGCCACGCTGACGGAGCTCGAACGCCCGATCCCCTACGAGCTCGAGGAGAGCTTCACCGGCCTCCGCGACAGGCTGAAGATCGACGCAGCCCTGCTCCGACCCGAGCTCCTCGACGCGGCCAGGACCGCGGACCTGCGCCACGTCGTCATCCTCAAAGAGCGCGGCAAGGCGACCCTCGACGGCGCACTGTGGCCCGGCTCGATCGTCCTCGAGACGAAGGGCGCGAAGTCACCGACATGGCCCAAGGGTCTCCTTTGGTCGAAGAAGGTGCCGCGCTCACGCACCCGCAAGATGAGCACGGAGCGGGGCAAGATCCTCCTCCACACAGCCGGTGACGCGATCGCGGTCACCTGCCTCTACACCGGGATCATCGCCCTCTTCCGCGGCGGATCCATGAGCCCCTCGCTGCTCCGCATGCCACTGGAGCCTGGCCTCCGCCTCCGCGCTGCCGCGACCGCTCTCGGGGTGCTCGTCGCCGTCTCGAGAGCATCAGGGCGCGGCGCGCTCCTCCACTACGCGGACGATGGGACAGTCTTGGGCAAGCGCGAGCTCACGGGGATCGTCCGCGCCCTGCCGACCTCTGGAGACCAGGTCGTCGTCCTCACCCACCCCGAGGGAGGCGCCCCCGCTCGCCTGCAGGTTCTTACACTAGGCGATCCTACCCTGGCCGATGTCCCCCAGGACGGAGACTCAGGGGCTCCTGGCGCCGCAGACCTGGGCTTCGCCGCGACCGCTCTCGCCATCGCCGACGACGGGCGGCTCGCGGTGTTTGACGGGCGCACCCTGCAATGCGGGCATGTCAGTCCGGAGGGGCTCTCGCTCGGCGCACCGATCCCGCTCCTCGGCGACGAACCCCGCGCGCAGGAGCCCTGCCCGGAGCCCGAGCCCGAGCCCGAGCCAGAGCCCGAGCCCGAGCCCGAGCCGGAGCCGGAGCCCAAACGAGAGCCAGAGCCGGAGTCCACCCCCAAGCCCGAGCCTGAGCCCGCCCCAGAGCACGATCCCAAGCCCGCGCCAGAGCACGATCCCAAGCCAGAGCCAGAGCCCAAGCCAGAGCCAGAGCCAGACCCCGAGCCCGAGCCAGAGCCAGACCCCGAGCCCGATCCCAAGCCAGAGCCTGAGCCTGACCCTGAGCCCAAACGAGAGCCTGAGCCTGAGCCTGAGCCTGACCCCGAGCCTGAGCCAGACCCCGAGCCTGAGCCTGACCCCGAGCCTGAGCCTGACCCCGAGCCTGAGCCTGAGCCTGAGCCCGAGCCTGAGCCTGAGCCTGAGCCTGAGCCCAAACGAGAGCCAGAGCCCGAGCCCGAGCTTGAGTCCACCCCGGAGCCCGAGCCCGAGCCCGAGCCCGAGCCCGAGCCCGCCCCAGAGCCCGAGCTCGAGCCGGAGTCCGAGCCCGCCCCGAACCCGGATCCAGAACAGGCGCCAGATCACGAGACAGACGCCCTCATCCCTGCCCAAGCCGCGACGGCGCGCGCCCTAGAGCTCGACACGCCCCCCGCCCTCGGCCTCGGAGTCGACGGACCGCCGGCGCCGGGCTGGGTCGGCGAGGCATCGCGCCCCTTCGAGATCACGCTCCGCCTGCGGAGCCTAGGTCGCGCCTCTCAGGGCTTGGTCGTCGAGGCGGGCGGCGAGGCGCTCGCTCGCGGCCTCGTCCAGCTCATCGAGCTCTCCGCCGCCGGCCACGCCTGCGTCTTCCAGCCGAGCGGCGCGGGTATGCGCCGGGCGACGCTCCCCGAGCTTCCGATCCCGGCGGGGATCCGAGATCCAGAGGCGGCGTCGACAACCCCTGAGGAGGTCCAGCAGCGCTCCGCCGCCCTCGAGGCCACCCACGTCGAGATCGTCCTAAGAGCCCTCGGGATCCGCCGAGGCAACGGTCTCCTCGCCCTCCGCGTCGGCCCGCTCGGCTCCGCCGCGCCGCAGCTCCGCAGGCTCCGCCCGGTCACGATCCGCTGAGCCGCGCGAAGCCGTCGACCTCTCCCGCCGACCTCAACGCTCCGGCGCCGGGAGGATCCAAGGCTTCGGCGCGAGGCTGTCGCGCTCCCGCGCCAGATCCACTGTCGGGTCGATGAGGCGCGCGCTCGGCCGGCCGTTGTAGGCGACGAAGGCGTCCGCTCGGACCTCGACAGCTCGACCGCGAGCTCGCTCCTCGGCCGCGAGCAGGTGAGCGAACTCGAGGATCATGTCGGGCTGAAACGCCATCTGTTTCGCCTGAAGATCGCTCAGCCGGAGCTCCGGATCGACGAGCCAGGTCCGCCCCGTCGCCGGATCCCTCAGGCGAAAGCGGACTCCGCCTGTCTTCTCGACCAGCATCACCTGCCAGGCGAATCGATAGCCCTCCTCGGTCCACGCGGTGTCCCCAGGGTAGGCGAAGCGGCGCAAGGGCAAGGCGACCTGGAGGGCCCCATGGACGGCGAGGAAGACCAGCAGGAGCCACGACCGCAGCGCCGACGATGAAGCGGTGAGCGGACGAGGATCGGGCCCGGCCTCCAGCTCGTCGCCCCCATCTGCGCCGCGCGGCCCGACGACCACCTCTGGCCCTCCGGCCAGGGGCTGCGACGCCTCCGCAGCCGTCGCTCGTCCCTCCTCATCGGCGCCATCCGCCCCCCCCGCGGAGCCCGGCGCTCGCCTACCCCGGCTCCCCTTCGTCCACGCGGCCGCACGGGCGATCGCCCGCCGCGGCCAGCTCGGCGAGAAGAAGACCAACGCCGACGCGCTCATGATCCAGGGGAACATGCCGATCGACGGGAACAGAGTCCCCGTCAGACCGTGGAAGACGAGCACGCCACAATAGGCGTAGGGTCGCGTGCGCCGGTGGAGGAGCAGGAAGGGGACGCTCAGGTCGAAGAGCGCGCCGCCCCAGCTCATCGCGTAGCCGACCTCGGGGTGGCGGAGGAGCGGACCTATCACCGCCAGCTCATCGCGGACTGCGAGCCACATCCGCAGCGGTTGCCCCTCGAGGAGCCAATCGCCGCGGAGCTTCGCCACGCCTGCGTAGAAGTAGACGAGGCCGACCTGGAGGCGAAGCGCGTAGAGGGCCCAGGCGGGGACCTGCGCTCGCGACGAGCTGCCCCCTCGATCACCGCCCCGAGCTCGCCGGCGGAGCGCGTCGAGCGAGCCGACGCGCGCCATCGGCAGGGCGATCATCAGCAGGGTGATCGCGCTGACAAAGTAGTAGTGGTTGAGGTAGGTGGCCTTGTCGATGAGCTCGACATAGCCAAAGAGCACAAAGAAGAGCCCGAGCGCCGGCCGGGTCCACAGCCCGAGGGCGATCATCAGTGAGAGCCCGCCGATGGCGACGAAGACCGCCGTCATCCAAGGACCCGGGAGGGGCTCAACCCAGGCGAACCCCCAGTAGTGAAAGTGCACCTCCGGCGCGACGTAGAGCGACTCGATCCATCCGTTCGCCGCGAAGCGGACGGTCGACGCGAACATCAGCAGGCCGAAGAGCGCGCGGAAGGCCGCGAGGCTCGCGGCGTCGACGGGCCGAGAGAGCGCGCGAGCCAGGAGCCGCAGTCGTCGGCCTTCGCGGCGTCGACAGGGCGCTGCTGCACCGGGCCGCACCGCAAGCTCTGGCGGAGCCCCGAGGGTTGACGAGGGCGAGCGAGAGCACGCCCGACCTTCACCACGGGCTCCTAGCGTCTCCCGCGACGGACGGACCTGGACCGGGTCCCTGATCGCACCGTCGCCGAGGTCCTGCCCGCGCACCGCCCAGCTCCCCTCTGGCCGCCCGTCCTCGGCCTCCCTCACTCAGTCGCCGTCGTTGTCGCTGAGCGCGAGCGTGACCCCGAGGAGGGAGGCGACGTCGAGCTTGAGGAGCCGACGCAGCGCGTCGAGCTCGTCGCGCGCCGCCTGGAAGCGCGCACGCTCCGGGACCAGCGCATCGCTCGCGGGTACAGGCAGGGCGAGCACCTCCTCGAGGGCGATCGCGTACTGCTCGCGCACTCGCAGGTCCGAGTCCCCGCCAGCGTCGACGACGAGCACCGAGATCCCCGCAGGCGCTGCGTCCGTCTCGCCGTGGTAGGCCGACCAGAACCCCTCGAGGTTCGCCCGCAGGTCGTCCCCGGTCGCCCCCGAGAAGCGCGACTCGAGGTTCTCTGGGGCCGGCGGCGCCCCGCTCAGGTTGCCCAGCGGGGTGTCGAGCTTCGCTGTGACCATCGTCGCGAGCGAGTCGATCAGATAGTTGATCACCGCGTCGACGGCGTCTTTGCGGGTCGCGTAGAGGCTGCTCCCCTGCCCCGCGCTGCGCAGCTCAGCGGCGAACTCGCCCTCCCACGCGGCCGCGATCGACCCCGAGCGAGCGGCGATGTCCTCCGCCAGCATCAGGGCATAGACACAGCGCTGCCCGCCGTTGTCGCCGAGCCCTGCGACGAGCGCCGCAGGATCCTCATCGACGCCGAAGAGGATGTACTCGAGGGCAGGCAGTCCCTTGGCGCTGACCCCCAGGGTGCCGATGTAGCTCGGATCCGAGGCCGGGGGGGCGGCCGCGATCGCGTCCTCGACGGTCGACATCCGCACGGGCCAAAAGTCGAGCGCGCTCCTGTGCTCTGCCGCAGGGCCGAAGCCAAAGGCGAAGTGACGGCTCCAGCTCCGACGAGCCCGCCGCCAGCTCTCCTGGCTCTCGCCCAAGCTCGCGACGGTCGGCGCGGCGCAGAGGGAGCGCGTCACCTCCGCGAGCTCCTGGGTCGCCTCTGCGAGGTCGAGCGCGCCCTTGGTGCCGGCCTCGGCGAGGTGCGCGAGCACCCCCTCGCGGGGATCGGCCTCCTCCTCGCCGCAGCCCGGCGTAAGCGCGACCACCCCGAGGCCCAAGCCCAAGCCCAAGCCCAAGCCGACAAGCGAAGCGCGTAGTCTCATAGGGACTCCAGAAAGGCGACGAGCGCTGCCCGCTCGTCCGCGGGCAGATCGAGGAGCGCGTCGCGCGAGGCCTCCGCCTCACCGCCGTGCCAGAGGACCGCCTCCAGGAGCGAGCGCGCCCGCCCGTCGTGGAGGAAGTTGGTGTGGCCGTTGACGGTCTCGACCAGGCCGATGCCCCACAGCGGCGGGGTCCGCCACTCCCGACCGTCCGCGAGCCCGTCGGGGCGATCGTCGGCGAGAGCCTCGCCCATGTCGTGGAGGAGGAGATCGGTGTAGGGCCAGATCGTCTGGCCGCGGGCCTCCTCGAGCTCGGCGTCCGCCGCCGTCGTCAGGGTCGGCGTATGGCAGGCGTCGCAGCCGATGTCGCGGAAGACCTGGCGACCGAGCAGCACCTTCGGATCGTCGACGCCCCGCCGCCCAGGGACCGCGAGGGTGCTGGAGTAGAGGCTGATGTCGTCCAGGAGCGAGTCGCTGAGCTCGGGCGCGCCGCCGTTCGGCGCGGCGGCGCAGTCGACCTGCTCGGGCGGACAGTTCTCCTCGGGGAAGAGCGACGAGGTGACCCCGAGATCGCCGAGGAACGCCCCCGCGGTCTGCTGGCGCACCGTCGGCTGGTTCGCCTTCCAGCCGAAGCGGCCGATCCGGAGCGCGCCGGACACGACGTCCGGGATCCAGTTGGCCCGGCCGGAGATCCCATCGCCGTCGGCGTCCTCGGGATCCTCGCGGCTGAGCAGCTCCTCCTCCGAGAGCGCCTCCAGGAGGCCGAGGCCGATCATCGCCGGGGCGACCCGCGGCGAGATCTGCAGCGTCGCCGGCAGGGGCCCGAAGGCGGGGTCGAGGATCGTGTAGGTCGGCGCCCGCAGAGAGTACGCCTCCCCGTCGGCGAAGCGCCCCTCCACCTCGGTGTAGAGCACCTGCGGCGTCCCCTCGACCGGCACGCCGTCGATCGCGTAGGGCTGGAGCTGGCCGCCGTAGCCAGGCACGGGCCCCGGCGCTGCGTCGGCACCCTCCCCTGGCACCGAGAGCCGCAGCAGGAGACCGACGAACTCCTCGCCCGGCGCCGGCGGGCGCCCGCGTCCGTCCTTCAGGTGACAGGTCGAGCACGAGCGGGCGTTGAAGGTCGGGCCGAGCCCGTCCCGCCCCTCCGTCGACGCCGGCGCCTGCACCCAGTTCTTGTTGAAGAAGGAATTGCCGACGACGAAGCGTTGCCGCCGCTCAAAGGTCATGTTGCGCGCCGCCAGGGAGAAGGCGTTGACGCTGGCGTCGAACACCGTCGTATCACCGCCGGAGCGCTCCTCACCGGCCGCCGCCGTCGGCCCCGGGTCCTCCTCGCAGCCGCCCGCAGCGAGCATGACGACCCCCCAGAGCGCGGCGAGCGGAGCCCGGAGCCGGGGGCTCCGCGCAGGTCCGAAAGTGTCGTCGTCGCAGGTCATCCTAGCTCTCGAGGTTTAGTTCGATCTCGAGCAAGTCGGCAACCTCGACGATGGTCGAGGTCTGGACCCGGAGCGCCTCGATCGAGGCCTCCACCGAAGCCCGCGCGGGGGAGCCCTCAGGGGCCTGGATCGCCGCGTCGAAGGGGGCCGGGATCGACTCGATCGTCGCGACCGAGTGAGCCAGCTCCGAGCGCATCCGGGCGTCGAGGTCGGGATCCAGGCGGGCGACCAGCTCGCTCAGCCCGGGCCCGTCCACGGCGCCGTAGCGGCCGAGGTAGACGTTCTCGATCCCGCGGGCGTTGGCGACCAGATCGTCGCGGGTGTTGTCGCTAAAGCAGGAGTGCTCGTCCTCCTGCTCGCGGGTCTCGAAGGCGACCGTCATCCGCTCTCCCGCGAGCTCTGCCCCGCTCAGGCTGCCCATCCCGAGGAGCATCTTCTGCACCGCGTCCTTGGGATCGCCGCCGGTGAAGGACGCCCGGTAGCCCTCCCCCTCGGCCCAAGCAGCGTCGACCGCCTTGAGATCGTCGACGAGCAGCTCCGTCACCACCGCGAGGTAGGTCCGACGCCGCTCCCCGTGCCCGCCGGTCCCCTCCGGCCCGTCGATGAAGTCGGTGTAGGGGCGAGCGCCGGGCCCAGACGCGTCGAGGTCCTGGCCCCAGAGGAGGAACTCGACGGCGTGCCAACCGGTCGAGATCGTGTCCTCGCCGAGCGCCTCGTTGGCCGCGCTGAGGGCCGCCGCGTCGATCGTCGGCATCCCCTCGGGATCGGCGATGAGCCCCGCATCCTCATCGCCGACGACGTAGTCGATGTAGGCTTCGTCGAGCGGCCAGGCGTTGATCCGGCCCTCGACCTCCTCGATCGGCCCGTCGTAGAAGCGGTAGACCTCGGTCTCGCCGTAGGGCGCGCGGGCGCTCAACCAAGCAGCGCGGGCGTCGGCGAGGGTCGCCTCCTTGGGGTCTGCGAGGAGGGTGTCGATCGACGCCGCGAGCTCCTCCGCCGAGCTCACCGTCTCGCCGTAGTTCGCGGCGACCACCGCCCCGTAGTTGTCGACGACGGACTGGGCGGCGCTGCGGAATTCCGCGTCCTCCCACGGAGAAGCGCCGGGCTCCTCGTCGTTCACGCAGCCGGCGAGGCCCACAGCGACGAGGGCGCAGAGGAGCCGCGAGGTGCCCCAAAGGCCATCGGGACCGCCACGGAGCGGGAGGAGTTTGGTTGTGGAGGTCAGCACCGAGCTTTGATATTGAAAGTTGTTTTCAAAGTCAAGAAGTCTCGTCCGACGACCAAGCGCCCCCTCAGGGCGCTCTGGGACGGTAAATGACGTACTGTGGGATATGCGCATCGCACGGACCCCCGCCCTCACAGCGCTGCTCCTCCTCGGCCCCGCGATCGGCTGCACAGGCTCCGCAGAGGCGACGGCGACCGACGCCTCAACGACCGACGGCGCGACGACGACGGGTCCAGGCACGACCGGCAGCGAGAGCGACGCGACCACGGCAGCGGAGACCACCGGGACCACCGGCGAGGTGCTGGTCCCCGGGGACGACGCGATAGTCCCGATCTTCGACGCCGAGCACATCTACTTCGGCTCGGAGAACCGGCGCCAGGTCGACGTCGACGTCGCCCTCCCGGCGACCGGTGAGTACGACGCGATCACCCTCGACTTCGCCCTCTCCTGCCCGAACGGACGCTGCGATCACTGGGATCGCTACGGCACGATCGGCGTCGTCCGCTGGCCGGGCGCCGAGGATGAGGGCTACGTCGAGGTCGCCCGCTTCATCACCGCCTATCGACTGCCGGCGAGCTGGTCCCTCGACGTCACCGACCTCCGCCCGCTCCTCAAGGGCGACGCGACGATCCGCGTCTTCATCGACACCTGGGTCGGCCCGGGCCACGAGCAGGGCGAGGGCTGGCTGGTCGACGCGAGCCTCGACTTCCGCGGCGGGATCCCGACCCCGCGGCCGATCGAGGTCTTCCCGCTCTGGTACCAGAGCTTCTCCTACGGCGATCCCAACGCGCCGGTCGACACCCAGGTCACAGCCCAGAGCTTCACCCCGCCGGCCGACGCGACGAGCTTCGCCCTCCGCAGCCACATCACCGGCCACGGCTTCGGCAACCTCGACAACTGCGCAGAGTTCTGCCCGCGGATCCACGGCTACCAGCTCAACGACCAGGGCGGCTTTGCCCGCAGCGTCTGGCGCGATGACTGCCCAGAGACCGCGGTCCCCGATCAGCTCGGCACCTGGACCTACCCGCGCGCCGGCTGGTGCCCGGGCGCCGACGTGATCCCCTGGACCATGGACGCGACCGCCGACGTCCTACCGGGCGTCGAGAACACCGTGGTCTACGGCGTCGACGACTACATCAACAGCTGCCGCCCCGAGGCTGAGCCCTGCACCGGCTGTGTCGCCGGAGCGAGCTGCGACGACGGTCACGGCCAGCCCTACTACTACATGTCCGCGCTGATGATCGCGTACCAGTAGCCGGCGCCGCCGGACCGCAGCCGCTCGGCGATGCGGATAGGCCCCGGCGGACGCTCCGGGGTTCGCCGACGTCGACGCTGTTAGGGTCGCCGCCAGCGGGCGACGAGCGGCGGCTTCCGGACAAACCATGATCGCCAGAGCGCCTCGTCGATCCCGGCGGGCGCGAGCGTCCGCGGACCGACGATCCCGAAGAGCCCGAGGCGCCGCCAACGTAGCGCCCCGGACCAGAGCACCTCACCGTCATCGCCGATGATCGTCAGCCTGTCGCCGCCGTCGAGGCGCCGCATCAACCCCCGATCCCAGCGCTCATCTCCGTCGGGAGAGCGCCCCTGGAAGACCAGCCAGGGCGGCTCCTCCATCCCCTGCTCCCAGAAGGTGCTGATCCAGCCTCGCTCTTCGGGCACCGGGGCTTCGTCGATCTGAGCCATGGATCAGTCCACGCCCGCGCCGTCCGCCGGCCCGTCCCCGTCTTCGTCTTCGTCTTCGTCTTCGTCCTGGTCCGGGACCGCGCAGAGGTCGGAGCGCGTCAAGAAGCGGAGCCCGCGGGGGGCCTCGATCGAGAAGCCCGCGCCCCGCCCTGGGACCACGTCCAGGAGCAGCACCGTGTGCTGCCACAGCTCCCACTGCGCCCTGCCGATGTAGAACTCGCAGCCCTCGACGACGCCCAGGAGTACGTCCGCCGGCCCCGTCAGGAACTCCCCGGCCGGGTAGCACATCGGCGAGGAGCCGTCACAGCAGCCGCCGGACTGATGAAACATCAGCTCGCCGTGCTCCGCCCGGAGCTCACGGATGAGCTCGCGGGCGGCATCGGTCGCGCTTACTCGCTCGGCCATCCGCGCCTAGAAGAAGCCGAGCTTGTTCGGGTCGTAGGAGACGAGGACGTTCTTCGTCCGCTGGTAATGGGCCAGCATCATCTTGTGGTTCTCGCGGCCGATCCCCGAGTGCTTGTAGCCGCCGAAGGAGGCGCCCGCCGGGTAGAGGTGATAGCAGTTGCTCCACACCCGGCCGGCCTCGATCGCCCGCGCCGCCCGGTAGGCGGTGTTGACCTCGCGGGTCCAGACCCCAGCTCCGAGCCCGTAGAGGGTGTCGTTGGCGATGTCGATCGCCTGGTCGTAGTCGCTGAAGCGGGTGACCGAGACGACAGGTCCGAAGATCTCCTCCTGGAAGACCCGCATCTTGTTGTGACCGGCGAAGATCGTCGGCTGGACGTAGTAGCCGCCCTCCAGGTCTCCGCCGAGCTCCGCCCGACCGCCGCCGCAGAGCAGCTCGGCGCCCTCCTTCTTGCCGATGTCCAAGTAGGAGAGGATCTTCTCCAGCTGATCGTTGCTCGCCTGGGCCCCCATCATCACCGTGGGATCGAGCGGGTTGCCCAGCTTGATCGCCTTGGTCCGGGCGACCGCCGCCTCCATGAAGGGCCCGTAGATCGAGTCCTGGATGAGGGCCCGCGACGGACAGGTGCAGACCTCGCCCTGGTTGAGGGCGAAGAGCGTGAAGCCCTCCAGCGCCTTGTCGCGGAAGGCGTCGTCGGCCGACCAGACGTCCTCGAAGAAGACGTTGGGGCTCTTGCCGCCGAGCTCCAGGGTCACCGGGATCAGGTTCTGGCTGGCGTACTGCATGATCAGCCGGCCGGTGGTGGTCTCGCCGGTGAAGGCGACCTTCGCGACCCTCGGGTTTTGAGCCAGCGGCTTGCCGGCCTCGACGCCGAAGCCGTTGATCACGTTGAGCACCCCGGGCGGCAGGAGATCGCCGATCAGCTCCATCAGCACCAGGATCGTCGCCGGTGTCTGCTCCGCCGGCTTGAGGACGACGCAGTTGCCGGCGGCCAGCGCCGGCGCCAGCTTCCACGCCGCCATCAGCAGCGGGAAGTTCCAGGGGATGATCTGCGCGACCACGCCGAGCGGCTCGTGGAAGTGATAGGCGACGGTGTTGTCGTCGATGATCCCCGCGCCGTGCTCCTGGGCACGGATCACGCTGGCGAAGTAGCGAAAGTGATCGACCGTCAGCGGCAGATCCGCGGCGAGGGTCTCACGGACGGCCTTGCCGTTGTCCCAGGTCTCCGCGACCGCGAGCATCTCGAGGTTCGCCTCGATCCGATCGGCGATCTTGTTCAGGATCGCCGAGCGCTCGGTCACCGAGGTCGCGGCCCAGGCAGCCTTCGCCGTGTGCGCGGCGTCGAGGGCCTTCTCCACGTCCTCCGCGGAGGAGCGCGCGATCTCGCAGAAGGGGCGCCCGTTCACCGGGGAGATGTTCTCGAAATAGAGCCCCTTCACCGGCGCGACCCATTCGCCGCCGATGTAGTTCTCGTAGCGGGATCGGAAGGAGACGATGCTGTCAGGACTATTCGGTGGAGCGTAGGTCATCCGGGCCTCAATTCTCACGACGGCGAGGGGACCGTCGCCAACCTCCAACTATGTACCGCGGGCACATCACGCCGGGAACTAGAAACCTCGCGGCTCATGCAGACCCCACACAGTGCTCGCCCCCGACCCTCAGCGGTCAACGCCCATAGGCGAGCGCACCATCACCCTCACAGCCGCAATGGCAGCTCGCGGAGCCCACGGATGAGGCTCGCTCGACGCCACTGCAAACGACCCCTCGGCACCCGCAGCTCGATCTCCGGGAATCGACGGAGAAGTGCATTAATTGCGAGCTTCCCCTCCATTCTTGCAAGGGGCGCCCCCAGGCAATAGTGCACACCGAGGCCGAACGCGAGGTGGCGGTTCGGCGTCCGGGTGATGTCGAGCTGGTCTGCCCGCTCGAAGGCACGCGGGTCGCGGTTGGCCGCGGCGATCAGCGGCATCACCATCTCACCGCGACGGATCATCCGACCGTGGAGCTCGAAGGTCTCCCGGGCGTGGCGCGGCGACACCTGCGAGACCGGGTTGGCGTAGCGCAGCAGCTCCTCGACCGCGCCGTCGATGAGCGTCGGATCCTCGCGCAGCTTCGCCAGCTCGCCGGGGTGATCGAGGAGCGCCAAGACGCCATTGCCGAGGAGGTTGACCGTCGTCTCATGACCGGCGAGGAGGAGGAGGAAGATCATCGCCGCGACCTCGTCATCGGTCAGGCGCTCGCCGTCAGCCTCCGCCTGGAGGAGCGCGCTGACCAGATCGGAGCCCGGCCGCGAGCGCTTCTCCGCGACCTGGCGGCGGAGAAACGAGATCAGCTTGATCGTGTTGCGGGCGCCCATCACGAGGCCCGGAATGCCCTTGTCCGCCAGCTCCATGAAGCGGTTGGTCAGGGTGTGAAAGCCTCGCTGGTCCTCCTCGCGCACCCCCATCATCTCGGAGATGATCCGCAGCGGAACCGGCAGGGCGAAGTCCTCGATGAGCTCCGCGCGGCCGCGCGATGCGTTGGTCGCGAGCACGTCGAGGCGCTCCTCGATCACCGCCTCGACGCTGCTCCGCAGGGCCTCGATCCTTCGCGGCGTAAAGGCCACTTGGACCAGCGCCCGCAGGCGTCGGTGCGCCGCACCATCGGCGGTGATCATGCTGTCGATGAAGGGCCGAAGTGAGCTCGGCAGCCACTTCGGCGTCCCCTTACCGTCGCCGACGCTCGCCCGACCGTTGGCCAAGCGCGGGTCGCGAAAGGCGTTCGAGACGTCATCGTAGCGGCTCAGGTACGAGACGACCCCGATCATCGGCCGATAGACCCGATGCACAGGATCGTGCTCCCGGAGGTGCGCAAACGTCGGATAGGGATCTCGACGAACCCGAGGTGCGTTGAGCTTCAGCTTCATGGGGGACCAACTCGCACAGAGTGTACGCCTGTCCCACAGGAGTAGATCCATGACGCCGGCCGTGGGCTCGGCGAGGAGCGCCAGCGCCCGGAGTGCGAGGGATCGCTCGAGAACCTGCGCGCACAGGTCGCGATGACGCGAGCCCGGCTCACTCGAAACAGCGGCGAAGGACCTCGTCGAGCGCGGACCTAAGGCCCGCCGGAGTACGGACGTCGAGCTCGGCCTCGTCATCGATCCGCCAGCTCGCATCGCCGACGCGGACCCAGGCCCGCGCCCCCGCGCTCGCCTCACGCCCGTGGCTCGAGAAGATGATGAGCCCCCGCGGCGAGACCTCGCTGTACTCGCGGACAGTCGACATCGTCACCCGTCCGTGGGCGATCTCATCGGCGAGCGTAAGCGCGAGGAGGGCCGACTCCTCCTCGATCACGGGCGCGTCCTCACTCTCCCGCCAACAGAGGCGGACGGTCGCGCCGGAGGGCCCGAAGATGTCGACCAGATCCGCCTGCAGGCGGAGGCTCGCGGCCTCGACGAGCACCAAGGTCTGAGCGTCGAGCTCGGGGTGCTTGTGGCGAAGCTCGGCAGGGGAGTCGATGACGATGTTGAGCTCGCGGCGCTGATCAAAGAGCGGGCTCTCATCGCGGGTGTAGAAGAGCAGCTCCCCCTGGGCGTAGCGAACGTCGAAGAGATCGATCGATCCGCCCATCAGCTCGCGCCCCTCGCCGACGTAGCCGACCTCAGAGCGGACGAGGTTCTCAAAGCGGCCGCGGTTGCTCAGCGAGTCGAAGCCGCCGGCCGGGTAGTGGCTAGAGTCGTCCTCGTCGACCGGGACCTCCTGCGCCCGCCGTCGGAAAGAGGCGCCGAGCCCCGGATGAATCGGCCCGACCTGGGCGCTGACACGATGGATCTCGCGCAGCGCGAGGCGGGCGGACTCGCTGGGGAGGGCGCCTAGGTGGGCGATCTCCCAGAGGTCTGCGGCGTTGAAGAGGCGCTCGTCGCCGAGGCCCTGGAGGAGCCGCTCGCGCTGCCCCAAGACCCACTCGCGCCAGGCCTCGTCGACCGGCGGGGCCTCCCAGGCGGAGAAGCGCGCAGGCCACTGGGAGAGGCGGACGGCGAGCTCACGGCCGAAGGATCGGAGGTGAGCGGGATTGCCGTGGGCGAGCTCTGCGTCCCCTGCGGCCCGCCCCAGCGCGAGGCCGACAGCGTGCGCGACGGCCCGCGGCTGGAGCTCGCCGTCGAGGGCCGCGATCGCGACGTGCACGTCGAACACCGAGGGGTCGAGGATCCAGCGCCCGAGCACCCGGTCCTCGTACTCGAGCCGCGCCCGCCGCTCCTCCTCTGGCCAGTCGGCCAGGTCGACCCCCGAGGCGAAGGGGAAGCTCCGCCCCTCGACGAGCAGGGTCCCGAGATCGTGGACGAGGTCGAGGGGGACGGAGTCGAGGCCCGACTCCCAGAGGCTCCGCAACCAGCCGAGCGCCCGCGGCAGGGACTCGCTCGCCTCGCCGCCGTAGCCGATGAAGTACGCCCAGGCCTGGACCGCTGGTTGCAGCTCCTCCTTGCTGATCCGCTGAGACACCGGCGCCGAGGATATCGCCTCGCCTGCCGATCCCGCGACCGATCCCGCGGCCGATCCCGCGGCCGATCCCGCGACCACTCCCGCGACCACTCCCGCGACCACTCCCGCGACCACTCCCGCGACAATTGCCTCGCCACGCGCGGCCCCAGGGTCCATGCTCCACGGCGATGGGCGTCGAATGGGAGCTCGGCTGTGAGCGTTGCCTCCGCTTCCTCTGGCTCGGCTCACAAAAGCCCCTCAAGTGGCGCGGCTTCCAGGTCGGCGATGCTGTCGTCCGTCGCTTCATGGGTCTCCACGACCGCCAGGGCGGCTGCACGCTCAAGCTCACCAACGACGGCTGCGCCTCAGCGCCCTGGGAGGACGGGGCCCACAGCGGCTGGCGCGAGGACGTGCTCTCGCGGACCTTCTGGGACTCGTGGAGCGCGGAGGGGCTGGACTGCGCCCACTGTGGCGCGACCGGCCCGCGCAGCGTCGCCCCCGGCACGTCCCCCGAGCGCGGCCCCGGCCTGCGAAAGAACGCGGCCCTGTGGTTCTGCGACGAGCCCTGCTTCGCCGAGTACTGCGACTACCAAGCCACGCAGCGCGACCGCCAGATCTACGACTCGACCGACGACGTGGTCCCCTTCGGGCCCGAGAGCGTCCTCGCGGTCGCCTGCCTCGACTGCCGCGCCTACCTCCGCGTCGACGGGGCGGACGACGGCGGCGGGACCCTCCGCGACATGGAGGCGCTCGCCCACTTCCTCTGCGAGCACATCGGCGACCACCGCCTCGCCGCGCTCCACATCGCCCCTGGCGAGGAGGATCGCAGCGGCCCCTGGCTCGGCGACGATGCCGATCGCTGGCGCGCCTACGTCACCTGAGCCGAGAGCGACGGGGCTCAGCTCAGCCCGAGGAGCGCCTTCACCTTGGCCTGGACGAGCGCGAGCTCATCGCGGCGATTGCCGACGTAGGCGAGGAGCCGCAGATCCTCGAGCTCGACGGCGCCGCCGTGCTCGAGGAACGCGTGGGTTCGGATCAGCTTGTAGAGCTTGACCACCTTGCGGTCCGAGACGAACACCTTGTCCTCGGTCTCGAGGGCGCGGACGATCCGGCGCATCTCGGCGAAGACCGGCCGCGGGAACCATCGCGCCCGATCCTGACCGGGCTCGCTGGACATGCCAAACGTCAGGTCCATGAAGCGGCCGAACTTCAGGAAGTCGTCGAGCGAGGCGGTGCCGCGGGCCCAGGGCCGCTGCCCGCTCGCCTTGTAGGCCTCGTTTTGGATCCCCGCGTCGACGAGCTCGGCGAAGTGACGATCCTTCACCGGCAGGGTCTCGACCTTGATGACGAAGCGGTCGGCCATCGCCTCGAGCTCGCTCTGGTCGGGGATGTCGTTGGTCGCCGCGAAGAGCATCATCAGGTTGACCGGCGTCGGCTGGCCGTCCTGGTAGAACTTGCGCTCGTTGAGGATCGTCAGGAGCGTGTTTAGGATCGCGGAGTTCGACTTGAACACCTCGTCGAGGAAGGCGACCCGGCAGTCCGGGAGGAGCCCCCGGGTCCGGCGAACATAGCGGCCCTCCTTGAGCAGCGAGATGTCGATGGGCCCCAAGATCTCCGAGGGCTCGGTGAACTTGGTCAGCATGTACTCGAAGTAGTCCCCCTCCCCCAGGCCGAGGCTCTGGGTGAACTTGACGACGAGGTCGCTCTTCGCGGTCCCGGGCGGTCCGACGAGGAGGAGCGGCTCCTGCGAGACCGCGCAGAGCACCGCCAGATCGACCTGCTCGTCGCGGGCGATGAAGTACTCCTTGAGGTGACGGCGATGCTGGAGGATCCGCCGGCGGATGTCGTCAATTTCGGGTTCGAGCTGGTCTAGTGTCCACATAGGGCGCTCCAGTCGGCGATGATCCGGCGGCGCAGGGCGTGCTCTTCGAGGTCGAGGTAGCCCTGGACCCGATCCCCGTGTCGGGTCTGCGCGTCCGCCAGGGAGTCGACCACCGCCTCGAGGATCCGGATCTTGTGGGTCTCGAAGTAGCGGTTGGTCGTGAAGGTGTCGCGGAAGACGTCGATCTGGGCGACGAAGCGGCTGCAGCGTTGAATCCGCGCGACGTTGGGCCAATGCCGCAGGGCGCCCGCCACCGCGACCCCGGCCTCACAGCGGCGCACATAGTCGAACGAGCCGTCGAAGATCCGCTCGATCAGGCGGTCGAGGAGCACGCCCGCCGCCCGCTCCTCGCCGAGCTGGACGAGGCCGCTGGCGATCGTCGAGAGCAGCTCGATCGTCGCCCCGGAGGTGTACGCCGTGACCCCGGAGAGAGCGTCCAGGAGGCCGCGGGCGGGCTCTAGGCCGCCGAAGCGACGGAGCGCGACCAGGCCCCTGCGGACCGCCGCGACCAGCTGCGTGACCGACCCCAGGCGGGGATCCTCGGCGAGCTCGACGAGCCGCCCCAGCAGGCGCCCGAGGGCCGCGTCATCGCCGAGGCTCGCGACCGCGCCGATGCAGGCGCCGATCGCCTCGGCGCGATGCCCCAGGATCGTGATCCCCTCGAGGTTGGGCTCGGCGGCCCCGAGCACCTCCGCGACCAAGAGCTCCGAGCCGCTCGCGAGCGCCCGCTGGAGGCAAGCGTCCACCGCCTCGGCGATCACGTGATCGAAGTTGCCGCTCTCCGGGGCCATCTCCTGCCGCAGCTGAGCGCTGAGCGCGTCCAGCTCGAGCTCCTCCGGGAGGGAGTAGCGGGCCTGCCTGGCGACGGCGCTGCTCGGGTCCTCGTCGATCCGCAGCCAGAGGGAGCGCCGCTGCAGCCATGTGACCGCCTTGCGGGCGTCGCGGCGGCCGATCGCGTCGAGCTGGCGCCCGGCCTCGATCGCCCACGACTCGTCGCTGCCGCCGGAGGCCTCGTGGGCGAGGCGGGCCATATAGAGGCGGAAGAGGGCCCGGTTCGGGGCCTCGTGGACGTCGATCTCCTCCTCGATCGGGGCGATGATCTGCATCGCGCTCGCGCGGGCGCCGAGGCGGGCAAAGCCGACGCCGAAGATCAGGCGGACGAAGTTGGCCTGGGCGTCGAGCTCCGGCAGACCCTGCTCCTCCGCGACGCGCCACAGCTCCTCCAGGGCCATGAGCTGGCCCTGCCGCAGGCGATCGCCGGAGTCGGCGACCTCGACCTCGTCGCCCTCGTCGAGGGTCAGGGCGTAGCGGACGAAGCGCGGCAGGTCGTGCAGCTCTGAGAGGCCGCGCTCGTTGATCCCGCCGAGGATCGACTCCTTGGCCCGGGTGAGACCCAGGCGATCGCCGGCGTGGCGGTGCCAGGCGGCGAGCACACCCCAGGCGAGGCGCCGCGGGATCGGCAGGCGCGGGTCGCTGAAGATCGGCAGGGCGAGCTGCATCACCTCGTCCGTCGGCGGGTCCTCAGCGGCGAGGCGCTCGATGAGCAGCGCCGCGAGGGCTGAGGTCTCCGCCGGGGTCCGATGATCGGCGACCAGGAGCTCGACGACGAGCTCGCGATGGGGCTGGCGATGGGCGAGGCCGAGGTGCACCCGCCGCAGGGCCTGGGCCAGCTCCAGGTCGTAGGGCGGCCCGCCGTGGAAGAGCGCCAGCTCGAGACAGACTGCCCCCTCGTCGGCCTCGTCGAGCGCGAGCTTGAGGCGACCGAGGCGCTCCCAGGGCTCGGGCTCGTCGACGCCGCCGACCGCCAGGGAGAGCTCGAGCTCGCGGGCCTCGGCCCTCAAGGCGCGGAGACGGGCGCCCTCCTCCGGCTCTGGCCGGGTGTCGACGGGCTCGGCCGTGTCGCTGGCGATCGGCACCCGCGGCCGGGATCGCTTGGGCTTGCGCTCCCGCGGCGGCGGCCGCTCGGGGACCAGCCGCTCCTCCGTGGGCCACTCGATCGTGACCTCTGGGAACTCAAAGACCGAGCGCTCGAGGAGCTGGTCGAGCGCCAGCCGGCGATCGGTCGCGACGTAGTCGATCCAGCGCTGGAGCGGCGCCTCGTCGACCTCCGGGATGGTGACGATCCGCGGCCCGTCGCGATCCTCGGCCAGGATCACCAGGTGGGCGGTGTCGAGCCCGAGGAGCCGCCGCAGATCATCGCGGCGGAGCATCGGCACGAGGCGACGATCGCTCGGCAGATAGAGGTTGTCCGCGCCGGCGACCCGGGCGAAGCCGCCGATCCCGAGGGTCTCCGAGACCCGCGCGGCGAGCGGGAGGACCCCCGGTCGGACCCGCTCGCGGAGGAGGTAGCGGGTGGCGGAGCCGTCGGTCAGACGGGCGACGGTCAGGCGGCTGAGTTCATCGCCGGTCGCCGCCTCGATCAAGGGCTCGAGCCCGAGGAACTCCTCGGCGTCGAGCAGCCAAAGCTCGGGGTCGACCAGCGGGCCCGGGGCCAGGCGGATCCGGATCGAGAAGCGGAGCTCGGTCTCCGTCGGCGTCAGGGTCACCGCGCCGGCGTCGATCTCCGGCAGGAGCGCGTCGTAGATGCTGCGGGTCCGCCACTGAGCCTGTCCCCGGAGCCAGACTCCGTGGCGATCGACCAGGGCGACCTGATCCGCCCGGGCGAGCTGGGCCGCGGCGGCTGCCCCGAGCGGGTGGGCATAGCTCCACTCGACCCACAGCGCGCTCTTGTCGTCGCGGGCGTAGACCGTCATGTCGCCGCCGAGCGTCTCCGAGCGCCTCTCGCCGTCGCCGTCGCCGTCACCGTCGCCGTCGCCGTCGCCGTCGCCGTCGCGGGCGCGCATCAGCAGGTAGACCGGCGGGGTCTGGACCTTGACCGCGAAGCGTCGGCTCCCGTCCTCGAGCTCGAGCTCGCAGACGAGCGCGTCCCCCCGGCCGAGGAGGAGCAGCCGCTCCAGGAGCAGCCGCGGCTCCCCGGAGTCCGGGCGCATGACGAAGAGCGCCTCGTCGACCTGGGGCTCGCCGGGGACCCGCAGCGGCCGCAGGAGCTCCACCAGCGTCGACGCGTCCTGTCGCCGCGGCGAGGGCCACCGCTCCTCGGCGGGCTCCGTCAGCTCCGCCGGCTCGGCCTCCGCCCCATCGCCCGCGTCCGCGACCCTCTTCGCCGCGACGCCGGTGCGGGAGTCCGCGCCCAGGTTCAGGATCCGGAGCGTGTCCCCCTCGAGGACCCAGCCCACCATCGACAGCCCGCGCTCCGCCAGGGTCAACGCGCCCTGGAGGCCCATCAGCGGGTGGCTGATGACGCTCGCCTCGCCCCCCACCGTCGACCAGCGGATCCACGCACCGGTGGCGATCCCGGGGTGAAACTCCGTCAGGATCGCGAGGGCGGCGATATCCGTCGGATCACCGCGCAGACGTAGGCCGATTCGCAAGGCTTCTCCCTTCCCGTCCTTCTCGCCGCCGGTCCCCTGCCCTAGCCGCGGTTCTTCTCGGCAGCTCGCGCCCCGGCGACCTCCGCCTCGGGGAGCTCCTCGGCGACCTCTTCGCCCGCGGCGTTGCGGCGGACGATCACCCGATCGACGCTCGCCGCCCCGAGCACCTCATCGAGCGGGCGCCCGAGCAGCTCCTCGGCGAGCTGGCGATGGTCACGCTCGTGCTCATGGGGGAGCGCGTCGTCCTCCGACTCGTAGTGGATGATCACCTCGCGCTCGCCGGTCTTCGGGTTGTGTCGCAGACGGATCGTGACCTCAGCCATCGCTGCTCTCCTCGCTCGTATCACTCGCTCCGAGCACGCCGCGCAGGTCGGCGCGCTCCAGCACCTTGCGCTCCAGGAGGGTCTCGGCGAGCGCCGTCAGGAGCGGCCGATGCTCGCGCAGCAGCGCCTCCGCCCGCTCGCGCTCAGCCCCGAGGATCGCCGCGATCTCCCGGTCGATCACGGCCCGCCTGGCCTCGGAGACAGGCTCTCCGTGGCGGCCCTCGTCCAGGACCACGCGGACCCCGGTGCCCTCGGCCATGCCGTACTCCTCGACCATCGCCCGGGCGATCCGGTTGGCCTGCTGCAGATCCGTGTGGGCGCCGATCGAGACCTCGCCGAAGATCATCCGCTCGCTGCAAAAACCGCCGAGGCCGACGCAGATGTCGGCGCGCATGTCCGCCGCCGTGATCGCGTAGGGCCGGGCCCGCGCGGCCCGGAGGACGTAGCCGAGCGCACCCTCCATGTCGGCGGCGATCGAGATCCGCTCCGGCGGCGTCGCCCCTTCGACGAGCGAGGCGAGGAGCGCGTGCCCGGCCTCGTGGAAGGCGACCACCCGCTCCTCGGCCGCCGAGAGGATCACCGCCGCCCGGCTCTTGCGGACCAGCGCCCGGTCGATGTCGGCGCTGACGAACTCCGCCTTGCCGGTGCGCAGCGCCTGCCGCTTGAGGGCCCGGCACACCGCGTAGATGTGGTCGCCCGTAAACGGGAGCCCGCGCGCTCGGTCGGCGAGGCCGTCGGTCCTGCGGACCAGGTGCTCGCGCAGCGCCGGCGTCAGCCCGAGGCCGAGCTTGCGGTCGTAGATGTCGACGATCTCCCGCCTGTCGTCGGCGTTCGGCGCCGGGATCTCGATGAGAAACTCAAAACGTCCGGGCCGCAGGAGCGCCCCGTCGAGGCTCTCTAGGAAGTTGGTCGTGCCGACGACGAAGACCGTCTCGGAGCCGCGAAAGCCGTCCATCTCGGTGAGGAGCTGGTTGACCATCGAGTGCTCGACGCCCGAGCCCTCGTAGGTGCCGCGGGCGTGGGCGAAGGCGTCGATCTCGTCGAAGACGATCACCGAGGGCGCGGCCTTGCGGGCCCGACGGAAGACCCGCCGCAGGTTCTCCTCGCTCTCGCCGACCCACTTCGACTTGAGCTCCGGCCCGGAGACGATGATCACGGTCGCGTCCATCGCCGTCGCCATCGCCTTGGCGAAGTAGGTCTTGCCGGTCCCCGGCGGACCGTGGAAGATCACGCCCCGCGGCAGCAGGTTCTCGAGGACCTGGATCTCCCCCTCCGAGCCGAGCTCCTCGCGGCGGGCGAGCAGATCGAGCAGCTCCTCGCGCAGGCGCTGCTTGACGTCGCCGTAGCCGCCGATGTCCCGCTCGAGGTCGACGTTCGGCAGCTCAAAGTCCTCGGCGACGGTCTGCCGCCGCAGCTCGCGGTAGACCGGCCCCGCCTGCGAGCGCCCGGGCAGGGCCTCGCGCCGCAGGCCGAGATCGCCGAGGAGCCGGCGCAGGCGGACCGGGTTCAGCCCCGAGACGTACTTGTAGAGGGCGTAGGGATCGAAGGCGTCGCTGTCGATCGCCTTCGCCTCACGCTGGGTGACGACCTTGGCGAGCACGTCGCGCTCGATGCCGACGATCTCGCGGCGGACCGCGAACACCCCCTCGATCACCTTCGGCAGGGGAAAGCTCGGGTCGCAAAACCCGAGGAGCACCGCCTCCGGGTTCTCGTAGAGGAGCGGGATCGCCTCGCGGGCCTCCATCGTCAGGCTGGTGTGGGTGGTCGTCAGGACGTCGAGGTGGAGGAGGACGATGATGGTCCGCTCGACGGAGCCGCGGATCGCCTCGGTGAGCTGGCCGAGCATCCGCCCGAGGTTCGAGCGGTTGTCCTCGACGTCCCCCCGCGGACGCCCGTCGATGAGGACGATCTTCGGCGCCTTGCCCCGCCCCCGGGCCGCACCGCCGACCGGACCGCCGCCCCGCCGCAACCGCCCGCGCAGGGCGAGATAGAGGTAGAGCGAGAGCTCCTTGTCGCAGCGGGCGAGGACGCTGATCCCCTGGCGCAGGCGCTCCTCGATGAACGTGACGTCCGCGGCGCAGGCGAGCTCCACCGCGTCCTCGACCCGGAGATCCCGGGGCAGGCTCGAGATCGGCAACGCCCGCTTCACGGCCTAGACCTTCACCTTGATCGTCAGCTCGAGCTCGCCGTCTTCGCCGACCCCCTCGAGGACGCTCTCGATCTCCCCCATCGACGCGGCCTTGCGCCGCAGCGCCTCGACGTAGACCCGCTGGAGCGCGCCCTGGACCCTCTCGCGGATCTCAGCCTCGGCGCCGATGATCTGCTTGGCGACCTGCTCGGTGAGCTTCTGCTTGGCCCCCTCGCTCGCCCGCGCGAGGCGCTCCTTCAGCTCGGCCTGCTGGGTCGTCCGCACCGCCACGCCCTGGCTCGCCGTCGCGCTGGCGGTCACGGTCCTGCCGTCGGCGGCGAGCGTGACGTCGACGCCGCTCACCGTCGTCCGCATCGTCCCGTCGTCGTCCTTGGTCCAGCCCTCGCCGGCGAGGCGCTCGCGCAGCAGCGCCAGCATCTCCGACTCCGGCAGGATCTCGAGGATCCCGACGTCCATCGAGATGGCGTCGCCGCTCTCGACCTTGGTCGAGGCGTTGTGCCAGACCGGCTGCGCCCAGCGAATTCGATACCCTCGGCTCATGCTTGCTCCTCGCGGGCGCCTATCCTAGCCGATTGGTCAGGGCCCCGGCGAGGCTCATCAACGTGCCGAGGCGCGACCTCAGCGGCTCGCAGCGCTCGATCAGCAGCTGCGACTCCTCGTAGCGGCGATCGCCGTAGCCCTCGTCGGCGAGGCGGTCCCGGAGCTCCCACAGCCGCGCCCCCAGCTCGACCAGCTCCGCGTAGGCGCGACGGAGCGCCTCCCGCTGGGCGAGGCTCGCGAACTCCCCTGCGCGGCCGAGCGACGCGATCAGCTTCGCGGGCTCCTCCGCCCATAGGCCGATCCGCTCCGCCTCTGCGTCTGTCAGTCGGAGCAGGAGCGAGACGATCGGCCCGACGAGATCCAGACGGTGGGCCCCGTCGAGCGCGCTCAGAAACTTGCTCAGCACCCGGACGATCCCCTGCACGCGGACGATCCGCGCGGGCACGGTCGGCTCCAAGGGGATCGCCCTGATCCGCGCGATCCAGGCGTCGACGAAGAGATGGTCGGCGCACTCGAGCAGCCGCACGTTCGCCGGGAGGAGCAGCTCCATAAGCTGCTCCTCGACCATGAGCTCGCCCTCGCCGGTGTGCTCCTCCAGCGCGAGCAAGGTCGCCAGCGGGGATCCCATCGCCAGGCGACGCCGCAGATCGCCGCGGATCTCCTCGGGCATCGTCGCCCGCTCCAGGTGACGGACCGCGAGCGCGTAGAAGATCCAGTCGCCCGTGCCGGTGCCGGCGATCTTGACCACCTTCCGGATCTGCCGCCGCGCCGACCGGCTCGACCCCACCCCGTCGTCGACCTGCGAGCTGCGCGCGAGGGCGTCGAGGCGCTGCGTCAGCTCGATCCACAGGGTGTAGGAGGCCGGCGAGAAGCGGAGGGCAAAGTCCTCCAGGAGCTCACGGTCCCAGACCCGCGCGTCGACCCGGCGACCGTCGCGGAGCAGCGTCCGCTCCCGTCGCCCGCCCTCGACCAGCACCCGGAGCACGCTGGCGGCGATCCGACGGCCGGCGACCTCGACCAGCTCCGGCCGCGGCCGCGTTAGCGGCTCCTTGGCGGTGATCCGGAGCGCCCGCCCGCGACAGAGGAGGTCGAGCACCTCGAGCGCGTGCCCCTCCTGGACGCTGACCGTCAGTTCCATTCACGGCCAGGCTAGCAGCAAGCTCGCCCGCCTCGCCAGGACTGAGCTGCGACGCCGCGGGCCACCGCCGCCACCCGCCGCCACCCGCCGCTACCCGCGACCGATCCGCGTCCGCGCGCCGAGGACCGGCCAACCGTTGATCGTCAGCTCGCCGCCGCGCAGCCGCAGCTCTAGGTGTTGCGGCCCGTGCAGGCGCGGATCGTCGGCGCGGTAGCGATCGCTGAGGAAGTGCAGCCCCTGGTTCTCCGAGCCGATGAAGCGCCGACGGGCGCTGCGCTGGCTAGCCTCGAAGCGACCGTCGACGAGCAGATCGGTCGCCGCGAGGAGACGCGCGACCTCGGGCTCCGGACGGGCCCGGAGCTCGGCGAGAGTGTAGCCGCTGAAGACCATGACAGAGAGCCCCGCCCGCCGAACGCCCTCGGCGACCAGGGCCAGCCCGGCCGCCTGCGCGAAGGGCTCGCCGCCGAGGAGGGAGATGCCCTCGACCCCGGCGGCCTTCGCCTCCTGGATCAGCGACTCCGGTGTTCGAGCCTCCGCCGGGACATCGGCCAACATCTCGGGGTTGCAGCAGCCGGGGCAGCGCATCGGACAGCCCTGCACCCACACCGCATAGCGCCGCCCGGGACCCTCCGCCTCGGTCGCGGCGACGACGAGGGCGACGTTGAGGGTCATCGACTCCTCTCCTGCCACGACGGCCTCGCTCGCTCGCGACTCCTCCTCCACGGCCCAAGGCTACCACCGCGGCGCCTTCGCTGCGGATGATCCTCGCCGACGCTCTCGGCTCAAGCTGGGCTCGAGTCCGATCGAACGCCCGGCTCCACGGCGTGTGTACGAGCGTAGCGGGCCGACGCCGCACGCCCGACGACAGCGGACGGTGCACACCTCGATCTTCTAGCCGGTGAACCTCTTGATCCGCCGCAGGGTCTCGACGGGGTTGGTCCGCGACTCGACGACGAACTGTCGGGTCTTCCCGCCCCAGACCTCGGGCATCTGCACGTGCTTGAGCGGGACGAAGGTGTCCTGCCTCGGCGTCATCAGCTTCTTGTCGTGGCTCATGAAGTCCGGTCGTTCGCTCGATCCGACCTTCATCTTCCGACGGTCATCGCCCTTGACCGTGTGAACGCCTTTCCAGCGGCTCTTCTCTGTCAGCTTCTTCGTGCTGATGTAGCTCTGGATCCCGTCGACGACGCCGAGGACGAGCGGCTCGATCGACTTCTTGGTCAGCGTGAGAGTCTTCAGGCTCATCTCCTCGTCCCGGTAGTCGATCGGCACATCGGCGACCGCCCCCGCGATCTCAGCCCGAACGCTCGTGCTGCTGGTGAGCTCGGAGACCTTCTCCCAATCCTTGAAGCTGAGGATCCCGAGGCCGATGTCCAGCACCGGCGCCTTCGCCCAGACGCCGCGGACGTCCTTCACCCGGCTCGACATGAACTGGTGGACACCGAAGCTGGGATCCCCCTTGCCCATCGTCGCGTCGGGATCCGCGAGACGGGCCTCCTGCGCCTTGCGGACCGCGTCGATCGAGTGGACCGCGAGCTGACCGCTGAGAGACCGAGCGAGCGCGTTGAGAAAGACCCGCAGCTTGCCGTTGCTCGACCCGACATGGGGCACCCTGCCGAGCGCCCGAATCGCGTTGCCCTTGAGCACCCCAATTCTCCGGAGGGTACGGTCGATCTCGCCGACCTTGTACCCGCTCGCCTTCGCCCCGCTCGCTTGGTCGAGGAAGCTCTCTGTCGTCTGGATGAAGAGCGCCGCTGCGCTCGCACAGGCGTTGATCTGGTCGGTGATCAGAGAGAGCTCAAAGGGCGTGCAATTGTAGGACTTCAACTTTCGCACGAGCGCCGAATCGATGATCATTGCGATCTTTCTAATCGCCGCCTCACTCGTCGTATCCATGACAAAATCATAGTACCAGTCCTCGTCGTAGCAGCCGTCTGCACGATCCCTGAACCTGGTACGAGCGTCCTTCAACGTGTTGAAGATCGTGTTGTCGACGATGTTGACGGCTCGGATCGCCGCCGCGAAGGGTCGAAGCGAGCGACCCCAGCCAAACGTGGGCTTAAACGCCGCCTTGTAGAGAATGTTGACCAGCGCCCGCTCGAGCCCCTCAAACGCGAGGATCTCCTTCGAGTCGCTGAAGCGGTCGCCGATGAACGCCTGGTTCATCAGGTCGTTGCCGAAGGCGTCGGTGGCGATGTTCACCTGGGCGTCGATCCCGGCCCCGCCGAACTTGCTGATCGGCTTGAGCTTGATCTTCTTGACGCTGGTCGCGAGGATCTTCCTATCCTCGACATCCAGCCCCTCCTCGGTCCTCGGGGTCAGGTTCTCGCGAGCGAGGGCGACGCTGCGCAGCGCAAAGTCGATGCTGTCGTCCTTCTTCATCGCCTTCTTGAGCTCGAGGATCGTCGGCTCGGACTGGGTGAGACCGTCGAGACGCTCCTTAAAGATGTCGATGATCCCCTCGACATGATCCGGCTCCGGGAGCAGCTGGTCGCCGAAGGTCGGCAGCCAGAAGGGCGGGCTGACGAGCTCCAGGGCGTTGGAGGCGTCAGTCTCGAGGACGAAGGGGACCTTCGGATCGGGCATCGGCGGCGACTTGGCGATCTCCACGTGCGAGAGCCCCGAGAAGGGGTTGCCGTCCGCCATCGTCGCGAACTCAAACTCAAAGCCGACGGTCGTATACTTGCCCGTCAGCCCCTTGCGCCCCTTCGACATCATCCTGCGCTGACCGGTGACAAAATCTCCGACCGCGGAGAGACGTTGGACCCCAGGGGCCGAGCCTCCGCGTCCGCCGAGCACCGGCGGAGGGGTCTGCCTCCGGACCACCGCGTCGGCGATAGCGTCGGCGTTACGCTCATAGGGGTCGCCGACCTGGCCAACGCCGCCCTTGAGCTGGATCCCGGCGCGCTGCTGAAGAACGTGCGCCGCCTCGTGGGCCGCGGTGTGCAGGCTGGGGTTGCGCTGGACGAACGCGACCTTGTCGCCGAAGGCGTAGGCGCTGGCGCCCATCGCCCGCGAAGCCCCCGCGGCAGCCCCTCCGGTGTACGCGCGGATCGGGCGAAGATCGTGCTCGGGGAGCGCACGCTGGATGGTCTTGAGGTGAGGCAAGCTCTGGCCAGCTCCGCGGGTGCCGGCTGAGGCGAGGGCGTGGACCGACGGCGACGAGATCGATCGAGAGAGCCCCTGACCCGGCTCACGCTGGACTTGAGCCGGGCCGCCGCTGGGGCCGCCGCTGGGATCGCCGATACAGGCAGGAGGCGCGAGCTGAGCGACGCTCAGGCCCTCGAAGAGGGGCAGCGAGGTCGGCGGGGCGAGGGCCGCTCCGCCGGTCGTGTTGACCGCGGCCTCGAGCTGGACCTGCGGCCTCTCCTGTTGTGCCTCGCGCCTCTCCGTCGACTCTCGATGTGCTCCACCCATGCCACTCGCTCCAGCTTGAGCGCGAGACTACCTGATGGATGACACCCGACCCTAGGGACATAATCGAGCCAGGAGCGGCCCTGCACCGACGTGCTGGGCCGTTTAGCGCGATCGCAGGCCGTCGAGGGTCGCCGACGCGGGCTGGTCGCGCTCGCTCCAGAGGTCACGGACGAGCTGCTTGTAGCGGGCTGTCTCCGCCGAGAGTTCAGCATCGCCCGCCAGGTAGGCGCGGACCCGCGGGGCACCGCCGTTGTAGGCCGCGGCGACGAGCTCGACCGACTCTGCGCTCAGCTCCGTCTCGCCCGGCGCGAAGTCCTCGAGCAGCTCGGCGAGGTGATAGGCGCCGAGATCGAGGTTGTAGGCCGGATCGTCGAGGCGCTCTTCACTGTGATGCGCGAGGCCCCGCCGCTCGGCGATCGTCGCCGCGGTCTGGGGCATCAGCTGCATCAGGCCGCGAGCGCCGTGCGATGACCGAGCGCTGGGATCCCCGTCCGACTCGAGCAGGGTGACGATCGCGACCAGCTCCGGGTCGACACCGTGGCGCTCGGCGGCCGCGCGGATCTCGGGGGCGAAGGGGGCGAGGCGCTCGCACCAGGCGATCGAGAGGCCCTCCTCGGTCTTGGGCGTGTCGCCCCGATCGGCGGGCTCGACCGCGTCCGAAGAGTCGACCGCGAGCACCTCCGCCGACTCGCCCTTGCTCGCGTCGACAGGGGCCTCGAGGGGAAGCTCGGCCGCGCCCGCGAGCTCGTCCTCCTCCATGCACGCAGGGACCACCGCCGCTGTCACCGCGAGCGCCGCGGCGAGGGTGGCGACCGGCATCCACAGGCTCGGGCTCCGTCGCGTGCGGGCCACCGACGCGGCGGGTACCGGGGACGCAGGGGACGACGTGGACGACGTCGACTTCGAGGACGCAGGATCGCAGTGCTGGATGATTCGCTGAATACGGGACATGAGGTCTCCTCCGGCCGCTGCCTGGCCGAGCGTGGGTGAGCGAGGCGCGACGAGCTGACCGCGCAGCGCCTCGAGGTCGGTGAGCGCGAGGGCGTAGCGGAGGGGGTCGCCGGTGTGATGGACGACCCCGTCGTCGCAGCAGTGTTCGCGCTCCTCCCGGGCCCGGCGGGACATCCACCAGATCGCGGGGTGGAAGAAGAGCAGGCTCTCGACGAGCGCGAGCGCCAGCCCCATCAAGTAGTCGTGGCGGCGGACATGGACGAGCTCGTGCAGCAGCGCCGCCTCGACGCTCGCGGCCGAGAGCCGGTTCACCATGCCGAGAGGCAGGAGGATCAAGGGCCGCAGCGCGCCGACGACGAGCGGTGAGTCGACCGCCCGCGAGTGCGCGAGGCCGACAGGGCGACGGACGCCGAGCTCCCCGCGCAGCCGCTCCAGCAGCTCCGACCAACGCCCGCCCAGCGCCACCGACGAGCGCCGCAGTCGACCGATCGCCGCGAGCCCGAGCAGCATCCGCGCGGCCATGAGCGAGGCGCCTGCGCTCCAGGCCAGGAGGAGCGCCGCGAGCCAGCGCTCCCCGACGACCCCTCCGAGCGAGGCGAACCCAGCACCACCGCCGAGCACAGCCCCGGCCCCGCCCTCAGCGGCGAGCGCTGTCATCAGCGCAGCCTCGCCGAGCCCAACCCCGCCCCCCACCGTCCAGGGCACGGTCCAGGGCACGGTCCAGGGGTAGACCAGCAGGTAGGTGACGATCGAGGCCGCGAGCGTCGCGACCACGCCGCCAAAGTAGAGCGCGTAGCGAAGCTCGGCCCGGGCGCAGCGTCGGCTGAGGAGCGCCACCACTGCGGCGATCACGACCGCCTGCCAGAGGCTGTGGATCAGGGTCCACGCGAGGGCGATGAGCGCAGGTCCGAGGATCATCGCCCCTCCTCCTCACCTTCTTCGCGGGCCGCGATCAGGTCGCCGAGCATCGCCTGGAGCGCGCTCAGCTCCTCGGTCGAGGCTGGCTTTGAGGACAGGGCGCGGACGACCAGCTCCGACGCGGAGCCGTCGAAGACCCGGTCGATGAGATCGCCGACCAGCCCCTCCTCGACGCCCTCGCGGTCCACCAAGGGCCGGTAGACGTGGCTTCGCTTGCGCTCGTCACGGGCGGCGAGGCCCTTTTGGGCCATGATCTGCATCAGCTTGAGCACCGTCGTGTAGCCGGTCCCCCGCTGGGCCTCCAAGGCCCCGTGGACCTCGCGCACGGTCGAGGGTCCGCGCTCCCAGAGCACCCGAAGGATCTCGGTCTCCGCGTCGGTCGGTCGCTTGGGGCCACTCATCGCTGAGACTTAATACGAAGCGCTTCGTATTAAGTCAACGAAAGTCTTCGTACTTAATCCCAGCGGGCCCCCCAGCGATGGCCGGGAACCGCCAAGAGGGCGCTTGGCGTCGCTCCTACGCGCTCTCCTGCCCTCTTCGCAGCCGTGCGCGCGAGCCCCCCAGGCCCGCGCCTCGGCCCCGCGCCTCGGCTCGAAGCGGTCCCCCTCGCGAACGCCCCAAGCCGCCGGGCTAGAACTTACCGAGGTCGTCCGAGATCGGATCGCCGGGGCAGTCAAAGCGCTCCTTCGACACATCCCCGTAGAGGCAGGTCGGATCGGAGCAGCGCTCGTAGGGGTAGCTCTCCTCGCCGCAGGTGCAGGGGACGTCGGTCATCGCGAAGCGCGGACAGAGGCCCTCCTCGGCTCGGGCGAAGTCACGGCGACTGCGCTCGCATTGGGCCGCCGCCTTCCCCCCGCTCCACAGCTCCGGCAGGATCGCGAAGGGGCTCGCGAGGGTCCGCTCGGCCTCGGCCAGCGCCGCCTCGCGGTCCGCCTTGGTCGCCGGCAGGAGCGCGCCGTTGCAGGCCGAGATGGCCTCGCGCCGGTAGTGACCAAAGCTGTAGGTGACAAAGGCGATCAGCGCGGCGAGGCCGACGATGCCGGCGAGGAAGCGCCCCCACCCCTGAGCCGAACGGGCGGGGTCCTTGATCTCCGCGTCGCGGCGGACAAAGGCGACGATAAGCGCGGCGCCTGCGGTCCCGAAGAGGAGGATGAGCGGCAGCTTCATCATCCTCAGCGTCGACGAGCGCACCCCGTAGACGATGCCGAGGGCGAGCGCCGTACAGAGCCCCGCGATCAGCACGAGCTGCCACGCGCTGCGGTCGCGGAGGAGCCTCGCGATCAACCCTTTCACGCCGGCGATGCTAGCAGCTCGCCCGCCCCGCGAGCAGGCGGCGACGCGGGCGGCAACGCGCGCAGGCGGACATCACGGCCGCTCGTCGCGATGCCCGGTGGCCGAGGCCCGAGCGCGACCCCCGAGCCCTGCGCCCTACGCCCTACGCCCCACGCCCCGCACCCCACGCCCTAAGCCCTACGCCCTACGCCCCACGCCCCACGCCATTCGCCCGCCCGAGCCCTACGCCCGAGCCCCACGCCCCACCCCCCACGCCCTAAGCCCTACGCCCTACGCCCGCCCCCTACGCTCGACGCCCAAGCTCGACGCCCAAGCTCGACGCCGTGGTCAACAGCCGCCTCCTGCCTCCGCCCTCCCCCGCTCCCGG
Organism: Polyangia bacterium; assembly: GCA_030424595.1. Taxonomy (GTDB): domain Bacteria; phylum Myxococcota_A; class Polyangia; order Nannocystales; family Nannocystaceae; genus JADJRG01. The sequence continues at coordinate 60,647 of JAUHWG010000037.1, forward strand.
GCCGCGCGAGGTGTAGGATTCGCCGAGCTTCGGAGCACCTGGAGATGTCGCGAGGGGACCAGCTATTTCGCCAGTGGACGATCCTGAGCCGCCTCTCCGCGGGTCGACGGAGCCGGCGCGAGCTCGCGGAGGAGCTCGGCGTCTCCCTCAAGACGATCACCCGCGACATCCTCAGCCTCTCGGTCTTCCCGATCGCCGAGGAGCGCAGCGGCATCGACGTCTACTACGAGCTTGTCCGCGGCGCTCGAGCGCCGAGCGTCCGCTTCACCCCCGAGGAGCTGCTCGCGCTCCTCTTGAGCGAGGGGACGATCCTGAGCGCCGTCGACGGCTCGCCCTACGCGGCCGCGGTCGGCGAGGCGCTCGCCAAGGTCGACCTCCTCCACCGCGAGACCAGCGAGCGCAGCCTCGCTCGCCTGCCCCAGGTCTTTCACAGCTCCTTCCTCAAGCCGCAGGTCCGCGCCGACCTCCAGGAGCGCCTGCACGAGGCGGCGATCGAGCGCCGCTTGGTCCGCCTGACCTACTTCACCGCGGAGCGTCGAGCGTCGAGCGAGCGGGTCGTCGAGCCCTTCTTCCTCCACCTCCACCCCCACGGGCTCCACCTCATCGCCTACTGTCGCGAGCGCGGCGACTTCCTCTACTTCAGCGTAGGCGCGATCGAGGCCCTGGAGGTGCTCACCGAGACCTTTGACCCCGAGGCCCGCACCTTTGACCTCAAGGCCTTCCTGAGCACCGTCTTCGACGGTCGTCGCGGAGCCCCCGTGCTCGACGTCCACCTGCGGATTATGGAGCCCACCGCCCATTGGGCCCGCGACCACTTCTATCACTCGACCCAGGAGCTGACGGAGATCGACGGCGGGATCGAGCTCCGCTTCCGCTCCGGCGCGCCCGAGGCCATCGCCGCCCGGGTGCTCAGCCTCGGCCCCGACTGCGAGGTCCTCGCGCCCCAGAGCCTGGCCCGCGACGTCGCCGACAGGGCGCGGGCGATCGTCGACCTCTACGCTGTCCGCGGAGGATCGTCCTAGCGACCGCGGGCGAGCGTCCGATGTGCTCTCGCACAACGGTTGGGACCGCCTCGTCATAGCAAGAAGGGCGTTGATCCCCTCCAGCTTCGTCGCGCGCTCGCGGATCCAGGGCTCTTGGTCCTCCGGTTGCACCGAGCCTGGTTCACCCCGCCGGGAGGCCGCGACGGAGCGCCTCGACCTCCGCTCGTTCGGCCGCGAAGGCTGGGCCGAGGGCGGCGTAGGTCGCCGAAGCCTGCTCCAAGAGCGGCGTCGACTCGCGGGCTCGACCGACGGCGAGCAGGGCCTTCGCCGCGGCGAGGCGAGCGTGTGCGAGCCTGGGACTGTCGGCGTCGAAGCGGGGCTCGAGCAGCGCGACGGCTGCGAGGAGCGCGGCGGCAGCCGACACGTCCTCTCCAGCGGCGAGGAGCGCTCGGCCACGGGTCACCTCCGCGTCCCCGAGATCGATGGAGTTGTCGCCGCCTCGAGACCGAAGCGTCGCCGTCGCGGCTGTCGCGAGCGCGAGCGCCTCGCCTCGCTCGTCCGGCGCCCCTGCGGCGACGAGAAGGTTGGCGAGCGCGCGCTGGACAAACGCAGCGCTCGCGTCTTCGAGGCGATCCGCAGCGCGAAGCTCCGCGAGCACCCGGCGCAGGCGCGCCTCCAAGGGCTCGGCGTCGCCGACCACATCGGCATGGCGCGCGGCGACGAGGAGCGCCGAGATCGCGGTCACCGACGCGACCCCGAACTTCTCGACGCCCCGCGAGAGCGCCTCCTCGCGGAGCGCCCGCGCCTCCTCGATCTCACCGAGCCCGGCGCGAGCGATCGCCAAGACGACCTCGCTCTGCACCCGCGGCGCGACGTCGGACGGCTCGATGAGCTCGAGCGCCGCTTCGGCGAGCGCCTGCGCCTCTCGGTAGCGCCGCGGCTCGAGCTCGAGGCGGGCGAGGTTGATCCGCGGCCACGCGCCGATGTGCGCGGAGGTCTCTGCTCCTGGCCTTGAGAGCAGCTCTCGCAGGAGCGCACGGGCCTCGTCGGCGCGCCCGAGCTCACGAAGGACGTTCGCCTCGTGAGGGACAAACGCGGCGACGAGGGGGTGCTCTGGGCCGAGCTCGGTCTCCACATGGCGACGGGCGGCCTGGAGGCCCTCCTGGGCCCCGCGGAGGTCGTTACGCTCCCGCGCGACGATCCCCAGGTTGGCCAACGTCCCCGCGTGCTCCACCGGGTTCGGCCCGCCCTCGATCGAGCTCGCCTCCTCGAGAAAACGACGTGCCCCGTCAAAGTCGCGATCCATGAGCTTCAACACCCCGAGGTTGTTGAGGTAGAGCCAGCGGAGATAGGGCACCTCGCGGAAGCGCGCGGCTAGGGGAGCGGCTAGGGCGCTGTCGGCAGCCGCCCCGTCGGCGTCCCCCAGTCGCTCGCCGCGGACATACAAGCGGCGGATGAGCGCCTCCGCGGCGATCTGATCCGCGTCCGACTCGAGCGCCGCTGCGATCGCGCGGCTCAGCGCTCGCTCGGCCTCCTCCGCCTTGAGACGTTCGATCGCGATCGCGCCGATCCTGAGCTGCGCCTCGGCGATCAGGGGAAGAAAGCCGAGGTGCTCGGCCTCGGCGGCGATCGTCGCCGCAGCCTCTGCAGCGCCGTCGAGGCGGCCCGCGCTGGCCAGCGCGACCGCCCCAGCGAGCCGCTCTCGAGCGCCCTGCACCTGCTCCTTTAGCGCGCCGTCCTGCGGGCTCAGGGGATCGCCGAGGAGAGCCTCGTGATCGCGACAGGCGGCGATCCTCGGGAGGCTCGCCGCCGCCTCTGTCGCCCGCTCGAGCACCGCCGAGTCAGCGTCGATGAGGAGATCGCCGAGGGCGCCAAGACCCGCGCGTCGCCGGCCGAGGCACGCCGTCTGGAGATCCAAGAGCTCCGACGAGATCGCCCCCGCTCGGTGCTCTTCGCAGGCCTCTCGTCGACCCGAGGACCACTCCCCGGCGTACTCATCGAGGACGCGGATCGTCCGCCCCGCCGCCTCGTCGGCGTAGGGGGATCCTGTCGCCACGAGGCTCGCCCGCACCTGCGCCGCCCGCTCGTCGTCCCAAACGCCCCCGAGCTCGAAGCTCGGCCCGGTGCAGGGGTCCACCCCCTCGGCCGCGAAGCTCCCGATCCCCCAGGCGCCAGCGCCGACGACGACGCAGAGGCTCGCCGCGAGCGCGAAGCTCCGCCGCTTCGCCCCCGGATCGCCGGCAAGGGCGTCGCAGAGCGCAGACATGGACTCGAAGCGCGCCCCCGGATCGCGGCTGAGGGCGCGGACGAGGAGGCGATGCACCCAGGCCGGAACCGCGGCGCTCGGCGGCGGCGGCAGCTCGCCCTCCAGCACCTGGCGGATCAGGACAGCGAAGCTCTCGCCCTTAAAGGGGAGCTCGGCGTAGAGCGCCTCGTAGAGCGACGCCGCGAAGCTGTACTGATCGCTGCGCTCGTCCGCCGGCGCCCCGTGCAGCTGCTCTGGGGCCATGTACGCCGGCGTCCCCATCAACGCCCCGGTCGCGGTCAGACGGGCGGCGAACTCCGCCGCCGGCTCACCGTCGACGGCCGCCTCGGCGCTGCCGAGCTCGGCCGCCCGCGCGAGGCCGAAGTCGAGGACCTTGACCCTGCCTACGTCGGCGCCCTCATCGACGATCATGACGTTGTGCGGCTTGAAGTCGCGGTGGATGATGCCGGCGCGGTGGGCCGCCGCGAGCCCCCGCCCGGCCTGGACGAAGACGTCGACGGTCTCGCGCCAGTCATGGGGCGCGGCCGACCACTGCGCGAGGCTGCGACCGCGGATGTACTCCATGACGACGAAGGTCTGGCCCCCGTGCTCGCCCACCTCGATCACCGAGACGACGTTGGCGTGGGTGACCTTGGCCATCGCCTGAGCTTCGCGCCGTAGACGGAGCTCGGCGCCCGACGCCAGGCGATCCGCGAGGAGGAGCTTGATCGCGACGCGGCGGTCGAGCTCGAGATCGTACGCCGAGTAGACGACCCCCATGCCGCCGTGGCCGAGGCGATCGAGGACGCGGTAGCGACCGATCGTCACCGGGCTCTGGCGCTGAGGGAAGAGGCGGGCGACCAGGACCTCCTCCATCCGCCGCTCGTCGGGGCTGTCGAGGCTCGGGAACGCGCCCGCAGGAGGGGTCGCCTGGGTGTCGGCGAGACCGAAGGGCTCCGAGCGCATCGCCTCGGGCTCCTCGTCGGCGTTGGCGTCGGGCTCGGTCACGGCCCGCGCCTCGGCGGAGAGCGTCGCCGCCCCCCCGAGGTCCAGCGGCTCGCCGCCCGCCGAACTCACGCCATCTAGAAGGTCCCTCACCCTGGCAAATCGTCCCACTGTCTATGGAGGTAGAGCGGGCCGCAGGATCAATTCACGGCGATGCTCCCAGCTCTCAAGCCGAGAGCCCTTCGCGGACGCTCTTCGCCCAGGTCTCGATCCCGGCGATCGTGCTCTGCTGCAGCGCAGGTGTCTCGGCGATCTCGGCGATCTCGGCCTCTAGACGGAGGCGGGAGCGTCTGATCTTGGTCCGCACCGTGTTCTCCAGCATGTCGAGCGCCTCCCCGATCTCGCGGGCGCGCATTCCCTCCCAATAGTACATCTCGAGGATGATCTGCGCCTCGATCGGGATCCGACGCAGGCCGCGGAGGAGAAGCTCGACCTCGCGAGCTTGGGCGAGGAGCGACGACGGCGTCGGTCGGAGGTCCTCGACGCTGACCTCCTGCGCCACGAGGTGGACGCGATCACGCCGCGCGAGGCGGTAGTGATCGTAGAGAACATTGCGAGCGACGCCGAAGAGGAAGGGTTTGAAGCTCTGTTGCTCGCGGATCCGACCGCGGGCCTCGAGGCACCCGAGGAAGGTCCGCTGGACGAGATCGTGGGCTTGGTTCCCGGCCTTGTTGTGGAAGAAGCGGAGAACCGCCCGGTAGTGGCTCCGGAAGAGCCTCTCGCCGCTGCGGTCATCGCCGGACTGCCAGGCCTGGAGGAGCTCGAAGTCGTCCACAGCTCGATAGTACATCGAGCCCACTTTCCTACTCCTGCCAATTCCGAGCGGACGGGAGCCGAAAAAAAGATCGATGTTCGTGAATTGAACGCGGCGCTTCTTCTACATGGATTATCGAGGCCCGCGCAGGAATCAGAGCGCCCGCCCAGGAGAAGCCATGACCACCATCCCCAACTCGCCCCGCCGCTCGCGCCTCCGCGCGCTCCCCCTCGCCACCCTCGGCCTCGCCCTCGCCCTCGCCCCGGCCTGTGATGACCCCGCGGTCGACGATATCGGCGAGATCAGCCAGCGCGATGGCGAAGGTCAAGGTGGTCCGACGTTCAACACGAACGTCATCGACACCTCCGACCTCCCGGCCATCGACACCCAGGGCGGTACGCTCGACGGCGTCGAGCTCCTCAAGGTCGTCGTCGACGACAACGGGACGATGGTGATGGTCGACAGCGACAGCCTCCGGGTCACGGAGGGGACGATCGAGGGCGAGGTCTCTGGCACCACCATCGACGGCTTCGCCTTCCTGGGCTCGGTCTGGACCTTCGACGTCAACGGCACCCAGGTGTCCATGACCCTCGAGCAGATCGAGACCAGCGACGCCGCCGGCCTCTACAACCCCGACAACTACTACGACCTGCTCATGCTCGACCCGGAGCGCCTCGTCTACACCTTCAGCTACGGAGAGTCCCCCAACATCGTCAGGACCTGCGAGTACGACACGGTCGCCGGCGCGCGGGCAGTGCTCTACGGAGACATCTATGTCGACCACGGCAACGGCGACATCACGGAGCGCGACCACACCATCTACTTCGGGTGCATCTCCGGCGCCGTCGGCAAGGCCGCCCTCCACGGCTACGCCCCCGACAGCCCGTCGAAGCCGAGCGTCACCGTCGACGAGTTCGAGCTCGCGGTCCGGGCCGTCCGGGCCGACTACTGCGGCAACGGGACCTCGTACACCAACGTCGGAAACGCGCTCACCTACGACGATCGCTACGACATCAACGAGCACACCGAAGTAGGCTTCGTCACCGAGGCGCTGTGGGAGACTGGCGTCGGCGCGACCTGCGTCAACCGCATCCGCAGCACCGGCCTAATCCCCCTCACCGGCCTCAACTGCGGCGACCGTACGATCAAGAAGTGCGGCTCCGAGAAGGCCACTAAAGCTGAGTGGGACTCCAGCTCCGACGAGCTGTGGACGAAGGTCCCCAACTAGCCAGCCCGACCCGTCGGCGCCGCCTCGCGTAGCTCGTCACCGCTGCAGCGACGAGCTACGAGGGCCGGCGAGCGACCTCAACGCGTCCGCGTCGGACGGCCTTCCGCCAGCGCTTATTTCAGGGCTAGGCTGCCGCCACGGCGCTCGCTCGAGCGCTCCGTCGCGAGAGTCCCGCGCGCTCCCGGCCGCCACCTCGTGCAGGCCGAGGGCCCGCCCGCTCCGCCCCCTGCCTGCGCTCTGCGAGCGCCCCCTGGCGCCAGCACGCGCGATCTCGCCGACGATCTGACCGCCGCAGCCTGGGCACTCCAGGGTCTCCGGGCCGAGGCGTGTGCCCGATAGCGTCGGGTTCGCCACCGAAGAGAGCGCAATCGTTCTTGGTCTCATCAGGAGCGACGCAGCTTCGTGCTCGGTGTTCTCACAGGCGTTTCGGAGGCTCTCGATCGCTTGGGCTTCGGTACGGACCGAAGTTCGACCGGCGATGGGCGTTGTTGCTCATCATCGTCGAGAGTCTCGACGAGCATGTGTCGAGAGAACGTCTGCGCTCACGAGTCCTCTACGCACCCGGTAGCGGAGCCCAGGACGACTTGCTCGGGCGAGCGAGGGGCGACGGGGGGGACGCAGCGGGAGGACCCGTGCCTCGCGCGGAGACACGCGTACCCTGTCTCTTCAAGCAGACCAGCCTATCCCGTGGCGAGCACGTGGCATGGGAGGACCCGCGTCCGCGAGGGACCCGCCTCATCGCCCCTCGCCCGCCCGCCTACAGCCCCCAAGCTCCGCCCCTCGCCAAGCACGAGGTGAGCGCTCACCCACACGGATACAGCGCGAAGCGCAAAACCCGTGTCACTGACGGTTCTACGCGGGTTGTCTAGGACGCCTCACAGCAGCGCTTATTTCAGGCCTAGCAGCCCGCGGGCGACCAGATCTTTTCGTCGTACACGGCGACCCCGGACCGGATCTGTCCAGGGGGAGTGGTAGGTCTGCTCCGTCGCCGCTCGGCGACCTCTCTGCTGACCCCACCATTGACCGCCTCGAGGGACGCGAACCATGACGAACACGACCGAACAAGCCCAGGTGCGCCTGCCCGAGCTCCTCGCGCGAAACCATCCCTTCCGCCAGTGGAAGACCTGGACGATCCCGGGGACCAAGCTGACCCTGACCGGCTACTCGCGGGCGAACGACAAGACCTTCTTTCACCTGCCCCAGCTCAAGTGCTGCATCGACGCCGGGCTCTGTGAGGGGCGCCAGCCCGACACGGTCTTCCTGACCCACACCCACAACGACCACGTCGCTGACGTCGAGTTCCTCGCCGGCAAGTCCACCGGCGTCGACCTCTATGTCCCGAGCGAGGCCGCGAGCTACGTCGACACCTATATCCGCTCGCGGCGGGAGCTCAACCATGTCGCGCCCTTCGACCCCGAGCTGGCCGGGGAGCTGCGCCTCCACCCCGTCGCCGGCGGCGACACCTTCACCTTCGGCAAGCGCAGCGTCTACGGGGTCCGCGTGGTCCAGTGCGTCCACAAGGTCCCCTGCGTCGGCTACTGCTTCTCGGAGCGGAAGACCCGGCTAAAGCCCGAGTTCGCGGCGCTCAAGGCCGCGATGGCGGCCGAGGGTCGGCTCCAGGAGTTCGGCAAGCGGATGGCCGAGGAGCGCGCGCGCGGCGAGGTCACCGAGGAGTACTGGGAGCCCCTCTTCGCCTTCCTCGGCGACACCCACCCGAGCGTCTTCGCGGCCAACCCGTGGCTCTTCGAGTACCCGGTGATCATCACCGAGTGCACCTACCTCGACGACAAGGAGCTCGAGCGGGCGGAGCGGGTCGGGCACACGGTGTGGAGCCAGCTCCGACCGGTCATCACCGACCACCCGCAGACGACCTTCGTCCTCATCCACTTCAGCCTCCGCCACTCCGACCGGCAGGTCGTCGGCTTCTTCGACCGTGAGGTCCGCGAGGCCGAGGGGGCCCTGGACAACATCGTCGTCTGGGCCCACCGCGAGGGGCTGCTGCCGGAGCAGCACCAAAGCGGCGGCTAGCGAAGAGCCCCCGATCCGCGAGGCCTCTGCCGCGACCTCCGAGGAGGAAGCGGCGGAGGCCTCTCTCGATCCCACGAACCTCGCCCATCGCGGCGCAGGCGGGGCGCTGCCGGCTACTCGAGGCCCGGACAGTAGGTCGCCGTGTCGTCCACGACCTCGCAGGTCGCCCAGACCTTCCAGTCCTCGCGCTGCGCCTTGGTCCGCAGGATCATCACCTCGACGTTGCCGAAGGCCGCACAGGCGTAGTCGCCGGTCGCCTCGTCCAGGCTCATGTCGTCCGCGACCTCCGCGGTCGCGCCGCTGGCGTCGGTGAGGAGGGCGTAGCAGACCCCCTCCCCTGCCGGCGTACGCCACTCGCCGTCGACGTACTCGCACTTGGCGAGATCGTTGGAGGTCGACTCCGCCGTCTCGGCCTCGTAGACCCGGCAATTCGGCTCGAGCACCTCGGTCGAGGTGTCCGTGTCCTTGACGCAGGCGGCGATGCAGCCCGGCGAGAACTGAGCCCGGACCTGCTCGGCGATGTCGCGCAGCGCCGGCGTGTAGTCATCCTGGCAGATCGAGTAGAGGCCAGGATGCTCGCTCATCGGCTCGATCGGGAAGGCCTCGGCGAGCTCGCGCAGGCGCACCGGCGGCCGGGCGACGCTGTCGTTCGACGGATCAGCGTCGTCCAGGTTGAAGCTGCAGCCAGCGCCGATGCCGAACTCGTCCTGCTCCGCGTCGTCGGCAGCGTCGGCGTAGGGGATCGGCGCGGCCCCGTCGGCGAAGCCCTGGGGGACCCCCGCGAGCGCGGCGACCATCACCTTGGTCCCGTCCCGCTTGTTCTCCCGGATCCCGTCGAGGAGATCGACGTAGCGGTCGATCGGGAAGAGCACAGCCTCATCGCCGCTGGTCGTCGGCTGGCCCATGCTGTCGTAGTCCGCCGGCTCGCAGCCCTCGTACACCGGGCCCGGCCCCTCGCACTTGGTCCCCGCGTTCCAGCAGACGGCGCTGGTCGGGATCGGCCCGTCGGGGTCGCTCCAGAAGGTCGTGTTGTCGCGGAAGATCTCGGTGAAGTCCGGGTTGAAGGAGCAGTCGACCTCGTCGGTGATGAAGACCACCGCGAGGTGGGCGTTGTCGCGGAGGAACCCGTAGTTGCCCGAGTCTCGGTCCTCGCTCTTCGCGAGCGCCCCGTACATCGACTCCAGCGGCGACTCAAACCCGGCGCCGTTGACCCCTTGGGGGCCGTAGCACTGGAAGGCCTCGGCGATCGACACACCACCGCCGAGGTTGGTCTCGCCGTAGAGCCGCTCCAGCCAGGAGCGAGGCGCGACCTCCTTGTCGGGATCGTCGGACGAGTCGGCGCTCGTCGGCCGGATCTCGAGCTGCGCGTCGGTCAGGGCGCAGTGGTCGGTGCAGGCGAAGGCCGCGTCGAGATCATTGTAGACAAACTCGCCGTCCTCGACCCTGCCAAGGCAGGAGCTGAGGCGAAGATCGCCGGCGTCGAAGACCGCCTTCGGGTCGCGGGGGTTGCCGTTGTCGGTGGTGACGATGCCGACCCGGTAGTTGGCGTCGACGAGATCGAGCTCGCCGATGAAGGCCTGGAAGTTCTTCGCCAGGAGCCCTTGCTCCTCGGCCATGGATCCCGAGTTGTCGATCACGAAGAGCACGTCGACGTCGCGGTTCGGCTCGATCAGCGTGACCGGCTTGAGGACGATCGTGCGCTCGTACTCGACCTCCTTGACCGGGTGCTCCAGGCAGCCGGTGAGCGCGGTCGCGGCAGCGGCGGTGGTGAGGACGAGGGACAACGAAGTGGACAGACGGCGGCGAGACATGGCGTTACTCCTGGGTGGCCTTGGGTGGCTCTCCAGGACAATGCAAGCGTCGGTGACAACCAATATATTCTTTTATTTTCAACAACTTAAAGCATCAAACCAGAAATGGGGTCCTGCAACCCCATTGGCATAGCCAACGGATATGCCAATCTTGTTGGCAACGTTCTCTACGCCGAGTGGTACGGCGAAGCATGCGCGGCGTCGGTCCACGAAGGAGGCTTCGCGCCGGAGGACCCGCGTAGACCGGCGCGACGGCTCCAGGTCGCTGGACGCACCCGCGTGAGCGCGACTACTCGCCGTTGCTGCCGAGGTAGAGGGAGCTGACGCTGCCCCCCTCGAAGCTGATGAAGAGCCCCCCGTAGTACGAGCCAGCGACCATCTCCTCATCCTTCGCCTCGGGATCCGGCGCCGAGACCAAGAGCTCGCGATAGAGCCGGATCGCGTCCGCCCGGCTCCCGCCGATCCCGAGGCCGCCCACGGTCTTCAAGGTCGAAGGCGCGCTCAGGCTGATCCCCGAGACGCTCTGCGGACCCTCGAGGCTCGCCCCCTTCATCGACAGCGTGAGACCGTCCGCGTAGGTCCAGCTCTGGACGAAGTCGCCAGTCGCCGGCTCTTCCCAAACCTCGTCACGCTCCGCGGGCTCTCCGAGCTTGGCGATCGCCTCCTTGTCGCTCATGCCCCAGGTGATGCCGCCGAGCGACTCGGTCTCGAGGATCTTGCCGCCGTTGGCGATCTGCCGCTCCTCCTCGATCTCATCCTCGTCGACCATCGCTGCGGCCGCCGCCGCCGCAGCATCGCCCTCCGGCAGGAGGCAACGCCCGAGCGCGATCCATGCGCCCGGCCGTCGCGACGCTGTCCAGTCGTCGACCGTGCCGAGCGCTTCGCCGGGGCGCACAGCCGTGATCTTCGCGCAACTCCGGAGCATCGACCCCTTGACGATGCCGCGACCGCCCTTGGCGACCCGACGCTCGAGCGCGTGACACTCCGCCTCGCTCTCCCGACATGCGGTCAGCGGCTCGTCCCCGGTGGCGAGCTTGCGGTCGTAGCAAAGGCAGAACCAAGGTCGCGCGGCCTCGGCAGCAGCGTCGCCGGTCACCTCCGCGGCGACGCCCCCAGCCTCCGAAGGGCTCCCCTCCCCCGAAGGGCTCCCCTCCCCGTCCGATGCCGGCGCCGGGACGCCAGCCTCCTCGGTCGTGACGGGCTTCGTCGCCGCTGCGCTCGCCGGCGGCCCCGGCTTCGCCACCATCTCTGCCTGGCTGGACGCGGCAGGGGCAGCCCCGGCTGGCGTCTTCTCTGAGCTCGGACCGCAGCCGACGGTCAGCGATAGGAGGGCGGAGGCGAGGGCGGAGGCGAGGGCGGAGGCGTGGGTACGCACGACGCTATCTTCGCTCCTGCCCCTAGGAACACCAAGGTGCGTTTTCGCGGCCCAGCCGGCGACGCGCCACGACGCCGCTCGTCTCGGGGCGATCGCGGGGCCCCGTCGAGCGATCCGTCGAAGGCCCCAGCGAATGCCCCGACGCGCCTCGCATGACGACCTACGCCTACGCCTCGCATCGACGACGACAGGCGCCCCCGAGAGACCCGGAGACGCCCCGTCGATCGGGCGCAGCGTTGTCGCCTCACGACCAGCCTACATGCAGGCCTTGTAGTACCAGTTGTTCGACCAGATGAAGGGCTGGGCCTGCTTCGGCGCAGCGCTGACGAAGCAGTTCGCGCCGTCGAAGCGGCTCCCCGGCTTCGGGCAGGTGTTCAGCCCCTGGGGCGTATAGTAGTAGTTGTCGGCGTAGAGGAACGCCTTCGTCCCGCTCGGCGGAGTGCCGACATAGCAATTCGCGCCGTCGTAGCGACCGCCGTGCGGACAGGGGTTGGAGCACTGCGCCTGTTGACCGGATCCCTGCCCTGCGGCGGCCTCCCGGGCCTTCTTGACGATCCCGGCCTCGCCGCCCGACTCGGCGCGGATCGTGTACTGATGACCGTTGGTGCCCCAGGGCTTCTCCAGGAGGATCACCGGCGTGAGGCCGGCGACGCCGCTGAAGGTATGGGCATAGTTGGGCCGACCGCGGTCGACGGTGAAGGTCGTCGTCGACCCCGAGACGTCGCCGTTCTCGTCGACGAAGCAGACCGTCCCCTTCATCCCCTTCGTCGCCTTGCCGCCCGTGCGCCGGAGGTCGAGGCGATAGGTGTCCGACATCACCGGCGGGCCGGCGAAGGTCCGCTGGGCCAGGAGGGTGCCGCTCAGGGTCTTGCCCTCGCCGAGGCCGCGGGGGCCGATCTTCCACTGGGTGTCGCCTGCCTTGGCGTTGTACTTGTGGATGGTCTCGTCGACCTTGGCCTTGGCCGCCTCGTAGTCGGCCAAGCACTTCTTGCCCGCCTCTGCGTCGTCCTTGTTGAAGAGCTGACAGATCCCCTTCGCGATCTTCGGCCCGTTTTGGTCGAAGAAGTCCTTGAACTTGACCCACTCTGAGCGGCACGAGGTGCCGGCCTCGGCGGTCGCCGGTGCGGCGAGGGTCACGGCTGCGGCTGCGCAGAGCGGCGTGAGGATCGCGGCGACGAGGCGAGCGCGGCTGGGCGTGCGAGTGGTCGTGACAGTGGTGTGGTTGCTCCGTTGCATGCCGGTCCCTATGCGACCCGCACCGGCAAACCAACGCGGCGATGACGATTTTTTTCCGCGCGGTGTAGTGACCCGGAGAACGAACTTGATCGCCCCGCCTTTGCTCGCTCTCGACGGAGAGGCGCGCGGCGAAGCACGCTCGATGGCGCGCTGTGGTAGAGAACGAGGAGGTCGACGACGATGCCTGAGATCTTCAGCCCTGGGCCTATCCCCGAGCACCTCTCAGGGGAGCCGCGACGACAGCGAGCACCGACGCCGCTGCTCCTGCTCCATATCCTCCTGCGGACCCTCAGCATCGCGCTCCTCTCCATCCTCGGGCTCTTCTTCGGGCCGCTCTACCTCCTCGCGGTCGCGATCTGGGGCTGGCCGCCGAACGTCCCCCGCCTCGCCCAAGTGCGCCGCTATCTCGGCCTCGCGGTCTCCGAACGTCCGCCGCCCCCGGGCCTGCCGCTCCTCGTCCGGATCTGGATCATCCTCACGATCCTCCGCAAGTGCGCGCTCGCTCCGTTCGCCGGCCTCGCGTGGTTGCTCGACGAGCTCCTCTACGGCCGCGCTCTGCGAGAGGTCGAGATCAAGGCGCCGCTCATCGAGATCAGCGCCGGTCGCAGCGGCAGCACTCAGCTCGCGCGCTACCTCGAGGATGATCCGCAGCTCGCCGCCCCCAGCCTCCTCCAATCTTTCTTTCCTTACCTATGGCTGTGGCGATTGGCGCCGCGAACGCTCGGCAGGTTCATCAGCCGCGACCGTGTCCACTCGATCCTCGAGTCGATGATGAGCCCGGAGTTTCTCCAGCGTCACGAGGCCGATCCCTTCCGCACCGACACCTTCGACGGTGCGCTCTACATCAGCCACCTCAACCACCTCGCGATGTCCCTCGGGCCAGACGTCTCCGCGGATGACTTCGGCTTCGCGAGCACGGCCCCGCACAACCGCCACCTCTGGGAGGAGGACTTCGTCGCCCTCCTCGACGGCGTCGCCCGACGTACGCTCGTCCACGCCGGCCCAGGTCCAGACGGACCTCGCCGCTTCTTCGTCAAAGGGCACTTCCTCGCCGCAGCCTCAGCCCTGGAGGCGCGCTACCCGGACGCTCGCTTCCTGACGATGCTCCGCGAGCCGGCGCCGCGCCTGCGCAGCGCGGTGAACTACATCCGGGTCAACCCGACCGACCCGGTCTTGGGGCCGCCGCCCTGGGCCTGGCTGAGCGAGGCGATCGTCCGCACGGAGGTCGACTATTGCGAGATGGAGGAGGCGTGGTTCTCCCGTGAGGGCGGCGCCCGCCGCTGTGTGCTCCGCTTCTCCGCCTACAAGCGCGACCTCGAGGGGACGATGGCCAAGATCTATCGCGAGTGCCTCGACACGCCGACGCTGCCTCCCCATGTCCCCCGCGAGCACGCTCCGCGCAAGCGGACCGACTATCTGATCGACCGCTCCCTGGAGGACCTGCGGATCGACGAGGAGGCGCTCAACGCCCGCCTCGCCGGCTACATCGCCTGGTGCCGCGAGGGAGCACCGACCTCCGATGCCACGCGCGGATGAGGCGCGACATCGGTCAGGGAGGCCACGAGCCGCAGCGGGTGGCCGCGGACTAGCCCCATCGCCCCGGCGAGGCATCTCGGCGCCGGCTAGTATGCAAGGGTGTCGGCGACGACCCACCGCACGAGGCCGACCCTCGACCCCGCGCCGTGCCCCATGAGGCACGGTCGCTCGACCGGCCCGATACCGAGGCTCCTGCTCAGCTCAGCGCTCGTGCTGCTCTTCGGCGGCTGCGCCAAACGAGCGGAACCAGCGACGGGCGCCCCCCAGAGCGCCGACGACGACAACGCCGCGCCCACGGCCACCGCCACACCCGAGACCCGCGCCGATCCGCCGGGGAGCGTCAGGGTCGGCCGCTCGCTCCTGACCATCGTCTACGAAGGGGGCGAACCGCCGCTCCCGCGCGAGGTCATCCGCGACTGGATCCGACGCGACGCGGAGATGGTCGCGGAGTACCTCGGCGGCTTTCCTGTGCCGAGCCTCGAGGTGACGGTCATCTCCCGCCCGGGCCGCGGCGGCGTCGTCTTCGGCACCCACGACGACGGGAAGTGGATCCGCGTCTGGCTCGGCACGACGACGACACAAGCGTCGCTCGACGGTGACTGGGTGCTCGTCCACGAGATGCTGCACGCGGCCTTCCCCGATCTCGACGCCGAGCACAGGTGGATGCAGGAGGGGCTCTCGACCTACCTGGAGCCGATCGTCCGCGCCCGTCAGGGCACGCTCAGCGAGCAGCGTGTCTGGGGCTTCTGGGCCGAGAAGATGGACTACGGACGGCCCCGCGCCGGCGACCGCGGCCTCGATCACACCCACACTTGGGGCCGCACCTACTGGGGCGGCGCGCTCTTCTGGCTGGTGGCGGACGTCGAGCTCCGCCGCGCGACCGGCAACCGTCAAGGCCTCGGCGACGCGGTCCGGGGCGTGCTCAAGGCCGGCGGGAACGGCCGCGAATACTGGTCGACCGAGCGGGTCGCCAGCGTCTGTGATGAGGCCACCGGTACCAAGGTCATCTCGCGGCTCTACGCGGAGATGGCCGAGGCGCCCGGCGATGTCGATCTCGACGCGCTCTGGCGGCGGCTCGGCGTCGTCCGCCGCGCGGACGGATCGGTCGAGTTTGACGACGACGCTCCCGACGCGGCGATTCGCCGCGCGATCACGGCTTCTCCGGCGACGGCGAGGTGATCGCGGCTCGCCACCGCCGTGCGAGCTCCCCGTGACCCGTGGAGACCGCCGGCCTCGTGAAGCGCTCCCCATCGCCACGCGCTCGCTGGTTCTCTTGGCCCGACGAAGCGCTTCTGCGCCGCGGACACAGCCGCCATCTCCGCGACTCCGCGACTCCGCGACTCCGCGACTCCGCGACTCCGCGACTCCGCGACTCCGCGACTCCGCGACGGATCGCACACAACCGGGAGAGCGCCCAGGGGCCACTCCCGCGCCGGCGCATCTCCGCGCGCAGACGCCAGAAGCGGAGCGTCCGCGACGACGCCCCATCGCCTGCGAGGAGGCCTCTTCACCGCCTCTTTGCGACGACGCCTGCGGGTCGCGGACGCGCGCAGAGAGGAGCCGCCAAGAACACGAGGAGCGGCCTCGAGCGACGTGTGTGGACCGCCGCTGCGCGCTGGTGAGCGCGAATTCTACGCGAGAGAGCTCTCACCCACCTGTTACCGTGCATCGCGCTGATGGGCCCGCGAAAGAACGCATCGCCGCGGAGCTTGAGCTGGCTAGAGAGTTCGCGGCTCAGCAAGTTCGTGCACCCGTCGATGCTCGAGCAGCCGACCCTCGATCGTCTCCGGGCCAAGATGCTGGCGATCTTCGGGATCGTCCTGACGACCGTCGGACCGCTGGTCGCGAGCGGCTACTTTCGCAAGGGCGAGCTCGCCTACGGCGTCGCCTTCCTCCTTTGCACGGTGCTCGGCCTCGGCACCTTCCTGTCGATCCGCCTCATCGGCTCGACCCGCCTGAGCAGCCACCTCGGCAGCCTCGCGCTGTGGCTCGCATCCGTGACCGGGACCTACGCCCTCGGCGGAACCTCGTCGATCGCCGCCCGCTGGTTCGCGGTCATCCCCGTGCTCGCCGCGGTCTTCGGCGGTGGCAAGCTCGGCATCCGCTGGTTTGTCATCTCCTGGCTGACCTTCGCCGCCCTCACCTTCGCCCCTCACTTCGGCGTGGTCTTCCCCGAGCACTCGGCGGTCGCCGACGACCAGATCCACCAGGTCGTGACGATGACGACCTTCATGGTCATCGTCTTGGGTCTCTTCGGGATCAGCGAGATGCTGCGGATCTCGCTCGTCCGCGAGCGCGAGGAGACCCAAGCGAAGCTCCAGGACGCGCTCCACGGGGCTGTCGCCGCCGGTCAGGCGAAGGACCGCTTCATGGCGATGATGAGCCACGAGCTGCGGACGCCGCTCAACGCGATCATCGGCTTCGCCGAGCTCCTCGTCGAAGAGATGGAGGAGGACGGGCACGAGGCCTACATCGACGACGCCGAGTCGATCCGATCCGCCGGCCGTCACCTCCTCGCGCTGATCTCCGACATCCTCGCGACGACGATGTTCGACTCCGGACGGCTCCAGCTCCGCCCCGAGACCGTCGACCTCGAGGCGCTGATCAAGGAGCTCGAGCCGACAGTGCGGCCGATGATCCAGGAGCGGGACAACCGCTACACGTACAGCATCGACCCTGCGCTGGCTGGCGCGACGCTCTACACCGACCCGTCGAAGCTGCGGCAGATCCTCTTCAACCTCCTGGGCAACGCCGCCAAGTTCACGGAGGAGGGCAAGATCACCCTCCGGATCGAGCCCCGCGAAGAGGATCGGATCTGCTTTGAGGTCGCGGACACCGGCATCGGCATGGACACCGAGGCGCAAAAGCACGTCTGGGGCGAGTTCGTCCAGCTCGACGACTCGAGCACCCGGCAGCACGGCGGCATCGGCCTCGGCCTCGCCCTCGTCGAGCGCCTGACGACCATGCTCATGGGCCAGGTCTCCCTGGAGAGCGCTCCCGGGGAGGGATCGACGTTTAGGATCATCCTCCCCCGCGAGCTCGATCGCAACGTCGAGCTCCTCCTGGCGAGCCGCTCATCGGCGCAGCTGCCGACCGCCCGCCCCTAGCAGGCCCACATGCGGGGCTGCTAGGCCGACGCGGCCCATCGCCGCGACTCGCGACGCTTCCACGCGACGCTCCCACGCGCCGCTTCCACGCGAAGCTCCGCGTCCACGCGGCCCGCTCCACTTCGCCGGCCGAAGGCTCCTCGCCGCCCGCTCAGCGACGGGCTGGACCCACGCTCACCGCCGTCGCGATCACGGCGAGCGCTCGGCCGACCCACGGCGACACCGCTGCTCTTGCTCCGCGGCGACCTTGCGCGAGCGTCGGAGCGCCCGCAGGAGATCCGACGCGTCTTCACAGAGGGCGAGGATGAGGTCGCTCGCCTGGACCAGGATCTCAAAGTCCGGGTTCACCATCAGCCGATCCCCCGGTTCGACCTCCTCTGCGTCGCGGTAGAGCCCGAGCGGGAGGACAGCGCCCGTCCCCTCGACCGAGTAGAGGGTCCGCCGCGCGACGATCCAGGGCCGACCGATGAGCCACGGCGGCGGCGCGGCGGAGTAGACCTCGGCGTTGTCATCGCGGAAGGAGACGACGCCGGTGAAGAAGTCGGCGAAGAAGGGCTCGGCGGCGGCGTGGACCAACCAGACGAAGGTGAGCTGGCGCGCGTTGATGGCGTGGAGCCAGCCCCGGAAGGGGGCGAAGAGGGCGTCCGGATCGTCCTCCGAGGTCTCGACGAGGGTCTTCGGCAGCCCGAGCTGGGCCGGGCCGCTCAGGTGATGGCCGGCGAGCGCCGGTCGCCCGGTCGCCGCGGAGAGCTGCCGGTCGCCGCCCCGCGCGGTGGTCTGCGCCGCCTGGTGGACCGCCCGGGCGATCCGCAGGGGATGGAAGACCTCGCCGGCCGACGTCGCCTCGCCCTCGAGGATGATCACGCGGGCCGCTCGGTGCAGGCGGAGACCGATGAGGTTGTCGGGCACCTCAGGGTTCTCCTGGTGGATGGTCAGCGCCTTGACCTTCGCCAGCTGGATGCGGACCCGGCTCGGCAGCTCCTCGGGGACCATCACGTGGATCGCCTGATGCCGCGCCGGACCCGGCGAGCGGAGCAAACGGACGAGCTGGAGCATGTCCTCGCGGAAGTTGAGGATCACCAGGTGATCGCGGCGGCGCTGGAAGAGACGGGTCTGATCGCGGGCGAAGATGTTGGTCAGCGCCGCGGTGAACCACGCCAGCGCGCCCAAGCCCATGATCGTCGCCACCGCCCCGACAAAGCGGGCGCTCGGGGTCTTCAGCGTCTCGGTGCTGAAGTTGCCGGTGGCGAAGGTGTTCATCTCCCAGAAGGAGTCGTCGAGCGTCCTCAGCCTGGCGTTCGAGTCATGCTCGATAAGCCAGACGATAAAGGTCGCGGCCATGACGATCACGGCGAAGCCGGCGAAGGGGACCAGCGGGTTCGACAGGTGCCCCTCGAGCCCCGCGCTCAAGGGATCGCGGAGGTAGCCGCGACGCCGGAGGACGCGGCGGAGGAAGAACCCGCCGAGCAAGAGAGCGAGGAGGAGCGCCGCCCCCTCGCCGATCGATCGCCACAGCGCCGTACGCTTGCGCTCGAAGGCGACCGGGTGCAGCGGGATCGGCTCCTTCTCCGCGAAGCCGCTCGCCCGCGGCTTGATCTTGAGATCGCTCGTCTTGGCGACCAGGTAGGCGGCGTCGAGGAGCGCGTCGACGCTGGCGTCGCTGACCGCCGGATGCTCGGGATCGTCGGGGAAGGTCGCCGTCAGGAGGACCGTGCTCACGCAGACCGTCGGCACGCCGTACTCGAGCCCTGGGTAGGTCGCGGGCTCGACCTGGCAGATCCGGTAGTAGGGATAGCCGTCGATCAGGCGGTTGAGCACGTCCTCCGGCAGCGGGTTGATGCTCGCGAGCCCGGAGGCGACGACGTCGGCGATCTCGTCGTCGCCGCGCTCGGTCGTCCGCAGCATCACCAGGAGCTCTTGACCCCGGAGGGCCGCGTAGGCCTCGCCCGATCCCCCCTCGAAGAGGTTCAGCCCCTCGACCGTGTGCCCGGCAGCGCCGACGATCACCTTCGCGGTCTCGAACGATCCCGAGCCGTCCTTGCCGAGATAGATCGGCGCGTCGCCGATCTGATCGAACTCGTCGATCCGCACCGGGCGACGGACGAGCATCTGCACAGCGCCATCGGTGAGCGCGGTGATCAGGTGCAGATCGGCGCCGCGGGCCATATCCGCGGTGATCTTGCACATCCACCCGCCGAAGGCCCCGTCTTCGTCATCGTCGGCCCCGTCGTCTGGCGGCGTCACGCTCGCCTTAAACGCCTCGGCGGCGACGTCGTACTGGACGAGGGCGACGTCGAGCTCGCCGCGGAGCAGGCGCTTGATGTTGTCGCAGCTCCCCTTGGTGTGCTGGATGTCGAGGCGGACCCGATCGCCAGACGCCGCGAGACCGCCGGCCAAGACCCCCGCCAAGCGGGTGAAGCCGCCCTTCTTCGAGCCTGCCCCAAAGCGCAGGGTCGGCGGCTCTCCCTCGGCCGCGCTCGCGAGGGGGATCGGCGCGAGGAGGACGACGGCCGTGACCGCGACGAACCAGCGGGAGATGGCGCTCATCGACGGCGCTCCGAGATCGCGAGGAGTGATGCGGCGCGCCGCAGCGCGAAGCTCGGCCCCGGGTTTATCGCCATCGTCGGCGCGCCCCCCTCCGGATCGATCGCGAAGACGCCTACGAGGGTGACAGGCCCGCCCTCGGGGTCTCGCTCGAGGCCCATGCAAGCGTCGCCGAAGCTGCGTTCGCGCAGCTCCGCCGGGATCTCCAGGGTCTGGAGGCGAAAGCGTCCGCGCAGGAGCGCCAAGATGAAGTGGAAGACCGGCAGGTCGACGCAGGCGTGGGCGAAGAGGGCCGCCCGGAGAAAGCCCGGGTAGAAGATCGTCGTCACCCCGAGGCCCGAGAACTCGAAGCTCGCCTCCGGATCCTCGATCGCGACCACCGTGTTCGGCAGCGGTCGCTCGCCGCAGGCCAGGCCGAGGGCGACGCAGGTGAGGCGGGAGTGGGCGTCGACCTCGGCGCTCGCGTGGTGCGGGAGGACGATCACCGCGGTCGCGTCCGGCAGGCCGATCTCGGCCGCCTCGAGGACCGCGACGAAGCGATCGACGCCGAGGCTGACCGAGCCCTCGACGTAGCGAGGATCGACCCCGTCGATCCCGGCGAGCGCCCCCTCGCCGACCGCTCGCTTGACGACGCCTACACAGACGAGCTCGACCGGAGCTGGCCCGAAGAAGTCGACGATCGCAGCTGTCAGCCCCCGCGCGTCGGGGGAGAAGTTGACGACGATGACACGACTCGGCTGACCCACGTTATCTCCGGCCGTTCGCCGCCGACGATGCTCCCCAGCGCTCGTAGGTGTCAAGCGCATGCGGACCCCGCGTGCTACGGTTGCCGCCCTCTGTGCCCACGACCAGCGTAGTCCTGATCCTCGCGCTTATTGCGCTTGTATCGCTGGTGATCTCGTACATCGGCGCCGCGGTGGGCCTGGTTCTCGGTCAGCTCCGCCTGATCCTCCTCGTGCTCTGGCTCGGACCGCTCGCCGGCGCGGCGACGAGCCTCGCGGTCTCGAGCGTCGGCGCCCTCTTCGGGGCCCTCCGCCACGCCCGCGAAGGTCGGGTCAGCGCCCGCCTGGTTCTCTCCTTCGGCGTCCCCTCAGCGCTCGCCGCCTTCGCCTCGGCGAGCCTCGCCCCGACGATCGATCCCCAGTGGCTCGAGGGGGCGATCGCCCTAACGCTGCTGCTCTCCGGCACGGTCATGGAGATCAAGCGGCGTCGCGCTCGGGCTGCGGCGACGACGGTGAGCTCGGGAGAGGACGCGCCCGCCGCGGGTCCAGCCGCGGGTCCAGCCGCAGATCCAGCCGCAGATCCAGCCGCAGATCCAGCCGCAGCTCCAGCCGCGGATCCAGCCGCAGACGCCCCAGATGGCGACCCCCCCCGGGCCAAGCGCCGCTCGACGCTCCTCGTCGAGATGGCCGCCGGCAGCGCTCTGGGGGCCCTCGCAGGGATCGTGGGGCTCCTCCTCGGCACCCTCCGTCTGCCCCTCCTCCTCCGCCTCGCGCCGACCCCAGCCGTGGCCGTCGGCAGCAACATGGCGATCGGCGCGCTCACGGGCGCGCTCGCGGGTGTCGCGGCGCTCCGCGAGGGGACCGTAGATCCGCTCGCCTTCGCGGTCCTCGCCCCGGTGACGATGATCGCCGCCCACCTCGGCGCGCGGACGACCGGCACCCTCAAGCGCGACACCCTCCTGGCGATGATCGCTTGGGTCCTGATCCTGAGCGGCCTCCTGATGGTCGCACAGGCGCTGCTGCCGTAGGGGTCAGGTTCGCCCCCACGCACGTCGCCGGGCGACAATGGCTTGGTGTACCGTGACCGCGTAGTAGAGCGTGCCAACCCGCGACGCATCACAGGATCGCCCCCCCGCAGCGGCACCGGCGTCCGAGGATCGGAGCGTCTCCGAGAGCTGGGGCGCGCCGACGGTCGACTCCGAGGAGCCGATCGTCGGCGCCGCTCGGACGCCTGAGCACGGCGGGCCGGAGGGGCCGGGCGAGGCGGACGGACAGGGCGGGCCGGACGAGGCGGACGGAGCGGGCGGGGGTCACCAGACATGCTCCGACGCCGCGACCTCCGGACAACGACCGACCTCCCCGCCCGAGCGCGACGACACGCCGCCCCCCACACCGCGCCGCGCGGTCGAACGGAGCGACACCCAACCCCTCCTCCCTGGGGACCTCTCCGCGATCGTCGGGTCCGCGACGCGAGCGACCAAGCGCGGCGAGCCGGCGAGCCAGCGTCTCCCGGTGATCGCCCGCGACGGCTACCGCATCGGGCCTGTCTTCGCCCAGGGGGGGATCGGTCGGATCGTCGACGCCCGCGATCGCTACCTCAACCGCCGCGTCGCCCTCAAGGAGCTGCTGGTCCGCTCGCCCCACGCCGAGGAGCGCTTCGTCCGCGAAGCGCTGGTCACCGCCCGCCTCCAACACCCCGGGGTCGTGCCGGTCTACGCCGCCGGACGCTGGCCCTCAGGAGAGCCTTTCTACGCGATGAAGATGGTCTCCGGCCGTCCCCTCGCCGAGGCCCTGAGCGAGGCCTCCACCTACGACGATCGCCTCTCGCTCCTCCCCCACGTGCTCGCCGTCGCCGAGACGATGGCCTACGCCCACTCGCGGCGGATCATCCACCGCGACCTCAAGCCCGAGAACATCCTCCTCGGCTCCTACGGCGAGACCGTCGTGATCGACTGGGGGCTCGCCAAGGAGCTCGATCGTGAGGACGGCACCCTCAGCCCCCTCGCCGACTCCGCCCTCCGGGCCCACCTCCGGCCGTCGACCCCCCAAAGCGGTCAGCGGCTCCCCGGCAAGGACCTCACGATGGTCGGCGCGGTCGTCGGGACCCCCGCCTACATGCCGCCAGAGCAGGCCTACGGCGATCCCGTCGATCAGCGGGCGGACGTCTATGCCCTCGGCGCCATCCTCTATCACGTGGTCGCCGGCGAGCCGCCCTTCGACGGCGAGACGGCGGTGGCGATCATCCTCCAGGTCACCTCCGACCCGCCGCCGCCGGTCGAAGAGCGCGAACCCGCGGTGCCCCCCGAGCTCGCCGCGATCATCGCTACGGCGATGGCCTACGAGCCCTCCAAGCGCTACCCGAGCGCCGCCGAATTCGCCGACGATCTGCGGCGCTTCCAGACCGGACAGCTCGTCGCCGCCCACCACTACTCCGCCCGCGAGCGCCTCCGTCGGGTACTCCGCCGCTACCGCGGACCCTTGGCGGTCGCCGGCGCCTCCTTGGTGCTCCTCGCGATCCTCTCGGTGATCTCGATCGCCCGGATCATCGCCGAGCGTGACGAGGCTCGGGTCGCCCGCGGTCAGGCGGAGAACGCCCGCGACACCGCAGCCACGGCCCGCGAGGAGTCCGAGGCTGCGCGCCTCTCCGCCGAGCGCCAAGCGGACGCGCTCGCGCTCGAGCAAGCGCGGATCGCCGCCCATGATCAGCCAGGGCGAACGATCGAGCTGCTGAGCGCTCTCCACGATCAAGAGGACTGGTCGCGTCTGCGGATGATCGCCGCCGACGCGGCCGCCCAGGGGCTCGGGAGGAACCTCGTCGGTCACACCGCGGGCGCCTCTCGCCTCGCCTTCTCCCCCGACGGCCGGCTCCTCGTCAGCGCGGCCGACGACTGCACAGCGACGGTCTGGGACCTCGAGGCTGGCCGCAGCCACCGGCTCCTCGGCCACACAGACGAGGTCTGGCGCGTAGCCTTCAACGCCGACGGCACCCGGCTCGCCTCGGCGAGCCGCGATCACACGATCGGCCTCTGGGAGCCGAGCTCTGGCCGACGCGTGGCCGTCCTCGCGGGTCATGAGGCCGCCGCCCGCACGGTCGCCTTCACGGCGGACGGCGAGCATCTCCTGAGCGGCGGCGACGACGACCGTCTCCTCCTCTGGAGCCTCGCGGACCACAGCTACGAGCTCTTGGAGGAGTGCCTCGCCGGCTCGATGTTCACCGACGGCACGCTCGTCGGCTGCCTCTCCAGCGATCGCATGCAGGTCGTGCTCATCGATCTCGACGACCGCGGCCGAAAGCGCTGGGACCCGGGGATCAAGCTCTCGCCCGCCGGCGATTTCGCCCCCGACGCCGACGAGCTCGCGGTCGGCACCTTCCGCGGCGACGTTCTTCGCTGGCGCTGGAGCGAGCCCCCCCGTGATCCGCAGCGGCTCCGCCTGGAGGGCGGCGACCAGCTCATCCGCGCCGTCAGGTACACCGCCGATGGCGCCCGGATCGTCGCTGCCGGGGCGAACCGCGAGGTCTGGGCCTGGGATCGGGCGAGCGGCGAGCGGGTCCACACCCTGCTCGGACACAACGGTCGGATCTCCCGCCTGGATGTCTCTCCAGACAGCCGCCGCGTCGCCTCGATCGGCGGCGAGGCAGGCCCGCGACTGTGGAGCCTGGACGACGGCAAGGGCTCCCTCCTGACCGGCCTGCGCGGTGTCGCCAGCGCGGTCCGATTCTCCCCGGATGGGGGCACGCTCGCCGCTGCGAGCACGCTCGGTGAGGTTCGCCTCTGGCGGAGCGAGAGCGCCGATCAGCGGCAGGAGGCGAGGATCCCCGACCAGCGGATCCTCGCCGTCGACCCCCACCAGCCCCGACTCGCGACCGTCGACGCCGGCGGGATCCTCCGCATCTGGGACCTCGAGAGCCAGCGGGTCACCTTCGCGGCGACGCGCCCCCGCGAGCTCACACACCTCGCCTTTCTCCCCAACAGCGACACCCTGGTGATGATCTCGCCGACCGCCGAGCTGACGCTCATGAGCACGCGCGGCGAGCTCCTCAGGAGCTTCCCCGGCGAGACCTACGAGGCTCCCGGGGCGCCCGAGGAGGCCATGGCCGCCCCAGTCGGCGCGAACGCCCACACGATCCTCGACATCGCCAACAACGGCCGCCATGTCCTCGCCACCCGTCGCGACGGCGCGCTCCTCCACTGGGATCTCGAGCGCCAGGAGGCCCTGATCTACCGCGGCCACAGCGGCGACATCCTAGGCCGCGCCTTCTCCCCCGACAGCCGATGGGCCGTCACGGCAGGTCACGACCGCACGGTCCGCCTCTGGGATCTCGAGAGCGGCTCCGGCGAGCTCATCGACACCCACCCCCTGCCGGTCTCCGCCGTCGTCTTCAGCCCCGACGCCCGCTACGTCTACAGCGGAGGCGAGTCCCACGAGCTGCGGATCTACGATCGGATCACCCGGACGACGACCTCGCACCCGATCGGCGGCTACAAGATCTACACGATCGCCCCCTTCGCCGACGGCCAGCGCCTGGCCCTGATCCGCGGCGACGGCCAGATCCTGATCTGGGACCTCGCCCATCGCAGGGTCCGCCAGCGTCTCCTCGGGCATCAGGTCGCGGTCCGCCGGATCGTCCTCGCCGACGAGGACGAGACGCTCATCTCCCAGAGCGAGGACGGGGAGATCCGGATCTGGGATCTCAGCTCCGGCGAGAGCCGCGTTCTCGCGATCATGGACGACTGGGCGATCGCCTTGGAGTGGCACCCGAGCCGGAGGGCGATCGCCCTGAGCAAGTCCGACGAGGTCGGGATCTGGAGCGACCCCGTCCCCCGCACCCGCGCCGGCTTCCTCCGCTGGCTCGCCGACACTCGCTCGTCGTTGACCCTGCAAAGCGACGACCTGACCCCTCCCAAGGACTGTCGCGTTCTCGAGGTCCCCTAGGCCTAAAATAAGCGCTGGTGTGAAACCGCCCCCCAGTTCCGTGTGGAAGTGCATTCAACGCGGACTTTTGCCGCCCGAGTGCTCGGGCGCGGGTGAAGGCTCACCTCCTGCTTGACGACGGGCGGAGCTCGGAGGCTGAAGGCGGGCGGGCGAGGGGCGACGAGGCGGGTCCCTCGCGACGCGGGTCCTCCCATGCCACGTGCTCGCCACGGGTCAAGCTGAGCTGCTTGAAGAGACAGGGTACGCGTGTCTCCGCGCGAGGCACGGGTCCTCCCGCTGCGTCCCACCCGTCGCCCCTCGCTCGCCCGAGCGAGTCTGTCGGGGCTCCGCTGGACGCTCGGCGATCGTCTCGATCGAGAGAGTGACCCTTGGTACAGATCATATGAAGTCGGGAGCAGATCTGTAGGCGCTCCGCTTGCGAGTACGTGGATCGCTTGCTCGCGTAGGTCTTCGCTCGATATGTGCTCGTCGCGACTCTCGACGATGATGAGAAACAACGCGCATCGTCGGCCGAACTTCGGTCCGTGTCGAAGTCCAAGCAAGCGCGAGCCTCCGAGGCCCCAGTGAGAACACCGAGCGGGACAACTCGCGCGAGTCATCTCAAGGCCGACCGTCGGCAAGAACGGAGCCCACAGGCAAGCGCTCGTCCGAAGTGCAAGAGCTTCGAGCCTCCGACGGTAGAGTTGGTCGTCGACCCGGCTCGTGTGACTCCCTTCGCTGGGCTCACGCTCGCGGCTCGATCGATCGCCTCAAGCTCCGGCGCTCGATCAACGGCCGCGTGAAGGTCTTCGAGAACAAGCGCGGCTACGACGAAGCGACGCATGTCCTGA
>JAUHWG010000038.1 GCA_030424595.1 Polyangia bacterium
CTCCCTCGAACCTCTCATGCGCTGGACAAGCAGCTCGGCCCACATCCTCAGCTCACCTTCCCCAGGAGGACGAGCCGCAGGGGACGGGCGAGGGGGGACACCGCGAACGAGTCTAGGACGCGGATGGACCCCTTGGTGACAAGGGGTCCATCCGCGCTCCGACCTGTCTGAGAGAGTGGTGTCCCCCCTTGACCGGCCCTCGCCTCAGCCTCCGCCTCTACCCCAAACCTTCGCGTCTGAGGAGACCGCCGAAGAGCGAGTGAGGAACCGACCTGCTAGCGTCGACCGCTGCCTCACCCGAGATCGAGCTTGAGAGCGCCGGGTGAGGTCGTCGAAGCAGCTCCTCAGACCACGCTGCGACCGTGCGCGGCGAGGACCGTGCGCGGCAAGGAGCGCGCGGCAAGGACCGCGCGCGGCAAGGAGCGCGGGGGGAGGAGCAAGCGCGCCCGTCCAGCGAGCGAGAGAGCGACCATAGAGCTCACAGCTCGGCTCTATAATGCGGGCGCATGCCGAAACGGACGCGACCTGCACTCCTCTCCTCGCTCGAGCTCGTCGTGATGAGCGGGCTTGTTCTCCTCCCCGCGGCTTGCGGTGACGATGGGAGCGGATCGGAGTCGCTGTCGGCGACCGCGTCAGCGTCCGCGACTGCGACTGTGACCACGACTGCGACCGCATCTGCCTCGGCGTCGGCGACCGAGACCGCCAGCGACGGCTCGGCGACCGAGGACGGGACGTCGACCACGGAGGCGAGCGCCTCGGCGACGATGTCGACGTCGGACCCGACCGGGCAGGCGACCGAGACGGGCGTCGACACCACGACCGCCGGCGAGAGCTCATCGACGACCGAGGGCGTCGGCTGTGGCGCCTGCGATCAGCCAAACCAGAGCTGTGTCGACGATGTCTGCGTCGAGAGCTGCCAAGGGCAGGACGATGACCCGTGCGGCCCCGATCAGGTCTGCGACGTGATCAGCGGCGAGTGCAAGGACGCGGGCGCGCTGTGCACCCTCGCGGGCGAGGCGACCGTCTGTGGTGAGCGGAGCTGCGGCGCGGGGACGACCTGCGACGGCGAGGGGCAGTGCCTCGCGATCGCCCCCTGCGCCGCCGTCGTCTGCACCGACGGCGGCGACTGTTGGGGCACCGCCTGCTCCTGCACCCGCGCCAAGGAGTGCGAAGATCCCAGCGACGAGCTGCTCAACGGCCCCTTCTCGGCGATGATCGCCGGCCTCGACTTCGCCGACGACTGCACCGCCTGGATGGTCACCCTGCGCGACGGCGTCGACTACCTCCGGCGCCTGCGGCCCGACGGCGAGCTCACCGAGTGGCCCGGGGTCTCCAACCTCGACATGGGCGAGGTCAAGGTGCTGCGCCGCCTGACGATCCCCCAGGCCAAGCTGCCGCCCGACGATCTCGCCGGGGAGAGCGTCGAGCCGCCGCTGCCGGTGGAGGGCTACGGCGAGGTCGCGCTCTCGTACATCTGCTGCGCCAATTGCGGGTGCGCCCTCGACCCGCCGCAGGGGGTCGCCCGCCTCGACGAGGAGAACATGGACGACCCGCTCGCCCTCGTCATCACCGCGACGACGACCGACGGCAAAGGCCCCTTCATGAGCATCCTCTTTGACGCCGGACCGCAGGGGCTGACCTGGGGCGAGGATCGGGTCTTCTACGTCGGCAACACGACCGCCAACGGGGAGTTCAACGCTGCCGACCTCGAGAAGGGCACCCAGGAGCTGGTCAACACCTTCGATGAGCGGGTCACCGCGGCGGCGCCGATCTCCCCCGTGCACCTGCTCGTCGGCCTCGAGGGGGGCGGCCTGCTGCGCTTCAACGTCAACACTCAGGAGACGGTGCTCGTCCTCGACGTCGACGCGGGGATCACGAGCCTCAGCCACGACAAGTTCACCGGGCTCGTCTACGCCGGCCTGTCGACGCTCGAGATCGTCGAGCTCGATCCATTTTCGGGGGAGGCGTCGACCTTTGCGATGATGCCCGGCAAGGGCCGGGTCGCGGTCAGCCCGAGCGGGCGGCTCTGGTTCATGCCCGTGAAGTACATCCAGCCCGGGGAGCTCTCGGCCTGGGACCTGGCAGACGAGCTCTAAACGTCCATCAAGGGGGCTTTGCGGGCTTCGCGGGGTGGTCTCAGGGCGGCCCTGGGGCCCTCACCCTTCGCCTCGAGGGGGGCGTTCTTCGCGGTCGAGGGCTCATCGGCGATGGCTCAAGGGCGGCTTCGCGCGGCTCCCTCGCGCAAAGAAAATTGCCGATGCCCTTGGCCCGGGCGTCGGTTGATGTTCCGATGATGCTCGCGTCCCTCATCCGCGGACGCCGGAGACGACATGAGCACAACCTTGAGCATGTGGCTGGGCATCGCGTTTCTCTTCTTGGCGATCCTCGCCGTGTTGCTCCAGGCCTGGCTTTGGGGCCCCAAGTTTTGGAACGAGGAGAAGAAGAAGACCGAGGCGCCGCGGGCCTGGCTGCGAGTCCACGCCTTCGCCGGCTACGCCTACGGCGCGATCTACGTCGTGATGATGTGGAACATGCTGCCGCGGCTGTGGGAGTACCAGTACGAGCTCCCGGCGCGGACGGTCTTCCACGCGGTCTTGGCGATCACGATCGGCGTCCTGCTGATCTGCAAGATCCTGATCCTGATCTTCTTCCGGCACTTCGAGGAGGCGATGCCCCGCTACGGCTTCGGGCTCCTCCTCTGCACGGTGATCATGACGACGCTCTCGGTGCCCTACGCCCTGCGAGTCCACGACTTCGACGGTCGGACGGCGGATCCGGAGAACGTCGAGCGCGTGCGCACACTGCTCGCCGAGGTCGATCTCGGCCCCGGTGTCGACGTCAACGAGCTGGTCACGCCGGAGTCCTTTGACCGCGGCCGACGGGTGCTCGTCGGCAAGTGCATCACCTGTCACGACATGCGGACCGTGCTCGTCAAGCCGCGGACCGCGAAGGGGTGGCACAAGGTCAACGAGCGGATGCTCGAGAAGCCGGCGGTCTTCGGCGAGGCGCTCGACGCCGACGACCTCCCCTACGTGACCGCGTACCTCGTCGCGATCACGCCGGACATCCAGAAGTCGGCGAAGAGCCGCCGCGAGGACAGCCGCGAGCTGATGGCCCGCAGCGACGCGGTCGTCGAGGCGATGCACGACGCGGAGGTCAGCGCCGATGCGGTCGATGAGGCGGCGGGCGAGGCCCTGCTCCAAAAGAAGTGCGTCGAGTGCCACGAGCTCGACGATGTCACCGCCCACGGTGGTGACGACGCGGCTGGCTGGCGCTCGGTGATAGCGTCGATGATCGACGAGGGCGCAGAGCTCAGCGACGACGAGATCGCGGTCCTCACCAATTATCTCGTCTTCAAGTACCCGCCCAAGCCGGAGCCGGAGGCGAGCCCCGCAGAGAAGGCCGCGGAGAAGGCCGCGGAGGAGGCCGATGAGGCCGCAGAGGCGGCGGCTGACGAGGCCGCGGCGGCTGACGAGGCCGCGGAGGACGCGGAGGAGAAGGCCGACGGAGGCGACGAGACCGAGGCCCACGCGAAGCCGAAGCCGAAGGCGCGGCCGAAGCCGAAGGGCGACAAGAAGGCGGGCAAGGTGATCTTCATGGCCAAGTGCAAGGCCTGCCACGGCGCCGACGGCAAGGGCGACACGATGTTCGGCAGCAAGATCGGCATCGTCTCGCTCCACCGCACTCGCCGCAGCCACGCGAAGATCCGCTCGTTCACCGCGAACGGTGTCCCCGGGACCAAGATGAAGCCCTACGAGGGCAAGCTCTCGGACGAGGAGCTCGACGACGTCGCCTCCTTCGTCAAGACGCTGCGCTGAGCGATTCTCAGCGCAGAGGACCACGCGGAGCGCCCGAGCCGAGGAGGCCGCGGCGCTCCGCGTGTTCTCGCGTGCGGCCTCTGCTCGGCGGGCCGACCTCTCTGGTAAAGTGGCGCGGATCCTCCGGACCCGGGGCCCGAGAGCATGAGCGCGTCGCCGATAGCCCTCCACCCCGACATCGAAGCGGCCCTCGCCGAGGTCAGCCTCGCAGAGCCCTCAGAGCAGGCGCAAGGGGCGGAGCTCGGTCGCTTCACGGTCGCCCGCACGGAGGCGCTCCTCCGCCTCCGCGAGATCCCGCGCGCGCCCTGGGAGTGGACCGTCGGGCTGCTCCGAGCGGCGCTCTGCCTGGTCCGCTTCGCGCGGGCCCAGGTGAGCGCTCACCTCAGCGAGAACGAGCGGCGGATCGAGCTTCACTTCGCGGTCCCGGGGGCGCCGCTGGAGAACGCGCTCGCGGGGACAGGCGACCTCCTCTTCGTCGCCCTGGAGGAGGCGCCGGCGCTGCTCCGCGAGCCTACCCCCGAGGAGGGGCTCGCCCGTTGGCGGGTCGCGGTCGCGGCCGCGCTCAACGCTGGCCTCGCCGGCGGGCCCCTCGAGCTCAGCCTGATCACGCCCGGCGGTTCGCGGGTGCTGACGCGGCGCGAGGGGACGGTCGACGGGCGGCACGACCTCTACCGCGAGCGTCGCGATCCAGAGCGATGTCCGCCGGGCTCCTTCATCATCCGCCTCCGCGAGCCGCGGCCGAGCTTTGGCCGCCGCTTGGCGTCGATCCTGGCGCTTCGCGGCTCGGCCGAGCAGGAGATCGAGGAGGTCTGGCGGCGGGCGCTGCTGCTGTGGAGCGACGAGGACGGCGGTGGCGTCCGCGACGGCGTCGACCTCCAGCGGCGCCTCCCCGGGGTCCGCGTACGCCTCGGAGAGCACGCGCTGTGGGGGATGCTTCCCGAGGTCGGCGGCCCCTGGCTGGTCCGCGACGGGGTCAAGGTCTTCGACCTCTCGCGGGTGCTGGCGGAGCATGATCTCGACGCCAAGTTCTTCGCCGGCTGGATCGACTGCCCCGACCTCCGCCTCACCGCAGACCTGGCCGCGATCACTCAGGACCAGGCCTACGATCTCCTGATCGCGTGGCTGAGCGACGCCCACGCCCACACCTTCCCGGGCGCTGGCAGCCTGCCCCAGATCGCCTGGCCGACCGAGCTCGCCCACATCTCGACCGCCTCTGGCCGACCGCTGCCGCTCGCGGATATCCGTCAGCGCGCGCTCCAGGGCCTGGACTTCCCCTACGAGTGGCCCCATCTCCGGGAGATGGTGCCCAAGCGGGCGCAGGCGCGGGTCTTCGTGATCTGGCCCTCGGAGCTGGCGGTGCTGCGGACGATGGTCCCCGAGGTCCGACCTGTCCCGCAGAGCAGCCTCGGCGATCACATGCGCCAGGCGAGGGCCGACCTCGGCGGTCTCGCCCAGCGCTCGTTGCCGGCGACCCTGCTCCCGCTCGAGTCGGCGACCGTGATGGTCGGCGGGGACCCGGGCGATGACGCCAGCGCGGCGCCGGTCGCCGCCCATCTCCGGGTCGAGGCCTATGTCCATCGTCAGGCGACTGCGGCCGAGGGCGCGATCCTCATCCTCGCCTACGGTCGGCGGATCGCCCAGAGCCGGGATGACCCGAAGAACCTCCCCGGGGTGACGCTCATCTGCACGGTCGAGTCTGCCGCGGGGATCGACGAGCTGCGGGCCGCGCGGGCGGCCCTCGTCGAGATCCTAGAGCGCTCTCGCCGGGCCCTCGACGCCCACCGAGAGCGCCTCCTGGAGCTCGCGTTCGCGGAGGCGAACCCCTGGGAGATCCCGCTCGTCCGCGGCTGCGCGGCCGAGCTGACACCGCTCTCGCTCGGCCTCCGCTATCGCCTCGTCGACGGCCGGGTGACGCTCTCCTGGGGGGAGCAGGCGCTGCTCCGGCTCAGCATCGGCGCGGATCGTGCGGGCGGTGAGCGGCGCCTCGTCGACGCCCTGACCTCGCTCCGCGATCGCGGCGGCGTGATCGTCGAGCACCCGACCCGCCGCTGGGAGATGCTCGAGCCCGCCGACGCCCTTAGCTCGGTCTGGACCCTGAGCTCCTACGGTCGCGGGCTCTGCGAGCGGGTGCTCGGCGAGCGCGGTCTGTGGACGATGCCGATCGCCGTCGAGGCGCAGCTGCGCCCGGAGCCGGCGGAGGAGCAGCGCCGCCTTCTCCTCACCGAGGCGGGGCTGGACGATCATCGGCACAAGGCGGCGACCCAGCCCCGCGCTCGCGCAGCCCTGGTCGCGCACCTCCTCGTCGCCCGTGCGCTCGGCGAGCCGACCCACGGCCTGGGGCGCGAGCCCCTCTTCACCCGCTACGATCCTCGGGCGCTCTCGCCGAGCCGTCTGGTGAGCTTGGACGAGCTCGCGGAGGCGAACCCTCCGCCGCAGCTCTGCCCCGCGGGGGCTGTGCACCGCGAGCTCGCGGAGGTCGTCGTCGAGGCGACGCCCGGGGAGGCGACGCTCCTCCACGCGCTCTTGGGGCTGGTCCCGGCGCAGCTCCAGGGCAATGAGCGGCGCGGCGCGGCGTCGATCGATCGCGGCGGCAGGGCTGCGATCCGCCGGCAAGGACAGGAGCGCGCGCCGCTGGTGACGCTGCCGGTGGTCGACGAGATCGCCGCTGGAGCGCTGCGGATCGACGACCCGGAGACGCCCGCCGCGATCGCCCTCTGGGCCGGCGGGCTCCACATCGACGACCTGACCCTGCCGGAGCCGCTCGACTGCATCGCCGGCCGCCTGTGGCTGACGCAGGCGGGGATCAAGGCGGGGACGGAGCGCCTCGCCGCGCGCCTGCGGGACCTCTCTCGCGATCTCATCCGGCGGGCGCTCGAGGAGCGCCTGCTCCACCCGCCGGAGAGCCGCGAGTCGACGGCGATCGCCGCCCTGATCGCCCGTCTCCAGGGGGCCTCGGCGGGTGAGCGGAGCTGGGTGAGCGACCTCCTGCCGGCGGCGCCGCTCGGCCCCCGCAGGCAGCAGCTGCTCGCCAGCTCCCTCCAGCGCCATCCGCTGCGCCGCCTCCTGGGCTCGGGCTCGGAGCGCCTCACCCAGGTGCTGCGCCAGAGCCTCGGCCGTGGGGTGGTCTTGGAGACAGCCTTCCTGTCGTGGAAGGTGGCGCGGATCCTCGAGGTGCCCACCGGGAGGAAGGGCCATTGGCGGCTGGAGCTCGGGCGCCGCGACGCCTGGGTGCAGCGGGCGCTCGTCCGCGACGGGAGCCAAGCCGCGACCTTTGACGCGGCCGCGGTGATCCTGGCGACGCTCTTCAGCCGCGGCCGTCACGAGGGGCTGGACGGCTGTGACCAGGTCCAGGAGTCGATCGCCTACTACCGCCTCCTGGCGCTCGCCTTCTCTCACACCTGAGCTCGGGCGTCGCGCATCCGGAGCTCACGGAGCCCACGCTGGGCTGCCGATGGCGGTGCGAGCGGGACCCCGCGCAGACGCCCCGCGCTCGCGGACGGCCTACTTCTTGCGCAGGTACCAGCCGGTGAGCAGCTCGCCGCCGTCGCACTGCTCGTAGGCCTGGGTGACCACGGCCTCGTAGTTCGCGCCGGCGAAGGAGAGCATCTTGAAGTTGGCGAGGCCGGGGCTGACCGACACCGGATCGCCGCCGTCGGCGATGAACTGGATGTTGTGCTGGGTGACCGCGTCGCCGCAGCACCAGTCGCCGCTGCTGCTACAGGAGCACTCGCGCGGGGAGACGGCCGCGCTCTCGAGGGTCGCGGGGGTCAGCGCCGGCGGCGGCTCCGGGGTCAAGGACGTCGCGACGATCAGCGGCGCCGTCTCGCCGATCTGCCAGATCACGAAGCTCCGCGAGCGACAGAGGCTGTCGACGGTCTTGGTCTCATGGGCGATCTTGAGGCAGGTCTCCTCGGGGACCGCGGTCGACGAGCCAAAGTCGAGGTCGTAGGCGAGGTTGGGATCGCAGGAGGAGCAGGTGTCGTCGGTGCAGCGCTCGACCGAGAAGCCGCCGGCCTTGCGCTTGGCGAAGAACTCGAAGGGGGTGCCGCAGGTCCCGTAGGTGTCGGCGTCGGAGGCGATGCTGAGGGCGAAGGGCTCCTCGGCCTCACAGACGCCGCCGGTGGTGGAGGTCGTGTCGGCGGTCGTCGAGCTCGAGGTCTCGCCGGTGGTGGTCGTCGAGGTCGAGGTCGACGAGGTCGTGCTCTCCGTCGCGCTGCTCTGCGAGTCATCTCCGGAGCAGGCCGCGAGGGAGAGGGCGAGTGCGAGGGCGAGGCCCGGTGCGAGGAGCGTGAGGGGTGACGCGGACATGACCCGCGCAGACTACCGCAAGCGGGCCGAAGGGTTCGAGGGCCGCCTCGTCGGCCCCTCGGCGGTGTCCGGATCGTCGTGCCGTCGTGTCGTCGCCTCCGTCGCCTGGCCCTGGGAGGTCGCCGTCTTGGGCTGTCTTCGTAGGTAGGCCGAGGCCGGGGGCCGTCGGGATTGCATCCTCGGCCTCGGCGCCCCACACTGCGCCCGCTGTGATCACCCACCGCGACTGGCTCGCCGAGCGCCCCTTCACGCTGGTCCTGAGCGCCGGCTTCTTCGGCTTCTTCGCCCACACGGGCCTACTGACCGCCCTTGAGGGGGCCGGGCTGCGGCCCCGTCGTGTCGTCGGGATCTCCGCGGGATCCCTCGCGGGCGGGCTCTGGGCTGCGGGCCTCGACGCCGAGACCCTGACCGAGGAGCTCGTCCGCCTCCGGCGCAGCGAGTTTTGGGATCCCGGGCTCCCCTTCGGCGGGCTGCTGAAGGGCAGGAAATTCGCGGCCAAGCTCGACGCCATCCTCGGCGAGTGCGGGGTCAGCTCCTTTGACGGTTGTCGTGTGCCCTTCGCCACGATCGTCCACGACGTTCTCCGGCGACGACCCGAGGTCGTCAGCGCAGGTCCGCTGGCCCCGGCGATCCAGGCCTCCTGCACGGTCCCGCTGATGTTCCGACCGCTGCGGGCCCCGGGGCGCGGCCTCGCGCGGAGGATCTGGGTCGACGGTGGGGTCAGCGATCGCTACGGCTACGCGGCCCTCGGGGAGGGCGAACGCGCGCTCTTCCACGCCTTGCCCTCGCAGAGCGCGCGTAGCCGGCTCGTCAGGACCCAACCGCAGCCGCTCGCGGATCCGGACCGGCGGGTGATCGTGATCCCGGAGCTGCCCCGGGTCTCGCCCTTTCGCTTGCCCTTCGGACAGGTCGCGCTCGGGGTCGCCTACGACCACGTCCGCCGCTGGCTCGACGCCGACGCGAGCCTCTAGCGAACCGCGGGACAACGGTCCCGCCCGCCCGGGCCCTCGTTGACCCCTGGCTGCCGTCTCGACCTGCGGCGCCGTCTCGACCTGCGGCGCCGTCCGGTGCTGCCTGCTGCTGCGGCGTCTCGTCGATGCGATGAGGGCCGCAGTACAGCAGCCCGTACAGCGGCGCTTCGTCGAAGCCGAGAGGGCCAACGATTGCGGCGCGAGAGCGCAGGTGCATCTCGCCGGTCGCTAGCAGCCGAGGCGCTGCATGAACCAACCCGCCTGGAACTCGCTCTCGCCGGCGCAGGACGGCGAGCCCTCGTGCCCCTGGGTGACGAAGAAATTGTAGTTGCAGCCGCGGTACTGGACGGGGGTGTACCCGAGGTACTCGGTGTAGTTCGCCCGATAGGTCATGTCGGCGTCGTTGGTGATCGAGTAGGAGCCCAGCGACAGCTTGCCGCCGCAGCACCAGGAGTCCTTGTTGACGATGAAGTCGACGCAGCCGACGGTCGTGCACTCACACTCGAGCCGCTCGCCGGCGTCGGTGATCGTCAGATCGGTCAGGGAGGGGGGCGGCTCCGGATCGTGCGAAGCGAGCATGATCTGGGGCGGGTCGCTCTGCGGATCGTCGGTGTCGGCCCAGGCCGCGAGGGCGCGGGTGCGGCAGTTGCCGTTGATCCACCTCTGCTCGTGCTCGACGGTGATGCACTCGGCGAGCTGATTGACGATGATCCCGTAGACGTCGGGCATCTCGATGACCAGCTCCGTGCAGGCATCGGCCGCGCAGGTGTCGACGTTGCCAGCGCAGCGGAAGAAGGAGGTCCCGCTGCGGAGGGCTACGTAGGTCTCGGTTCCATCGCAGGTCCCTTGGTCCGGGGCCTCAGCCACATCGGTGAAGAAGGGGCAGTAGGAGCCGTCCAGCGGGCATTGGATCGGCTCGCCGGTGGTCGAGCCAGTGGTCGTGTCGGTCGTGTCGGCGGTCGTGCCGGTGTTGGTCTCGTCGATGGTGGTGGTCCCGGTCGAGAGGCCCGTCGAGGAGCCCCCGGAGGCGCCCGCCGTCCAGCCTGGGTTGTCCTTTGTGCAGCCGGACAGGGCGCCCAGCCCCGCCACCATCACCATCGCCACTGTATTGATAAGCCAAGCACGCATAGTGGGGAGCATAGCCCATGCCGGCTCATCACGAGCTTGTCGGAGAGCTGTCTCTGGTGCCAGGCGGGCTCTAGCGCCGACAGGACGATCGCTCCCCGGGGGCGGGCCGACGCTCGAAGACCGACGTTACGACGGCGGTTCGGCGCTGGGGTCGTCGCTTTGGCGCAGCTCGACACCGCGGCGAAGCGCCGCCCAGGTCGCGGCCGCGGAGACCTGCGGATCGCTGTCTGTCGCCGAGCGACGGAGCGCCGCGATCTCCTCCTCAGAGGGCGGAGCCTCGCGATTTCCGAGGGCCAGGAGGGCGTTACGCCGGAGGTGTCGCCTGGGGATCCGGCGCAGGGCGGTGTCGCGCACAAGCGCGCGCTGGCGCGAGGAGCCGAGCTCGGCTACCTGGACCAGGTCAAAGACCCGCGGGCCTCCCGGCGGAGGCGCGAGCCGGGCGACCTCCGGGGTCCGACCCTGGCGGTCGCCGGCGTTGTAGGGGCAGACCTCTTGGCAGACGTCACAGCCGGCGATCCGCTCGCCGAGCTTGGCCGCGAGCTCGTCGGGGATCGGCCCCCGCTCCTCGATCGTCAGATAGGCGATGCAGCGGCGGGGATCGAGGACGCCGGGGGCGTCGAAGGCGTCGGTCGGGCAGGCGTCGAGGCAGCGACGACAGCTGCCGCAGGCGTCCCAGAGGGCGCTTTGGAGCCGATCTGGAGCGATCCCGCCGGGGGCGTCGGCGAGGGCTGCGGTCGTCATCAGGGCGCCGATGAGCACATAGGAGCCGAGGCCGGGGACGATCAGGCAGCCGTGCTTGCCGAGGAAGCCGAGCCCCGCCAGCGCGGCCGCGGCCCGCTCGAGGAGCGGCTTGGTGTCGACGCAGACGAGCGACGTGGCCCCCGGCGCGAGCTCGCCGAGGCGCTCCTCCAGGGCGAGGAGGCGACCGTGCAGCACGGTGTGGTAGTCGAGGCTCTGGGCGTAGCGGGCGATGGGGCCGGCTTCGCCGTCGTAGGGGACGCAGGCGACGAGGAGGGTGCGGGCACCCTCGAGCATCTGCGCCGGATCGGTGGCGACGGCCCGATTGCGCTCGAGGAAGCCCATCGACCCGGCCTTTCCGGCGTCGATGAAGCGGTCGTAGGCCTCCTTGGCGGGGACGAAGCCGGGATGCGCGAGATCGACGGCGCCGAGGCGGAGGAGGCCGAGCTCGGCGGCAGCGCAGCGCAGCTCCTCGAGCGCGGAGGCGTCGAGGAGGGGCGCCGCGGCCGGCTGTGGTGGTGGTCGTCGCCGGTTCACGGGCGGGGCTCGATCTCTAGACGTCGGAGGAGGTCAAAGACCATCCGCGCGGTCGCGCCCCACAGCGGCGGGGTGTGGATCGCGAACTCGTGGAGCTCGTAGTACTGCCCCTGCCACTCGGCGCTGCCCTTCCAGGTGTAGGTGGTCGGATCGCAGAGGCTGCGGAGGCTGGGGGTCAGGGTTCTCGCGACCTCGCCGCGATCGAGGGCCTTGGGGGTCCAGTCGCTGAGCACACGGGCGACGTAGGGGATGATCAGGTAGCCGCTGGGCGTCGGCACAGGCGCGAGGCGGCCCAAGACGGACACCTCGGCGCGGTCGAGGGAGACCTCCTCCTCAGCCTCGCGCAGCGCGGTGTCGAGGAGGTCGCGATCGTCGGGCTCGGGCTTGCCGCCTGGGAAGGCGAGCTGACCGGCGTGCTTGCGCAGGGTCCCGGCCCGCTCGATCAGGAGGAGGCGCGGCCCCTCGTGGTCGATCGCGGGCAGGAGCGGGGCGATGACGGCGGCGTAGCGGAGCGGCGCAGGATCTGGGATCGGCGCAGCGATCGCGTCGAGGCGGGCGCCGAGGTCGAGCGGGAGATCGTAGGGAGAGGAGCCGGACACGCTTCGCCCGGATCATCGCACAGCGGCGCCGTGATGCTAGTCCGCGGCGGCGGGCGGGCGGGCGGGCGTTCGGGCGGTCGGTCGGGCGGGCGGTCGTTCGGTGAAGCTGCGTGTTGTTGAAGGCGAGCGGGCCTGGGGTCGTGGGCGAGCGGGTTCGGGGATCGTGGGCCTGGGGTCGTGGGCGAGCGGGTTCGGGGATCGTGGGCGAGCTGGGTGGGTGCTGGGTTGCTGGGTGCGGAGGCTGTTGGGCTCTTCGCCGGAGGTCAGAGGTCGGGGGCCGTATGGGAGGGGCGGAGGCTGAGGCGAAGGCCGGGCGAGGGGGGCAGCACTCTCTCAGACAGGTCGGAGCGCGCGTAGACCCCTTGTCCCAAGGGGTCTACGCGCGTCCTAGACTCGTTCGCGCTGCCCCCCTCGCCCGTCCCAGCAGCTCGTCCTCCGCTTGAGGTGAGCCGGGGGATCGAGGGCTGGGTCGCGAACCCAGAGCACTGCGGTTGCGGAGTGAGCGGAGGAAGGAGGCCGGAGCGACTGGAGGAGGTGAGCCGGGGGATCGAGGGCTGAGGCGCGGACTCCGAGCACTGCGGTTGCGGAGTGAGCGGAGGAAGGAGGCCGGAGCGACTGGAGGAGGTGAGCCGGGGGATCGAGGGCTGAGCCGCGGACTCAGAGCACTGCGGTTGCGGAGTGAGCGGAGGAAGGAGGCCGGAGCGACTGGAGGAGGTGAGCCGGGGGATCGAGGGCTGAGCCGCGGACTCCGAGCACTGCGGCTCTGGTGTGTGTGGACGACGGGGTGAGCCGGGGGATCTGGGGCTACGGTTCTGGTGTGGCCGGAGCGACTGAAGGCGAGCGGGGGCTCGGGGGCTGGGCCGCAGACTCCGAGCACTGCGGTTGCGGAGTGAGCGGAGGAAGGAGGCCGGAGCGACTGGAGGAGGTGAGCCGGGGGCTCGGGGGCTGAACCGCGGACTCAGAGCACGCGCCTGGGTCGGGGTCAGAGGTCGCGGACGTAGACGCGGCCGTCTTTGACGACGAGCTTGGGGTCTTTTAGGAGGCTGATGTCCTCGAGGGGGTCGCCGTCGACGACGAGGAGGTCGCCGCGAAAGCCGACGGCGAGCTGACCTATGTCCGTGAGGCCGAGGAGCTCGGCGGCGCGGCTGGTGGCGGCTAAGATCGCGTCCTTCGGCGTCATGCCGAGGGCGACCATCTCGGCGAGCTCGCGGGCGTTGTCGCCGTGGGGGAAGACGCCGGCGTCGGAGCCGTTGGCGATCTTGACCCCGGACCTGTAGGCGAGCTGGAAGCTCTCGCGCATCTTCGGCGCGATGGCCTTGGCCTTGGCGGCGGAGTCCGGCGAGAGACGCCCGCCGAAGGCGGCCTCCTCGACATAGTGGCCGGCGTAGGTGGTCGGGACGAGGAAGACGCCGCGGCGCCGCATCTGCGCGACGGTCGGTCGGTCGAGGACGCTGCCGTGCTCGATGCTGTGGACGCCGGCCTCGACGGCGTCGCGGATCCCTTGGTTGCCGTGGGCGTGGGCGGCGACCTTTCGCCCGGCCCGGTTGGCCTCGTCGACGATCGCCCGCAGCTCCGCAGGCGTGAGCTGCGGCGCGCCGACTCCGTCGCCCTGAGAGAGGACCCCGCCGGTGGCGCAGACCTTGATCACGTCGGCGCCTTGCTTGACCTGGTAGCGGACGGCTCGCCGCACGGCGTCGGGTCCGTCGGCGATCCCCTCGCGAAAGTCCGGGTCGCGGCTCAGCTTCTCCGGGTTGACGCTGTTGCTGTGATCACAGTGTCCGCCGGTGATGCCGATCGAGTAGTTGGCGACGAGCATCCGCGGCCCGGGCACGCGACCGTCGACGATGGCGTCGCGGAGCGCCCGATCGGCGAGCGAACCACCGACGTTGCGGACCGTCGTGAAGCCTGCGCGCAGGGTCGCCCAGGCGTTCGCCGCCCCCCGCAGCGCGCGGTCAGCCTCGCTCTCCTTGAGCGTCCTCGTGACCAGCTCGGGGTAGGAGCCCTCCGGCTCCGAGAGCAGGTGCGTGTGCGCGTCGATCAGGCCCGGGAGTACGCTGCGGCCGCCGACGTCGATCACCTGCGCACCCGCGGGGGCGTCGATCGTCC
Organism: Polyangia bacterium; assembly: GCA_030424595.1. Taxonomy (GTDB): domain Bacteria; phylum Myxococcota_A; class Polyangia; order Nannocystales; family Nannocystaceae; genus JADJRG01. The sequence goes on from JAUHWG010000038.1 coordinate 14,206, forward strand.
CGCTCCTCTCGATCGCCGCGATCGTCCCGCGGGCGTCGATCAGCAGGTCGACCCCGGCGACAGGATCACCGCCGCTGCCGTCGATGAGACGCGCCCCGCGGATCAGCAGCGGCGCTTGGTGGAGGTCGTCCATCGTCGGCGGAAGCTCGCTCGCACCGGTCTCCTCGGTCCCCACGAGCCGGTCCGGCACCGGACAGACCGCGCCCTCCTGCGGGCTCTCACTCTCCGACCGGGCACCCGTCGTGCACGCGGCGACGGCGAGGGCGAGCGAGCAGGCCGCGACCGGTCGCGCGAGTCGAAGCAGGAGGCGATGGGCGGCGCACATGCCCCGACGATGCCCGATCCGCGGCCAGAGGACTAGCGACGGGCGGCATCACCTACTCTCGGCCCCCCTCTCGGCCCCCCTCTCGGCCCCCTCTCGGCCCCCCCCTCTCGGCCCCCCTCTCGGCCCCCCCTCTCGGCCCCCCCCCTCTCGGCATAAGTGGCTCCTCATCCTGAACCTCCGTCTCTCCTCCAGTCAGTGATGGGCGTTGGCTCCCCGCGTCGCTCGAGGTCCAGTCGGAGCTCCGTCGGAGCTCAGTCCGAGCCCGCGCTAGAGCCTGTGTCGTCGCCGCTGCCGGAGCTCCCAGAGCTGGTTCCGGTCGCGTCGCCGCCGATGCACGGAGCGCCGCTCGCGGCGTCCCGATAGCGTCGTCCCAGGGGGCAGGTGTCGTCGGGATAGGAGCAGTGGCCGTCGGGCTCACAGCGGCCGTCAGGCTCCAGGTCGCAGGCCCTGTCGTCGGCGCAGGAGAAGGGCTCGGCGTCGGCGCAGCCGAGCTGCGCCCCCACGAGAGGAGCCGCGATCACGGCGCACACGATCATCGCGCGGATGATCGAGGTGCGGTCGCGGGTGGGCATAGGACCGACCCTAACAGGCGCTGGGGGGCGTCGCCTCGGGCTTTGGGCGCTGCTTTCTCAGCGGTCTCTCTGCCGGGTGGAGGTCCGCGAAGATCGCGTGGAGATCGATCGGCAGGTTGCCCCCGAGCGGGAGGTCTCGGGGCAGCTCGACCGACCCGTAGGCCGTACGGCAGAGGCCGATCACCTCGGTGCCGAGCGCCGCAAAGATCCGCTTCACCTCGTGAAACTGACCGCTCGCGACCGTCAGCGTCGCCAGGCGCTCGGTCTCCTCGGGGATCGCCAGCGAGGGGTGGGCGTCGGCGCGTTCGAGCGCCTCGAGGCCGAGGATCGCCGGCTCGTAGCCGTCGTCGAGGAGCAGTGGCTCGTCCTCGGGGAGCGGCGCGTAGGGGCCCCGGAGCGCGGCCTGATAGACCCGCGGCACCGCATAGCGCGGGTGGGTCAAGCGGTGGAGCAGGTCGCCCTCGGTGGTCCACAGGAGCAGCCCCGAGACGTCGAGATCGAGCCGGCCGACGGGGCGGAGCTCGCCGAGGAGGGGGATGTCTTCGAGCAGCTCACGGACCGTCGGATGACGTCCATCGCGGAGGGCCGTGACCACGCCGAGCGGCTTGTTTTGGAGGATGTGGTAGCGGGCGTGGAGCACCTCGAGGTGACCGTCGATGATGATCTCGCAGGGGAGCTCGCTGGGCTTGATCTGGAGGGCCGGGTCGCGCAGCGAGACGCCCTCTGGGGTGCAGACGCGGCCGCTGCGGAAGAGCCGAGTCGCCAGTCGACGACCCATGCTGAGGTTGCGGGCGAGGAGACGATCGACGCGTGGCACGGCGAGGCCTTGTATCAGGGAAGGGGAGGCGCGTCTCGTACGAGCGCTGGATTGTGCTCGTATGCCCCTTGGGAGCGGGCGCTAGGCTGGACGCTGCACAACCTCGCAGGCGCGGGCGACGGTCGGGGAGGGCCTTGCGAACCGCTCGTGAGCGACCTGCTGGGGGACCCCGAGGGCGTGACGCGCTGACCCTGCCGATCGCGAACGCGGGGCCGAGCACGTCCATCAGGCTGCCTTGGCCCGCCCTCGCCGATGCAGAGTGACCTTGACGAGCTCGGGACCAGGGGATAGCAACGCGCAGTGCGGGTCGAGCTTGTCAGCCTGGCGATCTCCGCGACGCTGGGGATGAGCCCTCCCGCGGCGCAGGGCGACGGTCCAGAGAGCGGGGCCGCTGCCTCGCCCCTGGCGGCGGAGGCGAGCGGCCCAGGGGGCGCGACCAAGGTGAGCGAGCGCCTGCAGGACCCCGAGGCTCGCCGCTACTACGAGGCCGCGAACAGGCACTTCGCGGAGGGTCGCTACGCGCTCGCGGCCCAACAGCTCGGCTTTGCCTACGCGGTCGAGCGTGTGCCCGATCTCCTCCTCCAGCGGGCGCTGATGCTCGACGCTGCCGGTCGTTGTCGGGAGGGGCTCCCCCTCCTCGAAGATTTTCTCCGGGCCGGGCCGAGCGGGGGGCGAGCGGCCCGTGCCCAGCGGATGATCGACGACTGTCGCAAGCGGAGCGAGCTCGAGACCACGACGGCCGGAGGAGCCGCGAGTACGGGGCCAGCCCAGGCGCCGAGTCGGCCGGTCGAGCCTGCGACCGCGGCGGAGTCGGGGGCCGAGGCAGCGCCGACCGTCGTCGACCCTTGGTACCGCGACGTCGCCGGCGGCGTGCTCCTCGGCGTCGGCCTCGCGGCTTTGACGACCGGGGCGGGCCTGATGATCGCCTCGGGGGCGCCGCGAAGGCGGGCCGCGACGAGCGCCCTGCACAGCGACTACGCCGACAATCTTCGTCAGGCGACGATTCTCCAGTCCTTCGGCAGCGGCGCGCTGGTGGGCGGCGTGGCGCTGACGATAGGCGCCATCATCCGCTATCGCGGGAGGCGGCCGGACGCCGAGCGGTGGCCGCGAGCGAGCGCGTGGCTCGACCATCGCGGGGGCGGGGTCGCCCTCCTCGGTCGCTTCTGAGGCGCTCGGGGTCCCAAGAGGGGATGCGCTGCGGTGACGGACTCACCTGTGTTCGGGTCCGAGAACGCAGCGAGTAGGGAAGGCGCCCGAGACAGCGAGGGGAAGGCAGCCGACACCGCCAAGGGAGGGCGCCCCGACAGCGAGGGGAGGCCCCGACGCCGGGAACCATCCGACGCTGCGAAGGGGGAGGGTGCCCGAGACGGGAGGGGGAGGGCGCCGACAGAGCGAGGTGAGGGGTGCCCGAGACAGCGAGGGGGAGGACGCCTGCGTAGGCATCCAACACGGCGAAGGGGGAGGGCGCTGCGGCCCGTCCCCCTCCTTTCGATCTGCCTGAACGGACAGGTCGTTGTCGGCGACCTGGCCACCTCGGCCAGGCTCACCGGGCTCACCGTCCTAGGCCGCGCACTCGCCGTCGCCGATGGCGACCGCGAAGGCGCTGTCCTTGCCGAGGTCCTTGAGGTCCTCGTCGCGGATGTTGGAGAAGTCGCTCTTGAGGACGATGTCCCCGAGCGCCGCGATGACGTCGGCCTTGTTCACCCGCGAGAAGAAGGCGCGGGGCTCCTCGCCCTCCTCGCGATCGTCGCGGTAGAGGTCGAGCAGGGCCAGGAGCGCCTCGCCAGCGCGCTGGGCCGGGATCTTGACGATGTGCTTGCCGAAGCGCACGCCGTCCTCGTCAAAGCCGCCGCCCAGGTGGAGCTGGTACTCCGGGACCTGCTTGCCGCCGCCGATGTGGCGCACCGTCCCGTGGAAGCCGATCGCCGCGACGTGGTGCTGCCCGCAGGAGTTGGGGCAGCCCGAGATCTTGATGTCGAGCTCGCGAGTGAGCTCGACGCTGTCAGCCGAGGCGCCCGGCTTCTTCAGGAAGCGGGTGAGGTGGGAGGCGAGGCCCATGCTCGAGGTGACCGCGAGGTTGCAGGTGTCGGCGCCGGGGCAGGAGACGATGTCGTGGATCGTGTTGGCGCCGGCGTCGGCGAGGCCGATCTCCTGCAGGGCGACGTAGAGGTGGGGCAGGGCGGCGGTGCGGACCCAGCGGATCATCAAGTTTTGCCGGTTGCCGGTGCGCAGCGTGCCGTCGGAGAAGGTCTCGACGATGTCGGCGAGGGCCCGGAATTGGTCGCTCGTCACGTCGCCGCGGTGGAGCTTGACGGTGACCGTCGCGAAGCCCGACTGCTTCTGCGGGTCGACGCAGCGCAGCCACGCCCGGTAGTCGCTGTCGTCCTCGGCGGCCTTGGGCGTCGCCATCGCGGCCGGGTTCGCCGGCGGGGCGCTCTCCTCAGGCGGCAGCTCGATCGCCTGGACCAGGCGTCCCGCGGCGCGGATCTTCTCGACCTCGGCCTCGTAGGCGGCGACGAAGCCCTCGGGCTTGAGCTTCTTCATCACGTACTTGAGGCGGGCGCGGGCCTTGTTCTTGCGGTTCCCCAAGAGCCCGAACATGCGGACGATCGCCTCGATCCGGCCGAGGATCTCGTCGGCGGGGATGAAGTCGTGGAGGCGATAGCCCGGCCTCGGGCTCGTGCTCAGGCCGCCGGCGACGAAGACCTCGAAGCCGCGGACGCCGTCCTTGATCTTCGCCCGCAGGCCGACGTCGTTGATCGCGGTCTGGGCGTGGTCCTCGTGGGTGCAGCCCTCAAAGGCGACCTTGAACTTGCGCGGCAGATCGTTGGCCCAGGGCGCCCGCAGGCAGAGGCGGACGGTCGCCTGGAAGTAGGGGGTGACGTCGAAGGGCTCGGTCGGCGAGACCCCGGCGAAGGGGCAGGCGGTGATGTTGCGGACCGTGTTGCCGCAGGCCTCGACCGTGGTCACGCCGGCGTCGGCGAAGCGGGCCATCGCCGCCGAGGCGTCGCTCAGCTTGACGTTGTGGAACTGGATGTTCTGCCGCGTGGTGACGTGGCCCTTCTTCCAGGCCGTGTACTCGTCGGAGACGTCTGCGGAGACGCGGAGCGCCTTGGCGCTCATGATGCCGCCGGGGAACTTGACCCGGATCATCTGCACGTCGGTCTGGCGCTGGCCGTAGACGCCGCGCGTCAGGCGGTAGGCGCGAAAGTCCGCGGCCGAGAGCTCGCCGCGCTCGAAGGACTCGAGGATCCGGACGAACTCCTCGACGTCTTCGGGGCGGGCGTAGTGCGTGTCGTGGCGAGCTTCTTGAGCCATGATAGATTCCTCGTTACCTTTGGGGTAAATGACGGCGCAGCGTGGCGCATCAGATCCCGATGTCGGGGAGACTAGGCGTTACAAGGTGCTCCTTCAACAAAAAGCGCCGTCGACAAAACAACATGGAATGTGTGCTTATCTCTCCCCCGAGGGGTCTGGGTGGGGGAGAGCTCGGAGCAGCCGACGCTGGAGCTCGGGGTCACCGCTGGCCTCCACCTCGCCTGTCGGGCGGATCCGCAGCTCCATCGCCGCCGGTCTCCGCCACAGCTCGGGCGCGGCGTATCGGTCGCTGAGATGATGGAGCGTCTGGTTTGTCGAGCCGATGAAGGCTCGACCGCCGCGCAGGGGCTCCCGCCGCCGGGGATCGAAGCGGCCGCAGACGAAGGTGTCGACGTTCGCGCAGAGCGCCGCGAAACCCGGGAGCTGCGCGGCTTCCCCCCAGGTGTAGCCGGTGAACACGAGCACTCCGAGGCCCCGGGGCCGGACTGCGGCGGCGAGCGCGGCGACCCCGGCGAGCTGTTCGAGGGGCTCGCCCCCGACCACCGTCAGGCCGACGACGCCGTGATCTCGAGCGGCCGCGGCGAGCTCTGTGACGAGCCTGTCGACGGACATTCGATCTCCGCCGGCCGCGTCAAAGAGCTCGGGGTTGCAGCAGCCCGGGCACTTCAGCGAGCAGCCCTGGACCCAGAGCGCGAAGCGCCGACCGGGCCCCTCTGCCTCGGTGATGGCGATTCGATGAGCGATCCGCAGGGATGGCGCCGCGTCCATCGTTCGTCGGTCCTCGGCCGCTGCCCGCCGCGCTGCGGGGACAGAGGCGTTCTCCCCGGCGAGGCTCGCGTAGATCCAGGCCCCGGGGAGGGCGAGGCCGCGAGCCGAGACGCCGGCCTAGGCCGCGGCGTCCTGCTTCTCTTCGCGGAGGCGGATGGTGTTCTGGTTCTCGGGGAATCGGCCGCGTATGTCCCGGTAGAACTCGCGGATCAGATCCATGTCCTTTGAGACATCTCCGCTGGGGATGACGAAGCCGCCGATGCCAGCCTCGCGCTTGCCGTAGTCGAGGTAGCCGAGGGCGATCGGCACCTCGGCGGTCGTGGCGATCCAGTAGAAGCCGGACTTCCAGTGGTCGACGGCCTTGCGGGTGCCCGAGGGGGGGACGGCGAGGATCATCGACTCCGACTCGCGGAGGTGCTGCGCCGCCTGCTCGACGAGGTTATGTGAGGCGCTCCGCTCGACCGGGATCCCGCCGACCGCTCGCATCAACCAGCCGAAGGGGCCCTGGAAGAGCGTGTGCTTGCCGAGCCACCGGACCTTGATGCCGAGCTCGGTCGCGGTCGCCAGCATGAAGACGAGGTCCCAGTTGCTGGTGTGGGGGGCAGCGATCGCGACAAACTTGGGGTGGTCGATCGTTCCGCGGACGGACCAACCGTTGAGCTTGAGCCAGGTGCGGGCGAGGAGGCGCTTCATCGGGGAGACTCCAGAGGGCGGCATCCTACACCACACGGCGAGGGCCTCGCGCAGCCCCGACAGTCTCCATAGGCGGAGCGGACGTTCCAGACGGAGCGGACGTTCCAGACGGTCCAGACGGTCCAGACGGTAAAATTGACGAAGCCCGCGCTGTGGCGGGCTTGTCGGCGGAAGCTCGTAGAGCTTCAGGGTCCGGTCTCAGGCCGGTGGTCGGCGGAGATGAGAGGAGTCTCCGCCGGGCCGGCCTCGGCTTAGGCGCCGAGGATCCGGAAGGAGGGGACGTCGAGCCCCGCGTCCTTGTAGTACTTGCGCGCGCCCTCGCGGACCAAGGCCTTGAGGTCCTCGGCGTTCCAGGGCTTGGTCACGTACTTCCAGAGCAGCCCCTCGTTGACCCCGCGGATCACCGCGTTGATGTCGGCGTAGCCGGTCAAGAGGATGCGGATCGTCGTCGGGTTGATCTCCTTGATGTGGGAGAAGAGCTCGATGCCCGTCATGTGGGGCATCCGCTGGTCCGAGACGACCATGTGAATGTCATTCGCCTTGAAGAGCTCGAGGGCGTCCGGACCGCTGGTCGCGGTGTAGATCCGGAAGAGCCCGCGGAAGCTCTCTTCGAGCGTGGTCACGATCGACTTCTCGTCGTCGACGATCAGCAGGCCCAAGCTCGCGAGCTTTGAGTCAGCCTGAACCTGACCGGTCTTTTTGAAACTTTTCCAACCCATCTGTGGAACCTCTCTCCTTACAGGTAGCGGAACGTCGACGAGAAGTGGCGGATGCCCTCTGCCTCGTGGTCGAAGCAGATCCCGCGCTTCATGCGTGTCCCCTTCTCCTCCCGGACAGTACGGATGACATCAGCGACATACTCAAGATGCTCGAAAGTGTACACCCTGCGGGGGATGGTGAGCCGGCAAAGATCGAGCGCCGGTCGGATGTTCTCACCTGTGTCAGGGTCGCGCCCGGTGAGCACGGCGCCGACTTCGACAGCGCGCACACCACCCTCCTTGTATAGCTCAGCGCAGAGGAGTTGCGCGGGGAACTCGTCGTCGGGCACATGTGTAAAGAAGCGGCGGGCGTCGATGAACACCGCGTGACCGCCGATCGGCTCGACGACCGGGATCCCGTAGCTCTGGAGGAGCTCTCCCAGCCGGCGGACCTGGCCGATCCGGTAGGCGAGGTAGGTCTCGTCGACGACTTCGCGCAGGCCCTGGGCCAGCATCTCCATGTCGCCGCCGGACATCCCGCCGTAGGTGAAATACCCCTCAAAGATGATCGCCGGGGTCTTGAGGCGCTCGTAGAGGTCCGGATCGCGGCAGGCGATGAAGCCTCCCATCGGCACGATCGCGTCCTTCTTGGCGCTCATCGTGCAGGCGTCGGCATAGCTCATCATCTCGTGGATGATCTCGATCACCGGCTTGTCCTGGTAGCCGGGCTCGCGGAGCTTGATGAAGTAGGCGTTCTCGGCGAAGCGAGCGGCGTCGAAGACCAGCGGCAGGCCGTGGGCCGAGGCGAGCGCCCTGACGTCGCGGATGTTCTGCATCGACACCGGCTGACCGCCGCCCGAGTTGCAGGTGATCGTCATCAAGATGTAGGCGATGTGGCGAGCGCCGTACTTCTCGATCACCTGCTCGAGCTTGGAGACGGCGACGTTCCCCTTGAAGGGGTAGTTGCCCTCGGAGGTCTTGCCGGCGTCGATCGTGCAGTCGATCGCCCGCCCCTCCGCCAGCTCGATGTGGGCCTTGGTGGTGTCGAAGTGGGTGTTCCCCGGGACGAACATGTGCCGGCGGATGAGCACGTAGTTCAGCACCTGCTCCGCCGCCCGGCCCTGGTGGACCGGGATCGTGTAGGGGAAGCCCATGGTCTCCTGGATCTGCTGCTGCATCTCCTCGAAGGACCGAGAGCCGGCGTAGCTCTCGTCGCCCAACATCGATCGCGAGAGCTGCGACGCGGAGATGGCCCCGGTGCCGCTGTCGGTCAGGAGATCGATATAGACGTCGGCGGACCGAAGTCGAAAGACGTTGAGCCCAGCCGCTTGGATGCGCTTGAGACGCTCCTCGCGGGGGGGCAAGCTGATCGGCTCGATAACCTTCGAGCGATACGGAATGATCAGGCGTTCCCTACTCCTCATTGAACCTCCGCGACGGCCGCCTGCGTGCTCTGTTGCTCCGGTGGTGCCGGCTCTTCCGGCTCTTCCGGCTGACTGGTTGGTATCCGGATCGAGAATACTACTCCAACGCCGTTCTCGTTTGGATCAACGGCGATCTTACCGTGGTGATCGGAGATGATCCGATAGCTGATCGAGAGGCCGAGTCCGGTCCCTTTGCCCACTGGTTTGGTCGTGAAGAACGGATCGAAGACCTTGGTGCGGATGTGCTCAGGGATCCCGTGTCCGCTGTCGCGCACGAAGATCTCGACGAAGCCGTCGAGCTCGCGGGTCATCACGGTGACATCGCTCCCCGCGGGCGAAGCGTCGATGGCGTTGTTCACCAGGTTGAGCACGACTTGGTTGAGCTTGGCTGGGAAGCAGGGGTAGGGCCGCTCGAGGTTGAGGTCGGCGATCAGGTTCACCGACTGCTCGCGGGCGGGCTCGCGGAGGATCATCATCGTCTGACGGATCCCCTCGTCGATGTCCGCCTCTTGGAAGCCGGCCTCGTCGAGGCGAGAGAAGTTGCGGAGGCCGAGGACGATCTCAGCGACGCGGCCCAGGCCGATGAAGCTCTCGTCGAGCAGGGTCTGGACCCGGACCATCAGCTCGACCAGGCTGCCCTCGGTCATCTTCTTGGCCTGGCCGACGTAGTCGAGGAACTGGAGGACGAGGCCGAGGCGCTCCTCGCCGGTGAGGCTGTTGAGATCGGCTGTGACCTCTTTGACGTCATCACGGAGGTCGGGGTCGGCCTGGAGCGCCTCGAAGAGATCGTCTGCGACCTTGAGGCGATCCTCGAGGGGAGCCTCTTCGTCGGCGAGGAATTCCTCGACCATGAGGCGGCGGTGGGCTGAGGCGATCCGCTCGCTGGCGAGGTGGGTGTTGTTGCGGGTGAAGGCGAGGGGGTTGTTGATCTCGTGGGCGACGCCGGCGGTGAGCTGGCCGAGGCTCGCGAGCTTCTCGCTCTGGACCAGCTGGGCCTGGGTGTCCTTGAGCTCCGCGAGGTGGTTCTCCAAGCCCTCGTAGAGCGCGTTGTTCTCGATGCAGACCGCGGCCTGGCTGGTCAGCGAGGTCGACAGCTCGGTCGCGAGCTGATCAAAGGGGATGATGTCGCGGCACAGGTGCGGCGGCGCGGCCAGGCGCTCGTCGGAGCCCCGCTTGTTGATCAGCTGGACGACGCCCATGACCTCGCCCTGCTGGTTCTTCATCGGCAGGACCAGCATCGACTGGGTGCGGTAGCCGGTCTGCTTGTCGAAGCCCTTGTTGAAGGAGTAGGGCGTGTCCTCGGGGATCTTGTAGACGTCCGAGATGTTGAGCAGCTGACCCGAGCAGGCGACGTAGCCGGCGAGGGTCTTGGTGTTCATCGGCATCGTGAAGCGGACGAGCGCCGGGGTCTCGATCGAGTCGTTCTGGGCGACCGTAAAGCGGAGGAGCTTGGCCCCCGCGGGCGCGTCCTCGACGAGGAAGAGGGAGCCAGCGTCGGCGCCGGTCAGCTCGCGGAGCGAGTGGAGGATCCGCTCGAGCAGCCGCTCGTAGTCCCGCTCGGTGGAGAGGGCGACGCCGATCCGGTTGAGCTCGTGGATCTGGGCGGAGCGGACCAGCAGCTCGCTCTCGAGGTACTGGGTCTCGCACTCGTAGCTGACCTCGCGGATGGCCCCGCGGAGGGCCCGGGCGAGGGGGGCGGGGCCGGCGCTCGGCGAGATGATCGCGGTGAGCAGGGCGTCGGGCAGGGAGTCGTGGTCGAGCGGCCGGTCGGTCACGGCGACGAGGCGCATCGGCACCATCGACGCGGTCTGGCTCGGGATCTTCGAACCTGTCTCTAGGAGAAGATCGTCGATGATGCCGACCAGCGGCTGGGTCAGCTCGGCGTCGGCGCAGAGGCTCAGGAGTTCAGCGCCGGAGACCGTACGCGCTTCGGCCCGGAGGCTCACGAGGGCTGCGCTCTCCGGGCGCCCTGCGAAACCAGACGAGTGGACGATGAGAGGTGCGGTCGAGGTGTTGACAGGTCTAGCCACGGCGTTGCTGAGGGCTCTGATTATAGGGAAGCCTCCGGAGGCTGGATACTCGTCGGCGTCAGCAGGCATGGTCAAAGTCGCCCCTCGCAGCCCGCAGGAAGATCCCGCGCGCGCTCCTGCTCTCGGCGAGCCGCTCGACTCGGCCGACCCTCGGGGTCGAGCCCGGTACAGCGCGTTTCGCCCGAGAAGAGAGGACCGTCGATCGCGGCGTCAGGGCGGCGGTCACCGCCGGCTCTTCGCGGGCGGACATCGGCAGGAGGACGCGGGCGGGTCCTGGCGATCCTGCGGCTGCGCTCGGATGAGCGCAGGACAAGGGACAAGGAACAGCGAAAAAGGAACAGGGAAAAGGAACAGGGAACAAAAAAAGGCCCCCGTCGCGAGGCGACGAGGGCTCCTCTTTCGTCGACCCTAGCTCAGGAGGCGCGCGAGCCGAGCGCGGCGCGGAGCTGAGGGACGATGTCGGGCATCGCGACCGAGATGATGACGCCCATCGACGTCTTCGTCAGGTCGATGGCGAGTCCGAGGCGGTACTTGGAGTCGAGCTCGACGACCGCGATCATGACGTTCTCATCCTCACCCAGGGTGAAGAGCATGGACGCGAGCTGATGCGGGATCGGAAGGCCGGACTTCTTGATCGAGTCGATCGTCCGCTCGCAGACGACGTTGAAGAGCGCACAGGCCTTCGGGGCCGTACGGATGCCGGCGATCGACATTCCAGACTGCTTGCTGAACACGTCGGCTGCGGCCATTCCGCCAGCCAGTTGGTCTTCCATTTCCGAGAGGAGCTCGTTGACTTGCTTCAGGTTCATGGTTGCTTCCTTCGTGCGTCGAAAGGGCTCTAGACGTTGGCTGTCGCGATGGGGGAGGGCCTTCGGAGGGGCGAGTACGTGGAGCCAATGGGGTATCGGCCCGAGGTACGGTGCCGGTTCGGCGTGCAGCCGCAACAGACGCCGGATAATAGAAACACGAAAGCGGCCTAGGCGTCTAGCCGTGCAGATCGCGCGAGGTCTCCGGCGATGGCGCCGTCAGTGCCGCAGGCGGGCTGGGGACGCCGGGCCCGGTCGCCGCGTCGGGGACGAGCGCGGAAGCGAGCGCGCGCTCCGCCCTCCGCCCGAGAAAAGTGGCGAGGCGATCGCTCGGGCGATGTCGAACCTCGGAGAAACCTCGGCTTGATCCGGTCGCGGTCGAACGGTGTTGCTATCCTTTGTCGCCATCGGGGAAGAACCGGAGATCGATGCCCGCGCCGCGAATTCTCGTCGTCGACGATGAGCCCAGTCTCCGCCGACTGATCGACCGATACCTGTCGATGGAGGGGTACGAGGTCGTCTGTGTCGCCGACGGCAGCGAAGCGCTCGCCGAGGTCGAGCTGTGGATCCCGGACCTGATCATCACCGACGTGATGATGCCGAAGATGGACGGCTGGGACCTCGTCGAGCAGCTCCGCCGCAAGGCTGATCTCCTCCTCGTGCCGATCATCTATGTCACGGCGTTGGGCGGCGGCCAGGATCGGATCCGAGGCTTTCGCAACGGCGGCGACGACTACCTGACCAAGCCCTTCGAGCTCGAGGAGCTGCACCTCCGGGTCCAGCGGGCGCTCTCTCGCCGCGAGACCCTCGAGCGCGACCTCCGTGCCGGTCAGCGGATCATCGACGTCCCGGACGACCGAGCGATCTCCGGGTCCTTGGCCCAGATAGGCCTTCCTTCCGTGCTCACGCTCCTGGAGATGGAGCGCAAGAGCGGCGTGCTCTTGGTCCAGTGCGAGGACCCGATCGCGACCGTCCGGATCTTCATCCAGAGCGGTCGCGTCGTCGCTGCGCGCTCGGACAGCGAGCGCAACGAGCAGGCGGTCTTCCTCGCCCTCGCCTGGAGCCGCGGCCGCTTCGAGTTTGCGCCCCTCGACTTCGAGATCGACGAGGAGGTGCGGATGACGACGACCGGGCTGATCATGGAGGGCGCCCGCTTCATGGACGAGGGGGGCTGAGCCCCTCGCCGCCCGTGGCGAGGCTCCCCCGCGCTCTCCATCCCTCGTCGCTCAGCTCCGCCGAGCCTGGACTGTCGCCCGGGGCCGCGGCGTTGTCTCGCCGCCAGGAGGACCGACGAGCGCGGCGTGAGGGCGCAGGGGGCTTAGCCCTTGGCCCTCATCCTCGCGCCCTTCGGGGGCCGCTCAGCACGCGCCGCTCACCAGGCGCCGCTCACCAGGCGCCGAGGGTCGCCTGCAACGGGTCGAAGTGGAAGAGCTCCTCGTCAGCCGTCGGCGCAGGCGGCGAGGCCATCGGATCGCCGAGCGAACAGCTCCCCTTCTCGATCAGCTCGAGGACCGCCGCGAGAGAGGTCTCGCCGGGGTCGCCGAGCTGGCTCCGGAGATCGTCGTCGGCGACGCAGTCGGGCGCGAGGCCGTCGTAGTAGTCGCTCTCGCCGTCGACGTTCACCAAGCGGAACGTGATCGGGTAGAGGATCTTGTCGCAGAAGTCGAAGGAGCGCATCCCCACCGGCTTGCCGCCGGTCGTCCCGCCGATCACGTAGGTGTCGACGTAGGGCCTCACCGAGTTGATCACCAGCTCGCTGGCGGAGAGGGTCCGCCCGGTGGTGATGAAGTAGACCCGATCGAGGGTCAGCGCGTGGGCGATCCGGTCGAGCTTGTAGCGCTCGTTCTCCTCGGCGAGGTCGTCGTTGTACTTGACCCAGTAGGCGGTCTCTCGGCTCTTGCTCGCCTCGCCGGCGATCAGGCTCGCGAGGTGGCGGGCGACCGAGAGGCGACCGCCGCCGTTGTAGCGGAGGTCGACGACGAGCTCGTTGATGCCGGCGTTGCGGAAGCCGGCGACGGCCTCGTCGAGCTCGGGGATCGCGGTGTCGACGAAGGAGGTGAAGTAGAGGTAGCCGACCTTGCGATCGCCCTGCTCGATGACCTCCGACACGGGGACCGTGACGAGCTTGATCCACTCGCGGGCGAGCTTGACGTCGCGGACCTCGCCGTCATCCTCGGCGATCTGGAGGTCGACGGTGATGCCGAGCTCGCGCGGGCCGAACATGTCGCCCCAGAGCCCGCCCGCGTCGATCTCGGAGATCGAGAGGCGGTTGATCTCGAGGATCTCATCGCCGCGCCGGAGGCCGGCGTCGGCGGCGGGAGAGTCCTCGTAGACGAACGAGACCCGGATCTTGCCGTCGTCGTCGCGCATGTGGCTAAAGCCGTAGCTGATCGTCTTGCCCTCCTCGAAGAGGGCGTCGCTCTGGACCTTGTCGGCGACCCGGCTCCAGCGATCGATCTCGCTGTAGCGGAGCGCGGCGAGGAGGTCGCGGGGCTCCTCGTAGTCGGCGATGTCAACGTCCTCCGGCACCTCGTGGTTCCAGAGGTAGGCGTGCCGCATGACCTCGAGGACATACGCGTTCTGGCTGGCGATCTCACAGTCGTCAGGGGGGTCGACCATGACCGGATCGGCGCAACCCGCCAGGCTCGCGATGACACCTCCGATCATCGAAGAGATGAGCGGGAGCCTCGCATTCGACGTCGATACCACCACAGGGGACGACTATAGCGGACTCCGCAGAGCTTGCGCGGTCGGCCGAGCAGAAGGTTTACCCGCTAGTTTGACAGTGTTCTGCGGCCTGCCCAAGAAGTTGGCGCGGATTTAGAGCTGTCCGACGGGGGAGGCGCGCGCTTTTCGCCAGTGTGGATGTGCGGCGGTGTGCGTGTGATTGCGACGAGTCGTATCCAGCCGCGGGTTCCGCTACTATCGCCGTCGCAAACGCCCTGGATACCTGTGAGCGACACCGACAACCAGAATAGTGCGAGCGGGCCGGCGAGCGCGAAGGCGATCGATCCGGCGACGGACCCTGCCCGGCTCGGGGTCTTCTCTGGGCTCTCACCGGAGGCTTGGAGCGACCTTCTCTCCTTTATGGAGGTCAAGCGGTTCCGTCCCGGCGATGTGCTGATCAAGCAGGGAGCGATCGATCGCGGGATGTACTTGGTCCGCTCGGGACGCCTGGCGGTCCTCGTCGCCGATCAGGACGGCGGTCGCGTCCGTCGGGTCGGCACGATCGAGGCGGGCTCCGTCGTCGGCGAGCAGGCGCTCCTCGACGGCAAGCCCCGCTCCGCGACGATCACGGCGTTGGGCGAGTGCGAGCTGCTGCGCCTCGGCTTCGACTCCTTTCGCGAGCTCCACATGAAGACGCCGGAGCTCGCGGGGCTCTTCCTCTTCCAGCTCGCCCGGGTGATCTCGCTGCGCTTTCGGCGGGCTCAGACCTCCCCGGACATCCCTGACGAGATGCTCCCGTAGCGGACGACGTCGGCGCGGCGGGACGGTCGGACGGTCGTCCTGCGGCGGTTCGTCGGCCTGGGCCACGTCGCCCGAGGGAGGAGGCGACGCCCAGCGGGGCGCTCTCCGTGGAGACCCCTCATGTAGCCAGGCGAGCGGCTCGCAGAGCTAGCCGCCGAAGAAGCGGCGGACGAGGTCGCGGCCGAGGTCGACGACGCCGCCGATCCGCTGGCGGATCCCGTGGCCGTAGATCGCCTGGATCGTCGACTTGGCCTGCTCGTAGTCGCCGGCGGCGACGGGGTAGAGGCGGACCGGCCTGCCGCCGGGGAGGCGATCCTCGAGCAGCGCCTTGACGTTGGAGCAGGCGCGGAGGCCCTCAGGACCGTTGAGGCGGCCGAAGCCGGAGCCGCCGACCCCGCCGAAGGGCAGCTCGTTGGCCATGTAGGCCATGCTGAAGTCGTTGATCGTCGTCGAGCCGACGCGGAGCTCCTTGGCGATCCGGCGGGCGCGAGCCGGATCTCGCGAGAAGACCGTGGAGCCGAGGCCGTAGTCGGTGGCGTTGGCGAGGCGGATGACCTCTTCATCGTCGCTCCAGCGCAGGATCGACATCACCGGGCCGAAGGTCTCGTGGTTGACGATGTCCATGCTGTGGTCGACGTCGGTGAGGACGGTCGGCTCGAAGAAGGAGCCGCTGGCCTGGCGACCGCGGGTCCCGCCGACGCGGACCCGCGCCCCCTTGGCGACGGCGTCCTGGACCAGGCGCTCGACGATCTCGACCTGACCCGGCATCGTCATCGCGCCGACGTCGACCGCCTCGGGGCCGGTGAGCGGCGGGGCCTGGCGGAGGCGACCGGCGAGCTCGACGACCCGCTCGACGAAGCGGTCGTAGATCCCCTCGTGGACGTAGATCCGCTCGGCGGCGAGGCACATCTGGCCGGAGGCGATAAAGGTCCCGGCGAGGGCCGCGTGGACAGCCCGCTCGAGGTCCGCGTCGTCGCAGATGATCATCGCATCCTTGCCGCCGAGCTCGAGGATCACCGGGGTCAGGGTCTCGGCGCTAGCCTGGAGGACCCGCTTTCCGTTGGGCATGGAGCCGGTGAAGATGATCAGGTCGACGCCCGCGGCGACGAGCGCCTTGCCGGTCTCCGCGTAGCCGGCGATGACCTGGACGAGATCACGGGGGATTCCGGCGGCATCGAGGGCCTCGTCGAAGATCTCCTGGATCCGCGGGGCCGACCAGGAGGTCCACTCGGAGACCTTGACGATCGCCGCGTTGCCGGCGAAGAGCGCCGGGATCGTCGGGCCGAGAACGTTCTGCAGCGGGAAGTTCCACGGGCAGATGATGCCGATGACCCCCTTGGGGTGATACTCGACGGTCGCTGTCTTATGGACCAGGAGACCGGGCGAGACCCGCCGCGGGCTGAGGGCCTCTTCGCCGTGGGTGATGGTGTGGCGGAGCTTCTCGCAGACCGGCCAGATCTCGCCGAGGATCGCGTTGTCGAGGGTCTTGCCGGCGTCCCTCGCGATCATCTGGCACAGCTCGTCGGTGTGCTCGAGCAGGTGGCGGAGGATCGTCCGCAGCACCTCGCGGCGCTCCTCGAAGCTCGTCTTGGCCCACTGCGCCTGGGCCTTGCGGGCCCGGACCAGCCGCTCGCGGACCTCGGCGCCGCTGACGACGGGGATGTCGCCGAGGTGCTCGCCGGTCGCCGGGTCGTGGCACGGGATCGAGGCGCTCGAGGGATCGGCGGCGACGCTGAGGGGTGGGGTCCGGGTGTCCATGGCGGCGGTGAAGCTACACCAGGAGGGCCCCGCGAGCGGCGACCATGATCACATGGAGCGACCGTGGGGCGCCGGTTTGGCGGAGAGGAAGCCCGAGTACCGGGCCGAGACCAGGGCCGAGACCAGGGCCGAGACCAGGGCCGAGACCAGGGCCGAGAACAGGACGACGACCGCCGCAGCTCTCGCCGCGAGGTCGTCGTCAGCTCCTTCAGACCCGAGACTTCAGGGGTCAGGAGAGCGGGGCTCTTCGCGTGCCCACGCCAGCGACGAACTAGGAGTTCACCGGGATCTTGACGCCGCTGGCGGTCAGGACGAACTCCTTACGCTCGCCCTCGACCTCGTCCGGGTCGCCGCCGCCGTCCTTCTCGAGGTGCTTGACCTCTTTCTCGGAGAAGGTGCGGGCGGTCAGTGTGCCCTCGACGATCGCCGACTTGCCCTTGGCGTCCATCGGCACGGTGAAGCTGTGGTCCTTCATGAGGATCCGAGCGACCGCGCTGTCGCCGTCCTTGAGGACCATCCAGCAGCCCTTCTTCTGGCAGACCGAGTCGACCTCGCCGGTGACCTGGATCGGGGTCGAGGGCAGATTATCGCCGGCGGAGGCGAGCACGTCCTTGAGCGGGCTGTTCTCGCTCAGGGCAAAGGTGGCGCCGTGGTGGCCGGGCTCGCCGGTGGCCTCGGGCGTGTCGCCCATGCCGTGGGGGCAGCCCTCTTCGGTGTGGTCGGCACCGCCGTGGTCCTTGCCGTAGATGCAGCCCTCTTCCCCGGCCTCGTCGGCCTTCGGATCGGCCTTGGCGATCGCGGTGTCGTCGACCTTGGCCGAGTCGTGGCCCTCGGCCGTCTTCGCGGCGTCGGCCGGCTTGGCGGCGTCGGCCGGCTTCTCAGCGCCGCCACAGGCGAGGGCAGCGCTACCAAAGAGGACGATTGCAGCAATTCGCAGGTTCATCGGATCTCCTGTGGGCGAGCTTGAGACCTCGCCCAATGGCCCGAAGTGTGCCGATCGCCGGCGAGTGCTGTCAATCCACGGTGTCGGCCGAGAGTTGAGGCCTCGCTCACATGGGCGACGCGAACGTTGCGCGGTGGCCGGGGGCGTCCTCTGCTGCGACAATCCGCCCGTGTTTGACCGCGGACGTCACGACAGCTCGCGCCGACCCCTGCCTGCGGTGGGTCGGCTCTTCGGCGCCGCTGTCCTCCTCGGCGGGGTGAGCGTCGGCTGCGGCGGGGCGACCCTAGCGCCGGTCGAAAATCCTGCGCCGACGGCTGGGGCGACGGACGCCGCGACTCCCTCGGAGACGATCGATCCGCGGCCGCGGCTCGTCGTCATCCTCGTCGTCGATCAGATGCGCGCGGACTACCTGAGCCGCTTCGGACACCTCTTTGAGCACGGCCTCGCCCGCCTCCGCGACGGGGGGGCCCGCTTCGCGGCGGCTGAGATCGCGCATGCGGTGACGATGACCTCACCAGGGCACGCGACGATCGCCACCGGGGTCGACCCGCGCCGCCACGGGGTGATCCAGAACAACTGGATCGATCGCCCGAGCGGGGAGCCGGCCTACGCTGTCGATGATCCCGGGGCGACGATCATCGGCCCGCCGGGCAGCGAGACCTCGGAGCTCGGCGGTCGCTCGTCGGTGACGATGCGGAGCCCGACGATAGGCTCCTGGCTCAAGGCGTCGTCGCCCGCGAGCAAGGTCCTGTCGATCGCCTACAAGGATCGCGCGAGCGTATTGATGGCGGGCGAGGCCGCCGACGGTGTCTTCTGGTACGAGGCGGCGATCGGCGCCTACGTCACCTCGAGCTCGTTCGCTGAGGTTTTGCCGCCCTGGGTCGTCGAGTTTGATGGCTCGTCGGTGATCGGCGACGCGATCGGGGCGACCTGGGAGAGGAGCCTCCCTGACTCTGACTACGCCTTTGTCGGCCCCGACCAGGTCGAGGCGGAGGGGACCCTGTCGACCTTCCCCCATCGCCTGGAGATGTCTGGGGACAGCACGAGCGCCGCCTTCTACCGCCTCGGGGCCTCGCCGATGAGCGACGCGATGAGCTTCGAGCTCGCGCTGCAGGGGCTCTCCGGCGCGGAGCTGGGCGCCGATGATGCGCCCGATCTGTTGATGCTCAGCCTCTCCGGGGCGGACCTCGTCGGTCACACCTTCGGCCCCGACAGCCATGAGATCGTCGACTACTACGTCGATCTCGACCGCCGCCTCGGGGAATTCCTCGGAGCGCTGGATCGTCGCTATCCCGGGGATTACGCCGTGATCCTGACCGCCGATCACGGCGGGACGCGGATGCCCGAGGTCGCGCGAGCAAAGGGACAGGTCGAGGCGACGCGGGTCCTGAGCGAGGACTTCGATCGCGGGGTCGCGGCCGCGGTCACCCGGGCCTGCGAGCGCCTCGGTCTGGCCGAGCCCGTCGCCGTCCGCGACGTCGGCGAGGGCCTCTGGCTCGACATGGGGGCGGGCCAGGCGGGCGGCGAGCAGAGCCCCGGGGTCGACGTCGTGAAGATCCGCGCGGCCGTGGCCGAGGAGCTCCGCGGGCTCCCCTTCGTCGCCGACGCCTACACCTACGATGAGCTCGCCGACCCGAGCACAGCGGCGGCGCAGCGGCGGCCGTGGCTGCAGCGCTACGCCCTCGGCTTCGTCGCCGATCGGAGCCCGGACGTCCAGCTCCGCGGGCCCGAGGGCTGGCTCCTCAACGCCCGCCCCACCGGCACCAGCCACGGCTCCCCCTACGACGATGACAGCGACGTGCCGCTGATCATCTTCGGCGAGGGGATCCCGGCGGTCGAGATCGACACACCTGTGCGGACCCGCGACGTCGCGCCGACCGCAGCGGCGCTCCTCGGCCTCCCCGCGCCGGAGGTCGACGGTCGCTCGCTCCTCCCGCTCCTCCGCCAAGGGGCCGCAGGCGAGGCCGTGGCGACGGATCATTCGCGGACGTAGGGCTCGACCAGCGGCCAGTGGCGGCCGCGGGCGCCGAGCTTGCGCAGGTTGCCGTAGTGGCCGCCGATCATGCGATCGATGAAGACGAGCTCGACCGGCGGCTGAAAGCTGGCCATCCGCTTGAGCGCGCCCGGGACCAGCTTGAGCACCTCGTCGTGGATCGTCGCCGCGGCGTAGTCGAAGAGCTCGTCGTGGACGAAGGGCTGGACGAAGAGGTCACGCCAGGGCTTGTAGTAGGCGAGCTCGACCGCCGGTCCCTCGGGGTTGCGGACGCCGAGCTCGACGAGGCTGTGCTCTAGGGCAGGGTAGTCCTCGGCGATCCCGGCTCGGATCGCCGCCCGGTACGATCGCAGGGTCACGTCGTCGACATGTTTGACGCAGCCGTAGTCGTAGAGCACGACCGAGCCGTCGGGGCGGAAGGCGAAGTTCCCCGGGTTGGGGTCGGCGTGGATCGCCTGGAGGTCGAAGAGCTGCGCCGCCATCATCGTGAAGAGGTTGTCGCCGAGGGTGTCTCGGGTCGCCTGATCGTAGCGGTCGTCGAGGCTGTCGATGTGGTCGCCTGGCTCATAGGTCAGGGTGAGCACGCGGGCCGAGGAGCGCTCGCCGACGACCTCGGGGATCACCAGGAAGGGGTGGCGCTCGCGGTGGTAGTCGCGGAAGAGGCGGACGTTGTCGGCCTCGTTGCAGTAGTCGAGCTCCTCGTGGAGGCGGGTGCGGACCTCCGAGAAGAGGGCGTCGAGCGCTCGCTTGTTGATCCGGACGAGGCCGCTGGCGCGGAGGACCAGCTTGAGGTGGGCGAGGTCGGAGTCGACGGCCTCGTCGACCCCCGGGTACTGGACCTTGACGACGACGTCGCGGCCGTCGTCGGTGGTCGCCCGGTGGACCTGGCCGATCGACGCGGCGGCGAAGGGCTCGCGGGAGAACTCGCGGAAGAGCAGTTCCGGCGGGGAGCCGAGCTCGCGCTCGATCTGCTCGGCGATCACCTCGTAGTCCATCGGCGGCGCCGCGCGCTGGAGCGCGCGCAGGGGCTCGGCGATCTCGCGCGGGAGGATGTCGCTGGCGATCGAGGCCATCTGGCCGACCTTCATGACCGCGCCCTTGAGCTCGCCCAGGGTCTTGGCGATCAGCTCACCGCTGCGCTCGTAGCTCTCGAGCTTGCTCGCGGCGGCGTCCTCGGCGCTCTGGAAGACCGACTTGATCCGGGTCGCGGCGTAGGAGCTCGCGACCGACGCGGTCATTCCCGCCAGGCGGAAGAATCGTCGGCCTTTGCTCGCTGGTCGTTCGGCCATAGGACCCTTGTTGCACGATTTGCCCGCGTTGCACGCGTTTGCCCGCGGATGCTGCCAGAGTGCCGTCCGCTGGCGATCTGCGCAAGGCGAGCGCGGAGCCAGGCGAGGGCCGGCCCCTGCGTCGGTAGGCCGCGAGGGGGCCTGTGCAGAGCTTCGGGGCGCTCTCGGGCCCTCGCTGTGGCTCACGAGCTCGCTGCTCGCCCATCGGCGGGCGGTCTCCCCGGGAGCTGGGCGCAGCCCGTGCGCTCGTCGGCGCAGCGGCTCTCCCCACGGGCCTCCGGCGCACGCGGCTGTGCGGGTCGCTCCTCGCGGGCTTCCTAGCCGTCGCTGCTGCGCTGGCCGTTGGGGTCGAGGCGGCGGGCGACGGAGGCGGCGAGGCGGGCGAGGGTAAGCGGAGACGATCCCTCGGCCTTGTTGTTGGCGATGACGAAGGTCGGCTTGGCGCTGCGCGCAGCGTCGACGATCAGCTCGGAGAGCTGCTCGCGGTGGAAGGGATCCTCTTCGACGAGGCGATCGAAGGGGTGGAAGAGCGCCTTGGCCTGCTCGTAGCTGAGTTGGGGCTGGAGCATCCAGCGGATCACCAGGGCGCCGCCGCGGTCGGTGCCGGCCCGCTGGCGCTGGACCGCCGGCGGCGGCATGCCGGGATAGACGTTGACGCAGTGGCAGGCGCCGACGTCGGCGAGCACGTCGCGATAGGCGGGGCAGAGGAGCTCGGCGTTGCGGAGCTCGACGGCGTAGATCGGCCCGCGCGGGAGGGCGGAGAGGAAGCGGTGCAGGCGCTCCGCGAAGAGGCGCGGCCCGCCGAGGGCGCCGACGTCCTGGGGCGCGAACTGAAAGAGGACAGGCCCGCCGCGCTCGCCGAGAACCTCGATGAACGGATCGATCACCGCGAGGGTCGCGTAGCCCGGCTCCAAGAAGGCCTCGCTCGGCCGCCCCCGGCGGGCGCCGTAGCGGGCGTGCCGAGGATAGTGCGCCATCGTCAGGGACTCGTGCGCCTTCATCAGGAAGCGGAAGTCGTCCGGCACCGCGTCGGCGTAGCGTTGGAGCTCGTCCCGGCGCAGGGGCGCGTAGTAGGAGCGGTCGATGCCGACGGTCCGGAGGAGCGGGTGTTGGGCGTAGGCCATCAGGCCGCCGCGGGCGAGCCGCTCCTGGCTGTAGTTCTGCTCGTAGACGATCCCGGCCCAGCCCGGGAAGGACCACGACGAGGTGCCGAGGTGGAGGTCGCGCGGGAGGGCGGCGGCGATCTCCAGGAGCGAGTCCGGGGCCTGCGCGGGGGCGACACCGCGGCGTCCGCCTGCGGCGATCGGCGTCGGCGGGCCGCCGAAGAGGTCGAGCTGGGCTAGCGGTGGCGCCATCGCAGTGTCGCTATAGCGCAATGGACGCGCGGAGGCGAGCGGTTGTGCGCGACTTCGCCCGTGGGGGGCCCGCGGGGGGCCCGTGGTGGGCCCGTGGTGGGCCCGTGGTGGGCCCGTGGTGGGCCCCGCGGACCGTCTGCCTGCGCCGGCTCTCGTCTCGGACGTTTTTGCGCGTACGATGCGCCCATGAGCACGAAATCGTCGGCGGCGCCGCTTGTCTGGATCGACCTCGAGATGTCAGGTCTCGAGCCGGAGCGCTGCGAGATCCTGGAGATCGCGACGATCGTCACCGACGGGGAGCTCAACATCCTCGGCGAGGGGCCCGATCTGGTGATCCACCAGGAGGACGCGGTCCTGGAGGCGATGGACGCCTGGTGCACCCGTCAGCACGGCGAGAGCGGGCTGACCGCGGCCGTGAAGGCGTCGACGATCAGCCTGGCGGAGGCGGAGGCCCAGACCCTGGAGTTCATCGGCCGTCATTGCGAGGCCGGGCGTTCGCCGCTCTGCGGCAACTCGATCGGCCATGACCGGCGCTTCATCATCGCCCACATGCCGAAGCTCGCGGCGTTCCTCCACTACCGCAGCGTCGACGTCTCGTCGGTCAAGGAGCTGGCTCGGCGGTGGTACCCGGAGGCGCTGACCTCAGCGCCGAGCAAGGGCGAGAGCCACCGCGCCCTCGACGATATCCGCGAGTCGATCGCCGAGCTTCGCCACTACCGGTCGACGGTCTTCCGCTAGTCGCCGAGGGCAAGCATGTCGGTGGTGCCCGGAGGCGCTGACCTCAGCGCCGAGCAGGGGCGAGAGGCGTCGCGCCCTCGACGGAACGCCGAGCTTCACCACTGCTGGTCGACGGTCTTCCGCTAGCCCGTGCGGGCCGGCATGTCGCCTGGCGCAGGTGCTGGCCCGTCGGGCGGAGGCCGACGGATCGAGGCGCAGGGCCGGGCCGGGCCGCGATCCTGCGGTGAGGGTCGCCGCGAGCGAGCCCGTGCAGCGGAACATCATGCCTGGAGAGACAGGCGTTCGGCTCGGCCTCGGGCGGGTTGAACACCGGCGTGTGAGGTCGCAGGCGTCCCGCGGAGTCGCTCGTTTGCTGTAGGATCGGTCGATGTCGACGGCCACGATCAAGCTTCGTGACGCACAGGACGCGGACTACCCGCTCTTCGCCCGTCTCTTCCCGGAGCTGACCACCGGCGATCCCGTCCCGAGCGCAGAGCGCTGGCGCGAGCGGGTCGCCCCGGACTCGCTCATCGCCGAGGTCGACGGCGCGGTCGCGGGCTACATCTTCTACGAGGTGCTCGACGGCGCCGGCTACATCCGCCACATCGTCGTCGACGCGCCGGCCCGCGGTCGCGGCCTCGGTCGCCATATGGTCCAGGCCGTCGGCGAGCGGATGCGCGAGCGCGGGTGTCGGACCTGGCGCTTGAACGTCCGCCCGGAGAACACCCCGGCGATCGAGCTCTATCGCAGCGTCGGCCTCGAGGTCGTGCACGCGTCGGTCGCCTTCCGCTTCCCGTGGGCGCTGGTCGACCGCCTGCCCCCGCCCCGGCGGAGCCTCGACGCGGTCCCTGTCGGCGATGATGAGGCGACCGCGATCGAGGCGCACTTCGGCCTGCCCTCGGGGCAGCTTCGCCAGCTAGGGGCGGCCGCTGGGGTGTATGTCCGCCGGCTCGCGGATCCGTCGCGGCCGGAGCTCGATCCGAGCCTCGGCGTCGCGGCCTTTGACACGGGCTTTCCCGGCTGCTTTCCCTTCCGCCTCGGCGACGCGCGGGACCTGAGGTCGATGCTCGCGGGGCTGCGACCGCTGGCGACGTCGCCGGAGATGGGCGTCGTCGCCGAGGGTCACGAAGAGCTCGCGCAGGTCCTGATCGCCGCGGGGGCGACGATCAAGTTCCGCTTTGTCCATATGACCGGCGAGCTCGCGGGCGCGGCCTCCGAGCCCTGAAATGGGCGCTGGTGTCGGGCGCTGGTGTCGGGCGCCCACACCACCCCGCGGACAACCGCTGACGTCACGGAGCTCGTACTTCGACCGGAGCTGCGCCGGTGAGCGCTCACCTCGTGATTCGCGACGGGCGGAGCTAGGGGCGCGAGGCGGGCGCGAGGCGGGCGGTCGCGGCGAGGCGGGCTACTGCGACGCTTCGCCCTTGGACATCCGGCTCTTGCGCCGGTTCTTGCGCTTGTTCTTGCGCCGCTTGTCCTTCGCGCTGGAGCCCCCGCTCTCGGCCTCGGCCTCCGAGTCGTTGGTCCCGGTGTTCTCGGAGGTGGCGTCCTGGGAAGGGGCGTCCTGGGAGGGCTTGTCTTCGATGGGGTTGTGCTTGGCCGCGACATCCTTGGCTGGCTCGTCGGCGCCGGGCTGGGGGTCCTCTGCCGGCCTGGTGATGGCCTCTTGGACCGCCCGGGGGAGCTCGCTCAGGAGCGTCGTCAGGCGCTCGTCGATCGCCTCCAGGGCGGAGAGGGAGCCCGTGAGAACAGCGTCCTGGATCGCCTGCAGCGCCCTCTTGAGCTGGGCTTGATCGCCTGCAGGGATCCCGGCCTCGAGGTCGACGAGCACCTTCGTGATCCGCTCGTGGGCGCCCTTGAGCTTGATCGTCAGCTCCTGGGTCTGTCGCTGGCGGCGGAGCGCCTCCTCGATCGCCCGCTCGCGCTGGGCGAGCGCCTCGACCTCCTCCGGCGGCATGCCGCCGCCGCCGATCACGTCGAGGACGGCCTCCTTGCCGCGGAAGCTCTGGCGGAAGGAGAGGCTCAGGATCCCGTTGGCGTCGACCCGAAAGGTCATGTCGATCGCCCTCCGACCGCGGAGCACGTACTCGCCGAGCGGATCGCGATCTCGCAGACCCTCGTGGAGGTAAAAGTGAGCGGTCGCTCCGTCGCCTTCGGCCTCAAAGAGCTCGGTGTGGCTCGTCGGCAGGGTGATCGTCGGCGGGAAGAGCAGCTCGGACTCGCCGCGCTCTCGCTCTCGCTCCTGGACCGCGGGGCGCTCCGCGGCGTCGGTCGGGGCGGTCGCGATGTCTTCGGAGGCGTCGGGGGCGTCGGGGGCGTCGGAGGCGTCGGAGGCGTCGGTGGCGTCGGTGTCGGTGTCGGTGCCGGTGCCGGCAAGTCCGGAGGTCGGAGCGGTCACGATGCCTTCGGGGGGAGTGTCGGGCCCCGCGTCGGGACTCTCGGCAGGGCTCTTCTCGAGCGTCTCCGAGGGGGTCGTGTCGGGTAGGTCTGCGGCCCCGGTGATGTCCGCGCTCAGGGCGTTGCTGTGCTCTTCGGTCGCGTCTGCCGAGGTGTCGGCGGCTCTGTCGGTCGAGCTCGCGGCGATGTGCTCGTCACCGCTGTCAATCTCGCCCTCGTCGTCGTCGGGCGCGTCGTCGTCGGTCAAGAGCACACGATGGGGGGCAAGGGGAACCCGGGCGCGGAGGCGGAGCCTGGGGACGACAGCCTCGCGGGTGTCCGAGCTAGCTTCGCGGTCGGCGCGGTCGTCGTCAGGCTCGGCGCCGGGCTCTCTTGGACTGTCGGGCGCAGCCTCGGGGTCTGACGGGGAGGCGAGGTCGGCGTCGGCGTCGGCATCAGCGTTAGGGTCAGCGTCGGCTCCTGGCCGGGAGGCCAGGTCCGTGTCGGTCCCAGCGAGATCTCCTGGTTGGGAGGACGGGTTCGTGTCGGCGTCAGCGTCGGCGTCAGCGTCATCTCCTGGCCTGGGAGACAGGTCCGTGTCGGCACCAGCGACATCTCCTGGCCGGGAAGACGAACTCGTGTCGGCGTCAGCGTCCGTGTCGGTCCCGTCCTCCTCAGCCCTGGGCACGCTCTCGTCCGACACCTGGAGGTCAGCGTCGGCGGCGGAGGGACCCGCCTGCTCGGCGAGCTCCTCGGTCTCGTCGTCTGCGCGAGACGAGGCGTCAGAGCCTCGGTCGGGGGCTTCGCCTGCGCGCCGACGGATCACGAGCCCCGCGCGAGCCTTGCTCTCGGGAGCCTGCTCATCTTCGGTGTCGGCCTCCTCGGTGTCAGCCCCCTCGACCGCGGAGTTCTCAGCAGCTTCAGCCGCGGTCGCGTCCTTGTTCGAGTCGTCATCGGCGTCGGCGGCATCGCCCGTGTCGTTCGCGTCGGCGTCGGTCTCGTCGGTCTCGTCGGTCTCGTCGGTCTCGTCGGTCTCGTCGGTCTCGTCGGTGCTGTCGTCGTCGGTGTCGTCGTCGTCCACCTCCGGCGAGGGCGCTTCGGTCAGCGAAGCGAAGGCCTGCGGCAGCGGGAGCTGGACCGGGGAGGGGGGCTCGCCTACGCCGCGCTCGAGGGTGATCGGCCTGCCGAGGACCTCGTCGAGCTCGACCGGATCGATCAGGGGATCGCCGGCGAGCTGTGCGGCCAGCCGTGCGGCCCCGAGGGCGGCGAGATCTCCGTCGAGCCAGCGGAGGTTGGGCTCCCGCTCGAGGGTCGCCTCGAGCCGGTCTTGAAGGAGAGGAACATGGGCGCCTCGGCCGATGAGGAGCACGTCGCTGAGGTCGCCGAGGCTCCGGTTGCTGCCGGCGAGGGCCCGCCTGAGGGTGCTGAGCCAGCGGCCGACGAGATCTTCGATCCGCTCCTCGAGCTCCCCCTGGGCGAGGGCGGTCTCGAGGTGCTTGGTGCCCGAGGCGTCGGCGGAGAGGAAGGGCAGGTGGACGGCGCGCTCGCGCTCGCTGGAGAGGTCGATCTTGGCGCGCTCGCTGGCGTGGCGGAGGCGGACGAGCGCGACCGGGTCGCCGGCGATGTCCGGCTTCTCGCAGGCGATCGCCGCCTCCTCGGCGAGGCGCTCGGCGAGGCGTCGGTCGATCTCGAGGCCGCCGACGCGGGGCTCGGTAGCGCTGCTGAGGACGGTGAGGCCCCCCTCGCGCAGCTCGACGATCGACGCGGAGAAGGAGCCGCCGCCGAGATCGCAGATCGCGAGGGTGGGCTCGTCGACGTGGGCGAGGTGGCCGGAGGCCTGGAGCTCGAGGGCCGCGGCGGTGGTCGCCGGGAGCAGGCGTTGGAGCTGGATCCCGGCGATCGTGCAGGCGTCGACGAGGCCGCGGCGCGCGAGGTTGCCGAGGCCCGGCGGGATCGTCAGGGTCGCGGGCGGGAGCGGCTCGGCGCTGGTCTCCTCGATCCTGCGCCGGAGGTCGAGGAGCTGGGCCGCCACCAGCTGGACCGGAGAGAAGGTGCGCTCGCCGATGCGGACGCGGGCGTCGCCGTGGGCGTCACGGACGATCCGCAGGGGCGCCCAGGCCTGGAGGTCGAGCTCGTCAAAGCGCGCGCCGAGGAGCGCGAGCGGGGCGACGATGGTCGACTTCGGTCGGGTGAGCTGGAGGCGGCGGGCCCGGTCGCCGGCGACGAGGCTGCCGTCGGCGTCGAGGCCGACCGCCGCGGGGATCCGAAGCTCGCGCTTGCCTATCCGGAGGAGGGCCGCGCGGGGGTGCTCTCCGCCGATCGCCGAATAGACCGCCGCGCGGATCTCTGAGGTGCCGAGGTCAATTCCGATCGCGTGGGCCATATCCAAGCCTGAGGGGCGCAGGGTACGCGGTTGCAGATCGCTGTCAACCGCCTCTGTGAAGCGGCTGCGGCGCGTCCTCGGCCCACAGGAGCTCGTCGGGCCGGTGTCGGCAGCGCTCAGCGTCCGTCGTCGCGGCTCCGTCGGGCGCGGCGCGTGACGTCAGCGGGTGCGGCAAGTCGCGCGCGGCAAGTCGCGCGCGGCAAGTCGCGCGCGGCAAGTCGCGCGCAGGTCGTCCGTCGCCGCTGCTCGCGGGGCGATCCGGAAGCTCCGCCGAGCCCGGGCGTTTGCTCGCAGCGTCCCGCGGGGATCAGGGCGGACGGTCGCGGTCGACGACGCTGGGGCCTCGAGCCGGCGCCGGCAGCCGGTGGCGGGCAGCGTGTCCGCCCATCAGCGGCGGGCTCGCCTGTGGGTGATCGCCTACCTCGATTCACCCATGAACCAGGGGCTCCAAAGGGGGACTGGAGACGGCCAGCGGACCTCTCCTCGCGCGGGGAGAGCTGCCTGACGATCGCGGCTCATCGCGGCTCGTCGCGCCTTGTCTGGGCGTTAGCTTCGGCCTACAACCGATCCATGGTGGAACTTGTGGTTGTAGGTGGACGCGGGCTTCGCAGCCTCGCGGTGGTGGCCCTTGGCCTTGGCGCGGCGTTGTTGGGGGCGTGCAGCGGCGACGACGAGGCGACCACGACGATGACCGGGACCACAGGGACCGGGGTGACGACGGCGACGACGACGTCGACGACGACCGATCCGACGACGACGATGACGACGACGACGGACGGTGAGACCACCACCGCAGGGGAGACCACGGGTGCGCCCGCGAGCTGCGGCGACGGTGTCGTCGATGACGGTGAGGAGTGCGACGACGGCAACGGCGAGAACGGCGACGCGTGCACGAACCTCTGCACGGTCGCCGCCTGCGGCGACGGGATCGTCGGGCCCGGTGAGGCCTGTGATGACGGCAACGACGTCGACGATGACGAGTGCAGCAACAGCTGCGCACCCCTGAGCTGCGGCGACGGGATCCAGAGCGGCGATGAGGCCTGCGACGACGGCAACGCCGACAACACCGACGCTTGCCTCGACACCTGCGTGCTCGCGAGCTGCGGCGACTCCTACGTCCAGGAGGGCGTCGAGGAGTGCGATGACGGCAACGACGACGACGCTGACGCCTGTGTCGCCTGCGCGATGGCGGTGTGCGGCGACGGTGCTGTCCAGGACGGGATCGAGGAGTGCGACGACGGCAACGATGACGACACCGACGCCTGTCTCGCCGGCTGCATCGCCAACGTCTGCGGCGACGAGATCGTCCACGTCGGGGTCGAGGAGTGCGACGACGGCAACGACGACGACACCGACGACTGTGTCGCCTGCGCCGACGCGGTCTGCGGCGACGGATTCGTCCAGGAGGGCGTCGAAGACTGCGACGACGGCAACGACGTCGACGACGACGACTGCAGCAACGCCTGCGAGGTGACCGTCCTCGCCAACTGCAAGGAGATCAAGGCCGCCAAGCCGGAGTCGGTGAGCGGCCTCTTCATCATCGATCCGGACCTTGACGGGCCAAACCCGCCCTTCCAGGCCTACTGCGACATGACGACCGACGCCGGCGGGTGGACGCTGATCCTCAACCGCAGCGTCAACTCCGACAACACCGGGCAGCCGGACATCAACCTCATCAACGGCACCTTCGACAACACCCGGGCGAACAACTGGAACTACGACGTCGACCACTTCTGGGCCGACGCGACCGACATCGTCTTCGCCGACCGCGAGAACAACCTCTGCGACAACTGCGAGATCTCAGGCTATGACGCGGCGATCCGCGTCGCCAAGCCGATGATCGACGCCTACTCCCCGGCCTGCACCAACATCTCGACCGGGCTCTCGGCGAAGAAGCTGGTCGGGCCGAGCGCTGGTCAGACCGGGACCGCCTATATGTGCGCGGCGTCGCTTGGTTGGGGCAACTGTAGCGGCAAGGTCTGTCACTACGGGACCCACACGACCAACACCCCAAACAACGGGTCGTGGTCGCAAAACCAGTGGAACGAGATGCACTTCCCCTCGAAGTACTCGAGCTACGCGGCCCACGGGGATCACCAGAACGAGGGCAGCGCCTGGTGTCGGAGCTGCGGCGGCGGACAGGCGCCGATCGTCAACCAGTCGAGCACCTGCTGCAAGCAGTCGAACCAGAACAACGCCAAGTCGCGGTGGACGATCTGGGTCCGGTAGGCAGGGGAACCGGCGAGGAGCGGGATCAGAAGGCGCACCCCGAGGGGAGGGGCTCCGAGCTCTCCAGGCCCTCGGCGAAGCTGGCGGTGATCGTCGCGTCGACCGTGAAGCCCGCGTTCGCGCTGCCTCGCATCGCTTGCCCGCCGTAGCCGCCAGGGTTCATGTGGGCGCGGACGATCACGGTGTCGTCACTGCCGACGTCGACCGGGCCGCCGCTGCGGGTGAAGGGCTGCTCGTCGACGTGGCTGTGCGCGAGGATCCGACGATAGAGGAGCTCGCCCTCGGGGGTCACGACCTCCCACCAGTCGGCGTAGTTCGAGCAGCCGACGTCGGGGCTTTGGAGCTCGACGCTGAAGCTCGTGCCGCGGACGCTGACGCTGAGCACATCCGCCAGCGGAGCGTTGGCTTCGGTGGTGGACGCGTCGGTGGTGGAGCCGGTGGAGCCGGCGGAGCCGGCCGAGCCGGTCGAGTTGGAGTCGGCCGCCGATCCCTCCGCGGCCGCGCTCCCCGTCGCCGAGTCCGAGCTCGGAGCGGTCGACGCCGTCGGCGCTGTCGAGGTCGGCTCCCCGCGGGTGCACCCCCCGACCAGTGCGCCCAAGGGTGTGACCAGGCCGACGACGAGCGCGAGCGCGAGCCGCGAGCGCCCTCGCCAGGCTTCGGGGCGACCGAGGGACGAGGGGCGAGCAGCGGAGCGCGACACGCCTCCAACAAAGCAGGCGAAGCCCTCCACGGCAAGGGCTCATCGGCCCCGGTCAGCGAGCAGTCCGCGGCGCAAGTCCGGTGTGCTCTCGCGCCGCAGGTGTCGCTCCTCGGGGCTTCGACAGGACGCCGCTGCGCGGGGCTCTCCTGCGAGTTGTGGCGGAGCCGAGAGGGGCGACGGGGGCAAGAGCGCGAGCAGGAGGCTTGCGCGGGGCGCTCAGTCCGCGGTGCTCGGCGGGTCCCCGAGGATCGCGAGCTCCCACATGTGCAGCCACTCCTTGAGGGTGATGACCCCGTCGGCGTTGAAGTCGGCGCGGGCGAGCTCGCGGTCGATCACGGCGGCGCTCGGGTGGTGGCCGGCGGCCTCCATCGCCGCGCGCAGCTCCTCGCGGGTGATCTCGCCGTCACCGTTGGGGTCGAGGCGGTGGAATTCCTCGCTGATCGAGGCGATCTGATCTTCGTTGAGTCGTCGCTGCATGGTCGTCTTGTGGATCTGCGTGAGTGCGTGAGGGGGTACGTGCGCGGACGTGAGCGGACGTGGGCAGGTGGTGTCGCGGGCTCAGGTCGCCGCGGCCGGGCCCGGCTCCGGGTCCAGCTCGAGGCCCAAGACCTCGGCGATCTGGCGGACCATCGCGGCGGCGGCGACGTGCAGGACGGTGCCGGGGCCGAAGACGGCGGCGACGCCCATCGCCTCGAGCTTGGCGAAGTCCTGGGGCGGGATCACGCCGCCGACGACCACCAAGATGTCCTCGCGGCCGAGCCGCGCGAGCTCCGTCTGGAGGGCGGGGACCAGCGTCAGGTGACCGGCGGCGAGGGATGAGACGCCGACGACGTGCACGTCGTTCTCGACCGCCTGCATCGCCGTCTCCTCCGGGGTCTGGAAGAGCGGGCCGATGTCGACGTCGAAGCCCATGTCGGCGAAGCCGGTGGCGATCACCTTGGCCCCGCGGTCATGGCCGTCCTGGCCCATCTTCGCGACCAGCAGGCGCGGGCGTCGGCCCTCGGCCTCGGCGAAGGCGGCGGCGAGCGCTTGCACGGCGGCGACGCGGTCGGTGTCGTTGGCCACCGACGCAGCGTACACGCCGGCGATCGTCCGCGTCTCCGCCTGATGCCGGCCCCAGACCGCCTCGAGGGCGCTCGAGATCTCGCCGACGGTCGCCTTGGCGCGGGCCGCCTCGACGGCGAGCGCGAGGAGGTTGCCCTCTCCCTTCGCCGCCCGGGTGAGGGCGCCTAGGGCGGTCTTCACAGCGCTCTCATCGCGGCTCGCGCGGAGCTCCGCGAGGCGTCGGAGCTGGGCCTCACGGACCGCCGAGTTGTCGACGCTGAGGACGTCGACCGTCTGCTCCTTCGCGGGCCTGTAGCTGTTGACGCCGACGAGGGTCTGCTGGCCGCTGTCGATCCGCGCCTGGGTCCGCGCCGCGGCCTCCTCGATCCGCAGCTTGGGCAGCCCGCGCTCGATCGCCTTGGCCATCCCGCCGAGCTCCTCGACCTCCTCGATCAGGGCCCAGGCCTTCGCCGCGAGGTCGTGGGTCAGCTGCTCCAGGAAGTAGGAGCCCCCCAGCGGGTCGACGACCCTGCAGAGGTCGGTCTCCTCCTGGAGGTAGATCTGGGTGTTGCGGGCGATCCTCGCCGAGAAGACGCTGGGCAGGGCGAGCGCCTCGTCAAAGGCGTTGGTGTGCAGCGACTGGGTGCCGCCGAGGGTCGCGGCGAGGGCCTCGACGCAGGTCCTGGCGACGTTGTTGTAGGGGTCTTGGGCCGCGAGGCTCCAGCCCGAGGTCTGTGAGTGGGTCCGCAGCGCCAGGGACTTCGGGTCCTTGGCGCCGACGCTCTGCATCAGCTTGGCCCAGAGGAGACGGCCGGCGCGGAGCTTGGCGATCTCCATGAAGGTCGACATGCCGATCCCCCAAAAGAACGAGATCCGCGGCGCGAAGGCGTCGACGTCGAGGCCCGCGCGCATGCCCGTTCGGACATATTCGAGCCCGTCCGCGAGGGTGTAGGCGAGCTCCAGGTCGGCGGTCGCCCCCGCCTCCTGCATGTGGTAGCCGGAGACCGAGATCGAGTAAAAGCGCGGCATCTCGGCCGCCGTGTACGCAAAAATGTCCGCGATCACCCGCAGCGACGGCGTCGGCGGGTAGATGTACGTGTTGCGGACCATGAACTCCTTGAGGATGTCGTTTTGGATGGTCCCGCTCAGCTTCTCGCGGCTGACGCCCTGCTCCTCGGCGGCGACGATGTAGAGGGCCATGATCGGCAGGACCGCGCCGTTCATGGTCATCGACACCGAGGTCCGATCGAGGGGGATCCCCGCGAAGAGGAGGCGCATGTCGAGGATCGAGTCGATCGCCACCCCGGCCATGCCGACGTCGCCGACGACCCGCGGATGATCGGAGTCGTAGCCGCGGTGGGTCGCCAGATCGAAGGCGATGCTGAGGCCCTTCTGCCCCTCCGCCAGGTTGCGACGGTAGAAGGCGTTGCTCTCCTCGGCGGTCGAGAAGCCGGCGTACTGGCGGATCGTCCAGGGGCGCCGGGTGTACATCGTCGCGTAGGGCCCGCGGAGGTAGGGCGCGGTCCCGGGGACGGTCGCGAGGTGATCGACGTTGGCGTGGACGGAGGCGTCGTAGAGGGGGGCGACGTCGATCCCCTCGGCGGTCCGCCACGGTGTGGGCGGCGCCTCGGCCTCCGCGGGCGCTGCCGTCGCGCCCGCCTTGTCTGTCCCTGGGGACATGTTATCTGCGCGGCTAGCGAGGGCGTCGAAGTCGAGGTTGGCGAAGTCGGGCGTTTTTGTTTTTGTTTTTGTTTTCGTCGTCGTCGTCGTCGTCGTCATCGTCCGGCCTCTCGGGTGATGGTTGCGCGGAGGCGCCGGAGGGCCGAGAGCGCCTCGCCGCCACGGGCGAGGAAGAGGTCGACGCCGGCGGCGACGAGGGCGGCCTTGGCGGCCTCATCCTTGGGTCCCCCGGCGATCGCGATCACCTCTGCGCCGGTCCGCTGGAGCTCGGGGATCAGGCGGGGGAGGAGCACCGGATAGTCGTCCTCGGTGGCGACGATCACGGCGGCCCTGGAGGTCGCCTGGGCGAAACTCGCCGCGGCCGCGTCGGCCGCGGAGGCGCCGTCGAAGAGCGTGTCGGCCCCCTCGGCGACGATCCCACCGCTGGCCAGGAGCGCCTGCGTGAAGTCGATACGCGGCTTGATCGCCGCGAGCGCGCCGACGCAGAGGACGGGGATGCTCGCCGCTCCGGCGCCGCGGAGGGCCTCAAAGGGCGCTGCGAGCCGCTCGCGGACGAGGGCGGGCGCGTCGTCGGTCGCCCCGGCGTCGACGAGGGCCGCGAAGGTCACGCCTTCGCCGAGCGCGTCGGCGACGGCTCCGACGCTGCGATCCGCGAGGGGCAGCGGCGCGACCTCGGCCTCGTGGGGGGGCGAGAGGAGCGTCCGCTCGAGGACGCTCGGCGTGCCCTCACCGTTGATCGCGTAGCGGTTGACGCCGGTGATCGGCGACCGTGCACGGGCGACGTCGGCGGCCGCGGAGGAGCTCGCGTCGGCGAGGCGCCTCTGGAGAGCGCCGCGGCCGAGCTCCGCCGCGATCCCGCCCGCCGCCTCGATCTCCTGGACACGCTCCCAGGCGGCCCGGGCCAGGCTCTCGGTCAGGGACTCGACGTACCAGGAGCCCCCCGCCGGATCGGCGACGCGGCCCAGGTGGCACTCCTCGCGGAGGAGGAGCTGGGTGTTGCTCGCCATGCGCCGGGCATCCTCGTCGGCGCGGCCGAGGGCGTCGGTGAAGGCGGGCGTGGCGATGCTCTGGGCCCCGGCGATGGCGCCGACGAAGGCGCTCGTGGTCCCGCGCAGGAGGTTGACCCACGGATCGAAGGCGCTGAGCTCTCGCCAGGACCCCTCGAGGTGGAGGGGGACGGAGGCGCTCTGCGCCGGCGCGCCGCAGGCGAGGAGGACCCTCGCGGCGAGGAGGCGGGCGGCCCTGACCTTGGCGATCCCGACGAAGAGATCGCGGTCGACGCTGAGGGCTGCGAGGAGGCGCGGGGCGATGAGCTCGACGCCGATCCCGAGGCGGCCGAGTCGGCGAACGTGATCGATGATCGTGCAGAGGAGGAGGGCGATCTCCTCGCTCGCGCCGGCTCCGGCGTCGGCGTAGGGGACCGCCGTGGCGAGGACGGTGCGGACTTGGGGCGCGGTCTCGGCGAGCGAGCGCAGGCTGGCGGCGAGATCTTCGTAGGCGCGGTCGAGGCCGCCGCCGAGGTGGCCGCGGAGGGCGAAGGCGGAGATCGGATCGCCGCCGATCGTCAGCCGGAGGGCGCGGGGATCGAGGCCTCGGCGCTCCGCGAGGGTGAGGACCCCTGCCGTGATCGGCAGCGCTGCGACGCCGGCCTCGATCACCAGATCTCCGGCGAGATCGATCCCGTCGAGGAGCGCGTCGAGCTCCTCGAGATCGCGCACGACGACGCCCGGACGGATCGGCCCGGGCGCGCCAGGACGTCGATCCCCCGCTTGCATGCGCTCATCGAGGCGGAACCACAGCGAGTCCGCGCCGTTTGCCAGATCGGCGCGGGCGTCCGCGTTCGCCGCGCGCACGGAGGTCGTGTCGATCGTCTGGCGGATGCTCCAGCGGTGCTCGCCAGCCTGGGCCCCGCGGAGGAAGGGGGCCTCGCCGGGGCTGCGGCCCAGCGCTGCGCGCTGCTCCTGCGAGATCTGTCCGATCTCGTCGCCGCAGTAGAGCGGCTCTAGGGTGACGCCGTGTCGGGTCTGCCGCCGGAGGACCTCGAGGGGGGCGCCCGCGAGCTCGCGGAGCGCACGTCGCTCCCAAGCGTCGCGGCCGACGGGGGGGAATTCGCAGAGGCGCGGCGGCGCCTCACCGGATCGTGGCTCGGACACGGCGGCATCATAGCCGCTCACCTCTGTCGGCGGGCGCCTCCTCGGTTCACCCGGGGATCCACCCCAGGGCGCGGCCGTGAAGCGGCCGTGACTTGCCGTGAATGGCCGTGAATGGCCCCCTCGCGCCTTCTCGTCTACTTTGGCTGGAACAGACGGCGCCCCGGAAAGTTGTGCACGTCGCGGAACCAGGGCTTGGCGAAGGTGAAATAGAGGATCGGTCGGATCCGATCGGTGCGGTTGGCGAGACCGCGGTGGAGGAGTCGATAGTCGAAGAGGAGGGCAGATCCCGCAGGGACCTCCAGGGGGAGAGGACGTCCTCGCCAGCCGATGGTCCGCATGTGCTGTGCGGACTGCTCGTAGATCTCAGGGACGCCGCGGGTCAGCTGATGCGATCCCGGGCACAGCTCGGTGCCGCCGATCTCGGGGGTGATGTCGACGAGCGGGACAAACACGTTGAGGCAGTGCGGCGGCAGGATCGGGACCTCGGGGCCGAAGAGGTGCTCCCCGTCGGTGTGCCAGGGCTGCTCCGCGGCGCCGCCCAGGGTCATCAAGAGGCCGCAGAAGAGGAGCGTCGCCTCGCCGCCCAGGAGTTCGTCGACCAGCGGTCGCCAGGGAGCGTCGGCGCGGAGCGGAGCCTCGTCGAAGGGGGCCGTGTCGGTGCCGTAGAGCATGTCGTAGCGGCCTGGGGCGCGGGCGACGATCTCGGCGTAGCCGTTGTCGGTGCCCCGCTCGATCGCCGGTTCGCCGCGGCGCTTCACCTCGCTCAGGCAGCGGTGCAGACGCTCCTCGGAGGCCTCCCGGCAACGCTCCAAGAACTCCCCTTGGATCGCCGAACGCTGCCAACACAGGCCGTAGCGGTCGAAGAGATCGACGGCGCGGCGGATCGTCGGGCTCGTGGTGGAGCCCCGTAGCTCGAGCTCCTCAAGGTCGACCGATGTCGTCGAGGGATCCTCGCTCCTCGTCCTCTGGGGTCGGGTCGAGCGGCTCAGCGTCGTCATCACACGTAGGTCTCGCATGGATAACGACATGAGCGTAGTGAGACGCACAAAAGGATCACAATTTATATTGCGGAGTCTCCTGCTCGTAGGTCCAAACGCGGACGCTGGGCGACGGTGCACCTGCAACAACACCGAGGAGGCGGCCTTTGACCTCGGCCTCCTAGAGACGGTCTTGGCTCGACCTCCGGGGGCGCGTCGTCGCGCGCACGGGCGCGCGCGGGAATGCCCGCAGCGGGGGCTCAGAGCCTCAGCGTCGGTATCCAAGTCGACGGCGGTGGTACTACACTGCGCGAGATGTCCGCATTGTCCCTCGCCCGTGTTCTCTTCTGCGCTGGCGCGGCCCTGTCGCTCGGCGCCGTCCTGAGCTGCTCGGCGGTCTCCCAGATCCCGCAGTCCTCCTGCACCGAGGACCAGGCCTGCCGCGACGGCTTCGGCCTGGCGTGGACGTGCAATCAGGACTCCGGCCTGTGCGAGGAGGTCGTGGAGAGCAAGCTGTGCAGCGGCGTCTACCCGGCGGATCTCTTCAGCGACCCCGACAAGTACCCCGGCGACACGATCCTCTTCGCCACGCTCCTCGACGGGGAGGGCGACATCCAGATGATCCGCTCGGCCAACCTGGCGATCGAGCAGGTCCGCAACAACGACCTCGAAGGCCGGGCCTTCGGCATGATCAACTGCTCCTACGGCGACGACATGGACGGCATGCGCCAGCTCGACGACGCGGTCGAGGCGGCCCGATTCGCCGTCGACAACTACGGGGTCAAGGCGATCATCGGCCCCGGGACCTCGAGCCTCGCCGAGGCGGTCTACAACG
Source organism: Polyangia bacterium (assembly GCA_030424595.1). GTDB lineage: Bacteria > Myxococcota_A > Polyangia > Nannocystales > Nannocystaceae > JADJRG01. Next base: position 51,557 of record JAUHWG010000038.1, read on the forward strand.
AGGTCGGCGACGAGGTCCTGATCGTCTCGCCGTCGGCGACGAGCGACTCGCTGACCGAGATCGACGGGACCAACAAGAGCCCGCAAAACCCCGGCACCTTCTGGCGGACCGCGCCGCCCGACTCGGGGATCGCCCGCAAGATGGCGGAGATCCTGGTCGCCGGCGGCCGGCAGAACGTCGCCTTGATCTTCAAGGAGGTCACCTACGGCGAGAACCTGGCCAACCTGCTCAACAAGAGCCTGATCGAGCTCGGCCTGCCCAACCCGCTGATCAAGGTGTCCTACTCGAACGCCAGCGTCGACCTCGGCGAGGCGATGACGATGGTCAACGCCGAGAATGTCGACGAGATCGTCTTCATCGCCGACTCGAACGACGACGTCGTCTCGTTCTTGAACAGCGCGGCGACCCTCGGCATGAACGACGCGAGCAGCTTCAAGGACACGCCGATCATGCTCGGTGACGCCGGCTTCAGCGAGGCGAACGTGCTCAACATGTTGAACGCGACGACCCTCGCGGATGTCTTCGACAAGGGGGAGGATCCGGACGACGGCGACGGTGTGCTCGACATCCGCCTGGTGATCCCGGTCGCGCCCTCGGGCAACGTCTTCGACGCCTTCAGCATCGCCTACTCCTCGACCTTCGACGAGAGCCCGGCGAACAACGGCTACACGGCGGAGTCCTACGACGCCGCCTGGCTGGCGATCTACGGCTCCGCGTGGTCGCTCTTCAACGAGGGCGACCTCTCCGCGAAGGGGATGGGCGCGGGTCTCCACATGATCAGCTCTGGACAGAGCGTCGAGATCACCGGCACCAGCTGGCCGTCGATCCGCTCCGCCTTCGAGGCGAAGCAGATGGTGAACGTGGTCGGCGCGTCCGGGCTCCTCGACTACGACAGCGCCACCGAGGAGACCACCGGCGAGGGCGAGCTGTGGCAGATCATCGTCGAGGGCGGCGTGCTGAGGTATCAGAAGGCTGCGGGCTGAGCTCGGCAGCACTTCGACGAGCAGCGAGCAGCGACCGAGGTGAGTGCGTCGGCCTGTGCCGACCTCTGCGTGCTGGCGCTCGTGCCATTTCGCTCCGCGCTCCGATTGAGCCGGAGACGAGCATAGAAGAGGCCGCGGAGCCTGCTCGGAGCGTTACCGTACCCTTCCTAGGGTGGGGGCGCCCGACCTCGTCCGCCCACCTCAGATCGTGTACGCTGCTTCGAGGCGTAAACCACGGTGAGCGAAGAACAAACCACCAACCGGACCGTCGTCACCCCCTCGACGAGCCCCGATCGATCGACCGGCGCGTACGCGGCGGTCCCGACCGAGGCCCCGGATCTGTTGGGCAGCGTCCTCCTCGACCGTTACCGTGTGATCGGCCACTTGGGGGACGGCGGCATGGGCTCGGTCTACCTGGTCGAGCACACGACGATCCTGAAGAAGTTCGCGGCCAAGGTGCTGAGCCCCGCGCTGTGCACCCGCCAGGACTTCATCGATCGCTTCCTGCGCGAGGCCCGAGCGTCGTCGCTGATCTCCCACCCGAACGTGGTCGAGATCACCGACTTCGGCACGACCCCGAGCGGCGCGCCCTTCTTCGTCATGGAGTATCTCCAGGGCGAGGATCTCTCGGAGACCATCGCCGACGAGGGGCCGATGCCCTGGAGCCGGGTCCAGGGGATGATCCTCCAGATCTGCGGCGCCTTGGAGGCCGCCCACGAGAAGGCGATCGTCCACCGCGACATGAAGCCCGGCAACTGCCTGCGGGTGAAGTCCGGGAACAACACGGACTTCATCAAGGTGCTCGACTTCGGGATCGCCAAGATCCAGTCGCTCGAGGCCGAGGAGCGCTCGCTGACCCAGACGGGCACCGTGATCGGCACCCCCGAGTACATGTCCCCCGAGCAGGGCTGGGGGCACCCGGTCGATCATCGCTCCGACATCTACGCGATCGGCGTGATCCTCTACGAGCTCCTGACCGGCCACGTCCCCTTCACCGGGGAGACGATGATGGAGGTGCTGAACCGCCACATCTACGAGGTCCCGAACGTCGACCATCCGCACATCTCGCAGGAGGTCGGCGCGATCATCCTCAAGGCGATGCAGAAGGACCGGGAGCTGCGCTTCCAGGCGATGTCGGAGATGATCGACGCGATCGAGAGCGTCGGCACCGGCGCCTCGGCGGTCCAGGTCGTCGACGAGGAGATCAAGGCGCCGTGGGGCCCGGTCACGGCCCGCTACACCACGGCGATCACCCAGATCAACGTCGGCGCCAACGACCACGACACGGCCCCGGGCGTGCTCGTCGAGGAGCCGCTGGAGAAGAAGAGCGGGCGCGGGATGATGATCGGCCTCCTCCTCGCAGGAGTGGCGAGCATCGGCGTGATCGCGATGGTGCTCAACAGCAACGACGACCCGCCGGTCGACGAGCCGAGCCCGCAAGCGCCTGTGGTCGCGACCCCCGACTCGCTCGGGGACGAGCCTGAACCGGAGCCGCCGCCGCCTGTCGTGATCGCACCGGACGTCGCGACCGTGACCGTGAAGATCGGCACCCCCGGGGTGGAGGCCCAGATCCTCGACGCCCGCGACGAGGCGATCTACGGCATGACCAACAGCCCGGACGGCGTCGAGCTCCGCCAGGGCGAGGAGCCCGTCAAGCTGATCCTCCGCGCGGACGGCTATGAGGATCTCGAGGTGTCGGTGGTCCCCGACGTCGACGACAAGGTCTTCGAGAAGACGCTGGTCAAGTCGAAGTCGACCAAGAAGAAGACGCCGAAGAAGAAGGTCGCCAAGGAGCCCGCCGGCGACACATCGCCGAAGCCCGACGACCCGCCGGATTCGCCGCCGGAGTCGCCGCCGAAGGACAACGGCTCGAGCCTCGGCGAGATCAAAAACCCCTTCAACAAGTAGGGGCGCCGGAGCTCGGCGCGGGAGGTCGACGCGTCGCCGTCGCGCAGCAGGTGTCGACCCGCATGGCGGTGACCAAGCGCCTCCGCAGGGGCCGAACCGGCCGCGGTGTAGGAGATCGGGGAGGGGTCTCGTCGAGGGTCGAGCCGACGGCGGTGCGGTCTCGCCGTTGGAGGAGCCGAGGCGGGGGGGCGCCGGCGGTGCGCCGGGGGTCTCTCGCGGTCAGGGCGCTGCGAGCTCGCGGGCGCGGGCGCGGAGCTTCTCGGCCTCGATGTGCTTGGGGTGCCGGCTCAGGAAGTCGGCGATCGCGGCGGCCTCGTCGCTGCGGCGCCCGAGCTGCTGGAGGGCGAGCACCTTGCCGAAGCGGGCCTCGGCGGCGAGCGGCCCGCCGCGGGCGATGTAGGCGTCGAAGTGGACGAGGGCCGCCGCGGGCTGGCCGAGGCGACGGCGGAGCAGGTCGCCGAGCTGGACCCGGGTGTTGAGGGCCTCGGGGGCGTCAGGGTAGCGCTGGAGCAGCTCCTCGTAGGCTGCCTTGGCGTCTCTCCAGCTCCGGCTCGCTCGAGCGTCGCTGGCCTGCGTCCGCAGCTCGGCGATCGAAGGCTCGACCGCTGCGCTGATGGGGCGGGTCCCGCCGCGGGTCGCGGCGCGCGGCGCCTCGAGCTCGCTCGAGCTGAGGACGACCGGCGCGTCGGGGCTGGCGCTGACGCTGTGCGACTTGGCGCCAGACCTGCCGTAGACGTCGAGGCTGTGCTCGCCTGCGGAGACGAGCACGTCGAGCCCTGCGGGGAGGTCGTGATAGGTGTCGCCGAGGGTCCGGCCGTCGACGCTGAGGGCCGCCGAAGACGCCGCGAGGTGGAGCTGGCTGGGGTTGTCGAGCTCGCGCCAGAGGTCGGCGAGGGCCGAGCGATCTCTCGACCATGCCTTGAGATCCGCGGGCAGCCCTCGGACCACGCTGGCGGGGTTGAAGTCCGTGTGCTCGAGCTCCCTCAAGCTCCGGACAGCGCCCGCGTTGGAGTCGGCGCTCCGGAGCTCGACGACCCCCTCGAAGACGCCGAGCTCGGCGTCTCCGTCGGCGACGCGCACGGAGAACACTGTGCCGACCGCGCGCGCCCGGTAGCCGTCGGCCGCGATCGTGAAGGCGTGACCCTTCGGGATCCTGTCGAGCGTCGCGACGATAGCCCCGCGCTCGAGGTCGAAGAGGCGATCACCGTCGTCGGCGCGGCTCAGGCTGGCGATCGTCCCGGGGCTCAGGCAGACGCTGGCGAAGGGGGCGTTGAAGACCATGCACGTCTCGGTCTTCGCGGCGAAGGTCATGCCCTCCGCGACAGGGCTGCCGGTGGTCGCGGGTCGACCGTTGATCGTGAGCCCGCCCGGGGAGCTGAGGGCGATGAGTCCGCTGTCCAGGGCCCGCGGAGGCGCGGGTGCGGGCGCAGGTTCCCTGTCTGATGGGACAGGATCTTGGTCGACCGGCAGCTTCGCCTGGGCCTGACGGGGAGGGGGGGGCTGGGTCGTCGTCGGCTCGTCAGGGAGGAGGACGAGCGCGAGGGCGGCCGCCGCCGCGAGGGCTCCGACGGCGAGCAGAGGCCATCGCGGGCGGGGGGACAGGCTGTGGACCGTCGCCAGCGGCGGCGCATTCCCGGACGCGGGCGCGGCGTCCTCTGGCTCGGGGCTGGAGTCGGTGGAGTCGGCGGCGGGCTGACCCGCGCGGTGAGTCGCTAGGAGGGAGGCGATAAAGGCCCCGTCGTCGGCACCGTCGGCGGCACCGTCGGCGTCCTCGAGGCCGGTCCCGCCGGCGTCTTCGGTCGGCCTGCGAAGATCCCCCAAGAGCTCGTCCCACAGCTCATTCTCCGCGGCGCACTCGGGGTGCGAGGCGGCGTACTCGGCGAAGAAGGTCGCGTCGTCGTCGGCGAGCGGGACCCCCATCGCCTCGAGATCGGCGAGCGCTTGCCAGCGTTGATCGTCGTCGCTCGCGCCGATCATGCGGTCCTCCGCTCCGCTCGGGGATGGGTGACGTGGTCGCGGCGGACCATCCTCCGGATCTCCTGCCGGGCGGTGACCAGGCGATCCTTGACGGTGTTGGGGGAGACCTCGGTCATCTCGGCGATCTCAGCGACCGAGTGCCCGAGGACATGGCGGAGGACTAGCGCCTCGCGGCGCTCCTCGGTCAGGACCCCCAGGTACTCGCGGAGGTCTCGGGGGAGATCGGCGGCGGTCAGGGCCGCATCGGCGGCCTTGCCCCCGCAGAGGGCGTCGGGCTCCGCGGCGCCGTCGATCCGCTGCTCTTGGCTGCGCTTGCGCTTCGCCTGGCGGAGGGTCGTGCGGATGACGATCCGATCGGACCAGGCCTCGATCGAGCCGGCCCCGCGGAAGCTCTTCGCGCTGCGGAGAACCTCGAGGAGGCAGAGCTGGGTCGCGTCGTCGGCTTCGCTGCGGTCGCGGAGGAGCGCCCGCGTCGCCCTGCGGACCCGCGGCAGCAGTCGATGCGCCAGGGTGTTCTGGGCGTTCGAATCGTTGGCTGCGACCAGCTCCATGAGTCTGCGATCTCCCTCGGGGTCGGGAGCGCGAATCGGCTCGCGCGTCTTCTTCACCGTGTCCATGGGCTAGTGGCGCGGGGCCAGCGAAGCGGGCGGAGAAAACTTCTGCGCGCAGCTCGATGGCCCCTAACATGCCATGGGAGGGCCTTTCGGGGAAGTTGACCCTCGAGCCGAAGATCGCGCGGTCGGTCGCGAGGGGGCGCCCTGAGCTCGCCGAGGTGGACCGCTCCGCCTCGCAGCCGCAGCAGGCCGGGCCCCCGAGACCTACGATGCCGCTGGGGAGCCCTGCGGCAGACGTCCCACGCCCGCGCCTCCGCGCCGTGATCGCGCGGTGGGACCCTTGCGCATCCGCCGACCGACGTGGCACCGTCACGACGATGTTGCTCCGTCCACTCGCCGCATGCCTCACCTTCGCCCTGCTCTCCGCCGCCTGCGGTCCCTCCGGCCCGAGCCCGGAGGAGGTCGCCGCCAAGAAGGCCGCCGAAGACAAGAAGAAGGAGAAAGAGGACGCGCTCGCGAAGCGTAAGGCGGACCGCGAGGCCGAGGCCAAGGCCAAGAAGGACGCCGAGGAGGCTGAGCTCGCGGCGATCGCCGCGCTGGCGGTGCTCCCGGCCGAGATGCCGAAGAAGCTCGAGAAGATCTGCGACGCCCGTGCCCAGGCCGAGGACGACTTCATGGCCAAGCACTACGAGGGCGAGGCGCTGGAGAAGTGGAACGCCGCCAAGAGCAGCCAGCTCGCCTTCGCCAAGACGGACTGCGTCAAGGTCGGCAACCTCGAGGTGCCGGCCTGCCAGGTCGAGGCGATGACGAACGCCCCGTCCGAGATGCGCAAGAAGCTGCCCGACCTGCTCAAGGCCTGCATGGACAAGTTCGGCGCCGGCGCGGCCGCCCCCCCTGCCGGCGAGTAGTCGTGCGCGGCGGCCTGACCCCGGAGGACCAGCGCTTCGCGCTCCAGGGAGTCGGGCCGGAGGAGCTCGCCGCCCGGGTCCCAGAGCTGTCGCCCGGCGAGGCCCGGCGCGTGGTCTCGTCGATCTATCGCCGCGGTCCGGCGTCGGTCGACGGGCACATCCCCCATGTGCGGGCGATCGCGCTCGACACCCTGCGAGAGCGGGCCCACGCGCCGATCTTGGAGCTCGTCGATCGTCAGACGAGCGCTGTCGACGGGTTCGCGAAGTACCTCTTTCAGACGAGCGAAGGCGCGTCGATCGAGGCGGTGCGGATCCCCCTAGAGCGGCCCGACCGATTCACCGTCTGCGTCAGCTCGCAGGTCGGCTGCGCCCTCGCGTGCGCCTTCTGTGCGACCGGCCGTCTCGGCCTCGGCCGCAACCTCGCCGCCTGGGAGATCGTCGAGCAGGTCCGCCAGGTGCGGCTCTCGCTGCCCGAGGGGGCGCGGGTCCACGGCGTCGTCTTTCAGGGGATGGGCGAGCCGCTGGCGAACCTCGATCGGGTGCTCGCGGCGATCCGGGTGCTCACCTCACCGTCGGCGCTCGCGATCAACGCCCGGGCGATCACCGTCTCGACCGCCGGTCTGCCCGCGGGGATCCGCAGGCTCGCCGCGGAGGCGCCGAGCGTCCGCCTGGCGCTCTCGATCGCCAGCGCCCGGAGGTCTCAGCGGCGGCGGTTGATGCCGATCGACGGCGCCCACCCGCTCTCGGAGGTCATCGACGCCGCGGTCGAACATGTCCGGACGACCCGGCTCGCGCCGATGTTCGCGGTCACGCTCCTGCGCGGGGTCAACGACGGAGAGGAGGACGCCGTCGCCCTGGCGGAGCTGATCCTCGACGTCGAGGCCCGAAGTGGTGTGCGACCGCGGCTCTCGATCATCCCCTACAACGAGATCGAGGGCGCCGGGGGGGCCGGCCAAGAGCCCTTCTCGAGGTCGCCAAGGTCGGTCGAGGACGCCTTCCGCGACGTCCTCTCGGCCCGCGGCGTGTACTCGCATAGACGCTACAGCGGCGGCGGTGATATCAGCGCCGCGTGCGGCCAGCTCGCGGCGCGGCGGGCCTGACGTAGAGAGATGTTCGAAGGGGCATGTTTGTCCATCCTCGCCTGATCCTCGCCCGATCCTCGCCCGATCCTCCGCTTCTAGACGAGCTCGTAGTGGGGTAAGCCCTGGATCAAGGCCTCGACCTCCGCGAGGGCGGCGGCGTCGCTCTTGAGCGCGAGCGGGCGGACGCGGAGCCTGCCGAACTCGCCAGCGTCGATGATGAAGTGATCATCGCCGACGTGTTCGACCTCGAGGTCGTGGGGCGAGCGAAGGGTCGGCTTCAGGGGCTCCTCGACCTCGACGACGTGGACGTCGACCGCCGGCGCGGCGCAGAGACGCTCGCGCAGCGACGGGAGATCGGCGAGGGGGGTCAGGAGACCGTTGGCGAGCTGGAGGAGGAGGGGCTCGCCGTCGCAGGTGAGCACCCGCAAGGGACGATCATCCGCGCGTAGCTCCGGGGCGGCGATGTAGGTCCGCACTTGATTGCGAAAGGTCAGGCGGTCGCCGTAGACGACGCCGTTGGTCAGGGCGCCGGACCACTCGCACTCGAGATCCCACAGGCCCGTCGGCATCGCCCGAAGGTCTGCGTGGAGCACCAAGAGACGCGGGGTCTGGCGGGCGATGGCGAGGGGACGACGGTGAAAGCCGCTGACCAGGTGGGCGCAGATAACCCCGTCTAGGGCATGGCCGCTGACATAGAGGTTGATGCTCGTCGGCAGGTTCTTCGGCGGTCGGAGGGGGGCGAAGCCTGCGACCGTGAGCGCCCGCGCGGGCGATGTGGAGGGCGCGGGGTCAGCCTCGCCGTGGGTCGGCGCACGGTCGCGGCTGCCGTCGTCGTCGCCGCCGTCGTCCTCGGTATCGCTGTCGTCCTCGTGGGGCCCGGAGCTGTCGCCCGCCCGTCGCCAGCCCAAGAGGATCGACGCCGGCCCGATGGTGTTGATCCGCAGCGGGACCTCGAGCGGGGTCTTGGTCACGCCGGAGCGCGGCGGCGGACGGTAGGCGACGCCGAGGGTCAGGCCGCGGGGGCTGAGGTCGACACGGACGAGCATCGGCCGGTCGACGAACGCGGCGAGCTCCGGCGGTAGGGGCTGGAGCAATGCGCTCACGAGGGAGCCGAGGGGGCCCATCGTCCCCTGGTCCGTCGCCCGCGTGAGCCCGCGACCGCTCGCCCCGTAGACCCAGCTCTCGAGGGTCGCTGGGATCCCTGGGAGCACGAGGAGGAAGAGCTGGGGGAGGATGGCCGTAAGGACATAGAGGAGCTCCGGCAGAGCGTCCGTCCCGCGCACCTGGAGCTTGCTCGCGTTGACGCTGGTGCGGAGCTGGGGGACGTCGCTGCTCGCCCGCTCCAGCGTGTAGCCGATGTAGAGCGGACCGCGGGCGCTGCACTCATGCCCGTCGACGCGGGCCACAAGCTCGACCTCGAGGCCGCCGGCGATCACCCGCGGGACCGCGATCCGCTCGATCTGAACCTCCGCCCCGTCGGCCTGGATCACGCCGAGGTTGGAGAGGCCCTCGGTGAGGAGCGCGCGGACGACGGGCGCGTCGATCAGGGCCGCCCAGTCTTCGCGGTGGAGCACCTGGACCGGGCCTCCGTCCTGGGTCTTCTTGCCGCTGGGGAGGCGACGGAGGAGCAGAGGCAGCGGCGCGGGTCGGCGGGCGGGGTGGGCCGAGGGGCGCTCCGAGGCCCCGCCTAGCGCCGCGTCGAGCTCCGGGGAGGAGAGGAAGAGGAGCGCTCGCCCGCCCTCCTCGGAGCTCGTCCACATGACCGCTCGGACACCCTGGGGGAGACGCCAACGGAGCGGTCCGCGGCCGGCGAGCGCGAGGTGGAGGAGCTTTGGCGGCAGGTGATCGATCGGCTGTGAGCCTGTCGGATCGATGAACGCGATGTGGAGGGAGAGGTCGCCGTCGCCGGGTCGGACCGCAAAGTAGATCGCATAGGATCCGGTCTCGCCGGTGGCGGTGTCCTGGAGGGTCGCGACCACGCCGATGAGCGCCGATTCGACGGCGGGCGTCGGCGCCGGCCCGCCGCGTCTCGGCCGCGCGGGCGGGCTCAGGGTCAGGCGGACGCCGGGCAGGAGCGCGTAGGGGCCGCGTCCTGGGCGGGGATCGGCGAAGGTCTGCCCCGGCGGAAAAGCGGCGTGGAGCATCGCCTGGAGGAGCTGCGACAGGATCGTCGTCGACAGCTCGACGACCGCGGGGTAGCCCTGTGTCGACGCTCCTCCGATCACTGGGATCGAGTATCGGCGAGATCCTCGGCACTGTCAGCGTCGCCCTCCGCGGGCTCGTCGTCATCGCCGGCGCGAGACGGCGCAGCGATGGCGCGCTCCCAGACAGAGGAGGGGCGGACGCCGCTCGCTCGGGGACCGGCGCGCTTGTAGGGGCGGGGCGCGGCGGTCCTCGGTCGTCGCGATCCTCCACGAGGGGTGACTTCGTCAGCGGCTGTCCTCGGTCGTCGCGATCCTCCACGAGGGGTGACTGCGTCAGCGGCTCTTCCTCGGTCGTCGCGACCTTCATCAGCTACGCGCGGTGGCCAGGCGCGGAGCAGCGCTGCGAGCTCGGCCGGGCCCCGCTCGAGCTCGCCAGCCCGGCCGGCGGGTCTAGTGGTCAGGTCGGGATCGAACGGTTCAGCGAGGCGGGACCCTCGGAGATCTCCTGGGGCGGCGGTGAGGCGAGCTCGCTCGAGATCGAGCTTGAGGGACTCGGCATGGCCTCTGCGTCGACGACCGAGAGAAGCACCCCGCTGACTTTCGCCGCAGGCCCCTGAAGCTGGCTAGGGCGGCTGCTCTCAGCCTGCGCCGTGGTCGAGAAAACGATCGCCGGTGAGCTCCTCGTAGAGGCGCGAGCCGGTCCAGATCGTCCCCGCGAAGCCGCCGTAGCCGGCGCTGGCGTTGCAGAAGTAGAGCCCGGGGAGCCCGGAGCGATGGTCGAGGCGGCCGGGTCCGACGCTGCCGGGGCTCATGTCGCTGCCGTAGGAGTTCCCCTCGGGGCTCAGGCAGTAGCGAAGGTTTGAGGTCGGTGAGCCGAGCATCTTGAAGCAGATTCTCTCGCCGAAGCCCGGCACATAGTCCCGCTCGATCACCCTGAGGATCGACTCGAACACCTCCCGCTTCTTCGCGTTGTAGGCCTTGATGTTGCTGCTGCGGAGGTGGGCGAAGCGGGTGAAGTCGGCGACGGTCAGGAGCTCGACGATCTGGGTCCCCGGCGGGCAGTCGCTGGTGTCGTCGGTGAGCAGGCTCGGGGTGGTCAGGGCGAAGCTCGGCCGGCGGTAGTCGCCGTGGCGCTCCATCTGGGTGAAGGCGCGGTTCAGGTCCGGCTCGTCGGTGTGGAAGAGGTTCGATCGGCCAAAGCCGTGGTCGCGGAGATCGATCCCCTCGACCCCGAGGTAGGCGACGAAGTTCGACGGCGAGTAGGCGTAGTCGAGGCGCCTGCGGAGCGTCTTGGAGAAGCGCTCGGGGCCGATGATCGCCGCCGCCGCCCGCGGGTCCATGTTGCAGATGATCTCGCCGCCGAAGTGATCGACGCGCTCGCCCTCGCCGATCCCTCGCGCGTCGACGACCTCGGCGCGGACGCCCGTCAGCCGATCGCCGGCGAAGAGGAAGTCGATCACCCGCTGGCCCAGGATCACCTCACCGCCGCCGGCCTCGATCGTCGCGACCAGCGAGTCGATGACGTGCTCGAAGTGACGCTTGGGGTAGTAGGCGCCGCGGCAGTAGCCGACGAAGAGCATCACCCAGGCGAAGAAGGAGAGGCGCGCCGGCGGCAGGAGGAAGTCGGGCCACTGCAGCGCGAGCAGGGTCTGGGCCGGCAGCGGCAGGTCGAAGCGGTCGAAGACGTCCTGGAGCGAGGCCCTGCGGTAGCGGACGACCCGGCGGAAGCGGTGGGCGCGGAGGAGGTCGCGGGGGGTGACCGGGCTCGGGACGCTGTCGAGCTCCTCGGCGGTCGCGAAGACCTCGTCGACGAAGGCCGCGAGGGCGGCGCGGTCGCGGGGGAAGAGGGCGAAGAGGCGCTCCTTCAGGAGCGCGGGATCGCCGGGGATGTCGAGGGCGTAGCCGGGCATCCGCATCCGGTCAAAACCCTGCGGATCGTAGCGGACGAATTCGACCTCCTCGGCGAGGCCGAGCTTGCGGAGGAAGCGGTTGACCGTCTGTCCCTCGCCGCAGTTCCAGACGTAGTGGAGCTGGGCGTTAAAGCGAAAGCCCGCGGCCTCAAAGGTGTGGGCGTAGCCCCCTGCGTGCTCGTGGGCCTCGATCACCCGGACCGAGCGTCCCCGCCGCGACATCAGGGCGGCGAAGGAGAGGGCCGCGAGCCCGCTGCCGACGATCAGGTAGTCCGGACGGGAGCCGCTCATGGCCTGGGATTGTCGGCGATCGTCGGCGGCTTTGCGACCGGCCTTTGCCTTTGCCTTTGCCTTTGCCTTTGCCTTTGCCTTTGCCTGCGCCGCGATGTCGGTCGATGTCGAACGATGTCGAACGATCACGAGCGCCGCCTTGCCTGCCGCGCGGGTGATCGGCGATCGTGGGCGGGTGATGGCCTCCACTGCGCTCGCCGAGCTCCGCCGCGAACTCCTCGTCACTCACCATGTCGGTCGGATCCAGCGGATGCTGGGGTTGGGCCGTGAGGCGAAGGCCGGCGGCGCTGCGGGCGAGCGCGCGTTGGCGCTGATCGACGCGTTCTCGGCCGGTGATGTCTACGAGCGTCGTCTCGCGCTCTTCGCCCTCCAGATCGCCGGCGACGGCGAGCGTCTCCTGCCCTTCACCGAGGATGAGGCGACGTCGCTGTGGTCGATGGCCTTCTCGATCGTCCCGCGGATCTGCGACGAGGAGCAGGCGTTGCGAGCCCTCCGGGTGGCCTATGCCCTCCGCCGTGACCGCGAGCTCCTCCGCGCGCTGGCGCGCCGCGGTCGACGTGCGGTGGTCGATCGCTATCTCGACTGGCTCTCCGAGCAGCCCGGTCTCCACGACTTCGCCGACCTCGTCCCGCTCGCGAGCGAGGCCGGCGTCCGCCGTCACCTGAGCCGCGCCCTCGAGCGGCCGAGCACGGTCTTCTGGGATCGCCTCTCCCGCTACGCACCCGCGGCCTTGGCGGGGATCCTGAGCGCGCGCCTGCGGGAGGTGGAGGGGGAGCCGGACGCTCCGACCCGCCAGCGCATCGATCGCTACATCGACAGGATCGTCGAGAAGGCGCCGGAGGCCGCTCTAGGGCTGCTGGAGCTGCTCTTGGCGCGAGGGATCCAGAGCCACCTCCGCGCCGTGGGCAGGGCCGCAGCGCTGCGGCCGAGGGCGACCCTGGCTCTGGTCGAACGGCTCGACCTCAAGCTCTACGGAAGCCCCTTTGCGGGCAGCGCGGACAAGCTCAGCGCGGCGGAGCTCGGGCGGATCGCCGCCCGAGAGCCGACCCTCCTCGGCGACGCCGGGCGACTGGTCGGCGAACTCTCGTCCGTGAAGATGTCGGCGATCGTCCGCGGCTGGCTCGGGCGGTGCTCGGATCGGCCGGCGTGGGGCTTCCCGCTCTTCGGCGAGATCGCGGACCCGGCCGAGCTGGAGCGCGCCTACGGGGCCTGGACGATCGCCGCTCGGGACGCGCGCGGAGTGATCGCCGTCGCGAAGGTCACCGGCCTGCCGGCGGCGCTGCGCGAGCGTGAGGCGAGGCGTCACCTCCAGGAGGTCGTCGCCCTCCAGACCCAGCCGGGGGGGAGGTTGCCCTACGCCCGCTTCCTCCCCTGGGACGAGGCGAAGGCGGCGCTGCGCGACCACCTGGGCTTTCCCGAGGGGGGCGTCCGCGGACTCGCGCTCGCGAACCTGCTGATGATCCCCGGCCTCCGCCGCGAGGAGCCGGAGCTCGTCGACCGCGCGCTGGAGCTGGTGATCGCCAGGAAGAACGAGCAGGATCCGGTGCGGATGGCGATGCTGCAGGCGCTGGTCGGCTGGCCCCGCGAGGTCTGGCGACCGGAGCACGCGGAGCGCATCGGCACGATCGTCCGCGCGGCGCTCGACGCTGGAGACCTGTCCCATGGGACCGCTATGGTCGCAGAGCTGCTCGTGGTCCGGACCTTCAGCCTGGATCCGGAGAGCGGCGCTCGCTGGCTCGCGACCCTGATCGCCGAGCGTGGAAATCTCTACAACGTCCGCCTAGGCGAGCACCTCAGCGATCAGGAGGTGTCGGACGCCGCGCCGCACCTCCTCGCCATCGCCGAGACTTGGTCCACGCAGGAGCGCTTCCACCAGGTCATCCAGCTCGTCCAGAGCCTCGGCGCCCGCCTCGTCCGGGTCCCAGGCCTGCCGGAGCTGGTCGCCAGTCTGACGACGACGACGCCTTGGGGCGGCACCTCGCGCCTCCTCCTGGAGCTCCTGGAGGACCACGACGGCGAGCGCTACGCGGAGCTCCTGCCGAGCGTCCTCCGCCATTGGCGAGCTCGCGGCTGGACCGCCGAGGTCCTCGGCCACGCCGGTCGGAGGCGGGTTCCCGGGCGCCGGCAGCCGCCGCTCGTACCCCTCGTCAGCGAAGCTGTCGAGGAGATCGCCCGCGCGGGTCGGGCGGTCCGCGACGTTGAGGTGATCCAGGCGTTGACGCTCCTGCGCTCGCGGGCGGTGGAGCGCTTTGACGCGATCCTAGGCGAGCTCCTGACCGAGGACCCGAGCTACGCCTGCGTCCCGGTGGTCTACCGGCACCTCCACGCCAACCGCCAAGATCTGCTGGATCCCTACCTCGGCGCCCAGCGGATCACGGGCCGCTTCGCGACCGGGATGACCGCGTGGATCCTCCCCTTTACCCGCGGCTTCTACCGCTGGACGCCCGCCCAGAACGTCGCCTTCGCGGCGGCCCACGCCAGGATCATCCAGGACCCGAAGCGCGACACGCCGACCGTCTGGCGCTCCCTGATGATCTTCGCCGCCCTCGACTCGGCGCCGATGGACGTGCTCGCGGCGGTCGCCGACGATCCGCGGGCCGCGATCCAGGAGCGGGCCCTGCGGGTGATGGCCCGCTGCGATCGCGGCCAGTGTGTGCCGACCCTGCTCCGCTGTCTCCACGACGCGCGGGCGAGGATCGCGATCTACGGCCTGCGGAGGGCGGTGAAGAGCATGCTCCCGGGTCGCGCGGTGGAGATCCTCGGTGAGGTCCCGATGCGCAAGGTGACGGTCGCCAAGGAGGTCCTTCGCCTCCTCGGCGAGCTCCGTCATGAGTCTGCGTACACCCGCTTGCTCGCGGCCTCGGCCTCCGATCTCCATCGCGACGTCCGGATAGCCCTCCTCCGCGCCCTCTGGGATCACCTCGACCGGGAGCCCACCTGGGAGATCTTCGCCGCCGCGGCCTCGGGCCCGGACTGGGTGATGGCCGCCCGCCTCGGCGATATCCCGGCGGATCGCCTGACCACGACGAGCGACGCTCGACTCTCATGGCTCCTAGGACAGGTGCTCGACAGGCCGGAGCCGGAGGCCCGGATCTCTCTCCTCCAGCGCGCGGGCATGCTCGGGATCCGCGACCCCGAGCGGGTCTTCCTGGGGGCCTGCGCCCGCCGCCTGCGCTCGCCCTACGACGATGAGGTCAAGGCTGCGGTGATGGCTCTGCTGCGTCGGGGCACGGAGGACGACCTGCGGATCTTCCCGGAGCTGCTCCGCAACGCGACCGACGATCCGCGCTCGCTGCACGTGGCGATCAATTGCCTGCTCGGCTTTCCGCTCCAGCGGCGCCCGGTCTGGATCCTCGCGGCGAGCTCTGCCGCCGAGGTCTTGGCCGCGGATCCGAGGTGGACCGGGCTGTGGATCCGCTGCCATGGTGCCATCGCCGGCGGGGTGGAGCTCGCGCGCTCGCTGCTCCGCCTGGCGGAGGAGGGGCAGCTCATCGGCGGTGCGATCGGGGCGGCAGGGTCGGCCCTCGCCGCCGTCCAGGAGGACGAGCTCGGGGCTGCGATCGCGCTCCTGATGGCGGCTCCGTCGTCGACCGCTCGGTGGCTGGCGGTGGCGGCCTTGGCCCGCGACGCCGGTCCTGGCCGCGGCTGGACCGAGGAGCGCCTCAGCCGGTTGGCGCGTCTGCAGGCGGACCCTGCGGCGGAGGTGTCGGGGGCAGCGCTGGCGATCTTCCCCCCGAGGGAAATGGCGGTGACTTGCGGGGGAAGGGGTCCCGAGGGCGACACCTACAGCTCGACGTAGGCGCGAGGCGGGGCCGCGGCGGACGGGCAAGCGCCTCGCCTGACCGGCGAGTTGCGACTATCCTTGCCGGGATGAAGGCACCTCGCTCTGCTCTCGCCTCCGGGCTCCTCGTCTCGCTCAGCCTCTCCCTCTCCCTCGGCGCCTGCAAGGGTCAGGAGGCCAAGGCCACCGATGACTCGGTCAAGACCGCCGAAGAGACGCCTCCGGCGGTCGCCGAGGACAAGGGGGACAAGGGCGACGAGGGGGACAAGGGGGACAAGGGCGACAAGGGCGAGGCCGCGCCGAAGGTGGCCGCCGAGGGTCCCGTGATCACCCACGTCGTCGAGACCCTCGACGGCGGCCAGCAGGACCTCGGCGAGCTCCGCGGGAAGGCCGTGCTGATCGTCAACACCGCCTCGGAGTGCGGGTTCACGCCGCAGTACGCCAAGCTCCAGGAGCTCTACGGTCGTTACAAGGATCGCGGCCTGGTCGTTCTCGGCTTCCCCTCCAACGACTTCGGCGGCCAGGAGCCGGGCGACGCGGAGGCGATCAAGAGCTTTGTCGCCAGCGAGTACGCGATCGACTTCCCGATGATGGCCAAGGTCCACGCGAAGGGCCCGGAGATCGCCCCGCTCTACCAGACCCTCACCGAGGAGACCGGCGAGGGGCTGAGCGGCGAGGTGAAGTGGAACTTCACCAAGTTTCTGATCGACCCCGAGGGTAAGGTGATCGCCCGCTTCGAGTCGCCGGTCGATCCGATGTCCCCAGAGGTGGTCGCCGCCGTCGAGTCAGCGCTCCCCGCCGCCGGCTGAGCGGCTGCTACGGGGACGACGAGAGCCCGCGCAACGCGGCCTGCGCAGCCGCGAGGGTCGCCTCCGGCGAGCCGCTCGAGTCGATCGTTCGCGTGACCGTCGCGAGCTCGGCGGAGGGGGCCTGCCAGGCCTCGCGCGCCGCGAAGTAGATCGACGCGTCCGCGTCGGAGGCGTCGCCGGAGCGGGCGCTGATCCGCGCGAGGCTCTCGGCCTCCGACGCCTCGCAGATGAGCAGGGCGAGCGGGACCCCGAGCTCCTGGGCTATGGCTGCGAAGGGGGTGCGGAGGTGGTCGCTGCGGAGGTTGGCGTCGACGATGACCGGGCGCCCCTCGCAGAGCGCAGCCCGGGCCATCTCGAGGCAGGCGCCGTAGGTCCGCTCGGTCATCGCCGGGGTGTAGATCCCCTCGCCGAAGGCGGCCTTGCCGGAGGTCTCTGGGGTGAGCCCGGCGAGGCGCTTGCGGACGACGTCGGAGCGGATGATCAGCGGCCGTTCGGCCCCCTCGTCAGTCGCGCTGCGGGCCTGGGCGAGGGCGGCCGCGAGGGTCGACTTGCCCGACCCAGGAAGGCCCGCGATGAGGACAAGCGACGGACCGGAGCCCGCTGGGGAGAGCTCGCGGAGGGCGAGGAGGAGGTGACGGATCGAGGCGCGGCGGGCCTCCTCACGGCTCGCCGCCGGGACCTCGGGCTCGCTCATCCGGAAGGCCTCGACCTTGCCGCGGACGCTCGCACGGTAGGCGGTGTAGAGCGGCAGGAGGGCCGCTCCCTCGTGATCGTCGGCGGCGTCGAAATAGGCGCTCGTGAGCTCGTCGGCCTCGGCGAGAAAACCGTGGTAGCGCAGGTCCATCACCAAGAAGGCGAGATCGGCGACAGGATCGCTGTAGCGAAAGGCGTCGTTGAACTCGACGCAGTCGATGATCTCGAGGTCGAGCGGGGCCTCACGCTCCGGGAAGAGGTAGACGTGGTCGAGCCGGAGATCGCCGTGGCAGTCGCGGGCCAGGCCCCTCTCTGAGCGCTCTGTGACGGTCGCCGCCTGCCGTTGAAGCTCGCGCTCTGTGGCTGTGGCGAGCCGCGCGAGGAGAGCCTCGGGGATCGCGTCGAGGTGGAGGTCGGCGGTCTGGGTGGTGTTGTCGCGGCAGTTGGTCGCCACCGCGTCGAAGCTGGCGCGGGCGTCGATCGCCGGGCCGCGGGCGGACTGCCGGTGGAACTTCGCGAGGCGACGACCGATCGCGGCCATCGTCCCCGGCGTGAGCTCGCCGCGGTCGAGCCACGCGCCGAGGGTGCTCGCCTCGTCGAGCCGGCGCATCTCCACCGCGTAGTCGACGATCGGATCGTCGCCCTCACCGCCGTCGCTTCGGTCACCACGGCATACGTAGAGGCGATCGTCCGCGCCCCGCCGGATCTCGACGACCCCGCGGTAGACATCGCTCGCCAGGCGGCGGTTGAGCTCGACCTCGACCTGGCAAAAGTGGCGCCGGAGGTCGAGCGTCGAGTAGTCGACGAAGGGGAGGCAGAGCGGCTTTTTGATCTTGAAGACGGCGTCGCCGACCAAGAAGACCACCGAGATGTGGGTCTGGATGACCTCGACACGCTCCGCCCCGGCCGCGCTGGGGACTCGCGCGTAGGCCCGCAGCTCGCCGAGGGCCGCGATCTCGTCGGTGAGCTCGAGCTTCACGGTCGCGAGCATAGGGCCGCCGATCGGCGAGGACAAGGCAGGGGCGGCGCCGGTGCAGGGGTCCTGCCTGCATTGTCTGCGCCCCTCCGTCCGCGGGCGGGACGCCCCTCCGCCGCCGATCGTCGCCGCGAGCTCCGCTCAGAGGAGGCGACCGCCGAGTCGTCGCGAGACCTCGAGCGCTGAGGTGATCGCGCCCTCGTGCAGCCCTTCGCCGAGCCACGCCCCCGCGTAGAAGGTGTTGTCTCCGCCGTTGGTGGCGATGATCTCCGGGCGGGTCGCGAGCGAGTCGACGGTGTAGAGCGGCGTCCGGTGGCGCTGGACGTGGAGGATCTTCGCCGGATCGATCTCGTCCGCGAGGTTGTAGGAGAAGTGATAGTCGACCGGGTGATCCGGCGGCAGGCCGGAGAGGCGGTTGAGGTAGGCGTTGTAGCCCGGCGGTCGGGCGAAGAGGTCGAACTCCGAGTAGTCGACGATCCCCCGGCGGCGGTACATGCCGCTGTCGCTGTGGATGATCGCCTCGGCGTCGTTTCCCCCCCAGGCCGAGAATCTGCGGCGCTCTGCGTCGCTCGGATCGCGGAGGAGCGAGAGGACCTGCGCCGGCGGGGTGGCGATCACCAGGGCGTCGAAGCGCCGCGGTTCGGCGCCGCAAAGGCGGAGCTCGACGCCGCGCGGGTCGCGGGTGATCCCGTCGATCTCGGCGCCGGTGATCACCTCGCCCTGGAGGTTGTCGATGATCGCCTCGACGTAGCGATAGGTCCCGCCGACGACGCTCGTCCACGAGGTCTCGCCGGTGAAGCTCATCAGCACGGGCACGGCGAGGGCGGCCGGCATCGCGTCGATCTGCGCCCGCGGGATCGAGTAGCCGTAGACCAGGAGGAGGCGCAGCCACTCGTGGAGGGGGGACCGGCTAGGGCCGAGGAATTCGCCGACGGAGGTGGGATGGAGCTGGTCCTCGCTGGCCCGTGCGCCGCGCCGCCGAAAGCGGAGCTGCGCCGGCGCGAGCGAGAGGAGGCGGGTGAACGCCGCGGCTCGTCGGGGCCAGGGCATGGAGCTGGCGGCGATCTTCCCCGCCGAGAGATAGTGGCGGCCGCTCGCCGTGATGAGGGCTGTGGTCGAGGGGACAGGTCGGGTCGCGACGCCGAGTCGGGCGAAGAGGCGGTGGAGCGTCGGAAAGTGCTCCGGCGAGAACTCGATCACCCCGGAGTCGAGGTAGATCCCGGCGGGGACGGCCGCAGAGTCGACGTTGCGGCCGAGGGTCCGGACGTTGCCGCCGAGGATCGCCTCCCGCTCATAGACCGTGACCTGATGCGCTGGATCGAGGAGGTACGCGGTCATCATCCCCGCCGCCCCACCACCGATGATCGCGACCCGCATCGCCGACAATCGTGCCAGCCGCCTCTCCGAGTGGCGAGCCTGTCGAGGTACGCCGGCGATCGTCCGGCGGCGGGCGTGATCGCCCGACGTCCAGGGCATGGCGTATGGACCTGGCGGGAGCGAGAGGCGCAGATGCGCGCGCGAGCGCGCGAGCAAGCTGCGACGTCAAAGTGTCTCAATGGTCATGTTTCGCGAGACGCCGGCCTCGTCACCTCGCTCCGCAGGCTAGCGGTCGGGGCGGCCTAGAAATTTCGCGATCGACGTACCCGCAGCGGCGTGCTAAGGAGACGGCCGAGGCTTTCAGGGACGCCTCTTTCGCCGAAAGCCGAAGCACCCTGAAGACGCCGATAGCGCCCTGCTAGAGGCCGAAAGTACGAAGATCTGGAGCGCAATCGCGATGCTCCTCGGGCCGCACGGAGCGGAGTTCGGCCCGCCGAGGAGAGACCATCATGATTGATCCAGTTGAGATCTTGCGATCCCGCGCGCGTGTTCTCCACCGCGCAGCCCAGGCCGGAGAGGCCAGGGTCCTGTCCCGCCATCGACGCTTGTCCGAGCTCAAGGAGCTCGACGATCGGACGCTCGCCGGCGCCGTGCTGCGGCGGCATAGCCTCGCGCTCGTCGCCCGCGAGCTCGGCTTCTCGGGGTGGGCCCACGCGGCCCACGTCCTGAGCGGGGAGCGCGATGACGGCTTTGGAACCCTCCTCTGCCCCGACCGATGCTTCGCCCATTGGAACATCTGGTCGGCGTCGTACGAGGAGGCCCGCCGGGTCCGCGCTGAGGACGGGGGCTTTCTCTTGGGCTATCGCGATCAGTGCTTGATCGTCGATCGCCACTACATCGCGACGCTCGGCCTCGACCCGGATGATCCGGGCTGGGCTGCGATCGGCCGCGACTGGATCCGCCCCGCGGATCCAGCCGTGCGCACCCGCTTCTACGGCGAGCTCCTGGCTCGTCACTTCAGCGAGGATGCGACGCTCGCCGCGTGAGCTCGCCGCGTGAGCTCGCCGCGTGAACTCGCCGCGCGGGGCTCCGAAAGGGGCTCTGCGCGGGTCTCCGCCACGGAGCTCTTGCGCCGCTTGTGCGGGCTCGGTGGCGGCCTCCGGGTCAGGCCTCCGGGTCAGGCCTCCGGGTCAGGCCTCCGTGGCTACCTCGAGGAAGCTGACCAGCGCGCGGATGAAGGTGTCCGGGTCTTCGAGGTGGGCGGCGTGGTCCGCCCCGGGGACGACGACCCACTGACGATCCTCGACCTTGAGGCCCTGGAAGAGCGCTGCCTGCCAGGCGGGACGGGCGATCGGATCGTGCACGCCGTGGATCACCAGCGTCGGCGAGCGGATCGCGGCTGGGTCGAGGGCTGAGAATTGATCGACCCTGCGCCAGTCGGCGCGGTGCTCGTCGGACGCCAGGGCTGCCTCGACGAAGGCGGAGATCGCCGCGTCTGAGATCGATCCAGGCGTGATGAAGTCGCTGGCCGCGGCCTCGGCCGTGTTCGCTCGGCGGGGAGGAGCGCTCGGCGGAGCATCGGCGGCGGCGGAGGTCACCCGCGGCTTCTCCCCCCCGGCCGCGTGCGGATCGCGGGGGTAGCCGTAGAGGACGAGCTTGCGGGCGGCCTCCGGGTGTCGTTGGAGGGCGAGCTGGGCGACGATCGCCCCGTAGGACCAGCCGAGGAGATCGGGCGCTTGACCCTCCCGCTCGCGGATCTCCGCCAGCGCGGCGGCGACGTCTTCGGCCGCCCGGTCCGGCTCGTTCCAGCCGGTCGCGTCGCGCTCGGTCTCGCCGTAGCCGCGGAGGTCGAGGGCATAGGCGGCGACGCCTCGGCTCGCCAGCGAGTGCATCAGCGAGAGGCTCGGGTCGTCGCCGACGCGGAGGTCGAAGTCCGGGAGGCTGCTCCAGGTGCGCCCGTGCAGGAGGAGGATCGCGGGGGCCGAGCCGGGCGAACGATCCCCGTCAGCGAGGTGCCAGAGGCGGAGGCGATGACCATCGTCGGCCTTGATCTCGATCGAGCGCGGGCGCGGGAGGGTGCTCCGAGGGGCCTCCGTCGCCGGCTCGGGCGAGGCTGCCTCAGCGGCGCAAGGGGGGCACTCCACGGCGCCCTGGGCTTCGTCGCCCGCGGACCCGGCACAGGCGGCGCAGGCGAAGGCGAAGGCGAGGGCGACCGCGGCGGCGAGGGCTGAGCTCACGGGGGCGTTGGGGCGGATCGCGAGGGGGCTTCGCACGCCCTACCTTCGCGCTGCGCGGGCGATCCCGCAAGCGTCTGAGGGGAAGGCTTCGGCGGCCCGTCGGCGCCGCTCGGGCGCCATCGTCGGGCCTCTAGCAGCCGGTGGCCAACGTCCCGCGGGCCCTCGCGGACCCTCGCGGGACCTCGTCCTTCCTCCTAGGCGGGCGTGGTCGCGGGGACGTGCGTGCGCAGGTCGATCTCCAGGCGGGAGCCCAGGACCATCGCCTCTTCGTCGATCCGAGCGGCGACGGCGTAGACCTCGACGCCGTGCTCGATCGCCCGGCGAAGGGCCGCCCCCCAGGCTGGATCGATCGCGTCGGCGGGGGCGAAGCGGGGACAGTCGGAGCGCTGGACCACGAGCACGAGCGCCGCGCGGTGGCCTGAGGCGACGACGTCCTGGAGCTCGCCGAGGTGCTTGCGTCCGCGCTCGGTGACGGCGTCGGGGAAGGCGGCGACCCCCGGCCGCAGGCGCATCGTCGTGCTCTTGACCTCGACGTAGATCCGCTCGTCTCCGCGGTGCTCGGGCGCCCGGCGGCTCCGGCCGGGGCGCGCGACCGGCTCGCCGCCGCGGCTGAGGAGGAGATCGATCCGTGAGCGCTTGCCGGTGTCGCCCCCGTAGGCGACCTGGGTCGCGACGCGGGGGTAGCCGGCGAGCTCGGGGAGGAGCTCGCCTGCGGCGATCGCCTCGGCCACCAGCGTCTCGGCCTTCGCCGACCAGACGCCGACCCACACCCCGTCGATCTCGACGGCGACCCAGGTCCAGGCGAGGCGACGCTTGGGGTCGTCGGAGAAGTGGGCGAGGACCGGGGCGCCCTCCACCAGGCAGCCGCGCATGGAGCCGGTGTTGGGGCAGTGGGCGACGACCTCGCCCTCGCCCTCGAGCTCGAGATCGACGAAGAAGCGCTTGTAGCGGCGGAGGAGACGGCCACGGCGGAGCTTCGGGTCAAAGCGCATCGCCGGGAGGATGACGGAGCGCGCGAACGCGCGCAAGCGCGCGGGGTTATCCTCGGCCACCGGGGCGGGCCTGCGCACCCCCGCTGGCGCTCGTGCTCAGGCTCCGTCAGGCGCCGCGGGGCGCTCCTCGACCCGCACCCCGGCCCCGACCTCGCCAAGGACAGACCATGGACCCAGAGCTCCTCAAGATCCTCGCGGTGGTCAGCTACCTGAGCGTGCTGGTGCTGATCGGTGTCGTCGCCTCCCGGCGGATGAAGGACCTCCGCGACTATCTCGTCGGCGGCAAGGACCTCGGCTACCTCGCCGTCGCCTTCTCGGCACGGGCGACCGGCGAGTCCGCGTGGCTCCTCCTCGGCCTGACGGGGATGGGCGCGGCGGTCGGCTACAAGGCGCTGTGGGTGGTGCTCGGCGAGGTGCTCGGCGTCGCGCTGGCCTGGACCGTGCTCAGCCGGCCCTTCAAGCGCCTCACCGATCGCTACGACTCGGTGACGATCCCCGACTATCTCGAGTCCCGCTTTCGCGACGGTGCCCACACCCTGCGCAAGGTCGCGGCGATCGCCCTCGCGCTCTTCGTCACCGTCTTCGTCAGCGCCCAGATCGACGCGACCGGCAAGGCCTTCGAGAGCTTCCTCGGCTGGGACTACACCTTCGGGGCGGTCGTCGGCTTCGCGGTGGTGATGGCCTACGTGACCTGCGGGGGCTTTGTCGCCGTGGTCTGGTCGGACATCTTCCAGGGCGCGCTGATGGTCGCCGGTCTCACCCTCCTGCCGATCGTCGCCCTGATCAGCGTCGGCGGCTTCGGGGCCCTGAGCGAGCGCCTGATGGAGATCGACCCCAGCCTGATGAGCCCGCTCGGCAGCGAGGGCGCGAGCGTGGCGGGGATCTTCTCGGTCATCGGTTTGGCGGCGATCGGCCTCGGCTTCCTCGGCTCGCCGCAGATCTTCGTCCGCTTCCTCGCCCTCCGCTCGGAGAAGGAGATCGCCCCGGGGACCGTCGTCGCGGTCGTCTGGACGATCCTCGCGGACACGGGGGCGGTCTTCACCGGGATCCTCGGGCGGGCGATCTTCTCGCGACCTGGCGACGCTGCCGTCAGCGCTCTCGCCGACGCCGAGGCGGTCCTGCCGATGCTCGTCGAGCACCTGATGCCTGCGTTCCTCGTCGGCCTCTACGTCGCGATCATCCTCTCGGCGATCATGTCGACGGTCGACTCACTGCTGGTCCTCGCGGCGAGCGCGGTCGTCCGCGACCTCTACCAGAAGATCCGCCGCCCGGACCTCGCCGACGCGGCGCTGGTCCGGCACAGCCGGGCGGCGACGGTGGTCCTCGCCCTCCTCGCCCTGGCGGTCGCGCTCGGCGTCGCCTCGGTGAGCCCCGGGCGTACGGTCTTCTGGTTCGCGATCTTCGGCTGGTCGGGGATCGCGGCGACCTTCTGCCCGCTGATGATCCTGTCGATCTTCTGGTCCGGCGTCACCCGCCGGGGGGCGATCGCGGCGATGATCACCGGGATGACGCTGGTGCCGGCGATCAAGCTCGGCCTCGTCCATCTTCCGGTGGTCGGCCCCCTCTTGGTCGAGCTCTCGGAGCTGCCCCCGGCCTTCGTCGCGTCGCTGCTCGTCGGCGTCCTGGTCTCGCTCGGCGATCGTCAGGGTCAGCGGCGTCTCAGGGAGGCGGGCATCGACGAGGAGCTGGCGGCGGCCCAGCGCTGAGCGTGAGCCTGGTGAGCCTGGTGAGCCTGGTGAGCCTGGTGAGCCTGGTGAGCGAGGTGATCGAGGTGCGAGGTGAGCGAGGTGGGCGAGGTGGGCGAGGTGGGCGAGGTGGGCGAGGAACGAGAAAGAAGAGAGGATGAAGGAGAGAAGGCGTCATCGGTGAGGATGACGCCTTCGCGTTCGAGCGAGCCCGCGGTGGGCGCTGTGCCGGTCGTTAGACGCCGAGCCGAGCTTTGCCCCGCTCTTGGGCCCGCTCTTGGGCCCGCTTTTGGGCCTCCTTCTGGGCTTTCTGTTGGGCCTTCTGTTGGGCCTTCTGTTGGGCCTTCTGTTGGGCCTTGCGCTGGGCCTTTTGGGCCTTGCGCTGGGCCTTTTGCGCCTTGCTCTGGTTCTTCGCCGCCTCCAGGAGGCGGGACTCGCGGAGCTCGCGGCTGAGCTCGCGCTCGACCTTCGCCATCTCGCGCTCGACCTTGGTCAGCTCGCGCTCGATCTGCTGACGCATCGGCTCGCTGAGACCCGCGAGCTCCTCCTCTAGGAGCTCGCGCTTGGCCTCGGCGATCTCGCGCTTGGCCCCCGCGAACTCGCGCTTGATCTCGTCGAGCTCGTCCTTGTCCAGGAGACCCGACCTCGCGATCTCTCCGAGCAGCTCATCGCCGAGCATCATCTCGGCCTGGCTCTTCTTCTTCTTCTTCTTCGGCGGCGGTGAGGCCAGGAGGTCGCCGAGGTCGAGGTCGAGGTCGAAGTTGAGGTCGCCGAGGCCCTCGAGGCCGTCGACGTCGAACTCGACGACGACCGGAGCATCGCGGTGATTGTCGATCCGGAGGACTCGTCGGGGCGCGGGGGGTGCTCCGCGCTCGCTGCAGCCCTCCTCTGCGTTGGCGCGGGTGACCTCGAGGTGCAGGCGATCGCTGTGCGGCGCAGGCGGGCTCGGAGCGTCGAGGCGTCGGGCCCGAGCCTCGAGGCGACGGGCTCGCTCGGTCGCACGCCTGGCCTCGTCGTCCGCCTCGCGGATCTCGGCGGCGAGCTGTCGACGTTCACGGTCGAGCCGGGCCTGCTGGCGCTCGACCTGCCGCGCCTCTCGCACTGCCCGGCGACGCTCGCGGCGGAGGTCACGACGGCTCAGGTCGGAGCTCGCGGTGATCCCCGAGCTGGCGAAGGGCGTCATCCCGCTCGAGTAGGAGTTGAAGACCATCGAGCTCCAGCCGGCGTCGACCGAGTCGCCGATCAGGGTCCGATGCCAGGAGTCGCAGCTCTCTCCGGTCGAGCCGTAGGGGCACGGCTCGGCGCTCGCCTCGACGTTGTCGACGGGCGGGAGGGTGTTGTTCCTCGCGGCCGAGACCGAGGGCGCGAGCCAGGCGACCGCGCCGAGGATCGCGAGGCCGATGCCGACCCGCTGATGACCGCTCAGGCGTCGGCGGTCGGCGGGCATCACCAGGCGGCGGATCCGATCGACCACCGGGGACTGGGGCCGCGCCATCGCGCTGGCGAGCGAGAGCTGGGGGCTGTTCATCCAGCCCGCGACCCGCTCGATGCACTTCGCGAGGGCGAGGCCGTCGCCGGTGCGCTCGCGGGCCCACGCGTCGCAGAGGAGCTCGGAGTTGTCGACCATCCGCCTGCGGACCATCCGCAGCAGCGGCTGGAAGAAGAAGACCGACTCGAGCACAGCGCTCGCGGTCAGCCACTCCGGGTCGCGGCGGACCAGGTGGGCGACCTCGTGGGCGAGCATCGCCTGGAGCTCTGCGGGCGGGAGAGCGCCCTCGTCGAGCACCCGCGTCGGCACGCAGATCTCGCGGCCGACCAGCGCCACCGGCGAGGCGATCGCGTCGGTCGTCGACAGGCGCATCGCCTTGCCTCCGGGGGTGTCGGCGGTGAGCTCGAGGAAGAGCTCGAGGGCCGGGTCTTCGACGGTCGCTCGCCTGTCCTTGAGGTGGCGTCGGAGGTCCCGTACGCGCTTGCCGAAGAGGCCGAGCGAGAGGAGCGAGCCCGCGCCCAAGAGGCCCAGGAGCAGCGCTGCGAGGTCGGGCGAGAGGGCGCCGGCGAGCGGCGTCTTCGGGGTCGGTGCCTCGGCTGCGGTCGCCGCGGCTGCGGTCATCACCGCCGGCGCTGCGACCTCGGGGAAGCGCGGTTGGCTCGGCACCGAGAGGACGACCACCGAGCCGGAGTCGGAGATGATCACCTGGTTCGCCGGCGGCGGAGCGGGCGGGGCCTCCGGCAGGAGAGAGACCGGCGGAGCTGCGGCCGCGGCCGCGGCGAGGGGCGCGGTCTCGGCTTGCACCTCGCTCAGGGCATAGTTTCCGCCGAGCCCGCCGACGCCGAGGCCGAAGTGGAGCGAGGCTGTCGCGAGCGGCCCGACGAGCGCGACCTTCCACAGGAGATCACGGGCCGTCGGGCTGATGTTCTCGCGGTAGCGGACGATCAGGGCGACCGCCGTGATCATCAGGGTGCTGTGGATCGTGTAGGTGGCGACCCACGCGAGGGCGTCCAGGGTCCAGGGGGCGAGCTCAATCATGGTCAGACTCCTTGGAGTGCTCGGCCTCGGCGATCAGACGCCGGACCTCGGCGAGATCATCGCGGGTGATGTCGCTGCTGCGCAGCAGGTGAGAGACGAGGGCGGTGACGTTGCCGTCGAAGAGGTTGTCGGTGACGCGAGAGACCATCGACTGGCGGATCTCGTGCTCGGCGATCGCCGGCCGGTAGACGAAGCCGCGGCCCTCTCGCCTCGTGAGGACAAGACCGCGCTTCGAGAGGCGACCGAGGAGGGTCGACACTGTGGTCTGCGCGAGGTCGCGTCCGGAGTCGGCGAGGATCCGCTGGATCTCGCTGGCTCCGGCCTCGCCCCGCTCCCAGAGCGTGCGCATCAGCGACAGTTGGAGGTCAGAGAGCTGGAAGTCGTCAGGCATCGGCAAACTACAACTGTAGTTCAACTACACCTGTGGCGAGAGTCCTGTCAAGGGGCAAATTCGAGGTCCTCGGGCAGATCTGCGGCGAAGCGCTGCTTTCGCCGGCCCGAAGATCGGGGCGATGATGTGTGCGTTGGAGACTCCCTATGGACAGCCGCGACCTTGAGCTCTCTCGCCCCTGCCCGATCGATCTCGACAGCCTCGGGGTCGACCGCAGCCAGAAGCGGGTCTTCTGCTCCCACTGCAGCGCTCATGTCACGGATATCTCCAAGATGCGGGAGGACGAGGCCACCGCCTTCGTCGCGGCGAACCGCGGGTCGGGCGTGTGTATCTCCTATCTCCGCGACGGCGAGGGCAACGTCCGCTTCGCCGACAGCGAGCCCCGCGGAGAGCTCGGCGCAAAGGATGTTCTCGCGAGGTCGAGACCGGCCCCTCCGCTCGTCCCGCTCGTCCCGCTCGAGCGACTCCGCCACCCCGCCGTGCGCCGTGCGGCCGCGGTCGCGGCCCTCGCCCTCGCCGCCTGCACGCCGCACGCCGAGCACGACGAGCCCTATGTCGAGAGCATGGACGATGCCGTGATGGAGCGGAGTAGCCCTGAGATTCCCCTGGCGGAGGAGCCGAGCGAGCCGCCGCCTGCGGCCGAGGAGGTCGTCGAGGTCGTCGAGGCGCCGGAGCTGGCGGAGGAGCCCTGTGATCCTGCGGCGAAGGCGGAGCCGCAGACGACGCCGAAGCGGACGAAGCCGACTCGCGGTCGGCTCAAACGTCCGACACCGACAAAGAAGATGCTCGAGCTCGATCGGATCGACGGCGGCATCTAGCGGACCGCGGCGAGAGTCCCGCCCGCTCTCCAGCCTCGTCGCCCCTCTCGGCTCCGGCAAGAGGTGGAGTAGAGCTCGGCACCGCGGCGTTCTGCCGAGTCCAAGAGGAGCGACGAGCGCGGCGCGAGGGCACGGGGGTGTTCGCCGCCGGCGTCGAGCAGCGGAGGACAAGGGTCCCGTCCGCGTCGGCTCGCGAGGCCGGGAGAGTCGCCCGGGACGGCGTCGAGGCCGAGCGTGTCAGGCGATGGCGGCGAGAGAGTCCGGCCTCTCGTCGCGGACAGCGATTGGTCGATCCGACGCTGCGTCGAGGGGGCGCTCACCGCCTCATCCGTACGAGGGGCCGAGCTCGGGTCCTCGCATGCATAGGTCTACCTGTGAATAGCCGGACCTTCGGCCGCGAGATATCTTTATATGGCTCTAGGGGAAGATCACTGCAATGGGCGGAGGCTGGCGCCAGTCCGCGCATTGGCCGAAAAATGTCGTGCAGAATCCCGGGGGCCGACCTCTGCGCATCGATAGGCTTGGCCCATGGTGTTAGTACAGAAGAACCTTGAATGGGTAATGTCTTTAGGCTTGGTATGTGCGGTCGGCGGCTGTAGCGGCGATGACACGGCGGTCGGTGAGAGCCAGAGCTCGACCGGCAGCGAGAGCGACTCGAGCTCGAGCTCGACGACCGGCACGAGCGACGCGACGGTCGGCGAGAGCGAGACGGAGAGCGGGAGCGGCGGCGCCTCTAGCGATACCGGGACGACGACGGACACGACGACGGACGCGACGACGGACGCGACGACGGACACGACGACCGACGCGACGACCGATACGACGACGGACGCGACAGACTCGACGACGGACACGACAGGGGTGATGACCGGCGGTCCCACCTGCGGCGACGGCAACGTCGACGACGGCGAAGAGTGCGACGACGGCAACGACGACGAGTCGGACGCCTGCCTCAGCAACTGCGTGGCGGCGGTCTGCGGCGATGGTCAGGTCCAGGCCGGCGTGGAGGAGTGTGACGACGGCAACGGGGACGAGACCGACGACTGCACGAGCCTCTGCGCGGCGCCGGCCTGCGATGACGGGATCCTGAGCGGCGACGAGAGCGACGTCGACTGCGGCGGTAGCTGCGACGCCTGCGATCTCGGGGCCGTCTGCGGGGACTCTGAGGATTGCGGTATGGGCATCTGCGACGAGGGCGTCTGTGCGATCCTCGCGAGCTGCAAGGCGATCCTCGCCGCGGATCCGGACGCCGGCAGCGGCGCCTACACGATCGACGTCGACGGCGAAGGGGAGATCGAGCCCTTCGAGGTCCAGTGCGACATGGAGACCGACGGCGGAGGCTTCACCGAGCTGACGCTCAAGACCGCCTGCGACAACCTCCAGGCGGTGATGGGCTTCGATGTCCAGGCGCCGACCGAGGGGATCGACGAG
>JAUHWG010000039.1 GCA_030424595.1 Polyangia bacterium
GACCCCGACACCTACAAGGGGGCGGCGGAGCTCGAGGATCCCGACGCGTGCATGACCGACAAGGACGGCGACGGCTGGGGCGAGCCCAACCCTGCGCCGGGCGTGGTCCCCGGGACAGACTGCCTCGACAGCAACGAGTTCGCGTTCCCGGGCGCTGCGGAGCTCGAGGACGAGAAGGCGTGCATGGAGGACGCCGACGAGGACGGCTGGGGCGACACGATGCCGCCGGACGGCGTCGACCCAGGCATGGACTGCAACGACGACGACTCCGCCACCTTCCCCGGCGCCGCCGAGAACGAGGAGGGCATGGAGTGCAAGACCGATAAGGACGGCGACGGCTTCGGCGACATGGACCCGGCGCCCGGAGCTGTCCCCGGTGAGGACTGCGACGACGACAACGTGTTCACGTTCCCCGGCGCGGCGCCGAACGACGATCCCGAGGCCTGCATGAAGGACGAGGACGGCGATGATTGGGGCGACGTGGACGTGCCAGGCGGGGTCGATCCCGGCACCGACTGCGATGATATGAACGAGTTCACCTTCCCGGGTGCGGCGCAAAACGAGGTCGACAACCTGGAGTGCATGCGCGACGTCGACGACGACGGCTTCGGCGACGACAACCCGCCGGACGGCGTGGTCCCAGGCGTCGACTGCAACGACACCGACGCCGAGGTGGTCGCGAACTGTGCCGACTGCGAGCCGGACCAGCTCTTCTGTCTCGACGAGAACGTGCACATCTGCAACATGAGCGGGACCGGCTCGAAGCTCGAGGAGACCTGCGAGTTCGGCTGCGACGAGGAGAAGGCCGCCTGCATCGAGGTGCTGACCGTCGACGCCGGCGAGTCGGTCTGCATCGATCAGGGGGCGATGGCTCAGCTCCAGGCGGTGGCGATGGGCGGCGATGGTGTGTACGCCTGGGACTGGACCCCGGCGGACTCCCTCGACGATCCGAAGATCGACAACCCGGTAGCGACGCCGGCGGGGGCGACGACCTACACGGTCACGGTCACCGACGGTCAGAATGACATGGCCAGCGACAACGTCTCGGTCTTCATCAAGGACGCGGCGCTGGTGCTCGACGATGTCTCCTGCAAGATCACCAACTTCGCGTGGGGCGGCGCTCCGGCGGTCAATTGGAACTGGAACCCGAACCCGGGCGAGCTGTGCCAGCTCAGCAACTCGACGCCGACGGCCCGCTTTTGCGGCTGGTCGCTGGACAACGCGAACATCCAGGGGCGCTTCCAGATCAAGACCGGGGCCGACGACGACTACGTCGGCTTCCTGTGGGGCATCCAGCCCTTCGACCAGATGACCATGGAGCCTGAGCAGTTCTACTTCATGGGCTGGAAGCAGGGGAACCAGCTCGGCTTTTGCGGCAATGACTCGCCGCAGTCCGGCCGGGCGGGGATCATCGTCAAGCGGATCGAGGTCAAGGACGTGATGAACGCTCCGCTGACCTGCGCGGACTTCCACGATCCGAACGACACCATGAACTCGGTGACGTTGGCGGACGAGGACGAGTTCTCGAACGTGGGCTGGCTCGACAACATCCCCTACATCTTCGACCTCACCCACACGCCGATGGGCTTCACGGTCAAGGTGATCCGCGAGGACAACATGGTGGTCGTCGCGGAGAAGGAGTTCATGGACGACACCTTCCCGAACGGTCAGGTCGGCTTCTACGCCTTCTCGCAGCAGAACGCCTGCTTCTCGCAGTTCAAGACCAGCTGCCTCTAGGGGCTGGGTGTACGAAGACAGACGGGCGGCGCCTCCGGGCGGCGCCCGTTCGTCGTGCTCAGCGCTGATCGAGACGCGCGCTCAGGCGACGCGTCCCGGCCTGGCTCGGCCTGGCTCGGCTCGGCTCGCGCGCTTTCGCTTGCCCTCGTCGCCCCTCTCGAACGCGCCGAAACCTGCAGCAAAGCCCGGTACAGCGGCGTTTCGTCGAAGCTAAGAGGGCCGACGAGTGCGGCGCGAGAGCCGATGGTTCTTCTGCCACGGGCGGCTAGGCGCCCTTGGCAGCAGACCAGCGGACGACGCAGTTCCTACCGTTGTTCTTGCAATGGTAGAGGGCCTGGTCGGCGCGCTCGATGAGCTCTGAGCAGCTCATGCCGTCGCTCGGATACTCGGCGACGCCCATCGAGATCGTGATCTGGAACTGACCCTGCTCGGCGGTCATCGTCTGGGCGCCGATCTCTTCCCGCAGCTTGTTGGCGAAGATCTCCGCGCCGCGGGCGTCGGTGTCGGGGAGGACCAGGACGAACTCCTCGCCGCCGTAGCGGGCGACGATGTCGACCTTGCGCGAGCGACCGCTGAAGATCGCAGCGACCCGCTTGAGCACCGCGTCGCCGACGGGGTGACCGTAGGTGTCGTTGATCTTCTTGAAGTGGTCGATGTCGGTGAGGATCACCGAGACCTTGCCGCCGCGGCGCTCGGCGAGGGCGTGGAGGTTGGCGAAGCCCTCCTGGAAGGAGCGATGGTTGGTCAGGCCGGTGAGGCCGTCCGTGGTCGCGCGCTCCTCCATCGAGGAGTACATGCGAGCGTTCTGCAGGCTGACCGCGACCTGGTAGGAGATGACCCTGAGCATCTCCCGGGTGTCGTCTGGGAAGGCGTGCTCGCGGGAGGAGGCGAGGGTGATCGCGCCCAGGATCTGGTCGCCGTGGACCAGCGGGAGGATCAGCAGCGAGCGGGCGCGGCTGAGGCGGGTCCGCGGGGTGAAGACCACCGCGTCGCCCTCGACCGCGTCGCCGCGGGCCGGCATCGGCAGGCGGTTCTTCACCGCGATCGCGACGAGGCCCATGCCGTCCTCAAAGACGAGGCCGTCGAGGCGGCCGACGAGGTCGCCCCAGGCGCGGCCGTTCTCCGGATCCTCAGCGCCGGGTCCGTCGACCGCGAGGACCTTGTGGTGGTGGGCGTGGGCGTCGTAGCTGGAGATGACGGCGACGTCGTAGGGGCGGATCGCCTGGATCGCCGCGAAGGTCTTGGCGTAGACATCGCCCGGGGTCAGGGCTGAGCCGAGCAGCTCGCTCGCGCGATAGAACTGCTCCTGCTCGTAGCGGCTGCGCTCTAGGGTGGCGAAGACCCGCTCATGGGCGACGAGGCGGCCGACCTGTTGGGCCGCCTCGGCGAGGAGGGCCTCTTCGGCCTTGTCGAAGGGACGATCGTCGTCACGGTCAGCGCAGAGGATCCCGCGCAGCTCGTCGCCCTCGCAGATCGGCAGGGCGCAGAGGTCGGTGATCGCGACCGGTGCGCGGTAGTAGGGCGGCACTCGCTTGCCCTGCAGCCCCTTGAGGCGGAGCGGGCGAGCGTCGCGGAGGATCCCCGCGAGGACGCTCGCCGTCTCGAGCTCGGGCTCGACGACGAGCTCGTCGCTGGCGCTGTCGATCGCCGCCAGGCTGAGGCCCGACGGGGTGTCGTCGGAGCGCCAGAGGATCGCGCAGGAGTGGAGGCCGAGGGCGCGGCGCAGGAGCGTGACCTGATGCTCCTGCTGCTCTTGGATCGTCTCGACCGCGCCCTGGGCGATCTGCAGCTCCTCGTCCTCGCGGCCGCGGGTGCGGCTGGCGAGCGGCGCCTGCGAGGCGACGAGGCGGAAGTTTCGGGCCTCGCTGCGCATCCGCGCGATCTCGGCCTCGACCTGGCGGCTGTGGTCGGCCCGGAGACGGCGGACAAAGCCGCCGAAGATCAGGAGGTTGCCGACGGCGAAGAAGCCGATGAAGCTCAGGTGATAGGTGACGACCGCGAAGGCGCGGCCGGGGGCGTGGGCGTAGCCGCTGATGATCTCGAGGGCGACGACCGCGGCGATCCAGGCGAACGCGATCCGCTTGCGGGTGTGGACGACCGTCAGGAAGGAGACGAGCGCGTAGACCAGCGGGTAGAGGTAGGAGCGCGGACCGCCGGTGAGGGCGACGAGGAGGTAGACGGCGGTCAGGAGGAGGAGCCCGAGCTCGAGCTCCTCGGCGGCCTTCTTGGCGGCGCTGTGCCGAAGCGGCGGGTAGAGGGCGCGGTGCAGCCCGCGGAGGAGGGTTGCCGAGTAGGCGGTGAGGAGGACGGCGAGGACCACCCCGCCGCGCTTCGGCCCGCCGGCGGCGAGGAGCACCCAGACGCCGCCGATCACCAGCATCCCCCAGTAGTGGGCGGCGCGGGTGCGGAGGGTGTAGAGGGCGCGGGCGCCAGCGTGGCTGGTCATAGCGAGCTCACCTCGAAGACGATCTCGCCGGGGCGGATCAGGTTGAGGTCCTCGCGGGCGATCCGGGCGAACTCATCGGGGTCGTTCTTCAGGGCGTTGACCTCGGCGCGGATCACCTCGATCTCTCGGCGCAGGCGGGTGTTGCTGCGGACCAGCGACGCGTGCTCGCGCTCGATCCTGTCGAGATCGTCGGCGCCCGCGCTGCGATAGACCTGCTGCGGGCAGGTCGCTACGGCGAGCGCGAGGAGACCCGCGAGGAGGATCCGGTTGAGCCAGGGCATGGCGCGACCCCAAGCTACTGGTGAGGGGCCGATGGTCCAAGAAAGCGTCAGCCCCGAGAGGTCGGCGCGCGACGGCCCTCTGGCTGGGAATTTGCGGGTTCTCTCCCGGAGCGGAGAGAGGGGCCGCGCAGGGGCGTGCGGCGTGAGTGCGCGCTTGCGCTCTGGTCCGGCGAGGCTCGCGATATGCGCGCTGAGCCCTCGCCTGGATCATGCGGCGCTAGCCTGCTCGCGATCGGCGAAGCACCGCTGCGATGGCGAGCTCGCGATCGTTGCGAGTGGCTGTGTCCGAGCTGTCGCGGCCTAGCTCCGTGCGCCGGGATCTTCGCGCCGGGATCTTCGCGCCGGGATCTTCGCGCTGGGATCTTCGCGACGGGATCTTTGCGACGGGATCGTGCGACGGGACGGTGCGCCGGGCTCCTAGCCCTTGCTCAGGATCCCCATCTTCTTGATCCCGCAGGTGCGCGCGAGATCCATGACCTGGACCAGGCGCTCGTGGCGGGTGTTCTTGTCGGCCTTGATGTTGATCGTCACCCCGTCGGGGTTCTCCTCCTGCGAGCGGCACAGGCGGATCTCGAGCTCGCGGATGTCGACCAGCTTGCGGTCGACCTCGAGCTCGCCGGCCTCGCTGATCTTGACGATCACCGCGTTCTGCTCGGTCGCCGGCTCCTGCGTCTTGGCCTTCGGCAGCTGGACCTTGAAGGCCGACTCGTTGCGGAAGGAGGCGGTCAGGAGGAAGAAGATCAGGAGCTGGAAGGTGACGTCGATCAGCGGCGTGAGGTCGACGATGGCCCCGCTGGTGGCGCCCCGCCGCGCGGCGAGGCCGCGGGAGTCGCTGCGGAACTTCATCCCTTGGCCTCGTGGGCGCTCCGGGCTTCGTCGGCCTCCTTGGCGGCCTTGGCTGCGTTTCGCCGGCCGTCCTCCAGGAGGTTGACGATCCCCATCGCGTCCTCCTCCATCTCGAGGACCAGGGCGTTGTTGCGGCCCTGGAGGTACCTGTAGAGGAGGAGGGTCGGGATCGCGACGGTCAGGCCGTAAGCGGTGGTGATCAGCGCCTGCCAGATCCCCTGGGCGAAGGAGTCCGGGCCGACCGCGCCCGAGGCGTAGGCGGTGACGAACTCGCGGAAGACCTGGATCATGCCGACGACGGTGCCGAGGAGCCCGAGGAGCGGGGTGATCGTCGCGATGACGCCGACGATCTCGACGTTGCGGTCCATATGGGCGACCTCGCGGGCGCCCACCTCTTCGACCGCCTCCTTGATGTCGCGGCGCTCGTTGGCGTTCTCGTAGGCCCGCAGGGCCCCGGCCATGACGATCGCGATGCTCGACCCGTTCTCCTCGCAGAGGAGGAGCGCCTCGGAGGTCTTGCCCTTGGCGACGAGGGCCCGGATCCGCTCGACGAAGGCGCGGGGGTGCACGCGCGAGCGCTGCAGCGACCACATGCGCTCGAGGAACACGCCGACGCCCACGACCGAAGCCGCCAGGATCGCCCACATGAGCGCGCCGCCTTGCTGAAAGAGCTCGGTGATGTCCATGTTCGCGGCCTGTGGCGGCTAAGCATGCGCCGTGCCTCCCCCCAGGTGCAAGGCCGGGCAGGGGGCGTTTTCCTCAGCTTCACGTCGCCTGGAAAAAGATGCTTGACGGAGATTCTATCCGCTGTTACACAGCCGTCCCTCGCCACGAGAGCGGCGAGACATCCCTGGGGGTATAGCTCAGCTGGGAGAGCGTCGCGCTGGCAGCGCGAAGGTCAAGGGTTCGATCCCCTTTACCTCCATCACCGAGGGCAGGACTCCTGCCCTCGGTTTTTTTGTGTCCTGGGCTGCGTAGAGGAGGGCTCGCGGGGTGATCGGGTTTGCCGGTGTTGGGCCGGTGATCCGTGGGCTTTCCGTCCCGCCGCACAGACCGCGCCCATCGCGAGCTGCTCCCCATGGGCGGTCTGGTATGCCGGGTCGCACGTCGGTCTGCACGGAGCCTAGGAGGTGGGCGCGAAGGGGTGTGCACATCGTGGCGCAGGGGTCCTGCTGTGGGTCCTGAGAGCAACAATTGGCGGAGCGCTCGGGGGGCCCTAGACCCTTGAAATCGCGCGCATTCGCTTCGTATCAATCCCCCACATGCAGGAGCGAGCAGCAATTTTGGGCTCGGGGCACTACGTGCCCCCGCGTGTGGTCACCAACGACGACCTCGCGCAGATGTTTGACACCAGCGATGAGTGGATCGTCCAGCGGACAGGGATCCGCGAGCGTCGCTTCATCGACGAGAGCGGGACGGGTGCGAGCGACCTCGCCCTGCCCGCGGCGAAGATGGCGATCGAGCAGGCCGGCCTGGAGGTCGGGGATATCGACGCGATCATCTTCGCGACCCTGAGCCCGGACATCTACTTTCCGGGCTCAGGCTGTCTCCTCGGGCATAAGCTCGGCCTCGGCGGCGTGCCGGCGCTCGACGTCCGCAACCAATGCTCGGGCTTTCTCTACAGCCTGTCGGTCGCCGACGCGTGGATCCGCGGCGGGATGTACCGCAACGTCCTGGTGGTCGGCGCCGAGGTCCACTCGACCGGGATCGAGCTCGCCGATCGCGGCCGTGACGTCGCCGTGCTCTTCGGCGACGGTGCGGGGGCGGTGGTCGTCGGCGCGGCGAAGCGCGAGGGCCAAGGGATCAAGACCGTCGAGCTCCACGCCGACGGCGTCGGCGCGCAGGACCTCTGGGTCGAGGCGCCGGCGAGCATGTTCATCCCTCGCCTCGACGAGGGGATGCTCGCCGAGGGGCGTCACTACCCGCGGATGAACGGCCGCCAGGTCTTCCGCTGGGCGACCGAGAAGATGCCGGAGGTCGCCCACGCGGTCCTCGGCAAGTGCGACCTCAAGGTCGACGACGTCGACCTCTTTATCCCGCACCAGGCGAACATGCGGATAAACCAGATGGTCGCCAAGCGCCTCGGCATCACCGACGACAGGGTCGTCCACAACATCGAGCGCTACGGCAACACGACCGCCGCGACGATCCCGATCGGCATCTCGGAGAGCTGGCGCGAGGGCAAGCTGGAGCCCGGCAGCAAGGTGCTCTTCGCGGCCTTTGGGGCTGGCTTCACCTGGGCCGGCGCCGTCGTCGAGTTCTAGGCGGCGGGGGATCGCGCGATTGTGGCCATCGCCGCGATAATCGGCGATACAAGCCGCGTGTTTCTATTTGACCATATGACCTTTCTGGTCATATGGTTCCCCCCGATGCCGAAGGGGTTTGACGAAGAGGAGCGAGCGCGGATCCAGGAGCGCCTGCTCGCGGTCGGTCGGGAGCACTTCCGTCGCTTCGGCCTGCGCCGGACCAACATCGGCGAGCTGGCGGCGGCGGCGGGGATCGGCAAGGGATCCTTTTATCTCTTCTTCCCGTCGAAAGAGGCGCTCTTCCTCGCGGTTCATGCGGCGGAGGAGCCGGCGATCCGAGCGGCCTTTGTCGCCGAGCTCGACGCCCTGCGGGAGACTCCGCTGGTGATGGTGAAGCGCTACTTCACCCGCCAGCTCGAGCTCCTCCGCGAGCTGCCGCTGGTCCAGCTCCTCAGCGATCCGGCGGAGCTCGCGAGCCTGATGCGCAAGCTCCCGCCGGAGGATCTCGCGGCGCACGTGGCCGAGGACCAGTCCTTCTTCGTCGACCTCCTGCGCGGCTGGGAGGCGGAGGGCGTGATCGGGGGGGCCGACCTCGAGAACGTGGCCGCGATCTCGCGGGCGCTGGTGGCGATGAACCTGCACCGCGATCTGATCGGCGACGATCGCTTCGCCGGGGTTGTCGATCTCTTGGTCTCCGGGGTCGCGGAGGCGTTGGTCGCCAAGGGTCGTAGGGATGAAGAGGGGGGCGGGACATGAGCGAGGACGGCAACGGTGGTGCGGAGCGGGGCGCAGGCGCGGTCGGCAGGGGAGGTGAGTGTGTTGTGGTAGGCGCGGTAGGCCCCGCTAGCGGTCGCAGTCGCGGGGCCTGGGTCGGGGCCAGCGGCGGGATCGCGATCGAGGCTCAGGGGCTGCGCTACACCTACCCGGGGGCCCG
This sequence comes from Polyangia bacterium, assembly GCA_030424595.1. Lineage (GTDB taxonomy): Bacteria > Myxococcota_A > Polyangia > Nannocystales > Nannocystaceae > JADJRG01. Next base: position 8,491 of record JAUHWG010000039.1, read on the forward strand.
CAGCGAGACTCTGCACGGGCTCGACTTCAGCGTCCGCAGGGGTGAGATCTTCGGCTTTCTCGGGCCTTCGGGATCGGGGAAGAGCACGACCCAGCGGCTGCTGATCGGCAGCCTGCGGGGCTACGGCGGCGGCCTTCGGGTCTTCGGCGACGAGGTGTCGGGCCTCGGGGCGGACTACCGCGAGCGGATCGGCGTGGTCTTCGAGGTGCCGAACCTCTACGCCAAGCTGAGCGCGCGCGAGAACCTGGACTTCTTCGCCGGCCTCTACCGCGGGCCGACGGTGAAGCCCATGCGATTGCTCGAGCGGGTCGGGCTCGGCTCCCACGCAGAAGAGCGCGTCGCGACCTTCTCGAAGGGGATGAAGATGCGCCTGAATTTCTGCCGGGCGCTGCTCCACCGGCCGACGCTGCTCTTCCTCGACGAGCCGACGAGCGGGCAGGATCCCGCCCACGCCAAGCTCCTGCGCGGGATGGTCCAGGAGCTGCGCGAGGGCGGGGCGACGGTCTTCCTGACCACCCACAACATGCACGAGGCGGCGGAGCTCTGCGATCGGGTCGCCTTTATCGCCGACGGCGCGCTGGCGGCGAGCGGGCGGCCGCGGGAGCTGATGCTGGCGGGCCTCGGGGGGGGCCGGCAGGTGCGGGTCGAGCTCGCCGCCGACGCTGGCGGGGAGGGTGTTCGCGAGGGGCCGGGACAGGGGCCAGGGACATGGGAGGAGCGAGGGCTGGGACGAGGGCTGGGACGAGGGCTGGGGCGAGGGCTTGAAGAAGAAGGAGCCGGACACCGCGCTCTGGTCACCCGCTCCTTTCCCTTGGCGGGGCTCGGCGCGAACCGTGAGTTCCTCGCGCTCCTCGAGGCTGGCCAGGTCGAGTCGATCCACAGCCAGGAGGCGACGCTCGAGGATGTCTTCGTCGCGGCGACGGGGCGGGCCCTGCGATGAGGCTCGCGAGCTGCGTCCGCCACGATGTCCGCCTCCAATGGCGCGCCGGGTTCTACGCGGTCTACGCGGTGCTCGTCGCGGTCTACGTGCTCGTGCTCGGCGGCCTAGCGCCTGATCTCCAGCGCTCGGCGACGGCGCTGATGATCTACATCGATCCGTCCGTGCTCGGCTTCTTCTTCCTCGGCGGGCTGATGCTCTTCGAGCGCGGCGATGGGGCGCTCGACGCACTCTTCGTCGGCCCGCTGCGGGCGGGCGAGTACATCGCCGCGAAGGGGATAAGCCTGACCCTGCTGGCGCTGCTCTCATCGCTGGCCTTGGCGATCGGCGCTGGAGTAGTCCCGACCTCGGCGCCGCTGATGCTCACGGGGGTGGCCCTGACCTCCTTGATGATCACCTTCTTCGCGGTCGCGATCGGCTCGCGCCTGACGACGGTGAACCGCTACTTCTTCGGCGGGGCGCTCCTCTCTCTCCCGCTCATCGCCCCGATCGTCGAGTTTGTCGGCCTCGTCAGCCACCCGCTCCTCGCCTGGTTGCCCGCGGCGCCCGGGCTGGCGCTGATCGACGCGGGCCTCGGCGGAGCCCCGCTCGCGCCCCTGGAGGTGCTAGGGGCGGTGGTCCTCCTCCTCGCCTGGACCTGCGCGGCCTTTCTCCTGGCGCTGCGGTGGTTTGAACGCTTCGTGATCGGCGGCGGACGATGAGCCGCCTTCGCGCCCTGCTCACCGCCGACGCCCGCAACATCGCCCGCGAGCCGCCGCTGTGGGCCTCGGCGCTCCTGCCCTGGGTCTTCGCCCTGGGGCTGCGCTTCGGCTTTGGCGACCTCGCCTCGCTCGCCGCGCCTTGGGTCGACCTCGAGCTCTACCGCCTGCACATCGCCGCCTTTCTCCTCGTCACGCCGGGGATGATGATCGGCTGGGTCGTCGGCTTCCTCCTCCTCGACGAGCGCGACGAGAAGATCCTCGCGGCGATCGAGGTGACGCCGCTCGGCCGGGGCGGATTTATCCGCTATCGGCTGGTCTTGCCGACGGTGCTCGCGATCCTGGTCGCGGTGGCCGTCCATCTCTGCGCCGGCCTCGTCGCCCCGGGCGTCGTCCCGGTCGCAGCGGCGATCCTCCTATCGTCGCTCGCGGCTCCGCTCCTGGCGCTCTTCCTCGTCGCCTTCGCCAGCAACAAGGTCGAGGGGCTGGCGATGGCCAAGCTCGGCTCGCTCATGGTCTTCGTGCCCCTCTTGGCGGCGGTCGTCGGCGGCCCTTGGTGGAGCGCCGCGCTCCTGCTCCCGGGGGCCTGGGCGCTGCGGATCTTCTCCGGCGAGCTCGCGGGGCTGGCCTCGCTCGCCGCCATCGCCTGCGGCCTCGCCCTCAGCGTTGGCTACGGAGCTTGGCTCCTGCGCCGGATCGGCCGGCAGATCGAGCGCTAGCAGACCGTGGCAAAGGTCCCGCGCGCTCTCGCGGCCCTCGCTCAGCCCTCAGCTCCGCCGATACTCGGAATAAGGCGGGCGGCTCTTCGAGGACTCCTAGCATCAGCGCGTATTTCAGGGCTAGAGGCGGGCGAGGGCGGTCCTCACCAGGTCCTGCACCTCGTCGACCTTCTCCTTCGCGAGGGCGAGCTCGAGCTGCTCTCGGTGCGGCGCGACCAGCTCCTTGTCGGCGATACAGAGGGCTTGGCCGATGGCGATGCGGGTCGCCTTCTTGCGCTCGCCCAGGAGGCCGACGAGCGGCTCGACGCTCTCGGTGAGGCTGGAGGCGGCCGTGACCGCGGCGGCGCGGACCGGCTTCGAGCTGTGCTTGAGCGCCTGGACCACCAAGGCCGCGCTCGCGGGCCGCACGTGGGCGAAGTAGTGGGGCAGGAGCTTGACCGTGAAGGGCCCCGCGGCGCCGAGGTAGGCCTGCTCATAGATCGCGGGGTCGAGGTCGCTCGGGATCCCCGAGACGTGCTTCATCAGCTGCCATTGGTTGTAGCTGTCGCTGATGTTGTGGCGGGCGAGGAAGCGGAGGTAGACGCTCCAAAAGGCGGGGACGTGCTCGCGAAAGGCGGCATTGCGCAGAGCGGCGGCGATCAGGTGTTGGATGTCATCGCGGCCGACCGACTGTCCGAGGACCTCGACCATCGCCTCAAACCACAGGGTCGGCGCTGCGGCCATCTCCTTGAAGAGCGCGGGGCGCAGCTTCTCCTGCTCGCGGACCGCGTCGATGCGACCGAGCATGCGGGTCCGCTCCTCCGGCGGCAGGCCCTGAAAGCCGGTCGTCGCGGGGGGCTCTGCGTCTTCGCTGTCGCCCGCGGGGCCGAGGCGCGCGAGCGTATCGCTGCAAAACCCGCGGACCGCCTTCTTCTTGGCCTTTGTCCCGGCCTCGAGGGCGGCGCGAGCTCGGCCGCCGAGGTCGGCGAGGCCGGTCTGGGCGCAGGCCTGGACCGGCTTGGACTTGTGGCCGAGGGCGCGGACATAGAGGCCCGCGCTCTCGGGGAGCCCGAGGCGCTGGAGCGCCATCAGCAGCGCGAGCGCGCGGTACTTCCAGAGGTCGTCGGCCCAGACCGCCTGGGCGGCGGCGAGGAGGGGCGCGCCGATGTAGTGGAGCTTTTGGCTGATGTCCTCGGTCTGGCGCTCGCCGACGCTGAGGTTGCGGACGACCTCGGTGACGGTCTCGGCGTCGTCGGCGATGCACGAGAGGAGGGCGATGGCGTTGGTGTGCGACCACCTCTCCTGCGCGCCGAGGATCGCCTCGCGGAGCATCGTCGGCGGCAGGAGGGCGCAGGCCCGCTGACAGGGCGGGAAGCAGTCGTAGATCTCGAGGTAGGGGATGAGCTGGAGATAGGGGAGAAACCACTCCGGGAGCGGCGCTTCGCCGGCCGCGTCGGTGACGACGAGGGCGGTGGCCATCGCCATCACGTGGACGACCTGGGGCTCGCCGAAGGGCTTGAACTTGGGGACCTCATCGATGGCCGGCGCCCACTCGCGAAAGGCCCCGAGGAGCGTCGCGTGGTGGCTCCTGAGCGCCGGCTCGACCCGCTCGTAGAGCTCCTTCGCGCTGGTGTTGCTCTCCGGCTCCGCGAGGGAGCGGAGCTTCTCTAGGGTCTTCTTGGTGCTCTTGGCCAACGCGGACTCTTCGCTCTGCGGGGGCGCGAATCATCGGCGCTGCCCCCCCGATTTTCAACGAAAAGTGGGCGAGCCTCCGCGGCTCGGTCACCCCTCGGCTGCACGTCGTGCTGCGGCCGCGGCCCACGGCGCTCCTGGTCGCCGAGGCGACGTCGTTCGTGCGGCCGGCTCAGCGCTCCAGCGAGGGCTGCGGCTGCCGGTGGTCGCGCGACGGTGCTCAGCCTCGCTCGCCCCAAGGGCCGAGGGCGGCCGAGGGCGGCCGAGGGCGCCCGGGGGCGGGGCTGTACGCTTGCGGGCCCGTCGGCGGCGATGATACGACGCTATGGGCCGCAAGTCGCGGCTACGCGGGGGGCGAGGCTTGATGAAGAGCGCACAGGACGAGCTGGTCTGGATCAACGCTGACGGGAACATCGAGCCGGTGGGGGAGCTGGCGGCCGCGCGGCTGCGGGCTAAGCAGGGCGGCTTTCGCCTCCTGCCGACGCCGGACCATGTCGTCTTCATGCGCTACACCGGCCAGGACGGCCGGCGTGACGCGGAGGACGGCGCGGTCGTCCGGATCGCCGGCGAGATCACCGGTCCCGGCACGCTCTGCGACGTGCTCGCGCTCCTCGCCCAGACCGGCTGGCGCGGCGAGCTCAACGTCCGGGTCGGCGTCGACAACCGCAGCGTCTACGTCGACGCCGGCAACGTCGTCGGCGCCCGGACCAACGTCGCCCACGAGCACCTCGGCCGCGTGCTCTTCCGCTTCGGCGTGATCGAAGAGGAGCAGTACGAGCAGGTGATGGAGCGGGTCCGCGGCGGGGAGCTCTTCGGCTCGGCGGCGGTCGAGCTCGGGATCCTGGAGCGCAGCCAGGTCTACGCCTACCTCGGCAAGCAGGTCGAGCAGATCGTCATCTCCTTGATGAGCGTCGCTGACGGGATGTTCTGCTTCCTCGACGGCTTCGACGACGCGGACCTGGCCTTCCGCCACAACGGCAGCATCAACGCGATGTTGATGGACGGCGTGACGCAGATGGACGAGATGCGCTATTTCGCGCAGCGGATCCCGTCGAACGACTACATCCCGGTCTGTCTCCCGGGCAAGGAGCCCTCGGACGTCGCGCTGCGGCCCCTCTGGGAGATGATCGACGGTCAGCTCTCGGTCCTCGAGCTGTCGCGGGCGCTGGGCCTCGGCGAGTTCGAGACGACCAAGAGCGTCTTTCAGCTCCTCCAGAGCAAGGTCGTGGAGATGCGACCGCCGGCGACCAAGGGCGGCGCGGTCGAGATCGTCGGGGCGGCGAACGCTGCCCTCCTGCAGATCCACCAGGAGGCGGACTCCGCCGGTCGTGGGACGGTGCTGCGCACCAACCTCGAGTCCTTCGCCGACGGGATCTACGAGATGCTCTTCGACGGAGCTGGGCCCTACGACAACGGCTCCTTCGATCCGGTCAAGGTCGTCCGCAACGCGGAGATGGTCGCCGCCGGCGGCAGCGTCGAGCGCTTCCTCAAGGAGGTGCTCTACGACTACGTGTCCTTCGCCCTCTTCACCGCGAGCTCGATGGTCCGCCGCGATCGAGGCAAGGGGCTTGGCAAGCTGCTGGAGCCCTTGATGAGCCGCCTGCGGCCGATCGGCTAGGGCCTCGTCGGGGTCTCGTCGGGGCCTCGACGGGCCCGTGGGACAGGTCAGTGCGTGCTCGGGCTCGATCCGCCCCGGCGCTTGACGTCGTCTTGCGGGCGGTCTCAGTCAGCGTTGATCCCGGCGCGGACGTCCGTGGGGATTGTGAAGCGATCCTACGCACCGGTGTACAGAATCTAGAATTTGACGGTGTCCCGGCGCTGCTCCTACGGTGGAGCGATTCGCCGCAGATCGACACGTTCGGCCTGTGCTCACCCCCTGACCGATACGGACCCTGATGACCACGAACACCGCTCACTCCCCGCGTCTTCGCCGCTCCTGCTGCCTGCTCCTCGCCTCGCTCCTGACCGCGGCGGGCTGCTCTGGGGAGGAGGTCGCGAGCGCCTCCGAGAGCACGATGACGACGAGCGACCCGAGCGGGACGGCGTCGGGATCGACGGAGGCGACGGAGGCGAGCGGGAGCGACGGGGGCAGCTCGACCGGGATGACGGGGATGACGGGGACGACCGCGACTGCGACGACGGCGACGGCGGACGCGACGACGGCGACGACCGACGCGAGCGCGACGACCGACGAGAGCTCCTCGTCGGAGGGGACGACCGCCGACACCGGCGTCGAGGGCCCGTCCTTCACCGACATCTACGAGCAGATCATCCTCCCCAACGGCTGCAACGCGGGCTACTGCCACGGCGGAGGGGCGGGAGGGTTGCTGATGACCGATGAGGCGACGAGCTACGCCAACCTGGTCGAGGTCGACGCCGCCGCGCCCATGTGCGCTGTGACGGTCCGGGTGGTCCCGGGCGCCCCCGACGAGAGCGTGCTCTGGTACCGCGCGCGGCCGATGGCGCTCGACGGGGGGATGGAGCCCTGCGCGCCGAAGATGCCGGAGGGGAGCACGGGGCTGAGCGACGCGGACGGCCAGCTCCTTCTCGACTGGATCGAGGGCGGAGCGCCGGAGTGAGAGGGGCGCCAGGCGTGGCCGGGCGGGGAGCTCGGCCCAGGAGGGCGCCTTCTTGCGTCGCTCTCCTGGTCGCGCTCGCCTGTGATCCTGCGGCGAGCGCGTGGGTCGACGGTCCGTCGGGGGTGGAGAGCTCGGAGGCGCTCCCGGTCGCCGACCGGGTGGATGCGGAGGTGGTCCCTGTCAGCGCGACGTCTGTGCGGGAGGGGGATGAGGTCGCGCGGGGGAGCGGCGATGCGGAGCCCGAGCGCAGCGATCGTCCGCCGACAGATCCCGAGGCGATCGGCCGGTGGCTGCGCGCTGGCGGGTACCTGGACTGGGAGCCGCGCTCAGCGGTGCACAGGACGGACGAGCACGGCGGCGCGAGGGTGCTCTTCAACCCGCTGCTCGCGGCGTCGTTCGAGGCCGAGGCAGAGCAGCACCCGCTCGGGGCGGCCGCGGTCCGGGAGCTCTACGAGGCGGATCTCGTGACCCCGAGGGGGCTCGCGCTGATGGTCAAGGTCGGGGAGGGCGAGGCGTTGCGAGGGGGTGGGGCGTCGCCCGCTGAGGATGAGGACGAGCGCGGATGGTTCTGGTACGAGGTGTTCAGCTTTGACGAGGGCGCGGCGCCTACTGTGGCGGAGGTCGATGCGCCGGGGTGTCTTGGCTGTCACAGCGCTGGGGTTGACTTGGTGATGCCTCCGGAGAGCTGAGAGCTAGGCCGGAGGTAGGCGCTAGGGTTGATCCGCTAGGGTTGATCCCCGATCGATTGCTGTGAGCTTGCGAGCGAGGTTATCGGCGAGTGTTGGGTGATTCGTGGGGTGATTCGTGGGCTGATGCGTTCGGCGCTCCGGTGCTTGGTGCGGAGGGCCTTAGGGGGAGAGGCGGAGGCTGTGGCGTAGGCCGGGAGAGGAGGGCCCCACTCTTTCAGACAGGTCGGAAGCGTGCACGGGCCTCCCCTCTCGGGGCGGCCCGTGCACGTCCTAGACTCATTCGCGGGGCCCTCCTCCCCCGACCCATCGGCAGGTCCTCCAGGCCGTCTTGGGTGAGCCGGCGTGCGTGGGTTGAGGCGTTACCGTGGGGGTGATCGGCCTCTGGACCACTGAGGCACTCCACAGAGCGCACGTCCTAGACGCATTCGCGGGGCCCTCCTCGCCCGACCCATCGGCAGGTCCTCCAGGCCGTCTTGGGTGAGCCGGCGTCCGTGGGTTGAGGCGTTACCGTGGGGGGTGATCGGCCTCTGGACCACTGAGGCACTCCACAGAGCGCACGTCCTAGACGCATTCGTGGGGCCCTCCTCGCCCGACCCATCGGCAGGTCCTCCAGGCCGTGGTGGGTGAGCCGGCGGATGGGGGCTGGAGCGTCTTTGCGGAGAGATCGGTTTGAGTGGGTTTCTCTTTGGTTCGCGGGGCCCTCGCGCTTGGCAGGCAAGCCCTCCAGGCCGTGATGGGGGAGCCCGTGAATGGGGGCTGGAGCGTTGCCGAGGGGCTGTGGGTTCGGGCGTTTCCGTCATTCGCGGGGGCGTGATGAGTGAGGGGGAGGGGCGGTGGCGCGCGGAAATTGTTCTGGGGGGCGATCTTTTCTGCGTCCGTCTGGGGGGAGGCGGCGTCCTTGGAGATAGACGCTGCCGAAAGGCCCAGAGAAACATGACTACCGCTGCACAGTCCTCCTCATCGATCACATCCTCCAGCGAGCGCCCGGGCCTTGAGTCCGCGGTCGACTTTCCGACGCCGACCCGGCTCCATGTCGCCATCGCGGTGAAGGATGTCGAGCGCTCGCTGCCCTTCTACCGGACGCTCTTCGGTCAGGCGCCGAGCAAGGTGCGGGCGGGCTACGCGAAGTTCGAGGTGGAGGACCCGGCGGTGAACTTCACGCTGAACGGAGGGGAGTGGCCGGCGGTCGAGCAGGGGCCGCGCCACTTCGGGATCCAGGTGAAGTCGACCGGGGCGGTGTTCGAGGCCAAGGAGCGGATCGAGGCCGCGGGCTTCTCGACCTGGACGGAGGCGCAGGTGAGCTGCTGCTACGCGGTCCAGGACAAGGTCTGGGCGAGCGATCCCGACGGCCATCGCTGGGAGGTCTTTGTCGTCACGGAGGACAGCGTCGACGACGAGGTGCCGGTCCCGGCGGAGATCGACCCGGCGGCGGCGGAGGCCGACGCGCCGGCCTCGGAGGAGGCGTCGGAGCCCTGTTGTGCGCCGAGCTGCTGCTCCTGAGGGCGACGCCCAGGCGTCGCGCTGACGCCTGGGCGTGGTCTGCCCGATCGATCCTGGAGCCTCGGGTGGACGCGGGCCTTCGCGGGCCTTCGCGGGCCTACGCCGATGGGACGACTCGCCGCGGGCTCCTGTGCGAGACTCTGAGATACGCCGATGAATGACGCTCCGCAGCCCGAACCCGCCCTCTCGGCCGATGCCCTCTTCCGCAGCTTCGCGGGGGCGCTGACCGGGTTTATGCGGGCGCGTACGGGCGACAGCGCGACCGCCGATGACCTCGTCCAGGAGGTGTTCCTCCGGGTCCATCGCGGCGTCGGTGAGCTCCGGGAGGGGGAGCGCGTGGCGGGGTGGGTCTTCCAGATCGCCCGCAACGTCGTCGCCGATCACTATCGGCGCGGTGACGGGCGCCCGGAGCGAAGCGACCACGTCGACGTTGAAGAGCACCTCGAGCGTGCGGTCGACGCGGGGCCGGATCTCGAGTCCGAGGGGACGGCGATCCAGAACCGTCAGCTCGGGCTGTGGCTGGCGGCGACGATCCAGACCCTGCCCGGTCCCTACCGCGAGGCGCTGACGCTCGTCGAGCTCGAGGGGCTGACGCAGAGGCAGGCCGCGCAGCGCCTCGGCCTCTCCCACTCGGGCTTGAAGTCTCGGGTGCAGCGCGGGCGGGCGATGCTCCGGCGCGCGCTCGTCCGCTGCTGTGATGTCGAGCTCGATCGGGGGGGGCGAGTGATCGACTACCGCGAGCGCGCGGCGAAGTGCAGCGCCTCCGAGAGCTGCTGCCCGTGAGCCGCTGCGCAGGGCCGACGCGGCGACGATGAAGCCGTGCCTCGCGCTCGGCGTTGTCCTCGGGGGCGGCGTCTGGGAGACTCGGGGATGGTCCGAAAGCTAGGGCTCCTCACCTCGCTCTACCTGGCGCAGGGGTTGCCCTATGGTTTCTTTACGCAGGCGCTGCCGGCGATGTTGCGGGAGCGGGGGGTCTCGCTCGAGGAGATCGGCCTGGCGTCCCTCCTGGCCCTGCCGTGGGGCCTGAAGTTCCTCTGGGCGCCGCTCGTGGATCGCTACGGTTCGGGCCGCCTCGGTCGCCGGCGGAGCTGGATCCTCCCGCTCCAGGGGGCGGCGGTGGTGATCCTGATCGTCCTCGCGGGGATCGACCCGAGCTCGGGCCTGACGCCTGTCCTGCTCGGAGTCCTCGCGCTCAACGTCGTCGCTTCGACCCAGGACATCGCCACCGACGGGCTCGCGGTGACGATCCTCGATCACGACGAGCGGGGCCTCGGCAACGGGATCCAGGTGGCTGGCTATCGCCTGGGGATGATCCTCGGCGGCGGCGTTCTCCTGATCGCCTACGAGCGCCTCGGCTGGTCGATGATCTTCGTCCTGATGGCGGCGGTGATCCTCCTGACGACCCTGCCGATCGCCCGCTACCGCGAGCCGCCGACCGTCCCCGAGGAGACGCCGCCGACCCGCCTCGGGAGGGCGATCCTCGTCGACTTTCTCGGCCGTCCGGGGATGCTGCGCTGGCTCGCGGTGATCGCCGCCTACAAGGCAGGAGAACACCTCGCGACCGCGATGCTCCGGCCCTTCTTCATCGACCGCGGCCTCGACCTGGAGGCGATCGGCTGGCTGACAGGGACCGCGGGGTTTGTCGCGGGGCTCCTCGGGGCGCTGGCGGGGGGGGTGCTCGTCGGCCGTCTGGGACGCTATCGGGCGCTCCTCATCTTCGGGCTCATGCAGGCGGTGGCGGTCGCCGGCTATGCGCTGGCGACCGTCGGCGAGCTCGACATGGTGCTCCTCTACGGGCTGTGCATCGTCGAGCACTTCGTCGGCGGCATGGTGACGGTCACCCTCTTCACCCTGATGATGGACGCCTGCCGCAAGGGCATGGCGGGGACCGAGTACACGATCCAGGCGAGCGTCTACGTCCTCTCGTCGGGGGTGGTCGCGGCCCTCAGCGGCTACGCGGCGGCGAGGCTCGGCTACACCTGGCATTTCCTGCTGGCGGGCGGGTCATGTCTGCTGATGATCATCCCTCTGCTCTTTCATGTCGCGGCGGAGCGGGCAGGGCGGTCGAAGGTGATGATCTGGACTGAGGACGAGGGGGCGGACGAGGGGGCGGACGAGGGGGCGGACGAGGCCGCCGGTTGAGGTGGCGTACGGTCGGCGGAGAGCCTGCTATCCTCGGGTCGACGATGGGGGCGACGAGCACACTCAAGCGTGACTTTGACGGCGGTCAGCGGCTCTCGGAGGCGCCGCTCGTCCATGTGCTCGACGGGATCCTGAGCCCCGAGGAGTGCGCCCACATCGTCGAGGTCGCGCGGCCGAAGATGGACCAAGCGCGGGTCAGCGGGACCGACGGGGTGCGGGTCAGCACCGGCCGCTCCAACACCCGGACCTGGGTCCGCCACGGCACGGACGAGCAGATCCTCGCGGTGTCCGAGCGGATCGCGACGATCGTCGGCATGCCGCTCGACCACGCCGAGGCGTTGCAGGTGATCCACTACGCCGCCGGTCAAGAGTACCTGCCGCACTACGACGCCTACGACCTGACCACCGAGAAGGGGCAACGCTACACGGCGCGGGGGGGGCAGCGCCTCATCACCGCGCTCGCCTACCTGAGCGACGTCGATCCTGGCGGTGAGACCGGCTTTCCCCGGCTAGGCCTCGACGTCGAGGCGCGCCGCGGTCGGCTCCTGATCTTCCACAACTGTTTTCCCGGGACGACGACCCGCGATCCGAAGGGCTTTCATCAGGGGAGAGCGCCGCTTTGGGGCGGCAAGTGGGCGTTTAATCTGTGGTTCCACGAGCGCCCCTACCAGACGGGCGCGGGTCGATGAGCGGGCGGGCGCGGCGCGGCGCTGCGATCCTCGGGCTCTCCCTGGGGCTCGGGTGTACGCCGTGGGACGAGGCCCCGAAGGCGAGCTCGCCTGCGCTCGCGGTGGTCGGGCCTGAGTCGGATCCCGCGTCGGATCCCGCGTCGGATCCCGCGTCGGCAGATCGAGTGCCGGGGGTCTATCCGCCGAGCCCGCCGCAGGAGCTCCTGATCGAGCGGAGCAGCGCCGACGGGTCGATCGTCGCCGAGTGGTGGGGCGAACCTGTGCGCTATGAGCCCCACGAGTCGCCCTTCCCGGCGGAGTATTCGGTGGAGGAGCTGTGGTTTCGCTTCCCGGAGGACGGGGGCGTGGAGCGCTTCTCACCGGCGGGCACGCTCCACTTCTCCGACTGGCGGACCGAGATCTTCTCTCCGGACGGCGCCCGGATCGTCCTCGCCCAGGGCCGCTTTGGCCCCTACCACGCGCTCCGACGCGAGCACCTGCGGGCCTACCTGCGCGGGGAGAGGCCGGCCGATCTCGAGATCGGCTGGGAGGCGAGCTCGTCCGAGTCTTTTGTCCCGGTGCACGGTCCCGTCCGCTGGCTCGGCCCGCGGACGATCGACGTCCTCTACGACTCGGAGACGCCTGAGCGGCGGAGCTACGCGCTCCCCTGAGCGGCGGCGAGACTTTTCAAGGAGAGCCGTGTTTCAAGCGACCTTCCTCGGGCATCAGGGCTGGCTCCTCCGCGGCGGCGGCAGCAGTGTCCTCGTCGATCCGCTGCTGACGGATCGTTTCGGCCACGGCGGCCTCGTCGGCGCGATCTATCCCCCGCGCGCGGTCGATCTGCGGGCCTTCCCGGCGATCGACGCGGTCCTCCTCACCCACGAGCACGACGATCACTTTGATATCCCCTCGCTCCTCCGCCTCGATCGCCGGATCCCGATCTACCTGCCTGCGGCCGCGTCGATCGCCGGCCGTGGTCTGCTCGGCGAGCTCGGCTTTGAGGTCCGGCCGCTCCACCCCGGGCGCGAGCATCGGCTCGGCGGGCTGAACCTGCGGACCTTCGCGGTCGATCATCGCGGCCGTGGTCACGGCGATGAGTGGGAGGTCTTGCCCTTTGTCCTCTGGGACGTCGACGGTGACGGCAGCCTCGCCTCGTCGGTCGACGTCCCGCCGCCGCCGGCGATGCTCGTCGCCCTCCGGGAGCTGGCGCCAAGGCCCGGGATCTGGACCTACGCGAACAACTTCTCGTCGGCCTCGCACCAGCGGCTGGGCGCGGAGATCGTCGCCCTGGCGAGTGATCGGGCGAGCCTGGCGAGCCTGGTCCTGCGGCGCTACGCGGCGGTCGAGCGTGAGTGGGGGCCGCCGGCGGTCGGGGCGATCTGCGGCGCCGGCTGGAGCTTCTCGGGGGAGCGCGCGTGGCTCAACCACGCGGTGTTTCCGGTGGGCTCCGAGGAGCTCGCGGGGGCGCTCGCGGCGATCGTCCCGGAGCGCCGCTTCGTCGCCGCCTTCCCGGGGATGACGCTCTCCATGCGCGGCGGCGAGCTGGCGGAGATCCGCGAGTCCGAGCCCTTCGTCCGCGCGCTGCCGCGGGAGCGCTGGCCGGCTCGAGACTATCGACCTGGGCTCGCGGCCGCCGCGGAGTACGGGCCGGCGACGGGCGAGGTCGGGCTGGCGTCGGCGGAGGCGCGGGAGGAGCTGCTCTGCGAGCTCGCGGACTTCGCCCGCTTTCTCTACGGCGGTCCGGTCTTCCGCTCGCTCCTCTCGCTGACCGCGGCGGACGTCGAGGGGCGACGGCCCGCGCTGGCGCTGCGCCTGCGGACCGACGCCGACGGCGGGGCGATGGTGCTCCGCTACGATCCCCACGCATGCGCGTTCGTCTTGGACGGGTCGGCCGATCCGGTCGCCGAGTTCGCCTCTGGGATCGAGTGCTGGGCCAGCGACCTGCTCGCGCTCCTCCGCGGCGAGATCGGCCCGAGCGCGCTCTGCTACGCCGGGCGCCTGCGGACCTGGAACCACGCGACCCGCCATCTGTACTTCTCGCCAGACACGCTCTGGGTCTTCGCCCACCCGCTGCGACGGCCGGCCGCCGCAGCGGCGCTCTATCGCCGTCTCGTCGCGGCGGAGCCGGAGGCGTCGGCCGCCCGGATCTGTTGGAGCGGTGAGAGGCCCGCGTAGTGGCGCGAGACCTCTACGCCGGCTGAATCGCGCCGAGGACAGCGTCGCGCAGCCCGTCGATGTCGACCGGCTTGACGAGGAGCGCAGCGGCGTTCGCCGAGGGCCCGCGCCCGCGGCGGATCTCCGACAGCGCGTCCGGTCCATCGCCGTCTGGCATGTGCAGATCGAAGAGCATCACGTCAAAGGCACGGGTCGCGGCCGCTTGGACGGCCGCCCCGCCGCTGGCGACCTCGGTGACAGACCATCCCTGGACCGCGAGCATGCGGGCCATGATCATCCTGTTGACGTCATTGTCCTCGGCGAGGAGCAGGTCCAGGCGCTCCGCCCGGTCTGCGACGGGCGGGGGCTTCGGCGGCGCCTTGTCGCTGGGCACAGCCTCGATGAAGCGCACAGGCAGCTCGATCCAGAAGGTGCTGCCGCCTCCGGGGTTGCTGTGGGCGCCGATCTCACCGCCGAGGGCCATGACGATCGCGCGGGATACGGCGAGGCCGAGCCCGGATCCCGGTCGGTGCTGGGTGTGCTTGCGGAGGTTGGCGCGGGAGAAGGCCTCGAAGAGCGACTCGACGTCGGTGTCTTCGAGGCCGACGCCGGTGTCGATCACCTCGATCCGCACCCGCTCGGCCGCCACGAGCTGACGGACGACGCTGATCTCTCCCGCGTCGGTGTACTTGATCGCGTTGTGGACAAGCTGGCCGACGACCTGGGTGATCCGGCGGCTGTCGAGCTCGATCGGTAGCAAGGCCTCGCCGACCTCAAAGCGGAGCTCCAGGCCCCGCTCCTCGGCCCGCGGCCGGAGCAGGTCGACGGCGCGGCGGAGCGTCTGATCGAGGTCGCTCGCCGCCGCGTGGAACTGGTCGCGCGAGTCGCCGACCTCGAGGCGAGCGTAGTCGAGGACGTCGTCGATGATCTGGTTGAGGTCCCCCGCCGCCTCCTTGACGAGCTCCAGGTCGGCGCGCACGCCCTCAGGCAGCGCCTCGGCGTCGGTCGTCTCGATGATCCCGAGGATCGCGCTCAGGGGGGTCCGCAGCTCGTGGCTCATCGTCGAGAGGTAGGTCGTCCGCGCCTGGGTGAGCTGCCACTGCAGGAGGTTTCGCTGGAGCGCGGCGCGTGCGTGGTGGGCGAGCGCTGTGAGGATGACCTGGCGGAGGTCGAGCGCTGAGCGATGGGTCCAGTCCGGCCAGGGAGCGGCGAGCCCGCGGCGGGTCTCGACCCAGCGCTCGAAGGAGCGGCGCGGGAGGAGGAAGCGGCGACCCTCGACCTCGATCGAGTCCTTCGAGGGCGCCCCTCCCCAGACGACCTCCTCGGGCTCCTCGCCGCGGATCCAGAGAACACAGACGTCCGATCCCGAGCCGAAGTTGACGCCGAGCACCCCGGCCACCGAGTGCACCTGCTCGGCGAGCTCAGGGAGGTCGACCGCCAAACTCTGGGTCATGTAGATCGGGGTGTCGAGCGAGCCGAGGTGCTCCCGGAGGCGGAGGCTCACCTCGCGCGAGGGGATCGTTCCGCGGCCCCGGACCTGCTCGCCCTCCAGGACGACGACGCCGCACGCGCCGAAGAGATCGGCGAGGCTGGGTGAACCCTCGAGGAGCTCGCCGAGCGAGGTCAAGTCGTCCGCGAGGGCCCGCTGAGCGATCGCGTGGCGTAGGCGCCGGTGCTCGGCGGGCTCCTCCGCCTCGATCCCCTTGAGGCGGAGGATGTTGTACGCCACCGCCCGAGCGAGCTCGCTGAGGGCGTGACGGAGCGCCGACCTGAGGTGGCGAGGGCGGCTGTGGTGGCCGAGCAGGAGCCCCCAGAGCTGGCCGTCGACCTTGATGCTCGCGGAGAACGAGGCGGCGACCCGCATGTTTCGGTGATAGGCCCGGTGGAAGGGCGAGGTGCTCCGAAGCGCGCAGAGCCCCAGGTCGATCGGCGGCGCCCCTTCGGCGGCGCCGACGAGCGGCACCGGATGGTAGTCGTTGTTCGGCGTGTGGCGCAGCGGGCTCTCGAGGTAGAGGGCGCGCGCCTGCGCCGGGATGTCGCTCTCGGGGAAGTGGAGGCCGAGGAGCGGAGGAAAGTTGTCGCTTGCGAGGTGCTCGCCCAGGGCGACGCCGCTGCCGTCCTTGTCGAAGCGATAGACGACGATGCGATCGAGGCCGCAGATCGAACCTGCGATCCGCGCGGCCTCGGACGCGAGCGCCTCGATCGAGGTGACCTTCTCGAGGGCTGCGCGTCCCCGTTCAAGGCGAAGATGGAGCCGCCCGCCCCGAGGCTCGGCCAACGCATGCTCGAGCTCGACCAGGAGGTGGACGCCAGAGCGATGGACGCGGACGTCGAAGGTCTCCTCGCCGCGGCAGACATGGTCGATGAAGAGCGGCGCTCCGTCCTCGGTCGCCTCAGTCGCCTCGATCGCCTCGGTCGCCTCGAGGAGCTCTGCGAGCTCTGCGAACACACGCTCGAGCGTGGCTCCGCTGTGGACGGGAGCCTCGACATACTCGCCGATGTTCTCGCTCCACGCCGTGACCGTCCGGCCCTCGCTGTCGAGGACGAGCACTCCGCCGTGGGGCTGGATCGCCGCCGGCGTCCGGATAGGCTCCCTCGCGCAGTTCTCCTCCGCCTCGCGGTCCGCCGCGCTCCGCAGGCCGAGGTTGCGCGCGTCGATGAACTCGCGGACGCCGTGGTCGATCGGATCCGAGAGATCCGCGACCCTGTGGCTCTGGATCCACGCGGTCCGCTGCCCCGACACGCGCTTGACGACGATGTAGACCCGGACAGGGGCGGCCTGAAAGGTGAATGTGTAGGCGAGGCGGAGGCGAAAGGAGTCCCGTCGCATCCCGTTGAGGAAGCGGACGTAGAACGAGGGCATCCCGGCGCAGGGGGCCACCTCTGTGAAGAAATTGCGCCCCAAGACCTGCTGTGGCGTGAAGCCCGAGAGTCGTGACTCTGCCGCGTTGTAGCTGAGGACCCTCCCGACGTTGTCGACCTGGATGACGCCGAAGGGCAGGCGGTCGAGCTCGTCCTTGGAGAGGTTCTCGAGGTCGACCACGCCTGTAGGCAAAAGCGGCATTCTCCAACGGTCTCGACTTGGACCCGACGACGCAACTGCCAACGTCTGCAGACGTCACACCAGACACCAGACACCAGACGGGCCGTATGGGGCTCAATCTACGGCAGTCTCTGCCCTCGCTCGGCGGTCGGGATCGTCCCCTCTGAGGGTCCGTCGCGTCGTTTGGGGGCGCTGGTCGGCCCCTGTGCGGGCGCCTGAGCCGCGGCTTCGCGCCGGGCATCCGTAAGCGCGCATGGGATAAGAGTGTGGAGTCTTCTGCGAGATCGAGTGCGTATTGTATTGGTCATAGTTTGGGCCCGGGAGCCCGGCGCGAGCAGGGACGCGGGGCGTGCTGCCGCGGCCTCTTCTCCCGGGGACCTCCCTACGAAGGGGTCTCCCAGACGACCTCGCCGCCGACGATCGTCGCCCGGATCGGCGCCTCGCGGAGGGCCTTGGGCGCGAGCTCGGTGATGTCCTGGACAAAGCAGGTGATGTCGGCCTGATAGCCGCGACGGAGCGCCCCGAGGTGCTCGTCGCGGTGGGCGGCGTAGGCGGCTTCGCGGCTGAAGCCGGCGAGGGCCTCAGAGAGTGCGAGGCGCTGATCAGAGAGCCAACCCTCGGCCGGTCTGCCCTCGGCGTCTTGGCGGGTGATCGCGGCGTAGAGGCCGTGGGTCGGCTCGACCAGCTCGACGGGGAAGTCGGAGCCGAGGGCGAGGTGGACGCCCTCGTCGAGGAAGCGGCGCCAGGCGTAGGCGCCGGCGAGGCGAGCGGCGCCGAGCCGCTCCTGGGCCCAGGGCATGTCGCTGGTGGCGTGGGTCGGCTGCATGCTGGCGATCACGCCGAGCTCGGCGAAGCGGGGGATGTCGGCGGGGTCGAGAATTTGGGCGTGCTCGACCCGGAGCCGGCGATCACGGGCAGCCTCGGGCCCGCCCGGGAGGGCCGCGAGGGCGGCGGCGTAGGTGTCGAGGATCAGGCGGTTGGCCCGGTCGCCGATCGCATGGCTCGCGATCTGCCAGCCGCGGGCGAGGGCGCGATCGCAGAGCTCGCGGAGGCGCTCGGGGGACTGGATCAGCACGCCGCTGTGGCCTGGCCTGTCGCTGTAGGGGGCGAGGAGGGCCGCGCCGCGGCTGCCGAGGGCGCCGTCGACGTAGAGCTTGACCCCAGCGAGGAGGTAGCGTGCCTCGGCGGTGATGGGGTCTGGGTCGCGGTCGCCGAGATCGCCGGCGAGCCAGTCGGAGTCGGCGTAGCCGTGGACCCGCATCCGCAGCTCGCCGTCGCGGACGAGCCCGCGGAAGACCTGATCGGTGACCCTGTCGATCCCCATCTCGTGGACGCCGGTGAGGCCGCGGGCGAGGGCGTGGGCCTGGGCGGCGAGGAGGCGACGGCGGACGTCGGCGGGGCTGACCTCGGGGGTCGGCATCAGGGCCATCGCGTTGTCGACGAGGACCCCGGTCGCAGCCCCGTCAGCGCCGCGGAGGATCTCGCCGCCTTCGGGGTCGGGGGTGTCGGCGGTGATCGCCGCCGAGCGAAGGGCGGCCGCGTTGGCCCAGCCGGCGTGACCGTCGACGCGGATGAGCCAGGCTGGCCTGTCGGGGAAGGCGGCGGAGAGGGCGGTGTGGGTCGGCATCGCCGGGCCCGCTCCTCGGGCTGACTCCTGGCCTTGCGACCAGAGGTTCTGGTCCCAGCCGCGGCCGAGGATCCAGCCCGCGTCGGGGGTCTCCTCGGCGCGCGCGCGGAGGCGACGGATGACCTCGTCCTCCGAGGTCGCGCCCCGCAGGTCGACGATCTCGAGGTCCCGTCCCAGGCCGATCAGGTGGGCGTGGGCGTCGGTGAGGCCTGCGACCGCGATGCCGCCCTCGAGGTCGAGGATCCGCGTCGACTCGCCCTTGAGGTTGTTGGTCAGGTGGGAGCTCGATCCCAGGGCGGTGATCCTGTCGCCCGTGATCGCGACGGCCTCGGCCTCGAAGGCGTCGGGGTCCATCGTCAGGATCCGCCCGCGGATGATCAGGTCTGCCGGTCCCCGACCGCGCCGCTCGCCGCTCTTGCCCCGCGCTCGCGACCCCGCCTGCGGGGCGGACCGGGCAGGATCACGCCCGCAGGCGGCGGCGGCGAGGGAGGCCGCGATCAGGTGGAGGAGGCTCCGTCGGCTCGGCATCCTTGGACTCTACCGAAAGCGCGCGTTGACGGCGATCCTTCGCGGAGCGGCGGGAGCTCTGCCGACGCTCGGAGGCTCGCTGCGCGTTGATGGCGATGAACTGCAGCCGAGGCCGGTTCGCAGACGAGCGTCCGTCGACCATCTCCGCGAGGTCACGGCGTCGCGAGCCTCGCCAGCGCCTCGCCGGCGCGATCGGCCTCGTCCATCGTCGTCTCGGGGCCTGCGCTGATCCGGACGACGCCGTCGCCGTGGGTCCCCAGGCTTGTGTGAGCCAGGGGCGCGCACTGATGGCCGCCGCTGACGTGGACGCCCTGCAGGCGCAGCCTCGCGGCGACGTCAGAGGTGCGCTGTCCTGCCCAGGTCAGCGCCAGCGTGGGCATCCGCGCCGAGGCGGCGGCCGGACCGTGGGCGCGGATCACAGGCGAGCTTGCGGCGAGCTCGCGGATCCGGGCGATCACCGCCCGCGCCCGCTCGAGCCTGTCCCTCTGGGCGGGCGCGGCGAGCCACCCTAGCCCCGCGACCAGGCCGGCGAGGGCGAGCCGATCGACCGAACCGGTGTCGCAATAGCCGACCATCGTCGCCGCCTCGGCGAGCCGCGGCGATCGCATCGCGACCCGCTTGGCGACGTAGAGCCCGCCTATCCCCCAGGGGGCCTGGGGGCCCTTGTGGCCGGCGAAGGCGAGGAGATCGGCGCCGAGCTTGCCGACGTCGATGTCGAGCCAGCCTGCGGTCTGAGCTGCGTCGATGAGCACGTAGGCGCCGTAGTCGTGGGCGAGACGGATCACCTCCGCGATGGGCAAGAGCGCGCCGGTCACGTTGGTCGCCGCGCACATCGCGACGAGCCGGACCCGCCCTCCGCGCAGGATCTCCTCGAGCCGCAGGAGATCGACGAGCGCTCCGTCCCGGCCAGGACCGACGATCAGGTGCTCGACTCCCTGCCGGCGGAGCTCGAGCGCAGGACGGAGGAGGGCGTGGTGCTCCCAGCCGCTCGTCACCAGCTTGTCCCCCGCGGCCCAAGGATGATCGCTGACCGCGACCTGGAGCGCCGAGGTGCACCCCGGCGTCAGGAGGAGGCGCTCCGGGTCGGAGATCGCGAAGGCGTCGGCGACCCGCTCGCGGTGGCGGGCGAAGGTCTCGGCCCAAGCGTCGACAGGCGCCTCTAGGGCGCTCTGGATCGCCTCCCGGACCGGCGCAGGCTTGGGCCAGCTCGTGCCCGCGTGGTTTAGGTAGAGCGTCGGAGCGGAGCCGGCCATGGCAGCGCTTGGATACCGAATCCCGAGCCCGGGTGATACCCATCGATCGATGAAGATCTTCTACCTCGTCGCCGCGCTCGCCGGTGCGGTCATCCCGTGGTGGTTCAACCTCCGCGCCTTCGCCGAGATCGGCGACCAGTTCACGCCGCAGGCGTTCTTCATGGTCGGCTTCGAGGGCTCGGCGATGCTGGGCTCGGTCGCCGCGGACTTTTGGATCGGCTCGACGGTCGCGGTCGTCTGGATGATCGCTGAGGCCCGGCGACTCCGGATCCGCCACTGGTGGTTCTTTCTGGTCTGGACCTTCGCTGTCGCTTGGGCGAGCGCCCTGCCGCTCTTCCTCTTTGTCCGCGAGCGTCACCGTGAGGCCGGGATGAAGGGCATCGCCGGCGAGTCGTGAGATCGGCGTCGATGAGGCGGGTCGGTGTCCGTCTACGCATCAGAGGAGGTCGAGAGCGGTGGCCTAGAGACTACCAACTAGCGACTGCTCATACGCCGCGATCAATGAGCACAGTGCACGCAGCCTCTTGGAGAGTGCGTCGATGAGGCCGTTGCGTCGAGGGCCCGCCCTGCGGTCGCGGAGGCTCAGAGGTCGAGGCCGCAATCGTGCTCGGTGACGGGCCCGCAACCGACGAACCACTCGTCGTCGTAGTCACAGTCGCCGTCCGGCGATCGGTCGCAGGTGTCGTAGAAGGAGGGCTCCTTCAGGGTGCAGAGGACGCCGTTGTCGTCCCAGGGGCTGAAGTCGACCATCGACCCGCCGAGGTCGACGCCGCCCTCGAAGGCTTCGGTCCAGTACTGACGCAGGGCCGTGCCGTCGGGGCGGATGAGGTAGACCGAGCCGGCGCACATGCCCTCGCAGCCGTCGGAGACGACGAGGAGCGTCGGGGTGCGGTCGCGCAGCGCCGCGAAGGCGCACTCGTACTCCGCGTCCGAGGGGTACGAGGTCATGTTGGGGGGTGCGTAGGACTGGTAGGAGAGGGTCGAGCATGTGAGCGGCGCGCCACACTCGCTGAGGTCGTCGGCGAAGACGCCAGCGTCGGTGTCGGTGCCGGTGCCGGTGTCGGTGCCGGTGCCGGTGCCGGTGCTGGTGTCGGTGTCGGTGTCGGCCTCGGCCTCGCCGCAGCCGGCCAGCGAGGTCGCGGCGAGGAGCGTCGACAGGGCGCCGGCGAGGGCGGTTGCGAGGTAGCTCGGGACGTCGGCGGCGCGGGACATCGCCGGATTCTACCGCGTCCTAGTCGATGACCTCGAGCGAGTGCGGCGCGAGGAAGAGGGCCCGGGCATCGCGGGCGGCCCTGCGGGCGTCGGCCAGCCCCTCGGGGAGCTCGCCGACGGCGACCGCGAGCTGGATCGTCCAGAGTCCAGGGGGAAGGTCGAAGAGCTCGCCGAAGTCGCCGCGGAGCTCGACCACGCCGCTCTCGGAGATCGTCAGCGCGTCGCCCAGCGGGAGCGAGCGGGGGGGCGCGTCGCTGCCTTCGGCGCTCGCCCAGGCGCGGACTCTCAGGGCGCCCGAGTCGGCCTGGGTGAGGGCATCGTCGGGGCTGAGGAGCCAGTGGACGGTCGAGTCTCGGCGGTAGCGAGGACGCGCTCCGGTTGGATCGTCGGCGGCGGAGCGGTCGAAGCGGACCGTCTCGTTGCGGACGATCAGCGAGAAGGGGGAGAGCTCCGTGTTCGCGCCGCCGGGACCCGGAGGATCGACGGGCCGAAGCCAGAGGGTGAAGGCGGCCGCGAAGGCGACGAGCCCGGCGGCGGCGGTCAACCAGGCGCGACGTGAGCGGCGAGCGTCGGCGAGGGGGAGCGGCGCCGCCGGATGACCCGCGCTCACGTCCTCGTCGCGGGGGGAGGCCTCCTCCGGGGGGCGGCGCTGTGCGAGGGAGATCGGCGGGGGGAGATCGAGCGCGTCCTCGCCGGAGGTCGACGCCTCGAGGAGGTCGCCCGGGTCCGCGGTGGCGTCGCCGTCGCGGCGGGCGAGCGCGGCCTGGAGGGTGTCGACCAGGGCCTCGGTCTCGCCGTCGTCCATCGGCCTGAAGAGGGCGGCGTAGCGGTCGAGGTCGGCGTCGGCGATCCCCTCGCTGAGGGCCCGGGCCTCGTCGGCGGTGCGGGTACCGGCGATGACATCCTCCCAGGCGCGCGGGCGGCTCGCCTCGTCCTCGCGCTCTAGGGCGCCGAGCTGGCCTAGGAGATCATCGTCCATCGGAGCTCTCGTCGTAGGTCATAGGCAGTGACAGGGCGGGATCATTCACGGAGAGATCATCTTTGTTGAGCGGGGACATCAGGTGCCCTCCTGGGCGAGCTCGCGGGCGAGCTTGCGGGTCCGCGAGTTCCAGGCGTCGAGCGCTCCGCGGGTCATGCCGAAGCGCTCGGCGACCTCGCTGATCGGCTGCTCCTCGACGTAGATCGAGTGGAAGAGGCTGAGCCCGCGGGGGCTCAGGCGGGCGCGGAGGCGCTCAAGGAGCACCCGTAGCTGGTCGCGGGACTCGATGAGCCGATCCTCACGGGGCGATTGCGGGCCGAGCTTCTCAAAGTCCTCGAGCTCGGTCGGCTCGTCGCTCCAGGGGTTGCCCTTGTGACCCTGGAGGGTGCGGGAGACCCGCTGACGGGTGATGAGCCGGACGAAGGACGCGAGCGAGCGCCCGCGCGCAGGGTCCCACTGGCGCAGGAGCTTGCCGTCCTGGGCCAGGAGGTGGAGGAGCACGCTCTGGCTGAAGTCCTCGACGTCCTGCCTGGGATCCCGACCGCGGGGTCGGGCCCGGCGGAGGAGCGCGACCCCGACCTCGACGCGGATCACCGGGACCAGCTCGCGGACGAGCTGCGTCAGGGCCCCCCGATCAGAGTCGAGCGCCCGCTGGACGTCTTCGCGCGTCAGGCCGCTCACCGCCGTGGACACTAGCATAGGGCGCGGGGCTGGCGGATGGCCAGCGTCTCTCGACACGGCGCCCCTCTCCCGTCAGGGCCCGAGCGTCGCGCTCCTGGGGAGCGCGGAGCTCCCCCAGCCGCTCGAGCGCTCCTGCGAGCGGGCCTGGACCAAGGCGCCGTCCTGCCGCGGCGGGGCCGACAGGGCGGGGCCGACAGGGCGGGGCCGACAGGGCGGGGCCGACAGGGCGGGGAGCGCCGGCTACGGCTCATCGCCGGCTTCGACGAACGCCGCCGTACCGGTGCAATCTTTGGCGTTGCCGAGAGGGCCGACGAGGGCAAGCGAGAGCGCGCGGGACTCTTGCCACGGGCTCCATCGGGCGTGTCAGCGGTGATTGTGAGCACTTGGATCTGTTGGACCATCAGCGAGCGCTCGAGAGCTCCGGCGATAATGTGTCGACATTGGACATCGGCGCGAGCGGAGTCGTGCGGCTCGCACTCGTGACACTCCGCGGCTCTGAGCGGTGGTTCGATTGCCGAGGCGTCGGAGCTCGCGGGGTGAGGTCGCCGATGGGCAGCGCTTGGGGGGCGCTCCTCCGCCCCGAGCGCTCGGCGAGCCGTGAGCCCCCGTGCCACCGCTCGGTCTCCCCTGTCCGGCCGCTCGGTCGCGAGAGGAGCGGCGACCTGAGGATGGCGCCGCTTGGGGTGGTGGCGCGCTCGTGGAGCTTGTCTCATTACTCGTCTCAGGACGTTGCATCGTCCGCACCATCTTTCTCAGGGCGGCCTCGGCAGGGTGGCGCGCGGCGTGGTAGGGCCTTGGCGCGGCCCTTGCTAGGGGTCTAGGTGAGCAGGAAGACGCTGATGAAACCACTCTCCGCAACCCTCGCCCTCACCTTCGCGGCGCTCGTCGGCGCCTCGGCTGCGCTCGCGGACGACGCCCCGTCCGAGGGGGCCCGACTGGCCTTTGAGGGCGCCGATGGGATCGCCGCGTGCTCCTCGTGCCACGCGCTGAACGGGCGGGGCAATCCCCAGACCAAGGGGCCCGCGCTGGCGGGGCTCGACGCGGCCTATCTCGGCAAGCAGCTCCGCGACTATCGTGCTGGAACCCGGGTCCACGAGTCGATGGACCCGATCGGCAAGGTGATCACCGACGCGCAGATCGACGCGGTCAGCGAGCACTACGCGGCGATGATCGGCGCGCCCGCGAGCAAGCAGCCGGCGAGCCCGGAGGAGATGGCGCTCGGCAAGCGGCTCGCGGAGCGGGGGGCCTGGGACCGCGAGGTGCCGGCCTGCGAGCAGTGCCACGCGCCGGGGGGTCTCGGCTTCGGCCAGCACTTCCCGCGCCTCGCGGGGCAGCACGCCTTCTATCTTGAGGGGCAGCTCGAGGCCTGGCGCTCTGGCGTCCGCAAGAACGACCACGACGAGCTGATGAAGACCGTCGCCGAGCGGCTGAGCGCGAAGGAGATCGCGGCGGTCTCGGCCTACTACGCGACCCTCGACCCGAACCCGCCGGCGCAGGCAGGCGCGGAGGAGACTGCAGAAGCCGCTCCAACGGAGGAGCCTGCCGCGCCGACCTCAGCGACCCAAGGGGGTGCGTCATGAGCCGCTCTAGCCGCCCTCGCAGCCCCTGGCAAAAGTCCCGCGCGCTCTCGCTTGCCCTCGCCTTCGGGGCCTGTGGCGGAGAACCACCACCCCCTGCGGCGGCCTGTCCCGAGGCCCCTGCGGCGGAGGAGGTCGCGGCGGAGAGCGCTCTGCCCAGCCCGCCCGACTACGACGCGATCCCGGAGGGCCCCTTCGGCGACGCCGTTCGCCGCGGCGAACGGATCTTTCGCGACACCCAGACCTACGCCGCCGACTATGTCGGCACCGCCCACAATTGCGACAACTGCCACCTCGACGGCGGCCGGCGGCCGAGCTCGGCGCCGATGTGGGCGGCCTGGGGAATGTACCCTGATTACCGGAAGAAGAATGATCGGATCAATTCGATGGAGGATCGCCTCCGCGGATGCTTTGTCTATTCGATGAACGCGTCGGCGTCGAAGGCCGGCGTGGCGCCCCCGCCCGGGGATCCGGTCCTCCAAGACCTGCAGGCCTACATGCGCTGGATGGCGGCGGAGGTGCCGGTCGGCCACGAGCTGCCGGGGAGGGGCTATCCGGCGCTCGACAGGCCTGAGCCGGCCCCCTCGGCGAGCGCCGGCGCCCTCGTCTACGAGGCGAAGTGCGCCCTGTGCCACGGCGATGACGGCCAGGGCGGCGCGCTGAAGGGCGGAGAGATGCTCTTCCCGCCGCTTTGGGGCGAGAATGCCTACAACTGGGGCGCCGGAATGCACAGGCTCAACACCGCGGCGGGCTTTATTCAGGCGAACATGCCGCTCGGCAAGGGGGGGTCGCTCAGCGACCGCGAGGCCTGGGACGTCGCGGCCTATATCAACAGTCAGGAGCGGCCGCAGGATCCCCGCCAGGAGGGGACCGTCGCCGACGCCGATGTCGCGTTCCACGACCACGACTGCATGTACGGCGATTCACCTGCGGATGGGGGCGCGACGCTCGGTGTTGGCACCGGTCAAAGCGCGGAGTAGGTGGTCGCGGGCGATCGCAGGGCTCAGCCTCGGGCTCGGCTTGGCCCTCTGGTCGGGGCCTGCGGCCTCGGCGTCAGCGTCGGCGCCGGTGTCCGGGGCAAGAGGGGTGCCGATGGCGAGCGCCGGGCTCGTCGCCGCGGATGCGGCCGAAGAAGGCGCGCCTGGACCGACCCCTGCGGGGCAAGCTTCCCTGAGCTCCAGCGAACGTCAGCCTGTGGGCGACGTCGCGGCGACAGACACAGATACGACGACAGATA
This sequence comes from Polyangia bacterium, assembly GCA_030424595.1. Lineage (GTDB taxonomy): Bacteria > Myxococcota_A > Polyangia > Nannocystales > Nannocystaceae > JADJRG01. The sequence goes on from JAUHWG010000039.1 coordinate 34,385, forward strand.
CGACGACAGATACAACGACAGGCCCGGCGAGAGGCACGACCACAGCGGGCGTCCGCGCGAAGGCGCCGGTCCTGGCGCGGGTCGGCGGGTCGGAGCTCGTCCCCTCGAGGACGCCGCAGACGCTCACCGTCGGGGCCGAGAAGGCGGGGTCTCGGGCGGTGCGCTTCACCCCGCACGGCCAGTACTGGGTCCGCGGCCAGGGGCGCTTCAACAGCGCCTTCGACCCTGCGCCCGGCGATCGTCAGGTGGATGTGCTCCAGCGGGTGCGCTTTGGCCTGCTCGCCGAGAGCGGACCGCTGCGGGCCTACATCGAGCTCCAGGACGCGCGCCAGTGGGGCTTTGAGGAGAAGACGATCTCCAACCAGGCGAACGTCGACCTCCACCAGGGCTATCTCGAGCTCGGCGGCGAGCGTGGGTCGCGGGCCGGCTACGTTCGGATCGGCCGCCAGGAGATCGAGGTCGGCAGCCGCCGTCTCTTCGTCGACGCCAACTGGCACCCCTTCGGGCAGAGCTTTGACGGCGTCCGGGCGGCGGGGAGGCTGGGGCGCTTCGCCGCCGACGCGGGCTTTCTCGTCATCGATCCGCCGCGCACCTTCTCCGTCGCGGACCCCGGCGGCGACCCGAGCTTGGAGGTCGAGCTCCGCAGTCGGGGGACCTACAGCGGCTATCTTCAGCTCGCGTCGGCGCTCGGGGAGGCGATGACCGTCGAGGGCCTGCTCCTGGGGACAAGCGAGCGCCCCTCGCCCGCCTCGCCGACCGCCTCGCGCGACATCATCAACGCCGGTCTGCGCCTGCACGGCGCTCCGCTCCCCGGCCTCAGCTACGACGTCGAGGCCTACGGCCAGGCGGGGCGCAACCTCGGCCTGCGTCATCGGGCCTGGGCGAGCTTTTCGACCGTCGACTACACCTTCGCCGGCGAGCGCCTGCGTCCAGGGCTCACCCTCCGCTACAACTACGCGAGCGGTCAGGGCTGCTCGGGCGGCCCCGAGGAGGGCTGCGGCAACCAGCAAAGCGGCGAGTTCTACCGCTTCTACGGCCTCCGCCACGCCCGCTACGGGATCGCCGACAGGGTCGGCCACTCGAACCTGCGCGACCTCGAGGTCGGCGCCCACATCCAGCCCCACAGCAGCGTCCGCGTGGATCTCGGCTATCACTTCCTCCAGCTCGACAAGCCGACGGGGCGCTGGCGCCAGGCCAACGATGGGCTCGTCGGCGTCGGCTGGGACCCGAACAACACCTCGCGAAACCTCGCCCACGAGGTCGACCTCCTGGTCACCTACCGGCCGTGGAAGCAGCTCTTTCTCCAGCCGGGGTACGGCCTCTTCATCCCCCTCGAGGCGGGTCGACGGATCGCCGGGCCGGCGCCGCAGCACTTCGTCTTTCTGTGGATGATCGGCAAGTTCTGATCGGCAAGTTCTGATCGGCAAGCTCTGGTCGGGCGCTTCGCAGGGGGCCCGTCGGCGGTGATGCTGCGATGTCGAGGGCCTCTCCAAATGGGCGTCAGGAGCGGCGGTCGACGGGCGAGAGAGCGCGGTCGGTGGCAGATTCGAACCATCGCTCGTCAGGCCCGCGGGCCGCGGCTCCAAACGGCCCGTACAGGTCGCCCAAACGGCCACTCCGCGGTGATCTGCGACGCCTGGCTGTGGGACAATCGGCCCATGCGTACGACTAGAAAGCTCTCCCTCGGCTTCGCCGCGTTGGCCCTCCTGCCGCTCGCCTGCAACGGCGATGATGGGAGCGCCGGATCGACCAGCGATACCGCCGGGACCGGGACGGACACGGCGACGACCAGCGGCACCACCACCGCGTCGGGCAGCGGCACCGCCACCGCCGGCGAGAGCACCAGCACCAGCGGGGGCGTCAGCGCCAGCGCCACCGGGACGACGACGACGACGGAGGGGACGACGACAGAGAGCACCGCGACGGTTGGGACGACGACGGAGGGGATGACCAGCGACGGGACCACGACAGAGGGGATGACCAGCGAGGGGACGACGACGGAGGGGACGACCACCGACGGGACGACCACGGAGGGGACGACCACCGACGGGACGACCACGGGGACGACCACGGGCGGCGACGACGAGAACCCGCTGTGGAACACGCCGAACCTCTGGTACTCGGTCGAGGACAAGCTCCACTACATCCAGATCGACGAGAACGACGGGACCGTCGTCCAGCTCGTGACGAGCACGATCACCACCCCGCTCCTCGACGGCTTCAACGGCCTGACGATGCTCGAGGACGGCTCCTTGCTCGGCTCGCGGGTGCTCCAGGGGCAGGGGACCCAGATCTTCTACATCGCCGAGCCGCCGGTCGAGGCGAGCTCGATCGAGGCCGAGATCCTCGGCTTCGTCCCCGACACCCTGCTCATCGAGGCGCTCTACACCGACTGCAAGGGGCTGGTGTATCTCATGGACAGCGGCGTCGACCTGTCGAGCGCGGCCGGCAACCGGCTGATCCGCTTCACCGGCGACTACCTCTCGGGGGACCTGAGCTACGAGGTGATCACCGACCTCGAAGACGCCAGCGTCGCCGACATCGATGACCTCGGCCCGGGGATCGACAAGGAGGGGCTGATCACCGACGGTGAGGGCTTCGCGATCGACTCGGGGACGGTCTACTCGTTCAACTACAACACCGGTACGGGCACCTCGCTCGGCAACGGCGGCACCTGGGGCAGCCACGCGCTCGGCGGGCCGCTCTTCGTCGACGACACGGCGCGCCTCTACCTCCTCGACATCGGCGCGAAGCTCTTCGAGGCGGATCCGGTCAACCTGATGCTCTCGCCGGTCCTGGTGACCGGGCCGGCCCCGGCTGGCGACGCTCCGGCGGGCTGGAGCGGGCTCACCGGTCCGTTGACGGAGTGCGAGTCGACCCTGCCGCAGTAGGCCAGAGTCCGGGGCAGTCCCGGGGCAGTCCCGGGGCAGTCCCGGGGCTCCTGCGGGCCCGGGGCGAGAGCAGAGGCGAGGAGCCGTGGATGATGCTCTTCCGTTCACCTGTGAGATAGCGCTCCTTCGCACCGCTGCGAAGAGCCTTCCATCGGCGCGAAAGCAGTGTTATCAGTCTCGCCCCGTCACGGGCCCGTAGCTCAATTGGCAGAGCAAGGGACTCTTAATCCCTGGGTTGTAGGTTCGATTCCTACCGGGCTCAAAATCAGAGACACAGGACCTCGGCGCTTCGGCGTTCGAGGTCTTCTCTTTTTGGGCGTCGGCCGTGGGCTGTGGCCCGTGGCCCTGTCGGCCAGCAGGGCCGCTCAACGCCGAGCCGGGCGACGACGGAGCCCGAGGGCGAGGAGGGCGAGGGCTAGCGCCGGGCCGAGCGGCGCCCGCGGTTCGTCTGTGCTCGCGCAGGCGCAGCCGCCGCTCCAGGGGTCAAGTCCGAGGCCCGAGGTCGGGCCTGAGGTCGCGCCGGTGGTCTCGCCAGGGCCGTCGCCGGTGGTCTCGCCGGTGGTCTCGTCGCCCGTCGTCTCCGGCGGGATCCCGCACAGGTTGTCCTCCTCGAGGCAGACCATGCCGACCTCGCAGAGGAGCGGCAGGCAGGTGCCGTCCGCCTCGCCGCCAGCTTCGACGCTACAGCGCTCGCAGGGGCCGTCGCAGACCGTGTTGCAGCAGAGATCGTCGACGCAGTGATCGGAGGCGCAGAGGAGGTCTGCGTCGCAGGGGTTGCCGAGCGCGTAGAGGAGATCGAGGCCGAAGGCGTCGCCGTCGGTCATGGTCGTCGGGGCAGGGGCGCCGATCAGCGCCCGTCGCCCGGAGGTCGCGAGCCGCTGGCCGGAGGCGGCCCCGAGCGGCTGAAAGATGTCGGTGAGGGTCAACGAGGGGGGCGCGATGGCCTTCTCGGGAGAGTTGTAGACATAGACTAGGCCGCTCTCGTCTCCAGGGGCGCCGACGAGGAGCGAGCCCTCGGCGAAGGCGAGCGAGGTCCCGAAGAGCGGGGTGACGCCGCCCGGCGGGCGGAGGGTCGAGAGGAGCGCCCAGGCGCTCGGGTTCTGCGGATCGTTCTGGTGATAGACGAGCACCGCGCCCATCTGGGCGTCGGTGTTCGGGGCGCCGACGGCGAGGAGACCGTCACCGCTGAGCGCGAGCGAGGAGCCGAAGGTGAGGACCTCAGGGTTCGCGTCGGGGAGGAGCGGCGTCGGGTCGAGGGTGAAGACCGTCCCCTCGCGGGTCGCGAAGTAGACGCTCCCCTGCGGGAGCTCCGTCGACGCGCCGATCACCAGCAGATCACCGTCGAGCGCGAGGGCCTTGCCGAAGCGACCGCCGACGGTCTTGCCCAGGAGCGGGGGATCTTCGACCCACGTCCCGTCAAAGTGGTAGGAGGTGACCCAGCCGACGCCTTGCGGGTTGATCGAGCCGACGACGAGGGAGGTCTCGTCGAGGGCGAGGGTGGTGGCGAAGCGGGTGAGCCCCGGCTTGGTGAGGGTCGCCTCGTCCTGCCAGGTGACGCCGTCGTAGCGGAAGACCTTGAGCTCTTGCGAGACCGAGGCGCCGACCGCCAGCAGCGGCGGAGCGAGGGCTAGGCTCGCGCCGAAGGAGCCGTTCGGCACGGCGCCGTAGACGATCGAGTGCGAGGTGAGCGATGACTCCTGCGACTCAAAGAGGAACACCGCGCCGACCGCGAGCCCCTCGACGACCTCCGCCTCGGGCGAGCTGATCGCCGCGAGGGTGTCTGTGAGGTCGACCTCGGCGCCGTACTTCGAGGGGATGCTCTGGGGGACAGGCCAGGTGTGGCTGATCTGGACGGTCCGGGAGGCGCCGAAGTCCCCGGCCGAGGCCTCCGCGCTCAGGAGGCTGATGAAGAGGCCGAGCGCTGCGCTGCGCGAGCGGGTCATGGCGTCGCCTCGTCCGCGGGGAAGCAGAGGCTGATCGCCTGGTCGGAGCCGTCGCCCACGTCGCTGCACACAAGTCCATCAGGACAGATCGTGTTGACGTCGCACTCGAGCACGCACAGGGACTCGCCCGCGATCTCCATGCATCGGGGGGAGGCGTCGCCGTCGAGCGCGGAGGGGCAGGGATCGTCGCACTCGGGCGCGCAAAAGCCGGGCTCATCCCCCTCGTCGGGGCGGATGACGCAGGCGACCAGCCCTGCGCTGCGGCAGGCCTCCGAGCTGCGGCACGGCGCGTAGACCAGGGCGTCTCCGTCGAAGCAGGCGGCGAGGAGAGCTCCGGAGAGCGCGACGGCGATGGTCAGTAGCGCGCGGGACATCGTCGAGATCCCGTCGACCTTAGCCCGAAGGAGCAGGTCGCGACAGTCTGCGGTCCAGGGCAGGCTTGCCACCGCGGCCGGCGAGGGGTGATCCTCGGGGCGTGCGGCGAGGCTGGAGGATCGACGGAGGGCGTGGGCGCGGCGGTGCGCGTGATCGTACGCGAGCGCTCCCTCGGCGTCCCTCGCTCGCGGCGTCGTTGGTGGTGGCGTCGCTGGTGGTGGCGTCGCTCCCGGCGAGGGCGAGCGCGGGCCCCCTACCGCCGGAGACCCGGGAGCGTCTCGAGGCGCTCTACACCGCCGGGGCTGAGGCGCTCGAAGGGGGCGACCCGGCGACCGCGGCGGCCAGCTACGCCGAGGTGCTGGAGGTCCTCCCCGAGGAGGAGGGGACCCACGGCGGGCGGGCGCTGGCCCTCTCGGACGCGGTCGGGGCCTACCGCGCGGCCTTTGACGCGTCCTCGGAGGACAGGCTCATCTGCGCCGCGATCGCGCTGCTCCAGGCCTACGCGGGGGGGCTGGAGGAGCGCTACGGCGCGGCCTCGGCGGAGATGGACGGCGGCAGGCTGGCGGCGACGCTCGGGGAGGAGCTGGCGGCGCAGGTCGTCGCCGACGAGGTGCTCTGCGAGGAGGAGCCGGAGCCGGTCGCCGAGCCCGAGCCCGAGCCCGAGCCCGAGCCTGCCCCCGCGGGCCCCGAGCCCGGCGCCGACGAGTCGCCTCCAACGCCCTCTCCCTTGGTGATCGGCGGCGGGGTCGGCCTCGGCCTCGGCGCAGTCTTGCTCGGCGTGATGGCGGGCGGGCTCGCGGTCGGAGCCGGTGCGAGCCGCGACGCGGCGGCGCTGCGCGAGGACATGCCAGGGCTGACCGTCGACGATCCTGCCTTCGCCGAGGTGCTCCGTCGCGGGGTGCGTGGCGACAGGATCGCGTGGGTCGCGGGGATCGGCGCCGGCGCAGCGCTGGTCGCCGGCGCGACGCTCCTCAGCCTCGGCCTGCGGGCGAAGCGGGGGCGGACGTCGTCGGCGCGAGCGCACCTCGGCGTCGGCGGTGTCTCGCTCCGCTTTTAGGGGGGACGGTGAGGGCTGCTCGGCGAGGGCGAGGGCCTGGGCCTCGATCGTGGACGACTCGGGGTCTTGGTCGGGCAGCTCGTCGGGGCTTGACGGTTGCGTGTCCGCATCGGGCCACGGGCCCGGCGGTGACGCCTCTGGGTCTGCCGGCGACGGGATCCAGAGGCAGGGCCTGAGGTTGATGCTGCTGCGGATCGGGGGAGCGTCCGCGTCAGGCCTCTGCGGCGAGGTGACCTCCTTGGTGCACCCTCCGGTCAAGAGAAGAGCCCACCTCACGATGCTCGTCGCCACGATCCCGAGCTCGCTCAATCGCATCACTTTGGAGGGTCGCACGCGGTCGGGCCCCCTCGATGCACAGCTTCTCGTTGAGGGAGACGGGTCGGGAGGTCGCCGGCCGGGGTGTGGACATGCGGCCCCGGCGATTCATCGCTCGGGATGGGGCCGGGAGATGCTCTCGGCCCGAACGCGCTCGGACTTCGGCCACGACGCGAGGCGCTCCCTCCGGGAGAGGCCTGCAGAGGTCGCCGTGGCTCGCGATGTCCCGCGGATCTGTCGGTTCGATTTTGACCGCGCGTCGCCAGGCTGACGGCGACAGGTAACGGTTATCGGGAGGAGGTCGAACGAGCGTCACGCGATCGGTCCTCGGAGCGGCTCGCCGCGGGAGGATCCCGGCAGGGCGCTAGCACAGGCCGTCCTCGCCTGCGCCGCAGGACGGGGGCCGGAGCGCGCAGGACTTTGCGGCGGCCGGCGAGGCCCGTCCGCGGGTACAATCACGGGGCAGATGAGCCACCACGAGCAGCGGGCGGCGGACTCGGGGTGGCCCGAGCACGGGGCGATGATCGCCGATCGCTACCGCCTCGGCGACAGGATCGGCGAGGGCGGGATGGCGGCGGTCTACCTCGCCACCCGCGCCGATGACGGCGTCGAGGTCGCGATCAAGGTGCTGCGTCCCGAGCTCGTGGTCGATCCCGAGGTAGTCCGTCGCTTCCTCCAGGAGGCGCGCGCGGCCTCGCTGATCCGCCACCCGAACATCGTCGGCATCCTCGACTTCGGCTTCACCGGAGACGGCGTCGCCTTCCTGGCGATGGAGCGGCTGGTCGGCGATGATCTGGCGGACGTCCTGGGGCGCGAGGGGCCCTTCGCCTGGGAGCGCCTCGCACCGCTCCTGCTCGACGTCTGCGCGGCCCTCGGCGCGGCCCATGAGCGGGGGATCGTCCACCGCGACGTCAAGCCGGAGAACTGCTTCCTCTTGACCGGCCCTGACGGTCGGCCGCAGGTGAAGGTGCTCGACTTTGGCATCGCCAAGGACATCGGCGGCTCCCTCCCGGATCGACCGCAGACCGCCACGGGGATGCTCTGTGGCTCGCCCGAGTACCTCGCCCCCGAGGTGATCATGGGCAAGGTGGCGGAGGTCGGGAGCGACATCTACGCCCTCGGGATCACGATGTACGAGCTCCTCTGCGGGGGTCATCCCTTCGCCGGCGCGGAGTTTGGCGAGATGCTCGCGGCCCACGTGCAAAGGCCGGTGCCGTCCTTCGCGAGCCGCGGCGTGACGGCGCCCCCCGGGGTCGAGGAGCTGGTCCAGCACTGCCTGGGCAAGCATCCAGACGAGCGACCTGCGGACATGAAGGCGGTCGCGGTCGCGATCCGGAGCACGCTCAGCCGTCGCGTCCGCCGGGCCGCGCCTGAGCGCAGCGGGGGGATGGTGGGGTTTGGGCTGGGGTTCGGGCTCGTCGTGCTCCTCGGCGCCGTGGCTGCGGCCGGGTGGTGGTGGCTCGGCGACGATGAGGGCGGGGCCGGTGCCGGTGCCAGTGCTGGAGCCGTGACGACCGGGATCGACGCTGGGAGCACGGGCGCCTCCGCGACCGGCCCGGGGACGACCACCGGCGAGCTCTCTACGAGCGAGGGGGCGGAGGCGAGCGAGGGATCGACGAGCGGCGAGGGGTCGACGAGCGGCGGGGACGCGACCGACAGCGACGGGACGACCGCGGCGGAGGCCGCCGACAGGGCTGCGCTTCGCCCCTTGAGCAAGGCTCGGGCGAGGCGGGTGATCGACCGCAAGATCGACAAGGGCGCCAAGAAGTGCCTGCGCGAGCACACTTCGTTGGTCCGTGGTCAGCGCTTCTCGGTGGAGGTCACGATCAACGGCGAGGGCATTGCGAGCGCGACGGCGACCCTCTTGCCCAAGAGCCCTGCGGCCCGCTGCATCGCCGCGCTTTTTAAGAAGACGCGCTTTCCGGAGAGCCCGTCGGGCCTGTCCTTCTCCCACAGCTTCTCGCCCTAAGAGGGTGTGGAGAGAGTCCCGTGTGGTCTCGCGGGGCTGGGCTGCTAGCCGCCGAAGGCCGCGCTCACGGCCCGGCGTGTCCGCTTCGCCGTGACCGCGTCGACGAAGGGATCGAGCGGCGGGCCGAGCTGGACGAGCGCGACGACGAGGGCGCAGACGAGGGCGCAGCGCAGGGGGCTCGCCCGGACCCCGAGCTTGAGCGCGGTGCCGAACGAGCGCTTGAGGCGAGCGTTGACGAGGTCGACGCTGAAGAGCTCGTCCAGGAGGAGGTGGACGATGAAGCCCGCCGTGACGAAGGCGCCGAAGAGCCAAGCCCGCGTGGGATCGATCCCGAGCAGGCGAGCGGCGAGGGTCGCCGTCAGCGCTCCGCTCAGGGCCGCGACCGGGATCGAGTGGATGAGCCCCCGGTGGACGCAGAGTCGATTGGCGACGCCGCGGAGGACGACGCTGACCGAGAAGAGCGCGACCAGGGAGGCGAGCGCGACGAGCACGGTCGGCCAGGCGCCGTAGAGGGCGAAGGCGGTGGCGGTCGCGGCCGCGAGCCCGAGAGCGCCGTAGATGATCCGGGTCGGCACCGACTGGTCGGCGTCGATGTCCGGGAGGATCCCGCCGAGCGCCCCGCAGGCGACGCAGACGAGGGTGCCGCTGCCGTCGACGAGACCGCTCGCCTTCGCCGCGTAGGCGCTCGCCGCCGCGGCGACGACCGCTCCGAGAACATGCGTGCGAAAATTAGCCATCGACGATCGATCCGGGGGGCAGTCTATGTCATCAGCCGCTCTGATACCCTGTCTCTTCGCTCATCTCAGGGTTCGAGGTGGAGCGGGAAGGCTAGGACGATGGGGACGAAGCTGCTCAGGGGGGTGGGGGATGTGGAGGATGTGGACGGCGGGGCGCAGCGCGAGGCGGGGGATCCCCCTCTTCTCTTCTGTGTAGGCCGGCTGTCGGGGCTCGGCGCGGGCCTTCTCCTGCTGCTCGGCGGGTGCCCTGCGGGCGAGGCCGAGGGCGAGACGGAGGCGACGGCGACGGCGACGGCGACGGCGACGGCATCCGAGACAGCGACGGCGACGGCGACAGCGACCACCGGGTCGACCGGCGAGGAGACGACCGGGACCAGCGGGAGTGACTCGGACGCGACGACGACGACGACATCGACGACGGCGACGACGACCGGATCGACCACCGACGAGACGGGCACCACCGGGTCGACCACCAGCGACGTCGTCGATCCGCGCTACGAAGCGCTCGTCACCTACGCGCCGCGGGTCTGGATGGACGTCGGCGAGGAGTACTTCCCCTCGTCGGTCGAGTTCGCCTTCCCGGAGATGACCCGCTTCACCGACGGTGAAGGCAAGCACTGGGTCCGCTCGACGGAGGCGCTCGGGAGCCCCTCGGACACCTTGCCCTTCTTCGGCGGCGATCTCGACAACGCCCCGGTTTACGCCTTCTACGCCGATAAGGGGATGGACGTCGTCGATCTCGTCTACTTCTTCTGGTACCCGTACAACCGCGGCAAGGAGGTCGTCGACACGATCTGGGGCAACCACGTCGGCGACTGGGAGCACATCACGGTCCGCCTCCTCCGCGGCGAGGATGAGGTGCTCACGCCGAGCCAGGTCTACCTCTCGGCCCACTCCTTCGGCGGGATCTACGAGTGGGGCGAGGTCGAGCTCTTTGAGGAGACCCACCCGGTCGTCTACTCGGCGGAGGGATCCCATGGGGTCTGGAGCACCCCTGGAGACCACGTGTACATGTCGATCGGCGAGGAGGTCCTGGGCGTATGTGTCACCCTGGTCTGCACCGACCTGACCGATATCACCTCGGCCGGCACCGCCTGGGACACCTGGGAGAGGGTCGCCGGCTTCGACTTCGTCGCGAAGGAGGGCCTTGAGGGCGAGAGCTGGCCGGTCTGGATGAGCGACGACTTCACCGATCCCGGAGAGGCGCCGGCGGAGGTCCCCGGCGAGGGGCCGATCTACCGCTGGGGCAACGTCGAGGACTGCTCGACGCTCGGCGTCGACATCAGCGATCTGATCGGCGTATGCCGCCTTGAGGACGGTCCGACCGGGCCGATCTCCAAGAACGTATGGGGACCGGACCTGCAATAGACTGCGGCCCGCGCCAGGCTCCCCTGCGCTGAGCTGTCGCTGCGCGCGGGGATGCCCGTCGATGGCCGAGGTCTGTCGTCCCGTGCTGACTGCGGGGGAGGACTACGCGCCGCGGGGTGAGGAGAGCTCGCCCTGAGATCGACGGGTCTCGATCGACGCTGCGCTCTGCGCTGCGGCGTCCTCCTCGGCGAAGGGCCTCCGCTGCGGCTCGGCGCTCGGTAAGACGGTGCAGATGCAGAGGCTCCGACGTCGCCCGGCGATGCGTGGATTCGACCGGCGCGTTCGAGCCCATGTCCTCTGGGCTGTCCACCATTCCCCGTCTCCGGCGCGGGTGGGTTAGGCTGCGGGGGCGAGCAAGAGTGCAATGTCCGGAATAGCGATCCACGAGACGCTCGTCGCGTTGCTCCGGCACCGCGCCGCGACCCAGCCCGACGCCAAGGCGTACACCTTCCTCGAGGACGGCGAGCGCGAGGCGGGGACGTTGACCTTCTCGGAGCTCGACAGGCGAGCCCGTGCGATCGCTGTTCAGCTCCTCCGCGCGGTCGCCCCCGGAGATCGTGCGCTCCTCCTCCACCCGCCCGGGCTCGACTACATCCCGGCCTTCTTCGGCTGCCTCTACGCCGGGGTCGTCGCGGTCCCTGCCTTCCCGCCCTCACGCCGCCGCCACGACGCTCGCCTCCGATCGATGATCACCGACAGCGAGGCGAAGTTGGCCCTGACGGTCGACTCGGAGCTCGAGGCCCGCGGCGATTGGCAGGAGCACACGCCGGCGCTGCGCGGTCTCAGCTGGATCGCGACCGACACCGTCGGCCTCGACGCGGCGCCGCAGTGGACCCCGCCGACGCTCAGCGGCGACTCGCTCGCCTATCTCCAGTACACCTCGGGCTCGACCTCGACGCCCAAGGGGGTGATGGTCAGCCACCGCAACCTGCTCTACAACCTCCGCGATCTCGACGCGCCGTGGGAGCAGGATCAGCGCTCGGTGATGGTCACCTGGCTCCCTGTCTTTCACGACATGGGGCTTATCTACGGGCTTTTGGGCCCGCTCTACCGCGGCTATCGCTGCGTCCAGATGTCGCCGATGGCGTTCATCCAGCGGCCGATCCGCTGGCTTCGGGCGATCACCGCCTACGGCGGGACCCACAGCGCCGCGCCGAACTTCGCCTACGAGCACTGTGTCCGCAAGATCCGCCCCGCGGATCGGGCCGACCTCGACCTGCGGACCTGGCGGATGACCCTCAACGCCGCGGAGCCGATCCGCGTCGAGACCATGGAGCGCTTCGCCGAGGCCTACGGACCGCACGGCTTTGAGCCCACGGTGATGACCCCGGGCTACGGCCTCGCCGAGGCGACCCTCAAGGTCACCGCTGAGTATGCGCGCAAGCCGGTGTGCATCCGCCACGTCTCGGCGCTCCTCCTGGAGCAGCACGAGATCCAGGAGGTCGTCGCCGGCTCGGAGGACGCTCGCGCGGTGGTCGGCTGCGGCGGGCCGATGCTCGACACCTCGGTCGCGATCGTCGATCCCGAGACCCACCAGCGCTGCCCGGCCGATCGCGTCGGCGAGATCTGGATGGGCGGTCCCTCGCGGGCCCAGGGCTACTGGCGCCGCCCCGAGGAGAGCGCGACGACCTTCCGCGCGAGGATCCGCGACGCGAGCGGCCGCGAGGGCGAGGAGCCCTACCTCCGCACCGGCGACCTCGGCTTCATGCTCGACGGTCAGCTCTTCGTCACCGGGCGGCTCAAGGATCTGATCATCGTCCGCGGCAGCAACCACTACCCGCAGGACATCGAGTGGACCGCCGAGCACAGCCACCCCGCCCTGCGCCCCGGCGGCGCCGCGGCCTTCTCGGTCACGGCCCGGACCCTGGAGCGGCTGGTGATCGTGATCGAGGTCCGCCGCGAGGCGCTGGCGGAGCTCGATGAGCCCGGGGTGATCGAGGCGATCCGTCGCGCGGTCGCCGAGCACCACGAGGTCGCGGTCGACGCGATCCAGCTCGTCGAGCCAGGCGGAGTGCCGAAGACCTCGAGCGGCAAGAAGCGCCGCCGCTCCTGCCGCGACGCCTTCATCTCTGGCAAGCAGCGCCTCGTCGGCGGCTGGGTGAGCGATGTCGTCCGCGCCGAGCTGGCCGGCGAAGAGGGCTCTGCGCCGATCCCGAGGGCGAGGCTGGCGACCCCGCCGACGCCGAGCCCGGCCGCCGAGGTCTACTCGCACCTGGAGTGGATCCGCAGCTACGCCGAGCGCCGGATCGACGTCACGGCGATCGACGAGCGGCGGACGATCCCGCCGCACGTGGTCCTCGACTTCGGCAACCGCGGCCTCCTCGGGATGCAGATCCCGCGGGAGTACGGCGGCCTCGGCTTTGACACCCGCGGCCTCCTCCGGGTGCTGGAGCAGCTCGGCGCGATCGATCAGACGCTCGCGCTCTTCGTCACCCTCAACAATGTCCTCGGGGTCCGGCCGATCCTCCGCTACGGGAGCGCCTCGGTCCGCGACGAGCTCCTGCCGCGGCTCGCCCAGGGGCGGGAGCTCGCGGCCTTCGCCCTCACCGAGCCGAACGCGAGCTCGAACCCGAACACGATCGAGAGCTACGCGGTCCCCGGCGCCGGCGGTTGGCGCCTGCACGGGACCAAGTGGTGGGCGGGCGCGGCCGCCTGGGCCGGGGTGATCCACGTCTTCGTCCAGGAGCTCGACGCCAGCGGTCGTTCGCGGGGGGTCAGCGCCTTCGCCGTCCCGCAGGCGGCGGAGGGGCTGCGGCAGGGGCCAGAGTCCCTGTCGATGGGGGTCCGGGGCCTTATCCAAAACACGGTCCACCTAGGCGGCGCCCGGGTCGGCGAGAGCTCCCGCCTCGGCGAGCCCGGCCGGGGGATGGAGGTCGCCCAGGACGCGATGATGTACGGTCGCCTGGCGATCGCGGCGATGAGCCTCGGGGGCATGCGCCGCTGCTCGCAGCTGATGCTCCGCTACGCCGAGCGCCGCGAGGTCTCGACCGGGCGCCTGCTGGACAACCCGGTCACGCGGGCGCGGCTGTCGACGATCCTGGCGATGACGACCGCGGTCGAGGCCCTGGTCGGGCGGATCGCCGAGCGCCTCGACGCCGGTCAGTACGTCCCCCCCGAGCTCTACGCGGTCGCCAAGATCGCCGGCCCTGAGTTCTTCTGGCGCTCGGCTGACTTCCTGGTCCAGCTCCTCGGCGGTCGCGGCTACATCGAGAGCAACCACGCGCCCAAGCTCCTGCGCGACGCGAGGGTGCTGCGGATCTTCGAGGGCCCGACCGAGTCTTTGGCGATGTACGTCGGCTCGCGCCTGTGGAACCGCGGCGAGGAGCTGACCGGATTCATCGACGAGCTCGGGGCGCGGCCGCTCGCCGCCGATCTCCGCCGCCTGGTCGACGAGCTCCGGCGACGATGGGAGCGCGACTCGGTGAGCGATCCGGTCGGGGCCATCCGCTGGCTCCACCTCCTCCTCGGCGAGGTCGGGGTCGCCGCGACGCTGCTCGCGGTGATCATCGCCACCTCGCCGAGCGCTGACGAGTGCGACGCCTACGCCCTGCGCTGGGCGACCCGCAACCTCGACGAGAAGATCACCGCGGCCCGTCGCAGCGAGATGATCGCCGGCTTCGGCTCGGCGACGATCGAGGAGAGGATCCGCGGCTTCCGCGGGGCTATCGGCGAGGTCGACCTCGACCCGCCGGGGGTCGACCGTCAGGTCGATCCGCTGCTCGCCCGCCACTACACCGAGCCCGCGGAGCCGTCGTCGCAGCCGACGACCAACGGCCCGAGCGACGCCGAGAGCGACGCGGTCAAGGGCTGGATGGTCCGCTGGCTGGCGGACGAGCTCCAGCTCCCGCAGTCGGCGATCGACCGAACCCAGCCGCTCTCGGAGATCGGCCTCGACTCGGTGATGGCCGCGGGCTTCATCGCCGACCTCAACGAGTGGCTCGACACCGATCTCGCGGTCGACCTGGTCTGGTCCTACCCGACGATCGATCAGCTCGCCGCCCGCGTCGTCGGCAGCGGCGCCTCCGAGGTCGTCGTCGACCCCCTCGCCGACACCGAGCTGCCCGAGGACATCCGCCCCGAGCCGGGGATCATGCCGGCGACGACCCGGGCCTCGTCGATCTTCCTCACCGGCGCGACCGGCTACCTCGGCGCGTACCTCCTGCGCGAGCTGCTCGACCGGACCCACGCGGAGGTCATCTGCCTGGTCCGGGCCGCGGACGAGGCGACCGGCCTTGGGCGCGTGCAGAAGGTGCTCGCCAGCTACGGCCTCGACGACCCGAGCCAGGCCCGGCGGATCAAGGTCGTCGTCGGCGATCTCTCCGAGCCCCGCCTCGGCCTCAGCGACGAGACCTGGGATCGGCTCTGCGGCTCGATCGACACGATCTACAACTGCGGGGCGCTGGTCAACTTCGCCTACCCCTACCAGGCGCTGCGGGCCGCGAACGTTCTCGGGACCCTCGAGATCCTCCGCCTGGCGACGACCAAGCGGCTCAAGCCGGTCCACCACGTCTCGACCTACAGCATCGTCGGCAGCCTCAGCCTCGATCCCCGGCGCGACATCGAGTCCGACGCCCACATCTTCAAGCGGCCGCTCTTCGACGACGCCTACCTCTGCGGCAAGTTCGTCGACCTCGGCTACGTCAAGAGCAAGTGGGTCGCCGATCACCTGGTGCTCGCCGCCCGCGATCGCGGCGTGCCGGTCGTCGTCTACCGGCCGGCCTCGATCTCCGGCCACAGCGGCACCGGGCGCTGGTCCGATCACGACTGGGTCTGCCGCCTGATCGCCGGCTGCGTGAAGATGGGCGTCGCCCCCCACCAGGACGTGGTGCTCAACATCGTCCCGGTCGACCGCGTGGTCGGGGCGATGGTCACCCTGTCGATGCGCAGCGAGTCCTGGGGCCGCGGCTTCAACCTGGCCAACCCGCGCAACCTCCCCTGGAGCACCATCCTCGAGCGGCTCAACGCCCAGGGCTTCGCGGTCACCGAGATCGACCCTGAGACCTGGCAAAAGCGCCTCGCCGAGGAGGTCACCGACCGCGACCACCCGCTCTATCCGCTGGTCCCGGTCTTCGCCCGCCGCGACCCCGAGCGGATCGTGCTCGGCTTCTCGCCGCGCTCGCTCGGGCCCCAGCTCCTCGCCTCGCTGACCGCGGAGGAGACCGGCCTCGCCGACCTCGTCGTCGACGAGCCGATGATCGACCGCTATCTCCGGGTCTTCTTCGGCACCGAAGATCCCGGCGAGGACGGCGGCGGCTCGGGGCTCGTCATCGTCCGCGCGAGCGACGATCCCTTCGATCAGGAGGACACCGAGCGTCGCCTCCTGCGGACCGACGCGCTCTACCGTCGCCTCGCCTGGCACGGCGGGGGCGAGCTCTCCCGCAAGGCGCTCCTGCGCCGCGCCGCCTACGTCCGGGCGCAGCACGGATGGTCTGTCGACCACCCGAGCTACGTCGGCCTCCTCTGGGCCACAGAGCGGCTCTGGGAGCGGCTGTGCGCCTGGGGCGGGGTCTCGGCCGACGCCGTCCTCACCCCTCAGATCTGGCGCCGTACCACCCAGGTGCTGATCGACGGGATCCTCCGCGACGGTCGGGCGCCGAGCTGGCTTACGGGGGTGCTCTACGTGATCTTCCGCAGCATCGACGTCGACGGCGACGGCCTCATCACCCCCCGCGAGCACACCCAATACCTCGCCTCGATCGGGGTCGAGCGCGGGCATCCGCAGGCGTTCCACAGCGTCGACGTCAACGGCAGCGGCAGCGTCGACATGGAGGAGTTCGAGGACTCGTTCCTCCGCTTCCTCTCGGGGCGGACGCTCCACGACGCCGGCTCGCTCTTCCTCCTGGGCACCCTCGGCGACTCGTAGCCCGTCGCCGCTTCGGCTCGCCGCGCTCAGGTGACGGTCAGGTGATGATCAGGTGATGGTCAGGTGATGATCAGGTGATGGTCAGGTGATAGTCAGGTGATAGTCAGGGGGCGATCGTGCAGGAGCATGTCGCTCCGGGCCGTCTCGCCCGCCTTGAGAGAGACCATCTTGGCGATGTCGTAGCTCCTGTAGCGGACGCGGACCGAGTAGGCGCCGGCCGGGAGACCTCGGGCGAGGTAGGCTCCGGCCGCGTCTGTCGCGAGGTCGAGCGGCGCGGGGAGGCCTGCGCCTTCGATGGTCACCCAGGCGTTGGTGGCAGGCCCTCCACCGTCGAGGCTGACGATGCCGCTGAGCTCCGCGTCGTCCTCCGCCGCGGCATCGGCCCTGGCTGGAAGGCCGTCGGGGGTCCGGTAGAGGATCGCTTGGGGGCCGATCGCACCGCTCGCGCAGGCGATCGCGAGCGCACCGAGAGTGATCGCGATCCATGTCCGTCGATCCATGGTGCCAGCATAATACAGGAGAAGGCTGGCCGCCGGGAATCGACGGAGTCCGCGCTCTACACGGCATTGCCGCCCACTCACAGGGCTGATTGACGAACATCATCCGGGCGGACCTACCGAGCGTCTGGGTCGTACAAAATAGCGTCTCGCAGCCCAACCCGCGCGGCCCATACCTTCCGCTCGATCTGGCCGCGCACGGTAGTTGGGGCCGAGGAGGATCCGAGTCGGTCACGGTGTCGCTCTCAGAGGACGATCGGCGGAGGGGGCATCTCCCCTGGGACATCGCCGAGACAACACTCGGGCCCTACGGAGCACTGGTACTCATCCACGCACGCGCTCGTCTTTGCGTCGCCGAGACAGCCCGTGAACCCGTGGCCCCAGCAGCGCACCAGGCTGTCCTCGAGTATCGCGCATGTCGTGAACCCTGGGGCGACCTGGAGGACGGGCGCACCCAGAGCGACCGGCTCGACGTCGCTCGGGAGCTCATCATCGCCGATCGTCTCGAGATCGCCGTTCCCAAGAGACCCGTGGTCAGCCCGGGGGGGCGCCGCCTGACATGTTCTTTGTCTGGGTAAAGTCCGTCAGTCGCTGACCCTCGAGCCGCCAAAGGTTGCCCCTACGGCCGCCGAACCATAGCCCACCGCTCCGGTCCTCGACGATCGTCCTGACCGAGACCTCGGAGAGCTCCTCCAGCCGCTCAAAGGCGCCGTCTTGGTAGGAACAGACGCCGCCGCGATCGCTGCCGAGCCAGAGCCTACCGTCCCGACTCTGAAGCATGGCAGCAATGTTAGCGCTACAGAGCCCATCGCTCTCGTCGTAGTTGGTGATCCCATCATCGTCGATCCGGTCCAGCCCTCCCCTCCGATTTCCGTTGGTCCCGACCCAAACACCCCCCTGCCGGTCCTCATACAGACAGCGAACCATCGAATCGCTCAGTCCATCTTCGCTCGTAAAGGTCCTAAACGACACTCCATCGTAGCGAGTCACGCCGCCGTTGCTCATCGAGGCGAACCAGATGTTCCCCTCACGGTCCTCCAGGAGGTCCTGGATGACGTTGTGGTGCAGACCGTCCTCGTACTCGACGCCTCCGCTCGACAAGACGCTCTCAAACCTCCTCCCATCGAACCTGTAGGCGCCTCCGCCCGCGCTTCCGACCCAGATCATCGCGTCCCTGTCCTGAATCAGCACGGACGCCTGATTTGGGTTCACCGTAGGGTAGACCCCCTTAAACCATTCACTGCTGGTGTCGACGTGCGGCAGCGGGATATGGCCAAAGCGCCCGTCGTCGAACGTGCACAGCCCCCTCTCGGTGCCGAGCCAGAGCACCCCTGAGGGGTCCTCGACGATGCTCCAGACTTGATCGGAGCAAAGTCCGTCCGCCGCCGTGACATTTGTGAAGGCCTCCCCGTCGAACCGGTACAACCCCTCTGTCGTCGTGCCGAACCACAGGCGCCCATGACGATCGACCAGGCTGCTCGTAATGATGTCCGCGTCCGAGTAGACCCGGAGCGGCTCAGCGGCGACCCTCTCGTTCTCGTTCTCGTTCTCGTGCTCGTGCTCGTGCTCGTGCTCGTGCTCGCGCTCGTGCTCGCGCTCGATCGCCGCCCCCCTCTCCCTCTTCCCCTTCCCCGAGCACGAGGCGAGAACCACGAGGGTCGAGAAGAGTGTGAGGGCCCTCCTGCCCATCGCGGCTCGACACTCCCGTAGCGGGCGGACAGCCGCGTCCCTCGCCACTCGCAAGGAGCCGCCCTCCTCGACGAGGTGACGCTCCTCCGCGACCTCTGTGGGGTCTTGTGAGTCGACGCGATGCGGCGCCTCGCCGCCGAGGGCATGCCCTCGACGGGCCTCCTCGACATCCCGCTCACGACGCCACGCACGGGCCCGAGCGTCGACCTTCCGGGTGTAGAACACCGACAGACTCTACCCTATCCGCACCCCACGGTCAGCCCCGGGCCCCGGCCAGACCCCGCCGCCCTCGATCTGCGCGTTCGTCCGGAAGGGTCAACGACTCCAGGTCATCCCTCCCTCGAAGACCTTAAGAGAGATCACCGAGCTTACACGTGCTCTGCGCAGGAGCACGACGTCTAGGCGGAATACCCGCTTCACTTTCGAGACACCGTAGTGATTGCATCAATATGGCGCCGTCCTTCGGCGATCAGCTGGGGGGCCACGTTGAGCCCCAGTCGCTCGGCGAGATCGAAGGCTCGCTCGGCTCTTTCGATCGCGTGCTGGGTCTCCTCTGCTCTAAATCGCGATGGTGCCTTTGCCATTCGCTCCAAAGGGCCCAACACCATCGGCAGCAATCGTCCTCCTTGGAGACTCGCTCCTTCGTCTCGCAGGGCGAACGCTGCGCTTTCGAACCCCTCGGCGATCGCCAGGTGAAGCGGGCTCCCCAGGCCTCCACCTCGCTTTTTGACTCCGGGTTCATCGAGAGGGACGCCCGCAGCCTGCAACTTTTTGATCCAAGCTCGCAGGGATTCGATGGGGGCGTTCACTCGAGCGAGAGCGTGCATCGCCGTGGCTCCGGCCATGGCTCCCGTCCACAACCGGAACTCGCCGATCTGGGAGAAGGAGGAGAGCCTCTCGATTGCTGCGGCGGGATCGACGGGCAAGCGAGCGAGCTCCTCGAGCACCTCAGACTCCTGTCCACGCAGCACGCTTTCCCCCCGAGCGATCCTCTGCTTGCACTCTTCGGAGACAACGCCCTCAGGCGCCAATCCGGCGTGGAACATTCGCTGAACCACGGAGGCATCGAACTCTACAGGGACGATTGCTCCTGGGTTGAGTGTGTAAATCTCGAGCATTTCGTCGCGGGATAAGATGACAAAACCGGTCTCCGCCCGCTCTATAGCGCTGAGTATTCCATTGTAGTCGGACTCGATGTAGTTGGCCGTACAAGTTCCAAAGCAGGCGAGAAGAGACCAATCGGCGTAGATGTAGACCGAGCGGCATGTGAGATTTCCGCGCACGATCCAGTAGCCGACTGCGATGTCTCTCTCGAGCAAAACATCACCTTCAAAGACGACCAGGGTTGGCTCCTGGCCCTCGAGCTCCTCGAGGTCCTGGTTTCGAGTTTCGCCGGAGAAGATCGCAATCCTCTCAACGTCGAAGTTCTCGAGTTGCCAAAAGGTGGCCTTGGCGACGGGGCTATCCTCGGTTGCAAGGTCGGCCAGATACGCCGTGATCTCTTCTTCGTTGGTTATAAGCTGCAGTGTGGAAGTCATGACGAGAAGAGGCGCTCCGGGCCGGATGTGGGGTGGGTTGGCCCGCGGAGCATGGTGTCGGTGAAGCTGCGGCCTTTCTCATAGGCGATGTGCTCCGCCTCGATCCGCAGGGTCAGGGGCCCGAGCTTCGCCCCGAGCGCCCCCCGGGCGCCGACCTCCAAGCTCTTCGGCAGCTCGATCACCTCCGACGCCTCCCAGGGCGGCTGGAGCAGCGCGAAGGCGTCAGGGCGCTCATGGAAGGCCCAGAGGAGCTCCGCCGGGACCGGGAGCTCGAGCACCCGCACGAGTCGTTCCTTCATCCCGACAACCTACGGCGAGTCGCTCGATGACGCCAGAAGGCCGCCGTTCGCAGCAGCTCTTCTCCGGGAGAGTCGCCCGCAGAGACGGCCGGCTACCGTGAGCCTGCGGATCCGCCGCGCGCCTGAGGGGAGAGCGCCCGTCGCCGCGTTGAGGTCCGCCCCGGCGCCGCACTGCAGCGCCGCACCTCCGTCGGGCGCGGCGCTCCAGCGCCTCGCTCAGGGCAGCGCGAACGTGTCGGGCGATCGGTACTCGATGACCCGACCGCGCGCCTTCGAGGCTGCGATCGCGGCGGCGGCCTGGCCGAGCTGGGCGGAGGTCACCACGCCCTCCCGCGCGACCTTCTCGACGCGGCAGCTGATCCGCAGCTCGTTGACCCGGAGCGGGCCCTCGCGGTGCTCTTGGCGGAGCACCCGGGAGAGCGCGAGGACTCCGTTGGTGGCGATGAAGAGCAGGCTCGTCCCCGGGATCGGATCGAGCGCGCCCATGCCGGTGACGACGGTGTAGGAGCTCTCGGGCCTGTGGGCGAGCTGCGGCAGCCAGAGGGCGGCCGCGTGGACGTGGCCGTCGAGCAGCATCGACCGCACCCGCGTCCACTCCGCGGGGGGTTGGCCGGAGACGCTCCCCCCTTGCCACCAAGGGCCGAGCGAGACGAAGACGTGATCGAGAGGGCCGTAGTCGCGCTGGATCTGATCACGCAGTCGCAGGGCGGCCTCGGGATCGCTGACGTCGCCGATCACGGGGTGGAGCTCGCGGCCTGCGAAGGTCGAGCGGAGCTGCTCCGCGCCGGCCTCGCTGCGCGTCGGGGCGAGCACCCGCAGGCCCTGGCCGAGGAGCCCCAGGGCTGCCCCGTGGCCGACGTTGCCGGTCGCGCCGAAGACGAGGGCGGTCGGTGTCGCAGCGTCCATCACTGCTCCCCCTGCGCTGC
Organism: Polyangia bacterium; assembly: GCA_030424595.1. Lineage (GTDB taxonomy): Bacteria > Myxococcota_A > Polyangia > Nannocystales > Nannocystaceae > JADJRG01. The sequence continues at coordinate 55,852 of JAUHWG010000039.1, forward strand.
GCTGAGGACGAAGAAGCCGGGGTCGACCGCGAGCGTCCGCGACTTGAAGCGCCAGCCCTCGGCCGTGCGGACGACGACGCTCTCGTCGTAGCGGCCGGTGGCGATCACCCGCGGCGCCTCGGCGACCTCGAGGACGAGGAGATCGTGGGTGACGCGCACCTCGTCGGCCGAGACTGGCTCGACGACCAGGTTGGTCGCTTGATGGCGCTTGCCGTTCGCCATCCCGCCGGGGCCTACGTGGTGCCGCTCGAACTCCAGCATCTCCTGCCAGGTCTTCATCGAGCCGAAGGCGCCACTCTCGTAGCCGCCGAATTCCTCGGCCGAGACCCAGCAGCGCATAAACGCGTCGGCGTCGGCGTTGTCGGTGGTCAGGCAGTAGCGGGCGACGAGGTTGTGGATCTCCAGGAGGTCGTGGGCGGTGATGGTGTCGGTCATGCCCTTGGTTTGGGCGTGGATCCCGGGCCCGACAATCCCCGCCCGCGTTGACACTTTGTCAGCCTGAGCTAGTCAATCAACGACCGCCGAGGGGCGAGACTGGAGCGCGATGATGGAGCCGAACGACCCCGCAGACATGTTGCTCTTCGCCGTCGTCGTCCGCGAGGGCAGCTTCGCCGCTGCGGCGCGCAGCTCCGGCGTGACCCGACAGTCGGTGAGCGAGCGGATCGCCCGGCTCGAGGCGCGCCTGGGCGTCCGACTGCTCGAGCGGACGACCCGGAGCCTCCGGCTCACGGACGCGGGAGCGCTCTACCATGACCGCTGCTCGGCCCTCACGACGCTCGTGCGCGACGCCAACGCCGAGGTGCGGGGCATGCAGAGCGAGCCGTTGGGGCGGCTGCGGGTGTCGGCGCCGAAGATCTACGGGCGTCAGTATTTGACGCCCATCGTCGCGGAATTTCTCGCCCGCTACCCCCGGGTCCGGATGGAGCTCGTGCTCCACGATCGCCGGGTGAACTTGGTGGAGGAGGGGTTCGATCTGGCGATCCGGGTGGGGACGCTGGAGGAGTCGTCGCTCGTCGCTCGGCGCCTGGGCACGGGCCGGGTGGACTACGTGGCCAGCCCCGCCTTCCTCGCCGAGCACGGTGCGCCAGACGCTCGATCGTTGGTGGAGGCCCGCTGCATCTGCCTGCGGACGGGCGAGGTCTGGACCCTCGACGGCGTCGCCCAGGCGATCGATCCGGTGCTCGTGGTCAACGATCTCGGGGTGGCCTGCGATGCTGCGGCGGCCGGGGTGGGCATCGCTAAGGTGCCGTCCTTCGTCGATCGCGAGGCGGTCCAGGCGGGCAGGCTGCGTCGCCTCTTCACCTCGACACCCCAGATCGAGCGACCGATCTACGCGGTGTTTCCCAGCCAGCGTCACCTCGCGCCGAAGGTGCGGAGGTTCGTCGACGCGGTGGTCGACCACGCCCGTGACGTGTTCGCCTGAGCGCGGGTGACAGGGCCTCCGCGCCGCCTAGTCTCCCCTCAACGAGGCCCCGCGCGGCCGCCGACGGCGAAGCCTGCCGACCATGGACCTCAGCGTCGCGACCCCGACGTTCACCCAGGTCAAGGGGATCAGCGTCACGAGCCCGTAGCCGTCGCTGTCCTGCACTCGATGGTCTCGGCGATCCGGGCGAACCCTGCGCCCGCGAACTCGTCCACGGAGCAGGGAGGGAGCTCCGCCAGCGCCCACGTCGTCTTCGCCAGGACATCGAGCATCGCAGGACTATACCAGCTCGCTCCTAGCGTCCCCGTCCCGGCATCGCTCGATCAACGTCGGGTTGATCCCCCCGAGACGTGTCACACCGGCATCGCCGCCGGTCCTGCAACGCCGCGACCTGTGCCACCTACTTGGGAAGTACGCGTGATCGCATCACAAGGGCCGAGGGGCCGCGCATCGAGCCTGTCCTGCGTTTGTGTCGCGCGGGTGGAGGGGAGCGTCCGCCGCGGAGCGTGCCTGACGCGAGGGAGAGGATCCGCGACCCTCGATATGCACGCCCGTCGGCGGCGCGTTGGGGCGCGGCAGCGCGCAGCTTCGACCGATCTTTCGCGGCCGCGAGAGCGTCCTCTTGGCTATCCTCCACCCGTGGGCGCGGAGACTTCCCAGGGCGCACAGACGCCGCCTACGTGGGGGTCCAGGGCGACCGCGCTGCTCGATTGGTTCATCCACCCGAGGATCTTGGCGGTCGGCGGAGACTCCCGTCGGCGCTCGCGGATCCTGGTCGCGATCCTCCTCATCCCGGGCGTGGCCGCCGTCCTGCCGATGAGCGAGCGCTTCCTCGCGGGCGACCTCTTCGAGGGGTTCGTCCTCATGGTGACGTGGATGCTGACGCTCGGGATCCTGGCGATGATCCGGCTCGGGGCGCCGGTGGTGCTCGTCGGGACGATCTACGCCGCGTTGATCTTCGTCTCGCTCACCACGTCTGCCCACAACCTCGGCGGCCTCGACAGCCCTCCGGTCATCGCCCTCCTCATGGTCCCCTTGGCCGCGGTCTTCATCGTCGGCGTTCGGGTCGGCCTCGTCTTCGCCCCGCTGGTCCTCGCGAACTTCGGCGTTCTCTATGCGCTGCGCCCCGAGGGGGCCCAGGAGCCGGAGCAGAAGCTCATGGTTCTCTGTGTGGCGCTCTTGGTGCTCGCCGCGGCGTCGATCGCCTTCGAGTCGGAGCGGGCGAGGGCGCTGGCCACAGCGGAGCGCCTCCGGAGCGAGGCTGAGCGGGCGAGCGCCGCCAAGGGAGAGTTTCTCGCGAACATGAGCCACGAGATCCGGACGCCGATGAACGCGGTCATCGGCATGACGGGCCTCCTCCTCGAGACCGAGCTCAACCCGCAGCAGCGCAGCTTCGCCGAGATCGTCCGCAGCAGCGGCGAGACGCTGCTCGCCCTGATCAACGATGTCCTCGACTTCTCCAAGATCGAGGCGGGCGAGCTGGTCCTCGAGCGGGCGCCGCTGGACATCCGCGCCTGTGTCGAGAGCGCGGTCCAGGTGCTCGCCGTCGCGGCGGTCAAGAAGGGGGTGGAGCTCTCTTCGCTGGTCGATCCCGCGACGCCGCTCGCGATCTACGGCGACTCGACGCGCCTCCAGCAGACGCTGGTGAACCTCATCAGCAACGCGATCAAGTTCACCGACTCCGGGGAGGTCGCGGTCACGGTCGTCGCCCGCCAGGGCGCGGATCCGGAGGAGGGCTCTGAGCTCCAGTTCTCGGTCCGCGACACCGGCATCGGCATCGCCGCCGACAAGCAGCCGGGGCTCTTCGACGCCTTCGTCCAGGAGGACGCGTCGACGACCCGGCGCTTCGGCGGCAGCGGCCTCGGGCTGACGATCTGCAAGCGGCTGGTGACGGCGATGGGCGGTCGCATCTGGCTCGAGAGCGAGCAGGGCCAGGGCTCGACCTTTCACTTCACGATCGTCGGCGGGGTCGCACCCTACCTCCGTCCGCCGCACCTCGTCGAAGAGCAGCCGCTCCTCACCGGAGCCCGCGTGCTCGTCGTCGACGACAACGCGACCAACCGCCGCCTCCTCCAGGTCCAGCTCGAGTCCTGGGGGATGCTGCCGACCTTGGTCGACGGCGGCGAAGCTGCGCTGGCGGTGCTCCGCGGCGGCAACCACTTCGCCTGCGCGATCCTCGACATGCACATGCCGGGGATGGACGGGCTCGAGCTCGCCGGCCGTGTTCGTTCGATACCGGCCGGAGAGGCCCTGCCGCTGGTGATGTTGACCTCCCTCGGGCAGCGTGAGGAGGCGACGAGCATGGACCTCTTCGCCGCCTTCCTGACCAAGCCGGTCAAGGCCTCGCGCCTCTACAACGTGCTCCTGGCGGCGCTCAGCGAGGCCGGTCAGGAGCCGGGGCGAGGCGGCGAGGCGAGTGCGAGCGCGCCTATGGAATCGTCGGCGCTGCCGGGGGCGATGCGGGTGCTCATCGCCGAGGACAACCCCGTCAACCAGCGGGTCGCGCTCCTCTCGCTGGAGCGGCTCGGCTACCGCGCGGATGTCGTCGCCGACGGCCTCGAGGCGGTCGAGGCGATGCGCACGATCGACTACGACCTGGTGTTGATGGACGTGCACATGCCGGAGCTCGACGGGCTCTCTGCGACCCGGCGGATCCGGGCCGACCCCACGCTGCGCCAGCCCTACATCACCGCGTTGACGGCCAACGCGACGGTCCAGGATCAGGAGGCCTGCCGCGATGCGGGGATGGACGACTACCTGAGCAAGCCCTTCCGCCTGCGGGAGCTGCGGTCGATGCTCCAGCGCTACGCGGCACAGGAGGCGGCGCGCGGAGCTGGCCCGCGCTCATCGTGAAAACCGGAGCAGGCCGTCGCTCAGGCCGTCGCTCAGGCCGTCGCTCAGGCCGTCGTTCAGGAGAACGCTCGTCAGGCGCTCGCCGGGTGAGATGAGTCGTCGGCTCGGCTTCGAGCGGACGATCACGACAGGTCCGGGCATGTGGCGGTCGCCCGCTCGGCGACGGAGCCTGCGGGGTCGAGCGCCCGGATCGTCGCGATCTCGGCCTTCGCGGCGACGGTGTCCCCCAGCGCGCAGAGCACGGAGACCAGCGAGAGGCGGCGCTCCTCAGCGAGCGCCCCCTCGGGGAAGTGTCGGGCGTGGCGTTCGAGCAGCAGCTTCGCCCGCGACCAGGCGTGCGCCCGGATCTCTTCGCGAGCCCGCCTCATGATCTCAAACTCGCGGCGGAGCGCGTCATCGTCGAGCTTCGTGACAGCGGCGAGCCCGTGTCCGCCCGAGGAGCCGTGGTCCTCGGCGTCAGGTCGGGCGACCCTGGGGCGCTGGACGGTCGACGACGGGGGGACCCTCGCGGGCCCGCCGCGGGGGGAGGCTGTGGAGCCGTCGGCCGACGTCGATGGGCGTCCCTCGCGGGAGGCTTCGCGCCGCGCCTTCGCCCGGGCGAGGGCTGCGAAAGGTCCGGAGCTGTCGGGTCCAGGCGCCGCTGGCTCGCCTTCTTCGCTCCGGGCCGGCTTGGGCTCGACCGCAGGCGCTTCGCCGTCAGGGGCAGAGCGCGGCGGAGCAAGCTCGGCCTCGAGCGAGGCGATCGCTCCGGCCGACGCCGGGCCCGACGTGCTCTCCGTCGGCCTCTTCGAGGCGACGAGGAGCACCGACGCGAGGCCGACGACCGCCGCCACGATCAGCTTTGCGCCGCCTCCTGCGGCGAGCCCGATCGACCCCGCAAGACCGGCCTTCGCCGGAGCGCCGATCGCAGCGGCAGCCGTGGCCTTTCCGGCCCCCCATGTGCTCGCCGTCGAGGCTCCCCCCTCAGCTCCTGTGGTGGCGGCTCCTGCGGTGGCGGCTCCTGCTGCGGCCGTAGCAGCTCCCTTGGGCGCGCCGAAGAGCGCGACCCAAGCGCGCTGGCGGGTCTCTGGCTTCGGCTCGTGGGCTCGGCGAGCCTGGCTCAGGCGGAGGGTACGATCATCCTCGTAGGGCCCCTCCCGGAGGGCTCGATGCTCGGCGCGACGCATCCGCGAGAAGGTCCGATCAAAGGCCTGCCGCGCTGCCCGAAGGCGGGAGTACACCGTGTTCTCCTTGACGCAGAGGGCCTTCGCGATCTCGGGGCCGGTCATCTGCTCGAGCTCCGCCAGGAGAAAGACCGCGCGCTTGTCCTCGTCTAGGCGCTCGAGGAAGCCGTCCAGGAGAACCCTCGCCTCGCGCTCGGCGACGGCCGCAGGTCCGTCGGTCGGGGGTGGTGCGGTCATGGTCAACGCATGCTCGAGGCGGACACGGCGGGCCGATCCCCGACGGTAGCGCCAGGCGATCCGGCGGACGATCCCGAAGATCCAGCCGCGCATCGACTCGGCCGACTCGCCGCGCCGCAGGACCACGACGAAGACCTCTTGCGCCGCATCCTCGACCGCGCTCGGGGGCACGCCGAGGCGGGCCAAGTTGCGATAGACGAAGTTGAAGTGGGCGCGGAAGAGCGCCTCAAAGGCCTCCTCTGCCATCGGCTCTTCGTGCGGGCCCTGGTCGGCCGGCTCGGCCGGGTCACATTGGATGGACGGCGTCACAGATCTCGTAGTCTCCACCAGCGCGTCGATCCGTCAGGAAAATTGTTGAGGGCCGGGGATGGTCGTCAGGGGCGGATCCTGGCGACGTCAGGGGAACACGAGCGTAACCCCTCCGGCGATGCGAAGCCCCCCCACGGGGACGGTGTAGAGGATCGCGTCGGAGTCGACCGCAGCGTAGGTGCGCCGCGTCACCGCGACGAGCGCCTCGACCTCGACGCCGAGCGCGAGCCAGCGCAGCGGCTGCCAGGCGAGGCGAGGGGCCAGCAGCCCCGCCGCCCAGAGGCCGCGGGTGGTCCGGTTCTCGGCAAAGCCGAAGCCCTCGGCCGTCAACGCGCCGAGCTCGACGCCCCCTAAGAGCGCCAGCGAGAGGGTGTCCCAAGCCCACCGGGGTCCAGCCCGCGCAGCTCCGGCGGCGAGGGTCAGCTTCGCGCCCACCTCTGAGCGCTCCGGCGCCACAGCCCGGCTCGGCAGCCAATAGGATCCGCGCACCTCGGCGCGGACTCGCGGCCAGACGAGCCCTAGCCCGCCCGAGAGGCCGAGCGCCGGGCCCTGGCTCGGGCCGAGGCCGCCGGCGACCGTCGCCCCGAGCTCGAGCTTCGGCCAGCTGCGGCGAGGCTTGGGCTGCGAAGGCGGGCCGAGCGGCTCGCCGGAGCGTTCCGCCGGTGGTGGTGATGTTCGCCATGGCGACGACGGAGCGGGCTGGGCCCCGAGCTCGATCGCCGATTCCTCGAGCAGGCGCGACTCCTCGAGCAGGCGCGACTCTTCGAGCAGGCGCGACTCCTCGAGCAGGCGCGCGGACTCCTGGAGCTCGCGCTTTGGGGCGATGAGCCGCTCGGCCAGCGAGACCGGATCCGAGGAGACCACCAGGATCAACGCCAGCGCGTCGCCCAGGGAGGCGCAATAGGGGCTGCTCAGGACCCTGCGCTGCTGCCCCTCGGGGTCGTCCATGACCAGCTCCGCGGTGAAGCCGCGATCGTCGGCGGTGATCGTCACCGTCGCCCGAACCGCCCGCTGCATGCCCCCCTCGCTGAGCCGCAGCGCAGTCGCGACCACCTCGTCTCGGCTCGGGCAACCGTCCACCGCTGACAGCTCCAGCTCCAGCCAGTCTGTCGCTGGCTGAGCTTGAGCGCCGGGGCTAAAGGAGGCAGCGCTCGCGATGATGAGCGCTGCGGAGAGGCTGGACGACATGAGCATGATCCGTCTCGTGGGGAGAATACCTGCTCTTCGCAGCAGCGTGAGGCGTCGCCGGGGAGGTGCGGGGCCGGCCTTGCAGAGGTCGACGCCGACTGCGGGCCCTATCCCGAGAAGGTCGCCTGCCTCCCGAGCGGAGACGGCGTCCCCATCTGTACCACCCTCAAGCCTCCAGGCTACGGGTGCACGAGCGATGATGAGTGCAGCGGCGTGTGCAACCTGGAGACCGGCGATTGCGAGTGCTCGGAGGAGAATCCCTGCACGGAGGAGGGCACCAAGTGCTTCTACTACTAGTAGGAGCGCCGTGGAGATAGGAGCGCCGTGGAGAGGGCAGCGCGGAGCCTCGCTCGCCCCTACTTGCCGACGAACCGAGCGTCGCGGCGCTCCTTGAACGAGAGCATACCTTCGGCGGCGTCCTCACTCTCCATGAGCGCGCGGGCCTGCTCTAGCAGGGCCTGTGCGGCCGCGTCGGGGCCTTTGGCGGCGGCGATGCGGGAGGAGGCGAGCGTCGCCTGGACGCCGAGGGGCGCCTGCTCGGCGATGCGCTCGGCGATCCCCAGGGCGAGCTCGAGCTGCGCCCCCGGTGCGCAGACCTCCTGGACGAGCCCGAGGCGGAGGGCCTCGTCCGCGTCGAAGATGTCGCCGGTCAAGAGCCAGCGCATCGCGTCGCCCCAGCCGGCGATCTCCGGGAGGCGGATCGTCGCTCCGCCGAAGGGGAAGATGCCGCGGCGGATCTCGATCTGGCCGAAGCGCGCGTCATCGCTGCTGACGCGGATATCTGCGGCGAGGAGGAGCTCGATGCCGATGGTCAGGCACCAGCCCTGGACCGCCATCACCAGCGGCTTGCGGCGGACCCGACCGTGCAAGCCGAGGGGATCGACCCCCTCCGGCGGGAAGAGGGCCTCGCCTGCGCGGACCGCCGGGCCGACCTCGGCGAGGTCGAGCCCTGCCGTGAAGTGCTCACCCTCGGCGTAGAGAACGGCGCAGCGCAGGGCGTCATCGTCGTCGTACTCCGTCATCGCCTGGGAGAGCTCGCGGAGCATCGCCCGATCGAAGGCGTTTCGCTTGGCCGCGCGGGCGAGGCCGATGGTCATCACGGCGCCGCGGCGGGCGACGCTTAGGCGGGTGTAGTGAGCTGCGTGTTCTGACATGGAGGTCCCGAGGTCGACGGTCACGACCCCGAGGACCATAGCGCGGCCCGGCGCTCGCTCGGTGACGATGTTCGCCGGCCGTGGCCGGGTCGAGGCTCGCGCCACGAGCCCTCGCGATCCGCCCCTCCCCGTCGGCCATCGGCGCGACGAAGCCACGCCTTCGTCGAGTGCTCAGGTGTCGGCGGCTGCGGCCAGCAAAGCCCTCACCTCGGGCGCGTCGGGGTGCTCGGCCAGCGTCAACGCAGTCGCCAACGCGCCGACACACTCCTGGGCGATCTCCGGGAGGACGGCCTCCGCGGGCCAGAGCGCTTCGAGCACGCGCAGAGGCTCGGGGACGTGCTCGATGTCCGCCCAGACGCTCCTCAGGAGGTCGCGTGCGATCACCTGCGGCAGGACGTCGGGGGCGAAGAGGGCGATGGTGATGTCGGCGCCCTGGGGCCAGAGGCTGCGCAGGCCGAGCTCGATCATCATCAGCTGGGCGTAGTGGCGCTGCTCATGGCGGACGCAGGCTCGCAGCGCGGCGATACAGTGCGCCGTGAGCTCGTCGGCGGGCAAGGCGTGGCTGACCTGGGCGAGGGTGACCAGCAGCGCCGGTCCCTTGAAGTAGATCGAGTCGGCGGAGGCTCGCGTCACGGCAGCGCTCAGCAAGGCCCGCGCCGCGTCGATGTCTCCGACGTCGACGCGGCCGTGGGCGAGGCCCATCAGCCCGTACACGTAGTCCCCCGTACACCGGTACCGCTGGCTCATCGTCGACCGGATCGAGGCGGTCATGGCCTCGCGCTCGGCCGGCTCGACGTGGACGGCGGCGCGCGCTAGGGCGGTGAAGGCGTACACTGCCCATTGCGGGTGGATCTTGGCGAAGATCGCGACGAGGCGTCGGATCCTCGCCGCCGTCGCATTGTCGGTGGTGCGCAGGTGGTCGGCGAGGGTGTGCAGCAAGGCCGTGGCCAGGTGCTCGTCAAAGCGCCCTGAGGTCCAATCCTCGAAGATGTCGAGCGCCTCGTCGAGCTCGCCGGTGAGGAGGCGGATCCGGGCGACCCACGGCAAGGTCGTCTTCTTCGCCCATTTCTTGAGGCGGCTGGCTTTGACGACCTTGGCCAGGGTCTCGGCGTCCTCGGCCCCGAGGGCGAGGGCGTAGAGCTCAGGGCCGGTCTTGGCCCGCGAGAGCGCAGCCTTCACCGTATCGGCGGTGACGGGGGTGGGGTCGGTGCCTACGCGCGACGTGAGGAGCTCCGAGGGCAGGGCCGCGCTCGCTCGATTGCCGCGACGGTAGGACGGCACCCAGACATTGTCGACGGCGGGCTGGCCCATACGGGCGATGATCCGGGCGGCCTCCTCGGTGCGGCCGTGTTTCATGTGCAGGCCGAGGAGGTGGGCGAGACCCCGGGTCTGTCCCGAGGCCGCGTAGAAGAGCTCGCCGGCGAGCTGCCGCTCCGGGCTCAGGAGGTCCAGCAGGTCCGCGGAGAAGATGCCGTACTGGTCCCCCTCAGGGTAGCCGCGGTTGAGCCATGCAGCGCGCCGTTCGTCGCTGGCCTCCATCGCATAGTTCGCCCCCTTGACGAGCGCCTCGGCCCGATCTTCGGTCCTCGCGGCGGCCAGCAGCTCTTCGAGACGATCGTCGTCGAGCCCGAGCCGACAGCCGTTGACGAAGCGGGCCACGCTCTCTCGGCCGTATCCGTCCCACACCCCCAGCGCCGCCTCGATCTCTGCGTCGACGTCTTCACCGGCGGCCCGCCGTCGCGCCAGCTCCTCGGGTCGGGCGCTCGCGGTGCTCGTGTCTTTGGTGGCGGGGACCGGATCGACATCGCGAGGGGCCTTGGTGCCACCGGGGGCGATGGCCTGACGCGCCCGCCTCGCCGTCTCCAGGGATTCGGCCTTCATCGGCCCCTCGTCCCAGACCAGCGCGGCGAGCTGCTCGGCGATGGCCAACCACCCGGCGTCGGCGTCCTGGAGCGCCCGGCGTCCGGCGGCGATGCTGGAGGTCGCGACGCCGTGGGAGCGGACGTCCTTGCGGGCCCGATGGCGCCCGAGCTTGAGGAGGTCCTTGAGCGCGTGGGTCACCGCTGGATCGTCGGCCGCGAGCCCGCCGGTGGCGAAGGCCTGGATCGCGACGCCGTGGGCCGACGCCTCCTCGCCGCCGTCTTGGATCATGGGCCGCGCGCAGCCGGCCTTGGCCGCCCGCATCAACGCCTCGTCGCGCCGGGGATGATCCTCCGGCAGCGCGAGGCCGACGCGTGACCAGGCGCGGGCGACGTCGCTGCGGTGATAGTCGGAGAGCAGCTCCGCGTACGTGACAGCCCTCGCAGCCTCGCCATCACTGCACATTCGTTCGATCGCGCCGCAGAGCAGGGTCTGGCCATAACCATAGGCGTCGCGACGAGCGACGACCGCGGGCGGCACGCTCGGCCCGACCACCTCTGCCCACGCGTGCAGGAGCGAGCATGGGATGTCGCTGAAGTCGACCGTGTTCTCGGGCAGTGTGTGCAGGGCCCCGCAGAGACGGGCGAGGGCGGCCCCGTCGGCGCTCGCTCGGGCCGCGGCGATCTCGACGAGGAACGTCGCCAGCAGGCGCTGCTCCTCGTTGAGCGGGGCTAGGTGACCGGCGGCGGCCTCCAGGTCGCCTCGCTCGACCGCCGCGAGAGCATCGGTCAAGGCCGGGCAGCTCGGCGCCTGGGGGGTGTTCAAGAGGGTGCGAGCGGCGTTGATCCAGTCCATGGTTTGTCTCTCGAGTCCGTCGTGCGGGGGGTCGACCACGGGCGGATATACCATCGGCGCTACGCTCATGAACCGCATCCATCGTATGTCTGGGTACGATGGATACGATGGATGCGACGCCTTGTGACGTCGCCGCGATCTCCACGACACGTGTCGCCAGCAGGCCTCTCGCTCGTTGAGGGAGGCGAGAGCATCGGTCCACGCCGGGCATGACGGCGTCGGGGGGGTCAGCCGTGGGGGATCGACTACTTCTTGCGCTTCTTCCGTCGCTTGCGCTTCTTCTTGGGCTTGCCCGCGCCCTGGCCTGGGGAGGCGAGCCAGGCGAGGACCTCGGCGTGCTGCGACTGTGCGCCCTCGGTGCCCTTGAAGGCGTCGCGGGCGAGCTGGGCCTGGGCGAGCGCCCGCGATCGGTCACGACCTTCCCCTTCGGGCAGCTCCCAGAGGATCCGGGCGAGGAGAAAGCGGGCGTCGCCGAGCTCTAGCGGGCTCAGCTCATGGGCCTCGCCGACCGCGATAGCCCTGGAGATCCACGGGAGCGCCTGCGCCGGCTCGCCGCGGGCGAGGGCGACGCGGGCGCGGCCGCGGAGGGATACTTCGGCGTCGGGGTGCTCTTCGTCGACGCTCGCCTTGAGGATCGCCAGGCTGCGGGCGAAGTGCTCGTCAGCGGAGTCGTAGTTCGCCTCTTCGAGCTCGAGCTCGCCGATGTAGGCGTGGATCGGCGCGCAATTCGGATGATCGGGCCCGGCGACCTCCTCCATCATCGCCAGGCCGCGCTCCAGGTGCTCCCGGGCCTCCTTCGGTCGGCCGAGGTGGAGCGCCGCGAACCCGACCGAGCCCAAGCTCTGGGCGAGGAGCGGGTGCGCCGGTCCGAACTTCGCCTCGCGGATCTCGAGGGCCCGGCTGAAGAGGCCGTAGGCCTCCCGGTCGTCGCCGGAGAGCTGGTGGTAGGTGGCGAGGCTCTCGAGGCTCGACGCCACCTCCGGGTGCTCCGAGCCGAGGGTCGCCTCGCGGATCTGGAGGGCGCGCCATTGCAGCGGCAGGGCCTCGGCGGGCTCGCCCATGGTGAGGTAGATGTTGGCGAGGTTGCTGAGGGCCATGGCGACGTCGGGGTGCTCTTCGCCGCGGGCGCGGGTGGTCGCCTCCAGCACCCGCTGCGTCATCGCCTTGGCCGCCTCGAAGTCGCCCATCCGCCGGAGGATGATCGATCGGTTGTTGAGGGTCCGGGTCACGTCGTTGTGGTCGGGACCCAGGGCCGCCTCGCGGATCGCCAGGGCTTGGCCGTTGATCTCGAGCGCAGTCCCGTAGTCGCCGCGCGAGAGGTAGGTGAGGGCGAGGTTGTGCAGCGATGTCCCGACCCGCGGGTGATCGGGCCCGAGCGCGGCCCTCTCGATCGCGAGCGACTCCTCCTGCATCCGCTGGGCGTCGTCGAGCTCGCCCTTGATCGCGTGGATGATCGCCGCGCCGCTCAGGTTGGTCGCGGTCCGGAGCCCCGGCGTAGGCTCGATCTCCCGGATCGCCAGCCCGGCGAAGCGCGACCATCGGCGCCCCTCGTCGAAGCGGGAGAGATGGTTGCCGACGACGGTGGTCAGGTAGCTCGCCGCGTCGGCCGCGGCCCCGAAGGCGCCGGCCTCAGCGGCGATGAAGCCAGCCTCCTCGAGCTCGCGGGCGGCCTTCTCGTACTCGCCCATGACGTCGAGCAGATAGCCGACCTCGAAGCGCGCGGCGGCGACGAGCGGCGGCCACGGGAGGGCCTCCGCGTCGGCGCGGGCCTGCTGGGCCGCGGCCATCGCCCCGTCCATGTCCCCGGCGCGGCGGAGATCGTCGCTGCGGACGAGCTGGGCCCGGATCGAGCGGGCTTGGTCGCGGGCCTCGGGGGGCGGCGTCGGCAGGCCTCGGAGGGCGGCGTCGCGGCAGGAGGAGATCGGCTCGAGGCCGGCGGCGATCGGCACGGAGCTCTGGATGATCGCCGCGTCCGCCCCCTTGAGGGCGTCGACGAGGCCGTCGAATTCGAGGCGGCGCTCGTCGAGGCACCACATCGCCCGGTCGTAGGTGTCGGCGCTCCACACCTCGCGGACCTCAGCGTCGAGGCAGGCGTCGGTGCGGGCCTGCTGCCACGCGTCGGCGTGGCGCCCGAGCCAGGGCATCACCCGCCCCGCCATCGCCTCGGCGTCGGCCTCTCCGGTGGCGACGAAGGCCGCGCGGATCGCCGCCTCGGCGTCGGCGCTCCAGGTCTCCTCGATCTGCGCGCCGGCGGCCTCGCAGGCGGACTCACGGCGCATGCGATCGGCCGTGACCGCGGCGAAGCCCCCGGCGATCGCAATGCTGACCGCGCCGACGACCGCCGCGACGCGCCCCACTCGAGCGCGCCGCTGGCCCCGCTCGATCGCGCCTAGGAGCGCGTCCATGCTCGGCCAACGAGCGGCGGGATCGACGAGGAGCGCTCGCATCGTGATCCGGCGCAGCCACGTCGGCACCTTGCGCCGGGGCACGTCGACGACCTGGCCGCGCTTGATCGCGTTCATCAGCTCGCGCAGGTTCTTGCCGGCGAAGGGGCGGGCGCCGAAGAGCGCCTCAAAGAGGGCGACGCCGAAGGCGAATTGGTCGGTGCAGGCGTCGACCTCACCGCCGTAGCACTGCTCTGGGGCCATGTAGGCGGGGGTGCCGAGGACCGCCCCCACAGCGGTGAGGGTGGAGGAGGCGATGGGGTACGAGTTCGATCGAACGCTGATCTCCGAGGGGTCGGCGAGCGCCGCTCCGGGGCCAGCGGTGCGGGCGAGGCCGAAGTCCATCACCCGGACCCGGCCGTCACCGCCGAGCATCACGTTGTCCGGCTTGAAGTCGCGGTGGATGACCCCCGCGGCGTGGGCGGCCGCGAGCCCGCGACCGGCTTGGGCGTAGATGTCGACGACCTCGCGCCAGCGCCTCGGTTTGGCGCGGATCCACTGGCGGAGGGTCTCGCCGCGGACGAACTCCATGACGATGTAGATCTCGCCTTGGCGCTCGCCGACCTCGTGGACCGCGACGACGTTGGGGTGGGCGACCCGGGCGAGCGCCTGAGCTTCGCGGACGAGGCGGGCCTGGGCTTTGCTGCCGCCCTCGAGCGAGGCGCGGAGCACCTTGATCGCGACCTGACGATCGAGCTTGGGATCGTAGGCGGCGTAGACCGTCCCCATCGCCCCCTGACCGAGGGTGCGGAGGACGGTGTAGGGACCGATCTTCTTCCCCGCGGGCTCGGCATCCCCGGCGGGCTTGCGCTGTGCGGCGGCCTGCGGCCTCTCAGCGACGGTCGTCGTCTCGGGATCGCTGTCGGACTCGGACGACATGACTCTCGTGCCAGCGATCGTCGCGGATCTGCCCCGAGGGTGCAAGGCTCCGGGGATGATGACTCTACGCCCAGGGCAAGTACAAGGACGCGCTCTCCCACGTCCACAAGGCGATCGAGCTCCGGCAATGTGTCCTCGGGGCCACACACCCACGGACGATCACGTCACGCTTCAAGTGCGGGACGGTGATGCGCGAGCTCGGCGATCCCTTCGGCGTCGAGGAGATGGAGGCGGCGGTCGAGGCCCGAGAGGAGCTCCTCGGCCACGACCCCAACGTCAACGCGACCCGCTCCTGGCTCCGCGAGACGGCACCTGTGCTCTTCCACGCGCCTCGGGGAGGCCGTGAGGTAGAAGAGAGGGCCAAACACCGCCGGGGTGCGGTGACACATCATGGAGGCGGCGGTGTTTGGGTAGATGAAGTGCTCATCTCGACCCTCTCTCTCCTCTTGAGCGCGGCCGCGCCCCAGGCCCCCCAGGCACCTGAGGCACCCGCACCCGAGGCCCCCTCACCGGAGGCGCGCTGGCGCGTGGGCGCCGGCTACTACGGCGACATGATCACCCACCCGGGCAGCTACCTGGAGTTCTCCTGGACAGCCGCGCAAGTCCGCTCCTTCAGCTTCTCCCTTGGAGCCGACCTCGGCGGCTACCACCACGCACGCAATCACAGCGCGCTCTTCGCTCGGGGGAATGTCGCAACTAGGGTGAGCTTTCGTCCCGGGATTTTCCTCGAACCCCGCTTCGTGCTCGGCTACGGCCACACCTTCGTCGCGGGCGACGACCACTTCGTGATCGACGACGAGGGCTTCCTGCGAGAGCGGAGCCCAGGCGGGGATCCAAACTTCGTGTACGGCGTCGGCTTGGGTCTCGGCTACGAGCTCCAAAAAGGGCCCGTCGCCGGGCTGGGCTTCCTCATTCGTCCCGAGATCGTCGGGCGCTACCCCTACAACGACTTTGTTCTGACGCAATTTTCCCTGCTCGCGGGCGTCCAGTGGCGGATCGGAGTGCGAGGCCGACGATGAAACACCTGCACACGCTCCTCCTCACCTCGGTCGCGATGGCCCTCGGTCTAGCCGGCTGCGGAGACTACCTCGAGGAAGGCGACTACTATCACGTAAGTCGGGCCGGGGCAGACATGCCGGTCTGGGTTCGGGGCAACCTCGACTCCGGCGTGTTCATCGTGACCCTGCACGGAGGCCCTGGAGACTCGGGCCATGACTTCACCCTCTCGCGGGGCTTTGCGCGCCTCGAAGAGGACTACGCGGTGATCTACTGGGACCAGCGGGCCTCAGGCCTGTCAAAGGGGAACCCCTCGCCCGACACATTCACCATCGAGGACTTCGTCGCTGACACCGACGGGGTCGTCGCCGCAATGCAGTCCGTCTACGGATTCGAGGACTTCTACCTGCTGGGGCACAGCTGGGGCGGGGCGCTGGGCACGGCCTTCTTGCTCGACGGTGATCACCGGGACGAGGTGCGCGGGTGGATCGACTACGACGGCGATCACGACATGCCCCTATCTACGGCTCTGGCACGCGAGTGGGCCATGGCGAAGTCCCTCGACTACGTCGCTGAGGGCACAGACGTCGACTTCTGGTCCGACGCCTATGACTGGTATGAGGCGAACCCTATCGTCGCGGCCAGTGACCCGCGCCATTACTCCTACCTCTCGCGGACGAACGCCTACTTCTACAACCCGTATGATTACGAGCCCCCAAACTACGGCGAGCTCGCGTTTCAATCTCCCTACTCGATGGGGACCTTCCAAAACAGCGCCCGGGACTACCGTCTCAGCACAGCTCTCACCGACGATCTGGACTTCTCGGATCGTATGGGTGAGCTGACCGTCCCCACGCTCTTCCTGTGGGGCGAAGAGGACGGCGTTATCCCCCCCGCGGTCGCCGAGGAGGCCTACTCCCTCATCGGCACCGCCCCTGAGGACAAGCGGATCATCAGGATCCCCGAGTGCGCGCACAGCCCCCACGACGAAAAGCCCGAACGCTTCGCTCAGGAGGTCTCGGACTTTATCGAGGAGACTCGCTAGCCCTGAAATAGGCGCTGCTATGAGGCGTCCTAGACAACCCGCGTAGAATCGTCAGTGACACGTGGTTTGCGCTTCGGCTGCATTCGTGTGGGTGAGCGCTCACCTCGTGCTTGGCGAGGGGCGGAGCTTGGGGGGCTGTAGGCGGGCGGGCGAGGGGCGACGAGGCGGGTCCCTCGCGGACGCGGGTCCT
>JAUHWG010000040.1 GCA_030424595.1 Polyangia bacterium
GACCTACGGGAGCAAGCGATCCACGTACTCGCAAGCGGAGCGCCTACAGATCTGCTCCCGACTTCATATGATCTGTACCAAGGGTCACTCTCTCGATCGAGACGATCGCCGAGCGTCCAGCGGAGCCGCGACAGACTCGCTCGGGCGAGCGAGGGGCGACGGGTGGGACGCAGCGGGAGGACCCGTGCCTCGCGCGGAGACACGCGTACCCTGTCTCTTCAAGCAGACCAGCCTATCCCGTGGCGAGCACGTGGCATGGGAGGACCCGCGTCCGCGAGGGACCCGCCTCGTCGCCCCTCGCCCGCCCGCCTTCAGCCTCCGAGCTCCGCCCGTCGACAAGCAGGAGGTGAGCCTTCACCCGCGCAGACACGGTCGAAGCGCGAAATCCGTGTCATCAGGGGTTCTACGCGGGCTTGTGAGGGCACCTCACGCCAGCGCTCAGGCCTAGCAGCCCGCGGCGAAAGTCCCCTGTGCTCTCGCGCCGCAATCGTCGGCCCTCTCGGCTTCGACGAAACGCCGCTGTACTGGGCCGTACCGCAAGTTTCGGCGGGGCCGAGAGGGGCGACGAGGGCTGGAGAGCGCGCGGGACTTTTGCCACGGTCTGCTAGCCATCGCAGCGGAGGTGGCCGAGGATCACCCCGTGTCCGCCTCCTCGCTCCTCTTCCTTGGGCTTGGCCTCGGCCTCGGCCTCGACCTCGGCGAGCCCACGCTCGCGCCGACAGACCAGGACGTCGCGCCGACGATCCAGGCCCTCGCACAAGCTCCAGCCGGGGCGGCGTCGATCGAGGGGCCGAGCGCGAGCAGAGCCGGTCCCACCACGAGCACGGCGACCGGCGAGGGCCGCCCAGAGGAGCCCCGGATCCCCGCAGAGCTCGCCCTGCTCGATCGCCGTCAGCACCGGATCCAGACCGCCGGCATGGCGACCCTCACCGCCTGGTCGATCGCCAACATCGTCGGCGGTGTCGCCGGGAACCTCGCGACCCCGCGGGGCAACCCCTGGCGCTACGCCCATCAGATGAACGCGATGTGGAACACGGTGAACCTGACCCTCGGGGCGATCGGCCTCGCGAACGCCCGCAAGGCCCGCTCGACGATCGGTAGGCGCCTCGGCGTCCGGGCGGACGTCGCCAAGACCCAGCGGATCTTCGCCGTCAACGCGCTCCTCGACGTCGCCTACATGCTCGGCGGGGTGATCACCTGGGAGCTCGGCAAGGACAGGGAGAGCCCGCGGCTCATCGGCTACGGCGCCTCGATCATCGGTCAGGGCGCCTTCTTGATGCTCTTCGACCTGGCCATGGTGAGCGCCCATGAGCGCGGCCTGCGAAAGAGCCTGCCCGGCTACAGCGTCGGCGCGATGCCGATGCCGGGCGGCGCCGCGGTGAGCCTGGGCGGCGCCTTCTGAGGCCTGCGAGGAGCCTCTCCGACGTCGTCCGGCCGTCGCAGGCCTCGGCCCCGGACAAGGGGGCCGCGCTCTAGTACCGTACCTTCCCATGGCATCGACCCCGGACGATTCGACCGTCGACGACGCGACCCTGGAGGCGATCAGCCAGCGCACGATCGGCCACTACGAGCGTCGGGCCGAGGCTTTTTGGCAGGCGACCCGCGACCACGACGTCGACGCCAACCGCAGGGCCCTGCTGCGCCACCTCCCCAGCCGCTCGAAGCTGCGTATCCTCGACCTCGGCTGCGGCCCTGGGCGTGATCTCGCGGCCTTCACCGCTCTGGGCCACGCGCCGGTCGGGCTCGACGGCTCGCCCAGCTTCTGCGCGATGGCCCGCGACCACTCCGGCTGCGAGGTGCTAGAGCAGGACCTGCTCGCGCTCGACCTCCCCGCCGCCTCCTTCGACGGGGTCTTCGCCAACGCGTCGCTCTTCCACGTCCCGACCCGGGAGCTGCCCCGCGTGCTCCGAGACCTCCACACAGCGCTCGTCCCGAGCGGTGTGCTCTTCGCCTCCAACCCCCGCGGCGACAACCGCGAGGGCTGGCAGGGCGAGCGCTACGGCGCCTACCACGACCTCCCGGCCTGGCGCGCCCTCCTGACCGCCAGCGGCTTCGCCGAGCTCGAGCACTACTACCGCCCGCCGGGCCAGCCGCGGTCGATGCAGCCCTGGCTGGCGACGGTCTTCGCCAAGGTCTAGCAGCCCGTCGCGAAGGTCCGGGGTGCTCACGCGCTGCGATCGTGGCCGAGCCGTAGACGGCCAGGCCCCGAAGACGGCGGGGCGAGACCGCTAGCGCGCGCCCCCTAGCGCTCGACGTGGAGCCGCACGAGCGACTCCTCGGCGGGGACGCCGAGCCGCAGCGGGAAGCCGTAGTGCCCGGTGCCGCGGTGGATGTAGAGGAGATCGCGGCCCCGCGCCCAGAGACCGTGGTCGGGGATCGTCGAGAGGGTGCGGAGCACGGTCCAGCGCAGGCCGAAGCTGACAAGCCCGACCTGCCCGCCGTGGGTATGCCCGGAGAAGACGATGTCGGCGGCGCCGGCGGGGAGCTGGCGGAAGGCGCCTGGATCGTGAAGGAGGGCGATCCGGTGGTGACCAGGGAGGCGGGGGAAGCGGTCGCAAACCTCGCGCAGGTGGGCCTCCCGATCGCGCCAGACGAAGTCAAAGCCGAGGATCTGGACCGGCCCCTGCGGGGTCTGGGCGACCGCCTCGTCGTCGACCAGGAGGACGATCCCGGTCCGCGCGAGCGCGCGGATCACAAGCTCGGGCGCCTCGTGATCGTGGTTGCCGAGGCAGGCGAAGACCCGACCTCGGGCCTCGGCGAGCGGCGCGAGGGCGCGGCAGAGCACCTCGGGGTCGCGCTGTGACTCCATCGTCAGGAAGTCGCCGGTGAGGAGGATGAGGTCCGGCGCGCGAGCGACCGCGCGGGCGCAGATCCTCCGCAGGCGGCGCTCGGACATGAAGGGCCCGAGGTGCGGGTCGGTGATCTGGACGACCGTCAGCGGCCGGGCCGACCCCTGCGCGGGCCGACGCCCGGGGATGTGGGGCTCGAGCTTCGGCCCGGTGTCGAGCCCGTCGAGGTGGAGATCGACGATCTCCTCGCGGGTCCAG
Organism: Polyangia bacterium; assembly: GCA_030424595.1. Lineage (GTDB taxonomy): Bacteria > Myxococcota_A > Polyangia > Nannocystales > Nannocystaceae > JADJRG01. Next base: position 3,048 of record JAUHWG010000040.1, read on the forward strand.
AGCGACTGGGCGAGCCCGCCCGCGGCGATGACGAAGGGGATCCAGAGCCCGTGCGGCCGGAGCCCGATCGAGGCGATGAGCGCCCAGGGGATCGCGAGGAAGACCCCCGCGACGAAGAACGACGCGGGCACGCTGATGAGCGCCCGCCACCATAGAGGGCGCATCTGCGGCCGGACCAGGGTCGCGAAGTGGAGGTAGGTGACGGCCTGTAGGTAAGACCAGATCCAGCCGAGCTCGACTCCGCCGACGCTCCACGTGGGCGTCGGCAGGGCGACCGACGAGAGGGTGTGGATCCCCAGGATCACAGCGGCGAAGGTGGCGAACATCCGCCCGCGCAGGGCAAAGGCGACGGCGACGACCGCTGCCCAGGCGCCGAAGCTTGCGAGGGTGAAGGACGACAACGCGGGGAGTGTGGGCCGCCTTCGAAGGCGGCGCAAGCCGATCCGCCGGGAGCCGCGGGCTCCTAGGCCGTCGCGGCGACGAAGCGCGCGAGGAGAACCCGACGCTCTCCGCTGTCGAAGACGATCTCGAGCTTGGGCTCGGGGCCGCCCAGCACCTCGCGGACGACCGTACCGCCGCCGAACTTCTTGTGCTCGACACGGCGTCCGCCGTCGGCCGCACCGTTCGCGCTCGCCCCTCCCGTGAGGTGAGGGACAAAGGCGGTGAGGATCTCATCGGCGTTGAGGCTCCGCAGCTGGTTGGGGCTCAGCTCGAGATCGTCGAGGGCGTCCTCGATCCGATCGACCAGCCAGCTCTCCAAGGGCTCGCGGCGGATGCTCGCGCCGCCGTTGACCGCGATCACGAGGCGCGGCCGCTCGCCGAGCGTCGGGCTCGCGGGGAGGCAGAGAAAGGAGCGCCCGCGATCCTTGCCGATCGCGATCAGGGACTTCGGCACCCCTTCACGTCGGGCCGCGGCGGTGTGCTTGACGGCGAGCTCCGGGAGCATCTCGTAGCGCTCGCCGAGGACCTTGAGCCCGGCCGCGAAGATCGCCAGCGCCTCGTCGCTGAAGCGACCGTCGAGCTTCTCTTCGGCCGCCTTCACGGCGGCGACCTCAACCTCAAACTCTCGCTCCGGAACGATCAAGGTCCCCTTGGTGCCGCCGGCCTCGAGCCAGTTCTCGACCGCCAGGAGCTTGGCTATCGCCGACTGGACCGCCTCCGGGATCACCAAGCGTCGCGCCGTGCGCTCACTTTCGCTCGTCATAGGGGCGAAGATACCCTATGCGGGCGCTCTCCGGAGTGCGCAAGGGCAGGTCTCAGCGTGACTTCAGGGGAGCACGCCTGGCTTGTACCAAGCGAACGTATTGGGCCTTGTGAAGGCGTTAAGGGCGACGCTGATGCTCTGATCCAGGGCTCTAACGTGGTGCCACCAGCCCACAGGGATGAAGAGCGCCTCCCCCGGCGAGAGCTCCACATCGTAGAGATGGGGGCCTCCCTCAGCGGTCGAAGGCAGCTCCGGCGACTCCGGATCGAGCCGCGAATAGACCCCGCGCCCGCTGGCGAGGAGCGCGGGATCATCCGGGGCGCCGAGGCGGAGCCGCTTGCGACCGACCACCTGGCAAAAGAGGATGTTCGAGGTGTCGTGGTGGAGGCTGGTAACCGTCCCCGCAGGTCCGAGCCACAGCGCGGACCCGCCGGCGAGGCGATCCTCCGCGAAGTACCCCGGCGGCAAGAGCAGGTCGTCCAGCAGGGGACGGAAGCCTGGGCGCGCGAGGGTCCGGTTGTTGGCGATCAGGTAGAGGTCGTTGCCCGGCGCCGCCGCGCTCACGCGATCGAGATACTCGGCGAAGGTGCCGACCTGGCGGTGGGCGAGGTGGTGGATGTCGCACTCCGGATCCCCCGCGCGCCCGCCCTCATACTCGATCTCGAGGGCGCCGAAGCGCTCGCGCAACGAGGCGACGCTCCAGCTGCGAAAGGCCGGCCAACGCTCGACCACATCGGTGAGGATCACCGGCGTGTTGGTCTGCCAATAGGCGGCGAAGAATTCCTCCGCGGGCGGGGCGAGGCGGCGCTCGATCGTCGCCGCGCGCAGGCTCGCGCGCAGGCGCAGCACCAGCTCCGCCCGCTCCGCGCGGGCGGCCTCCGAGCGCGCACGGGCGACCTGCTCCGCCGCGTTGGCGAGGCGGAGCGTCGCCTCCGCGGGCGGCACCCCGTGCCCGCTGAGGGTCTCGCGCAGGAGCTCAGGATCCACGCCTGCGGCCAGGTTATCGGCGAGCCAGCGGCGCCACTCGGGGCTGAGCGACCGCCCGCGCCGGGCGATCGAGCGGCTCAGCGCCGCCGCCGAGCGGCCTATCCGGGTGAGGCGAGCGGCGCGTCCTCGCACGTCCATCGACCTCGCTAGCGAGACGGCGTCGGCGGCTCGAGCGGCGGTGGCATCGGCGGGATCGCTGTCGTCGAGCCGTCGCTGTCGCTGTCTGTGTCCGTCGGGTTCGGCATCGGCGGCTCCTCCGTCGTCCCTCCGCCGGTCGTCCCTGTCGTCCCTGTCGTCCCTGTCGTCCCCGTCGTCCCCGTTGTCCCCGCGGTCGGGTTCGGCATCGGCGGCTCCTCCGTCGTCGACGCGGTCGCGGTCTCGCTCGAGCTCCCGGTCGCCGTGTCCGTGCCGGTCGCCGTCTCCGTTCCGGTCGCCGAGGCGCTCTCCGTCGCCGTGTCGCTCGTCGGCCCCGGCATCGGCGGCTGAGTCGGCGTCGAGTCGCTCTCCTTGCCGTCGTCACCGCAGCCCGCGCCTACGACGCCCAGCGCCAGCGCCAACGCGGCCGCGCTGACCATCGCCGGCGTCCGAGGAGGAGGGGTCGCGACCGCTCGCGCACGCTCGCCAGGCTTGGGCTCGCTCATAGGACCCATCGAACGCCCCGCCGCGGCGCATGTCAAGGGACAAGCCCGGGCGCCTCGCGGACTGAGCGAGCCGCTCGCCTCGCCCCTCCCGTGCTATCGAACCCCGGACGATGACGATCGAAGCCCCGCCGATCAGGATCTACACCAAGCCGCTGTGCTCCTACTGCTGGCGCGCGAAGCTCCTGCTCAAGCGCCGCCGCGTGCCCTACGAGGAGATCAGCGTCGGCCATGACGCTCGCCTCCGGAGCTGGCTCGTCGAGGTCTCAGGACAGCGGACGGTCCCGCAGGTCTTCGTCGGAGAGCGCTCGCTCGGCGGATACAGCGAGCTCAAGGAGCTCGACCGCAGCGGCGAGCTCGACCGACTCCTCGGCCGCTGACGGGCCCCTGCTCGGGGCCCCGCTCGCACGCGGTCCGTCCGCGGTCGCTCGGTCGGTGGTCGCTCGGTCGGCGGTCGCTCGATCGGCGGTCGCTCGGTCGGCGGTCGCTCGATCCGTCGTTCGGCGGTCGCTCGATCGCTCGTTCGGCGGTCGCTCGATCGCTCGCTCGGCGGTCGCTCGCTCCATCGGTCGGCGGTCGCTCGATCGCTCGCTCGGCGGCCGCCCGGTCGCTCGCTCGGCGGTCGCTCGATCCATCGGTCGGCGGTCGCTCGATCCGTCGTTCGGCGGCCACTTGATCGCTCGCTCGACCAGCCCGTCGCCAGGTCGCTCGCTCGCTCGATCGCTCGCTCGCTCGATCGCTCGCTCGCTCGATCGCTCGCTCGACCAGCCCGTCGCCAGGTCGCTCCGCGGATCGTGCTGAACCTCCGAGGAGGTCGCGCCGAACGATCATCGCTCGAAGATTTTGTCTTCTGGTTCACACCTGGGACTCGACCTATTCGCGACCCAGCGTCCGCTCCACCACGACCGCGCAGGGCCCCTCCTGGACCCCGCGCGACGGGCTCGCTTGTGGCCCTAGAGCAGCCGGTCCGCCCCTCGCCCACTCGACGAACACACCACGAGCGCTCCGTGCTACACGCGAGGAATGCGTTCTCGTCACCCCTTCACCTCTACGACGTCCGTCCTGATCGCGCTCACCCTCACCGCCTGTAGCGGTGACGACAACGCAGGCACAGAGAGCAGCACCGGCGCGACGGAGCCGACGGCGACGGCAACCGCCACCGCGACGGCGACGGCCACCGCCACCGCCACCGCCACCGCCACAGACACCAGCGGGACCGGCACAGAGTCGAGCACGACCGCCACCGCGACCGCGAGCACGTCGGGCCCGACCAGCGACCCGACGACGGCCGGCACGGAGACTGACGGCACCGGCGGCACGGAGACCGACGGCACCACCGACGGAACCACCGACGGAACCACCGACGGAACCACCGACGGCACCACCGGCGGCTTCTGCCTCGAAGGCCTGATCGTCTGCGAGGACGGCGAGGCGAAGATCTGCGACGGCATGGGCGGCTACAGCGGGACCGAGAGCTGCGTCGACGAGTGCGCCGAGGGGATCGGCTGCGTCTTCTGCGTGCCCGACTCCTACAGCTGCGACGACGAGGGCAACTCGATGAAGTGCACGGCCGAGGGCGACGCGTGGGAGCCCTACGAGACCTGCGACGGCCTCCAGGGGCTGAGCTGCGACGACGACAGCGGCCAGTGCCTCGGCTCCTGCACCAAGCAGGCGCTCGGCCTCAACTACATCGGCTGCAACTACTACCCGACCCTGACCCCGCAATACCCGGGCTACCAGTCGAACCCGCACCAGTTCGCGGTCGCCGTGTCGAACACCTCCGGGGCGATGGCGACGATCACCGTCACCCGCGGCGCCAACCAGGTCACCACCGACATGGTCGCGCCGGGGACCGTCAAGACCATCGTCCTCCCCTGGGACAACGCCCTCACCGACATGAACGGGACCACCAAGGTCTTCGCCGAGGGCGCCTACCGCCTGCGCTCCGACCAGCCGGTGACGCTCTATCAGTACAACCCCCTCGGCGCGACCGTCACCAACGACGCCTCGCTCCTCCTGCCGACCAACGCCTGGACCGGCAACTACCTGATCGCGTCGTGGCAGCACTGGGACCAGGTCAACCGCTCGGGCTTCTACGCGGTGGTCGCCAGCGAGGCGGACACGGTCGTCAACCTCCAGCCCTCCGCCACCGGCAGCAAGGTCTCCGCCGGCGCGGGCGTCAACGCCGACGGCACCGGCATGGTCACCCTCCAGCCGAGCGACGTGCTGATGGTCCGCTCCGCCACCGGCGGTGATCTCACCGGCACGATCCTCAGCGCCGACAAGCCGATCCAGGTCCTGAGCGGCCACCCCTGCGCCAACGTCCCCCTCGACAAGGGCGCCTGCGATCACCTCGAAGAGTCGATGTTCCCGCTGGACACGCTGGCCAAGGACTACTTCGTGGTCCCGCCGGCGCAGGTCCCCGACGACAGCAAAGAGAAGGCGCAGATGGTCCGGATCATCGCCAGCGAGGACGACACGAGCCTGACCTATGTGCCCGATCAAGGCGCGCCGACGACCCTCGCCAAGGCCGGCGACTTCATCGAGATCTCGACCACCCAGGCCGCCTTCCGCGTCACCTCCGACAAGAAGATCGCGGTCGGCCAGTACATGGTCGGTCAGTCGGCGGGCTTCGGCACCAGCGATCCGGCGATGCTGATGAGCGTCGCCTCCGACCAGTACCGCAAGACCTACCTCTTCCACGCGCCGCCGACCTGGTCGGCGAACTACGTCGACATCATCGCCCCCGAGGGCACCGCCCTCAAGGTCGACGATATGGACGTCAACGCGCCGCTCAAGCCGATCGGCGACACCGGCTACGGCTACGTCCACGTCAAGCTGTCGAACGCGGGCGACGGCACCCACAACGTCGTGTCCGACCAGGAGATCGGGATCAGCGTCTACGGCGTCCTCAACTTCGGCTCCTACTGGTACGCCGGCGGCCTCGACCTGATGCCGATCCCACAGTAGCTCCGAGCGGGCCTGGGCGGGCCCTGGACCCACCCGGCTCCCGCGGGGCGCGCGAAGCCCCCCGAGCTCGACCTCGTGAGGGGGCCTCGTGAGGGGGCCTCGTGCGGGCGCGCGGTCGGCTTCGGGGCGACCGCGGGGCCACCACGCGAGGCCACCACGCGAGGCCACCACGCGAGGCCACCCAGACAGCGACCTGCGAAGACCGCGGAGGGCCACCGCCCGACGCCGCTACACGTCGACTCTGCGAGCGCGAGCGCGCACCGTGGCCTGCACCCCCCACTCTCCTGGGCGCCGCCGTCGTTGACAGACGCGGGGGCGCGGGCGGAGGCTGGGGACTATGGTCGGCTTCATCCGCTCCCGCTCCCGCGCGCTCATCGGCATAGGCATAGGCCTCGGCCTGAGCCTCGGCCTCGCTTGCAAGGACGGCAACACCCAGGCCCCCGGCGACGTGACGGCGGTCGAGGGACCGGCCTACTGCCCGCGCTCGGTCCCCGCGAACGGCGCGTCGTGCCCCCGCGGAAACTCGGACTTCTGCGTCTACCGGACGACCGGCGGGGACTATGCCTGCGTCTGCGGCAGCGGCACCTGGTCCTGCGCCGCCAAGTAGTCGCCGCCTCACGGGACCACCGAGCCACAGAGACGAGGCCGCGAGGGCGGCCGTGCCGGCCCGCAGTGCACCTCTCGGCGGAGCGAGAGGCCGACGAGCACCCGCGAGCGCGCGGGGACTCCGGCCACGGGCTGCTGGGCTCACCCGGAGTCCAGCGCGAGCAGGCCTCCGGCCCCGCGTGCGCCGCACGCGGCAAATTGGCGTCCTCTGGGGGACCTGCGGCATCCTCGGCGCCCCGTGCCCTGTCGCCCCCTACGCTCCGCTCGCGGACTGCTGCGAGGATCCCTCGGACTCTGCCTCGCCCTCTCGCTCGTCCCTGTTCTCGCCCCCGCCCTCGCCTGCACCGGCACCGCCCACGACGGCCGCGCCGACACCCGCACCGAGACCCCGCTCGCCGCCCAGGCGGCGACCCCCGAGCAGCCGACCTCGCCGACCAGCACCGGCGCCGGCACGGACACGGACACGGACACGGACTCCGACTCCGACAGCAGCAGCGGAACCACCGAGGCGGAGCGCGTCCCCCCCAGCGAGAACATCGAGCTGACCTTCGTCGGTGACATCATCTTCGGCCGCTTCCGCGACGACGGCTACGACCGGATCCCCGGCCCGGACGACGAGCCCTTCGCCCTGATCAAGGAGACGCTCGCCGCCGACATCGTCATCGGCAACCTCGAGACGCCGGTGGTCCGCGAGCTCCCGGACAGCTCGCCTATCGGCTCGGTGTTCCGCTTCGGCGCCGCCGCCGACGACGTCGACTACCTCGTCGACGCGGGCTTTACCGCCCTCGGGCTCGCCAACAATCACGCCTACGACATGCGCGTCGAGGGCATGATCCTGACCCCGAAGATCCTCAAGGAGAAGGGGCTTATCGCCCTCGGGGCCGCGCGTGAGGAGGATCCGCTCTTCCGCCTCGAGACCATCGAGCGCCGCGGCTGGAAGATCGGCTTCATCGTCGTCACCTCCCGCCGCAACGCCCCCGACTTCGACGGCGCCCCGCGCCTGCCCTACACCACCTCGCGCGACCTCGAAGAGCACATCGCCCCGCTCATCGACGCCGCCCAGGGGAGCCACGACGCGGTCTTCGTCGTCATCCACTGGGGCGACGAGTACGAGGATGTCCCCGCCACCTACCAGCAGCGCTACGCTCGCAAGCTGATCGATCGCGGCGCGACCGCGGTGATCGGCCACCACCCCCACGTCCTCCAGGGCATCGAGCGCTACAAGCACGGCGTGATCGCCTACTCGATGGGCAACTTCCTCTTCGAGAACACCAACGAGATCCCGCGCCTCACCGGCGTCGTCCGGCTCCGCCTAAGCCCCGCCGAGCGCTGCGTCGACCAGCTCACCTTCCACCCCGCCGTGATCCGCCGCTACCCGACCCCGCACCCGGAGCCGGCGACCAAGGGCATGGGCAAGATCGTCCGCCGCCGGGTCACCGACCTCAGCAAGAGCCTGAACAAGACCACCTTTGAGCTCGAAGGCGAGGATCTGGTGCTGAGCGGCTTCGACTGCCCGGCGGTGCCGATCGTCCCGGAGCCGCCCGCGGAGGAGGGCACAGGAACGGACTCGGGCTCCGACTCCGACTCGGGCTCCGGCTCCGGCTCCGACAGCGAAGGCGCAGCCGCGGCAGAGCCCGGCGTGGGCGCGCCGGAGAGAGCAACCGCCGCAAACATCGCCGAGCCGCGGTGAGCCGTGGCCGCCCGCGGGGAAGCCCCCCTCTTCGCGGCTGTCCAGGCGAGACCTGCGCGCGTACGGCACCTGCGGACTACCCGGACACTCGCCCCGAGTACGGCAGCTCCCAGCCCTCTTGCTCGAGGACCGCCTCGTAGTGGGAGAGGAGGTCCCGCAAGCGAGCTTGAATGATGAGCGAGACGTCCTTCACCGCACCCAAGTCGCCACCATCGGCCTCCTCGACGAGCTCGTCGACATCGTCCAGCAGCGCTCGCAGACTGTCCCCCTGAACCAGGACTCCGGGATGGCTCCGCCCTGGATGTCGGGCGATGACCGCATTGCTAGCGTCACTCAGCACTTCGAAGCTCTCGTCTCTGGCCATGGTGATCTAGCTACTGCGGATGAAAGGGGGCGTAGTGTCCAGGCGAGAGGACGCAAAGGGAACGGGTGAAGGTGATAGCCTGGACCCCAACATTGACATGATCTTCGCGGCCTGTCGCCGCGACGGTCTCGCCCACCAAGCCGCTCGACATGACACATTGGACGCTCCTCGTCGGCCTCGGGCTCAGGCTCTCCCTCGCCGCGCCCGCCTCCCCGCCGAGCGAGGCGCCTCGGCCCCTCGCCCCCTCGACCACCGGCGACGCCGATGCCACGGCCAGCGACGACGCCAGCACCAACACCGAGGCCGATGCCGCGGCAAGCGACGACGCCAGCGCTAGCAGTAGCACTGGCACCAGCACCGATGCCACGGCGAGCAACGACGCCAGCACCAACACCGGCACCGCCACCAACACCAACGATGACTCGAAGGCCAACGCCCAGGCCGACTCCGACTCCGACTCCGAGGCCAAGCCCTCTCCGAGATCGACGCCGATCCGGGCGCCGATCCATTCGCCCCAGGCGGAACGATCCGGCCGATCTACCGCCGCGAGGACGAGTTCTCCGCCGCCGACCTGCGACGCCCCAGCGCGCTGACCCTAGAGACTCGGTCGGGGAGAGCGGAGCGCCCCGCTGGCGTCCGCCGCCGGCACTTTCGCGGCGTCACCATCGGCCTCGGCGGCCGCGTCGTGGTCGGACGCTACCAGGCCGACCCCTTCAGCGAGCCCAGCGGCGAGCCGCTCGGATACGGAGCGGCGGGCACCCCCGTCGTCGACGTTCTCGCAGAGTTCGGCCGCCGGAGGCTCCGCTTTGTCATCGGCACCATGAGCGCCCCGGTGCCGATCGGCTTCTCCGACTACTGGACCTCGACGATCTTCGGCGTGCGCGCTGGCGTTCTCGCCGGCAACGAACGCTACCGCTTCGGCGCCACCGCTGGCGGCGGGATCTGGTTCGCCTGGGAGATCATGGCCCACGCGTTCATCACCCCCTGGCGCGATCGTCGGGGCAGCCGCCACGGGATCGGCGTCGACGCCGGTGTTTGGCTCTTCTATCCGGCGCTGACCCTGAGCTACCGCGTAGCCCCGGCGGCGTGGAACCATGTCGGCGGACGGCGAGCGGCGAAGGACCGCGCCCGCGCCAGCCTGCCCTAGGACTCTTGCCACGGCCTCCTAGGAGGCTGGGGCGAGAGCCCGTGTGCTCTCGCGCCCGCGAGGCCAGGCAGGTCCGGGCGAGGCCGTGCTATGTCTGCCAGCGCGTGAGCCCCGGTGATCTCCTCATCCCGCTCCTGCTGGTCTCGGCGATCGCCATCGCCAGGCTCGCCAGCGCCCTGCGGGGGATCCCGTGGGCGCAGTCGCGCTCGTGGTGGTTCGCCCTCGCGACCGTCGTCGGCGGAGGGCTCATCACCTTCCCCCTCGCCCCGGAGATGACGGGCGTCGTCGCCTTCGCCCTGGTCGCCGTCCTCCTGATCGCGCCCACGCAATTGATGTCCGCGGCCCAGGACGCGCTGCGCCGCGGGGCGGAGCGGCGAGGCGTCGCCCTCGCGAGGATCGCCTCGACCCTGCACCCGTCGGCGGCCCTCCGCGAGCGCGCCCGCCTCCATCGCCTGATCACCGACCTCCGCGCGGGCAGGGAGCCCGCCGCGGAGATCCAGCACTTCTCCGCGCAGAGCCCGGAGATGGCGGCGCTCCTCCCCGCGCTCATCGCCCACCTCCACGGCGACACCCAAGCGGTCCTGGAGCACCTCGGCGATCCGCAGACCCGACACCAGCTCCTCGCGAGCGGCCTCGGCCTCGCCTACCTGCGCGCGATCGCCACGACCACCGACAGCGGCGAGGCGATCGCCGCGGCCTTCCACGCCTTCGGTTCCGCCGATCCCAACCTCCAGCAGCCCGAGCAGCTCGCCCTCGTCAGCGTCTTCCTGCCGGCGCTGGTCGGCGACGTCGCGACCACCCGCTACCACGCCGAGCTCCTGCGGGCCTACCTCGGCCCGGCCGAGCCGGGGATCGCCTGCGCCCTGGCGATCGCCCGCGCAGGGCACCGCGAGGCCGCCCTCCAGACCCTCGACGAGGCCGCCCTTCGCCACCGCAGCGATCGGATCGCGAGCCAGCACATCAAGGCCTACCGCCGGGTCATCGAGGAGTGCGTCGACCGCCCGCCCTCCCCTTCGCAGGCGCTCGCCGAGATCCTGAACATCCTCCGCCGACGGGCCCCGCACCTCGCCGAGCTCGCGGCGCTCGAGGGTCGCGGCGCCGAGCGGCTGCCCCTGACCTGGTCGATCGGCGGGGTGCTCATCGCCGTCCATGTCCTCGTCAGCCTCACCGGCGATCCGCTCGATCCGGTCCACCTCTACGGGTGGGGCGCGCTGGCGACCTCGCTCTTCTCGGCCGCCGAGGGCTGGCGCCTCGTCACCTCGACCCTTCTTCACGCCGGCCTCCTCCACCTGATCTTCAACCTGGTCGGCCTCCGCTTCTTCGGCCGCTTCGTCGAGCCGCTCTTCGGCCGCGCGCGGATGGCCGTGATCTACATCGGCGCCGGCGTCCTCGCGGCGCTGGCGGTGGCGATCATCGCCGGTCACGACACCCCGCAGATCCTGGTCGGCGCCTCGGGGGCGATCCTCGGCCTCGGCGGGGCGACCCTCGCCGCTTCGCTTCGCCGACCGACCCTCCGCAAGAGCAGCCGCGGCAAGGCGCAGATCCGCGGCCTGGTGCTGATCTTCGGCCTCCAGCTCGCCTTCGACGCCCTCGCCGCGGCGGTCTCGTCGACGGCCCACATCGCCGGCTTTATCCTAGGGTTCCTCTTCGGGCTCATCCTGACGCCGCCCGCCCCGTCGATGGCTCCGCCCAGCGCTCAGCCCGATCCTGACGCAGCCCGCCCCGTCGACGCTGCCCCCGAGCCCTCGGCCTCTCCCTGACGCCGCCCGCCCCGTCGAGCGCATCCTCCTGCGATCACGCTGCCCGCTCGCGACGGTGCCCACCCTCTCCTTGACGCCGACCCGTCGAGCGCACCGCCCCGCCAGCGCGCCCCTGCGACCGCAGGCCCCCACGGCGAGGGCCGGACCCTCCAGCCCTCAGGGCCCTCGCCGACCCAGAGCACGCGGCGAAGCCCCTATCGCCCCGTCCAACGCCGCCGCGAGGGCGAGCGCAGGCCGCGGGAGCGCACGGGACCTGCCCCGCAGCGCCCAAGAGGCGCCGCAAAGACAGCGGACTGCGTCACCACGGCGCCGTCACAGCACAGCCTCCCCGGTCTCGGCTTGTGACCGATGCTCGGCGAACGTATCCTCCGCCGCGATGTCGACGCAGACGATCCACGCGAAGGTCCTGATCCTCGGCGCCGGCCCGGCCGGCTACACCGCCGCGGTCTACGCCGCCCGGTCCAACCTCGAGCCCCTCGTCATCGCCGGACCCGAGCCCGGCGGTCAGCTGACGACGACCACGGACGTCGAGAACTACCCCGGCTTCCCGACCGGCGTGACCGGCCCCGACCTGATGGAGGAGTTCCGCAAGCAGGCCGAGCGCTTCGGCACCCGGGTCGAGTACGACATGGCGATCGAGACCGACCTGACCAAGCGTCCCTTCGTCATCAAGGGCGACTCGGTGACCTACACCTGCGACGCCCTGATCATCGCCACCGGCGCGAGCGCGAAGTACCTCGGCCTGCCGAGCGAGCAGCGCCTGCGCAACAAGGGCGTCACCGCCTGCGCGACCTGTGACGGCCACTTTTACAAGGGCCAGGACGTCGCCGTCGTCGGCGGCGGCGACACGGCGATGGAGGAGGCCACCTACCTCACCCGCATGTGCCGCTCGGTCCACCTCATCCACCGCCGCGACAGCTTCCGCGCCAGCAAGATCATGCAGGAGCGGGCCCTCTCCAACGACAAGATCACGGTCCACTGGAACCGCGAGGTCGCCGAGGTGCTCGGCGAGAACAAGGTCGAGGGCGTGCGCCTGCGCGACACCACCGGCAGCGGCGAGACCGAGGACCTGCCGGTCACCGGATTTTTCCTGGCGATCGGTCACAAGCCGAACACCGACCCCTTCCAGGGGCAGCTGCCGATGGACGACGCGGGCTACCTGATCGCGCGCCCCGGCACCAGCCAGACCGAGATCCCCGGGGTCTTCGTCGCCGGCGACGTCGCCGACCGGATCTATCGCCAGGCGGTCACAGCCGCCGGCACAGGCTGTATGGCGGCGATCGACGCTGAGCGCTGGCTCGCCGAGCAGGAGTAGAGCCCGGGCGAGGGCCGACCCTCGGCGGCCATCCTCGCTCCGCAGACGTCACCATGCACCCCGCCCACGGCCCGCCCTGGCCCGCACCCGCGGGCCTGGGGTAGCCTTGGTCCGTGGGGATCGATCGAGACGAGCGTCCTGGGGAGGGCGGCGCAGGCACTGATCACGAGGAGCCCGGACGTTCGCGCGTCGGAGCGCCGATCGTCCTCCTCTCGCGCCCGGTCTCGACGCCGACGCCGCTGCCGGCGATCTCCTCGACCCGGATGTACGACGCGCTCAGCCGCGTGCCCCTCTTCGACGGCCTGACCCAGGCGCAGATCGCCCGCTTGGCGCGGATCGCCAGCGAGCGCCTCTACGGCTCGGGGGAGCTGATCTTTCGCGTCGGCGATCCCAGCGAGGGCCTCTTCATCGTCCTCGAGGGCACGGTCAAGATCACGCGCTCGATCACCGACGTCGGCGAGGAGACCCTCGCGGTGCTGCGGACGGGCCAGCATTTTGGCGAGATGTCGCTCATCGACGACGACGCCACCCGCTCCGCCACCGCCACGGCGCACCACCGCGTCCGCGCGCTCCTCCTCCCCCGCCGTGACCTCCGCGACCTGATGTTCGTCGACCGCGAGCTCGCCCACGACCTGCTCTGGCGCTTCGTCCGTCGCCTGACCCGGCGGGTCCGCGAGACCAACGACCGCCTGGCGATGCTCTCGGGCTCGTCGAAGTTTTAAGGTCAGGTCAGGTCGGGTCGGGTCGGGTCGGGTCGTCTCGTCTCGTCTCGTCTCGTCTCGTCTCGTCTCGTCCACTCCCCAGGAGCAGCCGAGCAGAGCCGAGTTCCTACCTGTCCCCGAGGACTCGTGAAGCGCTCCCCGTCGTCGACGCTAACACCCCCGAAGCGGGGCTCGCTTCGCCATCGCCTTCGAGATCGGCGCGACGCTCTTCGCCCTCCTGGAGCACATCTACCGCAGGACCTGGGCGGCGGAGGCGGCTCCCCCCAGGGTTCGCCCGAACGCTCAGGTCGCCGGGCGGATCACGCTGCGCCGCAGCGAGCCGTCGGCGTAGGCGGCGAAGCTGCGCTTGCCGAGCCAGGCCGTGACCCCCTCGGCGTCCGGGTGGTTCTTCGGGATCACGTTGTAGAGGTAGAAAAAGCCGCGCGAGCGCGCCTCCTCCTCGAGCTTGCCGAGGATAAAGGTGCCGACGCCCTTGCCCTGGTGAGCCGGGTCGACGACCAGGAGGATCTCCGCGTCGCCCCAGGTCGAGTCCATCCAGCCGTAGCCGACGATCTCCCCGTCGGCCTCGACGCGCCACCAATCACCGGGGATCAGATCGCCCTCCTTGAAGCGCGAGAGTTTGTCTACGCCGAGGCTCCCGGGCGCTGCGGCGGCGATCTGCCGCTTCTTGGCGGCGTCCCATTGGGGCGGGTTTTCATGGCTCCACGTAAAGGTCATCGGCTTCTCCTCGGCTGCCCCGACGCGCCCCGACGCGGGGCGGCTCGGCGCGAGTGCAGGACGCGGTGAGGATCTACGGGCCATCCGCGAGGGTCAAGGGCGCCCCCCCATCGTGCACTCTCTGCGCCCGCAAGACCTCTGCCTGGGCCTCCTCGTCCCCTCGCTCTGCGGACGATCCTCCGCGCGGGGGTCCCCCGTGACGAGCCGTGCGCGGACAGCGAGCAGGGCGATCGACCCAGCGCATCGCTCCACACACCTCCCCCAGCTCCCGACGATCTCGCGATCGAATGGCGGCATTCGCGCGAACTCACGATGTTCCCTCACCCGACCGGCGCAGACCGGAGCCCCGTCGCCGTCGCCGTCACCGTATCCTCAGCGGCGAGGAACCAGAGGAGAAGACGCCATGCCCAGCTACATCGCCCGGACCGCTTGCATGATCATGGCCGGGGGCAAGGGATCACGCCTCGGACCGCTGACGAGTCACCGCGCCAAGCCCTCAGTGCCCTTCGCCGGCCGCTACCGGATCATCGACTTCGTCCTCTCGAATTTCCTGAACTCGGGCTACCGGCGCCTCTATGTGCTGACCCAGTACATGGCGAGCTCGCTGATCAAGCACATCAACCGCAACTGGCACCTCGACGGCTTTAGCCAGTACATCGAGATCGTCCCGGCGCAAATGCGCATGGGCAACCACTGGTACCGCGGGACCGCCGACAGCATCTATCAAAACCTCAACCTGGTCCGCGACTCCAGGGCTGAGCACGTCGCGGTCTTCGGCGGCGACCACATCTACAAGTTCGCGATCGACCAGATGGAGGAGGCCCACGTCGAGCGCAACGCCGACCTCACGGTCGCCGCCTTCCCGGTCCCCAAGGATCAGGCCCACCACTTCGGCGTGATCCAGATCGACGAAGAGGGGCGGATCGTCGGCTTCCAGGAGAAGCCGCAGGAGAACGCCAAGACGATCCCCGGCCGGCCCGACTGGTGCCTGGTCAGCATGGGCAACTACTTCTTCCGCGCCGACGTGCTCGCGCGGGTCCTCACCGAGGACGCCAACGATCCCAATTCGGCGCACGACTTCGGCAAGAACGTGATCCCGAAGATGGTCGCCGAGGGTCGGCGGGTCTTCATCTACGACTTCGGCAAGAACACGATCCCCGGCGAGCCCGAGACCGCCGCCCCCTACTGGCGCGACGTCGGCACCATCGAGAGCTACTTCCAGGCGAACATGGAGGTCCGCTCGCGGCTGCCGGCGATCAACCTCTACAACCGGCAGTGGCGGATCCGGACCGCCCAGCGCGACTACCCGCCGGCCCGCTTCGTCCGCGACGGCGACCAGACCTCCGCCGACGTCGATGACTCGCTCGTCTGCGAGGGATCGATCGTCGCTTCGGCGACCCTGCGCCGGGTCGTCCTCGGCTACGACACCTACGTCCACGCCGGCAGCGAGGTCGAGGACGCGGTGATCCTCTCGGGTTGCAACGTCGGCGCCAACAGCCGCCTGCGCCGGGTGCTGATGGACAAGAACTGCTCGATCGAGCCGGGCGCGGAGATCGGCGTCGAGCCCGAGCGTGACCGCGAGCGCTTCCCGTTCATCACCGAGTCCGGGATCATCGTCCTCCCCAAGGGCACCCGCGTGCCGAAGGACGGCCCCATCGAGCTCGCCCACGACATGGACTTCTTGATGCGCAACGACGCCGCGACCTCGAGCTCGCTGATCGCCAGCGACGGTCGCTACGCGGTCTCCGAGCGCGAGCGCCACTCGTTCGAGTCCTCCGGCCCGCGCTACACCAAGTACAGCGGCCAGAAGTAGCCGCGAGTGAAGACCTGGGCGGAGCGCCTCCCCCGACGAACCTCAGCCCGGGGCTCCGCAGGGGGAGACGTCGAGCGCCCGCCCGCCGCCGAGCGACCGCGACGCGACGCCCCCCTGCAAAGTCACCCTCACGAAGAGACCCGACCGATGCCCCTCAAGATCGCCCTCATCGCCTCTGAAGCTGTCCCTTGGTGCAAGAGCGGCGGGCTCGCGGACGTCGTCGGCGCCCTGCCGCGGGCGCTGATCGAGGCCGCCGCCGAGGGTGGCGGCGACGCCGTCCAGGTCGCGCTCTTCCTGCCGCTGCACCGCCAGGTCCGCGAGCACCTCGGCCGCAGCGAGAGGTCGGTCGAGGACACCGGGATCGCCCTGCGGGTGCCGATGGGCCTCGGCTGCAGCGAGCCTGTGCGGATCTTCCGGGCCACGGGCGACGCCGGCGAGTCGGTCTTCCTCATCGACGCGCCCCACCGCTTCGACCGCGAGGGCCTCTACAACGACGCCGAAAACCGCTCCTTCGGCGACAACGGCGAGCGCTTCGCCCTCCTGTGCCGGGCGGCGCTCGAGGTGATGCCGCACCTGATGGGCGGGGCGCCGGACATCATCCACGCCCACGACTGGCAGGCCGCCCTCGCGCCGGTCTACCTCGAACACCGCTACCGGCGCTCGATGCCGCACACCCGCTCCCTGCTGACGATCCACAACCTCGCCTACCAGGGCCTGCTGCCGGCCTCCGCCGGCGGATACCTCGACCTGGACGACGACTTCTTCCGGATGGAGCGCGGCGAGTACTACGGCAACATCAACCTGCTCAAGGGCGGCATGGCCTACGCCGACGCGGTGACCACCGTCTCCCCGAGCTACGCCGACGAGGTGAGGACGCCGCGCTTCGGCTGTGAGCTCGACGGCTTCATCCGCGCCCACGTCCCGGTCCACGGGATCCTCAACGGCATCGACGTCGAGAGCTGGGATCCGAGCGCCGACCCGGCCCTGGCGGCGCGCTACGACGCGGACGACATCCGCGGCAAGGCGACCTGCCGCGCCGCCCTGGCCGAGGCCGCGGGACTCCAGCTCCAGCCCGGCGAGGCGCTCCTCGGCGTCGTCTCCAGGCTCGCCGGGCAGAAGGGGCTCGACCTCGTCGCCGATCTGGTCCCCGAGCTGTCGGGGCTGGGCGCCCGCCTGGTCCTCCTCGGCGACGGCGACCCGGCCCTGGAGGATCGCTTTCGCTGGCTGAGCAACACCTTCTCGCAGCACCTGACGATCCGCCTGGGCTTTGACCCGGCGCTCGCCCGCCGCCTGATCGCCGGCTCGGACATGCTGCTCCTCCCCAGCCGCTTCGAGCCCTGCGGCCTGACCCAGCTCTACGCCATGCGCTACGGCACCGTCCCCGTCGTCCACGCCGTCGGCGGCCTCCGGGACACGGTCATCGATCCCGGCGACGCGGCCCTAGCCCGCGGCGAGGGGACCGGCTTTCGCTTCGAGCACCCGACCGTCGACGGCCTGCGCTGGGCCCTGCGTCGAGCCCTGCGGATGCACCGTGAGGACCCCGCCGGGTGGCGCACGCTCATCCGCACCGGGATGACGCAGGACTTCTCCTGGGCCCGCTCGGCCCGGGCCTACCTCGACCTCTACCGCCGCGCGCTCGCGGCCTAGAAACCAACCGCCCTGCTCGGGCTGCTAGAGCGCGGCGCCGCGGCGTCGCGCCGTGTCCTGGAGAACTCTGAGCGGCGGCGAGCGGTCCACGTCGAGGTCGCGATGCCGCGGCGTCGATAGGTCCGTGAGGCGCGTGCGGTAGGAGTGCTCCTGCCGCAGCTCGCGGCGCGATGCAGAGCCCCCTAGACGCTGACCAGCAGACGCCGAGCGGCTGCGAGCCCGTCGCGAGCGCGAGCGGGACGACGCGCGCGCAGGAGGCCGACCCCCTCAGCCGCGGGCGCTCTCTGGTACCGTAGCGCCATGCCGAAGCCCCGCCTGAGCGCGCTCCTCCGCACAGCCCTGGCTTCGGGCCTCGTCGTCGCCTGCAACGGCGGGGCTGAGGGCAGCGCGACCGCGACCGCCGGGACGGACTCCGACTCCGACTCCGACTCCGGCGCCGGGACTGGATCGCCCGAGGCCTGCGGCGATCCGGGGGCCATCTGCATCAGCCCCAACCGCGACGTCGACGTTCTCTTCATCATCGACAACTCGGGCTCGATGGCGGAGGAGCAGGCGCGCCTCGCCGCCAACTTCTCCAGCTTCATCGACGTCCTCGAGGATCCGCGGGTCAACGCCGACTACCGGATCGCGATCACGACGACCGACATGGGCAACCCCGCGTGCACGGGCGGCTCCGCCGAGCGGGGGGCGCTGGTTCTCTCCTCCTGCCGCGATCGCGTCGACCAGGGCGACTTCATCTTCGAGGGGGTGGATCCGCCGGTCGACGCCGCCTACGCCTGCACCGACCTCTGCACCAAGACCGACGCCGAGCTCCAGCTCCTCCCCACGAGCACGGACAAGGACGGGGTCGACAAGCCGAGGCCGTGGATCGAGCGCATCTACGGCAGCACCAACCTCCCCGCGGGCGTGACGACGACCGAGGCCTTCCAGTGCTTCGGCCCCCAGGGGATCAGCGGCTGCGGCTTCGAGTCCCCGCTCGAGAGCCTCGTCCAGGCGACCGGCCGGATCGCCGACCCCGACGACCCGAGCTACGGCTTCCTCCGCGACAACGCGCTCCTCTCGATCGTCATCCTCACCGACGAGCTCGACTGCTCCTACAACCCGGAGTTCTCGAGCATCTTCACCAACAACAAGGTCTTCTGGAACGACCCGGGCGACCCCTACGCGACCTCGGCGGCCTGCTGGCGCGCCGGCGTGGCGTGCGACAACCCGGGGCCCGACTACGGCGATTGCGCGGCCGAGAACTACGACAGCTCCGGCCTCCCAGGCGCCGACCCGACCGACGCCGTGCTCCTGCCGATGAGCCGCTTCATCGATCAGATCCAGGCGATCGAGGACGCCAAGCGGACGATCAACGCCGACGCTGAGGTCTTCGTCTCCGTCATCGCGGGGGTCCCCGAGGGCTATCCGGCGACGCCGCTCATCTACAGCGGCGACGGCGACGAGGGCTTCATCGATCTCTACGGCGTAGCTCCTGGCTGTAGCGCCCTGGCCGGCGGTGACGCGCTGCCGCCGGTCCGCCTCCGGGAGTTCGCCGAGGCGCTCTCGATCGACGGTGAGCCCAACCTCTTCTCGATCTGCGCCGACGACTACAGCCCCGCGCTCCAGGCGATCGCGGAGCGGATGGGGGACAAGATCAAGCCCGCGTGCATCCCGGGCTGCGTCGCCGACAGCGATCCACAGACGCCGCTCGTCGAGCCGACCTGCACTTTTTACAACACCGACCCGGAGACCAAAGAGGTCACCGAGATCCCAGCCTGTACCCTCCAGGGCGGCGAGTGGCTGCCTCCTGCGCCGGCGACGATCTGCCACCGCGTTCTCACGGATGACGATGACCTGACCCCAGAGACAGACGATGATCTCTCCGACTTCTGCGCGGACGTCGGCGCGAACGCGGAGCTTCTCCTCGTCAACACCGGCGGGACCAAGCCCCAGACGACCTACAGCTGTGAGCTCGCCCAGGATCCGATGACGACCTGCCCCGGGCTCGGCTAGGCCTGGAAGAGGCGCGGGTGGGGCTCCGTCGGCGCACTCCGTCACCACGTCCATGACCGCAGCGTCCCCGGCGGAGTGGCAGGTCCCTGCCCTCGCCCCGTCGGCGCGCGAGCACAGGAGCGCGCCCGCCGATGCCTAGGCGCGGAGCGCTTTGCCGGCCGCCGCCGGCAGGGCCTGGACCGCGCCGCCCTTGGCCGTCGCGCTCCAGCTCGCCTTGAACGCGGCCTTCTGCGTCGGCAGCAGGCCCTTGCCGCCGCCCCAGCGCGACATGCCCTTGCGCCGGGCGTCGAGCGCGAGCGCGTAGCAGATCTCGGGCAACGAGAGGCCGGCGCGGATCTCCCGGAGGTTGATCCCACAGCCGCCGCCGCAGCAGGCGTTCTCGAAGATGTAGGCGCCGTTGGCGATCCACGGCGCCATCCCCAGCGCGACCCCGGCGAGCTCCGCTGCGGCCTCGTCGTCGAGGGTCGCGATCGTCTCCGAGGGGCCCGCGTGCATCAGGCCGATCCGACCGATCTCGCGGGCGATGCTCGCCATCAGCAGCTCCTTCACCCGAAAGAGACCGCCGCTGACGAGGACGATCTTCTCGTCGGCTCCGCGGGCGAAGGTGTGCATCAGGTGACCGGTCGGATCGCCGACCGGCTGAAAGCCCGGCGGCACCGACGGATTGCCTGGCTCCATCTCCAGGAGCGTGAACTCGACATCGCCCTGGCCGACCTCCTCCTGGAGCCCGCAGATCAGCTCGAAGAGGCTGTCGAGGTCGGTCGCCGCCGGCAAGCCGCGGGGCTTCGGATCGGCGAGCCAGCGCGGCGCCAGCGCGGCCGCGCCGAGGTGGTTGATGATGTCTACCAGCGCCTCCGCCAGCCATCCCCGGGTCTCGTCGTCGGGGATAAAGCGGGGGGCCGATGCGGCGGCGGCCGAACCAAAGATCATGCCCCGAAGATAGCGCGTGGAGCTGGCCGGGGCCCCTCCTCACCGCTGGCAATCTCGATCGACCGTGTGGGCAGAATTGGACACCCCGGCACACGTGGACCCCCTGCGGACCCAAGAAGCGCCGAGCGCGCAGGTTTCCCCAGACAGGCTTTGGCGTCACACTGGAGATCGACGTGACCTGGCCAACGTTCATGGGGTGGTGGTGAGTCGGGTGACAAGGCGGCGCTCGTTGGCGCTGCTCGCCGGTGCGGCGGTCGCCCTCATCGGCGCCGACGCTCAGGCGGGCGGCGGGCACAGGGTCCCGGACCTTCGCCGCGACCCCAGCCAGCGCCCCAAGCGGAGCGGCGCGGCGATGATCACCATCCCGTTGACGGTCCACCTCGCGGCCTCCGAGGAGCATCCCGCGGCGACCATGCGCCGGCTCGAGCGCGGCCTCGAGGAGGCCAACGCGGCGATGAGCCCCTACGGCCTGCGGGTGAAGGTCCGCGAGCTGCGGCGGATGCCCGAGGGCTACGGCTCGATCACCCGCCGCCGTGACCGGCGACGGATCGCCGGCTACGCGCCGCCGGACGGCTCGGTCCACGTCTTCATGGTCGACACGCTGGAGCTTCGCGGAGGACGTCGCGGCGACAGGTCTGTGCGCGGCCTCCACTGGCGCTATCGCGGGATCCTCCGCCGCCTCCGCCAGCGCGAGTACGTCGTCGTCAGCTCGGACGCTCCGGCGACCACCCTCGCCCACGAGCTCGGCCATCGCTTCGGGCTCAGCCACACGCAGGCCGAGGAGAACCTGATGTGCTCCTGTCGTCGGGGACCGCGACAGATCTTCACGCCGGAGCAGGGAGCGACGCTCCGCCGCGGGGTACGCTCCTTCCTCAGCCCCTGAGCGAGCCCCGGGCCAGCCTCCGAGCAACAACACCAGCCGACACCCTGCGGCCTTTGTGTGGCACATAGGTGAGGGCAGCCCGCGATGACGACGTCCTTTAATCGCCTCGTGATCCTCGACTTCGAGGCGACCTGCCAGCCCGGCACGCCGCCGACCCCCCAGGAGATCATCGAGTTCCCCTCGGTGCTGATCGACCTCCGCGAGGAGGGGTTCATCGACGAGTTCGAGAGCTTCGTCCGCCCCGTCCACCACCCTCAGCTCAGCGAGTTTTGCACCGAGCTGACGAGCATCCGCCAGGAGGACGTCGCCTCTGCGCCCGTCTTCTCCGAGGTCTTCGACCGCCACCTCGCATGGCTTCAAGGACATCATCTCCTGGGCGGCGAGGACCCCGGGGTGATCGTCACCTGCGGCGACTGGGACCTTTCGACGATGCTGCCGGTCCAGTGTCGGGCCTCGGAGCGGTCGATCGCCGAGGTCCCGCGGATCTATCGCCGCTGGATCAACATCAAGAAGATCTTCTCCAAGACCCGGCGCGGGGCCAAGGCCTTCGGGATGCCGACGATGCTGTCAAACCTCGGCCTCGAGCTCGTCGGTCGCCATCACCGGGGGATCGACGACTGCCGCAACATCGCCCGCATGGCCCAGGCCTTGGCGGCCGTCGGCGCGAGCTTCGAGGTCACGACCTCCCTCTCCCCCTCACGCTACCCGCCGCTGCCGCTGGTGCTCGCGCGGGGCGAGCAGCGGCGCCACGTGAACCTCAGCAAGCGGGCGCTCCCCACCCTCCTCGGCCTCGCCTCCGGTGCCTTTCGCGACTCGATCGCCGAGGCCCGGACCCTCGACGGCGCGCTCGTCGACGACGAGCTCCTGGCGGAGCTCCCCTCCGGCAGCCAGCTAGAGGTCGCCAGCAAGCGCGATCTCGCGGCCCGAGCGGGCGCCGAGACGCCGCCGGAGTAGGCCGAGCCACGAACCCCGCGGTGCGCTTGTGGACCGTGGGCTGGGCCACAGCTCGCTCGCGCACGCACGCACGCCGAGGATCGCCGTCGTCTTGGAGGCTCCGGGCGCAGGGGTACAATCGCGGCGATGCTCGGCCGCAACATCCTCGCCCCCGGCCCCCTGCTCGCCCTCCCGGTCGCGATCGCGGTTCTCCTCCTCGGCTGCACTCCGCGGGCGACCTCGAAGACCGTGACCCCGGAGGCCCCGCCCGCGCAGGAGGAGCCGCCGCCGCCCAAGCGGATCGATCGTCAGCTCGAGGCGATCGCCGACGAGGTCGATCCCGGCGAGATCGAGCCGCTGATCACGGCGATGCCGGAGTGGCTCTCGAAGGCGCTCAGCCCCCACACCCCTGAGGGAGAGCCCGCCGCGGAGACCCTCGCCCGCGCCCGCGAGCAGCTCGACGTCTGGGAGCAGGACCAGGCGAAGGGGACCGTCGGCGTCGACTCGCTGACCAAGATCGGCGCCGCGATCTACCTCGGCGAGCACCTCCTCCTCAAGGATCCCTTTAGCGACTCTGAGAGCGACCCCGACCTCCTCGTCCACCTGACCAAGCTCTACGGCCTCATCGACCAGCCCCTCTTCACCGAGGAGCAGGGGTTCTTCCGCCAGAGCTTCGCCCTGATCATCGACGAGGCCGCCCGCCAAGGCGTGCTCTCCGAGCAAAAGCAGGTCGGCGAGTTCCTCGCCTTCCTCGAAGCCGCGGTCACCCGCGCGGGCCCCCTCAAGCGTCGGAGCGCGGCCAGGCTCCTGCGCGAGCACCCCGACCACATCGACGTCGCGACGGTGATCGCGATCCTCGCCGACGACGCGAGCCGACGGCAGGACTTTGACCGCGCCGTCGAGCTCTCCGCGATCGCCGTCGACCGCGACCGCGACATCGACGGCCTGGGCCTCCTCAAGCACGCCAACCACTGCTTCGTCGCCCTCAAGATCGAGGCCGGCGACGCCGCCCGTGAGCAGGCGATCGCCAAGGCGCCCGCCGCCGGCGAGAGCGGCCGCCAGCGCTTCGACGAGCGCCTCGCCCGCACCGATCTCCTCCGCGCCCGGGCGGTCGAGGCGAACGAGCTCGCGGCGGACGAGTCGCTGGAGGCCCAGTTTCGCCGCGGCCACCTGCTCCTCCTCCTCGGTCGCTACGATGAGGGCGCCGCCCTCTACGAGGCGCTCAAGGCGAGCCACCCCGAGGACGCCCGCCCCTACGCCGGCCTGACCAAGGTCGCCCTCGCCCGCGACTTCAGGTTTATGGGCGAGCTGCCGATCCACGCCGCCCGCGGCCTCGAAAACCGCGACCGCGACTTTTACGAGGTCTCCCTCGGCCTCGCCTCCGGGCGGATGATGGCCGAGGTCATCCCCGCCGCCGCGAACAACCCGGACAAGATCGACGGGATCGTCGGCGAGTTCCTCGACCAAGTCCGCGAGGACGCGAAGGCCTGGGCGACCTGGGAGCCCGGCCGCGCCGCGGTCCTGATCGCCCTCGCCGACGGCATCGGCAGGACCCTCCCCTTCGGGCTCAAGGGCGACCTCGGCAAGCTCCAGCCCGCGGTGCGCCGCCTCGTCAGCGACTTCGACAGGGTCCGCAAGCAGCACCCGGAGGTCCGCGAGTCCTGGCAGGCTACCTACGTCGCCGCCCTCTTCGGCAAGAGCAAGGCGAAGGCTTGGAAGACCGTCATCGTCCCCCTGCCGGAGCCCCTCGCAGGCGACCTCGAGCTCCAGCGACAGCGCCTCGAGACCCTCCGCAACATCGTCCTCCTGTGGGAGGAGGGCGACCCCCTCGCCGACCTCGAGGCTGCGCTCGCGACCGTCCCCGAGGCGCTCGCCGCCGACGACGTCGTCATCGAGACCGCCGCCCTGCTCGACTACCTCCGGCTGCGGGGCGGTGATCTCAGCGCTGGCGCCCGCGCGGTCGAGGCCTACGCTGACCTCGCCGAGCGCCGCTCTGGCGCCGCCAAGGCCCAGGCCCTCGCCAACCTCGGCGTCCTCCGATCGCTCAGCGGTGACGCGGCCGGTGCGATCGCGACCTGGGAGGAGGCGATCACCATCGCCGACGAGCGCGGCCGCGACGTCATCTTCCTCAACGCCGCGATCCAGGGGCTCAGCCCCGCGATCCTCCAGAGCCTCGAGACCCTGAGCGCGAGCAAGCACAGCGCCCTCATCCGCCTCCAGGCCCTCGCCTGGCGGGCCGAGCTCGCGACCCGCACAGGCGACAACGCCGACACAGCCGTCGAGGAGTACCGCGCGGCCGTCAGCACCGAGCGCAGCGGCGAGCTGCGGGCGAACCTCCCCCTCGCCGGCTTCGGCATCCTCTCGACCGGAGAGTTCAACGCAAACCTCGGCTACAGCATCGAGGACGCGCTGGTGATCACGCTCAAGGTCAACGCCGATCCCTGGCTCGTCCCGCCAGCGCCGTTGACCCTCCCGGGAGCCCTCAAGAAGCTCAAGAAGCCCAAGCAGCCCAAGCAGCCCAAGCAGCCCAAGCAGCCCAAGCAGCCCAAGGACGCGAAGGCCAAGGGCAAGCCCGCCTCCGCCGCGAAGTAGGGCTCCCTATCTCAGGGGGTCGCCCCAGCGCCCGCGGGCCAGGCCCAAGAAACGCCCAGGGCCGCGAAGACCTAGGCAAGCCCCCCGCGCCGCGAAGGAGGACTCCCTAGGTCAACAGAGCGGGCCGAACGCCCGCAGGCCAGGCCCCAGAAATGCCCAGGGCCGCGAAGACCTTGGCGAGCCCGCGACCTCAGAGGTTCGCCCAACGCCCGCAGGTCAGGCCGACAAACGCCGCTCAGAAGCGGAGCCCGACCGCCCCTCGGTACTGGTAGCGGACCAGAGGAGCCGCTCCATCGGCGCCCGCGCCGAGCCCGGGCGCAGAGAGCGCGAGAGAGAACGCCTCTAGGATCACCGCCACCCGGCGCGCCCGGGTCTGGATCTCCACTCCGAGCGGCACGGCCTCGAGGAAGAGGCCGAGGCTGCCGCGATCGTGGCCCAGCACGTCCACCAGGAGGATCGCAGGCCCGACGTTCAAGCGCTGGCGGAGGACGACCCGACCGAGCGGCACCCGGTGCTCGCCGGTGGCGAAGATGTGGAGCGCTCCGGCGACAGCATCCCCGCCGCCGACCGCGAGATAGGGGTTCACCTCGACCCCTGCCCCGAGCGAGGCCCTCCGCCAGCTGTAGTCCCCGCTCAGGGCGACGCTCAGCGCTGGCTGATGGACCGAGGCGCCGAGGCGGAGCTCACCGCCAAAGCCGAGCCGGGCCTCGAGGCGCTCCGCCTCCTCGGGGTCCGAGCCCTCGGGGTCCGAGCCCTCGGGGTCCGAGCCCTCGGGGTCCGAGCCCTCGGGGTCCGAGCCCTCGGGGTCCGAGCCCTCGGGTGGATCGGGTGGTCTTGCGGCTGGAGCCGGGGCCGGGGCTGGCGTGGGAGCACCAGGGCCCTGCTCTGCCCCGGCCGCAGCCTCGCCCCTCGGCTCGGCGACGGCCTCCGGCTCGGCTCCCGCCGCCGCTGCCGAGCCCGACCCACCGCTGCCTGAAACGCTGCCCGGCGCACCATCCTCGGAGACGCTAGGAGCCAACGTCGAGGATCCCCTCGGCACTCGAGCCGCGAGCGTGGCTCTCTGTGGACTCGATGAGTCGGCCCCATCGGCGGCAGCGTGTTCCGCTTCAGCGGAGCCGAGCGCAGCGACGAGGGCGAGCGAGCGGCGGGAGGTTTGCCCCCGGCTCTCGGCGCCCGGGATCTCCACAGCCGACTCCGCCGCGGCCGCGATCCCTTCCCCGCCCAGCAGCGCCACAGCCACAAGCGCTGCCCCCAGAAACAACGCCGCGCCGCCTCCCCGAGGGCGACAGGCGCCGCTCTGCCGATCCGCAGTGAGGAAGGTCCCCTCCACCAGACCGCGGCCTCGCCAGAGGAGAGCTCCTTCACCTCGGGAAGCGCTTGACGGCCGCACCGGGATTTCGTACCACCTTGAGCCCTCGCCCAGATAGCTCAGTCGGTAGAGCAGGGGACTGAAAATCCCCGTGTCGGCGGTTCGATTCCGTCTCTGGGCACACAACAGCACTGGCGAACCACTCGACGGCCGAGCCCCCACCGGGCTCGGCCGTTGTCCTTTGTCGCCTGCAGCCCGCAGCCGAGCGACCCGAGCGGCCTCCGCTCAGCCCGCGCTCGTACGACGCCAACGCTCGGCCGTCGCCGCAAAGCCGCCGAGATCGATCCGCTGCCAGCGCTCCAGCTGGAGCCCCGCCCGCCGCGCGACCCCCTCGGTCCGCCGCGGCTCCGGGGTGATCCAGACCAGGCAGCCGCCGACCCGCAGGTTCCTGGCGAGGTTCGGCAGGGCGTCGCAGAGCAGCGACTGGGCCTCGCCGCGGTGGACCCGACGACCGAGCGGCGGGTTGCTGATGATCGAGCTGACACCGCCCGGGATCGTCAGCTCGCAGGCGTCCCCCTCCACCAGCTGGACGCGGTCCAGGCCCGCAGAGTCGAGGTTCGCCTTGGCGACCCGCAACGCCCCAGGATCGATGTCGCTGCCCCACAGCTGCCCGTAGGGGCCCATGAGGCCCCGCTCGCAGAGCTCCAGGCCAGAGCCGACGAAGGGGTCCCAGACCGCCGCCTCTGCGCCTGAGCCCCCCTCCGCCAGGAGGCGGGCGAGCGCGGCGGCGATCGTCGGATGGGAGGCGGCGGGGACATCACCGCAGCGGTAGGAGAAGCGACGATCATCGACCGCCCGCGGCACCAGCGAGATCCCCAGCTCGCGACCGAGACGGAGGGTCCGCACCTCCCATACGCTCGCCGTCGGATCGTTGACCAGCTCGGGCGCCGCGACGGCGAGCGGCTCGGCGATCCTCCAGACCTCCGACCGACGATGACCTCCGTGGAGATCGAGCCGGTAGGTCAGCGCGCCCTCGGTCCACCGGCGCAGGCGCTCGCGCATCGCCGGCTCGCTCAGGCAAGCGACCAGCGCCGCGACCTCGTCGCCACGGCGAACTCGCGCGGGCCAGTACTGAGGAAAGCTCACCTCGAGGGCGAGGCGGGGGCGATAGAGCTCCCGCAGGCGACCGCGGAAGATCCCGCGGATCACCCCCTGGGCGACGATCGCAGGCCGGTCGAGGATCGCGAGCTCCTCGACCTCCGCGAGCAGCAGCTCCTCCAGACCGGCGCGGCAGCGCAGCTCCGCCGCGCAGGGCGTCGTCACCTCCGCCTCGAGATCGACCTGGCCGGGGCCAGAGTCGCCCTGACGCCGGAGGCTGCGCTCAGCGATCAGCAGCGCCTTCGCGCGGAGGCGGGCGAGCTCCGCGTCGCCGCGATCGTCGAGCGAGCGGAGCCACGCCAGGCCCTCGGCGCCCCCGACCTTGCCGAGCGCGTCGGTCAGCGAGCGCAGGTGCGGGAGGCGGGTCTCGACCGCAGCGATGCCCAGGAGCGCGGCGCCGCTGCGGGGATCGTCGAGCTTGCCCAGGGCGATGATCGCGTTGCGCTGGGTCTTCGCGTCGTCGTCGTCGAGGGCGAGCAAGAGCGCGTCGACGAGCTCAGGGCGCTGTGCCGCCCAACGGCCGAGGATCTTGAGGGCGCGGCCGCGAAGCGGTGCCGTCGCGGTCGTCGCGGCCTCGAGAACGCCGTCGGCGACGGCCGGACCGATCCGCAGGATCGCGGCCTCGACCACCCGCGCCCGGCGGCTCTCCGCCGAGCCGAGGAGCTCGAGCAGAGGCGCCAGGTCTCCCCGCCTCGGGGTGAAGCCCGGGTCGTCCAGGGCCTCGGCCAAGGACCGGCGGGCGCGGCTAGTTGGCGCCGTCGGGGCTGACGGCATCCATCTCAACCGGGACCCGATTACGACCGGGCTTGAGGATGTAGACGTTGATCTTGGTCCGGTAGCCCGGGGCGTTGAAGGCGAAGATCACCTTGTTCTCCTCGTCGGTCTCGCCGAGGCTGAACTTCATCGGCTCCGTCACCGGCTTCTGACCGGCGTCGGGGCAGCGCTTGCCCTGGCACTTGACCATCGTCCCCGCGGGCGCGCCGTCAAAGGTCACGGTCGAGGACTTGAGATCGAGCTCGCCGGTCGACTCGAGGGCGAGCTGGAGCTTGTTGTCGCCGGGCATGACCCGCTGATCGAGGGTCACCGGCTTGTGGTTGGGGGCGGCGACCTCGAGGCGGATCGTCGCGGCCTCGCCCGCGATCGGGATCTGCGGGTAGCCGGCGACCGAGATCATCACCGCGGCGGTGGTCGGGCAGGGACCGCTGACGCACTTGACCGTGGTGTAGTCGGGCGCGTTCTCAAACACGAGCTTGCCCATCTTCACCCCGCCGCCGGACGACGGCTGCGTCGGCTGCGTCGGCTGCGTCGGCTGTGTCGGCTGTGTCGTCGGCGTCGGCTGTGTCGGCTGCGTCGGCTGCATCGCGATCTGGGCGCCGCCGGCGGAGTTGAGCCCGCACTGGCAGTGACCGGCGTCGACGGTCAGGCACTGCACCCCGGGCGCCACGCGCTCGACATAGGCGGCGCAGGTCTCGTTGGCGGCGGGTCCGGCCGTTTCCGGCGGGTTCGACGAGGTGTCAGTCGACTTCCCGGAGCAGGCGAAACCCAGACATAAGGCGGCTGTGAGGAGTAGTCTCATGTTCATCGACCTCTTCCATCTGTGGACCTATCACACTCAAATAGAGATCCCAAGCCTTCGGCCAGGCCTCTAGGGGCCGAAGAGTGAACCGCAGATCCCTCAGATAACGCACCTTGGCCGCGCCCCTCTGGCACGCGCGACTTCGAGCATCGCCCCCCCTCAGAACGCACAGGAGCGCCTCTTCGGCCCCTGGGCGACCACAATGACCGGCTCCCGGAGGGCAGAGCGGGGCTCGCCGGGCCCTCGACCCCGCCCGCGACGCCTCGAGATGAGCTCCGCCCCCGTCGATGTAGGCGCATCGATCTCCTGCCGAACATCCCCCTCGATCCGGCAGATCCCCGAGGGTCGGCCTGGGAAGGACTCCGTGTCGGAGCTGGTCGAGCCGGTCGAGCCGGACGAGCTGGGCGAGCTGGGCGAGCTGGGCGAGCCCGGCAAGCTAGGCGAGCCGGACGAGCCGGGCGAGCCGGGGCGAGCCGGGCGAGCCGGGCGAGCCCGGCAAGCTAGGCGAGCTGGACGACCCAAGCGAGCTGGACGACCCAAGCGAGCCGGGCAAGCTGGACGAGCCGGGCGAGCTGGGCGAGCCGGTCGAGCCGTTCGAGCCGGACGAGCCGGACGAGCTGGACGCGCCGGGCACGCTAGGCGAGCTGGGCCCTGTCCGGCGCTCTGCCCGGTGCTCTTTCTGGCGCTCTGCCTGGCGCTCTGTCTGGGGGCTCTGTCTGGCTGGGAGCTCTGGATCCTCACACAGCCCGCGGCGGCTAGCGTGAGGCCGTAGCGGACCAAAACTGGAGGATCCCGGTGGCCTGAGCGAGCTCTGCCACGACCCCGCGATGGATCCGGTGGCGAGCGCTGGTCCCCGGCCAGGTGCAGCCGCCGACCCGGTAGAGCGGCGGCATCGCCCGACGAAAGCCGGCCCAGCGCGCCGCCTCGACGCAGGTGAGGCCCGCAGGGATCCGCAGCGCCGCCTCGACCGCACGGTCTGACTCGTAGCGGACCGCGAGCCCAGAGCCGTAGTGAACCCAGCCCTCATCCCCGGCGACCCCCGCTCGATCGAGGCGACCTTCGAGCCGCCGCCGACGGGCGCCGAGGAGCGTCGCCATCGACGTCGGCGGCCCGGGGATCTCGCTCACCGCGGGGCTCGAAGGCGTCGCGGACGCCTCGGCGCGGGAACCGTCCCCGTCGTTGTCGCCACCAGCCCCCGGCGCTCTCGCGGCCCCTTCGTCGTCGTTCTCCCCGGACCGGCTCGGCCGCAGGTCAGGATCCGCCCTCGGGATCTCCGGTGACGGTCCAGCAGCGCGCCGACCGGCCCCTGGCTCATCGCCTGTCGAGGAGCCCGGCGTCGACTCCGGAGGGGCGCTCACGCGGGTGCTCTCAGCCCACGCTGGGCGTCGCAGAGGGCTCCCCTCGGGCCCCTCCGCCGCGGGGGCTCCGCGGCTCTGGTCACCGACGGGCGAGCTGGCGACGGGCGGGGCGTTCTCTCCGTCCACGATCTCCGGCTCGGCGGTCGGCGAGGATCCCTCGGCGAGCTCTCGGGAGAGCCCCTCATTGTGGAGACAGGCGACGAGACCGACGATCGCGACGCCGATCATCGACGCGGACGACCGAGACCGTCGGCTATGCCATCGCCCACTACCCACGATCTGAGCATACGCTCGGCCGACGATCCGGAGGTGATCATCGGCGGCCTGTCGACCGGTCGCAGGGACGAGAATGCTCCGAGCGCGCGGCTGCGCGAGCGCTTGGCTCGATCGTCGCCGGTTGCGCCGACCTTCCGTCAGCGGACGAACCGATCGATGTGAGGCGCGCTCGCGGCGGCCGTAGTGACCCATGGGCGACGACCGCTCGCGGTCACCATCGCCGTCACTGTCACCGTCACTGTCACCGTCACTGTCACCGTCACCGTCGAGCGACGGGACGCGCAGCAGGGTTCGTCGCCGGTGTCGCGCACGCAGGTTGTCCCTCGCGCGCGAAGAAAAAGAAAAAGACGAAGCAAAAGAAGAAGAAAAAGACGAAGAAAAGAGCGGAGTGACGGAGCGGCACTTCCCGCGTAGGTTGAGAGCGTGAGCATCGCTGGACCAGACCGTCGCGCCGTGGCGCGAGGCTCCGCAGGAGGCTCCGCCCGGGAGGGACGGCGGCTCGCGGAGCGGATCGGTCGAGCTGGGCGTGGCGCTGCGCTGGCGCTCTGTTTGGGCCTGGCGGTCGGCTGCGGCCCGGCGAGCCAGACAAGGGCCGCGCCCCAGACCTGCACGGCGGCGGAGCAGCTGCGCGTAGGGCTGACGCCCGAGCAGACGACAGCGCTCCGCGAGCTCTTCGCCGCCGCGGATCGGCCGCACGCGGCGGGCTCGCTCGCCCGCGTCGAGGCCCGCCTCCAAGCCCACGTCAACGACTGGCGCGCGGCGAAGAGCCTGGCGTGCGCGCCGGAGCCGGCGATCCGCGAGTGCGTGGCGACCCGTGCGCAGCTCCTCTCGGCGACGGTCGAGACCCTCCTGGAGCTCGACCCCGAGACGATCGAATTCGCGATCGACGCAGCCTCGGCGCTCGAGCCCGCGAGCGCATGCGCCCGCGCCCAGGGAGCGCTCGACGGCTCGCTGGCGCCACAGCTCGACGCTCTCCGACTCGAGGTCGCCAAGGCCAAGGCGCTCGCGCGCACAGGTCAGGTGTGGGCGGCGCTGGAGGCCGCCCGTGAGGCCAGCGCCTCCGTCGACGCGGCGACCAAGGCGATCGACGCGACCGACTCCGCGACGAAGGCCGACGTCGCGATTATTGCCGACTCGGCCGACACAGCCGAGTCGGCCGACTCGGCCGACAGAGCCGAAGATCACCCCCCGGGAGCCCAGGGTCCCGACACCGAGGACGCGGCCGCGCCCGCCCAGAGCGGCGACCGGATGGCGATCGCCATCGACGCCGCGACCCTCCTCGGGGGGCTCCTGGCGGACACCGGCGACGCCGACGGGGCGCTCGCCGAGCTCGATCGGGCGCAGCGCCTCGCGCGGGCCCTCGGCGATCCCTACCGGCTCTTGGCTGTCCGCAACGCCCGCGCTCAGGTCATCGGTCTCCGCCAGGGGAAGAGCGCCGAGGGGCTGCGGATCGCAGAGAGCGCCCTCAGCGACGCCCGCTCCCTCGGTGATGCCGCCGCTCCCGAGCTCGCCGTCCTCCACGAGACCCGCGGTCTCCTCTTCGAGGCTAAGGGCGATCCCAAGGCGGCCGAGTCCGCGTTCAACGCAGCGCTCGAGCTCCACCTACGACCGGCGGCGGACGGCATGACCGCCCCGGCTGCGCCAGCGGTGATGAACCACCTCGGGGCGATGCTGATCCACCGCGGCGAGGATCGCGAGGCGGTCGCCCTCCTCGAGCGGACGGTCGAGCGCTACCGCCAAGACTACGGCGAGTCCCACCCGGTGCTCGCCCTGCCGCTCAACAACCTCGGCCTCGCCCACCAACGGGAGGGTCGCTACGTCGAGGCCCAGGTCGCCCTCGAGCACGCGATCGAGCTCCAAGAGGAGAGCCTCGGCGAGGATCACCCGCGGCTCGCGTCGACGCTCGACAACCTCGGGCTTGTCACGCGCAAGCTTGGCAGCTTCAGCCGCGCCCGCGAGTGCTCCGAGCGCGCCCTCGTTCTCTACAGCCAGAGCCTCGGGCCGGACCACCTGCGCCTCGTCGCCCCCCTGCGCAACCTCGGCAACATCGCCCGCGAGCGCGGCGAGCTCGGCGAGGCGCTGGAGCGACTCCAGCAGGCGCTGACGATCCAGGAGCGCGAGAGCGACGACGCCCGAGCCCTCGCCCACGCGCTCCACGACCTCGCCAACGTCTACGGACGACTCGGCGAGCTCGACCAGGCGCAGCAGCACTTCGGCCGCTCCCTCGCGCTCCTCGAGGAGGCGCTCGGCGAGGGGCACCCCGACCTCAAGGGCCCGCTTATCGGCCTCGGCAACATCGACCGGGATCGCGGCGCCACGGACCGCGCCCGCGCCCGCTACCAGCGGGCCCTCGACCTCATGCGCGACCACTTCGGCGACGGTCACCCTGAGGTCGCGGTCGCCCTCTTCAACCTCGGCAACCTCCACAAGGACATCGGCCGCCTCGACCTGGCCGAGGCCCACTACCGCGAGGCGCTGGCGATCCGTGAGCGAGCGCTGCGCGAGGATCACCCGCTGGTGATCAAGAACCTGACGACCCTAGGGAAGACGCTGGCCGCCAAAGAGGCCCCCGACGAGGCGCTCGAGGTGCTCGGGCGAGCCTTGGTCCTGAGCGAAGGCAAGAAGACCGACCCCGAAGAGCTCGGCGCGCTGCGCTTCCTCATCGCCCGGATCCTGTGGAAGAGCGCCGCGGATCCGGAGCGGGCCAGGAGCTTGGCCGAGGCCGCCCTCGTCAGCTTCGAGGAGGCGGGTCCGGACTACGCCCGTGAGCTGCGGACGGTCGAGCGCTGGCTCGAGCAGACCCGCTCCTGAGGTCCCGCCGCTGCTACGCGACCCGCCTCATCGCAGGCTTGGAGTGGGGCCGGCGGCGGGGCCCGCCCTGCCGCCGATCAACCTGTCCCATCGAACATTCTCAGAGGCCCCGCTGACGCCCGCTAGGAGCGCGCCCCTCGGCGCCTCACACGGCGGCACTTCTCAGGCGAGCCCTGTCCACAGGGACACGAAACCCGCCCCTGACGACCTGGCCGATCAAACACTCCACATGGGACCGGTCGACACCCCGCGTCGTCGCGAAGCCTAGCTCCGGCCGCCCTCGAGACCTCCCCAGCGTGTATGCACACGCTTCCCCGGTCCTCTCGCCGACGCTGAAGAGTCCGCGCTCTGGCCCGAGAGATCTCTTGACCACTTGTTGACTATACAAAGCGCGAGGCGCGAACCTGAGCTCACAAGGAGCTCAGAGCGCCCCCATGAACACAAACAACCGCGAAATATCCCCCCACAACCCCCTGCGATGGATCACCCTCGTCACAGTTCTCGTCCCTTCGCTCGCCTGCGGTGATGACATCGCCGCTAGCGCCTCCGACTCGGCGACGGGGTCGACCTCGGCCTCCGCCTCAGGCCCGACCACCGAGAGCACGACCCCCACCGGGACGATGAGCGCCAGCGAGGGCAGCAGCTCCTCCGGGAGCGAGAGCGCCTCCGACTCCGGCTCGACAAGCTCGACCTCGGAGACCGGGACGACGACCACCACCGGGGACACGTCCACCGGCGGCGAGAGCACGACGACGACGGGCGGCAGCGCCACCGACACTGACACCGACACCGACACCGACACCGACACCGGCGACACGACCACCACCGGCAACCTCTGCGAACCCCAGGTCTGCGGAGATCCAGGCTGGAGCTACATCTGGATCGCCAACAGCGGCGAGAACACCGTCTCCAAGCTCGACACCCGCGACATGATCGAGCTCGGCCGCTACCAAACCCGCCCCGACGGGGGAGGTAGCCCGTCGCGGACCTCGGTGAGCATCGACGGGCGCGCCGTCGCGATCGCCAACCGCCAGGCGGGGTTGACCAAGATCTACTCGCGCCTGGAGGACTGCGTCGACACGAACAACAACGGGATGATCGAGACCTCCACCGGCAAGAACGACGTCCTCCCCTTCGCCGACGACGAGTGCATCGCCTGGCACAACCCCTTCTCGGACTTCACGGTCCAGCGCCCGGTCGCCTGGACCTCCGGGACCTACAACGAGGAGACCTGCGAGTACGAGGAGCAGAAGATCTGGACCCTCACCGGCGACAGCGGCAGCCCCGGACAGTGCGGGAAGACCGGGATCTGGGCCCATCGCGTCAACGGTGACACCGGCGAGATCGAGGACACCACCCACATCCCCCATGAGGTGCTGCCCTGCACCATCGGCAACATCGACTGGGGGCTCGGCCCCTACGGCGCGGCGGTCGACCCCGAGAACAACCTTTGGTTCTACGTCTGGGGCCAGGGCAAGATCGCCCGCGTCGACCACGAGACCCTCGCTGTGGAGCTCTTCTCCGGCGGCTCCTACGGGCTCACCGTCGACTCCGAAGGGCGTGTCTGGGACGACGTCCCCCGACGCTTCGACTATCAGACCAAGACCTGGTCTTCGCCGATCGGCAACATCCCCGGAAACGGCGGTTCTGGGGTCGCAGAGGACCTCCAGGGCCGAATTTGGACGGCGACGACCGGCGGCGTCGGCTGGGTCGATATGGAGACCATGGTCGTCGGCGACATCGTCACTCTCCCGGGAAATAGCCTCTATCGAGGGATCAGCGTCGACGTCGACGGCTACATCTGGGCGATCCAGCTCGGGGGGACGAGCGCCTACAGGATCGATCCGGAGACCTATGAGACGGACTCCTATGATCAGTTAAACGCGCCCTATACCTACTCCGACATGACCGGGGGACAGATCGCGAAGGTGCTCTGTCCTCAGTAGGTTTTCCGACGACAGGATCTGAACCCGCTCTAGCCCTCAGCCGCGGCGGACATCGATGCGCTCCCCAGCGCAGGGTTTCTTGCGTCCTGAGCGCAGCGGCTGAGGTTCCTGGGATCCTCCGGCGACCCCTCCGACGCGCCAGGAGTGCGCGCGTGCCGGGCCCACCTCGCCGAGGCTGCGGTGTACGCTCGCGCGCATGGGCTACCTGAGCGACCACCTCGGCAAGGAGCGGATCATCGCCGCGCCGGGCTTCAACCGCTGGCGAGTCCCGCCCGCCTCGATCGCGATCCACCTCTGTATCGGCTCGGTCTACGCCTGGTCGATCTTCAACCTGCCGCTCACCCGGGCCTTCGGGGTCGTCGGCGGGGCCGCCGAGGACTGGGCGCTCAGCGACGTGGTCTGGATCTTCTCGGTGGCGATCGTCTTCCTCGGCCTCTCGGCGGCGGTCGGCGGCAAGTGGCTGGAGCGGGTCGGGCCGCGGATGGTCGGCGTCACGGCGGCGCTCCTGTGGGGCGGCGGCTTCCTCATCGGCGGCCTCGGGATCCACCTCCACGCCCTCTGGCTCGTCTACGCCGGCTACGGGGTCATCGGCGGGATCGGCCTAGGGCTCGGCTACGTCTCGCCGGTGTCGACGCTGATCCGCTGGTTCCCCGATCGCCGGGGCATGGCCACGGGCATGGCGATCATGGGCTTCGGCGGCGGGGCGATGATCGGCGCGCCGCTCAAGCAATGGCTGCTGACCGTCTTCTACCGGGCGCCCGACTACCTCGGCCCGGCGGCGAACGTCGAGCTCATCACCGAGCGGGGTCGCCGCTTCGCCGAGGTCGCGGGCTCGCTGCGCGAGGTCATCGTCGTGGGCGCGAGCGACCTCAGCTCGATGATCGTCCCCGGCCCTGCGGGGGTCTACGTCGTCGGCACCGGCGACACCGGGGTCGCCTCCACCTTCCTCGTCCTCGGCGTCGCCTACTGCGCGGTGATGCTCGCCGCGTCCTTCACCTACCGGGTGCCGGCGGAGAATTGGCGCCCCGAGGGCTGGAGCCCGCCGAGCGAGCGTGAGGCGGCGGAGCGGATGGTCACGCGCCACCACGTCGGCATCGACGAGGCCCTCAAGACCCCCCAGTTCTACCTCCTGTGGATCGTCCTCTGCTTCAACGTCACCGCCGGGATCGGCGTCCTCGGCGTGGCCAAGACGATGATGTCCGAGATCTTCGGCAACGCCCTGCCGGAGGTGGTCGACAGCGCCTTCGCGGCGACCTACGTGCTGATGATCAGCGTCTTCAACATGGGCGGCCGCTTCGCCTGGGCCACGGTCTCCGACTACATCGGCCGGAAGAACACGTTTAACCTCTTCTTTGTCCTCGGGATCGCCCTCTACCTGTCGATCCCCCTCACCGCCCAGCAGCTCAGCACCTCCCCGGCCGTCACCTGGCTGGTGATCTTCTACGGGGCGACGATGCTGATCTTTACGATGTACGGCGGCGGCTTCGCGACGATCCCCGCCTACCTCGCGGACATCTTCGGCACCCGCTTTGTCGGCGGGATCCACGGCCGGCTCCTGACCGCCTGGAGCACCGCGGGCGTGCTCGGCCCCCTCGCGATCACCTCGCTGCGCGCGCGGGCGATCGACGAGGCGATCGTCGACCTCGCCGGCGAGGTCGACCCCGCCCAATTCGAGGCACGATTCGGCGCCGGCGTCGATCAGCTCGCGGCCCTCGTCGACGCCAAGACGGTGACGATCGCCCGCCTCATGGAGCTCGCGCCGGCGGGGACCGTCGACCCCTCGGCGACCGTCTACAACTCGACCATGTGGCTGATGGCGGGGCTCCTCGGCCTCGCCCTCCTCGCGAACCTGCGGATCCGCCCGGTGGACCCCAAACACCACCTGCGCGAGCTGGAGACGGAGGCTGGGCCAGAGCCGGAGCCGGAGCCGGAGCCGGAGCCGTAGCCCTCCCGCTCCGAATAGGCCATCTCGCGGGGAGCTGGCCCGGGGAGCTGGCCTATCGATCGATCGGCTCATCGGGGCCCAGTGGGCTCCGGAGCTTTCGGCAGGCTCCGAGGTGCGCCGAAGTGGGGTCCTGAGCCTCATCCGAGCGAAGCGGCGCACAGTCCTGGTGCCAAAACCATCTTTTTCTCCCCCGCGTGCGACAGAAGTCTCTGTCTCCGGTCGAAATCGGTGTATGTGAGGCAGGAAACCCGATGTCGAAGCCCATCCAGATGCGAAGTGTCCTCTCCTCCCTCCTCATGGCCCTGGCGCTCGTGCCCGCGGCCCTCGCCTTCACCGGCTGCAAGGCGCCCGAGTACCCCGCCTGCAAGAAAGACAAGCACTGCAACGCCGACCTCGGTGAGACCTGCGTCGAGAAGACCTGTCAGAACTGCAAGGTCGACGCGGACTGCGCCGACAAGGGTGGCGACGGCGTCGTCATGAC
This sequence comes from Polyangia bacterium, assembly GCA_030424595.1. GTDB lineage: Bacteria > Myxococcota_A > Polyangia > Nannocystales > Nannocystaceae > JADJRG01. The sequence continues at coordinate 40,821 of JAUHWG010000040.1, forward strand.
CTGCCAGGACTTCCTCTGCGCGGCGCCCGGCGAGGGTGGCAGCAGCGCAGCCGCGGGCGTCGGCACGATCCCCGAGGGCGGACCCTGTGCGCAGATGATCGACTGCGTGCCCGGCCTCGCCTGCATGGCCGGCGTCTGCTCCTACTGCACCGGCGACATCGACTGCGCCGGCCGGACCTGCAACCTCGACACCGGCCGCTGCGCCCCCGAGGGCGCCTGCCAGCTCGACGACGAGTGCCCGGTCGACGAGATCTGTGACGGCGGAATGTGCGTCTTCTCGGGCTCGTACGACGACAACGCCGAGGCCGTCTGCGGCTTCGCGTCGGTCTTCTTCGGCTTCGACAGCGACAAGATCAGCGAGGCCAACGTCGCCAAGCTCCAGGAGGCCGCCAGCTGCCTGACCACGCAGGAGCGCACGCTGACCCTCGAGGCCCACGCCGACAGCCGCGGCACTGAGGAGTACAACATCCTCCTGACCGACAAGCGCGGCAACTCGGTGAAGAACTTCCTCGTCGACCTCGGCGTCGCCGAGGAGAAGATCGAGGTCATCGGCAAGGGCTCGCTCGAGGCCACCGGCGCAGACGAGGCGTCGCAGGCCAAGGAGCGGCGCGTCGACTTCTTCTGGAAGTAAGCTCGTACCTCCCGGGGTCGTCACGACGACCTGAGGAGACCTACAGCGGCCGAGGAGCGCGTCGTCGACGAGCTCGCTCGGCCGCTGTCTTTTCGGTCATGTCTGCGAGGGCCTGCGGGCGAGCCCTACAGGGTCCAGCTCGGGTTCAGCTCGGGTTCAGCCCGTCGCCGCTTCAGGGACCGTCGCGAGCGCGGGTCCCAAAGAGGCGAAAGGAGGGCAGCGTCGGCCGCTTCGGCGCCGAGCGGATCTGGGTCGCGACGCCGGGGTCCGCGTCCTCGCCGTCGAAGGTGATCTCCTGGACGGCCTCGCCCGCCTCGCCCGCCTCGCCGGCCTCGCCGGCCTCGCCGAATTGTCCCGCCTCTTCGGAGCTCGCCAACGCCTCCGACCCGTTCTCATCGACCACCTCGGCCGCCTCCTCGGACCGCTCCCCGTCGCGCTCCTCGATCGGCTGCGTGAGCGCTCCTCTCCCCTCGTCGCCCGCGTCGACCTGGACCAACGTCGGCCCCCGGGGCGATGGTGAGCCCTTCGCCGCACAGCCGCCGAGGCTTGCGACGAGGCCGAGGCCGATAAAGAGGCCGGCCAAGAATCCGAGCAGCTGGAGGGGGGGACCCGCAGAGGGTCGCGTGAGCGCGGGCATGGGGACATCAACGCAGCAGCGGCGCCGCCGTTCTCATCCCCCCAGACCTCGGCGGTCGGGGGTGAATTCGCGCACATACCCGCACAGGCCGCGGGTCTTGGGGGCCTGACGCCTGCGCAGGCGCCCTGGGAGCGACGGTAGAGGCAGGCGCGCTTCGCGGGCGTGGGCCGGCGTGGGGCGGAGAGGCCCCCCGCTCCCCCGCCGGGCGCGCCGACCTGCCTTCGGAGAGCGTGGCGTCTCCGCCCGAGTCGCGGTATCCATGCACAGCCTCCGAACCGTGCAAGCCTCCGCCTCCTACGCAGTCCCGGTCTCGAGCCGCGAGCTCGCCCTCGAAGTCTTCGCGCTCCTCCGCGAGCTCGACCCGGCGAGCTGGCGCGAGAGCCTGAGCGCCGCAGCTCGCGAGCGCCTCCAGAGGGTCGCGACCCTCCTGAGCGAGCTCCTCTCGACCCCCTCGAGCGAGGTCTTCGCTGGACTCCGCGAGCGCCTCACCGAGCTCGCCCGCCTCCTCGACGAGTTCACGCCCCAGCTCGACCAGGGCGCCGCCGAATGCAGAGAGGCGTGGATGCGCCTGCGCGGCCAGCTCTTGCTCCGCTACGACGCCCTCGCCCGGACCCTCCGCGAGTTCGAGGTCCACGTCCCGAGCCTCCGGCCGACCAACTACAAGCGCAACGTCTTCCATATCGCCTCCGCGGTCTTCAGCCTCCTCCTGGTCGAGGTCTTCCTGACCCAGCCGCAGCTCGCGGTCGTCGCCGGCGCGGTGATGATCTGGGCCTGGAGCGCAGAGATCGGCCGTCGCCGCTGGCCCGCCGTCAACCGCCTGCTGATGCGAGCGATGGGGCCCATCGCCCACCCGCACGAGCACTGGCGGATCAACTCGGCGACCTGGTACTCGACGGCGATCTTCCTCCTGGCGATGACCGGCGAGCCGATCGTCCAGGTCGCAGGGGTCCTGATCCTCGGCGTCTCGGACCCGCTGGCGGCGATCATCGGCCGCCGCTACGGCAAGCACAAGCTGGTCCACGGCCGCAGCCTCGAGGGCAGCTTGACCTTCCTCGTCACCGGCTGGATCGCCGCGACCGCGCTCCTGATGGGCGTGCACACCCTCCCCTTCGCGACCGCGGCGTTGATCTCCGCCGGCGCCGCCCTCCCGGCGACCTTCGCCGAGCTCTTCAGCCGCCGCATCGACGACAACTTCTCGATCCCGGTGAGCGCTGCCGCCGGCGCCTGGCTGACCCTCCAACTCCTCGGGCTCGTCAACTAGCCCGCCGCCGATTCGGAGCTCTCCGTGCCGCCGTGGATCCATCGGGGCCGAGGAGACCGCAGGGGAGCGACCGGTCGCGCTGGCGTCGACGCCGACCGCCGGTTCAACCCGCGTCGGACGAACCTTCGCGCGGCGTCCCCACGCCACAGCCCGCGCGGCCTGATGGTGGGAGCCGCCGCGCTCGCGCTCGCCTGCTCGTCTGGCTCAGCCCAGGAGCCGCTCGCTTCTCCGAGCGCCCCCAGGGCCGCGGCGGCAGAGCCCGATCGCCATGACGCAGCGGCTCCGCTCCGCACCTCGCCAGAGCCGGCGCCGTCGCCCCGGCAGAGTCCCCCGCAACAGCAGGCGAGCGCCAAGGCGTCCGCCGATGTCAGCGCACAGGCGCGCCTGCGCGCGCCCGCCAGCTCAACCATAAAACCCGGGCGCCAGGTCGTCGGAGAAGACGCGCCCCCGGGCCTCCTCGACTTTGTCGGGGCCCTCCGCGAGGCCGGGGACAAGGGCACGCTCTGGCTCGGCAAGCTCAGCGGCAACGGCGATCGCGAGGTCCTGATCTACATCCCCGCGGGGACCGACCCCGACGGCGACTTCCGCCTGATCTACCACTTTCACGGGACCTACTCGGAGCACGTCGAGCGCCGCGCGGAGGGGCTGAAGAAGCGAGCATGGGTCGGCTGGGATCGCCTCCAGCAGACGATCGACGGGGCCGCCGCGCTCCAGGCCCAGGGCCAGGGCAACGTCGCCCTGATCTATCCGTTTAGCGCCGGCAAGCGGATGGAGCCGGAGTGGGAGGGCTGGAGCAACAAGGCCTACGACCGGATGTGGATGCGGCCGGGGCCCAAGGGCTTCTCGGACAGCTTCGCCCAGCTCGACGCCGAGGTCACCGAGCTCCTGACGGGCAAGCTCGGGGTCCACCCGAGCCGGATGCCCGCGCAGGTCACCGCGGAGGGGCACAGCGCCGGCGGGATCGCCCTCTGGAACATCGCCCGCCACGACGACGGCCGGGTCGCCGACTACCTCTTCCTCGACGCCGGCTTCCACCTCTGGGCCGACGGCTGCTTCGCGGAGATCCAGGCCCACAAGCGCCCAGAGGACCGCCGCTCACGGGTGGTCCTGGTGATCCGCGACGGAGGGATCGCCGATCCCCTGGCGGGCCCCAACGCCTGGTGCGTCGACCACCCGACGTACGTCGACGCCTGGCCGGCGGTCGCCGAAGCCTGCAACGCCGACCCCAAGGCGAAGCCGAAGAGCGCCCCCGGCCGAGGCAAGCTCCGCTGCGACGAGTGGCGAGCGATCGCCGAGGGCTGGCCCGCCGTCGAGGCCTGGTGCGAGGGCATGGCCGATGACATGCGCGACGTCGACGGCGTCGTCGTCCACCGGACCAAGGTCACCCACGGTGACCAGCCGCGCGCCTTCTTCGGCGGCCTCGGGATCCCCGAGATGCGCCCCGATACGGGGAACTAGGCCCTCGTAGACCCTGCGGGGTGAGGGTACGTGAGGCCCGGACCCTTTCGCCCGCGCGCGGAATCGTCGACACTCCGGCGGTGTTCGCCTCGCACCGTGTCCTCGCACTCGCCTCCGCGCTCGCCCTCAGCGGCTGCACCGGAGGATCTGGATCCTCTGAGACCGACGCCAGCGCGGCGACTACGGCGAGTACGGCGACCACGACCGGCACCTCCACCTCCTCCGCGAGCGAGACCGGGAGCTCGACGACCGCGGCCTCCGAGAGCGACACCGGGAGCCCCGGGATCGACTACGACGCCGCCGGTCCGCACCCGGTCGCCAACGATCGATTTGTCCTGAACGCAGGCGATCGCGAGCTCCTCGTCGAGGTCTGGTACCCCGCCGATCCGTCCGCGGCCGAGGCCGCCGCGGCCGGCCAGTCGATCGCAGAGTTCGTCCCCGCGGGCCCGGATCGCGAGGCCTTCGACGCGCTCCTCGCCGACCTCTCCCCCGCCGGCACGATCGGCACTCGGACCCAGACCTCAGCCGCCTTCGCGGCGCCCCCGGCCGCGGGCTCCTGGCCCCTGCTGGTCTTCTCCCACTGTCACAACTGCGTCCGCTTCTCCTCCTACAGCCTCGCCGAGCACCTCGCGAGCCACGGCTTTGTCGTCGCCGCGCCGGACCACGCCGGCAACACGCTCTTCGACTCTGGCGCCCTCCTCAGCGATGAATTCCTGATGACCCGCGTCGGCGATCTCCAGGCTGTGATCGACGCCCTGACCGGGGACGACGAGGCGCTGCCGAGCTCGATCAAGGGCGAGGGCATCGTCGACCCGAGCAGGATCGGCGCCTTCGGCCACAGCTACGGCGCGGCGACGGTCGGCCGCCTCGCCCAGGAGGACGCGCGGATCCTCGCGGCGATGCCGATCGCAGCGCCGGTCGAGAACCCGATCTTCCCCGGCACTCAGGTCGCGGCGATCGAGCGGCCGCTCCTCTTTGTCCGCGCCGAGGAGGACAACAGCATCCTCGCCGTCGGCAACAACCTGATCAACCTCAACTTCATGGGCGCCAACCCGCCGGTGTGGCTGGTCAAGGTCCGCGACGCCGGACACTGGAACTTCTCCGACATCTGCGGGCTGACCGAGGACTTCGCCGCCGGCTGCGGTGAGGGGACCCGCCAGACCGTCGCCGGCGAGGTCTTCACCTACCTCGACATCGACGTCGCTCGCCGCCTCGCCGGCGCCTACGCCCTCGCCTTCTTCGACCTCCAGCTCCGCGACAACGCCGACGCAGCCGCCTACCTGGCGAGCCCCGAGCCCGCCGAGTGGGTCGAGGTCTCGGTCCGCGAGTGACCGGGGCTGCTGCGCTCGGGGCCCATCGCCGGCTCGATCGAGCGAATGACCGAGGCGGACAGAAGAGACCGCAGCGCTCGCCGCTGCGGCCCTGACGGCCGTCTCCGTGATCAGTGATCAGTGATCAGTGATCAGTGATCAGTGATCAGTGATCAGCGCCCGCCGAGCTGCCCTCGTAGTCCGGCGAGCAGCCCCTCGACGCTGCCCGCTCACTGCGGCATGAAGCAGTTGATCGAGGTGTCGATCCGGAAGTTCGAGCCGCTCTCGCAGCGCTCCGCGTGGAACACGTCGAGCGTGTAGGTCTGGTCGGCGTTGAGCCCGAGGGTGTCGAGGTCGACCGTGCCGTTGACCTGCGGGTGGAGCCCGCCGAGGTCGAGCGCGAGCTTGCCGTCGATGAAGACCCAGACGTCGTCGTCGCCGGTGAAGGTGAAGCTCTGCCCCGGCTCGTAGATGAAGTTGGTGTGGATCTCCGTGGTGAAAGAGCCGTTGCGGTCGGGGAAGGTCTGGTTCGCCCAGTTGGGGGTGACGTTGTTGCCGAACCCCATGTCCGTCAGGGGGTAGAAGGAGTTGCTCGCGAAGGAGTAGACCCCCGGCATGATCTCCATCAGCTCGAGCTCCGACTCGATCTCGATGTTGGTCCCGTCGACCGGGTTGTACCACTCGTTAAACGTGGCCTGCGACGTGATCTGGGGGTTCGAGCCGTTCCAGTTGCCGGGAGGGGCCGGCGGGTTCGGGTTGTAGACCGGCTTCAGATCGTTGCCGAGGTTGCTCATCACCAGCCCCGGACGGGCGGTGTTGCCGTTCATGTGACAGCCGAAGTCGGGGTGGAGCGGCTTGAGGTCGCGGTAGGTGACCGCGAGGTTGCCACACTCGACCATCCCGCCGGTGGTCCCGCCGGTGGTCCCGTCGGTGGTCCCGTCGGTGCTCCCGCCGGTGGTCCCGTCGGTGTCCCCCGTCGTGTCGCCGCCGGTCCCGGTCGTCGTCCCCTCCGTGTCACCGCTGGTCACCGTCGTCGTCCCCTCTGTGTCCCCCGTCGTCCCGACGGTGGTCTCACCCCCGGTCTCCGAACCGCTGACGCTGACCCCCTCGGTGTCCGTCATCCCGGTCGTCGAGCTCGCCCCGGTGTTCGAGTCGCTCCCGCCCGCCGTCTGGGAGGTCGCGCTGTCCGAGCCGCTGCCCGCAGTCACGCTCGCGCTCGCGCTCGCGCTCGCGCTGCCGCTCTCGGTTCCGCTCGAGCTCGAGCCCGTGCTCGCGCTCGCCTCGACCAGATCGTCGCCGTTGCAGCCCCCGACCACCAAGAGCCCCATCCCACCAAACACCAACGCCCCACGCCGAGCCCATCGAACTATATGCATTCGCGAATTCTAGCTGATCGTCACAGCCTGGCCTAGTGGACATGATCGCGCCATAGCGCGGTCCTCCAGGGCCCGCGCCCGGGGATCCCCTCACCCGCCGGAGATGGTCCTACCGGCCTCCAACCCTGACCTCCGGGGATCCACCGACCTGCGGATCAGAAGTGCGCCGAGATCACGGTCGTCCCTGGCTCCCGGCTCGCGCCGTCGGCCGTCATCGTCAGGACAGCGGTCCCCGGAGGAAGACCGAGGTTCGCGCTGAGGTCGATCTCCGGAAGCTCGATCCCGCCGAGACCGTCACCGCCGAGGGCCCCCAGGATCTGGTTGGTGATCCCCGCCTCGAGCTGCTCTGCGATGAACGTCTCCGCGTCGATCATGTCGTCCTCGTTCGCGTTCAGCTCGGTCTTGACGTCGACCACCTCGGGGATGCCGATGGCGACGTTCTTGCCCTCGGCGCTGATCTCGAGGCGGACGATCATCGTCATCCAGGCGGTGAAGGTCATCGGCTTGTCCAGGACCACCAAGCTCGCGTCAAAGCGAAGATCGCCGATCTGCGCCAGGAGCTCCCCCGGGTTCGCGCAGTCCGAGGCCGTCGGCGCGAGCATGCCCGAGGCGATGAACTCGTTGACCCCGACGGCGTCGCTCTCGGCGAGCTCGGGCGGGACGATGAACTCGAGCAGGCCGCCTCGCCAGGCGCCGTAGAGGACCTGGTTTATCATGTCGTCGGCGAGCCCGATCTCGACCTCCCCCTTCTGCGGCAGCATCAGCTGCTCCTCCAGGGAGCCGCAGCCGACCCGCCCAGGGACGCCCTCGTTCTCGTAGGGGGTGACATCCTCGACGAAGTAGCCGCCGCCGCGCTGGACGATCCGACCGCTCTGCGGCGGCGAGGGGTCCGGCGGGGCCTCACCGTCGTGGAAGATCGTGTCGGCGAACTCCGTCACCAGGTTGACCGGCACCTTGGTCTCACCGCCGCCGAGATCCGGCAGCTCGAAGAGGGTGTTCACCTCGAGGGTGTTCAGGGCGCCGGCGAGCGCAGGCCCGAGCTGGTTCTCGATCTGATCGTTCAGCGAGTCGACCAGGTCGGCGACGATCCCCCCCATGATGAAGGGCTTGATGATCGTCAGGAGGAAGTTGGTCCAGACGTTGTTCGAGTAGATGTCGACGTCGCCCTCCTTGAGCGTCGTGCTCGAGTTCATCACCGTCACCTGGACCTGACCGTCGGCGTCGACCCAGATCATCGTGTCGGCCTCGACCTCGATCTTGTCGATGCTGAGGCCGCCGGTCCCGTCGCCGCCGAGGAGGATGCAGGCTGGGGTCGTGCAGTCAAAGTCGAGCGCGCCCTCGACCTCCTGGATCGCCGCGCTGATGTGCAGCCCGCCGTCGATCCCCAGCAGCCCGACCTTGGTCGAGCCGAAGGTCATGTCGGTCAGGTAGACCTTGTAGCCGGCCGTCGTCGTGATCGGCGTGTTCGGGTCGAGGAGCGCGGCGATGTCGAAGTTCTGCAGGGCGATCCCGAGCACGGTGGCGATATCGTCGGCGGGATCGCTGTTGTCGCCGTCGTCGAGCGACTCTTGGCTGAGATAGAACGCGATCCCCTCGGGGACCATCTGCTCGCCCGTGACCTCGGGCTTGCGGTAGTCGGTCGACCAGAGGAAAGACTGGACCCGCCGCCGCTTCGCGCCGATCACATCGGTCGCCTCAAAGTCGAGCGAAGAACCGCCAGGCGTGACGACGACGTCGACCTCAAAGGATCCGTCGTCGCCGAGCTTGACCCCCTCGCCGTTGAGCATGAGCGTCTCGATCCCGCCCGCGGCGCTCTCCGCCTTGCCGGTGACGGTCACGACCGGGACCCCGGGCTCGCCGACGATGGTCGCCCCGCGCGGGGGATAGTCGACGCTTATCTGCGGCCGACAGGCGTTGGAGAGCACCGCCTCGACGAGGCACTGCCCGTCGCCGGCGCAGCGGTTGTAGGTGCACTCGTTGCCGTCCTCGCACTGCGAGTTCTCGACGCAGAGACCCTCCATCCCGGTCGTCTCCATCGGCTCGCCGGTGGTCGAGGTCGAGGTCTCGCCGCCCGACTCGGTCGCGCTCACCCCCGTGGCGGTGTCGTCGCCGCAGGCCGGGACGAGAGCGGCGAGGAGAACTACAGAGGCGACGATAGGACTACGCATCTTCCGAATCTACCACCGCGAATCGGAGCCGCGTAGAGAGCAGCCCTCTTCACACCTGAGATTTCCAGGGACATGTTTTGAGGACCAGGCACGGCGCTCCCCTTGGCCCCAGGACGCGGTTCCCCCGCGAGGAGCCCGCGATTGGAGCTCGTCCTCGGCAGCCCCAGGAGAGGAGCGCTCACGATCGCGCGCGACCAGCCTGGGGACGCGCTCAAGGGCGGCCACGGAGCCCCGCATGCGGCGTCATGCAGGTGCCGACGATCCGAACGAGGAGCGCGAAGATCCCCGCGGATCATGGCTCGACGCGGCGGCCCTCGGCGAGCGCCTCGCGGGTCTCCTCGAGCGTCCGTAGCTGGCGCGAGTAGGGCCAGCTGCCCGGCGTCGCCTCGCCCCAGCCGAGGCTGAGCTGCGGGCGATCGACCCGAAGATCGTCGAGGGCGCGCTCAACCCTGCTGTAGGCGTCGTAGAGCTCGCTGCAGGCGTCGTCGCTCGGAGAGAAGACGTGCGGCCTCCAGACCAGCGCTCCGACCCAGAGGAGCGCGCTGGCGCCGACCAGGCTCAGGATCACCACGAGGGGATCCGCGGCGAAGAGACGCGCGACGCCGTAGCCGACGAGGGCGACGAGGGCGAGACCGGCGAAGGCCTCGCGGACGGCGAAGAGCGCCTGGACGCGCGAGCTCCTCCGCGCCGCCCGGACCGCGACGATCGCGGCGGCGAGCTCGTCGTCGGCGCGGTCGAAGTCCATCGGATCGGTCATGAGCCGTGCCTCAAAAAGTCCGCTGACCGGGGGCCTCGCACCCTCGCGGTTGTAGCAGACCGGCGCGTCGGGGTCGCAGGAAGAGCGACGCGCAGCGCGCTCAAGGAACTTAAAGAAACACCGCCGTAAGATCGCGAACGCAGGGCGCCTATGGAGTTGTCGCGGCGGTCATCGGGCCACCACGCACTCTCTCCGGCTCCACCGTGATCCCCCTCAGCCGCGATCACCGGGCGCCACCACGCCATCTCCGCACAGGCGACCCCCTACGCCCAAGACCCGCACCTCCCCCCCCGATAGACCGCGAACCAACCCCTCGCTGGGCCCCAGCTCAGGGGCTTGGGCCGCGGCTTTGCGACGCTGCGAACACAGGCCGCTGAGAGCGGCGATTGAGGAAGCACATGTACATGTCCACACTAAAGCCCACACTAAAGCCCACACCAAACATAGAACGATGGACCGGCGCGCGAGCGATACGGAGCGCTGTCGTCCTCGGTCAACTCTGCATCTTCGCGTCTGCCTGCACCGTCGACGACGACCCCTCCGCCGAGGGTGACACGATCGAGGGGGCCGATGAGCGATCCCCCGACCTCCGAGCGCTCGAGGGGCAGTCCGACTACGCCGAGCACCCGCCCCGCGCCGAGAGCATGAGCCTCGAGTTTGTCGAGCCCGGGAGCGAGAACAACGCCCGTCTCGAGGTCCAGTACCCAGAGGGCGAAGTCTCCGGCGACGAGCTCCTGGTCGAGCTCGAGAGCGGCGAGGTGATCCTGCGTGACACGGGGAAGGCTGGGGACCTCAAGGGCGGTGACGGCGTCTACTCGGCGATCGTCAGCTTCGACATCGCCGCAGAGGCCGAGCGGCGGCTCGCGTTCCTCGAGCGCGTCGACGGAGAGGCGACGATCACCGAGTTTCACGGTCGGACGGCGATCCGGACCGATCTCTTCTCGCCGGAGAACCTGCACTTTGTGCTCGACGGCGAGTCGATCCCGCCGCAGGAGCTCCAGCCCGAAGAGGTCCTGGGCTCGCGCCTAGCCCTCCCCGCCGCGATGCCTCCTCCCCTCCCGGTGACCATCGATCCGGAGAAGACCCTGGCGATCCGCGATCTCAGCGTCACTCGAGATCCAAGTCGGACGGGGGTGTGGACCAACGCAGGCGGCACCTGCAAGTTCACGGGCGACGCCTACGGTGCGCACGGCTTCTCTCACCTCATGCAGGAGATGGCCGTCGGCGCGGGGATGAGCACCGAGGCGTGGACCCAAGATTGGCTTCGTACCTGGGAACTCCCCCAGGTGATCAACGGCGACACGAACGACCTCGGCTTTATGGGGCTGAGCGAGGTCTGGAACCGCTTCAGCTTCACGGCGGACGACGGTGATCCGCACGAGTTCTCCGACACCCTCGACATGTCGAGGCCGCCCTTCCAGCTGATCGCGATCGTCAACCGCGTCGACCTGCACGAGGCCGGCGTCTTCGGCGGGGCTGGCGGGGAGGTGCGCCTGGTCTTCCAGATGGTCGACACTACGCCTGGAGGGGACTGCAAGCCCTTGGACATGACGGTCATCTTCGAGTACGCGGTGCCCCGGCACGGGTGTACCCAGACCAAAGCTTGGGCGACAGACTGGTACAACCTCGACAACCTGACCTTGGGCACACCCGCCTACAACAACGCGCTCGAGGCCCTCACCCAAGCGGCGGTGCTCAACGGGGCGGACCCCAACCACGTCACCGGCAGCGCCTTGGCTCAGCTCCGCGTCAACTCGCGCATGCTCTCCTGGCCGCACTACCCGACCTTTCAATGGCACATGCAGGAGTTTGTCAACAGCGGCTCGGGCCTCTCCGCCGTGCCCATCGCGATGACGCCAAACCACAGCTATGAGATGCCGGACATCGCCGACTCCAGCCAGCCGATCGATGATTTTATCAACGTATATGCCGGCAGCATCACCGCCGGCAGCTACACCGTCGGCCTCTCTCACCCCGTGACCCAACTCCCCTTCCAGGGAGGCTTCGCGCCCTACGGCCTGGTCACGTACGGCCACTCGAGCCCCTACAACTTCGGCGACTTCTCCTACGTCGATCCCTTCGCCAGCGCCGCAGGCCTCACGCCTGGCCCGGGGGCTTGGCTCATGGAGCGCAACCGCTACTGGGGGAGCCACCACAGCGACACCGCGGCTCGCCACGAATTCTCCCTCAACACCTGCAATGGCTGCCATGGGCGCGAGGTCTTCGACGACGCGAACGCCTACTATCAAGACAGCATCACCTACGGCACCGACGACCGCTCAGTCCCCGGCGCCAGCTTCGAGCAGCCCTTCTTGCACATGCGCGCCCGCGACCCGCTCGATCAGGGCCCCGCGATCTTCTCGCGCTTCCTGACCGGGACCGACGACGGCTGCACGACGCCGACGGGCCTCGCCCCACCCTTGGGCACCGAGGTCTGCACCGCCAGCTGCTGCCCGATCGGCGACCCGGCGAACGGACATGATGTGGCCCAGTACCACTACGACGATCTCGAGCGCCGCGGTCAGGAGCTCGAGAGCATCGTCAACAGCTCCTGTCTGATGCAGATCGCTGCGGCGCAGGTCGAGATGTACACCGTGGCGCCGCACTAATGAGCGCGCCGGAGGGCCCTCCGTCGAGCGCAGGAGGGTCCTCGCCGCCGCGGGACATGGAGCTGCTCGGCGGGCGCCGGCCAGGACCTCGCGGCCGAGGCGGCGCCCACCGAGGAGGCCGCGGCCGAGCAGAACCTGCACGGTGGGGAGCGTTCGAGGTCCCCCCCGTGCATAGGGGGCCCGCGACGCGCTCAACGGCGGCCGCCGTTCCCCCCATGCGGCGCCAGGTAGGTGCCGAAGATCCGATCGAGGAGCGGGAACATCCCCGCGAAGTTGCGATCGTACTCCCGCGGGTCATGGCTGTGGTGGACCCTGTGGAAGCTCGGGGTCGCGATCCAGCGGCCGAGCCCGGTCAATCGCCAGCGGAGGTTGGCGTGGAGGAAGGTGGTGTAGGTCTTGCGGAGGAGAACCACCGCGCCGATGTCCGCGAGCGACGCGTCGAGGAGCGCGCCGGGGACACCGACCGCGATCCCGTGGAGGACAAAGTCGATCGGGTGCTGGCGCCAGGCTTCGAGCCAGTAGAGGTGTTTTGGTCGGTGGTGGAGGGCGTGGAATCGCCAGAGGATCGGCAGCCGATGGGCCGCCCGATGCACCCAATAGCCCGCGAGCTCGGCGAGCACGAGAACCCCGAGCACCCGCATCCAGGTCGGCGCCGGCGGCCTCCAGCGAAGCCCGTGAAGACCGTCGAGGAGGGCGCCGCCCGCCCAGTCCATGAGCAAGACGTCGGCGAAGAGGAGGCCGACGCACAGGAGCACCGTCCGCGGCTCGACCTCGATCCGCTCGCGAGGGGCCCAGCCTTCGAGGGGCACGAAGAGGCCCGCCATCATCGCGAGGAAGGCCGCGGTTCCGAGGAGGAGCGGGAGCATCGGGGTTCTTCCCACGGGCTGCTAGACGTCAGCGCGTCTCAGTAGCCCTCGAAGCGGCCGAAGCGGAGCTTCTTGGAGCGCTTCTTGACGAGCGGCGGGGCCGGAGGCGGCGGGCTCGAGCTCGCCGGGGCCCCCCCGTCGGGGAGGTTGACCGCGGCGGCGAAGAGGGCCGGGCCCTCGTCTTCGAGGTCGGGGAGGTCGGCGGCGGCGAAGATCATCCGCTCGGCGAGCGCTGAGGGCTCGGCCGACGATGAGGGCTCGGCGGCGACGACGTCGGCGGCGACGAAGCCGACGATCGCGAGCGCTGAGGCGGTACACGCCGCGACGCGGAGGAGCTGCGCGCCGAAGCCTCGCCGGAGCGGGGAGGGACGATGGTTGGTGTGGCTAGTCATCAGCTCCGGAGATCAACGCGCCGGGGCGTCGGACGATTTGTCAAAATCCGATGAAATATTCGCCGTGGCAGGCGCGTTTGCAGCCCCCCGAGTATGATCTCGGATCTCCCCGGAGAGAGACGATGACGATCCCCAAGCGCGGCTCCCGACGGATCGTGGTCGACGAGGTCGCCTATCGCTGGCGAATGCGGCGGCGACCGACCGCCGATCAAAGGAGCGGACGAACCCCGCTGCTGGTCGCCATCTCGGCGGAGGAGGGCCCCGGTCCGACGATGGTCGCGCGCCTCCACCGGCCCCACCCGCGCAATGAGCGGGCGCACTACTCCGAGGCTGTCACCCCAGCGGAGGTGGCCCGCCTGATCCGGGAGGGGCGCGAGCTCGGCTGGGATCCCCTGCGACCTGGCCCCCAGTTCACCCTTGAGCCCCTCCGCTCGGCCACGCCGGAGGGTGCCCCCGCGCCGCCGCGGATCTTCCCGCCGGGTCTGCGGCCACCGACGCACGAGGAGCTCGAAGCCCTGGCGAGAGCGCGCCCGCCGGGGGAGCGAGACGTCCTCGAGATCACGCAGCGCCCCTACGTCTCCTGGCCCGGCGGCGGCGGCTTTCAACCCTGCGGCCTCGAGATCAACGGGGTCGATCTGATCGAGCTCGTCCGCGCAGCGGAGCTGCCCCACGCCGAGCGCGAGGTGATCGAGCGTCGCGCGTCCGGCGAGCCGACGTCGCTCAAGCCGAGCGAGCTCGCCGGCGACTACCTCGGCTTTCCGAGCGCATCGCTGCGCGGCCGAAGCCTCTTCGACCGCCCGGTCTCCTACGCCTGCCACTTCTCGCTGCCGGCCGACGACCCGCGGCTCAACAAGGCCACTCTCCTCGGCTGCACCTGCGGGATCACCGAGTGCTGGTTTCTCCTGGTGACGATCACGGTCGGCGATGAGGTCGTGATCTGGTCGGACTTTGAGCAGTTCCACAGGCCCTGGATCTACGACCTCGGGCCCTTTGTCTTCGACAAGCGTGAGTACCTCCGGGTCCTCGGGTTGACGCCGTGAGCTCGGCCTCGGCGCCCTCGCGCCGTGCGCGTGGGTCTTCGTGACCCCGACGAAGCGCCGCTGTACCGGTCGAAAGGCGCGCTCGTCGGCCAGGATCGAGCGGGCTGGCGAGTGGGCTGGAGAGCGGGCTGGCGAGCGCGCGGGCTGCTACGGGAGCGCGCGGGCTGCTACGGGAGCGGGACCCAGAGGCGGACGTTCCGGTCCTCGAGCTCGCCCTCGCCGTTGCCGTGCCAGGCGCTGGTGAAGTCGGTCACCGCCCGGGCCCGCCCCGCAGCCGCCAGCGGATCATCCTCGGTCGCATAGTCGAGGGCGACGCCGGTGACGCTGAGGTAGCCGTTGTCCTCGTCGCGGATCTCGAGGAGGCGCATCTGCTGCGGCTGGTCGACGAGGGAGGCGGTCGTCATCTCCCAATAGGCCTGCCCGCCGAGCGGCTCGATCCGGCGGACTCGGTGGCGATGCGAGTGGGCGCAGAGGTGCATGAGCACAGCGGGCTCCTCCCCCAGGAACGACTGCCACTCCTCAGGGGTCAGCGCGTCCTCCTGCACGTTCCCCCCGAGCCCGCCGCCGTCGCTCAGCGAGCTCGAGCAGTGGTGAGAGGTGATGATCACCGACTCGCCCTCGGCCTCGGCGGCGTCCAGGGTCGGCCGCAGGTAGTCCTCGACGTCAGCGGCGTGGATCACCCCGCTCGCCGCCCCGGTCGCGGCGGCGCTGTCGACCACCACCACCCGCAGCGTGGTCCCGGCGATCGGAAAGTCGTAGAGGGCCCGGCCGCGGCTGATCACCGCGTCGTCGATCCCGTGACCGTCGCCGGCCTCGGCGACCGCGGAGAGGAGCTCCGTCACGCTGAGGAGCGCCCGCGCAGGATCGGCGACGATCGTCCCGGTGACGATCGGCCCGCCGGGCTGGGACCAGTCCCGCGTCCCCCCGTCCGCCATCTCACCGACGGCGAGGCTGGCCTGGGCGCTGACCTGAAAGTTGCCCTGGACCAGGACGTCGTGGTTGCCGTTGACCCAGCGCCAGGGGACGTCGAGGCCCACCGGGGTGAAGGGATCCTTGGGATCGTTGTCGGGCCCCAAGACCGGATCATCGTCGTCCCCCGAGTCGCAGTGCACCTGCCCGGGACCGCCGTCGAGGATCGCGGTGAACCACGCCAGCTCGTTGCCCTGGGCCGAGTCGATGTTGTCCCCGCCGAGGAGAACAAAGTCGAGCCCAAGCCCGCTGTGGACCGCGTTGATGGTCCGCACCGCGGCGTTGATCACCCGGCACATATGGGCCTCCTGCGGGCGAAAGGACGAGGTCAGGGCGTCCGGGCTGTCGAGCGAGGCCACCCGCGTCGGCGACTCATCATCCGCCAGCTGGGCGTCCGCGAGGTGGACAAAGCGGGTCAGCAGCGCCGGCGCCGGGCCGGGCGTGGGCGCGGGCCCGAGATCGAGGGTGGCGTCCAGGATCGCCTCGCCGGCGACCACCATCACCTCGCCGAAGCCCTCGTCCAAGAGGAGCTCGAGATCCAGCGGAACCCGCGGGTCGGCGACGGGCTCGCTCGACTGGAGCTTGACCGGGATGATGCGCTCCGCGGTCGTCAGCGGGGCGTCCTCCAGGGGCGGGAGCGACGGCGGCAGGGGCTCGCCGGTCCCCTCGGTGATCTCCCCGGTGCTCTCGTCGCCCGTGCCGGTCGCTTCGCCGCCGCTTCCCGTCGGCTCACCGCTGGAGTCGCTCCCGTTCTCGCTCCCGTTCTCGGTCCCGCCCGTCTCCGTCTCGCTCTCGCCGAGCCCCATGTCATCCGCACAGCCCGGGTAGCCGACGAGCGCCGCGAGGATCAGCGCGATGTGACGGAGAGGACGTCGTCGTCGCATATGCACCGATCGATAGTACGGGATCTCCGGCCGCGCGACCTCGCGAAGCTCGGCCGAACAGTGTCCCGAAAGATCTCGAGCCGCGCCCTCGCAGGACCCGGAGCCGGCCCGGGCCACCGCCACCTGTGCGCCACGCTTGCGCCACGTCGTCCCCCTCTGATACCGCGATGCTCCGCAAAGGACTGCGAACACCATGAAGACCTTCGCCTCTAGCATCACTATCCACGCCGCCCCCGAGACGATCTGGGCGATCCTCACCGATGCTCCCGCCTACCCCGAGTGGAACCCGACCGTCGACAAGGTCGAGGGGACGATCGAGCGCGGCCAGAAGATCAAGGTCTTCGCCAAGATCAGCCCCGACCGCGCCTTCCCGGTGAAGGTCTCGGAGTTCAAGCCGAGCGAGAAGATGGTCTGGTCGGGCGGGATGCCCCTCGGGCTCTTCAAGGGCGAGCGAACCTTCACCTTGACGCCCGGCGCGGACGGCTCGGTCGAGTTCGCGATGCGCGAGGTCTTCAGCGGCCTGATGTCGCCGCTGATCGAGCGCTCGATCCCGGACCTCCAGCCGGAATTCGATCGCTTCGCCGACGCGCTGAAGCGCAAAGCTGAGGCTTCCTAGCAGACCGTCGTGAAGTCGTCGTGAGGTCGTCGTGAAGTCCCGGGTGGCCCTCGCGCCGCGATCGTGGGTCCTCGTGGCTTCGACACAGCGCCGCCGGCCCGGGCTCGACTGCGCGTTGTAGCGGAGCCGAGAGGGACGACGAGGGCTGGAGAGCGCGCGGGTCTTTGCCACGGGCTGCCAGGGCAGAGCTCGACCGGGCGCTGAGCCGACGGGCCCGGTCGCGAGAGAACGCCGCCGGACCGGGCTTCGCAGCAGGTTTTCGCCCGGTCGAGAGCTCCGAGGCCAGCAGCAGGGAGGGTCAAAGACCTCGGCCAGGCCGCTAGGTCCAGCCCCGTGCAGCCTTTTCTCTGGACGTGCGCCGCCGATTGGCGTTCGATCAGCCCATGGCCTATCGCAACCTCTCGTCTCGGAGCGCCGCTCTCCTCGCAGCCTTCACCGGCGCGGCCCTCCTCGCAGCCCCAAGCCCCGCGGAGGCCTGTGGCGGCCTCTTCTGTGACAACGCGCCGATGCCGATGCCGGTCGACCAGACCGGCGAGAACATCCTCTTTGTCATGGACGCCGCGGCCGGCAAGGTCGAGGCCCACATCCAGATCCAGTACATGGGCGACCCTGAGCAGTTCGCCTGGGTGATCCCTGTCCAGGCGATCCCCGACTTCTCCGCCGGATCCGAGGTGCTCTTTAGCAACCTCCTCGCGGGGACCGCTCCGGTCTACAGCCTCCAGACCGTCTCCGACTGCGAGTCGAACGACGGCGGCGGCGGCCTCGGCTGCGGCAGCGACGCCCTCTTCGCCGGCGAAGGAGACTTTGACACGGCCGCGACATCGGCGGGCGGCAGCGACAGCGACGGCGGCCCGACGATCGTCAAGCGCGAGATCGTCGGCGCCTTCGAGATCGTCGTCCTCCAGGGCGGGACCTCGCAGGAGCTGGTCGACTGGCTCGACGACAACGGCTACGCCCAGGACCCGGAGGCGCCGCCGATCATGGAGGAGTACCTCGCAGAGGGCTACTACTTCGCCGCGGCCAAGCTGCTCAACGGCGCCGGCGTCGACGAGCTCCAGCCGCTGGTGCTGAGCTACGCCGGCACCCAGCCCTGCGTCCCGCTTCGGCTCACCCGGATCGCCGCCGCCGACGACATGCCGATCCGGATCTTCACCCTCGCCGCGAATCGGGCGGTGCCGACCGGCTACAAGCACGTCGAGCTCAACGAAGTCCTCCTCGACTGGACGACCAACGCCAGCAACTACTTCGACGTCGTCATCCAGGCGATCGACGAGGCCGGCGGGCTCGCGTTCATCACCGAGTACGCGGGCACCAGCGACGCCGTCGGCCGGGGCGGCCTCTTCAACCAGCGCTGGGATCCGTCGATCTTCATGGGCGCCGAGGAGCCGATCCTCGGCACCAACTACACCGTCATCGACGCCCTGACGACCCAGGGCCTGATGGAGTGCTTCGACTTCGCCGGCTGCTCCTACAACCATCCGATGCTCCTGCCGATCCTCCGCAACTTCCTCCCGAGCCCGCCCGGGGTCGCCGAGGAGGACTTCTACGAGTGCATCGAGTGCTTCGAGGACAGCATCGACCTGGTCGCCTGGAACGGCGACATGTTCGCGGCCGCGCTCGACGAGCGGATCGTCCGCCCGGGCGCCCACGCGGTCGAGCTCCTCGACACCTGGCCGACGCTGACGCGGATGCTGACGATCATGTCGCCGCACGAGATGCTCGCGGATCCGGAGTTCGTCGAGAACGCCGACCTACCGTCGGTGGAGCCGTCGCACAGCGCGACCCAGATGATCCCCTGCGAGGGCTCGAACAAGATCGCCTTTGACGGCGGTCGCGAGCTCCTGATCCGCCCCGACGGTACCTGGCCCGATCTCGCCGACATGCCCTTCGCCGAGCGGGTCGAGGTGATGACCCCCGCCGGCGCGCCGCAGGTCGAGCTCGACAACAAGATGGCGATCGACGATCTGATCCGCGCCTCGAACCGCCGCTACGACTACGACAACGGCTCGTCGATCAACTGCGCGCTCCGCTCGCCGAACTCGCTCGGCGGCGGCCTGACCCTCGGCCTGATCTTCGCCTTCGCCTGGAGGACCCGGCGTAGGCGCAAATAGGGCCTAGCGCGTCCCACGACCTGTCCCTTCGACCTGCTCGCCCCGCGAAGCGTCCGCGCGAAGCGTCCGCGCGAAGCGTCCCTTCGAGGCGTCCCTTCGAGAGCGGCATGGAGGGCCTCGGGGCGAGCGGGCCCGACGATGGGCGAGACCGGCCCCCGAGCACCCCCGTGTGCGGGGCGCTTGTGGGGTCCGGGATCGATCGACTATTCTGCCCATGAATCGCGTTCGAGGCGACTTCGATCATGCTTCTGAGGGGCGCTCCACGGCAGGCGGAGAGAGGGTTCGGCCGCGACGAGGGCGCAGGCCAGAGGGTGCGTCGTAGCCGTGCGGGCGGCGGCCGCTCGCTCCTCGGACTCCTGCTGACCTCTGCCCTCGCCCCTGCCCTCGTGCTCCCCACCGTCGGGCTCACGCCCCGCCCCGCCGAGGCCAGCGGCACCCCGGAGGAGGTCGCCGAGCTCTACGAGGAGGGGCGCAAGGCGATCGAGAACGGCGAGTTCGACGCGGCGTCGCAGAGCTTCCAGGCGGCCTACGAGGCGATCCCCCGCGAGGAGCTCGAACGCCGAGCTGCGGTGCTCTTCGAGCTGGTCGAGGCGCGGGTCGCCGCGTTCTCCGAGGACGGTCGACCCTCACACCTCTGCGACGCGACCAAGACCCTCGGCGAGTTCCTCGACGACAACACCGAGATCCGCGGATCAGCCCGCAGCCGCGACTCTCGCAAGGCGGCAGATCTCCGGGAGACCTACCTCGACGAGCTCGATCTGATCCGCTCGGACAACCCCGGGTTCAGCTGCGACGACCCCGAGCCCCCCCCTACACCCGAGGACGTCCCCGAGCCGGAGCCCGAGGGCCACGAGCCCGACCCGCAAGGCCCCCGCGAGCCGACGCAGTTGGTGCGCCTCCGCGATCCGATGGTCGCCAGCGGCGTCGCCCTCATCGGCGTAGGTTCGCTCCTGCTCGGCTCCGCGACCGTAGGCCTCGGCCTCGGCGCCCATGCAGAGGCCGAGGGCGAATGGCTGCTTTCGAGCCAACCGGACCTCGCCTCAGACTCCCCTGAGGCGGCCCGCCTCAACACCGTCGGCCGCCAGGCGAACCTCCTCGCGCTCATCGGCGGGGCCACCGGCGCGGTCGCCCTCGGCTCTGGGATCGCGCTCTACGTGATCGGCAAGCGCCGACAGGCTACATCCGCGCCGACCCTCTCCTTCTCCCCTTCGCTCTCGCCGCACAGGCTCGGAGGCGGTCTCCACATTCGCTTCTAGCGGGGCTCGCGGCTCCGCGCGGTGACCAGCGCTGGAGCCTGCCACGGGATCTACGCCCGTCTTTCCGCTATGCTAGCGACGTTTTTCGACCGTCGCCGATGAACGTCAGCCCCCCAGGAGATCCGCCCGAGAACGCCGAGGGAATGGCCTCTCTCACCCGGCGTGGGCTCGCCTTCGCCGAGACGGAGGCGGGCAGGCGCGCCCTCTCGCGGGCGGCCGCGAAGGCGGTCGCCGCCGAGGATCTCGCCGGAGAGGTCCTCGCCGAACGCTACCGCCTGCTCCGTCAGGTCGGTCGCGGCGGCATGGGGGCGGTCTACCTGGCCGAGCACACCCTGATCGGCAAGACCGTGGCGGTCAAGGTACTCGGCTACGAGCACAGCCAGCGACCGCAGGACATCGAGCGTTTCCTCCTCGAGGCGCGCGCGGCCTCGAAGATCCGCCACGAGCACATCGTCGACATCACCGACTTCGGCTACACCGACGATGGCCTCGCCTTCCTGGTCATGGAGTACCTCGAAGGAGAGGACCTCGCGGCCACCTGCAAGCGTGAGGGTCGGCTGCCCTGGCGCCGCGTCCTCGCGATCACCGAACAGATCTGCGCTGGGCTCAGCGCCGCCCACCGCGGCGGCATCGTCCACCGCGACATGAAGCTGGAGAATTGCTTCCGGATCCAGCGCGGCGACAACGAGGACTACATCAAGGTGCTCGACTTCGGGATCGCCAAGATCCTCGACGAGGGCCAGCAGACGACCGAGGAGGCCAAGACCTCCTCCGCGCTGGTCGGCACCCCGGAGTACGTCGCCCCGGAGCTGGTGCGCGGGCTCAAGGCCGACGCCCGGGCCGACATCTACGCCGTCGGCGTGGCGATGTACAAGCTCCTCACCGGCGAGGTCCCGCTGCGCGGCGAGAGCTACATGGCGACGCTGACCAAGCACCTCCTGGAGCAGCCGCTGCCGCCGCGGCGACGGGTCCCCAGCGTCGACATCCCCGACGGCGTCGACGAGGTCGTGATGCGGGCCCTGGAGAAGGACCCGGACAAGCGCTACCAGACCGTCGACGAGATGCTCGCAGCCCTGGCGCTCCTCCGCAGCGACGCCGCCGAGGCCGCAAAGCCGCGCCGCAGCGGCCTTTGGATCGCCCTCATCCTCCTGTCGATCGTCGCCCTCGTCCTCGCGGCGATCGTCCTGGGCGGCGGCGATGAAGAGACGGACACCGCCCCGGAGATGACCGCCGCCGCCGCGTCGACGACCGCCGCGGCGGAGGACACGAGCACGAGCTCGGGCACGAGCTCGACCTCGACCTCGACCTCGACCTCGACCTCGACCGACGGCGAGACCGAGGGTGACAGCGGCGACACGACCGGCGACTCCGAGG
This sequence comes from Polyangia bacterium, assembly GCA_030424595.1. Taxonomy (GTDB): domain Bacteria; phylum Myxococcota_A; class Polyangia; order Nannocystales; family Nannocystaceae; genus JADJRG01. The sequence continues at coordinate 62,536 of JAUHWG010000040.1, forward strand.
GTTCGAGCGAGCCCGAGCCCGAGCCCGAGCCCGAGCCCGCGACGTCCTCCCGCACCAGCGAGAAGCTGAGCGCCCGCGAGATCACCCGCGGCCTCAACGGGGTGCAGGGGAACATCAAGCGCTGCTCCGCCAAGTACGCGGTCCCGGGGATGAAGGTGAAGGTCCGCCTGCGGATCGTCGGCGCCACCGGCAAGGTGATCAGCGCGGAGCCCCAGGGCTCCCACGACGGCAGCTCCCTCGGGGTCTGCATCGTCCGCGCCGTCCGCAAGGCGAGCTTCCCCAAGAAGAAGGCGGACACGGTGGTCTCCCGCACCTTCAAGATGTAGGCCGCAAGGCGTAGGGCGTAGGGCGTAGGGCGCAAGGCGCAGGGCGCAGGGCATAGGGCGCAGGGCGCAGCCCCGGGCCGCGCCCGAGACGGAACGAGAGGGAACGTGCGGAGCCTCGCCCGTGGCTGCTACGCTCGCGCGTCTATGCCCGAGAGCCGTCCGCTCGACCTCGTCTGCCCCCGCTGCGGCGGCGTCGAGATCGTCTACTCCTGTGAGCCCGAGTGCTGCTTCAACCATCTTTGCGGGGGCTGCCGGACCACCTTTCTCACCGCCACCCGCTACCTCGGCGCGCGCCTCCCAGCGCCGCCGCCTCGGCCAGGCGGCGACGAGCCTGACCCGAGCGACCCCGCGGCCCCCTGCTGCGAGTGTGGCGAGGCCGGGGTGGTCCGGCTCGCCGACGGTCGCTGCTCCTGTGTGGAGTGTGGCGCCCTCCTGGAGCTGCTCTACGAGGAGATCAGCGACCGACCGCCCCCATCGTGACAGCGCACTCGATCCCCCAAGACTCGGGCTCCTCAACGGAGACCGACATCAAGAGACAGGAGCTCACGAACCTGTGGGCATGACGTGCCCTCCCAGACGTGCGGATTTCAAGCTGGGCACCGGCAGAAAAGCGCCACATCGGCAAGTCCACGGAGCTCGGAGTTGCAGCTCTTCGCGACAACGTCTAGCCTGAAGAGCGGTGGTGATGATGGGTAGACGTACCTGGGTGTCCGCGGGAGGTCTCGTGATCTTCCTGCTCGCGCCTACCCCCGCCTGGGGCTTCGGTCCCTGCGAAACCACGCGATCTGGGGCTCTCCGCGCGTCGCAATACTTGCCGCTCACGAGCGCGAGCGAACCTGAGATTCGACCCCTTGCGACGACTCTCCCTTCGTTCCGGGTAACATTGGACGTCGATGAGAGCGCGCTTGCGGAAGCGGTCGCCTTGCGCCACCGTGCCCAGTTTTCGCAGGCAGCCGACCGCCTTGAGCAATTCGCGGCGTCTGCCCCTGGTAGTCCTCTGGCGGCAGACGCACTCTGGGACGCGTGGCTCATCCGAGTCGGCTTGGGCGAGACCGGTCGTGCGGAGAAGCTGCGGGCGCGGTACGAGGTTGCGATGGGTCAATCCGCACGGGGCTCCGTCGGCGAGGCGACTGACGAGACCATTGTCGATGAGGCGAGGCAGGGGCTGGCCCATTGGGCCGAGTCATGCCCATGGCAGACGGACACCGGCGGTTGCCACGCGGTCGAACAAGGCGCTCTGCCCAGCCTCCGTGCCGGGCTGGCTTGGATGTGCGGCCGACCATCGTTACGACGACCGGTGCCCTATCCACGCATTCAAAGCAAGGCACGTTTGGCCTTGGGGCACTTTGGCCGTGTCGTAAAACTCTGGAAGCAGGGATCCTCTTCGACCACAGCGGCGTCGATGGAGGTTATCGATGCTGTTTCGATCGCGCTGTTCCACATTGCGGAGGCCGAGTACGAGGACTACCTCCGCCTTGCAACGCCGCACGACCTCGAGTTCACCTCGGAGGAATGGAAGCGGCACGCGGGGAGCAAAAAGCTCAGGCGTGAGCTCCATGAGCAAGAGAAGCTCAAGTGTGACTCGGAGAAGCGATTCGCGCAGCATTACGAGGCGCTCGAGAGACGCTCCCGACGCCTCCGGGAGTCCTACGCCGAAGTTCAGGGCCTTGGGCACCCACGCTGGGCGCTCGCTGCGACTGCCCGCATCGGCGAGATCTATCTCCACTGGCCGGAGCTGCTCGGCCTCTGGAACGTTGGGCAAGTCGTCAAGGAGGAGGTCGGAAAGTACTGGGGTTGCGAGCCGAATCCGATGACCTATTCGTCTACGGACCGCGCTGTTGAGGCGTTCGAGATCTGCGCGCGTTTATCTCAGAAGCACCTCATCTCCAGCGAATTCACGAACATCTGTTACCGAGAGTTGGCACTCCTCGACCCCGACAAATATCCGCCGCAATACGAAGTGTGGAACATGAACCCGGCCACCAGGACCACCAGGACCACCATGGTCTCGACAGGGCCTGTTGATCTGATGCTGCAAAGCCTCGTGAGCGCTTCAAAGCGTCCCCGTTGAAGACTCGTCAACGTAGATGGGCTGCCTCCATAGCGGGCGCGCGGCGACCCCCCGCGAGGTCCCCCTCGTGGCAGATCTCGGCGAGCTGCGCGGTGGCCTGCGCAGGGTCATCAGCCTCCGCGAAAGAGCTCTAGCGAGGTCCGCTGACCGGCGAGCTCGCGGCCGTCTCAGCGCTCTGCCGAGGGGTCAGCTAGGGGTCAGCTAGGTGGCGAGGACGATGTAGGCGACGGCGCCGGCGATCACCATGAACACGAGGGCGAGCGCCACCATCCCCGGCGCTCGGCTCGGCAGCATGTCCTCGACATCGCCGAAGTCCTCGTCGACCCCGTAGGGGCGATAGTCCCGGAACTCCTCGCTCTCCTGCTCCCAGGGGGTCTCGACGGCGCTCTGCTCCCACGGCGGCGTGCTCATGATGACCCCGTTCTCGTCGATCCGGTGGAGGGCCGCGGCGAGCTCGTCCATGCTCTGGTAGCGGGCCTCGGGATCCCGCTGCAGACAGCGCAGGATCACGTCGTCGAGCGCCCCGGTGATCCCAGCGTCGGCGGCGACGATGCTCGGGATCGGCGGCTCGTCGACCATGTGCTTGACGAGCGTGAGCATCGGCGTGGCGCCGCGAAAGGGCACGTCTCCGGTCAAGAGGTGGAAGAGGATCACCCCGAGCGAGTAGATGTCCGTGCGGTGATCGGCGGGCCGCCCCATCGCCTGCTCCGGCGACATGTACTCCGGGGTCCCGAAGATCATCCCGGTCTGGGTGAGGGCGCGCGCACCCTCGACCTGCTCGCCGGTGATCTTGGCGATGCCGAAGTCGAGCACCTTGATAAAATCCTCAGACCCGTCGCGATAGATGCGGAAGCAGTTCTCCGGCTTCATGTCGCGGTGGATGATCCCCTTGCCGTGGACGACGCTGAGCGCGTCGCAGATCTGGAGGAGCATCGGCCGCGCCCGTGACCAGGGGATCCGCCCCTCGCGGGCGAGCATGTCGGCGAGGTCCTCGCCCTGGAGCATCTCCATGACCACGTAGACGTGGTCCTCCGCCGAGCGGCCGCAGTCGAGCACCTCGATCACGTGCTCGTGGTCGATCGCCGAGGCTGCGACGGCCTCCTGCAGGAAGCGCTCGACGAGGCTATCGTCGTGGACCGCGCTGGGGTCGAGCACCTTGACCGCGCAGGGCCGGTCGCGCTCGACATCCTCGGCGAGGTAGACCATCGCCATCCCGCCCTCTCCGAGGGTGTCGAAGATCCTGTAGCGCCCGGCGACGAGGCCTCCGATCAGCGGATCCTTCTCCGCCGCGCCCCCGGCCTCGACAGCTCCCGGAGTGCGACCACCCTGTCCCCGCGGAGGAGGCACAGCCTTGCTCGGCGCATTCTCCATGGGACCGTCGCGAGGTGAGCCTACCACGCGGATGCCCGCCGAGCGGCGTCAGCTCCCGCGGTCTGCGTGGTATCCGAGGACGTGCGCACGACCGTCCTCCTCGTCGCCCTCGCAGGCCTCGTCGCCGCCCTCTTCTTCCTCCTCTCCTCGCCAAAGGACGAGGGGGCGGGTGCTCCTGCGCCGATCCTGACCGCTGAGCGCTCTCCGCCGCGGGCGAGGGCGAAAGCGTCGGGGCACGCCCCCGCCGAGCTCAGCCGCGGCGAGCCGAGCAAGAAGACCTCCGCCGAGCGCGAGGCGATGCGGAGGCAGATCGTCGACGCCCTCCAGGCCCGGGCCGACCAGGCCGCTGACGGGGAAGCCGCGGCTTTGGGTGGTCATGACGCTCACGATGGGCGAGCGGAGGGCGGCCGCGACGATGACACCGCGCCGACCCCCGGCGACCTCAAGGACCGCTCCGGCAATCACGGCTACCTGCTCAAGGTGATGAACGAGGAGCTGATGCCCCTCGCCGACGAGTGCTACGCCCTCGCGCGCGACACAAACCCCGAGCTCGAGGGGCTCCTCGTCCTCGACATCGACATCATCGGCGACGAGGAGATCGGCGGGGTGATCGAGGCGGTCAGACCCGGCGAGGCGAACGAGCTCGTCGATCCCAATCTCCTGGAGTGCATGCGAGAGTCGCTCTTCGCGACCACCCTACCCCAGCCCGAGGAGAGCGGCCGCGACGCGATCTCGCTGTCGATGCCGCTCGGCCCTGACGACCCGCCTGGGGACAGCTAGGCCCGGCGCAGGGTCTCCCGAGCCCGGCTGGAGCGTCGACCTCAGGGTCGAGATCACGTTCCAGGAGATCGTCGATGTCATCGCCGCCGAGCGACCTCGAGCGCTGCCTGCTGGAGGCCGCCTGGGCCGTCGATCTGACCTGGAATTTCGGCGACGAGCGCAGGACCTACCCCCTCCACCTTAGACGCGCCTGAGCGCCGACCCCGACCGCCTCGCCGTCAGCCAAGCCCTCACCCACGCCGTGCCAGCACGGGTCGACCAAACGTGGCCAGGCGAGCGACCGTGCCGGCTTCAATCGACGATCGCGAGGAGCTCGACGTCGAAGACGAGCATCCCCTCCGGGCGACCCGCAGCCCCGCGATAGGCGAGCTCCTCTGGGATCCACAGGCGGTGCTCGCTGCCGACCTTCATCAGCTGGAGCCCCTCCGTCCAGCCCGCGATCACCTCCGTCACGCCGAACTCCGATGGTTCGCCGCGGGCGACCGAGGAGTCGAACATCTCGCCGTCGGTGGTCCAGCCGGTGTAGTGGACGCGGACTCGATCCATCGTCGTCGGGCTCTCGCCGGCCCCCTCGGTCAACACCTTGTAGGCGAGACCGCTCGCGGTCACCTCTGCGTCGCCGGGCGGGGCTTCGACGTCGCTTGGCGCCGGGATCGGCGGTGTGCAGCCGAGGGAGCACACGAGCGAGAGCGCTGCCGCGGAGGCGAACGCGGAGGCGAAAGCGGAGGCGATGAGGGGTCGCATGGCGCGGAGCCTACCCCACAACCCAGGATCCGCGGAGTCCCACGCGAGCGAGCTCAGGGACGCCCGATCTCGAGGCCGCCGCCGGATCCCGATCCCGGCGGGCTCAAGCGCCGCGAACGCCCGCCCCTCGGCTGCGACGAGCGGCCGCTGCACCGGTGCTTCGGAGGCTCTGACGGGACCATTAGGTCCGATGAGGTCCGATGAGGTCCGATGAGGTCCGATGAGGTCCGACGAAGCCGAGCCAGAGCGCCTGGGAGGCTCGCCGCGGATGGCTAGTCCGCGACGGTGCTCGCCGTGAGCCTGACGTTGTCCAGGTACCAGGTCACCGAGTCCACGTCATAGGGCACGGTGTAGCTCGCACAGTCGCTGCCGAGACGGAAGCCGATCTCGATGACCTGACCCGCGAAGGCGTCGAGGTTGACCGACTCGCGGAGCCACTGCCCCGACTTTCCGACGAACGCCTCCTCGCCGAGGAGAGGGTTGGCCGCACCTAGGCCCGCGCACTGGCCGATGTCCACGACACTGCCGTTGTAGACCGGGAGCTGCAGGTTCTCGAAGGGGCCCCCGTCGATCGACACCTCGACGATCGCCCCGTCGGCGCCGACGAGAGACGGCTCCGCTGGGCGTCCCCCCGCCGTAGGCGGCTGGTAGTGCGTCCTCGCACCGCCGCCGCATCGGCCCCCACGCGCGAGTCCGCGTCGATCGGCTAGGATGCCCTATGCCACTCGTCCCGCCCCCCGTCGGCATGGCCGTATTCCTCGCGGCGATCATCGTCAGCCGCATCATCCAAGAGCGAGCGCTGCGAAAGCTCTCGACCGAGGAGAAGGGCCGGCTCGTCGAGGCCTTCTCTGGCCTGCGCCTCTTCTCCCTGATCCCGCTCGCGGCCTTGGCTGGCCTCTACTTCCTGATGATGAGCCTGGAGGCGTTGACCTCCACCATGCTCTTGACCATCTTCCTGCCGGCGACGGTCCTCTTCTCGGTCGTCATGCAGGTGCTGATCCATCGCCGGCTCCGCGGTCTGAGCCTGCACCCAGACTATCTGCGCGCGTACGCGATCGGCCGCGGGCTCTTCCTCGCCGCCTTTATCCTGCTACTCCTCTCGATCTGAGCTGACGAAGGGCGGAGCGCGCCACCGTCGGCCCTCCTGAGCCTCTCCCATCGCGCAGAGCCTGCCGCAGCGGCGACGGTCAGCGCCGCTGCGGCAGCAACATCATCCGTCCGCGTGCGCGGCGGTGACGAGCCTGGAGAGCGCGAGGGACTCTCGCCGCGCCTCCTCGGCCCGTCACCGCGGATCCGAGCCAAGGTCCCTAGCGGACGCGGATCGTCCCGGACCACCAGGGGAACCAACCCTCGGCCTCGCCGCCGCCTTCACCCCAGCCGATCCGGAACTCCTTCGACTCCATGCCGGTCTGGTAGATGTCCATCATCCCCGGCCACGCCGTCTCGCAGTCCAAGCAGCTGACGTTCCCGGGGAGCGTCTGCGAGTAGGAGGTGACGGGGCCAGCCTCCTCCGCGGAGCCGAAGGAGATGTCGCCCCTGCCGCCGGCGATGTAGGCCTGGGTCCAGAGGGTCTGCGTCCAGTTGGTGAAGAGGTCCGACGTGTTGTTCGGGCCTGCGTTCGCCTTCATCACATACTCGTGGAGGTAGAACTCGGTAAAGCCGGGCGGGAAGGGGATCGTATAATGATAGGAGTGGTTGCCGCCGGCGTCGCGGGTATAGGGCCGGCACTCCTCGTCGATCCCCTCGGTCGGCGCCTGGACATCGAAGCCCATCACCGCCTGGAGGTTGTCGCAGGCGGTCTTGAGCGTCAGCTCGGTGAAGCCTCCGCCGTCGGTCTCCATGTCGCACTGGACCTCG
>JAUHWG010000041.1 GCA_030424595.1 Polyangia bacterium
AGAAGAAGTGGACGATGCCGATCAGGAACTGGAAACTGGCGCTGAATCAACTGGCGATCAAATTTGAGGGACGACTGCCTCTCTGAGGTCTGCGCGGTCTTCGCCACGAAAAATCAGACAGGCTCGCTGGCCCCAGCGCGCAGACTGCGAAAGAGATCCCCCCACGAAAAAGAGACGCACACCGACGACAACGCTCCCGGACGTGCCCACTCCACAGGACGGAGAGCTTCGGCGCACCGCACCGGAGCCCGCAGAAGATCTCAACAACTTCGCCGTCTTCGCCGAGCGCTACCTGGCGCTCCAGGACTCGACGAAGTCCGACTACCGCAACAAGTCCCGGAACATCCGGCTCCACTTGCTTCCGGTCTTCGGAGATCTCCCGCTCTCGCAGATCACGCGCCAGAGGATCGATGAGCTCCGGATCAATTTGCGCAGGCAGCAAGGGCAACGCGCGACATCGCGCCGCACCATGGAGGGCAAACGGGTTCCTCGTACGGATCGGCGCAAGGACGGTCTAAGAACGCCGAAGACGGTCAACAACGTCTTGGTGAACCTCCGGGCTGTCCTCAACCTCGCCTGTGACTACAAGCTCATCGACCCTCCGAAGATCGCCTTCAAGAAAGTCGCCAAGAATGGAAGGCCCCCGAATTTTCGAGCAGCCCCCCGCAACAGATCAACACGTGTGGCCGACCACGCAGCGAGCGAAGGGCTTGTCCCCCCTCTGCCACGCTTCGGCCTATCCTCTCCGTCATGCGCGTCCTCGTCCTTGCCATGGCGCTGCTCCCCTTGAGCTCCTGCACCGAGCCCAACCCCTACCTGGGGGTCTGCGGCAACGGGGTCATCGAGGCCGCCTTCGACGAGGAGTGCGACGATGGCGCGGGCAACGGCGAGGCCTCTGCCTGCTCCGAGACCTGTCGCGTCGCCACCTGCGGCGACGGCGTTACCCAACCCGGCGAAGAGTGCGACCTCGGCGCTCAGAACAGCAACAACGGCGAGTGCACGAAGACGTGCGAATTCGCGACCTGTGGCGACGACTTCAAGCAGCCGAGCGAGGCCTGCGACGACGGCGACGCCAACCGCTGGCCCCCCGACGGTGAGCCCGGCTGCTCCATCCAGTGCGATCTCCTCCCGTACTGTGGAGATGGGATCATCCAGCCAGATCTCGGCGAGCAGTGTGATGACGCCAATGACGTCGACGACGACACGTGCAGCAATGCGTGCACCGGCTCGACCTGTGGCGACGGCATCCTCCAGGCAGGGGAAGAGTGCGACGACGCCAACGACGACAACCACGACGCCTGCACAAACGCGTGCACGGTCGCCGTATGCGGCGACGGCATCATCCACGAGGGCCTGGAGGAGTGCGACGACGCCAACGACGACAACTCCGACGCCTGCCTGAACGTCTGCCTCGCGGCGATCTGCGGCGACGGAGTCCTGAGAGAGGACCTCGAGGAGTGCGATGACGCCAACAATGTCGACGACGACGGCTGCAACAACGCCTGCGGCCGCGACCGGCTCGTCTTCATCACCGAGCAGCCCTTCACTCCCGTCGACCTCGGCAATCTGTCGGGCGCTGACGTCGAGTGCCGCAAGATCGCCAAGGACGGCGGCCTCGCCAACTACGACGACTTCAAGGCGTGGCTGAGCGACTCGACGGGTTCTCCGACGACACGTTTTGTCCAGGGGATGGGGCGCTACGTACTGTCCACTGGAGAGCCGATCGCCGCCGACTGGGACGACCTCGTCGACGGGGAGCTCCTCCGCCCGATCGATCGGACCCTCGATGGTCTCGACGTCGGCCTGACGCTGGTCTGGACCAACACCGCTCCCGACGGGACGACGCTCGGCGCTGACGACGAGGACTGCGAGGACTGGACGATGCTGGATCCCATCATGGGCTCCTATGTGGGAGTAAGCACGTCCACCGACGCTTTTTGGACCGCGCTCGATGAGATCACCGAGTGCTCATACGGCGCGCAGCTCTATTGCTTTGAGAACTAAGCTAAGCCTGTTGACCAGGCGTGAGGGTTGGGAAAAATGGATGTAGGACGATGTGGCAAACCAGACAGAGCAGAGCTTCGACAACCTTTGATACTCTCGTGTGCGGTCCTCATTATCATCGGACTTACTGGCTGCCCCGACGCTAGCGAGCCGATTGCACACTCGGCTACAGCCTCGACATCCGGCTCAACGACGGGGGACACTACGGATTCTGGGTCAGGGGGTCTGCCCACGGACCCGATGACCGATGGTGAGCCGACGACGTTCAGCACGGGCGCCTCGCCCTCGGACACCTCATCAACGACCACCGAGGCGTCCTCCGGGACAAGCACCGGCAGCTCGGACTCTGACGGCCCCACCAGCGACGGGACCACCGGCGATGGAGGCTTCTGCGGTGATGGCCTCGTCGATGGCTCAGAAGAGTGCGATCTCGGCGTTGACAACGACAACAAGGGCGAGTGCACAAAGCTCTGCAAGCTACCCTTCTGCGGCGATGGCTTTCACCAACCCGGCGAAGAGTGCGACAACGGCGCAAAGAATCACCCCAGCGCCTATGGCGGGTGCACGCCCGAGTGTATCCTCGGCCCACACTGCGGCGACGGTACGACGGACAAGCCCCATGAGGCGTGCGACCCGGAGGACCCACAGTTCGACGACACCGCGGCCTGCGTCGGATGCCAGTGGTCGGGCAAGCGAGCGTTCGCCTCCAGCGTCGGGTACACGGGTGATCTGGGCGGTGTCCTCGGCGCGGACAGCAAGTGCCAAGCGCTCGCCGAGCTGGCCGGAATCGCGGGTGAGGGAGTCATCTACCGGGCCTGGTTGAGCTCTCCAGGCAGCTCCGCCTCAGAGCGCATGACGAAGAGCCTCGACGCTCCCTACCTCCTGACGAGCGGGACGATCGTCGCCGACGACTGGGATGACCTCGTCGACGGCTCGCTGGATGAACCCATTGACCTCGATGAGCACGGAGAGCCAGCCCCCTACCCCTACGCATGGACAAATACGACGACGAGCGGGGCGAGCGGGAGCGTCGTGGAACACTGCGCCGACTGGAGCCACGGCGGCCTGGCCCACAAAGGCCAGCGCGGGCTGACGAGTGAGGTTTCTCCTGAGTGGACGGCTGCGGAGAGCAATAACCCTGTCTATTGCTCGAAGACGGGCGTTTTGTACTGTCTTGAGCAATGAGTAGCTCGACGGGGCGATCGCCACGAAGCGCGAGTAGATCGCACACGATCTGTCCACCATCGGCGGGTATTTGAAAGTTCGTCCGAGAGCAAGACCTACCGGGCGTCCGGGTCGTACAAGATGGCGTCCAACAGACCAACTCGCGCGGCCCACACCTCCCGCTCGATCGGGCCCTGCGGCCTGGGACTGCGGTACCACTCAAGCTCGTCGATCCGCAGGCGCCTTCGCGCCCGCACATGACCCTGGCGGGCCCTCGCCGAGCCCGCCCGCTGAGAGCCCTCGACGCACAGTTATGCTCGCTTCCTCCGCGGCTCCTTGGTGAGGTCGCACCTCGAGAGGAGCCGATCATCGCCCGTATGATCTGGGTCTTGCCAGCGCCAGAGTACTATGCATCGAGGAAGCGGGTCGTGGCGTGCTGCTCCAACGCGGCGCGATCCGGAGGGGGGAACGGTGCCCCAGGCATCCAGATCTTCTGATCCTCGTGATCATAGTAGACTTTCCCATTGTCGAAGTCTTCGCGGAGCCTTTCGCTCACGCGGAAGCGGTAGTCCGGCGTGACGGTAACGTAACCCCGGTCGTAGAGCCGGTGGACGTCGGCTCGCAGCAGCAGCCCATTCTCGACAACATGCTGACCGCCTTCGCCGAAGGGCACGATGTGAGCGGCATCGAGAGCAGGGAGAGAGTGCTCGCCGGTCACAGCGCACCGTCCGTAGGCCTGCTCGAGCGCGTAACGGAACGTCCCCTGCCCGAGTCGAGGACGGATGATCTGTCCCTTCCCGTACCGATGCGTGGGCTCAGCCGCGACCGAACAACCCGGAAGCGTGAACTCCACGGCCTGGTTCAGGACAGCGGCATGGTCGAGGCAGGCTTGCCAAATGCGGCGCCCCTCACCAAATTCTGCGTAATAGCCCTTGCTAGCCACCGTATTCTCCGACCAGTCGCCGGGGCCCCGCACCCACAACGGCTCCGGGAAGAGCACGGGCGGGGCCAAGAGCACGCAGCCGATACAGTGACCGCGAGGGATAGGAGTTCCCGATCTCAGGCGGAGGTACTTCGCGATCCGGCGCTCCGTCTCCTCGAGCGAGGCAGCGCCATTGGCCTGTCCAAAAACATCCCACGCCTCGCGAACAAGGAGACGCCGAAACGCCACAAATAGCCCGAAACCTACGACAGCATGGCCATGGGCCTTCTTCAGCTTGAAGACGAGTGGCTCGCCAAGTGAGAGCGCAGCAAAGCCAGCGCGCCCTGAGGGTCGCCAGAAGTTGGCCTCATCAAGGCCCTCGGGTCGCTGCGCGAGACCGAGCAGGTGTCCGTACCAACCGTAGTCGGTGTTGGCGACGAGTAGGCGCATGAGGAACCACGGCCAAGATACCCTACCGGCGATCGCGTGCCGCGGATCAAGAAGGAGCCGATCAAGCTCCAGGATCCGGGGTTCCTCGACGATGCCGAGGTCGACGCCTTCCTCGGGGCAGCGCCGCCGCGGTGGCGGACGTTCCTGCTGACGGCGATCCGTACGGGGCTCCGTCGGGGGGAGCTCCTCGAGCTGCGGTGGAGCGATCTCCACCTCGACGCTCGACGGCCGTTCATCCGTGTCAGCCGCTCGCTGCGGCGCACGGACGCGGGGGGCTGGGCGGTGAAGGAGACCAAGGGGGGCAAGCCTCGCTCGGTCCCCCTGAGCGCGGAGGCGCTCTCCGCCCTCGAGGAGCATCGGCAGGACGACGCCGGGCCGCACGACCTGGTCTTCACCGGGAGCGCGGCGGCTACATCAACCGCAACAAGCTCTGGCGGATGGTCGTGGCGACCGCTCGCGAGGGCGGTCTCGACAAGCACGTGCACCCGCATCTGCTGCGGCAAACGTTCGCTTCGCACTGCTACCAGCGGGGCATCCCGCCCCAGGTGGTCCAGCAGTGGCTCGGTCACGCGAACATCACGACGACCGAGCGCTACGCTCACCTCGCGCCGGACACGGGCGAGGATCTGATCGACCTCCTCGACCGGCCGAGAACGGCGGCGCGAGAGAGTGTGCGAATTTTCACTAACACCACAGGTAACACCAACGGCGTCCGAGAACGCAGAACGCCGCCTACAGGCATGTAGACGGCGTTCAAGCAACGCGCGCGGCAGGATTCGAACCTGCGACCTTCGGCTTCGGAGGCCGACACTCTATCCAGCTGAGCTACGCGCGCTGGTGAGAGAGGGGTTCATAGACAAGTTCTGCGCGAGTTGCAAGCTGAAGTCACGGCTGCTCGGAGGGCTTCCCGGGCGGCGGCTCTGAGGGCTGGGAGGTGCCCGGCACCGCACTTTGGGGTGGATGGGGGGCCGTTCGCGCGCGAGCAGGGGGACCGGGAGAGGCCCTCAGCGCTGGCGGTGCTGGATCCGAGGGGTGCTCGCAGGCCTAGGCGCGCGGGGCCACACCTGGGACGTAGTCGGGGACGGCAGAGCCGCGCGAGCGGTTGTCGACGTTCGGCGCTCCGCGGCCGGCGTCGAGGTCTGCGCGGTCGACGAGCCGAAAGTCGAGGCTGTAGCGGGTTCGCTCGCCGGTCTGGGCGCGGGTCTGGTGGAGGTGAGCGCCGGCGAAGAGGAGGAGGTCGCCGGCGCGGGTGTCAAAGCCGAGCGCTTGGGCGCTGGGGTCGATGGTCCCGATCATCTGCGGGTAGCGGGCGCGCAGCCCAGCCTCTGGATCTTGCCAGCCGATCTTGAGGCTCCAACCTTCGCGCACCCAGGCGTCGTAGTCGAAGATCTCGGAGTCGTTCTCGGCGACGCGGCGCAGGTACTCCGGGTAGAAGACGAAGGTCTCCTCAGGGGCGAGGTCGTCGAGGGGGATCCAGCCGACGATCAAGCTCTGGGGATGACCGTACCAGGTGTCGCGATGGGGGTAGTAGACGGCCTTGGCGGCGGGGTTGGCATGGCCGCCGCCCTGGATGATCCGGAGGCGGAGTGGGTCAAAGGCGACACGCTCGAGGTCAAAGCCGAGCTCGACGACGAGTCGCCGGAGGAGCTCGTGAAAGTCCTCGCCGAGGTAGAGGCGACGCCGCAGTACGCCCATACGCCGAAAGAACTCGTCGTTGCTGAGGCGGCTGGGGGCGCGGCGGAGATCCTCGTCGACGTCGCCGAGGGCCTCGCGGAGGAGCTCCTGCGTAGCCTTGACGAGCTCCCGGGTCGTCGTGGTCGCGGCGGTCTTGAAGAGAGAACCTTCGTAGAGGGCAGTCCTCAGGGCTGCGTTGTCTGCGGGGAGCGAGGACGAGATCGAGGACGGGGTCGAGGACGGGGTCGAGGACGGGGTCGAGGATGGATTCGCGGTGGTCATCGGGGACGTCGGGCGCGACAGATACAGCGCAGGGTGTCGAGGGTGAGGGGCTGGTCGGGCTTGGGGCCGATGTCGCCAAAGAGCTCGATCTCGGCGAAGCCGGCGCTTCGCAGCAGTCGTACGAGCTCGTGGGGCTGATAGAGACGAACGCGAGAGCTGTGGGTGACCCGCCGCCCGTCGGGGAGAAAGTAGGTCCAGCGCTTGTCGAGCGCGCCAGTGGCGAGGTCGACGGAGGACTCGCGGGCGAGGCAGAGCTCGCCGCCGGGGATCTCCCGCCGTGTGAACATATGGGGCTGAAAATGTCGGAGCACGCCGGCGGCGTTCATCGTGTCGAGGAGGAAGAGGCCGCCCGGACGAAGGCTCTCAAAGGCGCAGGCGAGCATTCTCGCGTTGACCTCGTCGCTCTCTGCATAGCCGAAGGAGGTCCACCAATTGAACACACCATCGACGGCGTCGGCGGGCCGGAAGGCGCAGGCGTCGGCGGCCTCGTAGTGGAGGTCGAGCGGCCCTTCGTCGAGCTCCGCGTCGCGGCGCGCCCGGTCGATGTAGCCCGCCGCTCGGTCGCAGCCGACGACGCGAAAGCCCCGAGCGGCGAGGGGCCGGGAGAGGGAGCCGATGCCACAGCACTGATCATAGACCCGGTCTCCGTCCCTGAGCTCGAGGGCTTTGACGATGAAGTCGAGGGTGCGATCGACCTCGGCCGCAGTGGCCCGCTCCAGGAGGATCTGCGCCAGCAGGTCGTCGTGAAAATCATGCCACCATGGGGCCGGGGGGTCAGGGCTGGACATCAGCGTCTCCTGCGGGCGAGGGGCCCGCGTCGGTGTGGGGGGCGAGGGGGTGGAGGGTCGGCCGCGGCGGCGGCGACGGGCGCGGAGGTGTGCAGCCTTCGCTCCGAAGGAGCGCGTCGACCGCGTCGCAGGCGGTCCTCCACCGAAGCTCCCAGCTCCCGCGGAGAGCGACGGTTCGACGTCCTGCGAGCCCGAGCTGCGCCGCGCAGCGCTCGAAGAACTGGGCCCGCTGCTCCGGCAGGTAGCGGACGGGGTCGTCGACGTAAGGGACGTCAACGTCGAGGAGGAAGGTCAGGGCATAGTCGCGACCCTGGCCCAGTCGCTCCACGGGAGCGGGGACTTCGCCGAAGAGCGCCTCGCTCCAGATGGCGGTGGCGAGGGGGTCGGTGTCGCAGAAGAGGAGTCGGTTCGCGGCGCGGGCGAGGGCATCCTCGGCGGCCGCCTGCCCGCGGGCGATGATCTCCATGTCCGCGATCGTACACTCGCCCTGGCGATGCTCTAGCCATGTACGCGCATATTCTCGGACGACGACGGTGCCGTAGCGGCGGGCGAGGGCTGCGCTGAGGGTCGACTTTCCGGTCGACTCCGGGCCGAACACTGAGATCCTCCGGGCATAGAATGCACGTACGCAGGCGGGCAGGTGTCGCCATTGCCCCAGGGGGCCCTCGCGTATGGCCGTGCCGCTGGTCGGCAGCGCCTCTCGGCCGAGATCGACGGGGATAAAGCGGGCGCCGAGCTCCTTAGCGAGCCGCTCTCCGTAGGGTTCGGAGGCGAAGACGAGGTCGACCGGGCGCGGGAGGATTCGGGTGAGCGAGCGTCGCCAGATCCCCCAAAAGTCGGGGTGCTCAGCGGGGTCTTGCGGGTTCTCGTCGCGAAGGTGGAGCACCTGCGCCGCCGGCACGAGCTCGCGCATCCAGGCGTGTCGGAGCTCCCCCGGGATCGGCTCCGAGCGGAGCGTGCCGACGACGACGCTGAGTTCGTCGACCATCCGCTGGGCGAAGTTCACGAGGAAGAGGTGCCCCGCGTGGGGCGGCATGAACTTTCCGAGGACAAGACCGCGCGTCATCGGCGACCTCCGCGCGCAGATACGCAGTCAGGCCCATCGTCGTGCGAGCCCCCCCACGGCTGGGACGTGAGCGTGGATGCGAACGCAGCGAATAGCGACAGGAGGATCGTTCCGGCTACGAGGGTCATCCGCGGTCTCCGAGGGCAGTATGAACATAGCGATCGAGGAGCGGCTCCGTCACCGGCGCGAGCGAGAGGCCGCGCGGGCCGAGCAGCGCGTCGGCGGCCCTGCAGTCGAAGCGATATCCGGTCGCCTGGAAGAGGTCGTAGGCCCGCAAGCGTCGGGAGGCGCGAGGCTCGAGGCAGCGGCTGAGGGCGAGGTATGCGACCGCAGCAGCGGCGGATCGCTGGCTCCGCTCCGCCGCGATCCTCCGCCAACGCAGGCGCGAGACCGGCTCGATCGTAGCGCCTGCGCGTCGGAGCGCGGCGACGAGATCAGCCCCGCTGGCGCCGTTCGGCGAGGCGATGTGGTAGGTGGCCGGATCGTCGTCGCTGACCGGTGGACCGGCGCAGAGAAGCTCGCACAGGGCCCTGGCGACGCTGTCGACCGGTGACAGATCGACGCGGAGCTCCGCGTGCCCCTCCGGGACGACGCCTAGCTCGACGAGGCCGCGGAGGAAGAAGGACAGCTGATCTCGGGCAGGGCCAGCGCCGTGCCGGGTGTCGCCGGCGATGAGGCCGATCCGGTGGCAGACGAGGGGCGCGCGGCCCCGCATGACCTCGCGGGCGAGCACCTCCGCGGCCCACTTGCTCTGGGCGTACCCGCCGCGCACGGCCTTGGTCCCCTCGAGGAGGTCGCTCTCCAGGGGCTCGGCGACGGTGGGGCTCGCCGCGACGAAGACGCTGAGGGTCGAGATCAAGTGGAGGAGCTTCGGTCGCTCCGCGAGGGCGAGCTCCAAGACCCCCGCGGTGCCGCCGATGTTCGCGGGCCGGAGCCTGTCGAGATCGGCGGCGAGGTTGACGACCGCGCCGCTGTGGACGATCGCGTCGACATCCGCTGAGAGCTCGCGCCATGCATCGGCGGTGAGGCCGAGCCGAGGCTTGGTCAGATCGCCGACGACGACCTCAAAGCGCCCCTGCGCAGGGATTCCATCACAATCGCGCTCGGCCTGGAACGGGAGAGCGCCGGCTGCGAGGGAGGTCGCGAGGCGTTGGCCAGCGCGCCGCGTGTCGGCGGCGCGGACGAGGGCGAGGATCCGCCCGCGATGACGGCGACCGAGGAGAAACGCGAGGTGCCGCCCGAGAAACCCGGTCGCGCCGGTGATCAGGAGCGTGGCGTCTGAAGCGAGGCGGCCCTGGTGCGAGCGCCCTACGCTCTCATGACGCGCTCGGCGATCCGCTTGGACCCGGTGAGGCTCTCCGAGAAGCTCTGGGGTCTCGCCGACGCCTGTCGAGGCGGAGGCCGGCTCCGACAGGGAGTCCCCCTTCGTCTGCCGCAGCGCGGACACGAGGCCCATGACCTCGGCTCGAAGCTCCTCGGCGGGCCGCAGCTCAGCGCAGGCGCTCCCCGCCAGTGACATCACGATCTCCGAGACGCTCGGGTTTCGCAGGAGCGCGGCGGCGGAGAGGACGAGCCCGTGGGGCTCCGCGGCTGCGACGACCTCGAGGGCCCGGAGCGAGGCTCCGCCGAGATCACAGAAGCGATCGTCGGGGCCGACGTAGGGCACCGCGAGCACCTCTCGCCAGATCGCCTGGAGGAGGGCCGTGGAAGCCTGGGTCGAGCTCTCGTTCGCCACGATATCGGCGACAGCGTGTCGGTCCTTCGCCGATGTAAGCAGCGAACCCGCTCGGCCCTCTGCATCGCTCTCTGCATCGCTCTCTGCATCGCCAGGGCTGAGAGCCTGTCCTCGCAGCGCCTCCGCGAGGGCGAGCCTGTCGACCTTGCCGCTGGGCCCCCGCGGCAACGCCTCCCGCACTTCGATCCGTCCAGGTACAGCAGCCCTCGGCAGCGACTGACGCAGATGCTCACGGAGCGAGGCGACGTCCTGTCCCGTCGACTCCCCGCGGAGAACGACCGCCGCGATCAGGGATGAGCGCGGTCCGTCGACGACGGCCGCCTCAGCCACCGCAGGATGACGACAAAGCTCCGCTTCGACCTCGCCGAGCTCGATCCGCACGCCGCCGATCTTCCGCTGACGATCCACACGCCCGAGGAACTCGAGCGAACCGTCGACGCCGCGGCGCACCCGATCACCGCTCCGGTAGAGGCGCTCCCCCTCGCGCTCGATGAAGCGCTCCGCGGTCGGATCAGGACGTCCGAGGTAGCCGAGCGCGAGGCCATCGCCGCCGATATAGAGCTCGCCCTCCCCCTCTGTCAGGACCTCCCGCCCCTGGGGATCGATCACGCGATAGAACACCCCCGGCAACGGCTCACCGAGGAGGGGCCGGGTCCACGTCGCCGGCGAACACTCGACGAGGCTCGAGCAGACCGTCGCCTCCGTCGGGCCGTAGACGTTGACGACGCGGACGACCTCGGCGAAGCGACGGACCACCGCAGGAGCGCAGACCTCACCGCCGATCACGATCGTCTCCAGCGAGCGAGGCAGGCTCTGCGGATCGATGTGAGGGAGCAACGCAGGCGGCATGTCGATGTAGGTGATCGACTCGCGCTCCAGCGTGTAGAGGAGCCGCGCGGGCTCGCGTACCTCGTCGCGATCGACGATCACGAGCGCAGCGCCGGCGAAGAGCGCCGTGCCGATGTCGGAGATCGAGGCGTCGAAGGCAGGAGAGAGGACAAAGAGCGAGCGAGAGCGGGGCCCGAGGCGGAACGCCTCGACCTGTGCCCGGAGCAAGCCGAGGATCCCGCGGTGGCTGACCATCACCCCCTTGGGCTCGCCCGAGCTCCCCGAGGTGTAGAGCACATAGGCGAGGTCTGAGCTCGCGGGGCTCCGCGGGGGCTGCAACGGCTCCGTCCCCTCGGCACCCTCCGCGCCCTGCCCTCGCGACGCCGCGCCCGGTCGCAGGCGGAGCACGTCGACGGCGCGGAGCAGCCGACGCGGAGCGGCCTCGCCCAGGATCCGCTGGCGACGGAGCTCCGGCAGGTCGGAAGGCAAGGGGACAAACGCCGCGCCCGCGATCCACACGCCGAGCAGCGCGGCGACGTAGGCCGCAGAGCTGTCGAGGCCGAGGCCGACCCGATCGCCGACTCCGACTCCGGCCGCTGCGAGCTCGGCTGCGACCCTCTGGGCCCATCGCCACAGATCGGCGTAGCTCAAGCGCACACCTCGATCGATCACCGCCGGTCGATCACCCTGCCGCCCCGCGACCTCAAAGATCCACGAGAGGACGTCGGCGAGCTGCTCGCCCGCCAGCTCCTTATCGTCCCCATGGGACAGGCGAGCCCGTCTCATAGCGCGTACCGCTGCTGGAGGATACAGAGGCTGGAGACCAGCATCAGCGCCGGATCCCAGGCCCGCCGCTCGCTCTCGGAGAGGGTCGGCAAGCGCTCCAGCGCCGCCGCGAGCCGGCCCCGGTCGACGAAGTCGGGCAGCGCAGACCCGGCTCCGCGCAGCACCTCCCGCAGCGGCGCCTCGTCGGAGAGGCACAGCGGCGGCGCCAGGAAGGGGTGTTTCTCGCGCTCGCGGATCGACCGAGGGAGCCGCGCGCCGACGGCCTCACGGAGGACAAACTTCTCGACGCTGCCGCGGATCAGGAGATCGACCGGCAGGCGCCTCGCGACGTCGAAGAGGCGGTGATCGAGGAAGGGCAAGCGGCCCTCGATCGAGTGGGCCATCTCCATCCCGTCCCCCAGGGTCCGGAGGATGTAGGTCGCGAGGGCGCTCTTGCTCCAAAGGTAGAGCGACTGGTGGACCCGGCTCCGCCCGCGGAGCTGGCGACGATCCTCGAGATCCCCGAGCGCGTCGGCGTAGGCGTCTCGCCCGCACGACTCCGCGAGAAAGTCATCGCTCAGGAGGGAGGTGACCCGGCGCCCGAGGGTCGCCTTCGCGGCCATCCAGCTCGGGGCAAAGCCGAGGATCCGCTGCACCCCGGAGAGGTCTAGACCGGCGCCGTCGGGGAGCATCAGCCCGGCCGAGGCCGCGTTGCTGGCGGCCAACGCGGCCTCCCCAGCGCCGCCCGCGAGCCCGTCCCGGCGAAGGTGCGCGTAGCCGCCGAAGACCTCGTCGGCGCCCTCCCCTGTCAGGACTACGCCGATCCCATCGCGCTGGATCTGCTCGCTCAGGAGGTGCTTCGCGGCGATGTGGCCGTTGATCGCGATCCCCTCGCTGTGGGCCACCGCCAGGGGCATCCGCTCGGCGATCGCGGAGGCCGAGACCTCGACGAGGCGCAGCTCGGCGCCGACGTGCGCCGCGAGCTCCTCGGCCTTCGCCCGCTCGTCGTAGCCCGGGCGATCAAACGCGACCGAATAGCAGAGCGGAGGCCTGCCGAGCTCCGCCGCCGCGAGGGCTACGACAGCGCTCGAGTCGAGGCCGCCGCTGAGCTGAAAGGCGATCGGCACCTCGGCCTGAAGTCGAACCCGCACCGCCTCCCCCAACGCCTGTGCGACCTCATGGATCGACTCGGCGTCGCTGGTCGCCGCGAGCTCTTCGGCCCGCGGGTAGTCGAGGTTCCAGTAGCGGCGGATCCGGAGCTGACCGTCCTGGAGCAGCGCGAGCGTGCCGGGCTCGATCTGACGGATCCCGGCGAAGAGGGTCCGCCCGGGCGGGACGTAGTGCATGTGGGTGGCGGAGAAGACCGAGGCCATGTCCCACCCCGCCGGGGCACCCGCGGCGAGGAGCGCCTTCCCCTCAGAGGCGAAGCAGTAGGCGTCGCCTACCTTCGCGTAGACCAGCGGCCGCACGCCGAAGCGGTCGCGACAGGCGATCGCGAGGCGCTGCCGGGCGTCCCAGAGGAGAAAGGCGAACTCGCCGCGGAGATGGTCGACGAGCTCCACCCCGTACTCCTCGTAGAGGTGGACGACGAGCTCGCTGTCGCTGGCGGTGCGAAAGCGGTGGCCGCGTACGCGGAGCTGCTCGCGGAGCTCCTGATGACCGTAGAGCTCGCCGCTGACCACGGCGACGACGTCCCCCCGCTCGTTGGCGAGGGGCTGGGCGCCCCCCGCCCGGTCGATGATCGCCAGACGACGATGGCCGAGGAGGACCCGCCCGTCCTCCGACCGCCAACGACCCTCGCCGTCGGGACCGCGATGACGAAGCGCCGCGAGGGGTCGCTCGAGCCACCCCTCGTCGAGGCCCGAGCTCAGCGCGAAGGCGCCGACGATGCCGCACATGGGCCGAGCTCCAGGAGTGCCGCCGGCTCCGCGCCGATCGTGAAGAAGAGCTTGCGCCCCTCGCCCCGCCGCGACTCCTCGAAGACCGCAGAAAAATCCTCGAGCGGCCGTGGCTCGGCCCAGAGCGGGTGAAGGTCGAGCGTGCCCGAGGCGACGAGCGACGCCGCCTCGGAGAACGATCCGTAGTAGGCCGCGACGAGGTGCAGCTCCTTCGGCACCAGCGCGAGCAGGTCGATCTCCAGGGGCTCGATCCGGCGGCTCTTGACGATGACCCTGCCCCGCGGTCGCAGGGCGTCGATGATCGCTGTCATCCCAGCTCGGTCGACCCCGTTCTCGATCGCAAAGTCGAAGGTGCCAGCGACGGGTCGCTCGCCCGACGCGGGGTCGCTCGGATCGTAGCTGTGGATCCTGGAGAACCCCCGGGAGCGGAGGACGGCCGCCGCCAAGGCTGCGATCCGTCCCTTGCCGACCACCAGCCCGCGCTCCTCGGGGCGAATGCCGGCGCCGACGATCGCGAGCGTGGCGGCGACGGGCTCGATGTAGGCGACGGCTCGAGCGTCGAGCTCGCCCGGGACCCGCACGAGCGACGCCGCCGGGAGGCGCACGTAGTCCGCGAACCCGCCGTCCACGTCGACCCCGAGGAAGCCGGGCGACCCGCAGGGAGAGCCTGTAGTGCACGCTGGGCAAACGCCGCAGCGGATCCGAGGATCGACGCTGACCCGTGCGCCGAGGAGCTCTGGAGGCACATCGGCGCCGCGATCGACGACGATCCCCGCGAGCTCGTGACCGAGGATCCGAGCGCCCTCAGCGGGGCCGAGCTGCCCTGCGGCGACATAGCAGTCGGTGCGGCAAAGGCCCGCCATCAACACCTGGACGAGCACCTCGTCGGCGGCCAGGCGCCGAGGCGTCGCGACCCGGACGAGCTCGACCCCAGCAGGGCTGCGGAGGAGCGCCCGCATGGTCGAAGGGATAGGCGCGTGGTGATCCAGCCGGCGCGCCTGAGCTGACGAGAATGGATCCATGCCGCAGCGAGGCCGGCCATCCTAGCAGAAGGGGGAGCGCCACAAGCCCGCCAAAAGGGCGTAGAGGCGCGGCGCCGCCCCATCCCGCGCATGCAAAGGTCGAGCGGTGCTCCGCTGCCCGTGGCCGCGGCCGCGGCCGCGGAAGGACCCGAGGGTCACAGGTGCGTCCCTTCGCTCGCCTGCCCCGCAGCTCCCCGCGAGCGCCCCGCCCCCCAGGCGACGTCGTCACGGGCCCTCGCCCGCGCCGGTGGTAGACTCCCGGACGATGCTGCCGCTTATCAGCCTCATGGGCGCGCTCAAGGATTTTTGGGAGTTGGTCCGCCGCGTCCAGGAGTGGTTGACCCTCGGCGGCACGGCCCTCGCCGCCGCGATCGCGCTCTTCTTTCTCTTGACCTGGGTGCTCAGCCACACGCGCCAGGCGAGCGCCTACCCGCGCCCGTGGCTCTCTCGCCTGGCGCTCGTCAGCGCCTATCCGGCTGTGCTCCTCACAGCCGTCGCCGCCGTCGGCCTCTTCGTCCCGGGGCTCCAGCCCCTGATCCTCAAGAGCTTCGCTGTCGCCGTTCTCCTCGCGGCCCTGAGCTGGTGCTTCGGCGTCGCGGCGCTCCTAGGCGGCGGCAATGCGCACGATCTCGCCCGCGCCCGACGGGCGCTGATCCTCGCCGGGACGCCCTGGTACTGCCTCACGCTCTACCTCGCGACCCATCTCTAGCGCCCCGCGCTCTAGCGGGCTCTAGCGCCCCGCGCTCTAGCGGGCTCTAGCGCCCCGCGCTCTAGCGGGCTCTAGCCCCCCGGCTCTAGCGGGCTCTAGCGCCCCGCGCTCTAGCGGGCTCTAGCGCCCCGGCTCAGCCGAAGCGGACACCCACAGGAGCTTCACCGCGGGCTGCTAGGGCTGCACCGACGGCCGATTGGTCATCGTCGCGGTCGACGTGTCGCCGCCCTCGAGCTTCGCCATGAGCTGCTTGGCCGGACCGTAGTCGGGGCGGAGCTGGAGGGCGATCCGCGAGGCCTCGAGCGCCGCGTCACGGTCCCCACGCTGGAGCTCGACCTCCGCGAGGGTCGTCCACAGGTGTGGCTCTCGCGGCTCGATCTTGATCGCGGTCTCGATCTCCTCGCCTGCGGTGACCAGGTCCGCGGGCTGCGACTCGAGGGCGAGGCGGGCCCGGAGATACGCCGCATAGGAGGCGTGATGCACCGGCGTCGAGGTGACGAGCTCACCGTCGATGTAGTGCAGCGAGCGTGAGCTCGGCTCGCTCGCACAGCCGACGGCGAGCGCGACGAGGCCGACCCCAGCGAAGGATCGCACGAAGGATGAGAACGCCCTAGGCGCCCTGTCTGCACACCGAGTCGACATCGTCAGAGGGGGATATTGCCATGTTTCTTCGCCGGGTTCTCCTGCCGCTTGTTGCGCAGGAGGGCGAAGGATTGGGCGACCCGCGCCCGCGTCTCCTCAGGGCGGATCACCTGATCGATAAAGCCGAGCTCGGCCGCCTTGTAGGGGTTGGCGAAGAGCTCGCGATAGTCCTGGGTCAGCTCCGCGCGCCGCTGGGCCGGGTTCTCCGCGGCCATCAGCTCGCGGCGATAGATGATGTTGACCGCCCCCTCCGCGCCCATCACCGCGATCTCAGCGGTCGGATACGAGAGGTTGATGTCGGCGCGGATATGCTTCGAGGCCATGACGTCGTAGGCGCCGCCGTAGGCCTTGCGGGTCACGAGCGTGACCTTGGGCACCGTCGCCTCGACGAACGCGTAGAGCAGCTTCGCGCCGTGGCGGATGATCCCGCCGTACTCCTGATCGGTGCCGGGGAGGAAGCCGGGCACGTCGACCAAGGTGAGGAGCGGAATGTTGAACGCGTCGCACATCCGGACGAAGCGCGCCGCCTTGACCGAGGCGTTGATGTCGAGGCAGCCGGCGAGCACCAGGGGCTGGTTGGCGACGATGCCGATGCTCTGCCCGCCGATCCGCGCGAGACCGATCACCATGTTGCGGGCGAAGTGCTCCTGGACCTCGACGAAGTGACCGTCGTCGGCGATCGAGGTGATGATCGTCCGGACGTCGTAGGGCTTGGAGGGATCGAGCGGGACCGCGTCGACGAGCTCCTTGCAGGTCCGCCGGACGTCGTCCTTGGTCGGCCGCGGCGGCGGATCCTCCATGTTGTTGCTCGGGAAGAACGAGAGCAGCTCGCGGGTCATCGCCATCGCCGCGGCCTCGTTGGCGCAGGCGAAGTGGGCGACGCCGCTCTTCTCGTTGTGGGCCTGCGCCCCGCCGAGCGCCTCCTTGGTCACCTCCTCGTGGGTGACCGCCTTGATCACGTCGGGGCCGGTGATGAACATGTAGGCGCTCTTCTCGACCATCAGCGTGAGGTCGGTGAGCGCCGGCGAGTAGACCGCTCCGCCAGCGCAGGGCCCGAGGATCACCGAGAGCTGGGGGATCACGCCGGAGGCGAGGACGTTGCGCTTGAAGATCTCCGCGTAGCCCGCGAGGCTGGCGACCCCCTCCTGGATCCGGGCGCCGCCCGAGTCGTTGAGGCCGATCACCGGCGCGCCGACGGTCATCGCCATGTCCATGACCTTGCAGATCTTGGCGGCGTGGGCCATCCCCAGCGAGCCGCCGAAGACCGTCGCCTCCTGGGCGAAGACGAAGACCGGGCGACCCTCGACCGTCCCGTGGCCTGTGACCACGCCGTCGCCGTAGACCCGCTTCTTCGGCATGTCGAAGTCGGCGCAGGACGAGGTGACGTAGCGGTCTAGCTCGGCAAACGAGCCCGGATCGAGGAGCAGCTCGATCCGCTCCAGGGCGCCCTGCCGACCGCTCTCACAGAGCTTGACCCGGGCCGCCTCCGCCTTGGCCTCGGCGGCCTGGATGGCCTCGTCGCCGCCGCGCAGGGTGGCCGGACCGGCGTTCGCGTCGGCGAGCCGCTCACGGAGCTCGAGCGCTTGGCGGGGGTCGAGATGGGGGCGTTTGACCGGCGTGTCTGCCATGGCGCCGGGACTGTAGCAGCACTGGGCCGACCGCCGCGAGAGAGCGCCCCGCGCGTGCTCCCGAACAGATCATCATCCGCGACGAGAGGACGTCACGTCAGAGACCGCCCTTGGTCGACGGGATCCCACCGCCCATCGCCGGATCGATCGCCGTCGCCATGCGCAGAGCCCGCGCGAAGCCCTTGAAGGCAGCCTCGATCACGTGGTGTGCGTTCCCCCCTGCCCGGAGGTGGAGGTGGAGGTTCATCCGCGACTGGACGACCAGCGCCTGGAAGAACTCGCGGACCAGATCGCAGTCGAAATGGCCGACCCGTCTGCCGGCGATCGAGGGGAGCTCAAAGACCAGGTAGGGACGGCCCCCGAGGTCGAGCGCGCAGTCGACCAGGGTCTCGTCCATGGCCAGGGAGAAGTGGCCGTAGCGGACGATCCCGCGGCGATCGCCGAGGGCCCGGTCGATCGCCTGACCGAGCACGAGGCCGACATCCTCGACCGTGTGGTGATCGTCGATCTCGACGTCCCCTTCGGCCTCGACCACGAGCCCGAGCGCGCCGTGACGGGCGAGGGCGTCGAGCATGTGCGAGAGGAAGGGCACCGGCGTCGTGATCGACGCGGGCGACGGCGGTCGACCGTCGGCCAGGGTGAGCTCAACAGAGACCGACGTCTCTTTGGTCACCCGCTCGACGCGGGCCCGACGACCCCCATTGC
Organism: Polyangia bacterium; assembly: GCA_030424595.1. Classification (GTDB taxonomy): domain Bacteria; phylum Myxococcota_A; class Polyangia; order Nannocystales; family Nannocystaceae; genus JADJRG01. The sequence continues at coordinate 18,283 of JAUHWG010000041.1, forward strand.
GGTCCTCGCTTGCAGCTTCGCTCACTCGTCGCTCCTCCTTGGTACGCCCGCGGTCGACACGCTCGAACCCCGGCCCCCTTGTCCGGATCTAGATCCGGGTCTCGGGGACGAAGACGATATCACCCGGGCGGAGGCTGAGGTCCTCCGCGTCGCCCTTGATGATCTCCGTCAGGGAGACCTCGAAGGTCGAGGTCGCGTCCCCCTCGCCCGTGCGACGGGTGATCCTCACCCGCCGCGGCGCCGCGAACTCGGTCAGGCCGCCCGCCAGCGAGAGCGCTTGGACGAGGGTCAGGCGCTCCTGAAAGGCGAGCGAGCCCGGATCCTTGACCTGCCCCAGCACCGACACCTCCCGGTTGCCGCGGACCTTGATCGTCACCGTCACCTGCGGATGGAGGAGGTATCCGTCGGCGAGGCGGGTCTCGACGAGCTGCGCGGTCTCGGCTGCGGTCTTCCCCCGGACGACGATCCCGCCGAGGTAGGGGAAGTCGATCGTCCCGTCGGCCTGGACCTCGTAGACCCCGTCAAAGCGCTCTTCGTCGAAGACGCGGACGTCGAGCGTGTCGCCGGTCGCGAGGATCTCTCGGGTCTGGACCGGCGCCTCCGGCAGCTCCGGCGCCGGCGGGCGGCAGCTCGTCGCCGTGAAGGTGGCGAACGTGGCGACGAGACCCCAGGCGAGGCCGCTGAGCAGCGCTCTTCGACCCGGGCAGGGCCCCCCTCGTTGTCCGATCGCTGCCGCCACAGGATCCTAGAATCGCACGGCGCCGATCACCATCGCAACGTGCTTGACGAAGCCCGCGTAGTCGACATAGCCGTTGCCGTAACGCGCCAGGAAGGGCGAGCTCTCGACGGAGAGGTTGTAGCGGAGGGCGACGACGAAGAGCTTGCCCAGCGGCTGCTCGAGCCGCGACTCGAGGGCGAAGATCGTGTCCTTGCGGGCGACCGAGCCGGCGAAGTCACCGTAGACGTTCTCGTAGCCGGTGATCGTCGCGATGTCCTGACCCGGGACCGGAAGCCCCTCGTAGCGCCGGCCGATGACCGCCATCTGCAGCGCCGCGAACATCCGCCAGCGGAAGGTATGTGCGGCGCCGATGCGACCGCCGATGTCGGCGAAGTAGTTGCCGAAGAGCGAGTCGTGGAACGAGCGCTCGGCCTGGAAGAAGACGTTGGTCCGCAGGGTCGGGTAGTAGCTGAGCGTCGTCATCCCGATGAAGCCGCGGAAGTTCGCGGGGGTGACGGTGTCGTAGAGATAGTCCGTGTGCCCGTAGCCCGCGAGCGCCTCGAGGATCATCTTCTTGCTGATCTGACCGCGGTAGCCGAAGAGCGCCCGGTGATGGAAGGAGTCCTCGTTGCGGCCGGTCCCGGTCTCCGCGCAGCAGAGGTAGTAGTTGTAGTTGAAGGCGTAGCGGGCGATCACCGACGAGCGCGGGGCGAAGCGCCACTTGGCCTCCGTCGCGACCCCGTTCACCAGGCGATCCGCCGTGAAGATGTCGCTCGCCTCGTAGTAGAGGAGCTCGTTGAGGTAGGCGGCGGAGATGGTCAGGCGGCCGCCGCCGGGGCGCAGCGTGAAGGTCAACGCGCCCCGGTGATCGATCCGGTTGTAGTTGAAGTCAGGGCCCGCGGCGTAGTTCCGCGGCTCGGCGAGGCGGGCGAAGCTCTCGTCAAAGGCGACGCTGAAGCGCCGACCCGGGGCGAAGATGAAGTGACCGTCGAGGCTGAAGTTAAAGCGGCTCTGCTGGCGGATGTCCGGGTCCCGCGCGAGGTAGGCCCGGTAGCCCGCCGAGGCCCGCAGGTTGTAGTCGACCTTGCGATCGCTCTTCCCCGTCGGGCTTTGCAGGATCGCGTCGCGGACCTTGCGATTGCCGATGCCGATCCAGGCGGTCGGCATCGTGTACGCAGCAGCCCGGACGCCGCCGCGGTCTTGGCGGTTGGTCCAGAAGACGTTGGAGTCCGCGCCGAAGATCAAAGCGAAGCCGGGGTGCAGCGTCGAACGCTGTCCGACCTTGATCCCAGGGCCGTCCTGGGTCTGGGGGATGTCCGCACGCGCCGATCTGGCCGGCGCCGATCCGGCGAGCCCGACGGCCAGGGCCATCCTGATCGCCCAACGCGACGCCCAAGGCCCCTCAGGGCGGCGCCGCGGCGGAGCACGGGTCTTCTCGAACAAACGCAAGGTAGCTAGACGTAGAGGTCCTACAGCCTAGCGAAAAGTAGGTCTAATCGGATCATTTTGGGCGATGGCGGCCAGCGCAGCCGCGACCGCGTGCGCTCCCCCACCCCGGCAGCGAGACCTGCGGTGACCACGGCCCGGAGCGCGCGGGCTCCCGTGCAGGATTCGCAGAGGCCGCCGCGGGGCGCCCCGCGGTGACCGTCCGCCCGCGAGGAGTGCTCGCCGCGGGCCGCGACTGCGCTCCCAGGCTCGGAGCGCCCCTCAGCTAGGGCAAGACCATCGGCACAGGACCGAAAGCACAGGAGCGATCCGCCCTTATCGCGCGTCACGCTCGACGCCTCCCAGAGCAGGCTCTCAGCGGACCGGGCTCGCCACCGGGGGGCGCGATGGATCAAGCGGGGGCAGGCCCCCAGGGCCGCTGCCCGGGCTCGCCGTCGGATCCTCCGGCGGCAGACGACTCCCCTCATCGACGACGTTCTCGCCGTTTTGGTCGCCAGCTTCGGCGGGGGATCCGGTGCAGGCGCGGGCCTCGTCCAGGAGCTTGCCGAGGCGCAGCGCCGCCGCTTCGAGCTTCTCGCCGGCGAAGGACTGGCTCGTAGGATCGGCGCCCTCCCCCTGCAAGACCGCGATCTCGGGGGTCGCGACGTCCATCACCCCTTCGGCCCGGTCTTGCTTGTCGGTCACGCAGGCGATCTTGACCATGTCACCGTCGCGTTGCGCCTTCTGGGCGATCTTGCCGATCTCGGCGAGATCCTGCTCCATCGACGAGCGAAGCGAGCCTACGGGGGCCGCCTTCGCGGGCTTGTCCGTCGCCTTGCCGTCTGCCGCTGGCGCGGCCTCTTTGCCGGCTTCGGCTGACACCGTCGCATCGTCGGCCGGCTGACCATAGCCGGTCCGCGCGCTCGCGATGAGGGCGAAGCCACAGAGCCCAGCGATGATGAACGTGCCCCTCAAGACTCCCCCGAGAATACCACGGTGAAGGTGACCTCCGAGGAGTCCTCGGCGCCTTCGTTCGGGAAGCGCCAGCCCTTGATCTTCGTCGTCGTGCAGGAGGCGACGCTCGGATCGCGCACCGTGTCCGCGTCGATGTTGACGCTCGTTACCGTCCCCATCACCGAGATCGAGATCGTGTAGGTCATCTTGCCGCTGAGCCCAGGGTTGGTCCGCAGGGCTCGGTTGTAGCAATTCTGGAGGGCGCCCATGCGGCGGCGGATCGTCGCCTGAACGGCGCGCTTGTCGGCGTCGCCGAGAATGTCCGCGTCGCCCGCCTTCACCTTGCTCTTGATCTTGCGCTCCTGCTTGGCCATGTCCTGGAGTTCGGGACCGCCCTCCGTGACCTCAAAGCCCTGAGTCCCGACGACCGCGCCGGAGGCGGAGATCCCCTCACCGCCGGGGACAAAGCCGGACGGGTCTCCACCGTCGGCGTCGACCGTCCGGGTCATGCCCGCGGCGAAGAGCTCGCCCATGTTGTTCTCGGTCGACTGGATCACGTCGAAGACCGTGCCCGGACCGTCGCCCCCGTAGGTCCCGAGCGCTCGGATCACGCCGACGCCTCGGGCCTTGGCCATCGCCGCGTCGGAGTATTTCTTGTCGGTCTTGACGACCTTGTCCGGCTTCTCCTTCTCCTTCTCCTTCTTGTCCTCCTCCTCCTCCATCGCCAGGAGCTGATCGTCCTCCTCGAGCTCCTCCGGCGGCGGCTCCTCCTTCGGCTCTGGCACGCCCATCACCCGGAGGAAGCGCTCGTCGAGCTCCGGCTCAAACTCCGGGTCGACGTGCTTGTTGGCGACGTAGATGAAGTAGGGCCCGAGAACGATGAGCACCGAGAGCAGCGACGCCAGCTCGAGGTTGGAGAGCATCCCCCGCAGCTCGGGGCGGAGCTCGTCGGGGAAGGGAGGCGGCGGCGTGTACGGGGCCGGCTTGTCGAAGAAGAAGAGGAGCTTGCACTCGCCCAGGCGGAGCTTGCCCCGGGCGCTCGGGTCGAGGCGGATCCGCAGGGTCCTCGCCTTGCTCCCCGAGCGGACCTGCCGTCGCCACAGCTCGCGGATCCCCATCGATCGCCCGCGGAGCTGGATCCGACCGTCGACGTCCGGCGGCAGGTTGAGGACGTAGGCGCCATCATCCTCAACGTCGAAGAGGACATGTCTCTTGGGGAGGCGCTCCCCGAAGACCAGGAGCCGGCTCGCGACGTCCGTACCAACGCTCACCCGTTCGGGCGCGTGATGATGGACCTCGTCGTAGACCTTATCGTCGACGATCAGGGCGGCCCTCAGGGCCCTACGCTTGGTCTTCCGCGGTGTCGACATGAACCAGGCCGCGCGCCATCTCTCGCGGGCAAAATTGCCCGTCAGCGCCGCCTTCCAGAATCATCGCTCAGAAATCGTCCCTCAGAAAGAGAAACACCACAAAGAGCCCTGAGCGAGCTTCTCCACGAGCGCCCGCCAAGAGCGCCGCCGAGGAGTCGAAGAAGTGAGCCCCCAAGCAGAGCCTGAGAAGAGCCCGAGAAGAGCCCGAGAAGAGCCTGAAAAGAGCCTGAAAAGAGCCTGAAAAGAGCCTGAAAAGAGAAAGACCGGAAGGACATGTAGCCCTCCCGGTCCTCACCCTAGGGCTTCACCTACTAGCCCTTACGAATCACGCAGAACGTGTACTCTTTGAACTCCGCGCGACCGGCGGTGAAGAGCACGTCGATCAGAGTGCTGAACTTCAGCGACTGATCGCCTACTACGATGAGACGTCCTTCCCACTCGACACCGCGGTTCTCCGACATCTGCTTGGCCTTGTCGGCCTCCTCAGAGAAAGCGTCGAAGAGCGGTCCGATGAGGTGATTCTGGACCATCGACGGGTCCACCTCACCCTCGCTCGTCATCGTCACCACCTTCTGGTCTTGGAAGGTGATCCCGCGAACCGTGACGAAGACTGGCATCCCGTCCTGGATCGAGGCGTCCGCTGACGAGAAGGGGATCTTCTGGCCGGCGGTCGGGTTGATGACGACCGGGTCCGACGCGTAGCTCTTGAGGAGATAGATGACCAGAATGGACACGATGTCCATCAGCGAGGTCATCCCGAGGTTGGCCTCCTCCTCATCCTTCTGGCGTCGTACGGCGGCCTTGTACTTCTTCTTCGCGAGGAAGGCCTGCATCGCCGCTTCATGCAGCGCGTGTTGCTCGGGGGTCATCCTGCACCTCCCTCGATGATCGGCTGCCAGAAGTAGCAGTTCTTCGGAATATCTTCCGTGCCCTTCATGAACTTACCGATCTTGCAATCTCTCCCCGAGACAGCGTCCATCGTCCAGATGACGACCTGCATCGGAACGTTCGACTCGGCCGAGATCTTCACGGTCGTGTCGTTGGGGAAGAGCGCCTTGTACTCCTTCGCCTTGGCTTCGAGCGCTGCGTAGTCGTAGCGATCGTAGTCGGTGTCGGGAGCTCCTGACTTTGCCAAGCCGATCGTCGGCTTGCTCGAGTCGGCCGACTTACCAGCGTCGGCTCCCTCCTGCTGTCCGCTCGCCTCAACCCTGTAGCCGTCATCCATGATGAAGACCTTGAGATCGAGGGGCTTCTCCTGCTCCTTCTTCTCCTCTGTCGGCTCGGACGGGGCCGAGCTGAACTTCGGCGGCGACACGTTGATCGCCGCCATCGAGGCGAATTCCATCGCCATGAGGAGTGCTGGGATCAGGAGGAACATGATGTTCATGACAGGGAGAAGGTTGGCCTCAACAACTTTCTCTTCTGTCTTTTTTCTCGGTCTTTTCGCCATCGCTCCCTCCTTTCCTAGGTTCGGTTCAGTTCTGAGATGTCCTAAGGGTCTGGTGACCTTTGAGAGTCAACCTGACCCTCGGGGCACCTAGCCCTGACGAACCCTTGCGGCCAGGAGGTTCTCGAGCTTGACGGCGTAGAGGTCGACCTCGTCGTTGATCTTCTTGGCCAGGTTGGCGATGAAGATCTGCGACGCGAGCAGCGGGATCGCCACCATGAGGCCGAAGCCGGTGGTGTTAATGGCGATCGAGATGCCCTTCGCCAGGGCCTGGGAGCGCTGGTCGGCGGCGACGGTGGCGACCGCGTCGAACGCCGCGATCATGCCGAAGATGGTCCCGAGGAGACCGAGGAGGGTCGCGACGTTCGCGACGGCCGCGATCATCGGCACCCGCTTGTTGATCTGCGGGGTGACCTCGAGCATCGACTCTTCGATCGCCGCCGAGATGTCCGCCTCCGTCTTGTTGGCGCGGGTGAGGCCGGCCTTGATCACGCGAGCCAGCGCAGCCTTGTCAGCGGCGTTGCACAGCTTGATCGCGCGGTCGATGTTGTTGGCCATCACCAACTTCTGAATCTGGTTGAAGAACTGCGCTCCGTTGATGTTGAAACGGAAGAACAGGAAGATGAAGCGCTCGACCATGATGCCGGCACCGAGCACCGCCGAGAGGGCGATCGGGTGCATGAAAGCGCCACCTGATTGATAGAATCCCGCAAAATTATCCATGGCCGTTGCTCCTCCTCAGCGACGGAGTTCTACCGCGTCGCTGATTTTCTTTGCCCGGGCCTAAGCCTCGCCCGGTTCTCATTGAGTGTCGTGGTGAAAGGGTGAGTTTGGTTAGTGGGTGGCGAGGTCTTCGCGCGCGGAACACGCTCGCCGGTGGGGACAAGAGGGATTAAAACAGGGGATCCTGAACGGATTCAAGCACCAGAGGTGCCAGTTCTACGTTGAGCCGGGCCCAGTCGTAGTCGCTCGCAGAGCGCCGCAGAAGGAAGAATGCGCTGGGCTTGTCGAGCTTTCCTTCGACGAGGAAATCATCATCAAGCGAGATCACCTTTTTTCCGTCGGTGCGGTCCCGAGCTGACTTGGAGCCCGACTTGGAGCCCGACTTGGAACCAGACTTGGAACCAGACCGGCTGGAGCTCGCCTTGGCGCCGTCGTCCGCCTTCGGGGCGGGAGCGGCCGTAGCGAGCTCAGGGAGCAGCATCACCAGCGCTGCAGCGGCGACCAGAATCCTAGAGCCGCGACCGCTGGGGCGCAGTGCGAGCGCTCTCACGAGGTCAGGCCGGGACGGCCGCTGTGCGGTTCGGGGTCGAAGCACCGAAGCGTTATACAGCGGAGCGAGCCAAAGGTTCCATGCCCGATTCACCGCGAAAGCGCTGGCCCTGCGGCCGAAGGCCTGGCGCGATCGCGCCGCCCGCTGTGGAAGTGCCGAATTCATCGAGTTACGGGTTGAACGACCGTGCGAAGCGACGGATCTAGACGTTTTCCAGTTCTCGAAAAAATTCCGAAAAAAAATGAAAAAAGACGAAGGGCTCATTTTTGACCGGGTTTTTGGACCCCGGGCTTCTGCACTCCCGGCTTCTGCGCCCCGGGCTTCGGCGGTGCCTCGGGCTTCTGCGCTCCCGGCTTCGGCGGCGCCCCGGGCTGCTGCGCCCCCGGCTTCGGCGGCGCTGTGCCTGGCTTCTGGGCCCCGGGCTTGGGTGAGCCTGGCTTCTGCGCTCCTGGCTTCTGCGCTCCCGGCTTCTGCGCTCCCGGCTTCTGCGCTCCTGGCTTCTGCGCTCCCGGCTTCTGCGCTCCCGGCTTCTGCGCTCCCGGCTTCTGCGCTCCTGGCTTCTGCGCTCCCGGCTTCTGCGCTCCCGGCTTCTGCGCTCCCGGCTTCTGCGCGGGCTTGTCCGCGGGCTTGTCCGCGGGCTTGTCCGCGGGCTTGTCCTGCGGCTGCTCTGCTGCTCCCTTCGCGGGCTTCGAGCCCTCCGGGGGGTCCTGCGTGACCGTCGGCGGCGCCGCGGCGGCTGCAGCCTCCTCTTTCGCCTCCGCGGCGCTGCGCTTCTTGCCCCGCTCTTTTCGCTTCGCCTCGCGCTCGATCCCTTTTTGAGCGATCTCCACGTAGAGATCTGCCTGGGCGATGCTCACCGACGACGGCGGCTCGGCGACGGTCTTGCCTGACTTCTTGGCCTTTCGCTTCTTCTTGCCGGCGCTGGCGACATCATCGCCCAAGCGCTCACCGCCGCCGACGCCCGCGGCGACGGCGAGCTCGCGGTAGCGGCTGAAGCTGTCGATCGCCTTCTGCAGCCGCGCGGTGGTCTCCAGGCCCGGGTAGGGATCGGCGTCGAGGTAGAGCACGCCGAGGTTGAAGTAGGCCTCGGGGTAGCTCGCCCGCAGCTTCAACGCCTGCCTGTACGCCGCGTCCGCCTTGGCCCAGTCCCGCGAGAGACGATAGGCGGAGCCGAGGTTGAGGTGCGCCTTGAAAAAACCGGGGTCGAGCGTCGTCGCGTAGAGGAAGCAGTCGATCGCCGTCTTCGCGTCGCCGATCCGGAGGTACTGCGCGCCGAGGTTGTTCCAGGCGGCCGCGTTCTTGTCGTCCGCCTCGGCGGCCTTGCGGAACGCCGAGAAGGCGGCCTCCTGCTTTTCGGCCGCGAGGAAGGCGAACCCCTTGAGGTTGTGGGCGCGCGAGGCGTCCGCCGGCAGGAGCACCTTGGGATCGATCTGGAGCACCGAGGCCGTGACCGCCAAGACCAGCTCGTGGTTGCCCTGGCGGTGGAAGACCTCGGCCATCACCAACATCGCCTCGGCGTTCTGCTCGTGGGTCATCAGCGCCTCGCGGGCCTGCGAGACCGCGGCCTCGAGCTGACCGCCGCGCAGCGACTTCTCGGCGGCCGCGCTCTGCTTGCGCGACGCGGCCATCTTCCGCTTCTCCTCCTCGGGATCGCGGTCGCGGGCGCCGGGGTTCTTCGCCTTCGCCGTCGCTGGCGTCGCCGCGGAGGGCTTGCCGGCCGCAGACTCGGGATCGGCGACGGCCGAGGGATCCAAGCTCGCCCCGGGGGCCTTGCCCTCCCCCTTGTGGGTGTTCGCGCAGCCGCTCACGGCCAACGCGAGGATCCACGCGACGCTGTGACGACCGACGCGCCACCTCACGAAGCTCCGCCTCTCCGCGCTCATCGCCGATCCTCCAGCTGGAGCTCGATCGCCGGGTCGTGGAGGAGCGGGTACTCCTCCGGCTTGTAGATGTTGATCCGCTCGCGGGCCCGCTTGGTCCACTCGCTCTCGACCCCGTACTCGCGGCCCCGCTTGACGGTCTCCTCGTAGAGCGGGATCGCCATGGTCTCGAACTGGCTCGCCGCGGTCTCGATCGCGTCCTTGTAGGCGAACCACGACTCGCTGTACTGCTTGAGTTCGCGGGGGACCGGCGCCTGGCGCATCTTGATCGCGGTCACCTCAAAGGCATAGGCCCGGCGGTACATCGCCGCCAGCACCCATTCGATCCGGCGGTAGGGGAGCACGGCGTCGTAGGACTTGGAGGCCTCGACGACCCGATCGAAGAGGAGCTTCGCGTTCTTGGTCAGGGCCTTGCCCCGGCCCGCGAGCTTGAAGTCGAGCAGCTCGGAGAGGGCGTACTCGGAGATCAGGAACTGGGCCTCGGCGGGGTAGTCGGCGGCCTCGGTCGCGACCTTGAGGCTGCGGGCCCCGAAGAGGGCGATGCTCTCCTGGTAGGCCTGCACCGCCCCCTTGCCGTCGCCCCGCCCGGCCCGCGCCTGGCCGATCCGGAGCTGGGCTTCGACGACCCGCTCGGCCTGCTCGGGGTCCGCCTTGTACTTGCCGACAAACGAGAGGAAGGCCGCCTCGATCGCGCGATCATCGTCGGTCTTGCGGAGGACCTCGGCGGCGCTGAAGGCCGCCTTCGCCTGCTCCGCCGGATCCTCGATCGTCTTCGCGTAGCGGAGGTAGAGCTCGCTCGACTTCTTGTACTGCTGGGTCGAGTCGAGGAGGTCGGCGGCGTTCTTGAGGGCGAGGAGGCGGTGCTCGCTCTCGGCGAAGTCAGCCCCGTCCGCGAGGAGCATGTAGGCCTGGACCGCCTCGTCGTACTCGAAGAAGCGGACGTGGTTGAGCCCCGAGCGGAGGAGGGCGTCGTCGGCCAGCTCGCTGTCGGCGTAGTCGACGTAGATCCGCTTGTAGGCCTCGCCTGCGCTCTTGAAGCGGCCGATCTTCTCGTAGGCGACGGCGGCGTTGTTGAGCGCACGGTCGGCGTTGGGATCCTTCGGCGCCTCGTCGACGAGGGCGATGTAGCGATCGGCGGCGGCCTCAAACTCGCCCTCCTCGAAGAGGACGTTGGCCTCCTCGAAGCGGACCGCGTTGTTCAGGGTCTTGAGGTCGCCGGCGAACTTGGTGCTCTCCTCGCCGCTGCCGCAGCCCTTGTCGAGCAGGCGCTGGGTCCACTCGCGGGTCCCGGCAAGATCGCCGCGGAGGACGTAGGCGTCGAGGATCGCGAAGCCTGCGCTGATCGCCGCGTTGTCGTCGCAGTGGTCGTCGAGGATCGCGACAAAGCGGCTCTCCGCGTCGCGGAAGTGGAAGTAGCGCTGGGAGATCGCCGCCGACTTGTACTTCAGGCTCGCGACCAGATCGGGATCCGGGCGGAGGCCGACATAGCGATCGTAGGCCTCCTGCAGCGCGAGCTGCTCGGGCGGGATCTCCTTCGGCTCGAAGGGGCCGACGGCCTGGTCCTTCTTCGGCATCTCCGGGACGCTCAAGCGCCCGGCCTGGACCTCGCCGTCGATGTAGGCCTCGTAGGCGAAGAGGGCACCCTCCGCCGCGTCAGCCTGCAGGCGACCCTCGACGCTCGAGTCGCGGACCTCGACGTAGGAGAGCGCCGCCCCGAGGAACTCGCCGCTGTAGAAGAGGCTCTCCGCGTAGTCGAAGCGGTACTGGTAGGAGTTCGGCGAGTCCGGGTAGCGGCTGAGGTAGGCCTCGTAGGCGACCGCCGCCCGGCGGTACTCCTCCTCGGCCGCTGGATCGCCGGCGGCCCGCAGCTCCTGAGCCCGGGCGTGACGCTCGACGGCGGCGGCGACGAGCGCCTCCTCGACCAGCTTCATCGCCTCTTCGATGACGTCCGGCTTGGACTCGTTCGCGTAGAACCACTGGGTCCCGCGGATGTAGTTCGAGGCGAGCGCTTCTCGGCTTTGGAGCACGCCGTCGGCGTCGCGCAGGCCCTGGTAGGCCTCCAGGATCTTGCGCTGGAGCATCGGCGCGGCGGCGGCCAAGGGCCAGCGCTGGAGGGCGGTCTCGTAGATCGAGATCGCCTGCTTGAAGTCGGAGTCGACCGCGGTCAGATCGCCGAGCGCCGCGTAGATCTCGGGGACGTGCCGCTCCTCGCCGCGATCGCGGTAGTCCCGGTCCAGGCGGGTGAAGCCGGAGACCTGGTCGGCGTCGCCATCCCCGTCCCAGTCGTCCTCGACGTAGCACTTGGCGATGTAGCGGACCGCGTCATCGCGCAGCGACATCGCCCCCTCCGCGGCCTGCTTGTCGCGGGCGGCGTCGGCGTAGAGGACGAAGGCGTCGAGCTTGCCGGCGGCGTCGGCGAAGCGGCGCTGAAGATAGAGGGTCCAGGCGACCCGGATCAGGGCCTCGTCGTAGAGCGGATCGTCGGGGTCGCCGGTCGCCTCGGTGTAGGCCTCCAGGGCCGGGTCGAGCTCGTCGAGATCGTAGTGGAGCTCGCCCACCCGAAGCCACGACTCCGCGACCAGCTTGGAGCCGGCGCGGATCGGGGTGCAGCCGCTGTAGTCCCCGGGGCTAAAGGCGTCGACCGAGACGAGGTTGGAGCCGTCGGCGGCGGGGATCGGAAAGCGCTCCGAACAGGTGAGGGCGAGCAGCGCCTGCCGGCTCTCGTCGAACTCGTCCTGCTCGAAGTGGAGCAGGCCCATCATGTAGAGCGCGGCGTCGAGGTGGGCGAAGTTCGGGAAACGACCGGCGACCTCGCGGTAGAGCGAGATGCTCTCGCGGTAGTCGGCGCTCGGCGGCACCGGCGGGTTCTCCAGCGGCTGGCCCTTGGCCTCGGCGGTCAGCTTCTCGATCAAGTCCTCGTACGTGCGCTCCGCCGCGGCGTAGCGCTCGCTCTCCGCCTCGTAGCTCAGCTCGGCGAGGCGAAAGGTGATCTCCGGGGTCCAGAGCGGATCGTCGGGGTGCTCGCCCAAAAAGCCGCGATAGCGGGCGATCGCCTGCTCGCGGAGCTCCGCCGCGGCCTTGCGGTGACGCTCGATGCGGGCCCCGTAGCGCTGCCCGAGCTTCGCCTTGGCCTCCTCGGCCTCCAAGGTCAGGACCAGCTCGACGGTGTCCTCGGCGGCCTTCGCCCCCCGCTGGTAGCGGCCGAAGAGCATCTCGAGCTCGCCGAGCGCCTCGAGCTCCTCGGGCCCCTCCGGCTTGAGCGGCGCAGGGGCGCGCAAGCGATCGCGATCCGCCTTGCCAGCCTCAGACCGCGGGATCGCAGAGCCTGGCTCTCCAGGCAGGCCCATCGGCGGCGCCTCCTGCCGCGGCAGGGCCGACGCCGGGGTGACGACGCCGCAGGTGAGCCCGCCGATGATGGCGCTGACGAGGCCGAGCCCGCGGAGCCTCGACGCCCGCCGCCGAGGCCGAGCCGACCTGCGACCGGAGGTCATCGGCTGAGCTCCTCGGCGAGCTCGAGCGCCCGGTCGATCTCCCGCTGGTCGCGGTCACGCTCGCGCTCCAGGAGCTGGGCCTTCTTCGCCTCCGCCTCCTTGCGCGCCCAGGCGACGTCGAGGCTGCCGACCTCCGCCCGCATCTGCCAATTCATGATCTCGCCGGCGGTGTCGGCATAGGTCGCGCTCGTCACCTCACCGACGACCCCGGCGGCGTCCCCCCGCAGCGCGAGCAGCTCGGCCTTGAGCTTGTCGAGGTTCAGCCGCTCCTCGCGGAGAACACCGGCGGCCCGCTGGAGTCGCGCACCGGCGGCGGCGTCGAGCTTGGTCCGGCCCTCGGCGAGCTTGCCGGCGAGCTGCTCGGTCCGCCGCCAAAGCGCGCTGCCCTCGGGGTCGGCGGCGCTCTTGGTGATCGCGCCGTACATCGCGACCAAGTAGCTGCGGTAGCCGACCATCGCCTGGGCCCGGGCTCGGCGGTAGGGATCGTCAAAGCGGATCGCGACCTCGACGCGGCCGATCGCCTCGCGGAGCTCGGCGGCCTCGCGGTCGAGCTCCGCGAGCGCCCCCCGCATCTCGATCACAGCCTCGATCTGGGGCTCGCTCAGGGTCGCCTTGCGCGACGCCGAGGAGAGGAGCCCGTGCTCTGCGGCGACGACCTGGGCCTCGATCGCGGCGTGGGCGGCCATCAGCTCCTCCAAGAAGTCGTGGATCCGATCGATCCGCCGCTGCGGAGAGCGCAGCCTCCCCTCCTCGCCGAGCGGATCGTCGAGCTTCGCCCGCAGCTTGCTCCTGCGCCCCTCGAGCTCGGCGAAGGACTTGGCGTCGATCTCCTTCCCGGCCTCAGCGCACAGGCCCTCCATGACCTCGACCAGATCGCCCTCGGCGCGGTCGAGCGCGGCCGTCTGGGCGCCTAGGTCGGTGAAGAGGCGGACCCGCTCAGGGGCGACGATCGCCGACTCCATCCGCGCGAGCTGAGCCCGAAGTTGGACGATCTCGCGATCGAGCTCGCCGACGGTCTGGCTTATCGCCTCCGCCTGGGAGGCGCGCGGCAGGGTCCGGGCGATCGCCACCGACGCCTGCGGGATCACCGAGGCGAGGTCGAAGCCCTCCATGTCCGCGCCTGCGATCGCCGCAAAGTAGCTCGGCGGAGCGACGGTCGCCCCGATGGCTCGCCCTTGTCGCTCGAACTCCGCGCTGAGCTCGGCGAAGGCCTCTTCGGCGCCGGCGTGATCGCCCTGGAGGATCTTGAGCTTGCCTCGGAGCTGGCGGATCTCCGGCGCCAGCTTGCCGTCTGGCTCGAGGGACAGGAGCCTTCCCAGCGCCTCGTTCGCGAGGGCGAACCTGTCCGCCCGCATCAACACCCACGCCGACTCGTAGACCGCCGTGAAGTAGTAGGGAGAGGCGCGACCGATCCGGCGGTAGGCCTTCAGCGAGCGCTCAAAGTCGCCGCGGTCGTGGTGGATCCTCGCCCGCGCGAGCCAGGCGAGCTCGACGATGTCGCGGTCACGCTCGCCGGAGGGGCGCGCCTTGATGATCTCGGCGAAGCGGGCGAGCGCATCGTCGACCTCTCCGGCGGCGAGGGCGACGACCCCCGCGAGGTAGGCCCCGCGGACCCGCCAACGCGCGCCCGGTCCACCGCGGCTGATCGGAATGTCGGTCGGGTTGAGGCTGTCGAGCTCCGCGAGGGCCTCCGCCTGCTCGCCGCTGAAGTGGAGGTAGCGACCGTAGGCGTAGCGGAGCTCGGCGCTGCGATCGTCCTCGGCGATCGCCTTGACCCGGAGCACCACCGCAGCCTGAGCGTCGGCGTCGAGCACCGGGCTTGGGGGCTCGCGAGTGACGGGCAGGCCCAGCGCCCGCAGCCGCCCCCGCAGCTCCGGCAGCGCGCTCAGACCTGGCCGCCGGGCGAAGCCAGGGCTGCGCCGAGGCGCGCTGAGATCCAGGAGACGCGCGAGCGAGCGCTGATGGTAGCGCTTGGCGTCGCCGCGGCCGTCCGCGAGGTTCCCCTGAAAACACTCCGCGGCCCAGGTCGTCATGCCCAGGCGAAAGAGCGCCTCGCCCAGAAAAAAGCGCCCCTGCTGCCCGGCAGAGGCCTCTGGGTAGCCCTCCGCCAGCTCAAGGAAGATGATCGCCGCGCGCTCAGGATCCTCTGCCAGGAGGAGCTGCCCCTCGACGAGGCGCTTGGCGGTCTCCTCGGCGCTCTTCGCCGCCGAGGCCTGGGCGACCTTGAGGGCGCCGCGGATCGCCTCGGTGGCCTCCGCGAGCCGCCGCTCTAGGGGGGCGAGGCCCGGATCCCCGCGGGTATCGCCGGTCTCCTCCTCGGTGAAGAGCGCCTCACGCCGAGCCGCCTTGCGTTCAGCCTTGTCGCCGCCCTTCTTGCCCTTCTTGCCCCGCTTCTTCTCCTTCTTCTCCTTCTTCGCCTTCTTCGCCTTCTTGTCGCGCTTCTTTCCCTGCGCGTCGCCCTTCGCGTCGCCCGCAGGCGCGGCCTCAGCGGCCGGAGCGACACCCAAGCTCAGACTGAGCGCCACAGCGAAGAGCGAGCTCAACGTCCAGACCCGACGACCCACGCGCCGCCCACCGGCGGGAGGCCATGACACGCCGGGGGAGGGCCGCCGCATCGCCCCGCCCTACCCCTTCTTCGGCGCCTTCGCGGAGGAGCTGGCCTTCGCGGAGGGCTTGCCGGCTGCCTGGCCAGACCCCTTGCCCGACGCCTTTCCGGCCTTGGCGGGCTTGGTCGGCCGGCCGCCGGCGTCGAGGTTGACCGTCTGCCAGTCGACGCTCGGCCGATCGCCCATCTCCGTGGTGATGTTGCCGCGCTCGTAGCCGACGCTGACGATCTTCATCGACCCGCGCTCTCCGACCTCGATGTCGTAGGTCGAGGTCGACTGGAAGGTGTAGCCGCGGAGGTAGGAGAAGGAGCCGACGCCCTTGCCCTTGTAGACCAGCTCGACGCCGACGATGTGACGGCCAGGGGCGAGGTTGCCGTCAAAGACGATGATCTCGTCCTGCTGATCGAGCGCGCCCGAGTCATCGCGGCGATCGAAGATCGGCGCGCCGTCGAGGAAGTACGTGACCTTCGACAGCTGAAACCCGGTCCCCATCAGGTTGCGGTGCGCGAGCATCACCCGGGCGCCGGCCATCGCCCCCGCGAGGACGGTCTCTCGGAGCACCGCGAGCCGAGCCTTCGAGCGGAAGATCCGATCCTTGAGGACGCCGATCTCAGCGTCGAGAGCGTCGAGCCGCTCGCCGTAGGCCTCGGTCTGACGGGTCCCGGCGCTCGCTGGCGCTGCTGCGGGCTTGGTCGCCGCGGGCTTCGCCGCTACGGGCTCGGTCGCAGGCGCCGACGCAGGCTCCTCCGCGGACTCCTCAGCCGGCGCCGCTGCGACGATCGCCGGCGGCGCGGCGACCATCAGGCCGGCGCAGACAAGCGACACCAGACGAACCCCGACGCCCCCCCGTGAGCGCCCTCTGCACCGCGACGCGGCGGCTGAGACCGCGCACCCCGAGAGGCCGCGTTTCTCCGACGAGGGGTCCCCTAGCATCGGCGAAGGCTACCAAGGCGAGGCGAGCGACACCAGGGAAGAGCGATCGCGCGGCGAGCCCTGCCTGCGGGGCTAGGCTCCGCCGTCCACTGTCGCCAACACCGCCCGCCCCTTCGCCCGCTCATCGACTCGGCTTGCCCCCCGAAAGGTCGACCATGACGCAGGTGTCGACGCTTTGCGTGGGAACTCGACCTTCCGCCGCTACGTCCTAGGCACACCACCGCGGCGCCTTCGCCGTGACCGCCGGGCCACATGCAGAGGCGCTCAGATCCGAGCCCCTGCCGCTCGCGCGGGACGCAAAGACATGACTGGAAGGACATGCACCACGTCCCGGCTCACGACAGTCCGCGGCGATGCTCCCCCGCGCATCCGGCTTCGAGCTGGAGCGCGCAGGACCCTCGCGACGGGCCGCTAGGAGGCGGCTGCCTTGGACTCGAGATCGCGGCTCAGGGCGACGCGGCGCCAGATCGCCTCGAGGAGCGCAGGGATCCCCTCGCCGGTCGCCGCGGAGATCGGAAAGACCGGGATCCGCCGGGCCCGCAGGCGACGGCGGAGCTTGTTGACCAGCGCCTCGCCCTCGGGAGTGTCGATCTTGTTGAGGGCGACCACCCGCGGGCGCCCGTCAAACATGGAGCCGTAGGCCCGCAGCTCCCCTTCGAGCGCCTCCAGGTCGGCGAGCGGCTCTCGCCCCTCGCCCGGATCCGGCGCCAAAAGATGGAGGAGCACCCGGGTTCTCTCCAGATGCCGGAGGAACTCGAGACCGAGGCCGCGGCCCTCGCTCGCGCCCTTGATAAGCCCCGGGACGTCGGCGACGACGATCGACCGCTCTCCGGGGAGGCTGACGACGCCGAGCTGGGGGACCAGGGTCGTGAAGGGGTACGCGCCGACCTTCGGCCGCGCGCGGCTGATCCTCGAGATCAGCGTCGACTTGCCGACGTTGGGGAAGCCGACGATCCCGACGTCCGCGAGGAGCTTGAGCTCCAGGCGGAGCCAGAAGCCTTCACCGTCGCCGCCGGGCTCTGCGTGGGTCGGCGTGCGGTTGGTCGAGGAGCGGAAGTGGATGTTTCCGCGGCCCCCCTGCCCGCCTTGGGCGACCAAGAGCCGCTGACCGGGCTCGATCAGATCGCCGATGAGGCGGGCGCGGTCGCGCTCCTCCCGTCGACGCTGCCCGCGGGTCTGCGGGACTTCGGCGTCGAGCGGCTCGTCGTCGCGGAGCTCGTCTTCGTCGCCCGCCTCCTCGGCGGACGGAGGCTCGGCGCCCTCGTCCTGAGGGTCTGCCGCGTCGGCGAGGCTCGCCGAGGAGTCCTCGGGCGCGGCACCTTCGTCGGAGCTGGACTCCTCTGGGGCTTCTGATTCGTCGCCGGGGTCTTCGGCGACGACGTCATCGGCTTGCTCGTCGTCCTGGGCAAGCTCGTCCTCGTCGTCTTCGCCATCGTCGAGAAGACCGTCGACGTCGTCCTCGAGCTCATCGTCGAAGACGTAGACCATCTCGAGACCGCCGCCGCCGTCGCTCCGGGCCTCGTTGCTGCTCGCCCACGGAGGGCGCTGGCCGGGCTCGCCGAGCCCTTCGAGGTAGACGGCGGTGCCGATCGGCACGCGGACGAAGAGGGTGTCCCCGCCAGCGCCGTACATGCCCTTGTTGCCGCCGGGCTTGCCGTCTGCGGCGCGGTAGTGCTGGCGGTAGCGCAGATCAAGAAGAGTGGTCAGGTCACCGTCGGCGACCAGGACCACATCTCCTCCGCGGCCGCCATCGCCGCCCGCAGGGCCCCCTTTGGGGACAAACTTCTCACGACGCCAACCGACGTGGCCATCGCCACCATCGCCTGCGCGTACGAGAATCCGAACTCGGTCGACGAAGCGCATGATGGTCAAGCGATGAGCCGCCCGAAGGCGGCGCGTCGCTGGCTACTCTGCGGCAGCAGCCTCGTCCGCGATCGGGTCGATCGCGATGAAGGTGCGACGCTCGCGGCCACGCTTGTAGAAGCGGACCACGCCCTCGGTGAGCGCAAAGAGGGTGAAGTCCTTGCCCTGTCCGACGTTGCGGCCGGGCTTGACGGTGCCTCCGACCTGACGAACCAAGATGTTGCCGGCGCGAACGGTCTCTCCGCCGAACTTCTTGACGCCGCGGCGCTGCGACTGAGAGTCGCGGCCGTTCTTGATCGATCCCTGTCCTTTTTTATGTGCCATTGTGGGCCTCCGCTGGAGTCAGGCGCCGGTCTAACCGACGATCTCCGTGATCTTGAGCTCGGTGTAGGCCTGCCGGTGACCCTGCTTCTTGCGGTAGTTCCGGCGCGGCTTGAACTTGTAGACGATGACCTTGCGACCGCGCCCGTGGCTCGCGACCTCGGCCTGAACCTTGGCGGCGGTGACGAGGGGCGTCCCGATCTTAATTGAGTCGCCGTTGCGAACCATCAGGACCTCGAGGTCGACTGGGGCTCCAACGTCGAGGGAAAGCTTCTCGACCTTGACCAGGTCGCCCGGCGCGACCCGGTACTGCTTGCCCCCGGTGCGGATTACGGCATGAAGTTGCTCGCTCACGTCTGTCTCACAATTCTCAGGCGACTCGCCCGCCTCTGCGGCGGTCCGGAGCGGACCGCGGCTGCTCAGTTTCCGTTTTCGCCCCCACTGAGCTGGGGAGGATGGAGTTTATGGAAGTCGTCCCCGCGGTCAAGCACTCCGCGCTCGCGCTCGCGCCGACCCTGAGACGCCCTTTGCGGGCGATGATAGCCGCCCAAGACCCCCTTGGTGGTGGATAGGCTCGATATTCGCGCGCCTGGAGAGGGACCCTCCAGGCGCAGCTCGCCGACGATGAAGCGACAAAGATCGGCGTGTGATCTCTCGTCTCGCGACCGCGGAGGCTTCGACGCTCCGATCGGTAGGATCCCCGCGCGCGTCCATCTGCAGACGCAGATTCTGGGCCCGACTGGGCCCGACTGGACCCGACTGGGCCCGACTGGGCCCGACTGGGCCCGACTGGCCAGACCGGGGTGGATCAATCACGGCCTAGCGGATAGCCTCGAGGCCGATGCGAGAAGAAAGCGCAAAGCACGCTCTCGACGCCCGCCGCTTTTTTCGCCGACGTAGGTTTGTGCCCTACCGTCTGGCGATGATCGTCCGTCGACATCGGTCGGTGGTCTCGGCCGGCGTCGCCTCCTGCTTCGCGGTGATCCTCGCCGCTGCCTGCGCGAGCGCCAGCCGAGGCGAGTCCGCCTCCCCCACGTCCTCCCAGATCGGCAGCTCCTGGTCCCCCGAAGAGCGGGCGAAGATCGTCGCCGTTCAGCCCCACGTGCGCGCGGCGGCCAAGCAGTACAAGGTCGACCCGGACCTCATCAACGCGATGATCTGGGTCGAGAGCAAGTTCAACGCCAAGGCCCGCGGCCCCGGCGGCTCCGCCGGGTTGATGCAGCTGATGCCGTCGACCGCCCGCGCCCTGGCCAAGCAGATGGGCGAGCGCTCCCGGCCCTACAGCCCCGACTTCAACGTCCGCGCCGGCACCTACTACTTGGCGCGGATGATCAGCAAGTTCGACGGCAACCAGAAGCTGGGGATCGCCGCCTACAACGCAGGACCGGGCAACGTCCGCAAGTGGCAGAAGGCCGGCAGCGGCCTGCCGAGCTCCAGCCAGCGCTACGTCGCCAAGGTGCTCGAGGCGAAGAAGCGCTTCGCGAGCGGCTGACCGCAGCGAGGACGTCCTCACCCAAGCCTCGCCCGATCCGGAGCCTCGCCAATCCCGAGCCTCCTGATCCCGATCCTCGCCCGATCCCGATCCTCGCCCGATCCCGCTCCTGACCCGATCCCATGGGGGCGCGACCTCTACTACGGTCGCGCGGATCCGCTTTGTCCTATGGTAGCGTTCGCGCACGATGTCCGATCTCGCGCGGTGGCCTATCCTCCTCTGCTCACTCCTCGCGGTCGCCTGTGGCGATGATAGTGGCCAGGCGTCCGCCACCGCATCGGAGAGCGGCGTCTCCTCGGCTTCTGCCTCCGCCTCTGCATCGGCCTCCGCGTCGGCCTCTGGCACCGACAGCGACAGCGCGACGACGAGCGCGAGCGGTGCCTCGGCGAGCGGCACCTCGTCGACCACCGACGACAGCGGGACGATCTCGGCGAGCGGCACCTCGACGACGACCGGCGGCCTCAAGCTCGACGTCGGCTTCGAGACCACCGGCGCCGAGACGAGCGACACCGGCGAGGGCTGCAAGAAGGTCGATCTCCTCTTCATCATCGACGACTCGGGGTCGATGAGCGACCAGCAAGACAAGCTCACCGACGCCTTCCCCTCCTTTATGGAGACGATCGACGAGCAGCTCGTGCAGATGAAGGGCGTCGACTACCGCGTCGGCGTGCTCTCGACCGACATGGCCGGGCCCGAGATGTGCGTCTTCATCTCCTGCGGCCAGGGCCACCGCGGCCGCCTCCAGCACCAGGCCGATCGCCTCAACTGTAACGAGGAGCCCGACGGCCGCTGGATCGACGCAGGCCCGGTCCAGACGGTCTCGGATCAGTTCCGCTGCATCGCCTCGATGGACGGCGGCGAGTTCGACGAGATGCCCCTGGAGGCCCTGCGGGCCGGCCTCTTTGACCGCGTCGAGGACGACGAGGCCTACAACGCAGGCTTCCTCCGCGAGGACGCGCTCCTCGTGATCGTCATCATCACCGACGAGGACGACCAGTCGGTGATGAACGTCCCCGACAACTGGGACATCTTCCTCGGCCCCGGCAAGGAGACGCCGGTCATCGAGTATCAGCAGCTCCTCGTGGACCTCAAGGGCGGCGAGAAGGATCGCTTCGTCGCGGTCGCGATCACCGGGCCGAAGAGCACGAGCTGCGGCGACAACGACGATCCGCTCGCCGTGAAGGCGCCGCGGATCCACCAGTTCCTCGAGCTCAACGCGCCCAACTCCTACTGGGGCAACCTGTGCGAGGAGGACTTCACGACCCCGCTCACCGAGGCGCTCGACGTGATCAAGGCGGGCTGCGAGACCTTCCCGCCGGTCTAGGCCGCGGCCGCACCGGCGCCCGCATAGTCGCGGATTTGAGGAGCACGGGCCAGGCTGTCCAGCTCGGCCACGAGCTCATCGTAGCGCCTACGTAGCGCGAGAGCGCAAGCCCTCGCCGCCGGGGCAGGGGGCGAGCGCTACGCCGCCCCGTCCCCGCCGCAGCGCGAGGCGTCGTCGAGACGACCTACGAGACGTCGCCCGACCGCGCCGCGAGGTCGACGATCCCGTCGTAGATCGCCTGCCGCTCGCGGGAGAGGCTCCCCAGCACCGAGCGTCGGGTCAGCCACACCCAGGCGATCCGCGCTCCCCCGACGAGCCCCTCGAAGCGCTCCCAGAAGCTGAGCGCGACGAACCCCGTGAGGGGCGCGAGGAGGCCGAGGCCGAGCGCGACCAGGACGCCGTGCCCGAGGAGCGCCGCTGCGATCGCGACCACCCCCCACGAGAGGGGGAAGAAGAGGAGCGAGCCGAGCACCTTGATCGTCGCCAGGAGGTCGTCCTCACCGCCGGAGAAGCGGCGGGAGAGGTGACCGACGAGCCGGTACGCGGGGTAGTGGATCACTGTCCCGACGAGGGCCAAGGGCGCGAGCAGGGCGAGCGTGAGGATCGAGAGGAGACCTATCCGGAGGATCAGACCGGCGCTGAGCGCCTCCCCGGGCGGGTGATCGATGTCGAGGCCGAGCGCCCCGACCGCGTCCTCGTAGTCGCGCAGGCGCTCCGTCAGGGCCTCGACCTCGGCGGGCGCCTCGACCCGCAGACGCTCATAGCCGGCCGCGAGGCGACGACGCAGCGCGACCCCGTCGCCGAGGCTCTGGCTCGGGTCACCGGCTGCGTCGAGGATCCGGGCCGCACGATCGACCAGCGCCAGCGCCTCGTGGGCGTCCGCCTGGAGCGTGACCTCGCCGAGCCCAGCCTCGATCCTCGCGGTGAGCTCGCGGACCTGCTCGCGCGGCGGCTCGCCGTCCTCGCCGAGCGGCACCGGGACGACGTCGATGGGCTCGCCGAAGAGGACCAGCGCCTCGGAGCGGAAGATCGCCTTGTCGCTGTAGTAGAGGCCGGCTGGGATGATCTTGAGATCCGCGAGGCCGGTCCCGAAGGCGATCCTCGCGGCCCCGGTCTTGAGGCGCTGGAGCTGCGGCTCGTTGTGGGAGACGCCCTCGGGGAAGATCCCGAGGCTGCCGCCGCGGCTGAGGAGCTCTCGGGCGCGCGCGAAGGTCTCGCTGTTGTCGGTCCCGGTCGCCCGATCCTGCTTGCGCTGGACCGGCAGCGAGTCGAACGCCCGGACCAGCCAGCCGACGACCGGCATCGAGAAGAGGGTCGCCTTGGCGATGTACGAGACTGGCCGCGGGGCCAGGCAGAGGAGGAAGACCGGATCGATGAGGCCGTTCGGGTGGTTGAGGACGAAGATCACCGGCCCCGTCTGCGGCACCCGCTCGGCGCCCGCAAGCTCGACCCTGCGGAAGAAGATCCGCAGCGCGAGGGTCAACGTAGCGCGGGTCAGCCGTACAACAGGGTGCGTCATCGCCCTCCATCCCCACAGGGACGGACTACCTTGGCACGAACGCCTCGCCGCGACCACTCGTCGGCGGTGGCAAATCTCCTGCGCGCTCCCTCATCAGAGAGGCCGCAGCATCGGCCGCGCGCGCGAGAGCACAGGGGCTGTTCACCGCAGCCTCCTCGCCAACCGGAGCAGCCCGAGCTGCGCACGAACGACCGGCCCGTCGTCGCGAATTACTCCTCGCACAGGAGGCCGGCGTCAGCGGACGTCGGCCTCATCGAGTCGGGCGGAGCCTCCGACGAGGCGCCCGCGCAGCCTACTTCGCGGCGACGCTGCGGGTCAGGTCCTTGGTCAGGTTCTTCTGGTGGGCCTCGATCGTCCCGCCGCCGATCTCGAGGAGCTTGGCGTCTCGCCAGAGGCGCTCGACCGGGAACTCGCGGCAGTAGCCGGCGCCGCCCATCACCTGCATCGCGTAGTCGGCGACCATCTTGCCGACCGGCGCCGCGAAGAGCTTGGCCGCGTCACTGCCGACCCGGTTGCGGACGTCGGGGCCGACGTCGCGGGCGACGTTGTAGACCAGACACTTGGCGGCCTCCGTCATCGCGTAGCCATCGCCGATGTAGCGCTGGATCTGCCCGAAGCGGTTGAGCGAGGCGCCGAAGGCCTTCCGGTCGTGGGCGTAGTTGACCATGATGTCGACGCAGCGCTCGGCGATGCCGACGCTCATCGCCGCCAGGGTCAGGCGCTCGATCTCGAGGTTGCGCATCATGTGGGTCAGGCCCGAGCCCTCGGCGCCGAGGAGGTTCGTCGCCGGCACCCGGCAGTCCTCGAAGATCAGCTCCGCCATCGTCGACCCGCGCATGCCGAGCTTGTCGATGTGGTTCGAGCTCGAGAAGCCGGGGCACTCGCGATCGACGATGAAGGCGCTGATCTTGCCGTCGACCTTGGCGTAGACCTGGAAGCAGTAGCCCTCGCAGCCGTTGGTGATGTAGGTCTTCGTGCCGTTGAGGACGTAGTGGTCGCCGTCGCGAACGGCGGTCGTCGTCATCGCCAGGACGTCGGTGCCGGCGCCCGGCTCGGTCATCCCCATCCCGGCGACCCACTCGCCGCTCAGCACCTTGTCGAGGTAGCGGCCGCGCTGCTCGGCGTTGGAGCAGTAGTAGAAGTTGTTGACGAAGAGCATCGAGTGGGCGAGGTAGGCCAGGCAAAAGCCCGGGTCGTACTTCGACAGCTCGTGGTGGACGATCACGGCGGCGACCGTGTCGAGACCTGCGCCGCCGTCCTCCTCCGGGATCGTGATCCCGAGGAGCCCGAGCTCGCCGAGGCGGCGGAAGAGGTCGAGGTTGAGCTCGCCCCGCTCGTCGTGCGCTGCGGCCTGCGGCTCGACCTCGCGGCGGGCAAACTCCGCGACCATCTGCCGGAGCATCTGGTGGTCTTCGCTCGGGTTGAAGAGGACGTCGGAGTTCAGGCGGGCGGCGGTCATCGCCCCCTACAATGCCGCGAAGGGGGCCGCCGGCAAAGCGCACCCGCGTGCGCTGGCTCAACGAGCAGCGAAACGCCCCGCAATCACCCCGGCGATCACCGCCGCACAACCCCCGGCAACGGCTCCGGCGGACCCTTCGCCGGACCGCTCGGCGAAGCGCTCCTCCAGCGCCCCGAGCGAAGCGCGCACCGAAGCCGCCAGGGCCACCAGCGCGGCCTCCTCAGGAACCCGAGCCGCTGCTCTTCGATCCGGGGCAGCGGTAGCTGATCGCGAGCTCGCCGCTGCCTTGAAAGCGGGCGCAGGCGCTGCCGCAGAGGGTGATCTCGTCGAGGCTGTCGGCGCTGAAGCGATAGCCGTCCCCCTCGCACTCGGCCGCCTGACGCCGCTCGTAGATCTTGCCGTCGACCTCGACCTCGATGAGCTCTGGGTAGTCCGGCGCAGGATCCAGCGGCAGCGCGCAGTCGAGGGTCGCGTCGGGGAGCGCCGCCAGCTCCGCCAGGAGCGCGTCGAGATCCCCAGGCTCGTAGAAGCCGACAGGCCCCGGTCGCGCCGTCATGCCGAGGCTCGCCAGCTCGCCGAAGAGCTCGAAGAGGTTCGTCGCGTCGGGCTGCCCGTCCCCCTTGCCGTCGGGATTCAGGGCGTCGTTGGGGGTCAGGACGTCGGCGATCGCCAGCCCGACCATGTAGGTCGGGATCCCCTGCTCGGCCGCGGCGCTGATCTCCGCCTGGAGATCCGTGTCGAGGGTCTCGAGCTTCTCTGTGATCGTCACCGCCGACTCGCCACAGTTGGCCGCGCTGTCAGAGATCACGACGAGCGCCTTGGTGAGCTGGCGGTCGAGATCCTCGACCAGGTGTTCACGGGCGATCCTGACCGCCGAGGCCATCGGCGCCGCGCCGGCCGGGATAAAGACGTCCTCGCCCGCGACCTCGCCGATCTCTGGGATGGCCTCGAGGACTGCCTCAGTGTTGGCGACGCCGACGGGGACCGAGGGGTTGAGGTTGGAGTTGCACGCCCGATCGACCTGGTTCGGCGACGCGTCGGCGGCCGGAAAGTGGACGACGCCGAAGTTCAGCTCGCCCTCGAGGCTGAGCACCGCCGCCGAGACCACCCCGCGCAGCGCCTGCCAGCGGCTCACGCTATCGTCCAGCCCGAGCGGTTCGCTCATCGACCCGGACCTGTCGAGGATGAAGACGACGTTAGGCTTGATGTTCGCGATCGACACCCGGACGCCCTCGCCGCAGGTGAAGGTCTCAGGCTCACCGCCGCAGATCCCGTCGATGCAGGCGAGGCGGGGTCCGCAGGTGTCGTCGCCCTGGCACGGCTCGCCACGAAGCGCCTCGCCGGTGAAGCACGCCGGGCCGGCGATGATCCCGACGACCAGCGCCAGCGCCGAGGCGCCCGCGCAGCGGAGCCCTCGCCGGGCGCGTCGCGACATCAGCATCATCGTCTTGAACGGAGCTCCACGGTGATCGTTCTCGGGCGGAGGATCGCACGCCCAGGCGAATCCTACTCGGGATCATCCGCCGCCGTCGCTCGAGCGCTGAGCCGATGAGCCCACAGGCGGAGGCGGCGCTCCGGCGGGCGCTCGAGCGCCCGCCCGCCGCACAGCTCCGCCTCCCCCCGCGAGTCTCCCCGAGCGAACACGCCGCGACATCGCCGACCGAGCGGACTATCGGCGATCGCCGACCGACGCTAGCGCGGGGACTCGCCCGAGAGCCCCTGACTGCGCGCATCCGCACGATACCCGCGCCCCCGGCCCCCCCGTGCTAGGCTGCCCCAACGGCCATGCCAGCCCAACTCAACGGCCTCGGAAAGCTCATCTTCGTCCTCTTTCGGGTGTTTTGGACCGCGCTCGTGATCCTCGTCCCGGCGCTCGGGGTCTGGGTCGCCTCGTCCCTGGCCGCCTATCAAAACGGCCCCGTGTGGCTGGTCTGCATCGCCGGCCTGCTCCTCTTCCCAGGGCTCCCCGGCCTCTGGGAGTTCGTCAGCGCGATGCGCGAGCGCAAGCGCAAGCGCCGGTGGCATCGCCAGGTGCTGACCACCTGGGATCGCCTGATCCTCCGGACCTTGGCGATCAACCTGCTCTTCCTCGGCGGTCTGATGTGGGCCCGACCGGAGGCGATCTTCACGGCCCTCTCCTCGCGCGGCGACTGGGCCCTCGACCATGTCCAGGCGCCGATTGCCGACAGGCTCCGGCCCACCTTCCTCGGCGCAGCGGACGGCCTGCAGTGGCTCTACGAGGCGGCGCACGACAACGAGTTCGAGGCGCTGATCGACAGCGACGGGGACGCCCCCGCCCCCGCGCCGGCGACGACCGAGAACGACCCCGAGAGCCCCTGGAAAGACCCCTGGAAGGCGCCCTCCCCGATCGACGAGAACGCCGAAGACGGCACGCCGGTCGCCCCCGAGGTCATCGCCGGCGCGGCGACCTGGCCCTCCCCCGCACTCGTCCACCCAGCGATCCTGGCGATGCCCGAGAGCGCCAAGGGAAGCGTCGCGGCGGTCGGCGAGTACATCGCCGCCGCAGACTCCGATCCCTACAGCCGGGTCAAGGCGATCCACGACTTCGCCGCGACCCACGTCGCCTACGACGCGGTCGCCCTCGCCGAGGGCCGCTATCCCGACCAGAGCGCGGAGACCGTTCTCAGCACCGGGCTCGGCGTCTGCGCCGGCTACGCCAACCTGATGAAGGCGATCGGCGAGGTGACCGGCGACGAGATCGTTGTCATCGGCGGGGACTCCCGCAAGCGGGGCGGCGAGATCGCCGGGGGCGGCCACGCCTGGAACGCCGCGAAGATCGGCGAGAGTTGGTACCTGATCGACGCGACCTGGGACGCCGGCCACGTGAGCGGCAGGACCTTCACCGCCGAGTACAAGACCGACTACCTCTTCACCCCGGCGACGTTGATGGGGGTCACCCACTACCCCGACGATCCCGCCTGGCAGCTCCGAAGCGACCCGCTGAGCCGCGGCGAGTTCACCCGCCAGCCGATGATGCGCCCCTCCTTCTTCGCCCAGGGGTTCTCCCTGATCGCCCCGACCCGCTCACAGTTCACCGTCGACCACGACATCGAGCTGACGATCGGCAATCGCCAGGGGCAGCACATGACCGCCATGGCCGTACCGATGGAGGGGGGCCCAGAGCACCGCTGCACGGTCGAGGGCGAGGCCGAGCTCGCGATCACCTGCAGCCCGCCGGAGGCCGGCACCTACAACGTCCAGCTCTACGCGTCGCCGGAGGCCGTCGGCACCTTCTGGATGGTCGGCGAGATCCAGGCCAACGTCCGCGGCTAGCCTCCGCGGCTGGCCTCCGCGGCTGGTCTCCACGGCTGGCCTCCGCGGCTGGTCGCCCTCGCTGGTGGCTATCGATCCACGACGGGCGCGGCCGTCGGAGCGCCGGCTGCGACCGCAGGCGCGGACCAGCCTCCCCCGGCGATCCCCGAGTACACATCCTCCGGCGCGAGCCCGAGGGTGCGATCGCTCTGCGGGGTCAACAGGAGCTGGTCGTAGATCCTCCGGTTCAGCGCCTCGAGGCTGAGGGACCAGGCGCTGCCGTCGGCGAACCACTGGTGGATCGTACGGTGGAGCTGATGCTCGTTGACCAGGGTGTCCGCGGCCAGGCTCCGCACCGTCGCCGCCCGCATCTCGGCGTCGACAGGCTCCAGCGAATTCATCGCCCGCAAGCTCGCCGGCGCGAGCTCGCTCTCGCTGATGTGCCGCTCGGCGAGCCGGCTCCAGAAGCGACGATCCACCGTCGGCGCGGCGAGGCCGGGCCCCAGCCCCATGCCGCCCAGGAGCGGCATCTCGACCCTGCTCTTGCCGATCGCCATCACGTTGATCGCCGCCGCGTCGGGGAGCGCCTCACCGCGCACAGGTCCGCTCGGGGGCCGGGTGCGGGCCGCGTCCTCGCCGATCGCCCGCAGCTCCGCGCCCCAGACGACGTCGAGATCGGCGAGGCGCTGGGAGTGGTGCTGCGTCAGGAGGGTCGACCGATCCCACCCGTCACGGCCGCGGGCGGCGAGGGCCAAGGCCGCGCTCCGCTCGAGGAGCCGCTGAAACACCGGCGGCGCCAAGAGCCCCGGCAGGGCGTCGACCGGCCGCCCGTCGGCGTCGAGAACGTAGTGGACGCTATTGCCGGTGATCGTCCGGGTCAGGCGACGACCGTCGCCGTAGTCGACCGTGATCACCGGCACCGGCCGCTCCGAGCTCCAGTGGAGGACAAAGCGCTCGCGCAGCCACGGCGCCACCGCGGGGTAGAGGATCGTCCGAAAGAAGCGAGAGTTGGCGCAGCTGAGCGGCTCCCCGAGCTGGCCCAGGAGGCGCAGCGAGAGGATCGGCTTGCCGCTCGCCTTCGCCGCGGCGATCGCCTCGTCGAGCTCCGTGTACCAGTAGAGCTCCGTGTATCGGCAGCCGTGCTGCTGGCAGATCCCGTCGATCGCTGCGTCGAGCGCACCGCCCTCGCCGACGCTCGCGGAGGTTACCGGAGCCGTCCCGGAGGGGCGCCCAAGCCAGGCGTTGAAGGCCCCGCCGACGCCTCGATCGACGTCGACGTCCGCCGCCGGGGCGGCAGGCATGGGACCCGCGAGCGCAGCGCGATGAACCTCGACAAACGCCTCTAGCCCCGCTGGCCCGGCCTGCCTGAGCAGCGCCGTCGCCTCTGCCCGCGTCGCCTCATCGCCGATCACCGCCAGCTCCGCCAGCTCCGCCAGCGACCGGCCCCGAACCCCGAGAGGCGCGGCCTCTGCCCCGTCGTCACAGGCGCTCGGCGACGCCTCATGGGGGCCGATGCTCCCCTCGCCGCCGGCCCCGGGATCGCAGGCGGCGACCGCCAAGAGAGCGAGAAGGAGGCCCGCGCCGAGCCGACCAGAGGAGCGCACCGAGGTTCGAGAAGCCATCCACCTGAGGGTATCGGCGGCGCCGCGGAGCCCCTGTCAAAGGCCGGTAAAAAGTCCCCAATCTCAGCCTACAAGCGCGCTACAAGGGCGACGTGGATCCCAACAACGCCTGTGACCCAGACGCCGGGCTCTTCGGCCTCGACACCCCCCCAGAGTCCGCGGACCTCCACCTGCTCGCGATCCCCTGGGACGCGACGACCTCCTACCGCGACGGCACCCGGCACGGCCCGGCGGCGATCCTCCGCGCGAGCCACCAGCTCGACATGTACGACCGCGCCCTCGAGGTCACGCACCTCGAGAGCATCGCCATGATCGACCCTCCGCCCGAGATCGTCGCCCTAGGCCCCGAGGCGCGCGCCCACGCGGAGGTGGTGATCGCCGCGGCCGGGCGCGAGACGCCGACGACCCGGCCGCACATGGACGCCGTCAACAGGCTCTCGGAGCGGCTGAACGCCTGGGTTCGGGCCGAGACGAGCGCCCGCCTCGAGGAGGGTCGCTGGGTCGGCATCGTCGGCGGTGAACACTCGGTCCCGCTCGGCGCGATCCAGGCGATCGCCAGCCGCCACCCCGGCCTCGGGATCCTCCACATCGACGCCCACGCCGATCTGCGCCGGGCCTACGAGGGCTTCTCCAACTCCCACGCCTCGATCATGGACAACGTGCTCCGCCGCTGCCCCGAGGTCGCCCGCCTGGTCCAGGTCGGGATCCGGGATCTCTGCGACGAAGAGGCCAACGCGATCGCCGAGGCCGGACCGCGGGTGCGGACCTTCTTCGACCGCGACCTCGCCGACCGCTCCTTCGCCGGCGAGCCCTGGGCCGCGACGATCGCCGCGATCCTGGAGCCGCTCCCGGAGGAGGTCTACGTCTCCTTCGACATCGACGGCCTGAGCCCCGACCTCTGCCCCAACACCGGCACTCCTGTGCCCGGCGGCCTCACCTACAACCAGGCGGTCGCGCTCATCACCGCGCTCGGGCGTTCGGGCCGGCGGATCGTCGGCTTTGATCTCTGTGAGGTCGCGCCGAGCCGGGTCGACCCCACCGACGAGTGGGACGGCAATGTCGGCGCGCGGGTCCTCTATCAGCTCTGCGGCTGGACCCTCCGCACCCAGGGACGTATCGTCCCGGGCATCGGCGGCGGTAACTCAATCACGTCGACGGACGTTGATCGATGATGACCTTGACCACCCGGCTCGCGCTCCTCGGCTCCTTCGGCCTCCTGCTCTCCGCCTGTGGTCAAGCCCCGGCGACCGCGGAGCAGCCCGCGATCAAGCACGCTCCGACGGAGGCCGCGAAGGCCGCGAAGGTGCCCGCGGAGAGCCGCTACGAGATCCGCGTCGAGTCCCCCGAGACCGCGCTCGCAGGCCACGAGGTGGTGGCGAAGATCCACATCGAGCCCAGGTCGCCCTGGCACATCAACACCGAGTTCCCGGTCGCGCTCAACGTCAAGGCGCCGAGCGACGTCGACGTCGAGATCTCCGACCAGGGGGCGGGCGACGCCCAGTGCTTCGACGACGACTGCCTGGTCTTCGCGATCCCCTTCACGCCCAAGGCCGAGGGCGCCCGCGAGCTCAGGACCCAGATCAAGTTCGCGGTCTGCGGCGACGCTGCCTGCGCCCCGGACACCGTCGACGTGAACCTCCAGGTCGAGGTGAGCTGCGACGGCGACGCGCTGTGCTGAGCCGACCTGGTCTGGACTGAGCAGAGCGCGGACTCGACAGAGACCGACCGAGCCCGCGGCGGACCGCGTCGGACCGCGGCGGACCGCGGCGGACCGCGGCGGACCGCGGCGGACCGCGGCGGACCGCGGCGGACCGCGGCGTCCGACGACCCGACCCAGGAGTGCTCGGCGTCAGGCCTGAACGTCCCGGACTCACGCCCCGGACTCGAGCCCCGGGCTCACGCCCCGGGCTCGACCGGACACGGCGGAAGTGAGCTCTTCTCCTCGATCACATGAAGCTCGATCCGGCGGTTGAGCGCGCGGTTCTTCGGGCTGGTGTTCGGCGCGAGCGGCCTGTCTGGACCGTAGCCCTGCGACACCAGGCGCGACGACTCGACGCCGTGCTCGAGCAGGTAGACCCGGACCGCCTCGGCGCGCTTGCGGGTGATGTCCACCGCTCGCTCCTGCCAGTGCGGGTCTTCGTCGCGATGCCCCTGGATCTCGAGGACGATCGCCGGATGGCGCTGGAGCACCTCGACGATCCCGTCGAGCACTGGGAAGGACGAGGGTCGGATCGTCCACTTGTTGACGTCGAACTCGAGGCCCTCGACGGTCCCTAGGATCGCCTCGACCTCCTCGGGGATCGCCTCCTCCCCGCAGGGCTCCGCCGCCGCCGCCTCCTCTCCGGCGCTCCCCTCCGTCGGCCCTTCGCCCCGGGGGTCCCCGTCGACGCTCGTGTCCGAGGCGACCGAGAGTCCTGGCTCCGCCGCCCCTCCGCTCGGGTTCTCGTCCTCCTGCGTCGACGCCGTCTCGGGCGAGCGCGTCGCGGCGGTCCCTGGGCGATCGCACGCGATCATCAGCGCCAACGCCAACGCCAACGCCAACGCCGACAAGGGCAAAAGACCGTAGCGGACCCCGCAGCGCCGGCGACTCTCGTTCCTCTGCCGCATACCCGGCACTCTACTACCGAACGCCTCGCTGACGAGGTCGGCGCTGGTGACCACTCGAAGCTCACGCGCTCATAGGCGCAGGATCGAAGGACGGTGGTGCCCATGAGCACGTCGACGACGACCGCGCGGGACAACGCTCCGACTGGACCGTCGACGGTAGGTCGACGACCTACCGTCGACGACCTACCGTCGACGACCGCGACAGCGCGGCTCCTCGCTCCTAGAGGAACGCCCGCAGACGCCCGGCGATCCAGGCGAGCGCCCGGACCCAAGGGGTCAGGTGGGCCGTCACGTCGCCGGTGATCCGCTTGGCGTGCCGCAGATCATCCTCGAAGGACCCCGTGACGATCCGGGCGAAGGCAGGCTCGTCGACGACGATGTTGCTCTCGAGATTAAACCGCCAGGAGAGGCTGTCGAGGTTGTGCGAGCCGATCGTCACAAAGCGTCGGTCGACGATCGCCGTCTTCGCGTGGAAGACCCCGCCCTGGTAGGCGTAGACTTCGATGCCGTCGCGGAGGAGGATCCGGGCGATGTCGTAGAGGGCCAGGTCAGCCAGGAGCACGTCGCTGCGCGCCGGCACCAGCACCCGCACCCGCACCCCGCGACGCCGGGCCATCCGCAGCGCGTGGAGGAAGACCGGACCCGGCAAGAAGTAGGCGCTGGCGATGTCGACGGTCCGCCGCGCCCGCTTGAGCGCGACGAGATAGGCCCGACGGATCGTCCGGTCAGGCCGGCCGTAGACCATGTTCGCGAGGACGAAGACCCGGCTCGCAGAGTTCGGCCGGGCGCGCACGCCCTCGTGGACCATCGATCCGCCGCAGCGCCACCAGGTGTCGTAGAAGAGCGTCCGGAGCTGGCTCGCCGTCGGCCCGCGGATCTCGACCGCGTCGTCACGCCAGGCCTCGCCGCCCTCCTCGCGGGGCAACCACGGGGCCGCGAGGTTGATCCCGCCGGTGAAGGCGACCTCGCCGTCGACCACCAGGACCTTGCGATGATCGCGAAAGCGGAGCTGACCTAGGCGAAAGTGGCGCCGCCAGGGCGCGACCTGGCCGAACTCCAAGACCTCGCCGCCGGCCTCGAGGAGCGGCGTCCACCAGTAGCGCGGCAGGCTCCAGGAGCCGAGCGAGTCGTAGATGACCCGGACTCGAACGCCGGCGCTCGCCCGCTCGACGAGGGCGTTGCGGAAGCGTTCGCCGACCGTGTCGGCGCCGACCCAGTACATCTCGAGGCAGATCTCCTCGCGGGCGCCCTGGATCGCCGAGAGCATCGACGGGTAGGCCTGGGCGCCGTCGCGGAGGAGGCGGAGCCGGTCGTCCCCGACCGGGAGATAACCGTCGCTCTTGCTCGGAATCCAGTTCATCGCGACGACCCTAGGCAGTCCTCATATAACGCGGGCGAGCCGAAGCAACCACGGGATTATCCGGAAACCCGCGCGCGCCGCCAGCTCGCCCCGCCGCCAAAGTCCGCGGCCAGCAGATCGACGAAGGCGCGGACCTTGGGCATCAGGTGACGGGCGTGGGGGTAGACAGCGTGGAGCACCGCCTCGGAGCGGCAGAACTCGGCCAGAGCTGGCTCCAAGCGGCCCGTCCGGAGATCGGCGTCGACGATGAAGTCCGGGAGCAGCGCGAGCCCGAGCCCAGCCTGGGCTGCGAGCGCGAGAACATCGCCGTTGTTGGCCCGCAGCCGCCCCTGCACCCGGACCGCCGTGGGGCCGCTCGGCCCGCGGAAGTGCCAGGTGTCGCCGCTCGCCTGGTAGGCGTAGAGCAGGCAAGCGTGCTCGCGGAGCTCCTCGGGGCTCCGCGGCCGCCCGCGCCCGTGAAAGTAGGCCGGTGAGCCGACGACCAGGCTCCGCGAGGGGGCCAGGCGCCGCGCGATCAGGCTCGAGTCCCGCAACGCCCCCACCCGGATCGCGACGTCAAAGCCCTCGCCGACGACGTCGACCATCCGGTCGCTGAGGTCCAGATCGACCTCGACCTCGGGGTGGTCCTGGAGGAACCTCGCGACCGAGGAGGCCAGGTAACGCTGTCCGAAGCTCATCGGCGCCGACACCCGCAGGCGCCCGCGGGGCACCCCTTGCATCCTCGTCACCGCGCGCTCCGCCTCCTCCGCCGCCGCCAACACCGCGAGGCAGCGATCGAAGTAGGCGGCGCCGACCTCGGTCATGCGCAGGGTCCGGGTCGTCCGGTGGAGGAGGAGCGCCCCGAGCCGGCCCTCGAGGGCCGCGATCCGCTTGCTGACCGTCGACTTCGCGAGGCTGAGCTCTCGCGCCGCCGCGGAGAAGGAGCCGAGCTCGACGACGCGGACGAAGGCGGCGATGGCGGTCAGGTCCTGCATCTCCTCATTGTTTCTCATAGTGAAACAATGTTGTGAACCCAAGCAGTCTTGTTTCCAATGCCGGCGATCGCCACTCTCAGGAGGTCGCAGGGGGCCGTCCCTCCGCGAAGAAGGGAACAGGACCATGCTCACCCACAGACCTGCAGATCAGCGCGGCGGCGGCCGCTTCGGCTGGCTCAACACCCGCCACACCTTCTCCTTCGCCAACTACTTCGATCCGGCCCACATGGGCTTTCGCGCCCTGCGGGTGCTCAACGATGATCGCGTCACCCCGGGCGCCGGCTTTCCGACCCACTCGCACCGCGACGCCGAGATCATCTCGTACGTCCTCGAAGGCGCCCTGGAGCACCGTGACAGCATGGGCAACGGCTCGGTGATCCGGCCCGGCGATGTCCAGCGGATGAGCGCCGGGACCGGGGTCAGCCACAGCGAGTTCAACGCCTCCAAGGAGGACGGGGTCCGCTTCCTCCAGATCTGGCTCCACCCCGCCGAGCGCGGGACCACGCCCGGCTACGAGCAGCGCCACTTCGCGCCCGAGCAGCGCCAAGGCGCCCTGCGCCTGCTCGTCTCCGGCGAGGGGCGCGAGGGCTCGGTCAGCGTCGGCCAGGACGTCGACCTCTACGGGACCCTGCTCGGCCCCGGACAGGAGGTCCGCCACAGGCTCGAGGCCGGGCGTCACGCCTGGGTCCAGATGGCCCGCGGCGAGGCTCGCCTCCTCGTCGGCGAGCAGGAGCTGCACCTCCGCGAGGGGGACGGCGCGTCGATCTCGGAGGAGAGCGGGCTCCACCTCATCGGCGAGGGCGACGCGGAAGTGCTCGTCTTCGACCTCGCTTAAACCCACCCTGACCGCCGACCCCCGGGATCGCCCCCTCCCAGCCCCGGCCGACACAGGCCGCCCGTGCTACCAGGACACACTGACCATGGAAAACCCAGCGAACACCGAACTCAAGCTCCTCGATCTTCTCCGCACCCGCTACTCGCCGCGCGCCTTCGCCGATCGACCGGTCGACGCGGGGGACCTCGACCTCCTCTTTGAGGCCGCCCGCTGGGCCCCCTCCTGCTTCAACGAACAGCCCTGGCGGTTCATCGTCGCGACCCGGGAGGATCCCGAGGCGCACGCCACATTGAACGCGGGCTTGGCCGAGAGCAACCAGCTCTGGGCGAGCAAGGCTCCGGTGCTCCTCCTCTGCACGACCCGCTCGACCTTCGCGAAGAACGGCAAGCCGAACGCCCTCGCCGAGCATGATCTGGGCCTGGCGATGGGCAACCTCACCGCCCAGGCGACCGCGCTCGGCCTCTCGGTGCACATGATGGCCGGGATCAACCGTGACCAGCTCCGCGCGAGCTATGGGATCCCCGAGGACGTCGCGATCATCTGCGCCGCGGCGGTCGGCTACGCGGGCCCGGCGGACCTCCTACCGGAGGCGCTCGCCGAGCGTGAGCGAGCGCCGCGGGTCCGCAAGCCCCAGGCGGAGCTGGTCTTCTCCGGTCGTTGGGGCGCGCCCCGCTCGGTCGACGGCGACCGCTAGCACGGCTCTCGCGGCAGCGTCAGGGTGAAGGATGTGCCGACCCCGGGGGTCGACGCGACCTGGATCGACCCCCCCATCAGCGCCGCATAGTTGGCGCTGATCGTCAGCCCGAGTCCGGTGCCTCCGTAGCGGCGGGAGGTCGAGTCGGCCGCCTGGACGAAGGGCTCGAAGACCCGGGCGACCTCCTCTTCGCTCATGCCGATCCCGGAGTCCCTCACCTCGAGGAGCACCAGATCGTGCTCTGTCTCGATCGTGCCCCGGAGGGTGATCGTCCCCTCCTCGGTGAATTTGCAGGCGTTCCCCAGCAGGTTGAGGAGGATCTGGCGCAGCTTGGCGCAGTCACCGACGATCTCGCCGAGATCGCCCCTGATCTCCACCTCGAGGGCGTTGTCGTTGCGCTCGACGAGCGGGGCGATGATCGCCGCGACCTCCTCCAGCACCTCGGCGACCCGGTAGCGCTCGCGCATCAAGATGACCTTGCCGGCCTCGATCTTGGTGAGGTCGAGGACATCGTTGATCAGCGCCAAGAGGTGCTGACCGGAGCTCGAGATCCGCCGGAGGTCCCGCAGCGCGACCTCGTCGCCGTCGCCCTGCGCGTCCTCCTCGAGCATCTCGCTGTAGCCGATGATCGCGTTGAGCGGCGTCCTCAGCTCGTGGCTCATCGTCGCGAGGAAGTGGTCCTTCGCCTCCGTCGCCGCGATCGCCCGGTCACGCGCCTCGGCGAGCTCGGCGATCAGTTCTCGCTCACGCGCGGCGATCTGGAGGCGGTCGACCGCGTTGCCGAGGTGCTCGCCGACGCTGCGCAGGGTCGGCAGCCAGCGGTCTCGCCACTCGTAACGGTGGGGCACCCGGAGGAAGAGCAGCGCGACGCGGCGGCCCTGGGCCCGCAGGCTCAGGACGACCTCACCGTGGCCTGACCACCAATAGCGGAGGTCTCGACGCAGCGTCTCGCGACAGGCGACCTCGCCGAACTTCGCCTCGCCAGCGGAGCCGACGAGGATCAGCTGCTCGTCGCGGATCAGGTAGAGGATCGCCGTCGTGCACTCGAGGGCGCCGGCGTCGACCAAGGCCGCCGTCGCCGTGACCGCGAGCTCGCCAATATAGCGACAGGAGGCGACCGAACGATCGATCGCCTGCTGGAGCGCGACCTCCTCGGCCCGCCGGCGCAGCGCCTCCTCGACGGCCCTCGCCTCCTCCAGCTCGGCGACGAGCTCTGCCGCGCGGATGTTGGCGTCGGCGAGGTGGTCGACCATCGCCTCGAGCTCGCGGACACGGCGGGCGAGCGCGGCAGCATCGGTTTGAAGATCGATGCTGCCTCTACCCTCGTCCACGCCGGTTCTCCTATATGAAGAGTGTCACCTTGGAGTCGATCGCGTCGCCCAGGTAGGTGACGACCCCGCCGTACTCCAGCTCGTCGATCAGCTCCTCCCGGCGGATCCCCATCACCCCCATCGCCATCTGGCAGGCGACCATCTTCACGCCCATCTCCCGGGCGAGACCGATCAGATCGGGGAGGCTCTCGACGTTGTGCTTGCGCATCAAGCTGCGGAAGAGCGCCGGGCCCATCCCCAACATGTTCATCCGTGAGGTCCCGAGGGCGGACGCGCCCCCCGGCAGCATCGCCGCGAGCATCCGCTCGGGCAGCGACTTGTCGGCGTAGATGGTCTTCTTCTTGAGCCCCGTCAGGCCCCAGAAGGTGAAGTACATCGACACCTCGCAGCCCATCGCGATCGCCCCGGTGGCGATGATGAAGGCCGAGATCAGCCGGTCCATGTCGCCGCTGAAGACGAGGATGCTGACCTGCTCCAGCGCCCCCTTGGCCTCGACTGCCTCGAGGCGCGCCTGGGCGTCGCTGATCAGCCCCTCGAGCGCGTGGACGCGGGCGACCAGCTGAGCGTCGAGCTTGCCGGCGCTCGTCGCCTCGACGGCCGCGCCGAGGCGGGCCTCGACGGCCGCCTCGACCCTCGCCTCGACCCTCGCCTCGATCAGCGCTTCGATCTCACGGCGCAGCGCCGGGTCCACGCCCGCAAGCCCTGCGCCAGTCCCCTCTCCTGTCTCGTCGCTAGTCATCGGTCACGAGTTCTTGGTCACGACGGCCCGCTGGAGGCGGCCCTCTGGGTTTTCAAAGGAGTCCACCCGATGCCCGAAGCGCCTCACCCAAGCTTCCAGGTCGGCGCGAAAGGCCGGATCATCGGCGAGGATCGTGATCACGTCCCCCGCGGTCAGCTTGCGCATCGCCTGGCTTAGCCGGACGATCGGCATCGGACAGTTGAGGCCCCTACAGTCGAGCTCGTGTGTAGCCATACCAACCAGCGACGCTACGGTAGCACAGCGCAACACTGGCGCCGCCGCGGGAGACCGCCCGCTTTCGCACTCGGCCTGGTCCCCCCGCTCAGCCGTTCCCGTCGAGCCCTCTCCCGGTAGAACGCTGTGATGTCGTCGTCCGCTGGGGGCGAGCACCCGCACCTAGCCTCGACCTCGACCTCGACCCCATCAACACCTCGGCTCCTCGCATACCCGCAGAGCGCGGGCTGGCGATCCGCGCGCGATCATCGACATGGCGCCCCCCCAGCTCCCAGGCCTCGACGACCGTCGAGCCATCGCGCGAACGCCCCTGGGAAACCTGCGAAAACCGGCAAAAACCCCCGACTCCAGCGTTCCACCCCCTCAGGAGCGCTTCCGCTCCTGGGCTCGCATTTTTTCTCTCAGCGTGGTGACACTTGCGGCGCGCGCCGGTGTTTCACCGGATGTAGCGAGGGCACAGCGTGGCCATCGACGTCGAAGAATCCTACCGCCGCTATGGACCCATGGTCCTCCGACGATGCCGCCGACTCCTCCATGACGAGGCGCTCGCCATCGACACGATGCATGACGTCTTCGTCAACCTCCTGATCCATCACAAGCGCCTCGAGGATCGGGGGGTCTCGAGCTTGCTCTACCGCATCGCCACCAACCTCTCGCTCAACAAGATCCGCAGCCGCGCACGCCACCCTGAAGACCCGAGCACTGAAGTTCTCATGAAGATCGCTGACGCCACCCGCACCGAGGAGATCACCCACGCGCGCTCGCTCCTGAGCCGCGCCCTCGGCAAGGAGCCGGTCTCGACCGCGACGATCGCGGTCCTGCACCTGCACGACGGGCTGACCCTGCAGGAGGTCGCCGACACCGTCGGCCTCTCGGTCTCCGGCGTCCGCAAGCGCCTGCGCAAGCTCAAGGGGCTGCTCGTCGAGCTCGAAGCCGCGGACCGTCGAGAGACGCAGGAGAAGGGCGAGGCAGCGTGATGACCCATACGACCAACACCTCCCGCGTCCAGCTCCAGCTGGAGCGGCTCGCCCTCGGCGAGCTGACCCCCCGCGAAGAGGCCGCGCTCCGCGAGAGGATGCGCGCGCTGGGGCTCGACCCCGACGAGCAGCTCGCGGCCCTCCACGCCTCGAACGAGTCGATCCTCGCCGCCCACTCGCCGCAGCGGGCCGCGGCGGTCATCGAGCGACGTCTCGCCGACGCGAAGGCCAAGCGTCGCTCAGCGTGGTGGATGGCCGCCCCTGCCGTCGCCGCGACCGCGGTCATCCTCCTCCTGATCCGCGGCCCAGGCGGGCCTGACGATCCGACAGGCGAGGGCCTGCCGACCCTCAGCGGCCTCACCTCAGGGGCTGGGACCGGCGAGGCAGAGGACCCCACCGGCGACGGGATCCGGCTCAAGGGGACCGAGTCCCGCCTCGTGCTCCACCGCCAGATCGAGGCGAACGACGGCCAAGCCGAGCGCCTCCGTGAGGGACAGACGGTCTCCGAGGGAGATGTCCTTCAGGTCAGCTATATCGCGGCGGGCGCGACCCACGGGGTCATCGTCTCGATCGACGGCCGCGGGGTCACGACCCTCCACTACCCGCCGCCGCAGGAACCGCCGACATCGACCCGCCTGGAGCAGGGCGCCGCGATCCCGCTCAGCAGCGCCTACGAGCTCGACGACGCGCCCTCCTTTGAGCGCTTCTTCTTCGTCACCTCCGAGGGGCCGGCGCCGCTGAGCGCCGAGATCGTGACCCGCGCGGCCGAGTCGCTCGCAGCGTCGCCGACCGCGGCCAGGAGCGCACCGCTCGCGCTCCCGCCGGAGCTGAGCCAGCGAGCGTTCCTCCTCGAAAAATCCCAGCGACGAGAGAGGGTCGGGAGCCCACAATGAGCCCGACGATGCGCACCGCCACGCCGCACCGCCGCCGTAGGTTCGCCCTCGGCGGCGGCCTCGTGCTCGCGGCCCTCGCCGCGCTGATGCCGGCGCAGAGCGTCGCCGCCCCGACCCCCCTCACACCGGCCCAGCTCAAGGGTACGCGCCGGATCGCCTTCGTCATCGGCGTCAACGATGGCGGCCGCGAGCGGGCCCGGCTGCGCTACGCCGGCAGCGACGCCAAGGCGCTCTCAAAGGTCCTCTCCGAGCTCGGCGGCGTCGCCCACGAGGATCGGCTGATCCTCGACGACCCCGACGTCAACGGCCTGCGCCGCGGCTTCGAGAAGGTCGCCGACAAGGTCCGCGCCGCCCAGGCCCAGGGCGACCGGGTCGAGCTCCTCTTCTACTACTCGGGCCACTCCGACGAGACCGGCCTCCTCATCGGCGAGGAGCTGGTCGGCTACCGCCAGCTCCGCGAGATGATCGACGCCCTCCCGGCGGACGTCCGGATCGCGATCCTTGACTCCTGCGCCTCGGGGGCCTTCACCCGGCTCAAGGGCGGCACCAAGCGCGAGCCTTTCCTCGTCGGCGGCCCCACCGTCAAAGGACACGCCTTCCTGACCTCCAGCTCCGCCGACGAGGCCGCCCAGGAGTCCGACCGGATCCGCGGCTCCTTCTTCACCCACTACCTAGTCACCGGCCTCCGCGGCGCCGCCGACATCAACCGCGACCACCTCGTCACCCTCAACGAGGCCTATCAGTTCGCCTTTGACGAGACCCTCGCGCGGACCGAGGGGACCCGCGGCGGCCCGCAGCACGCAGCCTACGAGATCCAGCTCGCCGGCAGCGGCGACCTGGTGATGACCGATCTGCGCCAGTCCACCGCGACGGTCGAGCTCGCCGCCGACATCGGCGGTCGGGTGTTTATCCGCGACCAGCACGGCAACCTCGAGGCGGAGCTCCACAAGCCCAAGGGCGCCGGCACCGTCGCGCTCGCCCTCGAGCCCGGCAACTACCGGATCACCGTCGACGACGGGAAGAAGGTCTGGCGGGCGAGCCTCCGGGTCGCCGACGGCGACGCGGCCATCCTCAGCTCCGGCGACCTCAAGGTGATCGAGGCGGAGCGGACGACCCTCCGCGGCGACAGGCCAGCGACGCCCGACGAGCCCGAGGAGGAGCCGGTCAAGCTCGTCCCCTTCAACATCGGCCTGACCCCGGCGCTCTCGACCAACGCGGAGCACGCCCCCGCTGCCATCAAGAACCGGGGCTCGATCTCCTTCGGCTACAACAGGGTCGCGGAGATCGGCGGTGCCGACGTCGCCCTCGGCGCGAGCACGATCACCACCCGCCTCGAGGGGGTCCAGCTCGCCGGCGGCGCTGTCCGCTTGGAGGGCGGCGGCTACGGCCTCCAGGGCGCCGCCGGCCTGACCCTCGTCGAGGAGCCCTTCGTCGGGCTCCAGTGGTCAGCGATCGCCAACACCTCCAAGACCTATCTGCGCGGCGCGCAGATGACCGGCCTCTTCAACTACGCGAACCATCTCCGAGGGGCTCAGCTCGGAGCGATCGCCAACCATGCCAACGACGCGGTCGGCCTCCAGGTCGGCCTGGTCAACACCAGCGGCCTCCTCCAGGGGGCCTCCTTCGGCCTCATCAACGTCACCCGCGGCCGCGTCGACGGCCTCCAGTTCGGCCTCGTCAACTTCGCCGACGACGCCGACGTGTCGATCGCCCTCCTCCCGATCTCACGCAAGGGCGGCGTTCACCTCGACGTCTTCACCTCGGATCTCGCGGCGGTCAACGTCGGCCTGCGGCTCGCGTCGCGTCGCACCTATACGATCGTCACCGCCGGCATCCACCCGGTCGGACCCGGCACCAGCTGGATGCTCGGCTTGGGCCTCGGCGGTCGCATCCGCCCGACCGAGAAGATCTTCATCGACATCGACAACATCGTCTATGCGATCGAGCCCGGGCTCAACCAACCCCTGGTCACCCCGAAGCTCGCCGACTCGCTGCGCCTGATGCTCGGCTGGCAGCCCCACAAGCGCTTCTCGATCTACGGCGGGCCGACCCTCAACGTCGCCTTGGACGTTGAACAGAAGGGCGGCCAGTTCCGCCCGGGCTACAACTACGCCTCGTACAGCGACGACACGATCACGGCCTGGCCGGGCTTCGTCTTCGGCGTGAGCATCTGATCCGCGCCCAGGCTGGGAGCGACGCCCCCATTCTCCTACGTCTGCACGCCGGTGCTGACCGCTCTCTTTGACCGCAGGGCTTCCCCGTAGGAGCGCCGGCGCCTCGGTCATCCGCGCTCTCGTCTTCGTGACAGCACCTCTCCCCGTGAGCGCGGCCTCCCCTCTCGGTGGTAGGCCTCGACCTTCTGCGCTCCCGAGGCGCGCCGCTCTAGCACGCGGCTTCGCCTGTTGGAGCCACGCTCAACCATCCGCGAGCTCGTGCTCCTGGCAGCGCCCTCTCGGCGCGCCTCGGATGTCGACGGTAGCCGCAGAGAGCGTCTCGCCAGTTCTCGCAGGGCTTCTGGTGACACATCCGCCGCGCTTCGGTGTTGGAAGGGAAGAAGCCTGTCTGAACCTCGGCTCGACCCGACCATGCGACGCAGCCTCCGACACCACCAGTCCCGTCGACCCCCTCGACTCCCCGCCGCCCTCCTCCTCTCACTCTCCCTCGCCGTCACCTCCGCCTGCGACGGTCCGGACGGGGCGACGAGCGAGAGCGAGTCGGGCTCGACGTCGGCCGCTCAGCTCGGCCCGGGCGAAGGCGACCGCGAGGTCCAGTGGCGCTCGCTCACCCCCGCTGAGGAGTGGGCCCCCACCCCGTACGCCGACGATCTGTGGGCCCTTGAGCGGCCGACGGAGATCGAGTGCGCGCCCCAGAATGGTTGGACGATCGAGGCCGGCGGCGTCGAGGTCGACACCGGCGCCTGCGACTACCTCTCCCTCTCGCAGCCCCTCTCGCGGCCGATCGAGGCCGGGGCTCCGCTGCGCCTCACCCTCTGGTGGCAAAACCTGATCGCCGCCGCGCCGAGCGAGGGACACCTCGCGGTGGTCCTCGACGGACATCTTCTCTGGGAGGAGCGGGTGACGATCCCCGGACCGGCGGACGCCCGCGACCTCGAGCTCGTCGCGCCGAAAAGCGCCGCCGAAGGCTCGCTTATCACCCTCCACCTCCACAACCACGGCGCCAACACCTGGCGCTTTCAGGGGCTCTACGCCGCATCCGAGGCCGCGAGCTAGATCGCCGACTCCGACTCCCCACGCCCGACACCATCCGCCCGAAACCTTCGCGAGCACACCATGAGCCGTATCCCCCTAAACTCCGCCATACCGAACTCAACCACGCCGTTGTCCGCCCTCTCGGCCCTCGCGCTCATCGCCAGCCTCGGCTCCGCCTGCGGCGACGATGCATCGGCGACGAACACCGAGGGTGCGAGCACCGACACCGATAGCGCGAGCACCGACACCGACGCCAACACCACGGGCGAGACGGAGACCGACACCGGGATCGCCGACGGTCCGACCTTTTGGGACGACGTCGCGCCGATCTACTTCGAGCGCTGCGTCTCCTGTCACAAGCCCGGCGGAGTCGGACCCTTCGCGCTCGACACCTACGGGGCCGCGCAGACCTGGGGCCCCGCCTCGGCCGCCGCGACCGCTGCTCGGACGATGCCGCCGTGGTTGGTCCGCGACGACGGCACCTGCGGCACCTTCCACGACTCGCAGGCCCTCCAAGACGAGGAGATCGCGACGATCCAGGCCTGGGTCCAGCTCGGCATGCCCGAGGGCAGCCCCCGCAGCGACCTCCACCCCCCTGAGGAGGAGGGCCTCGGCGATGGGTTGAGCCTCAAGACGCCGACCTTCGTCCCCGAGATCCAAGGGGGACCGCTCTCCGAATTTGACGAGTATCGCTGCTTTCTCGTCGATCCCGGCCTCGACGCCGACGCCTTCCTCACCGCCTACGAGGTCATCCCCGGCACCCCGGAGATCGTCCACCACGCCCTGGCGATGCCGGTCGATCCCTACCTCGACGTCGGCGGCGGCGTGACCAACCTCGACGTCATCGAGGCGCTCGAGGCCGAGTCGCCGGACCGCGACGGTTGGCCCTGCTTCGGCGCCGCGGGGGACGGCGTCGAGATCAACAACATGCCCGTGGTCTGGGCCCCGGGACAGGGTGTCGTCCACTACCCCGAGGGCACCGGCAACCGCGTCTACGCCGACGATCTGATGGTGATCCAGATCCACTACAACCTCGACCGCCCGGAGCTCATCGGCCTCAGCGACTCCACCGAGGTCCGGATCGAGCTCCGCGACGACGTCGAGCTCGAGGGGCTCTACCTCGCGCTCGACCCCTTCCTCGACACTCTCTTCGACGACGAGCCGGCCGCCCTCGCCGCGGGACAAGCGAAGGTCAGCTACACCTGGGAGGAGCCGATCGGCGACTGGGCCCAGTACTTCGGCTGGCCGTCGATGACGATCCACGGGATCTTCCCCCACATGCACGAGT
Organism: Polyangia bacterium; assembly: GCA_030424595.1. Lineage (GTDB taxonomy): Bacteria > Myxococcota_A > Polyangia > Nannocystales > Nannocystaceae > JADJRG01. The sequence continues at coordinate 62,394 of JAUHWG010000041.1, forward strand.
ACGGCCAGACCCTCACCGTCGAGGTCGATCCTGACGGCGAGGGCTACGAGTGCGCCGCCGACGTCCCGCGCTGGGACTTCAACTGGCAACACCTCTACTTCCTCGACAAGCCGGTCACGCTCGACGGCGACGGCGGCGTACGGGTCACCTGCGGCTACAACACGGAGGCCGCCGAGGAGCCGGTCCTCCCCGGCTGGGGCACCGGCAATGAGATGTGCTTCGTCGGCCTCTTCGTCACGCCATGAGGCCTACGGACGCGTCGGAGCGCTCGAGCACGCGCCCCGCCCGTAGCGACGCCCCTCCCCAGGGGCACCACCAGGACGCCGCTGTACACCCCCGTACTGCGGCGTCTTCCCGTTGGAGCGGAGCGCACGCTCGACGACACCACAGGAGCACAGCCCCGGGGGAGGCTTCACCGCGAGCTCGCCGAAGCGACCCAACGGGCGCGGGGGCGCGACCCGACGAGCGCGGGGGCGCGACCCGACGAGCGCGGGGGCGCGCAGAGACGACAAAGATCCGAAATCTCGATCTCGAGGTGACAGCCCAGCCGAGCCCCGGTGTTGAACCAAGTGAGATGCTTACCCACGACCTTACCGCTCCCCGAAGCCGCCTTCGCGCCCTTCGCCCCCTCACCCTCGCCGCGCTCTCGAGCGCGCTCCTTCCTCTCCTCGGCTGCACCATCTCGGTCAACGAGGGCTACGGCCACGGCGGCTGGGACGACGAAGAGCCGCTCGAAGCCTGCTACGAAGAGTACGAGTGCTGCATCGAAGAGGCCGAGGGCAACCCGGTCTTCATCGAGGCCTGCGGCGAGGCCCGCGATCAGTGCGTCGATGACAACACCTACGAGGATCCCGAGGATACGCGAGGCGACTCCGACAGCGACTCCGGCGACTCCGACAGCGACTCCGGCGACTCCGGCGACTCCGGCGACTCCGACAGCGATACTGGCGACACCGGCGACACCGGCGACACCGGCGACACCGGCGACACCGGCGACACCAGCGACACCGGCGACACCGGCGACACCGGCGACACCGGCGACCAGACCGAGATCTGCATCGACATCCACATCAGCTGCCTCGCCAACGCCGAGACCCTCCTCGACGTCGAGGCCTGTGAGTCCCTCTACGACCACTGTGTCGACCCCGGCACCTGTGAGGGCGAGTGTCCGAACTCCTGCCCCGACCCGGAGCTCGGCGCCTGTCTCGACACCTACAGCGTCTGCGTCGCCATCGCCGACTCCGAGGAGGACGTGCTCGCGTGCTCGGACGACTTCGAGGGCTGCGTCGACGACATCGGCGGCTCCGAGTGCCTCCCAGACTACGACCCCGAAGAGCTCGAGCTCTGCCTCGACCAGCACGAGCTGTGCACCGCGTGCGCCGACTCCGAAGAGGAGATCATCACCTGCAAGACCGTCTTCGACGCCTGCATCAACCCGCCGATGTGATCAGCGCGCCCACAGTCTGGCAACACCAACATCACATCTCGTCGACGTCGTTCTCCTGGAGGAGGGCGGCGTCGACGTGATCATCGCCCCGAAGCCTCGACCAAGCCCGTGCGGCCCTGGGGGAGCGCAGCTGCGACCTCGGAGGCTCCGTTCTCCGCAGATCTCCCCTCCGCTCGCCGGCTCTCCGTCCTCGCACCCGCGTCACCCGCTGCGACACAGGAGCGCACGGTATGCAGGAAGCGCGCTGCTAGACTCGCGACGTGTCCACGGTCGTCGCCTCGTGCTCGATCCGCGCGCCGGCCGAGCAGCTCTTCGCGCTCTCCCAGGACTACGACCTGCGCCGCGACTGGGATCCCTTCACCGGCTCGATGAGCTTTCTCGACGGAGCCACGGAGACCCGCAAGGGCGCTCGGGTCCGCTTTCGCTCCCGCCAAGGGTTGACCATGATCGTCGAGTTCGTCCAGGTCCGACCGCCCAAGGTCGTGGCGATGATGATGCGCTCCGGTCCCTGGTTCATCCGTCGCTTCGCCGGCTCCTGGACCTTTCGCAGCGTCGATGAGAGCTCGACGCTCGTCACCTTTCGCTACTCCCTGGAGGCCCGCCCCGCGCTGCTCGGCGCTCCACTGCGGTGGGTCCTCGCCCGAGAGTTCAACGATCGGCTCGCCGGGATGAAAGAGGCGGCCGAGAACACCGACATCCTCACCCGCCTTCGCTCGTCCACACCGTGAGCTTGCCGATCCCCGGAGCCCCGCCAACGCCTGCTCCAACGCCTGCTCCAACGCCCCCCCAAGCGCCTCCTCAAAAAGCCACGCTCCTAGAGCACAACGTTCCCCCTGAAATAGCCCTAGAGCGCCTCTAGAGCCCCCAAGCGGGCCTCCACCGAGCGCTGTCCAAAGGTCCAAGCACCAGCGGCGGCCTACGCTGACGCAGGCGAGGTCTGCTCAGCTGGCATGACCCGTACCGTCGGCGCTGTGATAAGCGAGGTCCACTCGCGCGCCTGCGCTGGGGCCACCTCGAGGGCGGCGAGCCAGCTGTCGAAGTACCGCGCGAGCCAAGCTGCGCGCGGGTGAGAGCGCCGGTGATAGAGGCCAAAGTCCTTGGCGTTCTGGATCTTGTCGGCGATCAGCATCGCGTCGACCTCCGCGAGCGGAGAGCGACGGATCGCCAGGGGATTGTCGTAGCCGGGGTGCGTCTCCATCGGCGAGAGGAACGCGTTCGCCACGCTGCGATACTCGAGCGCTAGGGCGACGGCCTCCGGATCCGCGCTCGCCAGGCGGGCACCGCTCATCGTGGCGCGCAGCGCCTCGTCAGCCTGGACCAGCGGATGAAGGCAGAACGCCCGCAGGACCACCTCTCCAGCGCCAAGCGCTCGCAACACAGCCAGGCCCTCGTGCACATGCTCGATCAGGCGAACGCCCGAGCGCGCCGCTCGACCATCGCCGTAGAGCTCGGCCACCGCTCTGTACTCCGCGACCGACTCGAGCCAGGCCCCGGCGACGCGCATCTCGGCCCCCGGAAGCGCCCGCCCCCTCGCCGCGACCCAGCGCTCGGCCGATCCCTCCGCTCCCGCCATGTAGCGCAGCGCCCGGCCCCGGGCCGCCGCGAGCTGGTCCGCCTCGGCGACAAGCTCGAGCCCTGAGACAACCTCATCACCGCGGACATAGTCGGACCGGACCGCCCAGAGCTGGAGGCCCTCCGTCAACGGAACCAACGCCCCCGTCCAACGCAGGGGCTCTGCCTCGGTCAAGAGGAGCCTAGAGAGGCCCAAAAATGAACCTGCCGTAGCCTCAACCCTGCGCCGGTCGACGTCTGAAAGCACCTCGAATACCTATCAGAGATTCTCGCGAGCTCCGCTGAGACTTGCCATCGCTCCGCTGAGACTTGCCATCGCTCCGCTGAGACTTGCCATCGCTCCGCTGAGACTCGCGAGGAAGGAGGTCGAGCTCAACATCGAGCCCAGCCCAGCCCACCGCAGCCCACCCGGGCCTGCGATGCACGAGGCGGCCTGGCCAACCCCATCGCTCCGCTGAGACTCGCGAGGAAGGAGGGCGAGCTCGACATCGCCCAGCCCACCCGGGCCTGCGATGCACGAGGCGGTCTGGCCAACCCATTGAGAACCAATAAAAAAGGCCCCCTCCGGACGGAGGGGGCCATAACCCTGGCGACGACCTACTCTCCCACAGAGAAACCCTGCAGTACCATCGGCGCTGGAAGGCTTAACGACCGAGTTCGGGATGGGATCGGGTGTGACCCTTCCGCAATAATC
>JAUHWG010000042.1 GCA_030424595.1 Polyangia bacterium
GCGAGGGACCCGCCTCGTCGCCCCTCGCCCGCCCGCCTACAGCCCCCAAGCTCCGCCCCTCGCCAAGCACGAGGTGAGCGCTCACCCACACGAATGCAGCCGAAGCGCAAACCCCGTGTCACTGACGTTTCTACGCGGGTTGTCTAGGACGCCTCACAGCAGCGCTTATTTCAGGGCTAGGTGTCGGCGCCGATCCGGCGCGCGGTGATCCACGAGATCACGTCCTCTTGTCCGAGGCACCAGAACATGAAGCCCGAGACGACGGCGCCGAAGAGGCCCGAGACCATCGCGATCATCCCGAGGTTGGTCGAGGCGAGGCCGCTGGCGGCGACCATCATCATGCCGATCGCCGAGAGGATGAAGCCGAGCGCCGCGAGCCCGCGGAGGATCGCTCGCGCGCCTTCGCTCCCACGCATGATGCCGACGATGAAGAGCACGTTGACACCGACGCCGATCCACGACGATGTCTCAGCCGTGTTCGCAGCTTCGACGACTCGCATCAACGTGGAGATGGCGAGGAGGATGAGGAGGATTGCGACCTTGCGTGGCATGGGAGTTGGCGGACCCTATCGCTACAAATGCAGACACGCAAGGGCGCGGAGGCCTGAGGGGGGGTTACTCGCCGGTGTACTCGACCCGCGCCGCCTTGAAGTCGATGTAGAACCACCACCCCGAGACGCCCATGTGCATGTCGCGGTCGTCGTGCTCGGCGCAGTTGCCCTCGCCGCCGGGGAGGACGCTGGAGATCGGATTGCCGCCGAGGAGGGGGATGTCCTCGGGGAGGATCGTGTTGTTGCCGTCCTCCTCGGTGAGGAAGCCGTGGATCACGCCCTCGACCATCCCGTCCGCGGGGTCGCCGACGTACTGGGCCGCGATCTCGGCGTCGGTGAAGGGGAGCTTGAAGTCGCCGAGGTCGAGGGTGAAGCTCAGCGGATCGCCGCGGAAGCAGGGGCCGGTGGCGGAGCCCGGCTTGGGCTCGTAGTTGGCCGACGAGAGCTCGCCGGGGATCGGCTCCAAACAGACGTCGGCGAGGTTGGTGTACTTGCCGGCGGCCGCCTCAGTGCCGGCCTTGATGTCGCAGGAGCTCGACTCGATCGGCGCCGTGCAGTCGCCGGTCGCGAACTCAAAGCTGCCGTTGGCGGCGGCCTGATCGAGGGGGCGGAAGAGGAGCATGAAGCTCATGTTGAGGAAGCCGTCCTGGGGGTCCAGGTCGGTGACGATCGCCTCGTTGAATTGCTCGTTGATCGCCGGGCTGCCGAGGATGCCCTTGTCTGTGATGTCCTCACAGCCGAGGATCGGCGTGATGAAGAAGTGGGGATCCCGGACGAACATCTCGGTGAAGCGGAAGGCGTCCGCCGCGTCGCCGCCGGTGGTCGAGTCGGTCTCCCCGGTCGTGGTCTCCGGCTCGGTGGTCGAGGTCGCGGACGAGGTCGACGTGGTCGAGTCCTCCGAGGTGTTGGTCGTCGATCCCGACGTCGCGGAGTCGTTGGTCGTCGCGCTCGACTCGGTCGCGGTGCCGGTGGTCGTCTCGGTCGCCGAGCTCGCGGCGGTGTCATCACCATTGCAGGCTGTGATGAGAAGCGCGGTTTGCGCAAGATAGGCCATCGTCCGAATGTGCTGCTTCACCATGGGGCGGAGCTTAACAAGTTTCCGCGCGAGACCGCGAGAGAAGTGCGAGGCCGCACCTCGGCGGTTGCCGCACAGCGGGGTGGGCGGGCGCGGTTGAGCCCGCGGGGGCCCCGACGAGGGCCCCGACGAGGTCCCGACGGGGGCCCCGACGAGGGCCCCGACGAGGGCCCCGACGAGGGCCCCGACCGTTGCAGGGCCTCGCTCGCGAAACCCTGCGATACGGGCCCGCACGATGGATATGCGGCGGACGAGAGCCGCGAGCCAACGCTGCGCAGGGTCGCGGCGCGGAAGTGCAGACGCCGGCAGGGGAAGGCCCGAGCGCCGGCCTTCGGCCGCTCTCGCGGGGTGAGGTCGGCGCAGGCGCAGGCCCTGGCGGGTCGCTGGCTTGGGGGTCCTAGAAGTCCCAGCCGCAGCACCCGTTGGCCGCGTCGATCGCCGCGTCGAGATCGAGGGCGCAGAATCCGTCGTTCATGCACTGTCCGACGTCCTGCCCGTCTTCGAGGCAGGTGCAGTTGTTCTGGTTGCACTGCATCGCCGAGATGGAGTCGCCGCAGGTGAACGTGACCCGGCAGCCCTTGCCCATCGTCTGGAGATCCGCGTCGCACACCCCCATGCCGCTGCAGGCCTGGTCGACCTCGTCGAAGATCGGCAGGCACTCGCCGTACTCCTCATTGTCGATCTGATCGCAGGTGAGGGTGCCGAAGCACATGTTCGCCTTCGCCGAGGCGTTCTTGCACTCGGGGGTGTCGCCGTCCTCGAAGTCGGCGGTGCAGTCGGCGAGACACTCATCGAGCGGATAGTCCGGGACGCACATCACCAGGTTCTCGCAGGCCGCATCGCAGCCGCTCTCGTCGACGCCTCCGGTCGGGTCCCCGGTCGTCGTGCCGTCGGTCGGATCGGTCGTCGTGTCGGTCGTCGTCGGGTTGCCCGTGCTCTCGCCGGTCGTAGGCTCGCCGGTCGTAGGATCGCCCGTGCTGGTGCCGGAGTCGGTGCCGGAGTCGGTGGCCGTCCCCGAAGCGGTGGCGGTGGCGGTGGCGGTGGCGGTGGCGGTCGCCGAACTATCGCTGGTCGAGCTCGCGCTCGTGTCGGAGGTCGAGCTCGACGACGATGCGCTGGTGTCGCTGGTAGCGCTGTCGTCCCCCGAGCACGCGGCGAGCGTGGTGGCGAGGGCGAGGGCGAAGAGGGGGGAGCGTGGGAACTTCAGAAAAGCCATGGATCCATCATCGCCGTTGCTGAGAAACGGCGTCAACGATAGGTTGAGCGGTCTGGCGCAGGGGTCCGCGCTGTCTGGAACTTTTCGGGCGCGCAGCTGTCCCCACCCATCGACCTGCCATGACTCGACGTCACAAGCCGCTGCACCCTCGACGAGGAACCCTCGCTTGCCTCAGCCTCGGCCTTGGTCTCGGCCTCTCGTGCACGCCGAGGGGTCCCGCGGCAGAGACCCCCGTAGAAGCGGAGCGACCGGCGAATCCGCAGGTCCAAGCGGTCTTTGACCCCGGCGCCTACGATCGCGGTGACGCTCCACCGGCCCTGCCCGTCGCGCCGATCGCCGTGCTCGACTACGGCCCCGTCGGGCGGACCGAAGGGGGCGCGGACCTCCACATTCGCTTTAACCGGCCTGTGGGTGCGCTCGAGCTCGGGGATAATTCGTTGGCGGGGGTCCTCGCGATCGATCCGCCGATCGCCGGGAGAACTTTCTGGCGCTCGCCGGAGCTGCTGGTCTTCGACCCTGAGGTCGCGTGGGAGCCGGCGCATCGCTACACCGTCCGCCTAGCCAAGCCGCTGCAGAGCGCCGACGGCTCGCAGAGCTTCGACGAGCCCCTGGAGTGGAGCTTTGAGACGCCTAGGCCCCAGGTCCGTGAGGGCGCGCCGATCACCAGCGACACAGAGCGCCGCCACCGACGGACCGAGCTCTATGTCGTCTTCGACTCGCCGGTCTCGCTCGCCGAGGCCCGCGCCCACATCCGGGCGAACGCCAGGCGGCGCAGCGAGGCCGAGCTCGACAGGGCCGACGGGCTCGAGCTTCCAGGGGAGGAAGGGGAAGAGTCGACCAAGGTCGGGGTCAAGGTCCAACGCCTGACGAAGAGGCTCTTCCGTCAACGTGGCCTCGAGGACATGATCTGGAACCCCGAGCACGATCGGACCTTCCTGGTCTCGCCGAGCGGGCTCTGGCCGGGCTCCAGCAGGATCACGGTCGAGGTCACGCCGGGGCTCAAGGGCGAGCGAGGACCGCTCGAGCTCGACACCCCCTGGAGCCGCTCCTTCACGACCTACGGCCCGCAGAAGCTCCTCCAGAGCTCCTGCGGCGGCGACCGGCCGTGTCCGCTGGAGCCTGTGACGCTGACCCTGCGCAACCCGATCCAAGAGCGCGAGCTCAAGAAGATCTCGATCTCGCCGAAGCCGAAGAACCTCGAGATCAGCCTCGTCGACGTCTGGGACGAGGAGGGCGGCGGTCGGGAGATCGTGATCGACGGGATGCTGATCCCGGGCGAGACCTACACGATGCGCCTGCCGGCGGGGCTTCGCGACATCTACGGCCAGACCCTCGGCAAGGCGGAGGTGATCAAGGCGACGATCGATCGGCGACCGCAGATCGGCCTCTCGGCGAGGGACGCGACGCTCATCGCCGCGGCGCAGCGGACCTTCGGCGTGACGACCCGGCATGTCCAGGCGATCGAGCTCCGGGTCGCCGCCTTGGGCGACGTGCAGGCAGCTCAGCTCCTGACCGACGATGAGACGCACGTCCGCTGGCCCGAGGGGGTCACGCCGGTCACCAAGAGGATCCGTCTGGAGCCCAAGGGGAAGACCGACTGGGCTGAGCTGGCGATCGATCTTCGGGACTACGTCGGGGCGCAGAGGGGCGCTTTTGTCGTCGAGGCGCGGGCCGTCGAGGCGGTCCCGGCGGCTCAGGATCGTCCGCTCCCGTCCGTGGTGCGCGGCCTCTTCCGGGTCACGGACCTCGGGGTCACGGCGATGACCTCGCAGCCGAAGAGCCTGGTCCGCGTCGTCGAGCTGGGGAGCGGTGCGCCCGTGAAGGCCGCGAAGGCGCGCTATGTCGTCGATAGCGGGACGACCACCGAGCTGGGGGTCACGGACGGCGATGGTGTTCTCATCGTCGGCCCAGAGCAGCTCTGCTCGGCGACGTCGGCCGAGACGAGCGGGGCGGCGAAGAAGACCAAGAGCGGGACGAAGGCGAAGAGCGCCAAGGGCGAGAAGAAGAAGAGCAAGAAGAGCAAGAAGAGCAAGAAGAGCAAGAAGAGCGAGAAGAAGAACGCTCTCCGCTGTGACGCCTCGCCCCGCGGCCGCGGTGTGATCGTCGTCGACGGCCCTGGAGGGGACCGCGCCTACCTCGACCTCGTCGCCCCGGAGCCGGCCGCCGCCGCCGCTGGGCTCCGCCCCGGCGAGCGACTGATAGGCCGGGTGATCACGGAGCGCGGCGTGTACCGGCAGGGTGATGAGATCCACGTGCTCGGCTGGACGGCGATCACGACGCCCTTTCGCAAGAGCAACCTCCGCCGTCCGCAGCGTCGATCCGTGGACTTCGTTCTCCGGGATCCGCGCGGCGAGGTGATCGCTGAGGCTACGTCCAAGACGAGCCCGGAGGGCAAGCTGACGACCACCCTCAAGCTGCCGGAGACCGCTCCCTTGGGCAGCTACACCGTCGAGGCGACGATCTACGGCGAGACCTTGAAGGAGCGGCTGAAGGTCGAGGACTTCAGGACGCCGGAGTTTGAGGTCGACGCGAGGGCGCTCAAGCCTGACGTCGTCGCCGACAGCGGTCAGACCGTTCAGGTCAACGCGAACTACTACTTCGGCGGGGCCGTCGAGCTCAACGATCTCAGCTATCTCGACGCCTGCAGCCCCTTTCGCTATCGCCCGCCGGGCCTCGATCCGCGCTGGCAGGTCGGCGCGAACGAGAAAGAGTGGATCGGGCGATACTTTGGGCCGCGGATCCGGATCCCGTCGCGGACTCCGGCGGCGAAGGGGGAGCGCTCCTTCAAGATCCCCACCCGCGTGCGGGCGGAGGGGCTGGCGGAGCGCTGCACGGTCAGCGTCGAGGTCCGCGAGGCCTCGCTCCAGGCGATCGGCGCGGAGGACACGTACATCGCCCATCCGGGGTCGTACTACGTCGCGATCGGCACCCCACAGCGCAGCCTCTACGTCGGCGATCGTTATTCTGTGCCCCTGCGTGCGGTCCACTACGACGGGCATCGCGTCGGCGCGGACGCGATCGAGGTCGAGGTCGAGCGCGTCTACGATGCGCCGCGCTACCGCAAGGAGGACGGCAAGCGGGTGCTCTACGGTCACGAGTCGAAGACGGAGACAGTCAAGCGCTGCACGGTCCGGACTGTGGCCAGCGGGGGCGACACGACCTGCGATCTCGGCGCGCTTCGGCGCGGCACCTACACCGTGACGGCGCGGTCGAAGGAGGGGAGCCGCAGGATCCGGAGCGAGGCGACCTTCTGGGTCCGCGAGCGGCCCAAGGGGATGACCGCGTGGAGCTGGCCGACGCCGTCGCGGCTCGAGATCCGGACCAGCAGCGCTGAGGTTCAGCCCGGGGAGAAGGTCTCGGTCTACGTGCAATCGCCCTGGCCGCTTGTGGGGGGCGTCTTGGCGGTCGAGCGCGCCGGCATCCGCGAGCACTACCCGCTGCGCTTTGACGAGGACAAGCGGGCGACCGTCGAGCTCCAGGCGGACGACACCTGGACGCCGAAGATCTTCCTCCAGGCCCTCGCCGTCCGCACGCCTGGGGGCAGCTCGTTGCCGCGGCTCGTCCGCGCGAACGCCCAGGTCCGCCAAGGCTCCGATCATCGCCGGCTCGCGGTCTCCGTCGACGTTCCGGCCGAGGCGGGGCCGCGGGAGAAGGTGGCGGTGAAGGTTCAGGTCCGCGACGCTGACGGCAAGCCGAGCGCGGGGCGGGTCGCGCTGTGGGCGGTCGACGAGGCGGTGCTCTCGCTGACGAGCTACGAGGTGCCGGAGCTCCTGCCGAAGTTCATCCCGGGCGCTGTCGACGGGACCTCCGTGCACGAGGAGTTCGCGACGCTGCGCAGGCCCTTCGTCGCCCATTCTAGCGATCCCTACCTCGACGTCTATGCCAGTGGTTCGCTCGGCTACGGCAGCGGCTACGGCAGCGGCAGTGCTTCGGGCTTCGGCGGTAAGGGCAAGCGGGCCCCGAAGGCGCCGGCCGCCCGCTCGCGCTTTGAGACGACGCCGGCCTTCTTCGCCGACCTCGCCGTCGACAAGAGCGGCGAGCGGACGGCGACGATCGAGCTCCCCGACAACCTGACGACCTTCCGCGTGCTCGCGGTGGTCTCGGCGCGGCTGGTCGACGGTCAGAGCCCCGGGCGCTTCGGGGTTGGCGACGCCCGCGTCCGCGTCACCCGTCCTCTGGTCCTTCGGCCAGCTCTACCGCGGATGATGCGTCCCGGCGATGAGGCGGAGGTCGCCGCGATCATCCAAAACAGGACCCAAGAGCCAGGCGAGGTGACGGTCACGGTGGCCCTCTCCGACGACGGGCCAGCGCCGCTGGTCCTGACCTCTCCGTCGACGGTCAAGGCGAAGGTCGAGGCTGACGGACAGGTGCGGATCCCCTACAGGATCCGGGCAGATCGGCCAGGCGAGCCGAAGATCGAGCTCCAGGCGACCTTCACCGGCAGGCGCGGCGGAGAGCACCAGGACGGCGTCAAGCTGCCCCTCGCGGTCACGCCGGAGCGGACCCTGGTCGAGCGCGTCGCCACCTACGGGACGGTCCAGGACGATCAAGCGATCGCGATCCCGCTGCGGATCCCGAGCAACGTCTTGCCGGACTTCGGCGGGGTCACGGTGTCGACCACCTCGACCCTCCTCGGCGGTGTCGAAGACGCTGTCCACGGGCTCATCTACTACCCTTACGGCTGCGTCGAGCAGACCGCGAGTCGCCTCCTGCCGTTGGTCGCGATCGCCGATCTCAAGGGCCTCGTCCCGATGGACGTCGACGTCGACGGGATGGTCGCCGCCGGGGTCGAGCGGATCCTGTCGATGCAGGTGAGCGGCGGCGGCTTCTCCTATTGGCCTGGCGGCGATCGTCCGGTGCCCTACGCCTCTGCCTACGCCACCTGGGTCCTGCAGCGGGCGAAGCGGGCCGGCTTTCGCGTCCCGGCTGCGGCGCTCGATCGTGCGTTCGACTACCTCGAGGGGATCGTCGGCGCGCGGACGACGAGCACCGCCCGCAGCTACGATCATCTCGACGACGTGCGCCGGGCGCTCGCGGTCTACACCCTCGGTGAGGCCGGTCGTCGCGCGCCGAAGACGGTCGACGACCTCTACCTGAGGCGGGCCTCGATGCCGCTCTTCGCCCGCGCCTTCCTGCTGATGGCGATCCACGGGCAGGATCCGGAGGACCCGCGGCTCGAGAGCCTCGCCGCGGAGCTCCTCGGCAACCTCAAGGAGACCGGGGCCGAGGCGCACGCGATGGAGAGCGTCCGCTACGACCTCAGCGGGGTCTTCCACTCCGACGGCCGCAGCGACGCGCTGGTGCTGAGCGCCCTCCTCCAGGTGAAGGGCGAGCATCCGCTCCTCCCCAAGCTCGTCCGCGGGATCCTCGGGCGACGGGCGGGCGGGGCCTGGCGCAACACCCAGGAGAACGCCTACGCCATCCTCGCCCTCGCCGACTACGTCCGGGTCTACGAGAAGGAGGTCCCCGACTTCGTCGCCCGGGCCTGGGTGGGGTCGCTCCAGGTGCTCGACGCGGCCTTCCACGGTCGCGACAGCGAGACCCGCAGCGGTGAGATCGGGATGGCGCCGCTCCTCGCCGGGCTCGCCGGTGATCAGAGCGGCCCCAGCGGCGCTGCGGACCTGCTCAACGTCATCCTCGAGCGGCGCGGTCAGGGGCGCCTCTACTACCGCGTCGGCGCCGAGTGGGCGCCGCTCGGGCTCGACCTCCCCGCGAGAACGCAGGGGCTCGGGGTCACGCGGACGTTGCGGACCAAGGAGGGGGTGGTCGCCGACGGGCGGGCGCTCGCCCCCGGCGCGCGGGTGGCGATGGACATCGTCGTCAACGCTGAGAGCCGGGTCCCCTACGTCGCCATCGACGTGCCGATCCCCGCGGGGCTGGAGGCGGTCCAGCGCAACCTCGGCAAGGGGCAGGCGGTGACCACCCTTGGCGGACATCGCGGCTGGTGGGTCGACCACGAGGAGCAGCGCGCCGATCGGGTTGTGATCTTCGCCGACGACCTCCAGCCCGGCGATCATCATCACACCGTGAACCTGCGGGCGACGACGCCAGGGAGCTACACCATGCCGCCGGCGACCGCGGAGGCCATGTACATGCCGGAGGTCTACGGCCGCTCGACGTCGACGAAGGTCGAGGTCGCGGCGCCCTAGGAGACCGTGGCAAGAGCCCCGCGCGCTCTCCAGCCCTCGTCGCCCCCGGCCCCTCGGCCCCGCCGAAACCTGCAGTAGAGCCCGGTACTGTCACAGCCCTCCCAGAACGCCCGCAACGCCTGCGGCCGAGCCCGTGAGCGGGGGGCGTTGCGGTTAGCTTCGTGCGGCCCTGATGCCGACACTGCGTTTCGAGGGCGCGCCGGAGCAGCGGCTGCGGACGACGTGTATTATTTGGGTGTGCGCGAGCTTGTCAGCCCCCCGGGGGTGGTCGCTCCTGGGTTGGCATCGTTCCTTGTGCTCGTCGGGCTCGTCGTGGGCTGTCAGGCGCGTCCCGCCGCGATGCCGCTGAGGACAGGAGGCGGAGCATCGGAGGCTGCTGCGAGCGCGGAGGCTGCTGCGAGCCCCAAGGACTGTCCGAGCATCCTCTCCAAGGACAAAGCGCAGCTCTTGCCAAGCTCAGTCCTCCGCTGGCCGAGCGTCACGCTCCGCCTGCCTCCGGGGATTGAGGAGGTCAATCTCATCGGCCCGCCACCGGCCACGAGGTTGAACCCCGAACACCGCGTGGCGAGGACATTGCGAACGCGGACCTTCCCGTCGAGCTGCGGCCTGACGATCGTGTCGATGACCGTCGGCCTGACCGACGACGACCAGTCGGTGACCATGCCGGAGTTTGTCCGCGATGTCCTCCACGAGCGCCTCGACTTTGAGGCCGGCGAGCTCGAGGAGGTCGCGGTCCGCGGGCGAAATCTCAACGCAGTGGTCCGCAGCGCCGATGACGGGGAAGACGCTCTCTGGGTCTCCTTTCAGCGGCCGGACGACAGCTGCAAGTCGTACTTCGTCGTCCTCGCGGCGCGAGGCGAGGACTTCATCGGGCTCCTGCCGACATTTAAGGCGGTGAGCAGATCGATGCGGGTCGTCGGCGAGAACTGGCGCTGTATTCTGACGGGGGGAGGGGGCGGCTACGGGTAGTATCGGCGTCGAAGAACGCGATCTACGAGGTGGATCTTTCCCGGCTTCTTCCCGGCTTCTTCCCGGCTTCTTCTCGGCCTCACCCATATCTGCGGCCGGAGCCGGCGCGGGTACTCACAACTTGTGCGAAAGACCTCACCAGTGAGGCTCCGGAAGAAGCTCAAGGACATCAAGGATGTGCTGAGACGAACTCCGGGTTGGTCGAATCCATCAATGGGTATGTACCGCCAGGACCCAAGGCAGGAGCCCGGTGCGGTAGTTCCGCACGCCGGGATCTGTGCGGGGGGGCGGCCCGACCCCAAAGTGCTAAGGGCTGTCCCTACCGCGATAGCCGCGACTACAACAGAGTGCGCTATCTCTACTGAGCGGGGCTATCGGCGGTGCTCCTGAATCCAGGCGTCCGCTTCGCGACGCTCCTTGGCGACCGCGGGCCCGACCCCCTCAAGCTCACGCAAGGCCTGCTCTGCCTCTCTGATCGCCTCCTCGGGCGCCTCCTCCCAGACGGCCTGAGCATGGGTAAGACGGGCGAACCCCAGATCCCCGGGATCCGCGTCCCCCTGCTCGAACAGGGCCAAAGCTCGCGCGCTCTGCGAGCGAGCCTCGCTCATGTCGCCGGTCTCGAGCGCGACCCGAGCGAGGCCGACGAGCGGCAAGCCGAGCGAGAAATGCTGGTCGCCGAGGGCCGCGCTCCGGATCGCGACCGATCGCTGATACGCGGCCGCGGCCGCGGCCGTATCGCCCAGGGAGAGCTCGAGATCGCCGACGAACGTATTGACGCCGCCGAGGGCGATGTGATCAGGCCCGACCGACGACTCGAGGATCTCGCGCGCGAGGGTCAGCTCCTGCCGCGCTCGCTCATGATCGCCGGTGCGAATGAGCATTCCCCCGACATTCTGGCGGACGATGCCGACGTTCGGATGGTCCGCCCCAGAGTGGGCGATGAGCAGGTCCAGGGTCCGGCCCAGCGCGGCGAGGGCCTGATCGTAGCGAGCGCCGCGCTCGTGGATCAGCGCCAGCGTGTTGAGGGCGTTGATCAATTGCGGGTGGGTCGGGCCGAGCTCCTCGTCGATGATCGCCAGTGCTCGCTCGAGCGGCCGCTGGGCCTCACCGTAGGCGCCGCTTCGGACGTAGGCGCTGGCGAGCGCGATCAACGGATCGATGAGCGCGATCTCCTCGCCCTGGCCCTCCAAGAGATCAATGCTTCGGACGAGGTGCGCTTGAGCCGTGTGATTCTGACCTGCGGTGATCTCGGTCATGGCGACGACCTGGAGGAGAGCTGCGAGCGCCTCTGGCTGATCTCCCCCGCGGGCGACGCGGGCCATCGCGTGATCGATCCAGATCTGGGCCTCGTCACGATGACCTAGACGATAGCCGACCGCCTCGACAAGACCGCGGAGCACTGGGTCGATAAGCTCGTCGTGGTGGCTCTCGATCGCCGCCCAGAGGGCCTCTTGGCCGGTCTTTCGCGACTCTTCGTCGGCCCCGGCCCGGAGCTGCGCAATCCCAAGGCCGGCGAGGAGCTCGGCCCGCAGGGGAGGGAAGTCGACCGCGTCCACCCTGGCCCGTAGGCCCGTCAGCAACGCCATCGCTTGCGCGCTCTGGTGGAGACGGAGCATCGATCGCGCCGCGCCCAGCTCCTGGCGCAGGTCGGCGACCTCGACCGCGACCGCTGGCGAGGGCTCCGCGACCTCGCGCAGCAGTTGCTCGACGTTGCCGCACTCGGCGACCTCGGGCAAGGCGGCGACCGCCCGCACCGCGTGCTCCACAGTGGTCGCGTCGGCTTCGGCGAAGCCCTGGGTCAGGAGGCGTAGATCCCGGAGATGACGATCGAGGCAGACCATCCGCAGGTCCATCACGGCGGCACTGACCTCGCCGCGGATCAGCGTCGCCGCGCAGGTCTCGGTGTAGGCGTCGAGCCAGAGGTCGGCGTATGTGTCGATCCGAGCGGCCGCCCGCGACCAGGTGTCGGCCGCGTAGGGCCGCTCAGTCCCGGCAAACGCGGCCTCGCCCGCGGCCCGCTGGGCGTCCCCCCAGGCCTCGGCGATCCGCCCGGGCCCCCCCACGCACAGCTCCGGGGCCGAGCCGCGAAGACCGACACCGACGCCTACCCCGACGACGGCGATGATCGCTGAGGCGACCGCCCACCGCCTTCGCCCCTTGGAGCGACCCGCCTCGATCGCCGAGAGCAGCTCTTCCATCCCGGGAAAACGCTCCGCTCGATCCGGGTGCATCGCCCGGACGACCAGCCGATGCAGCCACGCAGGGACCTGCGAGCCGGGCGGGGGCGGCGGCCGGCGGGGCTGCTTCGACTCGTGCGCGAGCGCCTCGATCGTCTCGCCGCCGAAGGGACGCCGCTGATAGAGAGCCTCATAGAGGGCGACCGCGAAGGAGAACTGATCCGTTCGAGCGTCGACGACGAGGCCGTCGTGCTGCTCGGGGCTCATGTAGGCCGGCGTCCCGAGCATCGACCCTGCCCCCGTGATCTCGATCTGCAACGCAGAGCTTTCGATCCTGCCGCGGGTCCCCACGGCGCGCGCAGGGCTCTCGCTTGAGAGCTCCTCGGGAGTCCCGTCGCCGAGCCGCGCGAGGCCAAAATCAGCGACCTGAGCGCGAATTTTTCCGGTCCTCGGGTCGCGGGAGAGGAGAACATTGGCCGGCTTAAAATCACGGTGGATGAGGCCCACACGATGGGCCGCGGCGAGCCCCTCCCCGGCCTGGACGAAGACCCCGAGCACCTCCTCCCAGCGATGGCTCCCGGCGTCGATCCACGCCTTCAGATCCTCGCCTTCGACGAGGTCCATAGCGACGAAGACCCCATCGTCGATATCGCCGACGTCAAAGACCTGGACCACCGAAGGATGGGAGAGCTTCGCCATCGCCTGGGCCTCGCGGACGAGGCGAGTCTTCGCGTCCCCGGTCGACGGGCCTCGGAGGAGCTTGATCGCCACACGGCGGTCCAGGTCCGGGTCGTAGGCGCGGTAGACCACCCCCATACCGCCGACGCCGAGGCTTGAGAGAACGAGATAGCGGCCGATCTGCAGCCGTTGGACGGTTTCAGGGCTCGCCTGGGCCGGCCCCTGTCTCGCCTGGGTCTCCAGCGGATCCTGGATCGAGGCGCGGGTCTCCTGGAGCCCCTGGAGCCCCTGGAGCCCCTGGAGCCCCCGGAGCCCCTGGAGCCCAGGACGCTGCCCGTCTGACTCGCCGGACGAGGCCAACGTCCTGTCAGGATCGATCACCACGCTCCTACCATGATCCCGACTCCAGCCTCCATGCTCTGCCGCCCCCCGCCTCTGCGAA
The DNA here is from genome assembly GCA_030424595.1 of Polyangia bacterium. Taxonomy (GTDB): domain Bacteria; phylum Myxococcota_A; class Polyangia; order Nannocystales; family Nannocystaceae; genus JADJRG01. The sequence goes on from JAUHWG010000042.1 coordinate 13,258, forward strand.
GACCCAGACATCATCAGCCCGGCGCTCCAGCCTATCGTCTCGCGACCCCTCGTGCACCTGCGAGCGCCGAGACACACGGGCGCGAATCTGCGTCGGCCACCATGCTCGCAGTCTCTCCATGCGCGCGATTGATCACCTCGGAGTGGTTGAGAACGAGCCGGCGACCAACGTCGGTGGCGGGGTGCGCTGGCTGCTAGCGGGGCCCTCGGCGAGGTGGCTGCGCTCGCGGGAGACCGAGTCGCTGTGGCTCATCACCGACCCGATCTACGCCGCTCCCTGGGCCTGTGGGTCCGCGGGGCCGCGTCGGCCGCTAGGCGCCGGGGCTTGGGGGCTGAGTGACGCCCCGTGAGGGATCCAGGTCGGCGCCGCAGCGGAAGCAGTAGACCGCGACGGGATCGTGGCCCTCGGTCGCGCAGTGGGGGCAATGGCGGGTCGAGACGACGGTGTCGGGCTTCGCCAGGACCAGCTCAGCGCTGACGATGCCGGTGGGGACGGCGATGATCGCATAGCCGGAGACCATCAAGAGCGCGGCGAGGAGCTGACCGAGCGGGGTCTTGGGGGCGATGTCGCCGTAGCCGACGGTCGTCATCGTCACGATCGCCCAGTACATCGCCCGCGGGATGCTGGTGAAGCCGGAGTCGGCCTGACTCTCGATCAGGTACATCAGCGTCCCGGAGATCACGACCATGATCATGACCACCGTGACGAAGACCGTGATCTTCGAGCGGCTGGCCTTGAGCGCGTTGATCAAGGTCTGGGCCTCGATCATGAAGTTCGCGAGCTTGAGCACCCGGAACATCCGCACCAGGCGGAGGGTCCGGATCACCAGCAGCGAGCCGGCGCCGGTGTAGAAGATGCCGATGTAGGTCGGCAGGATCGACAGGAGGTCGACGATGCCGAAGAAGGAGAGGGCGTACTTCCACGGCCTGCGGATCGAGATCAGCCGGAGGACGTACTCGACGGTGAAGAAGAGCGTCAGGATCCACTCGAGGATCCGGAGGTAGAAGCCGATCTTCGCCTCGATGGCGCCGACGCTCTCGACCGCGACGATGACGACGCTGAGGAGGATGACGATCGCGAGGATCAGGTCGAACCCCTTCGCCACCGGCGTCTCCGACTCGAAGATCGTCCGGTAGATCCTCAGGCGCCACTCGGGGAGCGGCTCCACGGGTATCTCTTGGCGCGGCATCGACGGGGCCATTGTTGGCCGAACGGGGGTCTTCGTGCAATTCTTCGGCGAGTCCCCCGGGAGGTCGGCCGCAGACTCGCGCGCTGTGGACGATTCGCGGCTGTGGGTCGGAGCAGGCGGGCGTAGTGCGCGATCGAGGTGAAGATGAGGTCTTCGTGGGTTGTGCGCGCTGCTATCCTCGACGCTCGCGTGGGAGGATCGCTCACTGATTGCGCCGCTGCGTGGGTCGCGGGATCCCTGCTCCTGGGCTGCGCCTGCGGGGCTGCGCCTGGCCGCGCTGAGGCCCAGGCTGCCCCGGTCGCGTCGACGCCCGCGGTGATGAGCGAGGGCGGTCCGGAGCCCGCCGCGGGACCGCCTGCGACGGCGGAGGTCGAGGCGCGGGTCGATCCGAAGATCGATCCGACGATCGATCCGAAGATCGATCCGAAGTTCGACCCGAAGATCGACCCGTCGCTGCGCTGGATCATCGCCGGCGGCGGAGCGCTCCCCGAGTCGAACCAGGTCTCGATCGAGCAGGACCTCGGGCTCGCCCTGGGGCTCGTGGAGGGGAGCCCTGGGGTGCTCCTCTTCGCAGGCGGGCCTGGGACCCGCACGGTCCAGGTCCAGCGCGACGCGGAGGAGCTGGAGGCGGCGGATCCTGTGGTGATGGCCCTGGCGGACCTCTTCTCGCCGCGGGGGGGCCGTGGCGCGCGCTATCGGCCGACGACGCTGCCGGTCGCGGCAGAGGCGAGCGCGAGCTCCGTGCTAGGAGCCCTCAAGAAGGCCCTCGCGGCGCCTGGAGCGGGTCCGCTCTTCCTCTACATCGCGGGACACGGTGACGCCGGCGCGGCACCGCGTGACAACACCATCGCCCTGTGGGGACAGTCGCGGCTCAGCGTGGCGGACCTCGCCGAGGTCGTCGACGCGGGCGCCCGTCCCCTCGCGCTGGTGCTCACCACCTGCTTTTCGGGGGGCTTTGCCGAGCTCGCGTTCGCCGGCGCGGAGCCGGGGAGGGGGGCGGCGACGGCCCCTCGCTGCGGCCTCTTCGCCAGCACCTGGGACCTCGAGGCCTCCGGCTGTGATCCCAACCCCGACCGGCGGGCGCAGGAGGGCTACGGCCTGCACTTTTTGGCGGCCCTGCGCGGCCATGATCGGGACGGCGAGCGCCTTCCTGTGGCGGAGCTCGACCTCGACGACGACGGCAGGATCTCGCTCCTGGAGGCGCACACGCGGGCCCGGATCGCCGCCCGCGGGATCGGTGTACCGACGACCACCAGCGAGCGTTGGCTCCGCGAGGTCGGGCCGGCCGCGGGGAGGAGCGTCGCGGTCACCCTGCCCGAGGAGGAGGCCGTCATCCGGGCCCTCGGGGCGGAGCTCGGGATCGATCCCGCCGAGCCCGCCTCGGCCGCAGACGCGCTCGCAGAGCTCGAGCGGGCGATCGACGAGCGCAAGGGAGCCCTGCTCGAGGCTCAGGTCGCGGAGGATCGGGCCTACGGCGACGCGGCTGCGGCGATCCTCGGGCGTTGGCCGGTGCTCGACGATCCCTGGCATCCGGACTTCGCGACGATGCTCGAGGACGATCGAGCGGCGATCGCCTCGCACCTCGAGGTCGACGCCACCTATCGCGCCTACCTCGACGCCCGCGGCGAGGCCGACCGGCTCCAGATCGAGATCGGCGATCTTCGCGGGGAGGCGGCCCGCTACGAGCGGCTCGCCCGAGCGATCGAGACGCGCGCCCTCGCGGGCCGTCTGGCGGCGCGGGGTGGCGCCGAGTGGCGTCACTACGCGGAGCTCTTGGCCTGCGAGCGGAGCCTGCCGCCGGTCGGCTCGGGCGGGCCCTAGCCGAGGAGGCTGTGGCAAGAGCCCCGCGCGCTCTCCAGCCCTCATCGTCCCTCTCGACTCGGCCAAAACTTGCACTACGGCCCGGTACGGCGGTGTTTTGTCCAAGCCGCGGGGACCGACGATTGCGGCGCGAGAGCACGCGGGACTTGGGTCCCTTGTATGATCCTCAAGGAGCTACCGCGTTAGTAGGCGGGGTCGATCGCTGCGAGCTCGGCGAGGGCGCTCTCCCAGACGATGTCGCTCGCGGGGACGCCGGCCCAGGAGGTGACGGCGCTGCCTCCTCGGCTGATCTCGCCGATCTTGCCGATGGCGGCGATGTGGGCGTCGGAGGTGACAAACTCCATCATCGCTGCCTCATCCGTCCAGACGGTGAAGGTCCGGGCCGAGTTGCAGGCTTGGGAGTTGGTGATCTGGGCGGCGACCATGCCGGGGTTGCTGAAGAGGGCCTGGTTGACGTCAAAGATGACGCTCGTGAAGGCGCTTTGGGCCCCTTCGCTGGTCTGCATCGCGAGGTAGGTCGTGCTCACGTGATAGGTGGTGACGCCGTCGTCGAGGAGCTCACCGGTCTCCTGATCGACGCCGGGTCCGTACCAGCGGACGGGCCCCGGCATGCCCATGGTGTCGATGACGACGAGGTCCTCCTCGAAGACGCTGCGCTCGCACCCGGGGAAGAGGTCGCCGCCCTCACTGGTAGAGCCGGTGGTCGAGTCGCTGGTACCGTCGCTGTCGCCAGTCGCGTCGTCGGTGGCGCTCTGTGCTGCGCTGTCCGAGGTCGAGTCGTCGCTCGTGGAGGTGTCGCCCGTCTCGCCGGGGCTCTCCCCCGTACAGGCGCTGAGGGCAAGGCAGGAGCAGAGCAGGGGGCCCAGGGCGATGGGCATAGGTTTCAGTGTCATCGTCATCAGCTTTCGGTTGGGACGCTTGGGGGTTGAGAACGCAGGGTTGGAGGGCTCAGGTCGGGGAGCTCAGGCGGCCGAAGTGGAGCTCCTCGAGCTCGCGAGCGAGCCGCTTGGAGTAGAAGTTTGTGCGGGCGCCGAAGACCTCGAAGGTCAGCGGTGCGCCGAGAGCTGGGGCGATGACGTCCATGACGACGACCCAGCGTGTGTCGCCCGCGACGTCGAGCTCGACGTAGGTGTAGGGCCCGGCCGGCTCGACATGGAGGACGGACCCGCGCAAGGCTGGGGTCGAGCTGGGGTCGAGCTGGGGCATCGCCGCGGGGCCGACGTCTGGGCCGACGTCTGGGCCGACGTCTGGGCCGACGTCTGGGCCGACGTCTGGGCTGACGTCTGGGCTGGCGGCTGCGGCTGGGGGAGGCTCTCCGGCGGCACGCGCTTGCAGTGTCGTCGCGGCGGTCTCGGCCGCGGCTAGGGCCTGCTCTGCGTGACCGGTCTCGGCCACCGCCGGGGCGATGCCGCAGGCTGCGAGGAGGGCTGCGAGGGCGCAGGCGCGGAGGGTCGTGCTCGTCGACGTCACGGCCTGACTGTGACCGGCGAGCGTGGCCGGCGGGAGCCCACAGGATCGCAAGGGGGCCTTGCAGGTCTGAGGGGGCCGGGAGCGATCGGTTGGAGCCCTGATCGCGGGATCGCGCGGGGCCCTGTCTCGTTGGCGGAGCTCGGCGGTGCACAGCTCAGGTATGCTTGCGCGTGTTCGACTGGAACGATCTGAAGATCTTCCTCGCGGCCTACCGTGAGGGGAGCATCGGTCGCGCCGCCGAGGCGCTGGGGATGAGCGGCTCGACGGTCAGTCGCCGACTGAGCGCCCTCGAGGAGGCGGTCGGGCAGACGCTCTTTGTCCGGACGCCCGAGGGGCTGCTGCCGACGGACGCTGGCCAGCAAGCGCGCTCGGCAGCCGAGGATACAGAGCGCTCGGCGACTCTGGTCGAGACGCTGCTCGGGGCCGAGGACGCGCCGCGAGGGACCGTCCGCCTCTCGGCCTCGACCGAGCTGCTCCACATGATCATCATCCCGGCCTGGCCGGAGTTTTCACGGCGCTACCCCGAGATCTCGGTGGCGATGGTCGAGAGCACGAACGTCGTCGATCTCGAGCGCTGGGAGGCCGACCTCGCGGTGCGCACCGTACGACCGAAGGCGAGCGATAGCCTGGTGATCACGACGTTGCGCGAGACCCGGGTCGGGCTCTTCGCGGCCCGTAGCCTGCTCCGCGAGCGAGGGATCGATGCCGACGATGGGGAGGCGCTCGCGGCCGTCGCCGCGGGGGCGTGGGCAGAGTGGCCGTGGGTCGATTGGTCTGAAGATCGTGTGCACCTGTCGCTCGCCCGCCTGCGCCAGCACCTCTACCCGGAGGCGCGCGTGGTGCTTCGCGCGACGAGCCTCGAGAGCATGCGCCTCGCCTGCGCTGCGGGGGTCGGGCTGCTCCTCCTGCCGAGCTTCTACGGCCGGGTGACCCGGGGACTTGTGAGGCTGCCGGCGTCGGGCCTGCCGGGGCCCCGTCCGCTCTACATGGTCGGCCATCGGGCGACGCGGAGGACCGCCCGTGTGGCCGCGGTCTGGGATCATCTCGTCGATCTTCTACGCGGTGAGGACGATCGTGATCTCGTCAGAGTGCAGACCTCGCTCGCAGCCGCCTACGGGATCGACTACGGGATCGACTACGACGGCTGAGGCGGAGGCGGGAGTGCTCTTTCGCCACAGGCTCCGAGGGAGCTCGCCAGAGCGACGTGCGCGACGGGCCGGGCTCTGGGCGGAGCCGCGCGAGAGCCCATCGGCTCGCGCCCCGGTCGTATCGCTTGCCGTCGACCAACAGCGGCGGGGCTTGGGGGCGATCAGGCCTGCTTCGGCGGGATCCCGGGTCGTAGCGACGGTCTCCTCGTCTGTCTCCTCGTCTGTCTCCTCGTCTGTCTCCTCGTCTGTCTCCTCGTCTGTGCTCCCGCGCGCTCGCAGGCGGGCTACTATGGACGGCGTCGATGCGTCTCCGCCCGCGCCACATGCTCCTGCTCCTTTGCCTCGGCTTGGCGTGCTCGGATCCCGGGGTCGAGACGACGAGCTCGAACACGACGACAGGCGCGGATACGACGACCAAGGGCAGCGGCGGTTCGAGCACGACCTTTAGCGTGGAGCCCCCCGAGCCCCACCTGTGGACGGTCAGCGCCGAGTACGGTGAGGACGTCGGGGCGATCTTCTCGATCTGGGCGGACGGGCCTGAGTCGATCATCGCCGTCGGCGGTCAACCCCTCCAGGGCGTCGCGCTCGAGTATGTCGACGAGACGTGGGTGCAGGTGATGGATCTTCCCGAGCCTGTGCCGCGGCTGAGCTGGATCCACGGCATCGGCGAGATGCGGGTCGCGGTCGGCTACTACGGCGTCGTGATCCAGCGCGACGATGGGCTTTGGCAGCATCGCGAGAGCGGCGTCGACGCGCCGCTATGGGGGGTCTGGGGCGCGACCGAGGATGATCTCTGGGCCGTGGGCGGCGGCGGTCCCGAGGGGTCTCCGATCTTACTTCACGATGACGGCGGCGGTTGGAGCGAGGTCGACGTCAGCGGCCTGGTCGGCGAGAGCAACGCGCTCTACAAGGTGTGGGGCCGCAGCGCCGACGACGTCTATGCGGTCGGCTCTGGGGGGCTCATCCTCCACTTCGACGGCGCCGCGTGGGGCGTCCAGGAGTCGCCCACCGGGTCGACCCTGATCGGCATCGCCGGTGACGAGGATGAGGTGGTCGTCGCCGGTGGCCGCAGCTCCGGAGTCGTGCTCCGCCAGATCGACGGTGAGTGGCGTCGCCTCGGCTTCCCCGACGACGAGGGCTTTGACGGCGCCTGGATCGACGGGGAGGGCTATCCGACGGTCGTCGGGCGGCGCGGTTTTATCGGTCGCTTCGCCCCTGAAGGGGTCGCCTGGACCCGCGAGGAGAGCGGCGTGACCGACGAGCTGCACACGATCATCGGCGTCCCGGGCGGGCCTGTCTTCGCGGTCGGCGGGCACTTCGACAGCGCCCCGTACACCGGCGTGATCCTCCGTCGCCTGCCGTGATTTGGCGGAGCAGGTCGGCGGCTCGCCGGTCAGCGCGCAGGAGAACGTTTGGTAGAGTCGTCGGGTAGAGGTGCCCGGCCCGATGGGAAAGCGAATCGAGAAGCTCGTCCTTGTCACCCCCTTTGACTCCGGGATCGCCGGCCTCAGCGACGCGGAGCAGCTCGTGCTCCTCAAGGGGTGCGTGCTCTGTCAGATCACCCGCGATCTGGACAATGAGAGCACGAAGAGCAAGACCGACTGGCGGGCGTGCAAGGCGGAGCTCGGGGTGCAGGTCGCGGTCTACACCGTTGATCGAGCGGATGCGCGGGTGCTGGAGGCGATCGACCGTCAGGCGCCGGCGGTCTGCGCCCTCGCCGGCGGCGAGTACCACCTGCTCTTGGACGAGGTGGCGCTGGCTCGCTGCAAGGGGAGCGTCGCCGACTTTCGCGGGCGCCTGGGCTTTCGCGCTTCGTCCCTCGGCCTCGACCTTTGACCGCGGTCGACGGCGTCTTGCGTGCAACCCTGCTAGGATTCGCCGATGCGCAGCTCTGTCGCTCGCCTGGCTTCCGCCGTCGGCTCTCTGGCCTGCGTCACTGCGCTCGGATGTGGCGGCGAGGAGGAGCCGGTGTACGGCTGTCCGCAGCCGCTGGAGGAGCTGATCACGGAGGCCGCGCTGCTGGCCCACATGGACGCGTGGTCGGAGATCGCCGCTGCCCACGGCGGCACTCGATCCGCCGGCTCCGGAGGGGACCGCGCCTCGGCGGACTATGTCGAGGGCGTGCTCCGCGAGGCGGGGTACATGGTCACCCGTCAGGAGGTCACCTACGAGGGCTTCGAGGTCCGCGACGCAGAGTTCGCGGAGGTCAGCCCGGGGCCCCGTGAGTTCGTCTCGGAGGTCGACTTTCGAGTCGGGCTCTTCTCGGCGTCCGGCGACGTGACGGCCTCGGTCACGGCGGTCGACCTGAAGCTCGGGGTCGACAACGTGAGCACCAGCGGCTGCGAAGAGGAGGACTTCGTCGGCTTCCCGGTCGGCGACGTCGCGCTGATCCAGCGGGGTAGCTGCGCCTATCGGATCAAGGAGAGCAACGCTGCGGCGGCTGGCGCCTCTGCGGTGGTGATCTTCAACCAGGGGAACACCGCCGAGCGCCGCGGGGTGATCGTCCCGCGCCTGACCTCTTCGGCGACCCTGCCGGTGCTCGGCGTCGGCTATCAGCTAGGCGTGGAGTTCTCGCAGCTGACGGCGAGCGGGCTCTCGCTGCGGGTCATGGTCGACAGCGCCGTCACCGTCGAGCGCACGGAGAACGTCCTCGCCGAGCTTCCCGGGTCCGCTGACGCCGGTGTGATCATGGTCGGCGCCCACCTCGACTCGGTCCCCGAGGGCCCAGGGATCAACGACAACGGCTCGGGCAGCGCGGCGGTGCTCGAGCTCGGGGTTCAGCTCGCCCGCTGCGAGCTGCGAGAGCCGGTGCGCCTGGCCTTTTGGGGCGCGGAGGAGCTCGGGCTCCTCGGCTCCGCGGACTATATTCGGAACCTCTCCGAGTCCGCGATCGAGGCGATCGCGCTCTACGTCAACCTCGACATGATCGCCTCGCCGAACACGGCCCGCTTTCTCTACGACGGCGACGGATCGGGCTTCGGCGAGGTCGGGCCCGCGGGCTCCGACGAGCTCGAGGCGGCGCTCGGAGAGGCCTACGCCGAGCTCGGCTTGATGACCCTCGAGACCCCCTTTGACGGGCGCTCGGACTACGGGCCCTTCATCGCCGCGGGGATCCCCTCGGGGGGCGTCTTCACGGGCGCTGAGGGGATCAAGTCGGAGGAGCAGGCGGCGGAGTACGGAGGGATCGCCGGGGCGCCCTACGACCCCTGCTATCACCAGTCCTGTGACGATGGCAGCAACTACGACAAGCTCGAGCTCCTGGTGAACACCCGCGCGGTCGGCATGGTCCTGGAGTCGTACGCGCTGGGCGAGCGCTCGATCCACGGGATGTCGACGGGCGGGTCGACAGGCGGGTCGACGGGCGGGTCGACAGGTGGGTCGACGGGCGGGTCGACAGGCGGGTCGACAGGGGGACCGTAGGGCCGGGGCGCCGAGGAGCCACCGGCGAGGATTGTCGTCGGGGACCGTTGTCGGGGGGAATGTCGGGGGGACTGTCCCCGCGGCCTCCTAGGCGTCGACGCGCTGTTCGACGGAGCTCCCTGGAGCGGCGTCGGCGGCCGGGTCACCGTCGTCGCTCGGCTCAGCGGCGGCGGTTAGGTCACCGGCGTCACTGGGATCGGGCCCGGGCTCGGTCTCGGCTGCTGGGGCGGCGCTCCTCGGCGTGATCGAGGCGGCGGCGATCGCCTCCTCGGAGAACCCTCCGGCGCTGATCCGCTTGCGGGCGGCGGGGCGGAGGGTCGCCCAGATGAAGTCGTGCACGTCGATCAGGTCCTTGGGCGGGATCTCATGGGCGACGAGCCAGTCGCGGACGTGGCAGGCGAGGGCGGCGTAGCTGCGGTAGGCCCGCGCCGAGGGGGTCGTCCCGGCGCTGATCGTGATCGCGAGGGCCTTGGCCTGGAGGCCGAAGACGCTCGGCCGGATCGGCACGTCGGTGAGCGGCCGGTAGAGGGCGAGGAGGGTGGTGGCGACAGGCCAGGTCCAGGGGGACGCGCCGACCGCACGGCGGAAGGCGTCGAAGCGGGTGACGTCAGGCTCCTCGCCGTGGAGGAAGGTCCTCAGCGCATCGCTGAGAGCTGGCCCTGGGGTCACCTTGCGCAGGTGACGGCTGTGGGCCGTGGGGACGAGATCGGTCTTGCCGATGAGGTCGGTGACCTCGTCCCAGAGGAGCGTGTGCTCGCCGTCGGCGCGGCGCTTGTCGATGTTCTTGAGGGAGAGCACGCGGGCGGCGGTCGCCATGACGGGCTCGCGGTGGCGCTTGAGCGGACGGCGGACCCCGACGCCGCGGCGGGCGTTGAGCCACTTGGAGCCGGCGAAGCCCCCCGGATAGTCGTGGAGGAAGAGGATGAGCTGATCGCGCAGGCCCGGGAGCGCGCTCTGTCCGTTCTCAGCCCCGTTGAGCTGCTGGATCTCGAGCGAGGTCATCGACTTCGGCGGATCGACGGCGTCGAGGAAGTGGAAGAAGCCCTCCTTGAAGGAGCGGACCTCGCCGTCCTCGAAGCGATAGCTGCGCTTCTCGTCGCGCTCCCAGAGGAGCGCGCCCAAGCCCCACTTGGGCCGCTTGGAGTGGCGGACGTACTGGGGCGGCTCTGCGGACGATGCCGCTGCGGAGGGATCCGAGCTCTGGCTCTGCGAGGTTTCAGCGGGGGTGGGCTGCATCGACTCTCCTTGGTTGAGCGCGCAGAGTGGGGATCGTCGTGATCGTTGTTCTCGTCGGCTCTGCCATACACACCACCGGAGCTTTGAGGCTCGACGGAAAGTGACGGCAACACCCTACCAAAGGCCACTTTATATGCAAGTGGTGGACCGTCGCGAAATCGCAATACATGTCCAATGAGACATGTATCTGGGGCGGGCATCTTCGCGCGCCAGCGAGCGCTCGCTGCTGCCCTGAACGCCGACCACGCCGGTGATAGAGGCGTTTCCGCGGCCATCTCACGCCGCGCTTGGGTCGCGTGTGATCGATCTCCGGGGAGGCCGGAGGTCGGACGCGCGGCATCAGCCATAGCTCCGCCGTGGGCGGAGGGTGAACGATCTCGGGAGGAGCCGCTCGATGGAGCCCCCGAGGCTCGCGAGGGCTCCGCAAGGGGGGCCTCGCCGATCCCCTCCCGGCCGCCTGGGGAGGCTGGGCGAAGCTCCTGCTAGGACGGACGCTTGCTGGCGGTCTTGATCCGCTTGCGGGGCTTGGGCTTGCTGGGCTTCTTCGGCGGCAGGGAGCCGGTGTACGCCAGGCCGCGCTCGACCCAGGCTCGCAGCGCCTCGGGCTCGGCGATCCCGGCGGGATCGACCATGACCATCCCCGTCATCGGCCGTCCGGTGAAGTCCATCGGCCGGGTGTGGGCCTCCCCGAGCGTCGGCTCGTAGGCGTCCTTGCCGACCCGGACCATGAGCTCCTTGTCGAGGATCCCGCAGCACATGTGGCCGCGGTGCATGAAGGCGAGGCCGCCGAACATCTTTCGTTCGCTGATCTCGGGGCTTATCCCGAAGAGATCGCGCAGGCGCTCGGCGAGGTGGTCATCGAAGGGCATAGGTGCTGGTCCTGGGTTTGGGTCTGGGTCTGTCGGTTGGGCCCACAGAGTAGCGCGGATCCGCCCCGCCTCGGGAGGCCGCTCGCCGGGTCTGGGCGACCGTTCAGCGCCGGGGCACGACCGCTGGCTCGGGTCGGGCCCCCGCGCCGCTCCGCGGTCGCCCAGTGTCGACGAGGAGACACGATGCCAACACCGATCCACTTCGCCTTCGGCGGGGGCCTGAGCGCTGCAGCCCTCGTCGCCCTCGTCGCCCTCGTCGCCCTCGTCGCCCTCGTCGCCCTCGTCGGGCCCTTCATCCTGCTCGCCGCGGCGATCCTCCCCTGTCTCGACCTCTCCTGCCTTGAGGAGGCCGCGTGATGCGAGATCGCCGGGCAAAGCGGGCCCTCGACCTGGCCCTCCTCCTCCCCTTGGCGCCGCTCTTCGCCGGTCTCATCGGCGTTCTCGGGCTGGTGGTGCTCGTCGGTCAGGGGCGGCCTATCTTCTTCCGCCAACCGCGGGTCGGCGCCGGCGGTCGCCGCTTCGGGATCCTCAAGCTGCGGACGATGACGACCGAGGCGGACCCGAAGGACCGACGCCCGACCCCGCTCGGACGGTGGCTGCGCCAGCGCGGCCTCGACGAGCTGCCCCAGCTCTTCAACGTGCTCGTCGGCGAGATGAGCCTGGTCGGGCCGCGGCCCCTGACCCCCGCCGACGCAGAGCGCCTCAGCGCCGCGTACCCGCCCTTTCGCCGGCGCTTCGCGGTGCCGCCGGGGCTGACCGGGTTAGCCCAGATCTGCCAGGCTCAGGGCCCCGAGTTGACGGCGGAGCTCGACCACGCCTACGTTCGCAAGCAGAGCGCTGCCATGGATCTCATGATCCTCCTCCGAACCGCCTGGATGAACGCCGTCGGCAAGCGTCGCGGGGCTCTTCGCTCCCACCTCCCTTGGGTCCGCGGGGCGCGTGCGGGGCTCCCATGAGCGAGGCGCGCGGGCTCTTCGCGGACACCATGGCGGCCCTCGGCGCGCCGCGGCGGCTGGTGCCGATCCTCCTGGTCTGCGCGCCGTTGGTCGCCGCTCAGCACAGCTTCTCGCGCGACGTCCTGGCCCTGCCGATCGGCGCCCTGATGTGCCTGACCTTCGTCCTCCTCGCGCCCTATCTCTGGCGACGGCTGCGGCCGCTGGGGTCCGGGGCGCCTCACTGGGCGGGGCTCGTCGGCTACGGCCTCGCCGGCGGCGTCGTGGTCGGGACGCTCGGCCTCGGCGTGCCCTGGGCCTTCGGCGTCGGGACGACCTTCCTCACCGGCCAGGAGAGCCTGACGGTCTCGCTCGCGCTCTTCTGGGTCGGCGGCTGGGGGCTCGGGCGCGACATCGACTTCGAGCGCAACCTCGAGCGCGAGCGCCAGCGGGCGGACGGCCTCGCTCGAGAGGCCGAGCGGGCGCAGCTCCTCGCCCTCCGCTCGCACCTCGACCCGCACTTCCTCTTCAACACCCTCAACGCGATCGCCGAGTGGTGCCGCGAGGACGGTGAGGTCGCCGAGGCGGCGATCCTCCGCCTGTCGACGATGCTGCGGACGATCCTCGCCGGGGCTCAGCTGCCGCAGTGGCCGCTCCGCCGGGAGATCGATCTCTGCCGCGACGTCTTCGAGCTCCATCGGATCCGCGACCCCGGCCGCTTTGTCTCGCGGATCGAGGTCGACGCCGAGGTCGAGGGCATGAGCTTGCCGCCGATGCTCCTCCTGCCGGCGGTCGAGAACGCGATCAAGCACGGACCCGCGGCGGGGCATGTCGGCGAGGTTGTGCTCTCTGTCCGCCGCGCCGACAATGGCTGCGTGATCACGATCCGCAACCCCGGGCGCTTCGGCGGTCGCCGCCCCGGCGGCGAGGGGGTGCCGATGATCGAGCGCCGCCTCGCGCTCGCCTACGACGGCGCGGCGTCGCTGCGGATCGAAGCGGAGGAGGACGGGACGGTCGCGACGATCGCCGTGCCGACCAGCGCCCCCGCGGAGGTCGCCTAGGTGGTCTTGCGGTTGGGGGCCTGGAGGCTGGCGCCAGTGCGGAGCAGGGGGGGCTGTGAGCGCGACGCGTGATCTTCGGGTCCTGATCGCCGACGACGAGGAGCTCGCGCGACGCCGCCTCCTGCGGCTCCTCGGCGAGCTCCCTGGGATCGCGATCGCCGGCGAGTGCTCGGGCGGCGCGGAGGTGCTCAAGGTCCTCGCCGCGGACTCGGCGATCGACGTGGTCCTCCTCGACATCCGCATGCCCGGGCTCAGCGGTATCGAGACCGGCGCGCTCTTCCCGGAGCACGGCCCGGAGATCATCTACACGACGGCCTACGGCGAGCACGCGCTGGCGGCCTTTGACGTCGGCGCGGTCGACTACCTGCTCAAGCCGATCGACGCGCTTCGCCTGCGACGGGCGCTCGACCGGGTCCGCGCCCGGCCCCTGCAGCCGCTGTCGTCGACCGATCGACCGTTCCAGCGGCTCGCCGTCTCGACCCGCGACGGGGTCGTGCTCCTCGATCCCCGGACGATCTCCCACGCGACCTTCGACGGGACGCTGGTGACCCTGAGCGGCGATGACGGCGAGCACCTCAGCGATCTCAGCCTCCAGGAGCTGGAGGAGCGGCTGCCGAGCTCGATCTACGAGCGCGTGCACAGGCGGGCGCTGATCAACCTAGAGCGGGTCGAACGCTTGGAGCCGCTCGAGACCGGCGGCTACAGGGCGCACATGCGGGGCGGCGGGATCGTCCCGATCGCCCGTCAGGCGGCGCGACGCCTGAGGCGACGCCTCGGGATCACCTGAGCGGCCTCGCCTGGCTCCCGGTCGCAGTCCTTGGCCTTGGCCGCGGGGCGACCTCTCGCAGAGGTGAGCGGAGCCTCGGTCGCGAGGGTCGCGCGGAGGACCGCGAGGATCCGATCGCGGTAGTCCCGGGCGGCGTCGCGCGGGCCTATCCCCGTCACCGCGAGGGTCTGCCGGTGGTCGAGGACGACGAGCCCGCAGGCGAGGGAGGCGACCCCGAGCCAGACGGCGGTGAAGAGCGCGCGACGACCGCGAGATCCCCGGATCGAGCGCTGGAAGAAGTCGACGTGGAAGCGGAGGTGATCCTCTTCATCGCCGGTGATCTGGAGCAGCGCGTCCCGCAGCGGGCCCTCGTCCAGGGCTCCGGCGAGCTGACCGTAGAAGCCGATGCCGACGACCTCGGCGGCGAGCAGGACCAGGAGCTTGAGGCGGACGCCGGCGAGCCGACGACCGCGGACGAAGAGGCGCTCGGTCCAGGTCTCGCGGCACAGCTCCCCGCCGAGGGCGCGGACCATGGTCCCCAGGATCCTGGCGTGGCGCCCCTCTTCGCGGACGAAGAGGCGGAGCGCGTCGCGGTAGTCGTCGTCGATGCTGGCGAGCTGGACGCGGCGGATCTCGTTGGCGATCCGTCCTTCACCGCCCTCGCCGATCTGAAATCGGGCGAGGGAGCGTGCGACCGGCGCTCGCCATCGCGGCGGGAGGTCGATCGTCTCGGGGATCGGCGGGAGGGGTCTGCTCGCCCGCTCCTGGAAGAGTCGTTTCCATTCACTCCACATCTCAAGCTCCTGGTTCATCGCTTCTACGCGGCGCTGGAGGGCTTTAGGCCCGCGAACGGGGCGAACGGTCGGAAGCGGGGGGTGAACGGTCGCGCGCGCTTCGGCCCGGGCCTGGCCGGTACACGCGAGGTTCATCGGCCGAGGCGGCCGAGGCGGCCTTGGGCGCCGTTTGGTCGCGGGCTAGGTCAAGAGAGCGGCCTTCGCCGCGACCGCGCGGTGGTGCATCGGCGGGGAGCGATCGGATACCCTTGGTCGGTGCTCGCAGCGCTCACAGCGTTGTCCTTGCTGGCCGGCCAGGGCGCCTCCGAAGAGGCACAGGAGGAGACCGTCGTCCAGGTCGATAGGGAGAGGGTCGACGCGAGCGGGAGCGACGGGGACGGCGACGGGATCGATGGGGAGGGGGCCGACGCGAGCGGGACCGGCGAAGAGGAGAAGAGCTCGGGCGCCGGGCGGGTGTGGATCCGCCACGTCGTCACCCCCCGCGAGCGGCTCTCGCAGATCGCCGCGCGCTACGGGGTGAAGCGCGACGATCTCGTCGAGTGGAACAAGCTCGACTCGAAGCGGGCCAAGCTGCGCACCGGCACGCGCCTGCGGGTGCTCGCCCGCAAGACGCCGCCGCCGCGGCAGGAGATCACCTACGTCGTCGAGGACGGCGACACCTGGTCGTCGATCGCGATCAAGCACCGCGTCGACTATCACGATCTCTTGGGGGTGAACTGGCCGCGGCCAAAGTCGCTGGAGCCGGGCCTGGAGCTGACGGTCTGGATCGACCCCGGGCGGCCGCAGACGGTCAACCTCCGCAACGGTCCTTCGCCGCCGGCGCTGCCCGAGGGGCTGGACGGGGCGCTCAGCCGCGGCAAGCCGGCCCGCGGTCGGCTGACGAACGGGATCCAGCTGCCGGAGAGCGACCTCTACGATCGCGGCCACGAGCGCTGGCTGTGGGGGTCGAGCCACACGCTGCGCAACCTGCTGCAAGGGCTGGGCGAGTTCCGCTACTCCTCGGGCTACGAGGGGTCGATCGTCATCGGCTCGATCTCTCGCCGTCGCGGCGGCCGCTTCCCGCCGCACCGCTCACACCAGTCGGGGCGCGACGTCGACATCCGCCTGCCGCTGCTCCCCGGCCTGCCGACGACGGTGGCCCCGAACGCCGACGAGATCGACTGGGCGGCCTCCTGGGAGCTGGTGCGGGCGCTGGTCGAGACCCAGGAGGTCGAGGTGATCTTCCTCGAGGGTCCGCTCCAGCGTCGGCTCTACCAGGCGGCGCTCTGGGAGGGGGTGATCGCCGAGGACCTCAAGCCGATCATCGCCTGGCCCAACCGCCAGGGCAACGAGAAGGCGCTGGTCCGCCACTCCCGCGGGCACGACGGCCACATCCACGTCCGCTTTCGCTGTGGACCGGAGGAGCCGCGCTGTCGCCCGCGGCGGCGGCGGATGGAGCCGGTGCACATCGGCGAGCCCCCGCAGGTCCCGGAGCGCGCCGGGGTAGCGCCGGCCGAGGTGGCCGCGCTACGCTCCGCGGATGCCGGTTGAGTTCACGGATCTAGAGCGCGCGAAGGCGGCCGAGGGCCTGCGGATGGTGGTCGTCACGGGGGTCCCGAGCCCCTGGGGGGAGGCCGCCAAGGGGATCCTCCACGTGAAGAAGATCCCCTGGCTGGCGGTCGCGCTCGACTCGCGCGACCCGGCGCAGGTGGCCTGGACAGGCGAGCGCAGCGGACCGGTCGCGATCTACGGCGATGAGCCGCCGCGCGCCGGCTGGGATCAGATCCTCCTCCTCGCCGAGCGGCTAGAGCCGACCCCGTCGCTCGTCCCCGCCGATCCCCGGGCCCGGGCGGAGATGATGGGGCTCTCCCACGAGCTGTGCGGCGAGGGGGGGCTCGGCTGGTCGCGTCGGCTGATGTCGATCCACGCCGGCCTCCGCGGTGAGCCGGGCTTCGCCCCGAGGGTCGCCGGCTACCTCGCGCCCAAGTACGGCTATCGACCGGAGGAGGCGGAGCTCCACCGAGCCCGCGTGGTCGCGCTGCTCGGGATGTTCGCCGGGATCCTCCACCGCCAGCGCGGCGCCGGATCGCGGTTCTACATCGGCGACAGCCTGACCGCGGTCGACCTCTACAGCGCCGCGTTCATGGCCCTCTTTCGGCCGCTGCCGCCGGATCAGTGCCCGATGTCGGACGCGCTGCGGACGGCCTTTGAGCACCTCGACGAGGCGACCGCGGCGGCCCTCGACCCGATCCTCATCGACCACCGCGACTACGTCTACGGGACCTCTCTCGAGCTGCCCTTGACCCTCCGCTGAGCTGCTGCTCAGCCCCGGCGGGCCTCGCCGCTGGGCTCACGCCTTGGCGAGGATCGCGTCGAGGTTGAGGCTGGCGTCGTCCAGCGACCCCGCGTGGGCGTCCATCCCCGCCCAGGGGTCGCGGCGCTCGCGGAGGCGCTCGCGGACGTTGCGCAGCGTGTAGGTCTGGGCGTGGAGCGTCGGCTCTTCGAGCTCCTCCCAGGTCAGCGGCGTCGACACCGGCGCGCCGGGCAGGGGGCGGACGCTGTAGGGGGCGACGACGGTCTGGGCGTAGCCGTTGCGGAGGTAGTCGAGGAAGACCCGACCGGCGCGCTCGCTCTTCGCCATCGACACGGTGAAGCGATCGGGGTCGCGGCGGGCGAGCAGCTCGGAGGCGATCTTGCCGAAGGCCCGGACCTCGTCGATGTGGGCGCTGCGGTCGAGGGGGGCGACGACGTGGAGACCCTTGCTCCCCGAGGTCTTGACGAAGGGGGTGAGGCCGCACTCGCGGAGCAGCTCGCCGACCGCGAGGGCGCCGACCCGAACCGCGGCGAAGGAGCTCTCGCCGGCGTCCGGCGGGTCGAAGTCGAAGATCAGTCGATCCGGCAGCTCTAACCTGTCGCACTGGACAGGCGTGATGTGGTAGGTGACGCAGCGCTGGTTGGCGAGGAAGACCAGCGTCGCCGCCTCGTCGCAGACGACGTGGTTGGAGGCCTCGCCGGCGCGGGCGCGGCTCGGGACCTCGGACCTGCGGATCCACTCCGGGTAGTGCTCAGAGGCGTTCTTCTGGATGAAGCCGCGGGCGCCGATCCCCTTGGTGAAGCGCTCGACCGTCAGCGGTCGGTTCTCGAGGTGGGGCAGCATCACCGCCGCGACCTCGAGGTAGTAGTCGACCAGATCACCCTTGGTGATCCGCTCCTTCGGAAACATCACAGCTCGCTCGTTGCTCAGCTCGAGCATCCGCTCGCCGACGCCGATCACCGTCCCTGGTCGTTGTCCCACGCGCGCTCCGTCCTAGCTCAGCCGCGATGGCTGTCGCCGCGCCCGAGTGTAGGAGAGGAGATGACCCCGCGGCCAGATCGACCGGCGCGCGACCTCGCCCATGCAGCTCGCGTGAGCGCGATCGGGTCGCGCTTTCGAGCGTCGGGATCGACGGTCGCGCGTCGACGCTGGGATCGCCGTCGTGGCCTCGCGCGCGTCGACCCGTCCCGGGGGAGCGGTCGTGCGGCGCGTCCTCCTCGTCGTCGTGGCTGGCGAGGTCGTCGTCGCGGACGGGAGTCGGCCGGCGGCCCTTGAGCGCCGACGGAGGCCAACTCTGCGATGACCGCAGCGAGGGCAGGGCGGCCGCGGCCCGCATCGTTCGAGCGACGCGACGCGGCGCGACGGGATCGAGCGTCGGCCTGCGCCCTACCGCGTCAGTCTTGTGGCCACGGGTTCGGCGGCGGCTGCCCCGGAGGCGGCTCGTCAGCGCCGCGATCGCGGAGGTTCGCGCTGAAGAGGCGGATGTACTTGAGGTCATCCTCGATGTCGTAGTCAGGGTTGTCTGCGAGCCATGCATCCACCGCGTCGTCGAGGCCGAGGAGGAGGTTGAGCGCCCCCTGATCGTCGCCGGACTGGGCCCGCGTCGCCGCCATCTGCAGGCCGACGAAGATGTTGAGCATGACAAAGCCCTTCTCGACGCTCTCGGTCTCGAAGAAGCGGCCGCTGTCGTTGGGCGCGAGCTGGGCGTCGACCGTGACGCTCTGCTCGACGAGCTGCTTGGAGAGGGCGTCGCGGTAGCGGAGCTTGAGGTCGCCGACATAGCCCTTCTCCTCGGTCGCTCCCTCGGCCGGGAGAATCTCGAGGAGGATCGCCCCGCCGCCGCCGCGCCGGCCGCCCTGGTTATCGTCGGCGCTCTCGCGGTGGGCGAGCTGGAGGTTGGGGATCGTGATCGAGCCGCTGGAGCCTGTGGCCTCAAAGCGCTTGGTCCCGTAGATCCCGCGCAGCGTGTAGTTGTCGCCGATGTCGACGTCGATCGTGACCTCTTCGGCGAGCGGTACGGTGAAGGCGGTGACCTCCTCGACGAAGACCTCCTGGACCGCGCTCGGATCCTCGAGGAAGTAGAAGGCACCGGAGCCGCCCTCGCTCAGCGTCCGCATCAGCTCGACGTCGAAGTCGGTGCCGACCCCGATCGTCGTAAGGCCGAGCCCGAGGCTGTTGTAGGCGCTGGCCATGTCGATGATCTTGGCGCCGCTCGTCAGGCCTGCGGTCGCGACCCCGTCGGAGAGGAGGATCACCCGGTTTTGCCGGTCGTCGTCGGCGTTCGCCTGGACCAGCTCGAAGGCGGTGCGGAGGCCGTCGTAGATGTTGGTCCCGCCGTCGGCCTCGAGCCCGTCGATCGCCTGCGCGAGGGCGACATCATCCCCGTTCACGCCGTTGACGGCGATCTTCGCCTGGTCGGAGAAGGTGACGAGGGAGATCCGGTCTCCAGGCTCGATGGAGCTGAGCATCCGCTCCAGGCCGCTGCGCACGTAGAACATGCTCTCGCCGGACATCGATCCGCTGACGTCGATCGCGAGGGCCAGGTTGAGCGGCGGTCGCTCGAGCTGCGCGGGATCGATCGGCGTGTTCATGCCGACGAGGACGGTCGTGCAATTCGAGCCGTTGATCATGTTGCCCATCTGGCCGAAGAGCCCGTGCATGCAGACGTTCTCGGCGCACGCGGCCGCGGGCAGCTCGATCTTGTGCTCGTTGAAGAAGCCGACATCGTCGATGGTCTCGGGCGCTGGGATCTCGCCGTCCTCAAGGATCTTCTTGAACTGGCCGAAGTCCTGAGCGCCGCCCTGGCCGACGCCCCCTTCGAAATCGCCGGCGGACGCGTAGTTCCCCCCAGCGTCGCAGGCGGTCGTGCAGGCGATGAGGACGAGGAGCGTCGAGCTGCCGACGAGGCGACCCGTGCGGCGAAGGGTGATACGGACGAGCGACATCAGGGGCTCCAAGCAGCGCCGATGAGCGTGGCGACGCTGCTCCTATCCTTACACCCTTTGGCCTGGGGCGGGTGTCCAGGTTTGGCGACAGACCACGGTCCTGCGGCCGCGCGGGGCAGAGTTGTGGCTCTATGCGCGCTTTCGACGGTCCAGGACGTCGTGGGGGGCGACAGCTCCTGTGGTATCGATCGCGACCGCCGATGCGTCGTCTCCTCCTCAGCCTCGCCTACTCCAACGTGCTCATCGCGATGACGGCGGGGGGGTTCGCCGCCGCGGCCCTGGTGCTCTGCGGGGCGCCGCTCTCGCCCCTCGCTGTCGGCCTGCCGACCGCGGCGATGTACGTGGTCTACACCTTTGACAAGGTCGTGAGGTTCGATCCGCAGGATGACGTCAACGATCCGGCGCGGAGCGGCTTCATCCGTCGATGGCGTACGCCCTTGCTCGGCCTCGCCGCCCTCAGCCTGGTAGGTGGGGCTGTGCTCGCGGTCCGAGAGGGCGCCTGGGTGGCGCTCCTCTTCGCCCTGCCGCTCCTCGCGGGGGTGCTCTATGCGTCGCCGCTGCTCCCCGCGGGGGCCCGCTTTCGCCGGATCAAGGACGTCACCGGCCTCAAGTCGATCTACGTCGCCGGCACCTGGGCCGCGACCGCGGGGCTCCTGCCGCTGGTGGTGTCAGGTGTGCCGATCGCAGGATCGCGGGCGGCGCTGCTCGCCTGTCTCTGGGTGCTGGCCCGCTTCTTCATCAACACGGTGTTCTTCGACATCGGCGATGTCGAGGGCGATCGGGAGAGCGGGACCATGACGCTCCCCGTGGTCTTCGGGGTCGAGCGGACCCGGCGGGCGCTGATCATCCTCAACGGCGCGACCGCGCTGCTCGTCGTCGTCGGGGTCGAGCTCCTCGGCCTCTCACCGGTCGCGTACGTCTTCAACCTTCTGCCGCTCTACGGCGGGGTGTACCTCGGGCTCGCCAAGGATCGCCGCGAGCTCGGGTTCCTCTGCGACGTCGTCGTCGACGGCGAAGGAGCGGTCGCTGGGCTCCTGAGCTTGCTGGTCTGCGGCGGGCTCATGCTCTCGCAGCTTTCATCGTTGTCGTCGTGATCCTTGAGGACGCGGATGGGCGCCCGCTCGGAGCGGGTCGATAGCTCGGGCCTGTCTGGGTGCTTCATGCATCGACCGAGCGGGCCCGAGAGCGGAGCGTCCAAGCGCACGAGGAGAGCGCGACGTGCCCGAGGAGGGTCGTCTAGAAGAGCGAGAGGGCGTCGTCGAAGGGGCGGTGCTCGATCGGCCCATGGCTGACGAGCGCCTCGAGCCAGCGACAGCGGTCCGGCTCGCGGCTCGCGTCGCACAGCTCGTGCTCGCGCTTGAGGGAGGCGACATCGACGAGGCTCGAGGGGCGGGGCCGGAGGGCGAGCGAGCTGCGGCCGCCGGGGATCGTCGGCTCGTCGCGCTCATTGTCGTGACAGACGAAGCAGCTGGTGATCTTCGGGTGCTCGGGGTTGCGGACCCGGTCGAGCGCGCTCGCGACGGTCGCGGGGGCCTCCAGGGGGAAGAGGAGCTCCGCCTTGACGCTGCGCTTGGGGGTGACGAACTGGCTGAACTCCACCAGGTCGCGCTTGTCGCCGTCGATGACGAGGGCGACCACCAGCGCGTCGGTGGTCCAGAGGAAGATCCGCGGGCTGCGCTCGCCCACGGCCGGCTGGACGCTGTTCTTGCTGCGGGTGGCCTCGACGCGCAGGGGCCGATCGAGCGCCTCGACGAAGCACTCGGCGGTGACCGGGAAGGGGAGGCTGTTGGCGAGGGCGATCGCCTCCTCGATCGTATTCGGCGAGCCGCTGGCGCCCGGAGCCGGCTTGCAGCGCCGAGGATCCAGCGCCGGGGCCTCGACCTTGCCGTCACTGTCGGCGGTCGGCGATGGGCTGGCCCCGCAGCCCGGGGCCCACGCGATCGCCGAGAGGAGGCCGGCCACGAGGGCCCGCGCGGACAGGCGATGCGTCGGCTGAGGTCGGCTCCCCACGCGCGGATGATACTCGAGCAGGCAGATCGCAGAGCCCTCGGCGGGCCGCTGCGGCGCTAGGCCGCAGGCGACCGCGTGCCTGGCGGGTTCGACCGTGCGCGCACATTTTGCTCAGCGCAGCGCCTTGAGGATGCTCTGGACATCCTCGCGGCTGCCCAGGATCCACTCCGGATCCTTGGTGAAGTCCTTCCAGGCGTTCCACGCCTTGAGGAGATCGGCGCAGGCCGAGCGCAGGGTGTTGTAGACCTCGCGGCGGGCGTCGTCGTCGAGACCGTCGAGGCTAACCTCGAGGATCTTGCGCTCGCTCGCCGCCAGCGTCCGCTCACGCAGGTGGTCGTCGAAGTCGCGGCGGTGCTCCTTCCAGGACCGCGAGAAGCGCTTCCAGTCGTCGTTCTCGGCGAGCTCTTGCATGTAGGCGCCGCCGAGGGGGCCGAAGAAGAGGTGCTCGTGCTTGCGGGCGAAGTCCTTGTACTGGCGCTCGGCGGCGCTGAAGACCTTGCCGAGCTCGTCGCGCGCCTCCTTGGCGAACTCCGCCGCGTCCGCCCTCTGACCGTCGGTGACCATGCCCTTGGCGAGGTCGCCCAGCGCGTCCTCACCGTCGTCGAGCGCGTCCTTGATCATCGGGTAGCCGTTGTCCTGCAGGAACTCGGCGACGATCTCGCGGGTCTCCTTGAAGGTCGTGAAGACCTGCTCTTCGCGCGAGAGGAGGGCGAAGATCTCGAGGCGCCGCGCCTTGGTCTGATCGAGGCAGGTCTTGATCGTCTTGGTCGCGAGCTGGAGGACCTTGCCGACGGCGCCGAGCTGGGCCCCGCGGACGCCGAGGCTCAGCGCCTTGTCGAAGCTGTCGAGCATCCGCTCATGGGCCTGCTTCTCCGTCGCCGAGGCGCAGCGGGCCGCCTCGACCAGCAGCTTGTCGTACTCCTCCGCGGTCTTCTTCAGGCGCTCGTCGATCTTCTTGTCGCTGCCCCGGATCTTCTCCCACTTGTTCTCAAACTCCTTCATCGCCTGCTCGAGGTTGAGCGTCTGCGCGACCATCTTGTCGCGGTGGGCGACGGCGCCGAGGCGGAAGATCCGGAAGAAGAACGTGTGCTCCTGGGTGGCGACGCCGGCGAGCCAGGCGTTGCCCTCGTCGAGCTTGGCGAAGGTGTCGTGGGCGTCGCGGATCGCCGCCATCCCCTTGTCGAGCCAGACCTTGAGGTTCGGCTTCTTGCCGGGCTCTAGGAGCTCTAGGAGGTTGTGGAGCCGGCCCTCGCGGGCGCGGGCGTAGCTCTCGAGGCCGCGGCGGATCTTCTCCGCCTTCTTCGCCTCGAGCTCGAGCTCGGCGAGCGCGTCGAGGAGCTCCTTGGGTCGCTTGTTGAAGGCCATGTCGCGTCTCCTCAGATAGGCTGGGCGCTGGTGACCCGCCAGGGACCGTCGTCGAGGCGCTCGAGGGTCCACTTGCGGTGGTACTTGCCGCCGGCGAAGGTCCGGTAGCGCGGGGGGCCGTCGCCGCCAGCCTCGGCGCGGCCGATGTGGTCGACGACGACCCGGACGCGCTCGACCCTTGCCGGCTCTGGTGCGGGATCGAAGGCGGCGATCGGCTCGCTCGCGGCGTCGAAAACGAGCTCGGGCGCGCTGACGCCCGCGATCTCGAGGCCGTAGACGTCGGCGAGGAGCTCGCGCCGCGAGCTGTCCCAGACGCTGACGGCGTCGCGCTCGTTCAGGGTCACCCAGCTCAGGTCGACATAGCTCGACGAGCCGGCGCGGTCGTAGTGGCGGCGCACCTTCCAGGTCGCGAAGCAGGCGAGGAAGGTGTCAAAGTCGCCGAGCTTGAGGCAGTCGAAGAGGACCCGCATCACCCCCGCGGGGTCGAGCTCCGGCGTCAGCTCCGGCCGGCCGACGGCGAGGAGCGCGGCCTCGCCGGCGAAGGCCTCGACCTCGACGCCCTCGGCCGCTGCGCTCGCGGCCGCCTCCATGTCGACGAAGAGGCGGTGCTCGGGGCGCTCGTGGTCCGTGACCAGGGCGGCGAGCGGCCGCACGCGCAGGGCGACCTCGGTCTGGCTGCGGCGGACGTCAGAGACGAGGGCGGGGGTCGCCTCGATCGCGCCCAGGAAGGTGAGCCGTCGGCGCCCGAGGTTCGGATCGACCTTCTCGATGTACTCGTCGACCGCGCGGAAGAGGGGCCGCGTCGTCGGGTCCTGGCGGCTGATCACGTAGAGCCCTTGGGAGCGCCCGAAGCGGTACCAGGAGCGCTTCGCCTCGAGGAGGAGGTCGCGGTCGCCGATCTCCGGGAGGCGGATCCGACGACCCACGAGCTCGCTGACGTCGACCTCGAAGGCTTTGGGACCGGGAAGGGCGCGTCGACGAAGCCGGCGCCCGCCCCCTCCGCCGCCGCGAGGTAGGCGGCGAGCGCCCGATCGGCGGCCTCGCTGACCTGCGCCCCGCGGACGTCGCCGAGCTTGCGATACTCGAGATCGGCCTCCGTCAGCTCGCGCGGCTCGCCGGCGAGAAGCTCGAGGGCGGCGTCGAGGTCCTCGCGGGCGGCCCGGGCGAATGCGCCGGGATAGTTCGCCTCGAGGTGCTCGACGCGGACGCGGTGCTCCCCGAGGCGCTCGCTGAGGCGCCGCGTGTCGTAGCCCGAGGTGTAGTCCCAGCCGAGGAGAACGGTCTCGACGAGGTCGCGGAAGGTGTCGTACCAGGGGCTGTAGGCGTAGGTGAAGCCGTCCTTCTCGCCGTGGGCTGGGCCGTCCTCGCCGAAGGCGCGGCGCCCTTCGGCGTCACGGGTCGTCCGGTGCTCGACCAGCGGCGCGGTGAAGCTCAGGCGCTCGCCAGGGCCGCCGATCGCCGCCTGGCGCTCGACGTGCAGGGTGATCGCTTGACCTGCCTCGAGGCCCAGGTCGTCGATGCGGCGGCCCTCGCTGGCGCCGATCACCGCGCCCTCCTCGATCGCCTCCGGGCTGTAGTCGCCGCCGCTGTCGCCGACGAGGCGGTCGCCGACCTTGAGCCCGCTCCGGCGGAAGCCGCTGTCCCAGTCGATCCAGGCGACGCGGCGCCCCTCGTAGCCCTCGCGGATGTCGCGGGCGGTCCGTAGTTTGCTGTGTCCTGATGCCATCTCGCCACACTCGCCGGCGCGCCGAAGAGGCACGCCGAGGCCGCTGCGAGCATACCCGGACGGGCAGCCGCGGTCGCAGGTCGGATCCGCGCGTGCGCGTGCGCGCCCGCGCGAGACGAGGCTCAGCCACGCGGCGAGCCGAGCTGCGCCGCTACTCCTCGGCGTCGTCGCTCGACTCGGCGTCGGCGTCCCCGTCGTCGTCGCCGTCGTCGTCGTCGTCGTCGCTCGAGACACCGTCGGAGATGTCATCGCCGGCGCCCTTGACGTCCTCGACGGCCTTGTCCCAGCTCTCGTCGGCGTCCTTGACCTCATTGTCCACGTCGTTCGTGATGCCGTCGACGACCGAGGGGTTGTCTGTGTCCCCTTCCTTCTTGCAGGCGGTGAGGACGAGCGGGAGGCT
Organism: Polyangia bacterium; assembly: GCA_030424595.1. Classification (GTDB taxonomy): domain Bacteria; phylum Myxococcota_A; class Polyangia; order Nannocystales; family Nannocystaceae; genus JADJRG01. Next base: position 38,703 of record JAUHWG010000042.1, read on the forward strand.
GAGCAGGGTGATCGTGAGGATGGATCGCATGGGACGACTCTTCGCCGAGAGGCCGGTCGCCGTCAAGAGGTGGGCGCAGGGGCGCGCTGGAGCTCGACGGTGGCCTCCTGCACGAGGTGGCGGAGGACCAGGCGACCCAGCTCTGCCGGGTCGTCTGTGGCGAAGTCGAAGCCGTCAAAGGCGTGGGCGAGGTCGCGGACGACGGTCAGACTCGCCGTCTCGGCCGCGGCGCTGGGATCGTCGGGCGCCGCCTCCCGGAGAGAGGCGAGCACACCACCCTGGCGACGATCGATCGCCTCCAGAACCCGGAGACCTCCCGCGGCCTCCCATCATTCCTGGCCGATCAGACACATCTCGCGGGTCTGCTGAGCGGTTGGCGCACCCCGTGGAACATCCGTGAGCTATCAGCGCTTCAGCCTCCACGAGCCTCTGAGTACCCGGCTACCCGGCGCCTCGCCGAAATTCCCGGCTGAAAAATCGTAACCGCCGCGAGGCGACCATGACACCGCGCCGCATCGGCTGGGCACACCTCCTCGCGCGGGTCTTCGCCGTCGACGTCACGGTCTGCTCGAAGTGCGGCGGGCGGATGAAGATCGTGGAGGTCGTCACCGATCCCGGCGCCATCGCCGAGCGACCGCACGGCGCCCGCGCGCCGCCACGACCCTGTCCTCCTGGGCAGTTGAGGATGTTCGCGTAAGCGCGCGCCGAGGGGTCGCGCTCGGCTTCGCGCGTCCAGCCGTCGACGTCGCGTCCGAAGGCCCGGCAAGGGCGGTGAACTGGTCTACGAACGCATCTCGCGGGACTGTTGAAGCGGTTGGCGCACCTCGTCGAGCGTCCATGCGCCGTCAGCGCTTCAGCCTCCATGAGCCTCCGAGTACCCGGCGCCTTGCCCAAATTCCCGGCTTGAACTTCTTAACCGCGACCCTACCGCGATAACCGCCGGCCACTACAGCGTGTACGCGATGTAGTACTCCAACTCGATCTCCGTTCCTCCGCGATCAACGGTAAGCTCGTAGGATGTTTCGCCCATGCCGTACGTCGCAAGAACCGCAGCGACAGTATCCTCATGTGATTCGAGCGACAGCACCGAGTTTACAAATGCGCCATTGATCACATATACCCCCATGGATAGAGAGATCGACGCCCCTGGAGTCCACGTAGAACAGTAGGAGGGTGTTGATGGCGCACTCGAGCACGCAAGAAGGGGGGCGCAGTTCCATGTCCCCCCATATCATCGCAGAGATCCTCATCGGCAAGAATCCCCACAGTATAGGTCGAGTCATCTCGACAGTAAAAGCCGTTGTAGCTATCCGCGAGCGTTAGGCACTGGCAGAAATCACCGTCGTAGCCAGCAGTTACGTCCGCACAGAGCAAGCAGTCAGGTGTGACTCCAGTGGCGCCGGTAGTAGTGCCCCCACACTCGCACCCCGGAAACACGCCAAACAGGACGGCGAGAGCGCTCGCAGTGATTCCACGCTATCTACAGATCATGAACACGAGTCACAGGTGAGAATGCGCACATGTGCACACCCTGTGCCGGATGTCCAGTGACGACAGAGCTAGTATCATAGGATCGATGAGAGATTTTGTCATGCTCGTTGTCCTCGGGACGACCTTCTCTCTTGGATGCGGTGATGACTCGTGTCAGGTGCTCGACGCAGAGGCGTTTTGGGCCGCCACCGCGGCAGCCCCCTCGCTCATCTGCATACAAGGAGACCTTGAGATCACCCGGCGGGCCACGGGGGAATTGGCCAATCTCGCGCAGATCCGAGAGGTCGATGGCTCCATAATCCTGTACGACAATCTCGGCCTGAAGGAGTTTCCCGCCATGCCCCACTTGCGGCGAATTGGCGGTGCATTGTCGATCTCCGGGAACCAAGATCTTGAGGAAGTTGGCCCAATGCTGGCGTTGGAGTCTGTGGACGGCTCTCTCTACGTAGGTGACAATCCAGAGCTACACACGCTGGACGTAGGTGGGAACGTAGAAACCATCGCGTCGGTCTTCATCGCAGAGAATGAAGCTCTCGCTGTAATGAAAGGGTTCGACAGTCTTCGAGTTGCGTCTGGCGACCTCGTGATCGAGAGAAACCCAAGACTGAAGTCGATCCGACTCCCTGCGCTCGTCGAAGTTGAGGCAACCCTCGCCCTTGTCGACAATTCGGCGCTTGAGGAGGTCGAGTTACCTCTGCTCACGAGGATAGGCTCGTGGTGGGCTGTCACCGACAACGGCAATCTTGCCGATCTAGCTGGCTTTGCTGCGCTCGTGGACGTCGGAGACCGCGTGCGCATCCGTCACAACGATCTCCTGACAGAGCTTACGCTCCCCCTTGAGGGTCAGACCCCGTGGTCCGTGGAGATCAGCGACAACCAGCGTCTAGAGCGAGTCCGCGTGGCGGGTGTGGGACTCTCGGACGGGTCGACCGTGACCATCTCGGGCAATGCCTCACTCCTCGAGATCGCTGGGTTTGCGCAGGTCACGACGCTCGCCGGACTTAGGGTGTCTGACAACCCACTCCTCGTAGATATGACCGATTGGTCGAGCCTTGAGGTCGTCACGGACGATGGGCTGCGAATCTTCAACAATGCGCATCTTGCGCGGTCGGGCGCATGGTTCCCCCGCCTCACCCAAGTCGACGATCTGTGGGTCTTTGGCAACACTTCGCTCACTCCTGAAAGTGCACACGATCTCGCGAGCCGACTTGAGGTCAAGACGATCGCTCGTATCGGCGACAACCTAGGAGAGATGACCTCACTGGACCCTTGCCCATGGCCAGGCGACTTTGTCTGCGACGAGGCTACGACTGCGGGAACCGGGCTTTGCGCGGATGATCCAGAGGACTGTCACGAATGATCGTTGTTTTGCCCCCCTGGTTCCCTGCCATCGTCGCGAGCGCACTCCTCGCCTCCGCGTCGCTCGGATGCCAAGCGGACGAAGCGCCGGACCATATCAGTCGCTATGTCGATATCTATGTCATATCCAGCGAAGCCACTCTTTGCGCGGGTAGCCTCAACGCGATTGATCGCTATATCGAACGTGCGTTTGACTTTCTAGAGGAGTCCATCCCCGCAGGGTTTAGCATCCCCGTCTATGTAGGCGGTGATCTGCCGCGGACCTACCACGGGTTCTACGATAGCTCCACGGGCCAGGTCTTGTTGAAAGATTTTGAGACGAGCAGAGGCCTGCGCCGTCCACTTGGGGTTCTTCGGCACGAGCTGACTCACGCGATTGCTGATGAGGTCTGGGGGCAGTCTTCTGCCTTCTTCACTGAAGGCCTCGCTGAGGCGCTCTCGCGACCAAGCGCGTTTATCAATGATGTGCCCCCACCACCAGCTCCGATTGAGCGCATGCTCGTCGAGGTCGACTCCCTAGAGATCGACTACCTTGCGGCTGCGCGATTTGTCCGCTTTCTCGTCGACCGGTACGGGGTTCCACGGTTTAGGCAGGTATATCAGAATTCCGCGGGTCTCTCTCTTCAGGAGACAAAGGATCTGTTGGAGGAGGTCTACGAGCAGCCGTTCGCTCTGCTCGAGTCAAGCTATCTCGAAGAGCCGACGGTGTGTCGACTCGAGGTTGATCAGTGTGATCCTGAAGAGACCGAGATCGTCGTGGGCGGCTGGAGCAAGACCTACCTGGCCGCGTGCGAGGATCCTAGCTTTATCGGCGCGGCATCAGCAGACTCCAGCAGTTCGGGCCTCGGCACATCCTGGACGCTCCAGATCGAGCACAGTGGAGACTACAGGCTACGATCACTCGCTCCTGTGACACTCTCCCGCTGCGGATCCTGCGCGGTTCAGAACTCGATCCGCACATCTTTTGGTACAGATATGAGCATGTTTCTCCCTGCGGGGCTCTATGTGGTCGAGGTCGAACATGGCGGCGATCCCCACGGGGTCTTGGACATTTCCCTGACGCCAGAAATTGCTCCGGTCGAGGGCAGTCCGTGATTGACGCTCGCGTCGACGGCGTTGCGTTGGAGATCTTTGGCGATGACTTTGCGGACTTTGAGGGGCTCAACCGGGCGCTGGGCGAGCTCTTCTCGGGCTCGTCGAAGATCCTTCATCTCGGCGTGATGATCGGAAAGCTCTCGATCATCGCTCAGTCCTCGTGGGACCTCGGACACTACTCTTCGCCTGCTGCGTATTGGTCGCTGATCGATGAGCAGCTCCAGGGCAGCACCGGGCCGGAGGAGGTCGCCCCGCGCTACGCCTGGATCGTCGACCGGACCCGCGATCGCATTGACGTGTTGCGGAGGCCCGAGCTCACTTGCAGTATTCGCGGCCCGGGTGCGGCTTCTTCACCCACGCCTTGCGACGGTCGAGGAACGCGGTCACGTCCTCGTGCATCGGCCCGGCCTTGGCGCGCGCCTTGGCGTTCGAGGTCAGCTTGGGCCGGCTCCCCTTGCGTCGGGGCTTGGGCTTCAGCGGCTTGCGGTCGACCGCGGCGAGGGCCTCGCGTTGCCAAGGGTAGATCGGGGCACCGTCCGCGCAGCCCTCGTCGATATCGTCGGCGGGGCAGAAGAAGCGGATGTGCAGGTGATCGTCGTGGGGGAAGCCGGGCTGGCAGGTGACCGCGGCGAAGAGCTCGACGGTAGCCTCGGGCGCCGACACTCGAGCGGCCTCTTCGAGGAGGATGTCGCGGAGGTGCTCGACGACGAAGATCCGCTGGACCGCGGCCCCCTCGTGCTCGAGGATCGCCTGGACAAAGCGCCAGGTCCTCGGGACGTCGAGGGTCACGGGTCGGTCGTCGCCGGGATCGCTGAGATCTCCGTACTCGGTGCCGGCACCGCTGGGATCGAGCGGGATCGCCTTGCTCTCAAAGGGCTCCCCGTCGGGGCCCAAGAGGTAGAAGAGGACGTCGACGTCGCGCCCGGCCTGGTGCGATCCGTGGCCGCTGATGGGGCCGCCCTCCGGGAGCGAAAGCTCGCCGATCAGCGCCTCGGAGCCCGGGAGCTCGCGCTCGACGACCGCCGAGGCCTCGATCACGGCGCCGATCATCTCGACGACGCCGTAGCGGGCCTCATCGCGCTTGCTGGGGTTGTAGCGGTAGCCGGGGCCCTGCCGGGGCAGGCGGATCCCGCCCGAGAGCTGGCCGTCGGCGGTGGTGCCTGTCGATGTCGTCGCCTCGGGTCCGAGGGTCCTCGGATCGACCGCCCCGGGGTCGAGCACCAGGGCGGTTTCCGCGCTTGGTGGCGCCGCATCGCCCCCTGAGGACGTCACCTCCTGCGTCCTCTCCTCGGCTGTCTCTCCCGCAGGAAGCGCCTCAGGGGCCGGCGCCGGGGCGTCTTGGCCGGGGCGGTCGGGGGACGGCGAGTTGTTCGGGGGCTGTGTCGCGCCGCTGCAGGCGCAGAGGAGCAGTAGGGCGAGCGAGGGGATCGAGGGGCGCACTCCCCGAAGCTACGGGGGGAGGCGCGGCGATCGCAACAAAAGGCGGATGCGCAGAGGTGCCCATCGGTACGTTCTCGCGGCTCTGGAGCGGCTCTGGAGCGGCGCAAAGGGGGGCGTTGGGGTGCTCAGTCCGCGGTCGCGGCCCGGTTGTCGGCGACGATCCGAGGGCTTAGTCTCAGCTTGTCCTATGGCTGGTACCACCGTCTCGGGGTTGACGAGGCTTCGGAGCAACCGGGTCATCACCTCGCCGATGACCGGCGTCCGCTACCGGATCCGCAGCGTGCTCGGCGAGGGCGGGTTCGGCCGCGCGTACCTGGCGTCTCAGCTCGATCGCAAGGGCCGGGCGACCGAAGAAGTCTGTATCAAGACGACGACCGACCAGGCGAGCTGGCACCGCGAGGCGTACTTCGGCGAGCTCTTCCACAACAGCCGCCGGGTCATCCGCCTCTACGACTCCTTCCCGATCGCGCTCAAGCGCTCGGCCGGCTCCGGCATGCTCTATTGCCTGGTCTTTGAGCTGGCTGAGGGGGGGACGATCGCCGACTACCTGGCGAAGACGCAAAAGCCCTGGCCGCAGGCGCGGGCGCGGCGAGAGATCGTCGCCCTCCTCAAGCTCCTCGACCAGCTCCACGGCGGCGGCGCGACCCATCGCGACATCACGCCGATGAACATCTTCGTCACCGGCCGCGGGACGCTCAAGCTCGGAGACTTCGGGATCGCCCGCCACGAGATCGCCGGCAATCGGGTGATGGTCGACGCCTTCAACCCGGCGTTTGTCACCCGCGGACATCTGGCCGAGGTTCACCGCCACTGGCTCGCCGTCGACGACGTCTTCCAGATGGGGCAGCTGCTGGCGATGCTCCTGTGCGGCAACGCGAAGACCAAGGTCTCAGCGGCGATGCTCCGCCAGATCGAGTGCGAGCCGCGGCTGCGGGAGATCATCCGTCGGGCGATCGGCCCCCGCTCGCGGCGCTACGCGAACGCCTACGAGATGCTCGAGGCGCTCGTCGGCGACGACGAGAAGCGTCCGCCGCCGGTGTCGAGCCTCACCGGTAAGACCGTCGCCTTCGCCGGGACGATGTCGATCAAGCGCTTCGACGCGGAGGTGATGGTGCTCCAGGCCGGCGGCGAGGTGGCCCGCACGGTCAGCAAGCGGGTCGACGTCTTGGTCCAGGGGGCGAGGCCCGGGCGCGCCAAGGTCGGGCACAAGGGGCTCAAGCTCAAGCAGGCCAAGCGCCTGATCGAGCAGGGGCAGCCGCTGCTGATCATCGGCGAGAAGGAGTTTCGCCGGCTCATCCGCGGGGCTCGCTAGCAGCCCTTCGCGCAGCTTCGGTCGTCGGTCCCCCAGGCCGCGGCCTGTCGACGCTCGCGAGCGACCGGCGCAGGACGTCACCGCGACGGTGACGCCCTGCGCGACCCCTTGGGAGACCGTGGCAAGGTCCCGTGCGCCTCGGCGAGGAAGGCGAGGGCGCGCGGGACTTTGCCTCGGGCCGCTAGTCCCGCCCCCGCAGCGCTGCGAGGCTCACCCGCGCCGCCTTGGCCACGGTCATCACGACGACAGCGTCGCTCGCCAGCTCGCGTCGGCGCGCGTGGCAGAAGTCCATGAGCGGCCTCTTCCAGCGGCCGGCCCCCTCCTGGTGGCAGCCGATGTTGAAGAAGAGGGGTTGGTCATTCTGGCTGGCCCTCTCCAAGAGCCCGTCGAAGACCTTCGTCATGTACCGAGCGCTCGCGTAGTCCGAGATCCCTCCATTGCCCGGCATCTCGAGGATGCTGCGCCCGCCGGCGTGGACTCGATATGGTTGCGTCCAGGGCGTGATCCCCTGTCCGCCGTTGGCGCGCAGGGTCAACGAATTGGCGCGGTCGAGGCTCGTCTGGGGCTCATGACCCCATAGGTCGACGAGAAAGCCGGCGAGCTCGGTCCGCGCCCCCGTGGTGTCGCGGAGGTTGCCCCGAGAGCCCCTGCGAAAGCCCTTCGACACGACCTCGGGCGGGAAGGCCGAGCAGTCGTACTTTAGGCCCAGCTCCATGAGCGCCTCGTAGACGCTGTCGCTGGTCATCGCACCGCCGCAACGAAAGCCGCGGATCGTGGTCCCGAGCTTGCGCTCGAGCAGCTCGCGCGAGCGGGCGAGGATGGCCAGCGCACCCCTCCCGTAGGCCCCGAGCGGTACGCCGTGGCCCGTGCCGTCGTGGTTCCAGTCGGGGGAGTCGAGGAAGCGGAGTCCGACGAAAGAGACGAGGTCCTCCCAGCAGTGGACGTGGAGGCCGATCTCGTCGCCCTTGACGAGGTGCGCGCGGATCGATCGCGTGGGATCCGCAAGACGACGGCCTGGGAGCCAATAGGTAGGGCAGATGAAGTGTGTGAAGGGGACGACGAAGCCGAGGCTCGCCTGGATCGCGGCACGGGTGGCGCGCAGATCGTCGAGGTCGCGGAAGTGCTCACCCTCCCAATCGACCGTCAGGGAAACATGTACTTTGGCCATTACAACTCACCGAACAACTCGAGGTGCAGCAGACGCTGACCTCGTTGCATGACGCCTATCGCAGGCGCAGATCGAGATGCACGACGCCTCCGCCTCCACGCGATGTGGAGGTATGAGGAGCCGAGCACGATGTGTCCTCGGATCGCCAGCCGAGCGCTCTCGCGTACGACGCCCGTGGGGGGTCGGCGGAGGCGATCAGCCTGCGAGACGAAGCGCTACGCTCGATCGGTGAGTATGTCGGGGCCTTCGGCCACGACAGAGCGTGCGGGGAATGTCAGGAACTCGACCATGTCACTGTGACGGGGATGCGGTGCCCGAGCGGTGAGTTGTACGGGGCCTTTGGCCTGAGGGCAAAAGGTTTTTTCGGGGGGCGGTCGCGCGAGCGAGGACGAGCGTCCGGTCGGCGTCGGGCCGCGCAGCGTCAGCAGCGTCCGCGTGAGGGGCGACGGGGGGGACGCGCGTCGCGAGGGCCCTGCCTCGTCGCCCCTCGCCCGCCCGCCCACAGCCCCCAAGCTCCGCCCATCGCGAAGCACGAGGTGAGCGCTCACCCACGAGCATGCGCGAGAGCCCTGGAGGTCTCGGTCGACGGCGGCGCTAGTCGACGCCGATGAGCAGCGGCACGGCGCCGATGCTCTGGATGATCCAACGGTTGCGGTCTCCGGCGTCGATCACCTCGCGGTGCTCGGGCTTGTCCCAGACCGAGACCGCGGCCTCGTAGATCCAGCGATCGCCGAGGAGGTCGCCCTCCTGGTCGGGCTCGGGCGAGATCTTGGTGCCGAGGATGAAGCCGGCGTAGCGGTCGTGGACCGCCTCTAGGGCGCCGCCGTCGTCGCCGGTGTAGTCCCAGACAGCGCCGTCGTCGAAGTGGACCTCGGCTGTTCGGGCGACCAGCATCATCGCCCAGAGGTGAAAGAGGGAGTAGCCGATCGGCGGATCGCGGAGGATCTTCTCCTCGTAGACGCGGCCGTCGGGCTCGATCGCCCAGTCGATCACCGACCGGATCGACGAGGGGTTGGCATAGGCGCCGCTGCGGCTGTCGGTCCAGGAGCCGCCGTCGAGCACATAGGCGGCGAGGGCATCGTCCTCCAGGGCCGCGGCCGCGGCGATGAGGCCGGCGAGGCACCAGGAGAGGTGGTTGTCGGCCCGGTAGCGCTCGTAGGAGCCGGAATTGGGGTGAGCGTCGGCCCACTTGGTCCACGCGTTGAAGCCCGCGTTGACGGCCTCGGTCACCCGCAGGATCCAGGCCCGGAGGATCGCGTCGTCGTCGGCGCTGAAGGTGTAGCCGTTGCGGGTGAGCAGGAGGTAGGCGTCGCTGATGTTGATGAGCCCGTAGGTCTGCCACATCGCGTCGAGGGCGAAGTTCCACGGGCGGTCGCTGCAGTAGCCGTCGGTCTGGTCGTCGAGCGTCGCGTTGGCGAAGTCGACGCCGAGGTCGTGGAGGTTGACGACGGTCTGCTCTGCGGCCCATGTGAGCATCAGCGAGGTCGCCTTGTCGGCGTATTGAGGGTCGCCGCCCATGGCGTAGTTCAGGGCGAGAGAGCGGATCGCGTCGCTCTCGTCCGTGAACTTGGAGGTCGCCTCGCGGAGAGTGTCGTCGACGTCGTCGACCCCTTCGCACCAGCCAAAGCGGATCTGGGTGACGTCGTCCATGTGGAAGGGATCAGCGACCAGCGAGAGGGCGCTCTCCGCCCGCGAGGCGACCAGGGAGGCCTGGCTGGTGAAGAGCGGAGCGCCGCCCTCGGCCCGCAGCTGGGCCCGCTCGAGGTCGGCCGTGCTGATGAAGACGCCGGCGCCGTTGGCCGGGGGGATGACGTCCGTGTCGGTGCCGGGATCGGTATCGGTGTCGCTATCGGTGCCGCTCTCCGTATCCGTGGTAGCGCTGACGCCTGTGGTCGAATCGGTCGCGGTCGCGGTCATCTCCGAGGTTTGCGAGGTGCTCTCGGTCCCCGTCTCTGTGTCCGCCGTGCCGACGCTCGTCTCGTCGGTCGCCGCGCTGGTCGGGCCGCTGCTCGGCCCGGTCGCGGCGCTGCCGACCGTCTCGGTCGCCTCTGCGCTGTCATCACCGCATCCGGCCAACACCACGAGGAGCCCACAGATCCCGACCATCGATCGCATAGTGCGGATGGTAGCGGCTCAAGTCAGCGCCGTCGTGAGGGCTCTAGCCCTCGCATCGCGTGAGCCGGGCGGTATCGGGCGTAGCTCGCCCTCGCCTCCGCGAGGAGCCCGTGGAGAGTCACGCGCGCTCCCGCCTGCCATCGTCCTCTCGGCTCCGCCTGTTCTCGCAGTAGAGGCCGGCGCTGTCACAGCCCCGCCAAAGCTCCGCTGCAAGGCCCCAGTCGGCCGAAGGGCCAGCCCGCGGAGAGTGGTGATAGTTCGTGGTTCTCCGCGGACTACGGGCCCATGTCGATCCAGACGTCGGCGCCGCCCGTCGGCCACGGGCGCGAGACATGGCGTCTCGGAGGGCGCTGGTCGACCGCGGAGGACTGGCGCGTCGGACGGGGAAGAGCGCACGAGGGGGCCCCGCGCGGAGCTGCGCCCCGACGGGCGGAACGCCGCGGCTGCCCCGATTGAGCGATCGTGGGGCCGCGTGTCGGCGTGTGTTGGCGGACGGAGAGTGGTACTCCGCTGCAATGCCGAAGAAGCGCTTCCCCCTGTCCTCAGGTTCATCCTCAGTCGTCGAGCTCGAGTGGCGCGGCATGTGGAAGGACTTCACCGTCCGTGTCGACGGGCAAGCGCTCGGGACGATGAACGGCCAAGACGAGCTGACCAAAGGCGGCAGCTGGGCGCTCGCAGACGGATCGAGGTTGGACGTGGCGCTGAAGAAGTCGGCCTTGGGGGCCGAGCTCCAGGTCACGCGCGATGGGGCGCCGCTGCCGGGGTCGCCCACCGATCCGCTGGCACGTATGCACGGCGCGGCTGGGATCGCCTTCTTCATCGCCGGCCTGAACGTTCTCCTCGGGGTCATCGCGATGGCGACGGAGTCGCGCTTCCTCGCGGAGCTCGGCCTCGGCTGGGCATCGATCGTCTTCGGCGCGATCTTCCTCGGCCTCGGCTTCGGCATCCGCAAGGGCTCGCTCATCGCCCTCATCGCCGCCATCGTTCTCTTCGCGCTCGACGGGGTTCTCGGCCTCTACTGGGTGATCGAGGCAGGCGGCCGCCCGGGCGTCGGCGGCCTGGTCTTCCGCGTCTTCTTGGTGGTGGCGATGGCGAAGGCGATCGGCGCGGCGAAGGAGCTCAAGGCGTCGAAGTCGGCGTAGCGCGCGGCGCTACGCTGGGCTGTGGCCGTCCACGCGAGGAGGCCGAGGAGCGCACCAATAGGACATGACGCGCGATGGACTCAGCGCTCCGACGAGCCTTCGTTCTCGTCGCGCTGCGGAGCCGCGCGGGGGCCGTGGCTCCGAGCGAAGCCCTGTCCGCGGGTCCGCGGCGCGCCTGCTTGGGTGAAGCTCGAGGGCCGCTGGGAGGCGGTGACGCGGGCGGCGGCGGCGGCCGCAGCGGCGACCGTTGCCCCGGCTGCGCCGCCTCTTGGAGCGCCCGCCGGAGAGTTCGGGTCGGGGCGCGGGGCTGTGGGGGGCACGCCTGGGATCGCGTGGTTCGTCGGCATGTGCTGGGCCGAGGGCTGCTGCGCAGGCGCTCGCTTCGCCAGTCGCTCGCCGAAGATCGATCGCGCCGAGCGGAAGCGGACCTTGGCGGCGACCTCATCGCGGCGACGACCGAGCACCCAGGGCGTCATCGCCAGCCCGCAGGCGAAGCCGAAGAGGTGGCTAAACCAGGCCATCCCCATCGCGTCGGAGAAGAAGCCCATCACCGCCTGAAAGATCACCCAGATCCCGACGTAGACCCAAGCCGGGATGGTCAGCTGGATGTAGAGGATCGGCACCACCTGGAGGAGCTTGGCCTTGGGGTAGATCCACAGGTAGGCGGCCATCACCGCGGCGATCGCCCCAGATGCGCCGATCACCGGGGTCGCCGTCGACTTGGTCAGGAAGAGCTCAAAGATGCCGCCGACCAGGCCCGCGCCGAAGAAGAGAACGAGGAAGCGACGGCGGCCGTAGATGTGCTCGACGTTGTCGCCGAAGACGTAGAGGAAGTAGAGGTTGCCGAGGAGGTGGAACCAGTCGGCGTGGAAGAAGATGTGGCTGAAGAGGGTGTAGATCAGGGCCGGATCGCCGCGCAGCGCCCCGGCGACGAGGGCGAAGTCGCGGGCGTAGACGATCCCGTAGACCGAGGCGATGTAGGTGCCGACGAGCACGGCGATGAGGGCGTAGATGACCCACGGCGTGCCACGGGCGGGGTTTTCGACCTCGACCGGGAGCTGCGTCAGGATCTGCGCGGCCCAGATAAGACCCCGCTTGGCGAGCTCGACCTTGCGGTCGGTCTGGCCGGTGCGGGTCGAGGACTTGGCGAGGGTGTAGCGCTCGTCGCCGTCGAGCCAGAGGCCGCGGCAGACCGGGCAGCGATCGATCGGGCTCTTGAGGAGGTCCGGGATCACGTGCTCGTTCATGAAGCCGTGACCGCGGGGGCACATCCGGTTGGCGGAGCGGCCGACCATGGTCTTGAGGAAGGCGGGGTCGATGTCGACATCGCCGAGGGCGTCGATCTCGTCCTGATCGAACCAGACCCCGAAGCAGACCGGGCAGGCGTCGATCGTCAGGGAGGCCTCGCTCCCTGGGCGCGACGGGGGGAGCTGGCGCCACTGCCCGTCAGCCTCCTGCTTGAGGTGGATCGGCACCAGCTCGTGCAGCGAGCAGGCCGGGCACTGGGCGTCGATCGGAGCCCCGCCGGTGGTGGCGTGGCTCTGTTGGATCAGGGTGATCGGGGCTTGCCTCGGCTCGGCCACGGACGCAGATCATAGACGACCCCGCGCGCCGGTTGGGCGCCTTGGCTGCAGGGCGCTGGGGGAGCCTCGAGGGGGGTCCGAGGTGGCTGAAAGGGCCGTCGCCGGCTCCTCGTCGATGCTCAGCCGCCGTTGGGCGAGCATGCGGCGAGGCTGAGCCCGGAGGGAGAGCGTGCTGCACGCGTTAGCCCGCAAAGGGGGCCGACGCGGGCCTGCTCCGCTCAGGGGATCGCGCGCAGGCCTGCGTCCTCGTCGCTGCCGGCCGGGACGGCGACGACGCCGGGGGGGGCCTTGCCGGGGGCCGCGTCGAGGACCGGGTCGCTGGGCGCAGCCTCGGAGGGAGGCTCACCGATCGCGGTCGCGATCGCGGCGGCCTGGACCGGCTCCGCCTTTTGGTTGGCGCTGTAGGTCGCCGCCGAAGCGGCCGCGACGGCGATGGTCGTCGGCGTCGGCGGCGGGGCCTTGGCGACGCTGCGCGAGTAGCCGGTCAGGGCCCAGTCCTCGTTGAAGAAGAGGGTCGCGAGGAGCACGCCCTCCTCCTCAGGGGCGTCGGCGTCGGGACGGGCGCGGAGGAGCAGCGCGTGGTCGTCGCGGGCGGGCTCGGGATCCTCGGCGACGGCGATGTAGTCCATGTTGCCGTCCTTGTCGGAGTCGACCGGGACGAACTTCCCGGGCGTCTTGTTGAGCATCGTCTCGAGCTTCTCGGGCGAGTTGAGGCGGTTGAACTGGACGAGCCAGGAGACCAGCTCGAGCGAGCGACCGCTGACGAGGGGTTCGCCGCCGCCGTTGATCCCCGCCTGCGCAAAGTCATCGTCGCCGCCGCCCGGCGCTGCGGGCTTGCCACAGGCGACCGTGAGGGCGGTCGCGGTGATCGCGATGATCGAGATGAGCGAGAGGCGGAGCGGGGCGGGGCTGTGTCGGGTCATCGTCGGTCCATCCATCCATCCATCCACAGGCAGCAACTCGCAGGAGGTAGGTCCCTTGCGGTGCAGGTCGGAGGGAGCCAATACTGTAGCCCGCGAAGGCGCAGCGCCGATAGGGGCTGGAGACCTCACTCGCGGGTTCCCGGGCAGACCATGAAAACGCTCCTCACCACGGGCGAGCCGCCGACCGCCGGACCGGAGGCCTGGATAGGCAAGCTCATCGACGGTCGCTACCGGGTTCTCGACCTCCTCGGCGAGGGGGGGATGGGAGCTGTCTTCGTCGCCGAGCACACCGGCCTCGGGAAGCGCGTGGCGCTCAAGCTCGTCCGCCCAGAGTTCGCCGAGGATCCGGACTTCGTCGATCGTTTTCACCGCGAGGCGATGGCGACCGCCCGCCTCGACCACCCGAACATCGCCAAGGCGATCGACTACGGCACGCTCGACAACGGCGACGCCTACCTGGTGATGCAGCTGGTCTCGGGCCGTGGCCTCGAGGACGTCATCGCCAAGGGGGAGCGCCTGGGCTGGCGCGAGGTCTGTGCCATCGGCGCCCAGATCTCCGGCGCCCTCGCGGCGGCCCACGAGATCGGCATCGTCCACCGCGACCTCAAGCCCGACAACGTCATGATCGTAGGCCTGGGTCGGGGAAACCCGCGGGTCAAGGTGCTGGACTTCGGCATCGCGAGGATCCAGGACGTGGCCGCGCTCGGGGTGCCGGCCCGCGATCTCACCCGCCAAGGCTCGATCATCGGCACCCCCGGCTACATGTCGCCCGAGCAGGCCTGTGGTGACGTCGCGGCTCCGCGCTGCGATCTCTACGCCCTCGGGGTGATCCTCTGGGAGCTCCTCGCGGGGCGTCCGCTGTGGACCGGTGAGACCCTCACGGACCTCTTTACGGCGCAGCTCTCGGAGGACCCCGGACCGCCGCCGACACCCGAAGGTCCGCTGCCGGCGGCGCTCGAGGTGCTGATCATGCAACTCCTCGATCGCGAGCCCACGCGGCGACCGGCGAGCGCTCGGGATCTCGAGGAGGTCTTCCTCGAGTTCGCGCGGGCGCCGGAGGCCAGCCTCCAGGGGGCGCCGGTCGAGCCGTCGTCGGCCTCGCCCCGCCGGGGGAGCGCGCACCGTTGGCGACTCTTCGCGGCGGCGGCGGTGGTGGCGGTGGCGGTGGTGGTGGCGGTCGGCCTGGTCCTGAGCGGGTCTGAGGAGGCGCCAGCGGCGGGGCAGGGGGCCGCCGTGAGCGGCGAGGGGGCGGCCGAGGAGGTCCCGAGCGAGCTCCGTGACGCGGCGGAGACGCTCGCTCGCTCCGAGGCGAGGGCTGAGCGGCGCTCCGCAGCGCAGGCGGTGCTCGCCCATGAGCCCGATGGATCGGTGCCGCCCTACCTCCGCACCCTCGCGGAGCTGGCCTCCGAGGAGAGCTGCGAGGCCCGCGCAGAGGGGGTCGAGGCGCTCGGCCGAGGCGGCGACAAGCGGGCCCTGCCGGCCCTCGAGACCCTGGTGGAGATGAGCCGGGCGCTCTGCAAGCGCTCGGACCCGGAGTGCCTCGCCTGCCTGCGAACGCCGCTCGGCGACGCGATTCGCGAGCTCCAGGGCGACGACGGCTGAGGCCCGACGAGCGATAACGATCGTCGACAGCGTGGCAGCGGCGGGCTGGACGCTCTGCCAGGGTGGCAGGGCAGGGTGGGGGCGCAGCGGGTGGGCTCGCTCGTCACGGGCGGTCGCCACCTGCCGCCACTCGCCGCCATTCGCCACCATTCGCCGCTCGTCGCCGACTCTCGCCGCCGCGTCGCCGACCGTGGACCCGCCGTGCGCCGCCGGCACGCCGCCTGCATTATGGTCGTCGCGATGGCTGCGATCGATTCTCTCCTCAACCTCATGGTCGCTCAGCGGGCGGACGCTCTCATCATCGTCGACGGGGAGGCGCCGGTGCTCGAGCGCAAGGGGGAGCGGGTCCCGCTGTCGATGCCGAGCCTCGATCGGGAGCTGGTCTCCGTCTTCATCGACGAGGTGGTCCCCGCCGATCGTCAGCGAGAGCTCGCCAACGGCGGCGCGATCGAGACCTCCTATGTCGCGGCGGACAGCCGGACCTTCCGGGCGCGGGTCGAGATCGGCGGCGGCCGTCGGGGCCGGCTGAGGATCGCGCTGCGCACCGGCGGCGGCAAGGTGAAGAGCTCCGGTTCGCGGGGGGCTGCGGGGGGCGGACGGGCTGCGGCTAGCGCTGGGCCACGTCCTCCGGCGCCGCCGAGGGCCGCCGCCGCTGCGGTCAGCCCTGCGCCTGCGCCGGCCGTCGCGGTACAAGCCGTCGCGGCTGGACAGGTCGCGGTGACGACGGTCGCGCCCACGCCCCTGTCTGTGGACGGAGGCACCTACCGGATCACCGGCGGTCCGCTGCATCAGCTCCTCGGTCGGGCGATCGTCGAGGGGGCCTCCGACGTGATCATCTCCTCGGGCCTCGAGGCGCGGATGCGGGTCGGGGGCAAGCTGATCGAGGTCGACGGCGTCGTCTTTGAGGTCGACGAGCTCGTGGAATTCCTCGAGGGCGCCCTGACGGAGCCGAAGCGGCAGCGCTTTGCGGCGGCGGGGAGCGTCGATCTGCCGGTAGAGGTCGAGCTCGACGGTCGGCTCCACCGCCTCCGCGGCAACGCCTTTCGCCAACATCGCGGGCTCGCGCTCAACCTCCGGCCGATCCGTGACACGGCGCCGAGCCTGCGCCAGCTCAACCTCCCCGAGGACATGACCAAGCTCGTCGAGTACCGCCACGGGCTCGTCCTGGTCTGCGGCCAGACCGGCGCGGGCAAGTCGACGACGCTCTGCGCCCTGGTCGAGCACCTCAACCGGACGCGGGCCTGCCACGTGATCACCCTCGAGGATCCGATCGAGCACGTCTACACGCCGCAGCGGGCGCTCATCCATCAGCGCGAGATCGGCGTCCAGGTCGGCAGCTTCGAGGACGGCCTGCGCGCCGCGCTGCGCGAGAGCCCCGACGTGATCCTCGTCGGGGAGATGCGTGATCATGCGACGGTCGCGGCCGCTCTGACCGCGGCGGAGACCGGTCACCTCGTCCTCTCGACCCTGCACAGCGCCGACGCTGTGATGGCGATCGACCGGATGATCGACGTCTTCCCCGCGCAGCAGCAGCGGCAGGTCCGGGTCCAGCTCGCGGATGTCCTGCGGGCGGTCGTGACCCAGGTGCTCTTGCCCTCACGGCGACCGCCGAGGCGGGTGCCGGCGATCGAGCGGATGCACATGAGCGCTGCGATCGCCCACTCGATCCGCGACGAGAAGACCCATCAGCTCCGCTCGCAGATCCAGACCGGGCGCGCGGAGGGGATGTCGACCCTCGAGCAGTCCCTCGCCGGCCTCGTGCGGGCGGGCCTCCTGGACGCCGACATCGCCCGGGCGACGGCTCGCTCGCCGGAGCTCCTCGACGGTCTGATGCGCGGCTGATCGCCAGGCTCGTGGTCGTCCGTCCTCTGGAGGAGCGGCGGAGCGCCGCTGCTTCGGCGGCCCCTGAGGGCGCGGGCGAACCCTGCAGGGGCGGACCGTCGATGTGGTGTGGACGGGGCCTCGGATCGAGCGATCGAGCGATCAAACGATCGAACGATCGAGCGATCGAGCGGCGGCCGGTCCTGGGTCACGCCGCTGCGGGAGACGTCGCGGAGGCCGCGCTCGGGAGCCTCAGGGGGCGCTCTCTCGCGGGCCCGCGGCGATACGACCCCGGTGCCTCGGATCGAGCGTGCAGAGGGTCTGATGGTGGTAGCGACCGTCATCGCCGAGGATCGGCTCGCGGCTGTCGGTGCAGGCGCGGCGGTACTCGCACTCCGCGCAGCCTGCGATCTGTCCCCGGTGGATCTTCCCTAGCCGCTGAAACTCGGGATCGTGGAGCACGTCCCGCAGCGATCGTTCGCCGAAGCGGCCGAAGCTGCGGCGGAGGCCGGGGGCGTTGCGCAGCTCGCCGTCGGGGCCGATCGCCAGCTTGCGGTGGAAGGCGGGGTGATGGTCGATCGACTCGCGGAAGAGCTCGTCGCTGACGTGCATCTCGGCGACCGTCGGCGGCGGTGGAGCGCCGAGGTCGAGCGCTTCGGTCCGGGCGAGGATCGTGCCGACGCCGGAGCGCGGGCTCAGCCACTCGCCGGCCTCGGCCGCGCTGAAGACGATGAACGAGGCGATCCGCGGCCAACGAGCGACCCGCACGACAAGCTCTGCGGCGGTCACGCTCGGCGCGTCGAGCCAGATCTCGAGGACGACGGGCGTAGCGTCTTCGAGCCGCGGGAGCAGGCGATCGATGATCGCGAGGGCGTCGGGGCGCTGGATACGGAGTAGGGCGTGCTCGCACTCGACCTCGGCGAGGGCGGCGAAGATCGTGGCTAGCCACCCGGAGATCGCGAGAGAACCGTCCTTCGTCTCCTCGTCGACGTCGATCACGGCGCTTGTGATCGTCGCGGGGTTCTCCCAGTCGAGCGAGCGTCGCGGCAGGCGAGCTGCGAGCGGTGGCGGGAGATCGAGGCCGAGCGCGTCCTCGGCGGCGGTCAACCAGCGTCGCTCGGCGTCGTTGTGACCGTGGGGCCATGTTCGATCACGCAGGCGCGGGGCGAGGCTGAGCGGGACGGCGAAGGCCTTGCCCCGTTGGAGATCGTAGAGCAGCGCTCCCTGGCTCCCCTCGACCAGCTGGAGGGTCGCGGGGATCCTGCGCGCGGCGGGCCCGGTGCGTGCGCGGATGTCCGCTTCGGCCTCCATTGGGCCCTCAGGGAGAGCCTTGGCCGGCGGCCGCGGCTTGTGATCGGAGCTCGCCGCGAAGCTCCGCGAGGGGGCCGCGAAGCGCCGCAGGATCGGCCTTTCGAGGGGACGCACGAGCACCCGCTGGCCGCGGGCCCAGGTGAAGCGCTGCGGCGCGTCGACGAAGGACATGTCAGGGGCAGCGTCGACCTCGGGCGTGGCTCTGCCTTGGGATCGCCCGCCTCTCGCCTTGGGTTGATCGGGCGGCGGTCGACGAGCTCCTCCGCGGCGCAGCTGCGTCCGCGCGTCGACGGCCATCATGTCGACCCGCGAGCGCGGATTCTCGGTCTCTTGTCCGGCTCCGGCCAGGGTCAGGAGGTGTTCGGCGATCGCCCGCTCGATCGGCGCGTTCAGGGCCCGCGCGAGCCAGTCGAGCTGGCCGCTCGGGTTGACCTCGAGGAAGGTGTGCCGGCCGTCAGGGCCGACGAGCATGTCGATCGAGCCGGTGTCGAGCTCGAGGGTCGCCATCAAGCGATCGAGCTCGGTCCGGAGCGCTGCGGGGAGATCGTAGGGGACGAGGTGAAAGCTCTGATCGAGCTCCGCCTCGCGCACGTCGACCGGCGGGGTGGCGCCTCGGCGGGGGATCATCGCCAGTGTCCACATCTGTCCGGCCAAGTAGAAGATCCGGAGCTCGATCGCCCGCTCGACGCGCTCCTGGGCGAGGCGGGGGAAGGAGCGCGGGGGGGCGTCGTCGGGCCCTTTGTCGGGCCCTGTTTCGGGCCCTGTTTCGGGCCCTGTTTCGGGCCCTGTGTCGGGCCGGAGCGCGGTGGTCGTCGTGGTCCCCTCGATCGGGTCGCCCGCCTGTATCGCCTTTGTCACCGCTCGTGGCCAGGCTCGGATCGCGCGGCGAAGGTGGGCGCGGTCGGTGCTTATCACTGTGCTCGGGATCCGAACGCCGAGCGCCCGCGCAGCCCCGAGCTGATCGAGCTTGGAGCAGCGAGTCTCGCGCTCCCATGATCCGAGCGAGGGCCTCGCCTCGAGGCGAGAGAGCAGCCACTCGTGCATCGCCGACCACTCCCGGAGTCGGGCGCGGGCGGCCCGGCCGGCGCCGAGGAGGCTCGGGTCGGGGGCTAGCTCGCCGCGGCGATACCAGAACGCGTCCACCTCGGAGAGGCGGAAGGCGCGGCCGCTCTGGCTCCGAAGAGAGGCCTCCTCGCGGTCGTCGTCGATCGTGATCGTGAGCTCGACGACCGGGTCATCGCAGTCGATCTGGAGCACGTCGGCGCCGGCGTGGCGGAGCCAGCGGTTCACTCGGCGGGCGGTGACGTCAGCGGTCGCGGCGAGGATCAGGATCATGAGCGTTGTCCTGGGTTGGGCGACGTTGAGACGGGGCGAGGTCGAGACGAGGTGCGAGGTTGAGACGACATAGGCAGCGCTCGGACGCCGCGGGCTGCGGCGTCCGAGCGCTGCTCGGCGAGCCTTCTACTCGACGTAGTCGATCTTCTTGCCGATCACGAGCTTCCCCTCAGCGTTGCGGCTGTCGGCGTAGTAGTCGTTGGTGCCGGCGGGGTTGGAGATGAGGCGGGCGCTGACGGGGGTGTTGCCACCCTCTCCGCCGAGGACCTCGACGAGCTCGCTCTTCTCGGCGAGGGAGTCGGCCTTGTCGAGGCTCTCAGCGATGTTCTTGGTGATCTCGGGCATGGTCGTAGTACCTTCTGGGTCGGTTGCAGGCGCACGCGGTGGGTCTCCGCATCGACGTCGCGTGCCCGTCGATGCGTACGTCGGGCCCTAGTCAGTCGCGCCGGAGCTTCTTACGTCCTCGCCAAATTTTTCTTCGTGGGCGCGAAGGCCGGCGCACGGCTGCGCGCATCGAGCCTGCCGCGGGGCGTGGGGCTCCGTGGGCCGCGGTGCGACGGCGCGCGGTGACTATCCTGCGTCGCCCGGCGCTGGCGGCAGGCTCGGCACCATATCGATATAGCCGAAGGACTCGAGCGAGACCCAGACCACGAACGCCGCGTAGAGGACGAGGAGGAGCGCCGACTCGCGCCGCGTCACGACCATCCCGGTCCGCATCATGACGAAGAGCAGGACCGTCGCGAGGGTCAGGACGCCCATCATCGGCCCCGCGATCGAGTAGTTGATCGTGGCGACGCCGGCGATCATGACCCCCGCAGGGATCGCCACCAGGAGGTCAAAGACGTTGCTGCCGAGGACGTTGGCGATGCAGGTCGTCGCGTTGCCGGCCTGGGCCGCGCGGACGCTGACGAAGGCGTCCGGCACCGAGGTGCCGGCGGCGACGACCGTGATCCCCCAGAGGAAGCTCGGGGTGTTGAAGGCCTCGCCGAAGGCCAGGGCCGCGCGGACCAGGCCTTCGACCCCGGCGACGATGATGACCAGGCTGAAGAGGAGGAGCAGCCACTGCTTGCCGGGTCGGATAGGCGCGTGCTCGGGCGCCTCGTAGTCGGCCGTGTCCTGGTACTGGAGGAACAGATAGAGGACGTAGCCGGAGAGGGGGATGAGCGCGAGCAGACGATCGACCTCGCCGAGGATCGGACCTTTGGGGCCTGACTCGACGGGGTTGTAGATCGCCGCGAACGAGAAGGTCAGGAGCAGGATCGCGACCGCGATCATGTAGAACTGAGCCTCTTTGTAGACGAGGTCTCGGTTCGCCCGCAGCTCCTCCGGGGCCATCAGCCCGGCGAGGCCCGGGATCACGAGGATGTTGAAGATCGCGGAGCCGACGATCGCCGCTACGCCGAGCTCGAAGGCGCCGTGGACCAGCGTCGAGAGCACCGTCGTCGACAGCTCCGGGAAGCTCGATCCCACGGCCATGAGCACCGCGCCGTGGACGATCTCCGGCAGCTCGTAGTGGCGCGAGAGCTTCTCGGCGGCGCTCTCCAGGAGCTGACTGCCCCGCCAGATCACCGCGGTCGAGAGGACCGCCACGACCATGTAGAAGAGGACGCCCATGAAGGGCGAGTATGGGAGGAAATGGGGGCGCGTGCGTGGCAAAAGTCCGGAAATGCCCGCGATTCCCTGGTCCAAAGATCCCGTGACGCCGTGCTTCTCCCTCCGCTACCGCTGGAGGACGTCTCGTCGACGCTAGAGAACGACCGGAGCTGCTATGGCGGTTGGGCCCCGACGTTCGCGGGTGCGGCAGCGGTCCGAGCGAGCGCTCGTCCTGGCGTGCACGGCCGCGCTCAGCCTCGGGCGAGCCCGCAAAGGATCCTCCGGGACCGTAGAGGCGCCGCCGCCCCGAGGAGCCTTAGAAAGCGCGGCTTAGCAGCACGATCAGCGCCGTGACGAGGAGCACGATCGTGAGGAGCCGTGGGAGGACGAAGGGGGCGACGATCCTGAAGAGCCGTCGGCGATCGAGGGACTCGACGATGTCGTCCTTGGGGAAGTTTGGCCGCGCCTTCATCCGCCCGTAGTGGTCCTGGAGCGCCGGGTAGGCGCTGAGGTCGGCGATCCCGAGGGCGAGGAGCCGAGCGCAGAGGACCGTCGCCATGAGATCCGCGAGGCTGTAGGCGTCGCCGACGAGATAGCTCGCGCCGCCTCGCAGGCGAGCCTCGAGCCCGTCCAGCGACGTGTCGAGGGCTCTCCGCGCCTCGGCGATCGACGCCTCGCTCGCCATCGTCCCGACCCAGGTCGCGACATCGTCGAGACGCGCGTCGTAGAGGGGCGCAAGCTCCGGGGCGGCGGCTCGATGCTTGCGCAGCGCCCGGGCTCGCATCGGCATCAGCACACGATCACGGGCGAGCGCCAGGGGCCCGCGCATGCCCTTGTAGGAGAGTTCACGGATCTGGAGCCTGTCGATCTCGGCGACGATCGCCTCGACCTCTGCGCGCTCGGTCGCAGCTTCGGGGAGGAGCTTGGGCCCCTCGAAGGTCGCGTCGATGTAGCGGAGGATCGCGGCGGAGTCGCAGATGAGCGCGCCATTATGTTCGAGCGTGGGGATGACCATCCGCGGGTTGATCCGCGCGTACCAGGGCTCGTAGTTCTCCATCGGCGGGCCGATGTTGACCGTCCGGCGCTCCGCCTGGACGCCCTTCTCGGCGAGCGCGAGGTAGACCTTCTGGGTGCAGAAGGAGCCGTAGAAGCCGTAGACCGTGACGCCGATGGCCGATTCTACGATCTCCTCGGGACGGCGATGGGGTCTTTGTCGGCGCGCCAGTGCGCCCCCGGCCGCCGTGAGCTCTTGGCTACCCCGAGAGAGCTCCTCCTGAGCCCGGGGCATCCGCGGGGGAGGCGAGTCTTCGGGAGATCATCCACGGGCGCCCAGGCGCTCAGCAGACAAGCGCCGGCGAGCGGGTCTCAGCGCGGAAGCGCGGGCGCTCGCAGCTTCGAGGTGCGGGTCGTCGCCGCCGCGACTGGAGGAGCGTCGCGCTTCTTCGTCCGGGCGAGGCTCCTCAGCGTGCTCGTCCACCGTCCGACGAGACTCTGTGTCCTTGAGGTCGGGATCCTGGTCCCAACCATCGAGCGGGCAGCGCCACGGCTGGGTTCAGGCGCGAAGATCGATGTCATGAGCGTTGGCACGACGCATCTATCCCACGGCCCCTTGATCTCTCGCGGATCAACCCGCGCCGACGACATCGTCCGCAGTCGAAGGACGAGCGGCCGCTGCCGGCGATCCGCCCCCCGCTCGAACACCGGATGATCTGCTATCTTGTGCGCCATGGGTCTTGACCACGGCGCTCCGAGTGTACCTTGGGGCCGCCGTGGGGCCCTCTCCCTCGCCTGCGCAGCCCTCTGCCTGTCCGCCGCGCCGACACCAGCGGCGGCGTTCTGCGGCTTCTATGTCGGCAGTGCGGACAGCAAGCTCTACAATGACGCGACCACCGTCGTCCTGATGCGCGAGGGCACCCGCACGGTGCTGTCGATGCAGAACAGCTACCAGGGGCCCTTGGCCGACTTTGCGATGGTGGTGCCGGTCCCTGTCGTCCTCCAGGGGTCCGACGTCCGCACCCTGCCGCCGGAGGTCTTTGACCGCGTTGAGCAGCTCACGGCCCCTCGCTTGGTCGAGACCTGGGAGCAGGATCCCTGCTCCGCGAGGGGGGACCTCGGGCAGCGCGCGTCATCCCGGTCGGCGGCACGTCCAGGGATCTTGCGCCTGGCCTAGCGCCCCGCCGAGGCGACCTGGGGGTGCGGGTCGAGGCGACCTTCGCGGTCGGCGAGTACAAGATCGAGGTCCTCAGCGCCCGCGACTCCACGGGGCTCGAGGCCTGGCTGCGCCAGCACGACTACGCGATCCCTGCCGGCGCCGAGCGGCTCCTGCGGCCCTACGTCCAGGCGGGGATGTACTTCTTCGTGGCGAAGGTCGACATCAAGAAGGTCCGGACAATAGACGGCAAAGCTGGCAGCAGGGCGATCCTCTCGCCGCTGCGGTTCCACTACGACAGCCCCAACTTCACCCTGCCGGTCCGCCTCGGCCTGATCAACGCCGGCGCCGTCCAGGACCTTATCGTCCACGTTCTCGCCCGTGGCGATCGCTACGAGGTCGCCAACTACGCCAACATCGCGATCCCCACCAACATCGACGTCCACGAGCGGACCCGCGACGCCTTCGGTCAGTTCTACGCGGCGCTCTTTGACCGTGTGAGCGCCCAACACCCAGGCGCTGTCGTCACCGAGTACGCATGGTCTGTCACCAAGTGCGACCCCTGTCCCGCTCCGCCGCTCGACGAGGTCGAGCTCGCGACCCTCGGCGCGGATGTTCTCCCCGCGCCTGCGCCGAAACCTGGGGTGCCCGAGGGGTTTGTCGAGCCCTTCGCGATCACCCGCCTGCACGCCCGCTACGGCCGCGAGAACCTCGGCCAAGACATGGTCTTTCGCAGCGCTCCGCCGATCGTCGGGGGCCTCGACGCTTCACCCTGGGCCGACTACGGCCCGCCCACAGAGGATCGCTTTCAGGCCCGCTACGTGATCCGCCACCCGTGGGAGGGGCCGATCGATTGCGCAAACCCGAACCGCGGGGTGTGGGGCCCGCCCCCGGATAACGTCGAAGCGTCGCCCGGACCCGTCGCCGCGACCGGGCTGGCCTTCGTAGCTCGCAGCGCGAACCTGGCGGGCTTCCTCGCCGGGGATACGCCGATGAGAGAGCTCCTCGCGACGGCGACGCTACCCCCGGGGCCTGCCCCCGCGAAGACCTATGCGGGCGGCTTTGCCAACGTTGTCCCCCTCTCTCCCACGGCACGAGAGCCAAAACCAGAGCCAGAACCAGAGCCAGGGGTTACTCTCGGCCCCGCGAGTGCAGAGCCAGAGCCGAGCGCGAGCGGGTGCTCGCGCTGTTCGGTCGAGCCGACCGGTGACCCCTACAGCGCGCTCGCCATGGGCCTCACGCTGGGGCTCGTGCTCCGCCGACGCCAGCGCGGAGCGCCCTAGGAGCCCGTCGCAAAAGTCCCGCGCGCTCTCCAGCCCTCGTCGCCCCTCTCGGCCCCGCCGAAACTTGCGGTACGGCCCGGTACAGCGGCGGTTCGTCGAAGCCGAGAGGGGCAACGATCGCGGCGCGAGAGCCCACGGGACTTTTGCCACGGGCTGCTAGCCCTAAAATAAGCGCTGGTGTGAAACCGCCCCCCAGTTCCGTGTAGAAGTGCGCTCACGCGGACTTTTGCCGCCCGAGTGCTCGGGCGCGGGTGAAGGCTCACCTTCTGCTTGACGACGGGCGGAGCTCGGAGGCTGAAGGCGGGCGGGCGAGGGGCGACGAGGCGGGGCCCTCGCGACGCGGGTCCTCCCATGCCACGTGCTCGCCACGGGTCAAGCTGAGCTGCTTGAAGAGACAGGGTACGCGTGTCTCCGCGCGAGGCACGGGTCCTCCCGCTGCGTCCCACCCGTCGCCCCTCGCTCGCCCGAGCGAGTCTGTCGGCGCTCCGCTTGCGGGTACGTGGATCGCTTGCTCGCGTAGGTCTTCGCTCGGTACGTGCTCGTCGCGACTCTCGACGATGATGAGAAACAACGCGCATCGTCGGCCGAACTTCGGTCCGTATCGAAGTCCAAGCGAGCGCGAGCCTCCGAGGCCCCAGTGAGAACACCGAGCGGGACAAAATCGCGCGAGTCAACTCAAGGCCGAACCTCGGCGAGAACGGAGCCCACAGGCAAGCGCTCGACCGAAGTGCAAGAGCTTCGAGCCTCCGCCGGTAGAGTTGGTCGTCGATCCGGCTCCTGTGACTCCCTTCGCGGGGCTCACGCTCGCGGCTCGATCGATCGCCTCAAGCTCCGGCGCTCGATCAACGGCCGCGTGAAGGTCTTCGAGAACAAGCGCGGCTACGACGAAGCGACGCATGTCCTGAGCCACGTCTACAACCT
>JAUHWG010000004.1 GCA_030424595.1 Polyangia bacterium
CAAGCGAGCGCGAGCCTCCGAGGCCCCAGCGAGAACACCGAGCGGGACAACTCGCGCGAGTCATCTCAAGGCCGACCGTCGGCGAGAACGGAGCCCACAGGCAAGCGCTCGACCGAAGTGCAAGAGCTTCGAGCCTCCGCCGGTAGAGTTGGTCGTCGACCCGGCTCCTGTGACACCCTTCGCTGGGCTCACGCTCGCGGCTCGATCGCCTCACGCTCGCGGCTCGATCGCCTCAAGCTCCGGCGCTCCATCAACGGCCGCGTGAAGGTCTTCGAGAACAAGCGCGGCTACGACGAAGCGACGCACGTCCTGAGCCACCTCTACAACCTCTTCCTCGGCGGCAGCTTCGCGCTCGGTGTTATCACAGGCGTTTCGGAGGCTCTCGATGCCTCTGGCTTCGGTACCGACCGAAGTTCGACCGGCGATGCGCGTTGTTGCTCATCAGGTGCGCGAGAGACTCGACGAGCGTGTGTCGAGAGAACATCTGCACTCGCGAGTCCTCTACGCACCCGGCAGCGGAGCCCAGGAAGACTTGCTCGGGCGAGCGAGGGGCGACGGATGGGACGCAGCGGGAGGACCCGTGCCTCGCGCGGAGACACGCGTACCCTGTCTCTTCAAGCAGACCAGCCTATCCCGTGGCGAGCACGTGGCATGGGAGGACCCGCGTCCGCGAGGGACCCGCCTCGTCGCCCCTCGCCCGCCCGCCTACAGCCCCCCAAGCTCCGCCCCTCGCCAAGCACGAGGTGAGCGTTCACCCACACGGATACAGCGCGAAGCGCAAACCCCGTGTCACTGACGGTTCTACGCGGGTTGTCTAGGACGCCTCACAGCAGCGCTTATTTCAGGGCTGGGAGCCCGTGGCGAACGTCCGCTGCGCTCTCGCGCCGCGATCGGCTCAGCGGCGCTGGTAGACGTTCACTCGGAGGTACTCGCCCTCGCCGTGGCCGAGCTGCACCGGGTGATCTGGGCCTGGCCCAAGAGACAGGATTCGGGTCCAGCCGAGGCCGAGCCCCCGCGGCAGCATCTCGTCGAGGTGTTCGCGTCCCAGGTGGTGGGAGCAGGAGCAGAGGGCGAGGGCGCCGTCCGGGGCGAGGCGCTCGCTGACCCGGCGGACGCAGGCCCGCATCGCCTTGATCGCCCGTCCGAGGTCACGGCGCGAGGTCGCGATCTTCGGCGGGTCGACGACGATCGTCCCAAAGACCCGGTCGAGCGCGGGGTCGTCGAGGGGGCCGAAGAGATCGCCGCGGACCCAGCTCGTCCGCTCGCTCACCTGGTTGAGCTCGGCGTTGGCGCGGGCGAGGGCGAGGACGGGGGCGCTCTGGTCGAGGCCGACCGCGTCGACGCCCGCGCGGGCCGCATGTATGGCAAAGCCGCCGACGTGACAGCCGAGGTCGAGGAGCGGGCCGCCGTGGCTCGCCGCGAGCTCGGCGATGATCCGCCGGTTGTCGCGTTGATCGAAGTAGGCGCCGGTCTTCTGGCTCGGCGGCGCGGGCACGCGAAAGCGGAGGCCGTGCTCCAGGAACTCGAGCGGCTCGGGCTCGGCGAGGGGCGCTCCGTCAGGGCCGCTCAGGGCGAGCGGGGCGGCGGCGAAGCCCTCACGCTCCGCGGCTGCGGGAGGATGAAGGACGAAGAAGCGGCCGTGGACGTGCTCCTTGAGACATGAGGTGAGCTCCGCCTGACGGGCGGCCATCGCCGCCGTCGTGATCTGGAGAACCCAGTCGTCGCGGTAGCGATCGGCGACCAGGCCCGGGAGGCCGTCGCCCTCGGTGTTGATCATCCGGACGCCCGTGGTCATCGGCCCCTTCGTCGGCTCTCCGGGCGCGGCGCCAGGCTCCGCACGCCCGGGCGAGACGCCGAGGCCCAGCGCCGCTCGGCCGCGGAGCGCCGCCGCGATCCGACGCTCCAGCCAGTCCTCTGGCGGCGGCGCGGCGCCGAAGCAGAGGAGGCGGACGACGATGTCAGACTCGGGCGAGTAGAGCCCCCAAGCGAGGGGCGTGCCGCGGTGGTCGGTGACGCAGGCGAGGGCTGAGGGATCGGGGGGACCCCACTGCTTGCTGACCGCGCGGCGACGGACCCAGGGGCCATCGCTGGGGCGGAGGCGCGAGTGCTCGCGGCGGAGCTCGATTCGTACGGGCACGCGCGGCATCGTACCTGGCCGCGGTCGATCTGCTATCGTCCGCGGATGAACGCGGTGATCCCGCTCGGAGAGCGTGGTGCAGGTCTCGGGTCCCCCCGCGGCGTGAGCGTCGGTCAGGCGGGATCTGGGCGAGGGGCGCAGGAACGGCCCCTCGGGGAGGCCCGCGGACCAGCGCTCGCGGACGCGAGTCGAGCTCATCGGCCGACGGCCTGCGCCGGCAGCCCCCGAGAGGTCTCCGCGAGCGGGGGCGTTGCTCGAAGCGTGGCTCGACGTTGGGCGCGGCGCGGCGTGGGCCTCGGCCTCGGCCTCACGATCGGTCTCAGCGCGCTCCTGACGGGCTCTGAGGTGCAGGCCTCCGGGGCCGCGGCGCGGCGCAACCCGGTGCTCGCTCGATCGATCCGCGCGCCGGTCTTCGGCGTCGCCGCGCTCGCGCGTCTCGGGGTGCTGGCGGGCAACGGCGGCGTCTTCGTCCAGCCCCCGCTCGGCTACGGCTTCGCGCTCGACATCCGCTATCACGCGATCGCGATCGCCAACTCGAGGCTCGGCTTCCAGTTCACGGCGGGCCACGATCGCTTCCAGGATCGGCGGGTCTTCTCCTATGTCGACGAGAGCGGCGAGGCCCAAGAGGTCACCCGCTTTACGACCCTCGGCCACACCGACATCTCGCTCGGCCCCTCGCTCCAGATCCCGCTCCGCGTGCTCTTCCTCGAGCTGGGGGTCAGCGGCGGTCTCGCGGTGTCGGTCTTCCGCCGGCCGCGGAGCGTCGACCCGGTCGACGACGACGAGGTGGTCGGCTACGAGCCGCTGCTCCGCGGCGATCTCGCGCTCGGCGTGCCGATCCGCAACAATCAGGGCGTCCGCCTCGGCGTCGACGTGGTCAAGATCTGGTCCCCCGAGAAGAACTGGGTCGTCACCGACGTCGACGCGCCGGTCGACACGCCCGCCGACGCGCCGGTCTTCGACCTCTACCTCGACGTGCTCCTGGCCTACCAGGCGTGGTTCTGATATCGCGGGGCCATGGAGAGCGCCCTACGACTCGCTGCTCATCCGACCCGCGAGGCCCCAAAGGGGCCGTTGGTCGTCGCGATCATGGACGGCGTCGGGCTCGGCCCTGGCGACTTCACCGACGCGGTCGCGCGGGCCTACACGCCGACGCTGGACTGGCTGCGCTCGCTCCCCTCGGCGACCAGCATCCTCGCCCACGGGGTCGCGGTCGGCCTGCCGAGCGACGGTGATATGGGCAACTCCGAGGTCGGCCATAACGCGCTCGGGGCCGGGCGTATCGTCGATCAGGGCGCCAAGCTGGTGAACTATGCCCTAGCGAGCGGGGCGCTCTTCGAGGGCCAGGTCTGGCGCGAGGCGACCGCGAAGGTGCTGGCTTCTGGCGAGCCGCTCCACTTCATCGGCCTCCTCTCCGACGGCAACGTCCACAGCCACATCGATCACCTGGTGACGATGTTGCGGCGGGCCGCGAGCGCGGGCGTCCGCCGGCTCCGGGTCCACGCCCTCCTCGACGGGCGCGACGTGCCCGGTCGTTCGGCGCTCGGCTACATCGCGACCCTCGAGGGGGTCCTGGCGGAGCTGCGCGAGAGCGGCGTCGACGCCCAGATCGCCAGCGGCGGCGGTCGGATGCACATCACGATGGACCGCTACGAGGCGGAGTGGGCGATGGTCGCCCGCGGCTGGGCGATCCACGTCCACGGCGAGGGGCGACGCTTCACCGACGCGACGACGGCCGTCGAGACCTTCTACGCCGAGAACGGCGGCGACGATCAGTTCCTGCCGGGCTTTGTCATCGCCGATGACGACGGTCCGGTCGGGCCTATCCGCGACGGCGCGGCGGTGATCTTCTTCAACTTCCGCGGCGACCGAGCGATCGAGCTCTCGCGCGCCTTCGACGACGATGACGCCGACTTCACCGCCTTCGACCGCGGCCGTCGCCCCGACGTGCTCTACGCCGGGATGATGCAGTACGACGGCGACCTCCAGGTGCCGAGGCGCTACCTGGTCGAGCCGCCGACGATCGATCGGACGATGAGCGAGCTGCTCGTCTGCGCCGGCCGGAGGCAGATGGCGATCTCCGAGACCCACAAGTACGGGCACGTCACCTACTTCTGGAACGGCAACCGCTCCGGGTATCTCGACCCCGAGGTCGAGCGCTATGTCGAGATCCCGTCGGCGGCGTCGAAGATCGAGGCCCAGCCGTGGATGGAGGCGCGGGCGATCACCGACGGCGTGATCCAGGCGATCGCCTCCGGCGCGCGCGACAGGTCCCAGGCCTTCGACATGATCCGCCTGAACTACCCGAACGGCGACATGGTCGGGCACACCGGCGATCTGCGGTCGACGATCCTCGCGGTCGAGGTCGTGGACCTCTGCCTCGCCCGCTTGGTCGAGGCGACAGCGCGTGCGGGCGGTGTGCTCCTCGTGACCGCCGATCACGGCAACGCCGACCAGATGCTCGACCGGCGCAAGGACGGCTCGTACCTGCCGCGGACGAGCCACAGCCTCAACCGTGTGCCGCTCGTGGTCTACGACCCGCGCGAGGCCGGCGGCGGCCCGGCCCTCGCCTGCGTGCCTCGCCCGGGGCTCGGCAACGTCGCCGCCACCTGCCTGGAGCTGCTCGGCTTTGCGACGCCCGAGGGCTATTTACCGAGCCTCCTGGCGGCGAGCCCGGGGGAGTAGGGCTGTCTGGGCCGGTTTTCCCAGCTTTTCCGGTTTTCGCGCCTTTCTCCGGGGCTCGGCCCCTCGACCGGCGACCTTCCCCGTCGCCCGCGCTCTTTGCTAAGGTGCGCGCGACCTAGAGGAACCCCGATGCCCATGCTTCGCACCACCTCCATGACCTCCCTCCTGACCCTCGCCCTGGCCTCCTCCGCGCTGGTCCTCACCGGATGCGGCGACAAGGGGGGCTACAAGGGGGGCAAGAAATCGGCCGCCCTGAAGTGGCTCGAGTCGCCGAAGTCCGGCAGCAAGGAGGGGAACTTCCTCAAGATCCCGACCCTCGGCGCGCAGCTCGAGATCCCGGAGACGCTCTATGTCTTCAAGGAGTGCACAGAGCCGGCGCACTCGCCCGAGGGGGAGAACAAGTGGGTGCCGATCTTCCGCTGCTCCTCGGTCGGCGACGGCAGCGGCGGCAGCACCGACGACGACGAGTTCGGCGAGGCCGCCGAGAGCAGCACCAGCGGTGCGGACGTCGCGATGACCTTCTACCTGACCGGTAAGGAGCGCCCGCTGGACGAGCGCTCGGTCGCCTACTTCGAGAACGAGCTCAAGGGGAAGGGCTACTCGGTCGACGAGATCGCCTTCAACGACAGCTACCACGACAAGAAGGGGATCTACTTCAAGTACCAAGAGGTGAACTCGGACGGCGACGCGACCCGCGAGATCATCGAGTTCATGTTCCCCTACCAGGACGTGGTCTTCATCGCCCACATGGACTACCCCTTCGGCGACACCCGCAGCGTGAACGCCGACTGGTCGGCGATCATGTGGTACTTCAAGTTCGACATGCCCTCGGCGGGCTAGGAGCGCCACGAGCGCTGCGCAGGGGGAGGGCCGAGGTCCTCCCTCCCGCGTTCTCGGGGTGGATGACCTCCGCGTCGCCCCGACGATGCTCGCTTCTGCGCGCCGCCAGGCGCCGCGAGGGTCGTCGATTGCTGTGCTCTGGGTGATCGGCTACTCAAGAGGGATGGTCGACCCTCGTCGTTGGATTGGGTTGTGCTCCGCGGGCCTCTCTCTCGTCGTCGTGGTCGCGTGCGCCGACGGGGATGAGGACACCCGAGGGAGCGGGACCTTGAGCGGAAGCCAGGGGACGCCGACGACCGCGACGGCGTCGGTGACCGCGACGGACACGGCGTCGAGCTCCGGGGCCTCGGCCTCATCGTCGACGTCGACGTCGACGGACACGGTCTCCGGCGGCGAGTCCGAGAGCGCCGCTTCGACCCTCGACACGACGACGGAGGGGACGACCACGGAGGGGACGACGACCGAGGGGACGACGACCGAGGCGACGACGGAGGACCCGACGGGGGATCTGACCACCGACGGCGGCCTCTGCAACACCGAGCTGATGGTGACGATCCGCGACTTTACCAGCGCCCATCCGGACTTCGAGAGCTACACCGGCGATGTCGCCTTCCTCGGGCTCGTCGAGGACACCCTCGGCGACGATGACAAGCCGGTCTACGCCAACCCGGGGCCGACGTCGCAGACCTCTGGCCCCGACCAATTTCTCCAGTGGTACAGCGACACACAAGGGGTCAACCAGACCTTCGCGGTGTCGATCAGCCTGAGCGAGTCGATGCCGGGGGTGTTCACCTACGACAACTCGAACTTCTTCCCGATCGACGATCAGGGCTTCGGCAACGAGGGGTGGCCCCACAACTTCCTCTTCACCACCGAGATCCACGCGAACTTTAAGTACGAGGGCGGTGAGGTCTTCACCTTCACCGGTGACGACGATCTCTGGACGTTCAT
This sequence comes from Polyangia bacterium, assembly GCA_030424595.1. GTDB lineage: Bacteria > Myxococcota_A > Polyangia > Nannocystales > Nannocystaceae > JADJRG01. The sequence continues at coordinate 6,614 of JAUHWG010000004.1, forward strand.
TAATGGGCGTCTCGCGATCGACCTCGGCGGTCTGCATCCGCCGCTCTCGAAGACGGTCGATCTCGACGCGATGGCGGATTACCTCGGGATCGAGCCCGGCGGGACCTTCCCGATGGATATCTTCCACGCCGAGCGCCACACTGATCAGTCGAACTTCCGGATCGACACGTCGATCCAGTGCTTTATCCCGCAATAGGAGCCGCCGCTCAAGGCGGCATCTCGGCCTGCAAAGCCGCGGGGACGAGCGTGCGGCGGCGAGGACCTCCGCTGTCACATCGAGGGTGGATGTAGGTGTTGTGTCCCTGCAGCGCCGCTGATGTTGCATCCAACCGGGCGGGGCAGCAGGGGTACACTGTCGAAGGGCAAGCCGCGCCCCTGCTTCGGATGAACCCAGACGACCCAATCGTCGAGCGGATCGGCGCGCTCGAGCGCTGTCTCATCGGTGATACCAACGCCGGGGCGGACATCGAAGAACGCCTCGCGATCTTGGTCCGCGGCGCGACCCTCTTTCAGGAGCGCCTGGAGGCGTCGGAGGGGCGCCTCGCCCAGGTCAGCGGTCGCCTCGAGGAGATGCTGGAGGTCGTCACCAGCCTCACCGCCCTCGAGTACGAGCGCAAGGTCTCGCTCAGCGAGGATGACGACTGGATCGTCAACGCCCTGGCGATCGGGCTCAACATCATGGGCGACGAGCTGGCCCACGCGACCCGTGAGCTGACCTCTGCCCGCGATGGAGCCCTCGCCGCGAGCCGGGCCAAGAGCGCCTTCCTGGCGAACATGAGCCACGAGCTGCGGACTCCGTTGAACGCGATCATCGGCTACGCGGAGCTCGTCCAGGAGGAGCTGGCGGAGGGAGATCTGGCGTCGATGAGCCAGGACCTGGGCCACGTCGAGCACTCGGCGCGCCACCTCCTCGACCTTATCCAGGACACCCTCGACCTGTCGAAGATCGAGGCCGGGAAGATGGAGCTGGTCGTCGACAGCTTCGCGCCCGACGCCCTCCTCAGCAGCCTCGCGGCGTCGGTCGAGCCGATGATGCGCGAGCAGGGCAATGAGCTCGAGGTGCAGATCGCGGACGATCTCGGCCTGTGCAGGACCGACCGGACCAAGTTCCAGCAGATCGTCCTCAACCTCCTCAGCAACGCGGCCAAGTTCACCTGCGACGGGGTCGTCCGCCTGCGCGCGCGGGCCTCGAAGGTCGGCGGTGCGGAGGGCCTGGTGGTCGAGGTGACCGACACCGGCATCGGCATCGCGCCGGCGAAGCTGCCGGTGATCTTCGGCGCCTTCAACCAGGCCGATGACTCGACCAGTCGCGACTACGGGGGCACCGGCCTCGGCCTGACGATCAGCCGTCACTTCGCCGAGATGATGGGGGGAGATCTGGGGGTTGAGAGCGTGCTCGGGGTGGGCTCGACCTTCGCCGTGCGGCTGCCCTACCAAGCGCCCGCTGCGGGACCGCCGCGGCCGAGCCTGACCCTGCCCGACAACGTCGTCGTGGTCGCCGACCGAGATCCGCGCCTCCACGATCTGCTCCGGCGGAGCCTCGGCTGCCACGGCTTCGCGGTGCTCTCGGCCGCGACCTGCCACGACGTGCTCGCCCTGACCTCGAACCTCCACCCGGTGCTCATCGTCCTCGACACCGCGATCGAGGCCGACGACGAGTGGGAGGCCCTGGCGATGCTCCTGCGCGAGCGCGAGTCGGCGCCCCTCTTCGTCAGCGGCGAGCCCTGCCGCGGGCGCGGCTGCAGGCTCGGCGCTCTCGATGTGGAGGTCGTCTATCCCCGGCCGATCGATATCGCTCGGGTCATCGCCCTCGCGCTCCACTACCGCCAGACTGAGCGCCTCGGCTCGGTCTCGCTGCTGGGCGAGAGCCCCGACCAGGAGGGGCTCCGGGAGGTGCTGGAGCGGGGGGGGTGGGGGCTGGACACACTCCGAGAGCACACCCTCATCGATCCCCCGGAGGCGGTGCTCGTCGATCTTCGTGCGGGACCGGCTGGGCTCTCCTCGCTCGATGAGCTCCCCTGGCCCTCCTGCCCTGCGCTGATCCTCGTCGACGGCGATGACCCTCCAAGCCTCTCGAGACCCCACGCTGTGATCGATATTCGCGCCACCAGCATTGACGGGGTCTGCGTCGCGGTGTCGACCTTGGTCCACCGCGCAGGCGGGCGGGGCTGAGGATGCTTTTTCCCCTGCACTTCGCGTAGCATTGAGGCGTGGACGAAGTGCTGCTTATCGAGAGCGAGCGAGGCGTGATCCCTGCGTCGTTCTCCATTCGCTTCTCGCCGAGCGCCAAGCTGATCGTCGTCGTCCGGCGCTTCGTCCAGTCGTTCTACGCGCGTGTCCTCGAGGACACAGAGATGTCCTCGCAGCTCGCCCTCGCGACCCACGAGCTCCTGGAGAACGCCGTGAAGTACGGGACGACGAACGACGCAGTGCTGGGGGTCTCGGTGGCCGCCGCGGCCGAGGGGCGCGACGGGTATGACGTCGACGTTTCGATCCGCAACAGCGCGAGCGCGGAGAACCTGGCCGAGGCCAAGCGGGTGATCGACGCCCTCGGCGCATGCGACGATACCTTCGCCTTTTACCAGGAGCAGATCCTGATCGCCTCGGAGCGCGAGCGGGGCTCCGGGCTGGGCCTGGTCCGGATCGCCGCCGAGGCGGGGATGAGGCTCGCCCTGGACATCGTCGACGATGAGCTTGAGATTCGGGCTAGCGCCCACTACACGCCGGACTTGTCATGACGCCCTCTTCACTACAGGCAGGAGAACTCAGGGCGAGCGCCTCGCACAGCGGTGAGCTCGTCAGCCTCGCCTTCGCCGGGAACGCCGATGGCCGCGCAGACTCAGACTTGGAGGCCTTCCTCCACGAGCTCCACGCCGAGATCGCGGCCCTGGCGGTGACCCAGGTCGACGTCGACATCCGCGCCTTGGAGTTCATGAACTCGTCGTGCTTCAAGGGCTTCATCACCTGGATCGTCCAGGTCCGGCGGATGAAGCCGCCGTCGCGCTATCGCATCCGCTTCCTCGCGACGTCGAAGTACCCGTGGCAGAAGCGGAGCCTCCACGCGATCAGCTTCTTCGGCGGTTCAGAGCTCATCGAGGTCGTGACGGAGGACTGAGGGTCCGCGAGGATGACCCATGCTGAGCCTCGCGCACGCGCTCGTGATCGCAGCTCAGGTCCAGCCTGTGGCTCGAGGGATGCCGGAGCCGATCGACGTCGGCGCGGCGAATGAGGCTGAGGTCGAGGCGGGCACGCCGGACTCCGACGGGGCTGAGGAGGGTCGAGGCGCTGGAGCGTCCTCGGAGCAGCGGCCGGTCGAGGGGCCCCAGCCGGCGGCCTCCGGCTCTTCCCTGGAGGCGCTGGAGCAGCGCCTGAGCGCGGTCGAGGCGGAGAACGCCGCGCTCCGCGAGGAGGTCGAGGTGCTCCGCGAGGATCACACCTTCCTCGACCAACGATTTCAGAGGGTCCTGCCGCTCACCGGCCGCCTCGGGGGTTACGTCGACTTCGGCTACTTCTGGGTCGGCGGCGACGGCTCGGGCGTCCGCCCCGACACCGGCTACCAGAACTTCCCCGAGCACGAGGGGGTGATCCCCGACTCGTGGGTCTTTATGGGGGATCCGCTGTCGACAGCGATCAACTCCCGCGGGGATCCGGCGGACACCGGCGAGTCGCGCCAGGTGACCTTTGACGGCGTCGACAGCCGCGGCAAGTCATCCTTCATCGTCAACGCGTTGAACCTGTCGCTCTTCGCCGGGATCGGCAAGTACGCGGCGGTCGAGGGCCTCTTTGATCTGGTCCCGCGGGGCCGCGACGTCGCCAACCCCGACGGTCTCTTTGTAGGGGACTACCTCGACGTCAAGCTGGCCTACCTCAGGATCTCTCCGCCGACCAAGCGCTTCGATCTCGACATCATGGCCGGCAAGATCAACCCCGTCGTCGGCTACGAGTACCGGATCCAAGAGGCGACCGACCGACTGACGGTGACGCCCTCGCTGATCTGTCGCTATACCTGCGGACGGCCGGTCGGGGTGAAGGCGAGGGCCCGCTTCCTCGGCTCTCGGGCGCTGATCGCCGCGCTCTCCGTGACCAACGGCGGGAGCTTCGCGGAGGGCTTCGGCTTCGCCAGCGATGTCGACTCGAACCACTTCAAGACCGTCGCCAGCCGCCTCTCCTATGTGATCCCGGTGGGCGCGGGGCTCGAGATCGGCGCCTCTGGAGCCTTCGGGGCCCAGGACCTGCAACCATCGGACAGGGTCTTCCAATGGCAGTACGGTGCAGACCTCCACCTCGAGGCCTCCGGCTTCGAGCTGACCGGCGAGTACATGATGGGCAACGTCCAGGGGGAGACGGAGATGGGCGGTCCGGCCTGCGGGCTCGCCCCCTGCCTCAACTTCAAGGGCGCCTATGGGCTCCTCGGCTATCGGGCGAAGAACTGGCTCATCCCCTACTTTCGGACCGATTGGCGCTCGGCGCTGCACACCAGCGGGGCGAGCTTCGTCTACCACTCCGACGTCATCCGCTTCACCCCAGGCTTCCGCTTTGAGGTGGGCACCAATGTGATTATGAAGGTCGAGTACAGCGTCAATCGCGAGCTCGGGGGGATCCCGAACTTCGCCAACGACATCTTTACGACCTCGGTCGTCGCTAGGATCTAGCAAGCCCATGAACCGCTCATCCACGCACCGTAGCCTCCGCAGCCTCCTCCTCTCGGTCGGGGCGGTCGGGCTGTTGTTCGGTCTTGCGTTCGGGCTTGGCCTCGCCCCGGACGCGAGCGCCGGAGAGGCGAAGGCGGTCGCGGAGGCGGCGGAGCAGGTCGCGACCGGGGACGTCCGCGGCGAGGTCCGCCTGCGCAAGCGCTGGCGCGAGCTCAAGGACCGGTCGGAGATCGTCGTCTATCTCGAGGGGGTCCCTGGTGATCCGCCTGCGCCGCCCGAGGCGGTCCACAGGATCCGCCAGCACAACAAGAGCTTCTCGCCGAAGGTCAGCGCCGTCGTCGTCGGCACGACGGTCGAGTTCCCCAACGACGACAAGATCTTCCACAACGTCTTCTCAATGTCACGGTCGATGAAGTTCGACCTCGGCCTCTACAAGAGCGGCACGAGCAAGAGCGTGGTCGCGACGCGGTCGGGGATCGTCGACATCTACTGCAACATCCACCCGTCGATGGCCGCGAAGGTGCTGGTCCTCGAGAACAAGCACTTCGCGGTGACCGGCGAGGACGGGACCTTCGCGATCGAGGGGGTCCCGGCGGGCACCTATCCCGTCGTCGCCTGGCAGGCCAACGGCGACGCCTACCGCGGCGAGGTGACGGTCAGCGCCGACGAGGTCACGACCCTCGAGATCGAGATGATCGCCGGTCGGGCTGCGCACGAAGAGCACACCCGCAAGGACGGGACACCCTACGGTCGCTACAGGTGAGGCTCCGCAAGGAATGGGCGCTCCTCGTCGTCGGACTCTTCGCTTGCGGAGAGACCGGCCAGCCGGCGACGACGGCGGAGCAGCCCATGAAGCGGCCACGCTCGACGATGCGGCCGCTGACCGAGGGGCCGACGGTTCGCGCGTCGGTGCGATGTGCGGAGTGCCACGAGCCCTACGCCGCGGGCTGGCAGGGCTCGGCCCACGCGCGGGCGGCGAAGAGCCCCTACTACCGGGCCCTCGGCGGTGATGGCGATGAGCGCTGCTCCGCCTGCCATACGCCGCTGCGCGGCGAGGTGCCGGCAGAGGATCCGATCCACGCGGAGGGGGTGACCTGCGACGCGTGTCATACGGTCTCGGCGGTAGGCCCCGGGGGCAAGCCGGGCGACGCCGGTCTCACGTTCGACCTCGCGGCGAACCGCAAGTACGGATCCCTCTGCGACGCGGAGGACAACTACTTCCACCGTGTCGGCTGCGCTCCGGTCTTCGCCGAGAGTCGCTTCTGCGGCGGCTGTCATAGCCTCGAGTGGCCGGTCGAGGGGGGGGCATCCCTGGCCGTGATCACCGACTTCGCCGAGTGGTCGAGCAACCCCGGGCGGGGGACGACGACCTGCCAGGAGTGCCACATGTCCGGCGGCTTCGGCGAGGTCTCGCGGGGCTGGGCCGAGCGCGACGCCCTCTCCCGTCATGATCTCTTCGGCGCAGACGACGAGCTCCTCGCCGAGGGGCTGAACCTCGAGGCTCAGATCCTCGACGAGGGGGGCGGACGGACGATCGAGGCGGTCCTCGCCAACCGCGGGGCGGCCCACTCGATCCCCGCGGGTCTCGCCGGTCGGAGGCTCGTCCTCTCGGCGGAGTTTGTCGACGGCGCGGGTGAGCGGGTCCGCCAGGACGAGCGGGTCTACGCCCGGATCCTCGTCAACGCGGCCGGCGATGAGGTCGTCTTCACCCAGGCGACGAAGGCCGGCGAGGACAGCCGCATCGGCCCCGGCGAGCGCAGGGTCGAGCGCTTCGACGTGCCGCAGGGGGCTGCTGTCGCCCAGCTCCGGGTGCGGCGCTTCGATCTGGGGCCTGCGGTCGCGGCGGGCCTCGGCATGGAGCCGTCTGCGGGGCAGCTGGTCCTGAGCGAAGACGTGGCGCTCGGAGCTCCTCCTCGCTGATACTGAACCGCCGCCCATGAAGTTCCGCACCGCGATCCTGACGAGCTCCATGACCTTGGTCGTCGGGGTTGTGGTCGCGGCGGTCGTCACGGTCAGCGCCGCGATCGACCGGTCGGCGCGCCGCGATCTCGACGAGGAGCTCGCACGGTCGACGGCGGTCTTCCGCGAGCTCCAGGGGTATCGGGCGTCCCTCAACGAGGCGCACATCGACGTCGTCGCCCAGGAGCCGCGGCTCAAGGCCGTGACGAGCACCGCGGAGATCGATCACGCGACGGTTCTCGACAGCGCCCGCGAGCTCCAGCGCTCGTCGGGCGCCGATCTTCTCCTGCTCACCGACGGCGCCGGCCGACTGCGGGCCGACACCGCCGACCCGAGCGCGGAGGGCTTTGATCTCTCGGGCATGCCGCTCGTCGCCGAGGCCCTCGAGAATGGGCGGGCGAGCGCGGTCTGGGTCGATGACAGGGGCGCCTACCAGGTCCAGGCACGGGCGCTGAGCTTCGGCGACGAGCGGATCGGGGTCATCGTCCTGGGCTTCGCGATCGACGAGCAGGTGGCGGCGACGATCGAGCGGCAGACCGGGGCTGGGGTCGCGATCATCCTCGGCGAGACGATCCTCGCGGTCTCCTCGGAGGGCTCGGTGCCCGGAGCTGCGACGGCGGAGCTCGTCGGCCTGTCGACGGAGGCGGAGGGCGAGAGCCGCCGCTTGGAGATCGGCGGAGCTGTCTACCTGGCCCGGGCCGGGCTCTTCCCCGAGGCTCGCGCCGACCAGGAGCTGCGCTTTGTCGTCCTCCGCTCGCTCGACAAGGCCCTCGCCGACAGCCGGGCGATCGTCCGCCAGCTCCTCTGGATCGCCGGCCTCGCGCTCATCGCCGCGATCGGCCTCGCGACCTTCGTCGCCCGCCGCCTGGCCCGGCCGCTCGACGGTCTCGTCGACTTCACGCGGGAGATCGCCGCGGGGGAGCTCCGCGGTCGCGATCGGATCGGCGGCTCGGACGAGGTGCGGGCGCTCGGCGGGGCGATGAACCGGATGGTCCGCGAGCTCGCGGAGAGCCGGGCGCAGATCCGCGAGAAGCAGCGCCTAGAGCACGAGATGGAGCTCGCGGCGGAGATCCAGACCTCGATCGTCCCGGCGCATCCGGAGGTGCCGGGGCTCGAGATCGTCACCGTGATGCGGACCGCGACCGAGGTCGGCGGCGACTACTACGACGTCATCCCGACCGCCGACGGCGCCTGGATCGGGATCGGCGACGTCGCGGGTCACGGGCTCCGGGCAGGCCTGGTGATGCTGATGGTCCAGAGCGCGGTCGCCAGCTTGACCCGAGAGCGCCCCGCAGCGTCGCCGCGGGAGCTGGTGGGGACGCTCAACCGGGTGATCTACGACAACGTCCGCGAGCGCCTAGGTCAGGATGAGCACGTCACCTTCTCGCTGCTCCGCTACTACCGGGGCGGGCTCCTCCGCTTCGCCGGGGCGCACGAGCCCTTCCTCCTGGTCCGGGCTGCGACCGGCGAGTGTGAAGAGATCGAGACGCCGGGGACCTGGGTCGGCGTGATCCCGGAGATCGCCGACGCCCTGGTCGACACGGAGATCCGGCTCGAGGTCGGCGATCTTATCCTTCTCTACAGCGACGGCCTGGTCGAGGCCCGCAGCGCAAGCGGCGAGTTCTTCGGCCTCGGGCGGGTGCGAGAGCGGATCGTCGCGGGGCGTGATGGATCTCTGCAGGACCTCGCAGACGGGCTTGTGGGGGCCGCGGAGAGCTTCCGCGACCAGATCGAGGACGACATCAGCTTCGTCCTCTTCAGGGTCGGCGATCCCTCCTCTGCCGAGGTCTGATCCGGGAGCCGCCGAAGCCCGAGCGGGCTAGTTCGGATCGACGAGCCACTGCGCCGGCACGGGCTCGCCGGTCAGGCTCTCGAGGAAGGCGACGATGTCGTCGATCTCCTGATCGCTGAGGTTCAGCGGGACCATCAGTGGGTCGCGCTCCCCCGCGAAGCCCGAGGCGGCCCCGGCTTCGTTGTAGAAGACGACGACGTCGCGCAGGGTCTCGATGTGCCCGGTGTGCATGTAGGGGCCGGTCTTCGCGACGTTGCGCAGACCCTTGGTCCGGAAGGCGCCGCTTAGGGCGGGGTCGTTGGTGACGCCCTGGGTGCGGTCGACGCTGCTGTCGTCGTTGTAGGGGCCGGCGGTGTTGAAGTCCCAGCCGAGGTAGATGTCGACCGCGCCGAGGCGGCCGTTGTCGTAGTCGGGGCCCGGGAGGACGTGCTCGCCTATCTGCTCGACCGCGGTGACGTGGAACTCTTCGTCGGAGAAGGTCGGCCCGCTGTGGCACTCGACGCAGGCGGCCTTGCCGATGAAGAGCTTGAGGCCGCGCTTCGCGGACTCGGAGATCGCCGTGTCGTCGCCGGCGACGAAGCGATCGAAGGGGGACTCGCCGCTGATCAGCTTGCCGAGGTAGGCCGCGAGCGCCTTGCCGAAGTTGGCGAAGCCTTGGTTGATGATCGCCTGGTCGCTGGCGTCCATGGTCGGCCAAGCGCTCATGGGGTTGAGCGGCGTCGCGTCCAGCGGGAAGCGGGCCTCGTCGGCGATCGCGTCGTCGAGCGGCGTGTCAAAGATCGCGTCGTACTCCGCCTTGTAGTTGTCGTAGACGAAGCGGACGATCGCGGTCCGGGTCGTGCCCATCACGAACTCCGCCGGGATCAGGTTCTTGCCCCAGAGGTTGTCGTTGTAGCCGACCCAGCCGAACTGCTTCTCGTAGGTGGCGACGTTGACCAGGGTCGGCGCGTTGCGGATGAACCAGTCGATCGCGAGGGAGGTCCCGTTCGGCTGGGAGCGGTCGTCTATGAGCCAGTCGCCGAGGTGACAGCTGCGGCAGGAGACCTTGCCGGTGTCACCGACAGCGCCGAGCCCCCCGTTCATCCCGTCATCGCCGACGACGATCGGCCCCGAGTAGCCGGGGTCAAAGAAGAGCCGATGACCGAGGTCGACCGCCGCCTCGTCGGTCGCGTACTTGTTGGTCGTATCGTCGACCGCGCCCGGAGCCGGCGAGAGCGCTTCGATCTTCGTCATCTCGGCGTCGGTGAAGGTGACCGTCGTCGGGTCCTCACCGTTGCAGGCGGCGACGACCACCATGCAGAGAAGCCAACGACTCTTCACCGTACGGACGTTCATGATGTCTCCAAGGGTACTAGAGGTCGGCCGTAGATCGTGTGTAGGCGGTCATGCGGACGCCCTCTGCGGGGCTCTGCCCTGCGAACGCGCGTCATCGCGCGCTCCTCTCTATGGGCTCCGCACCCCCTGCGCGAGCGAGCTGAGTTCACTCGGACTTGGGTCCTAGGTCCTAGGTCGAGCTCATCGCCGCCGGCGGGGCCGAGGGCGGCGCGCCCTTCGTCGAGTCGTCGGCCTCTGTCTCGGAGAGGAGCTCGGAGAGCTGCGAGAGGCGGAGGTGAAGGCGCTCGGAGACCGGGAAGGAGGGCTGCTTGGCCTGGATGTCGACGAAGATCTCCTTGGCGTCCGTGAGCATCGACCGGGCCGCCTCGTCGGAGCCGGCGGCGTAGCTGGCGACGGCGACGGCGAGGAGGGCCTCTGCGTGGGGGAGGGACTCGCCGCCGTAGATCTCGACCGCACCGTCATAGACCGCGCCGGCGGCGATGATCGCCTCGCTCGCCATCCGCAGGGCGAGGAGGACGTCGACCTTGAGGAGGAGCGCCTCGTGGAGGTCGGCGTACTCGACCCGCGAGCCTCGCTCCAGGTTGCGGGTGGCCTCGCTGAGCACCTCGAGGGCCTGGGTCGGATTGTTGAGGGCGAGCTGGCTGCGGGCGAGGGTCGTGAGGGCGTCACCCTCGAGCGGCGAGCCGCTCCCTTCGAGGAGTGAGACGGCGCGCAGCGACCACTTGCGGGCGTCGATGAAGTAGTTCCCGCGATAGGCGAGGTCGCTGTAGAGGAGGGCGACGATCGCCCGGCTCTCGGGGTCGGCGGCGGGGCCGAGGCGATCGATGTCGCCCTCTAGGATCGTGAGCTGCGCGGCCGCGGTCTTGGCGTCACCCTCGGTCAGCGCGAGCTCGATGGTGAGCCGGCGCAGCGCGTCCCGGCCCGCGTCGGGGGCGGTCGGCGAGGCCGCCTCGAGGCGCTCGCGGATAAGCTCGCGGACCTCGGCGTGTTGGCCCATCGTCGCCCGGTGCCGGAGCAGCTCGATGTCGTGGACGTCGGTCGGGTTCGGGTTGTCGTCGACGACGAAGAGCTCCTTGGTCGGGGGCACGGCAGCGGACGCACGCTCGCCCGCGCAGCCCGCGAGGAGGACGAGCCCGAGGGCGGCGAAGAGCGGGCGTCGGTTCATCAGCATCACTCTAGCAGCTGGGGGAGCTCTGGCTGAGGGGCCCCTGCGCCGAGTCATTCACACGCTTGGGGACAGGTTCGCGAAGACGCGCCCCGAGAGCGCGCCTCCGCGGTCCTTCGTCGCGGCGTCATCGCCTCCAGGAGACCTTCGCCAGGCGCAGCGTCGTATGGTCGCTGGTGATGTCGAAGGAGCGCGAGGTGGTCGAGGTCTTGATCCTCAGCGTCGCCCGGGTCGGCGGCCCCTTGACCTCGCCCGGGGCGGGCTCTCTGCGGCTGACCTCGATGTAGACCGGCTTGTTGACGGAGGCGAGGGTCAGGGTCTCCTCACCGTCGCGCTCGCGGACGCGGACGACCTCACGGCGGAGGGAGGAGAGGCGGCGGCCGCGATGGTCGACGACGGCGATGTCGAGGTCCGCAGGTCCGCTCCAGGTGAGCGTCGCCTTGAGGTCGGGGTAGGAGTGGAGCTGGTCTGGGGCGAGGGGGAGGACGACGCGGCCCATGACCTCGTCGGCCGCCCGCGTGAGCGCCTTCTGGTTGCCCTTCGCCCGGCCCCGGCCGTCGACGATCGCCGCCTGGGCCTCGTCCCAGCGGCCGATCGCGCCGAGGCAGCGGGCGAGCTCCGCGTGATGCTCCGCCTTCGCCGGATCGATGCTGACGATCGCCCGCAGGTGGGCGCAGGCGCGGGTCGTCTCGCCCTTGCTCAGGAGACCGTCGGCGAGCCGCCGCTGGAGCTTGCGGTCGAAGGGGCGGACCTCGATCGCCGAGGCGTAGGCCCGATGGGCGATGGGCTCACCGCGGGCGGCGAGGAGATCGGCGACCGCGAGGAGGGCCGGGGCGTGATCGGGATCCGCCTCGGCCCAGGCGCGGGCGTAGTCGAAGGCCTCGGGCACCCCGTAGTAGATCGCGGTCTGGACCAGGCGGCGATGATCCTTGCGGCTGCTGGGGTCCGCGTCGCGCCGGCTGCGGAGGTTGTCGATCTTGGCGCGGACGCTCGCGCTCGGGGCGACGTCGTCGGCGATCCGGAGCTGGGGTCGGCGGGCGATCTTCGCCTTGCCGTAGCCGACGCCGTAGCTGCTCGATCCCCGACCGTAGCCGCCGCCTGCCGGCCCGCCGTTGAAGGGATCGTCGAGGACGTCCTTGGGCGCGGGCATGGACGAGGGCTTGGCGCTCGCGGAGCTCTTCTTGGGCTTGGACTTCTTCGCGGGCGCTGACTTTGTCTCCGCCGCAGGTGCGTCGAAGTCATCGTCCTCGAGCTCGACGGGCTCGGGCTCGGGCATCGCCTCCTCCTCCTTGCTCTTCTCCTGGAGCTCCTCTTCGACCTCGAGATCCTCTGTGTCGGCCCGGTCGAAGGCGCCTGCGTCCGCGGGGGCGCTGTCCTTCGAGCCTGAGGCGCTGTCGGGCTTCGACTCGGCGCGCGCCGGGACGAGGCCTGCGCTGCCGCTCGGGCTCGGCGGCGCGGGCGAGGGCTCGGGCGTCGCGGTCACCGTCGAGTCCGCCGAGGCGCCAGCATTCTTGGCCAGGGCGCCGCGCCACTCGTCGGTCTGCCCGGCGTTGCGGACGACGTTGAACTCGCGGTACATCGCGTCGTTCTCGAGCACCAGGAGCGCCGTGTAGCGCGAGAGCACGGTGTAGCGCTTGGAGAGGTCGATGATCGTCTTCTTCGCCGAGAACCCCTCGGTGGTCGTCAGCATCTCGATCTCCTCGGCGGCCCAGGTCCGCGGGAGGTGCGAGTGGCGTCCGCTCGGATCGACGCGATCGGCGGCGAGCTTGACCCGGAAGGTGTCGCTGATGACCTCGCCGTTGGGGCCCTTCGCCCGCACCGTCATGTCGCCGTCGACGGGGCCGCCGAGCTTGCCGACGATGACGAGCGGATCGCCGGAGCGGATCGAGCCGATCTTCGAGGGGTGGGTGTAGAGCATGCCCGGCGGGAGATCGAGCTCGACGTTGCGGGCGACCGGGACCGCCGCGCGGAGGCGGAGCTCGCGGACGAGGCCCTGGAGATCGTCCTTGGCGTCGGCCTGGACCAGATCTCCTCCGGTGTTGTCGGCGAGCGCCCCCAGGAGCATGAGATCGGAGCGGGCGCCCATCGCCACCGCCTGGACTCGGATCCCCTGGAGGGTCGGCTCCAGGTGGCGGAGGAGCTCGTCGGGCGCGAGCTCGCCGGCGCTGGCGTTGCCGTCGCCGAGGTAGACGATCACCTGCTCGCCCGGCTCAGGCCCGGTCGCGCTTCGCATCGTCTCGGCGGCGGCGCGCATCATCCCGCCGACATCGCTGGCGCCGGCGAGGGTCTGTCCGGCGAGGAAGGTGTCGAGGACGGCGAGGTCGTCGGCGGTCGGCGGGTGGAGGCCGCCGGGGGCCGCGTCGCAGGCGGTGTCGCAGGCGAGCACGGTCAGGCGATCGTCGTCGCCGAGGGCGCTGCTCATCGCCCCGACCAGCGAGCGCGCGGCGGTCCACAGCTCCGGCGTCGTCGAGTGCGAGCGGTCGAGGACGAAGACGTAGCGGGTCGGCCGTGTGTCTGGCTTGAGGGGCAGGTCGGGCTCGACCGCGACCATGAAGTAGGCCTGGCCGTCCTTGTCGAGGTGGGTCTCGGCGTGCATCCGCCGCTCGGCCGGCGGCAGCGGGATGTCGACGCCGAGGTCGTGGACCGGGCGGAAGTCCTGCTTCTCGGTGGTCAGCTCGATCCTGTCGGCGAGCTCGCGGCGATCGAGGTTGGCCATCGGCGTCCGCATCGTCTCGATCGCGTCCGCCGGCAGGCCGTCGCGGTCGACGTGGATCGACATCGCGAAGTTGCCGATCGCGGTCCCGCTGGCGCCGGAGCTCGAGCCGCTGAGCGGGTAGCGATAGCGGAGGTTGTCGCCGACCGCCGGCAGCACCTGGGTGTAGCGCAGGCGGATCTTGCGGGCGCCTCGCCCGGGGATCGGGAAGATCTTGAGCTTGAAGATGTTGCCCTGCTCCCACTCGAGGAGCGCGGGGTCGCGGGGTACCGTGGCGTCGACGATCTCCTTGAAGATCCGGCGCGCGCGCTCCTTCTCGAGCATCGCCGCGTCCTCCCAGGTGTTGCCGATCAGGAGGGAGAGGCCGGAGATCGTCGCGTCCGCCGGGATCGGGAAGCGGTAGGTCCCCTCGAGCACCGCGGGGGCCTCGTTGTAGAAGGTCTGCTCGATCTCCGTCAGCGCGATGCGTCCGGAGATCGTCACGTTGACCCGCTGGTCGACGAGGTCGAGGGAGTAGCGCTCGACGCTCTCGCCGGCGCGGCGGGCCGTCAGGGCGCCGACACCCACCGGCACCGCGTCGGTCATCTGCGCGGCGAGGTCGAAGCTGCGGGCCCAGGCGGTCTCCTCGAGCGGGCGGAGGCTGACGATCGGCTTGGGCGGCTCGGCGGGGGGCAGCGGAGTGCGAAGGGTCGCGCCTGCGCCGAGGTCGACGGAGCGGCCGTTGCTGGTCAGGCTCGCGTTGCCATAGACCACAGAGTAGTCATGGGCACTATCGCGGCTAAAGGCTCGCGCCTCGCCCTGCTGGACGCTGAGGACGTCATCACCGCTGGCGAGGAGGACCGGCTCCTGGCCGGCGGCGACGATCGCGACCAGCTCGCCGCGGACCAGCTCGATCCGCTGCGAGTCCCCGGTCGGGAGGACCAGCTCCGTGTCAGCGTTGAGACGGATCGTGCCGCCACCGTTCAGGGAGAGCTCGGCGAGGGTGCCCTCCGGGATCGTCAGCCTCTGCCCGGCGTGGAGCTTGGCCCCCTTGCCGAGGAAGGTGCCGGGGGGGAGATCTGCGGCTTGGATGCCGGCGGGTCCGGAGACCGCGAGGAGCTCGGCGACGTCGGCTCCGGAGGCTGCAACTGCCCCGCTCTCGCCGGCGCTGTCCTCAATCGAGGTCGCCGGCTTGGCCGGCTCTTCGTGGCTATCGCCTGTGCTGCGCTGGTTGCAGCCGCCGACCGCGAGGAGGAGGAGGCCGAGGGTGAGGGGGAGTCGGGCGCGGTTCATGGGGGCTTCTCCTGCGACTGGCAACGCGCGGTGGGGCGATGCGGTTCGTGGGCCTGGCCTCGCGGTCCGGCGTCGCCAGTCTACCGGTCCTGAACGCGGGCCCGCTGCGAGGGCTTACACCGCGTCGGCGGTCGGCTCACCGAACGCCGCCAGCGGGCGGGGAGGGGAGCTGGGACCGCGGCGCCGTGGGGTTGGCCCTTCGAGGACCTCCGCGCAGCGGCGCGCACGGGTCGGCGCGGCGAATTCGGTCGGGCGAGGTCGCGCGAGGCAGGCAGTGACAAGCCTGCAGGTTCTGCCTACCCTAGGGGGCCCCATGCCGACGGCTAAAGAGCTCTTTCTCGACCACGTCAACGGTCGGAGTTCGGACACCAGCGTCACCGAGCTCCGGCGGACGTTGACGTTGGCGAAGATGGACGCGCTCGGAGAGGCGCACGGGGTCGGGGCGACGCAGCTGCGCGAGATCGTCCCACCGCTCTACGAGAAGATCGTCGTCGGCACCATCCAGATCGCGGCCCACGTCGGGGTCGGGGTCGGCCTCGCGCTCGAGGCCTACGACGAGGCGCAGCGTGGGGTCTCCCTGTCGATGTTCTCCCGCGAGATCCGCAACCTGATGACCGAGACCGGCGTCGCCCTTCGCCGTCGGCACGCCAACCAGATTGCCAAGGTGATCGCCGAGATCGAGGCCCAGCGCCTGGCGTGGCGGCACAACCACGAGTTCCTCTCGTGGCTCGCCTTTCGCCGCGACGATCCGCGCTATGCCGCGAAGAGCCGACGCGAGCGCCTCAACGCCTTCAAGGTGCGCGAGCGTCTCCTCCTCAGCCGCGAGGCGGTCTCCGATCTGATCGGGGCGCCGCTCTCGGTCGCGCTTGAGGGCCACGACCGGTTCATGCTCGCGAATCGCTGGCGCCTGCCCCCGAACGACGAGACGGAGATCGAGCGCTACGTCTGGCCGCTGCTCTCGCTCCAGCCCGCCCACGTCGTCCGCCTCGAGGCTGCGCGTCACGAGCTCGACATCCACGGCGACAGCGGTGCGCCGCCGCTGATGCTCGACGAGGTTCGAGCGCGGATGCTCGACGGCCTCAAGCTCCAGCTCGCGGAGGCGCTCGACGACCTCCCCGCGACCGGCGGCGGGGGTCTCGCGAGCCACGACTACTGAGCTGGATCCCCGGCCCCTACGAGGAAAGGCCCTTTGGGACGAGATCCCACGAAGGGCCGAGGAGAGGAGAGCGGAGAGAAGGGCCGAACCTCGCGGCAAGATCCTTCGGGCAGGTCCCTTCAGCTAGATCAGCGCTTGCGCGTCTTGGTCGACGACTCTTCGCGGCGGACGGCCTTCGTCGCCAGGTGATCGGCCTCTTCGTTGCCAGCCTGGCCCGCGTGGCCCCTCACCTTTAGTAGTTCGAGGTTGGAGAAGCGGGCGATCTGCTCCTTACACTTGCCGATCAGGGCGAGGTTCGTCTTCGCCTTCCAGCCGCCGATCAGCACCCCGAGGCTCCAGCCGGAGTCCGTAAAGAGGTGGATGTGGGCGCTCTCTTCGGCCTCGGAGAGGCTCTCCAGGGCCCGGAGGATCGCCGTCAGCTCGGCGACGTTGTTGGTCCCCTCGCCGATGAATTCAGAGATCTCGACGATCTCGCCGGGGCGGGCCAGATGGACGCCGAGGCCGGCGGGGCCGGGGTTTCCAGAGCACGCGCCGTCGGTGTGGATGACGATCGTCGACTCGGTCGCGGCGACCTTCGGCTCCTCCCGTAGGGCTGTGCTGGTGCTGGCGGGGCGCCCGCCAAATTCGGAGTCCTCGACGATCTTGCCGTCGATATCGACCAGGTTCTCGGGGCTTGTCCGATAGGACTTGCTCGCGCCTAAGCGGTAGCGCACCTCCGCACGTCCCCGGTGGACAATGGGCTTGCCGCTCGCCAGGACCCTGACAAACACTGTTTGGTCACGAAATTCGTATTCTTTCCACGGCATGGGGGGATCACTTCGGGGGGAAAACCGGCGTAAGGGCCGCTGACGGGCCTCAGAGCCCCCCGAGGGATGGCACTTTGTGGTTGCCACCGCAAGAGGGGGGGCCGTATAAGCCGCCCTATGAAGAAGACGTTCACCACCGCCCTCGCGGCGACAGCGCTATTTGGCCTCACCGCTTGTTCGGGCGGCGGAAGTGCTTCGGGCACGAAGCTGATCCCCGAGAAGGCGACGATGCTCGTCGGTATCGACGTGGGTGGGCTCACCAAGTCGAAGCTCTACACGGATAACAAGGCGATGATGGAGGCGGCCCCCGAGGCGAAGGAAGCCATGGACGCGGCCAAGGCCTGCAACATCGACATCGAGAAGATGGGGAGCATCCTCATCGGCACCGACGCCGCCCAGCCCAAGCCCAACGTCACCGCGGTCATCACCGGTGAGGGCATCGGCGTCGAGGCGAACCTCACCTGCATCGCCGAGAAGGCGAAGGAGAAGAGCGGCAAGGCGCCCTTCACCGTCGAGGGCAAGGAGCTCAAGATGGAGGGCGACGACGGCGTCGGCTACATCGTCGACGACAAGACCGTGGTCATCGCGACCTCCGGTTGGGCCGCCGCCACCAAGGAGCTGATCGACGGCAAGGGCAAGTCCGCCGCCGACGGCCCGAACAAGGATCTCTTCGGTCGCGCCGACCAGAGCAAGCACATCTGGTTCTCGGGTCTCCTCCCGGCCGAGGCCGCTGGCCAGCTCAAGGGCTCGCCCGCCGAGGGTCTCAAGGACATCTCCGGCTCGATGGACCTCTCCAACGGCGTCGCCTTCACCGTCACCGCCGGTGCCGAGAGCGCTGAGAAGGCCGAGGAGATGAAGAAGCAGGCTGAGGAGCAGTTCGGCATGGTCAAGGGCATGGCCGGTCTCTTCGGCGTCCCCGCTGGCGTCGTCGACAGTGTCAAGTTCGACACCAAGGACAACGCGATCTCCGTGTCGGCCAAGGCCTCCGCTGAGGACATCAAGGCGATCCAAGAGGGCGCCGGCAAGATGATGGGCGGCGGCATGGGCGGCGGCATGGGCGGACCGCCCATGGACGCTCCGCCGATGGGCGACATGCCGGCCGATCCGGTCGCCGGTGCGGATGACGCCGCGGCTGAGGACGCCCCGGCGGACGACGCCGCTGAGGCGGCCGAGTAGTCCGACGGACTCAGTTCTAGGCTTGCATCTCACCTAGAGATGCCGCTACAAGGGCGACCCGACGTGTTCGGGTCGCCTTTTTTTGCGTCTTCGGCTCTCGGAGGCGTTGAGATCGGCCTAGAAACCCCAGCCTTGTAGCTGCTCATGGCGGCGATCATCGAGGAAACGATATGCGCACAACACCCCTTCAACAGGTCAAGAAACTCCACGGTTCGAAAGAGAAGCTGGCGGCGACCGTCGCTGGATACTTCTCGCCGGCCGAGGGCGAGTCTGCCGAGGACTTTCAGAGCCGCCTCCTGCGGGTCGCCAACGCCAAGCTCCTGCGCCTCGCGCGGGTCGGCGCCGCGATCAAGGAGCTCGGTGGACGTGATGCCGTGATCGCTGCGGTCGCGGAGCTCGCGGGTCTCACCAAGGACAAGGACTTCCTCAGCAAGCTGAAGAGCTACGCGGATCCCCGCCTGCTCGAGATGCACACGAGCCTCAGCCGCAAGGCGAAGGTGAAGGCGAAGGCGAAGGCCTCCTAGGTCTGTCTTTGAGCTCGGATGGGAGGGCCCTTGGGGCCCTCTTGTCGTTAAAGGGCCGCCGCGGAGCCTGGAGAGGCTCTGTGCGATCGGGCTGCGTCGCTCGCGTGGTCCCCTAGGCAGGTCCGCGATCGTGGATCTCGCCGGAGGGGGAGGTCGCCCGCGGGGAGACCTCGTCGACGGTCGTCGGGGCGGCTTGTTCGTCGCCCGAGAGATCGCTGATACCGGTGGGCGTGGGCATCATCCCGGACTCGACCAGCGAGGTCTCGCCGCCGTCGCTGACGATCAGGTGGTCGAGGACCGGGACGCCGAGGAGCCAGCCGACGTCGACGAGGCGCTCGGTCAGCTCGATGTCGGCGCGGCTCGGCTTGGGCTCGCCGCTCGGGTGGTTGTGGACGAGGAGGGTCGAGTGGGCGCCTGCGCGGATGAGGGGTCGGAAGACCTCGCGGGGGTGGACGGTGACCGCGGCGACCGTGCCGAGGCCGACCTCGCGGACGACCTGGACCCGCAGGCGGGCGTCGAGGCCGATCACCATAAAGACCTCCTGGTCTGCGCCGCGGAGGGCGGCTCGGGCGAAGCGACGGAGGGCGTGGGCGTCGCGCAGGGGCTGGCGGCAGGGGAGGTGGAGGCGGCCGAGACGTCGGGCGAGTTCGAGCGCGGCGGCGATCGAGCTGGCGGAGGCCTCGCCGATCCCGGGGACCCGGAGGAGCTCTTGAGGGAGCGCGCGGGCGACCCCCTGGAGCCCGCCGAGGGTCCGCAGGAGCAGGGTCGCGCGCTCCAGCGCATGGCCGCCGCCGAGGACGAGCGCGAGCAGCTCGACGTCCGCGAGGGAGGCGCTCCCGAGGACGAGGAGGCGCTCCCGTGGGCGCTCGATCGGCAGAGGGGCCGATGCCGGTCGGTCCGGTCGGTCCGGTCGGTCCGGTCGGTCCGGTCGGCGGCTCGCTCGGGTCTGCTCTTGGTCCTTGGAGGCCCTCTCGCTCGCGGCCTTGGCGGAGGACGCAGGTCGGGGCCCTGCCGGCGGTGTGGACGTGTCGATCATCGTCGGCGTTGTTTCAAGCTGCGTGCCAGCCCGGGAGGTCGACCCCGCTCCGCCCGGGGCGGGGGGGTGCGCGGGCCTGTGAGGGGCGCGTGGGCGGATCTTTCGCGGCGGCCCAGGGGCGGAGCTGGGCGCTGCGGCGGCGAGCTCGTGCGGCCCCTCGGTGAGACGGTGTCCGGCTTGCAGACAGCCGCCGTGTTATGGTTTGCCGCTTTCGTGAGAGCCCTCCGCCCACCGTTCGCACGTTCTCGGCGCAGCCCCTGGAGAGGGGTGCTCGCGCTCTCACTTCTCTTGGGCGCAGGCGCTGCGATGGTCGCCTGCAACCTCGAGAGGGGGGAGATGCCGGCCAAGACGACGCCTGAGGCGAGCGCCGACGAGGCCGAGCCGAAGGCCAGCGAGCCCTCCTGGCAAGGCATCGCCGCCCTCCCCCCGGCCGGAGAGCCCAAGGCCACCGCCCCGTCCCACGGGTTTGGCGACGCGATCGCCTGGCGCGGCCTCGAGGAGGGGCTGAGAGAGGCGGCCGCCGAGGGCAAGGGGATGATGCTGCTGGTCCACGCGAGCTGGTGCTCGAAGTGCAAGCAGCTCAAGCCGAGCTTCTCCGAGCCGAGCTTGGTCGCCGCCAGCCGTGACCTAGTGATGGTCAACGTCGACCAGGATGAGGTGCCGCAGAGCATGATCTACGCCCCAGACGGGACCTACATCCCGCGGGTGCTCTTCATCGGCCCCGACGGCGAGATCGTCTCGGAGCTGAAGAACGGTCAGCGTCCGCGCTTTCACTACTTCTACACCCCGGCCGACGATCTGGTCGGGATGATGAAACAGGCGGCTGCGCGCTATGGCCGGACCTGATCTCCGCGGCCGGCTCGCCCTCGGCGCTGCGATCTCGGCGCTCGCCGGGCTCCTCGGGGTCGCCACCTTCGCGGCGATGCCGTCGACGGCGGTCGGCGGCGCGACGGCGACGATGCCCGTCAGCGATGTGAAGCCCGGCATGAAGGGCTACGCGGTCACCGTCTTCTCGGGGGAGAAGACCGACCGCTTTGAGATCGAGGTCGTCGACGTGGTCCACGACTACCTGCCGAAGCAGGACGCGATCCTCTTCCGCTCGCCCGATCCGCGGATGGTCCACTCGGGGATCGTCGGCGGCATGTCGGGGTCGCCGATCTACATCGACGGCAAGCTGGTCGGCGCGCTCGCCTACGGCTATCGCTTCAACAAGGACCCGATGGGGGGCATCACCCCGATCAGCAACATGCTCGCCGTCGATAAGCTGCCCTTTAGGCCAGATGCTATGGTCCGGCCGAAGGTGGGGCAGGGGACGACCCGCGCCGGGACGACGGGCTGGGCCGACGCGATCCTCGGCCTCGGGGTCTCACCGCTGCCGCCCAGGCGCCGCCCGCAGGAACTCTCCGATATGGGCGGCCTCGTCCCCCTCGGCGCGCCGATGTCGGTCAGCGGCTTTGGCCCGGCCGCGACCCGGCTCCTCGCCGAGGAGCTCGACGTCCTGCCGGTCCGCGGCGGCTCCGGCAAGGGCCAGGGCCAGGTGTCGACCGAGCCCAAGAAGTGGGCGCCTGGCGACTCGGTCTCGGTCGTGCTCATCCGCGGCGACAACTCGGCTGCGCCGAACGGCACGGTCACCTGGGTCGGCGGCAAGAAGGGCGAGCGCCTGCTCGCCTTCGGCCACCCGATGTTCGACGCCGGCCCGTCGAACCTGCCGATCGCCGACGCCCGGGTCCACACGATCATCTCCAGCGTCGAGCGCTCGGTGAAGCTCTCGTCGCCGCTGACGACCCGGGGGACGATGATCCAGGATCGCCAAGCGGCGATCTCGCTGCGCACCGATCTGGTCGCGCCGATGATCCCGGTGACGACCCGCCTCTTCGCCGCCGAGGGGGAGATCGGCGAGCGCGTCTACTCCTCGGAGGTGGCCGAGGGGGTGAGCCTGACGCCGTCGCTCATCGCCGGTCTCCTGGTCGACGCCGCCGAGGAGGGCGCCTCGGACAGCACCGAGGTGATGGCGGTGATCGACCACACGATCGGCATCGAGACCACCCGCGGCCCGCGGTCGATCACGATCTCCGACGAGTACTTCTTCGAGCGCGGCCTCGACCTGCGCTCGCTCGGCCGCAGCCGCGGGATCCTCGTCCTGCGGGCGCTCCTCGACAACCAGCACGAGGTCGCCCGGATCCGCAGCGTCGAGCAGTCGATAAGGCTCACCTACGGCGCCGAGGTCGAGATGATCGAGGAGGTCCGCCTGGCCCAAGGAGAGGTCCGGGCGGGGGAGCTCGTCGCCCTCGACGTCACCCTCCGTGCCCACCGCGGCGAGCGTCGGCGCGAGCGGGTCGACCTCCGGATCCCCGACGACGCGGGCGATCAAGAGATCCAGGTCCACCTGGTCGGCGGCGACTATGTCCGCCCCTACCGGCCGATGCCGAACAACCTCGACGACGTCGTCGACACCCTCGAGGCGGCCTATCCGGCGCGCTCTCTGGTGGTCTCGATCTACCGCGAGGAGGAGGGTCTCTCGACCCGTCACGGCCTCCTCGACGAGGTCCCAAGCTCGATCCTCGAGACCCTCGCCGCCGAGGGGACGACCGTCGGCGATGTCCGCTTCAAGCAGATGGCACGGCGGGTGCTGCCCACCGCGAAGGTGATCGAGGGCGAGCACAAGCTCACGATCTCCGTCCTCCCGAGCAAGACCAAGCCCTAGCTCTACGCCCTACGCCCTACCTGAGCCGAGCCCCCAACGATGCGCCGTCGCTCCTACTCCAGCCGCCTCCTCGCCCCTGTCGCCGCCCTCGCGACCCTCGTCATGGTCGTCTCGGCCTCGCCGGACGACGCCGCGGCCGGCGGGACGAAGATCGCCCACGTCGACGACTTTGACGAATTCGACGACGGCGAGGCGGAGGGCGTGGCGATCGAGGGCTCGGGGCGGCTCACGGTCGGCTATGTCCCGCAGCGCGGGGCGGTCGACGCGGAGGCGAGGGTCGCCTTCACCTGCGCCGCGAGCGGCAAGGACATGTACATCGGCACCGCCGACGCGGCGACGATCCAGCGGGTGTCGCTGGCCAAGGGCAAGCTCGGCAAGGCCGCGAAGAAGAAGAGCGCGAGTCGGGACAAAGACGGCGAGCAGAGCAAGACCGACAAGCGGACCAAGAAGGAGCGCAAGGAGGCGGCTGACGAGGGCAAGAAGGCCAGCGAGCTCCAGTCGGAGGTCGTCGCCAAGCTCCCCGGCGTCGTCGTCAGCGCCCTGGTCGAGCTCCAAAACGGCGACCTCCTGGCGGCGACCCTCCCCGGCGGGGTGATCCACCGGGTCACGCCCAAGGGACAGGTCAGCGAGTTCGCCAAGCTCGACGTCAAGCAGATCTGGGCGATCGTCCCGCACAAGGGGCGGATCCTCGTCGCGACCGGCCCCAAGGGGGAGCTCTTCTCGCTCAGCTCCTCCGGCGGCGATCCCAAGGTGATCCTCGACGTCGAAGAGAAGGACCTCCTCTCGGTGCTCGTCCAGGACGACTCGATCGTCGTCGGCACCTCGCCGGGGGCCAAGCTCTTCCAGGTGACGAGCGACCTCGACGGCGTGCTCCTCCACGACTTCAAGGGCGACGAGGTCCGGGCGCTCGCCTTCACCGAGGGGGGCATGATCGCCGCCGTCAACAATTTCACCGAGGGTGGCCTCTCGTCGCTCGAGGCGCTGACGAAGAACCTCAACCGCACCAGCCTCATCGGCCAGCCGCCGGAGGGCTCGGCGCAGAGCGCCCAGAGGTCGGTCAAGGCGGGGGGCGTCCTCTACCACGTCGACCTCAAGGGGCAGGTCAAGGGCAAGAAGGGCAAGCGGGACCTTGCGCGGGCCGGCGAGGCGAGCTGGGAGACCTGGCTGACCAAGGACAAGCAGTACTTCACCGACGTCGCGGTGCTCGGCGATCGCGAAGAGGTGCTGGTCTCCTCCTCCTACGAGGGCAAGATCTACCGGGTCCGGGGGCGTCGCGATCTGGCGACCGTCGCCGACTTCGATGAGCGCAAGGCGACCTCGCTGTGCCGGCTCCGCGACGGCTCGGTGCTCGCGACCACCGGCGACGGCGCGGCGGTCTACCGGCTCGACGACACCCGCTCGCAGAAGGCCCGCTACAAGAGCAAGATCTTCGACGCTGGGCAGCCGGCGACCTACGGCGCGCTCCTGCTCCGCGGCGACGGCGAGTACACCGTCCGCGCCCGGGTCGGCCCGAGCGACGAGCCGGACAAGCGCTGGACCGACTGGATGCCGATCACCCTGGTGAAGGCCGCAGACGGCCGCCGAGGCCTGCTGAACACGCCGCAGCGCCGCTACCTCCAGCTCCAGTTCGACCTCGTCGGGGCCGACGCCGAGATCCGCGACTTTGAGCTCTTCTACGCCCCGGAGAACCTCGCGCCGCAGGTGACCTCGGTCGAGCTCGACCGCCCGAGCTTCGACGTCGACGACGACGACGAGCCCGAGAGCAAGGTGACGATCAAGTGGAAGGCCAAGGCCAGCGACGGCGATGATCTGGTCTACGAGGTCCGCGTCCGCCCCGAGGGCGGCGGCGACGGGGACTGGGTCGCGCTCCACGGCGACGTCCCGGTCACCAAGAAGGAGCTCAAGTGGGACCTCGACAGCGTCCCGGACGGCCTCTACGAGGTCGAGGTGATGGCGAGCGACGAGCCCGCGAACGGGGTCTCCAAGGCGCAGACCGACGCCCAGCTCTCGCCCGCCTTTGTCGTCGATCGGAGCCGGCCGGAGCTTACGGAGCTCAAGGTGAAGGGCGACATCTTGACGGGCGCGGCGAAGGACAACGGCGGCTACATCCACGACGTCGCGGTCAGCGTCGACGGCAAGGCCTTCCGCCCGGCGAGCGCGGGCGACGGGCTCTTCGACGGCAACTACGAGGCCTTCACCTTTGACCTCCCCGGGGATCTCGACAAGGGCCGCCATCGGCTGGTCGTCCGGGCGCGCGACGCCTACGGCAACATCGGCAGCTCGGCGCTCTTCGTCGATCGCTGAGCCCTCGCAGCCCTCGCAGTCCGGGGCCAACGCTCGCGGCGCGAGAGCACGCGGGACTCTGGCCATGGTCTGTTGAGGCGCCGACCAGGGGAGACCCCGCTGCGGAGGGTCGCTCCTGGGGATCGTGGTCGCTGATACACTGCGCCCGTGCGCGCGCTCCTCCGCTCAGCTCGTCTCCTCTCGCTCGCGACCCTGCTCACCGCGCCACCTCTGCTCAGCGGCTGCGCCTCGGCGTGCAAGCGCGTCGCGGCGGACAGGCAGGCGTTCCTAGGCCGGGCGCCGCAGACAGGCGGGGCGCAGATGATGTTGGCGCTGCCGCTCGCGCCGCTCAGCCAGCAGCTGAGCGCGAGGCTCTCCAAGGTCAAGCCGGTGCAGGTGCCGCTGCCGGACCTCGGGATCGGCGGGATCGACCTGCCGATAGGCTCGCTGAGCGCCCGCCTGCACTCGATCATCCTCCTGCCGGCCGCGCCGGAGCACCTCGCCTTTCGCGCCCGGGTCATGCTGCAGAGCGGCAAGCAGCTGGTGACGACGATCGATCTCGAGGCGGAGTTTCGGCCGCGGCTCGACGTGGCCAGCGGCGTCGTCGACGTCTCAGTGTCGCCGGCGGACATCGCCCGGGTCCGGCCGGCGATCCCGGCGACGGAGCGCAAGCGCCTCGGCGATTTTCTCTACCAAAAGGTCCCGTCGATGGCCCGTCGCTTCGTCGACCGGGGCATGGTCGACGGCCTCGTCGGTCGCCTCGCGGACGATCTCCTCGGCGGCTCGTGGCCGCTCATCCGCGACAACCTGCTCGGCGATGTGGGGACGTTGACGGAGTTCTCGATCGATCTCCCGGAGCTGCCGATCGCGGCGATCGGCCTGCGCTCGAACGACAACGATCTGCTCCTCGCGATCACCAGCGAGCTGCCGGCGGCGGGGCTGAATCAGCTCGCCCGTGACCCCAAGACCCCGGCGACGCTGCCCCAGCTCAGGATCTCGGGCTCGGCCGTCGCTGAGCTGGTCAACTGGCAGATGGCGCAGGGGACGATCCCGGCCCGCTACACCCGCGAGGGGGTCGCGACCGCCCGCGGCAACTACGAGGCCGGCGCGAGCTGGGAGTCCGGCAAGCGGCCGCTCAAGATCCACGTCTGGGACGCGAAGAAGGACTGCGCCTACGTCCAGTTCGGCGGCACGCCGGAGGTCAAGGTCGGCGGTGGTCAGCTCGAGGTCGCGGTCGACGACGCGGCGATCGAGGAGACCAAGGGCAGCGCCAAGGTTCGCGCAGCGCTGTGGTTTAGGCGCCTCGGGAGGCAGACCTTTGAGGTCAGCGAGTCGACCGCGGCGGATCTGCGCTTTGATCTCTTCGGCGCGCCGATGCGGGCGAGCGCGAGCTCGGCGAGCCTGGCCGACGATACGCTGACGCTCGGGCTGACCTTGATCGAAGAGCGGGCGCCGGCGCAGCGGCCACGGCAGAGCGGGCGTCGCTAGCGGTCGCGCTTGAGAGTGAGGGGAGCGGGCGCCGGCGCAGCGGCCACGGCAGAGCGGGCGTCGCTAGCGGTCGCGCTTGAGAGCGCGTTACTCACCGGCGAGCGCAGACCGATGGGACGAAGCTGACCCATCACGGTGTTGGACCGGGATCGTCATCGAGAGGCCTCCGACGGTGGAGAAGCGGCGCGGCCCTCATCCTCCGCTCACCTTCACAGGAGGAAGAGCCGGTGGACGGGCGAGGGGGGACGCCGCGAACGAGTCTAGGACGGGCATCGACCGCCCCGCGAGGGGTGGTCGACGCCCGCTCCGACCTGTCTGAGAGAGTGGCGTCCCCCCTTGACCGGCCTTCGCCTCAGCCTCCGCCCCTCCCCGAACCTTCGCGGCCGAGGCAGCCCCCGCAGAGCGAGCGACCCGCGAGCGCCGACCCGCGACATCTCTCCGAAGACTCTCTTGCGATGGGAGAGCGAGCGCAGAGCGAGCGCAGAGCGAGCGCAGGTCGATCGCTGAGGCGCTCTTTTCCTCGTGAGGATAATGAGAGGCGGGGCGCCCCGCGGTCGTGGTGTCTTCACCGGCGGGGCGGCGGCGGGGCGGCGGCGGGGCGGCGGCGGGGCGGCGGTGGAGCGGTCGGGCGCAGACCTGCTCGCCGGCCCCCCGCGGCAGATGCTGATAAGCTCGGCTGCGGATGGAGCGGCACCTGCGACGGAGCTACCCGGCGGTTCGGGCGTGTTTGCGGGCCTCCGGGGTCGCGCCGGGGGAGCTCGACCGGAGGCTGCGGGCGATCTACGCCGAGGCGCTGGAGCGAGGGGTTCATCTCTCGCGGGCGCTGCTGGCCGATCTCGCGCAGGCGACGACGCGGGCGCCGGAGGTCGATCTCCGCGGGCCGCCCGCGCGTGAGCTGCTCGCGGCCTTCGCCTCTGAGCTCGATCCTGGGCGCAGGGTGCTCTTCGCCGCGAGCGAGCTGGGCGGGGCGACGCCGGTCTTGCTCGCCGTCGAATACGGGGTCGACGAGGGGGCGGCGCGGCGGGAGCTGGCGGGGCTGCGTCGGCGCTTCGCGGCCTATGCCCAGGCCTACGGGATCCCGCCGGGGGAGCTGCTCCGGGCGGCGGCGCTCTGCGAGCGCCTGCCGAAGGCCGAGGAGGACGCCCTGTGGCGGGACCTGGAGCGCCGCGCGGTCGTGACGGTGCCCGTCGGGCGGCGGCCCCACCCGTGGATCTGGCTGGCGATGGCCTCGCCGGCGCTGCTCTTGGCGCTCTATCTCTCGGCGGCCCAGCTCTTCGCCGCCCGGGGAGCGGGGTCGTCAGGCGGGCTCAGCCTGGCCCTGGAGGGCTCCAGGGCGGCGCTCGCGGCAGCGGCGGAGGTGCCCGAGCCTGAGCCTGAGCCTGAGCCTGAGCCTGAGCCCGAGCCTGAGCCTGAGCCCGAGGTGTCGCCGAGCGAAGCTCCTACGCGGGCGGCGAAGCGGCGGGGGGGCGGCGGGAGTCGTCGGCCGTCCAAGCTCGCCAAGCGCGAGGCGCTGGCGAAAGAGCGCGATCCTGGGCGCGTGATCGTCGAGCTCGAGATGCTCAAGGCGGTGAAGGGGGCGGTCGGGAGCAAGCCTGCGAAGGCCTTGGCGATCGCCGAGCAGCACGCCCGGGAGTTCCCGCAGTCCCAGCTCCGGGAGTCCCGCGACACCCTGCGGATCCAGGCGCTCTGCGCCCTCGGCAAGACCGTCCAGGCGCGGGCGCTGGCGTCGTCGATCCAGTCGGCCCATCCGTCGTCGAAGGTGAGCGAGGTGCTGCGCCAGCGATGTCCGGGGGCCTGAGCCGTGTCGGTCCAGCGGTACGACCGGTCTCGCCGGGGCCTTTGAGCGGCGGAGCTGGGCGAGCGCAGAGCGCGAGCGAGTCCGCTGGAGCGCATCTCCGGCGATGGTAGGGTCGCGGCCGTGCGCGCGCTCGCCCGAAGATCTCACCACCCCGCCTCGTGTGCCTGTGACTGTGGCTGTGAGTCTGATGGAGCCGGAGCCGGAGCCGGAGCCGGCGCCGGAGCCGGCGCGGCCCGGTCACGCGGACGGCGGGATCGTCTCGCGCGTCGCCTCTCACCGCTCGCGCTTGCGGGCCTCGGTCTTTGCTTCGGCCTCGGCCTCGGTCCGCTGTCGGGCTGTCAGGGCGAGGGTCCTGCGGGGGGGGGCGACGCTGGCGAGTCGTCGTCGAAGACCGCTGAGCTCGTCCGCCCGCCCCCTCGCGAGCCGACGCCTGTGGAGGTGCTGGTCGCGGCGGAGCAGGCTCGCACCGCGGGCCTCGACGAGCTCGTCGCGATCGTCGAAGGGGGGCCCGTAGGCCTGCGCGGGCGGGCGCTGCGGGGTCTTGGGCGCTCCGGTGAAGAGGCGGCCCGGAGCACGCTTGAGGCGGCGCTCGCGGGGCCGGGAGATCGGGCGGAGGTCGCCCACGCCTACGGCCTTCTCGGCGAGGTCGGTCGCGCCGCGCCGCTCGTCGCGGCCTTCTCAGGCGCGGACAGGGCGACCCAGCGGGCGCTCCTCGACGCCCTCTCGCGGGTCGCCGTCGCCGAAGACCGCGAGCAGGTCATGCCGCTCATCGTCCCCTTGACGAGCGGGCCCAGCGGCGAGGACCCGGAGGTCGCAGAGGCCGCGGCGCTCGCCCTGGGTCGTCTCGGACGCCGCGGGATCGAGCTCGATCCGGTCGCCTCGTCGTCGCTCGTCGTCGCCTCGACCCGATCGGAGGCGGCGGTCCGCTACGCCGCGACCTATGCCCTCGCTCGCGGCGCGACGCTGACCCCCGAGGTGATCGCCGCGCTCCGTCAGCGCCTCGGCGACACCGAGGGAGAGACCCGCGGCGAGGCGCTCTACGGGCTCGCCAAGCGCTGGGCGGCGGCGCCTGGGGCTGCGCAGGAGAGGGCGGAGGAGGGAGCCAAGGAGCGAGCCAAGGAGGGAGCCAAGGAAGATCCCCCCGCGGTCATCGACGGGGCGACCGAGCAGGAGATCGCCGACGAGATCGCCGGGCTTCTCCAGGACCCGGAGTGGTTGGTGGTGCTCGGGGCGATCCGGGCGGTGACCGGCGAGGGGGCTCCGCCCAGCCTCCGAGCTCCGGTGATCGCTCGCCTTGCGCGGGGCTGGTCGACCTTGCTCGCCGGCGAGGCCGTCGGTCCGGAGATCCACCTCCTGGAGTCGGGGATCGAGCGGCTCCGACCGGTCGCCGCGGAGGCGGAGGTGCGGGCGTTCGCGGAGCGGCTCGTCGCCGAGAGCTCCGCGCGGCTGGCCGAAGGGGGCGCCCCTTCGGGATCGGGGATCGGCGTCGCCCTCAGCCGGACCCACTGTCAGGCCTTGGCTCTGGCGATCCGCGGCGGAGCGGCCGACTCGGGGCTGCGGAGCTGCGGCGGTCCGCAGACCCGAGGGAGCGCGCCGCACCTGCGCCGATCCCTGCTCGCCGAGGTCGCAGGGGAGGGGCTTGTCGGCGGGATCGAGACCCTCGAGGAGCTCGCGGGGGACGGTGACGCGCGGGTCCGGCTGGCCGCGCAGATCGCCGCAGGGGAGCTGGCGAAGGGGACGAAGGGGACGAAGAGGACGAAGGGGACGAAGAAAGGAGCCCCAGCTCGAACCGGGGCGAGGGCGACCGACGAGGAGCGAAGACGGGCCAGCGAGCTCCTCCTCGCGGGCCTTCGGGATCCTTCGTCGGCGGTCGCGGGCGCCTCGGCGGGGCTGCTCGGCGAGCTGCTCTCCGCCGAGCCGAGCCTGCCTGGGCTTGATCGACCGGGGGTCCTGCGCGGTCTCGTCGGCAGCCTCGCCGCCGGAGGAGGAGGAGATCCCGAGCTCGAGGCGGCTGTGCTCGGGGCGATCGTCATCGCGCTCGGCGGTGCCGATGGCGGTGAGGGAGCAGGCGACGCAGCGGGCGAAGGCGCCGAGGCGGCGAAGAGCTCGCGGGGGAGGTCAAGGGCGGTCGGGGCGGAGCTGTCGCTCAGCGACGCGGAGAGGGCGACGCTCGTCGAGCGTTGCGGGCGGGACCTCGCAGGGCCGGCGCCGGTGCGCAGCGCGGCCGAGCGCTGCCTCAAGGCGCTCGGCGAGGCGATCCCAAGCCCATCCGCGCCGGCGACGGCGCGAGGAGGGGAGCCGGAGCACGGAGACGAGGCGGCAGGGGAGGGGTCCGCAGAGGCGCTGGGAGGGGCTGATGCCGCGCCCAGCTCCTCCCATACGGTCGTCCGCCCGCCCTTTGATCCGCGCTTGCTCTCCCCGACCGCGAAGATCCGCTGGACCCTCGACACGACCCGCGGTGCGATCACGATCGCCCTCGATCCGACGGTCGCGCCCTGGAACACGGCCGCGCTGGTCGGCCTCGCGGGCCAGGCGTTCTACGGCGGCGTCTCCTGGCATCGCGTCGTCCCTGGCTTCGTCGTCCAGGGCGGTGACCCGAGCGGGACCGGCTGGGGCGGCCCCGGCTTCAGCTCGCCGGGGGAGCCGAGCTGGCGCTCCTTCGGCCGGGGGGCGGTCGGGATCGCCGACGCCGGCCCCGACACCGGCGGCTCCCAATTCTTCATCATGCAGGCCCGCGCGCCCCACCTCGAGGGCCGCTACACCTGGGTGGGGGAGGTGATCGACGGGATGGACGTGGTCGATCGCTTGACCACGGACGACCGTGTGTTGTCGACGATCGTAGACGTCTCGCCCCGCTTCGAGGCGGTCGTTCGTTCGCCCTAGCCGCGCCCGCCAGACCCGGAGCTTCAGGGCGCCGTGGAGATTCCAGCTCCACTTCGCTTCGCTGCAAATGCGGATGCTACACTGCCGACGCCTTGCATACTGGAGGCGAGCACACCTGGGAGCGGGCTGCGACCACCCTTCCAGGTGGCGCGGACGGGTCGATGTCGGGTGATCAGGCGAGCGACATGCTCGAGGCGGGGGCCAAGGTGGGCCGCTACGTCATCCGCAAGCCGATCGGCGTCGGCGGGATGGGGGTGGTGTATCTCGCCCACGACCCGGACCTCGACAGGCTCGTCGCGCTCAAGCTCCTGGTCCGCGAGGAGGGCTCCGAGAGCGCCCGCACTGCGCTGCTCAGCGAGGCTCAAGCGATCGCCCGGCTCTCCCACCCGAACGTCGTCGCGGTCTACGACGTCGGCTCCTACGATGGCGGCTCCTTCATCGCCCTCGAGTACGTCCAGGGCGGGACCCTCCGCGAGTGGCTTCGGCAGGAGAGCCGGTCCTGGTCGCAGATCGTCCAGGCGTTGATCTACGCGGGTCGCGGCCTCGAGGCTGCGCACGCGGCGGGGCTGGTCCATCGCGACTTCAAGCCGGACAACGTGCTCATCGGCGCCGACGGTCGGGTGCGGGTCGCGGACTTCGGCCTCGCCCGCCGGCTCGACGTCGGGCGCATCGACGGCGAGCTCGAGTTCGACGTCGAGGGGCACACGATCCACGCCGGGCACCTCGCGGGGACCCCCGGGTACATGGCGCCGGAGCAGCTGCGGGAGGGGGACGTGGTCGACGCCCGCAGCGATCTCTTCGCCTTCTGCATCACCCTCTGGGAGGCGCTGGCCGGGAGTCGCCCCTTCGGCGGCGCGACCTTCACAGAGCACATCCAGCGGGTGCTCGGCGGTCAGCTCCAGCCCTTCCCGCGGGACACCGGCGTCCCGCTCGCCGTGATCCAGGGGCTTCAGCGCGGCCTGGCCCTCGATCCCGACGCTCGCTGGTCGACGCTGGGCGAGCTCCTCAAGGTGCTGAGCGCGGCGCTGGGCGAGGACCCGCAGGAGGCCCACTCGCTCGTCCGCCCCTTTGAGGAGGGCGAAGCTGCGGGGATGCCGAGCTCGCTCGGTCATCGCTATCGCCTGATCGAGCCCTTCGCCGGCGGTACGCTCGGGCCCATCTATCGCGCGCGCGATCGCCTCGAGGGGCAGCTCGTCGCGATCAAGCGGGTCTTCACGGCTCGCGCGGTGAGGACCGGCGAGGACGGGAAGAGCCCGCGCAGCTCGCTGGCGCGGGCGCTCCACCGCAGCCTCGCGCTGCGTCACCCGAACCTGGTCGGGATCCTCGACTTCGGCCTCGACGATCAGGGCGCGGCCTACTTCGTCCTCGATCTGGCCGACAGCGCGAGGCCGCTCCTGAGCGCCGCGGGCGAGTCGCCGCGGGCGATCCAGGTCCACCTCGTCGGCCAGCTCCTGCGGGCGCTGGTCTACCTCCACCGGCGCGGGCGAGTCGGCGTCGAGCTCAACCATCAGAGCGTCGTCGTCGTCGGCGACAGGCTCCGCCTGATCGACACGGACTGGCTCGGCAGCGGCGCGCCCCATGAGCTGGAGGACACCTTGGCCCCGTCGCGGGGCGCCTCGAAGGGTCCGCGCCGCGACGGAGCTCGCAGCGTCGCCGACGACCTCTACGCGGTCGGGGTGCTGATGGTCGCGCTCTTCGACGGCGCGGTCGATCTCCACGACGAGAGCCGCAACGCCGCTCTCCTCTCCGCGGCGAGGGCAGGGGAGCTCGCGCGCAGCTCGTCGATCGAGGGCCCGCTCGCGGGGCTGCTCAGCCGACTCCTCGCCGACGATCCTGGTGAGCGGCCGAGCACAGCGGCGGAGGTGCTCGGGCTCCTCGCCGAGGCCAGCGGGATCGAGCTGCCGCTGGAGACCGTGCACACCCGCGAGAGCTTCCTCCAGGGGGCCGGCCTCGTCGGCCGTGATGAGGAGCTGGGGCGGCTGACGGAGGCGCTGCGGGCCAGCGTCGGCGGTCGCGGTCACGCCCTGGCGCTGGGCGGCGAGAGCGGAGTCGGCAAGTCGCGGGTGCTCGAGGAGGTCTGGGCGCTCGGCCTGGTCCACGGCGCCGTCGTGCTCCACGGCTACGCGACCCGCGAGGGCGGCCGTCTCTTCGACGCTTGGCGGCCGCTCCTGCGCTGGCTCGTGATCTCGAGCCCGCTCACCGATCTCGAGGCGTCGGTGCTGCGGATCGGCGTCCCCGACATCGACCTCCTGGTCGGACGCTCGGTCCCCTCGGCGCCGGAGCTCGACGCGAGCGCGGCCCAGCTCCGCCTCTTTCAGGCGATCTTCAGCCTCCTGCGCCGGCAGACGCGGCCGCTGGTGCTCCTCCTGGAGGACCTCCACTGGGCGCGGAGCGAGAGCCTCGACCTCCTCGCCGCCCTGAGCTCCAAGCTCGACGGCCTCCACCTCTTGATCGTCGGCTCGTACCGCGATGATGAGGCGCCGGGGCTCTTCGCCGAGGCGCCGGGGGTCGAGCGTCGTCGCCTTGGCCGTCTCGATCGCGCGGGCGTCGAGGCGGTCGTCGCCGGGCTCGTCGGCGACGTCGGCCGTCGGCCGGAGCTCATCGATCGGCTGCTGCGGGAGACGGAGGGCAACGCCCACTTCATCGTCGAGGTGATGCGGGAGCTCGCCGAGGAGGCGGGCTCGATCGAGGCGATCGCGTCCATGCCCCTGCCGGCGGAGATCACCGCGGGTGGGGTGCGAAAGGTGCTCCAGCGTCGGCTCAGCCGGCTCAGCCGGCCGTCGCGGCGGATCCTCGAGATCGCGGCGGTCAGCGGTCGCGACTTCGATCTGGAGCTGCTCGACGCGGTCGAGCCGATCCCCGACCGCGACGAGCGGATCGCCGAGGCGGAGCTTCGCGGGGTGGTCGAGCGGTACGGCGGCACGTGGCGCTTCTCCCACGATAAGCTCCGCGAGAGCCTCTTGGGCGACCTCCGCGAGGAGCGGCGGCGAGAGATCCACGCCAAGCTGGCGGAGGCGCTCGAGGCCCTCAGCGACAGGGATCGGACCGAGGAGCTCGCGTACCACTTCCGCGCGCTCGGGCGCGTCGACAAGGAGCTCATCTATGTCGCCCGCGCCGGCGAGCGGGTGGTCCGCACGTCGCCGCGGGAGGGGGCGGTGCTCCTCGCTCGGGCGGTCGAGCTCGGCCAGGCGGCCAAGGAGAGGCCGCTGGACATCGCCCGCTGGCAGCGGATGATCGCCGACGCGCATTATCTGTCCGGCGAGATGCCGACCGCGATCAGCGACGCCCGGGCGGCCCTCCAGACCCTCGGCTACGGCTGGCCGCGGTCGACCTTCGGCTGGGTGTTGATGCTCGTGGGGCAGCTCTTCGTCCAGCTCGCCCACATCCTCCGGCGGCCGCGTGGGGCTGGCGGGGAGCGCGGTGATCGTCTGCGGGAGGCCGGCAAGATCGCGGCTCGGGCGACCCAGATCTACGTCTACTCCTTCGAGCAGCTGCCCCTGCTCGCCTCGTCGCTGCGGGCGGTCAACCTCGCCCAGCGGGCCGGCTACACCGAGGCGCGCTCGATCGCCTTCCTCGCCTACGCGGCGGGCTTGATGGGCTCGGAGCGGCTCGCCGAGCGCTACTTCGCCGAGGGCCACGCGGGGGCGGAGAGCTCCGACGATGTCAGCTCGCTCGCCGACCTCGGGGTGATGGCGGCGGTGTTCGCCACCGGTCGGGGGGAGTTCCCGCGGGCGGTCGAGCTCGGACGCCGCGCCCTCACGGTCGCCCGCGAGAGCGGCTTTGCCCTGGGGGTCGCCCAGGCCGAGGGCATCCTCGGCTGCGTCGACTTCTACCGCGGCGATCTCCAGGGCTTCTTCAGGTCCTACAAGCGAGCGGTCGAGTCGCTCTACGGATCGAAGAGCGGGCATCTGCGGGGGATCACCTGGGGCATGTGCTGGGCGATGAGCGAGCTCGGCCGCGACGACGAGGCGATGGCCCGCGCCGCCGAGGTGCTCGCCGCCACGCCGCCGCACGAGAAGCTCCACCTGGCGATGCTGCACAGCCTCCGGGCTGTCCTCCTGACCCGCAAGGGGCGGCTGACCGAGGCGGTCGAGGCCGCGGACGAGACGATGCGCCACGCCGACGTCGGCTCGGTCCCCGGCAACACGCCGATCATCCTCTCGGGCCCGGCCGAGGCCTACATCGCCGCCTGGGAGTCGAACCTCAGCGATCCGAGCGTCGCCTCCGGCCTGCGCAAGAAGGCCCGGGCCCAGCTCCGGGCGATCCGCCTCTGGGCCCGCCTCAACCCGATCGGCCGCCCCCTCGTCGACCTCCTCGGCGGCCGGATCTCGCTCTTAGACGGCGACCCGACCAAGGCCCAGGGGGCCTGGAGCGCGGCGCTCAGCCAGGCGGAGGTCTTGGGCCTCGGCCTCTGGGAGGGGCAGGCCCACCTCTACCTCGCGCTCTACGGCGATCGCCGGCTCCGCGATCGTCACCGTTCGACCGCGGAGCACCTCCTGCGCCGCTGCGGCGCCAGCTTCCGCCTAGGCCCCGTCGGCAGCTACAACGCGCTTCTTTCGAGCACGCCAGAGTAGACCGACGTAGACGCAGTCGAAGACGAAGATCGCGATAAAGAGGAAGTAGAAGAAGGAGTAGGGCGAGAGCGGCGAGTAGGCGACCGGCGAGAGCGGGTGGATCTTCGGGAAGAGGAAGATGCACTGGATCGACGCCAGCCCGGTGCCGATGAGCTTGCACCACGCGGCCCCCCAGCTAAGCCCGTGCAGGTCGCGGCGGGCGAAGTAGAAGAAGGGGAAGATGATGCTCATCACCAGGTTGATCGCGAAGGCGGCGATGAACCCGAGGGTGTCGTGGAAGGTGGTGACGAAGGTGTACTGCCCCCAAAATGCGAGGAGCAGGGTGACGATCACGATCGGGTAGAACCACCGCTGGATCTCGGGGATCTTCTGCTCCTTCCGGCCGTAGCGGAAGAGCTGGTAGAGGATCGCGACGTCGAGGAGGAACCACGCCCGGTCGACCCACTTCCAGAAGTAGACCGGGTCCGGGAGGATCCAGGAGTCCATGAACTCCCAGGTGAAGTTGAGGCAGATCGGCAGCAGCGGGATCGCGTAGGTCTTGTCCTTAAAACCCTTGCGGATCACGAGGACGTAGGCGACCAGCCACAGCGCGTAGCCGACGGCGCCGATCAGGTTGTAGGGCGCGAGCAGGTCAAAGGGCTCGCCCTGGTCGAGCTGGTAGACCGGGAAGGTGCCGACCGGGACGAGGGAGGCGATCGCCGCGATCATGCGTCAGCGTCCTCGCTCGCGCCGTCCCTGTCGTCGCCGCGGCCCGAGATCCAGTCGCCGAGGCGCTCCCAGACGCTGGGCTCGACCTCATCGGGGAGGTCCCAGTAGGTCTTGAGGCTGTCGGGGATGGTGAAGTTGGTCCGCTTGCCGCCGCGATCGACGTTGATCCAGAATTGGATGAACGCCAGGGACATGCCGCGCAGGAGGCGATGACGGTGGGCCTCGGCGTCGATCAGGCTGGCGATCCGACCGCCGATCGAGGTCGCGATCGCGACGAGCTTGTCCTCGAGCACGTGCTCGGGGATCCCGAGGCCGTCGGCGACGCCGGGATAGCCCTCGAAGAGCAGGCGCATCAGCGACGCCGGGATGTCGTCGAAGATCTTGAGGGGGACGTTGGCCTCCAGCATCTCGAGGAGGGCGGCGGTCATCAGCCGGCCCTCCTCGCTCGGGGCGATCTGACGATCGTGGATCGTCTTGGTCAGGAAGGTCGCCTCTTCGAGGGTGTCGGGGATCATCTCCGGGAGAAGACCTATGATGTGTCCGATCGCCCGCCAGGCGTCGAGGTAGGCCGCCGCGCCCTGCTCGTCGTAGCGGATGTGGAGGGCCGTGAGCCCCTGGAGAACGATCTCCGAGAAGGTCATCAGCGTGCCCGCGAGGTCCTCCTGGTTTATCGGCACCCCGAGCTCGGCGCTGTCCCAGGAGCGCTCCGGATCGTTGAGGGTGAGGTGGCGGACGGCGGCGTGCATCAGCCGGACCTTCTGGGCGGTGCGGATGCCCTTGCCGCTGGGGCCGAGGCCGCCGGGGGTCATCACGTCGACGACCATCTGCGTGGTCTCGAAGAGGCGCCGGTTCGGCCGCTTGGCGAGGTAGCCGGTGCGGTAGAGGACCTGGACCCCCTTGCGGGCGGCGTAGGCCGCGGGGAGCGAGAAGCAGCCGAGGGTGAGCAGGATCTCCGGTCCGTGGGTCGCGAAGAACTGCTCGCCGGCCTTGATCCGCTTGAGCTCCGGGAGCGTGTACTCCGCGGTCGCGTCGAAGTACTCCTTCAGCTCCGGCGGCAGGTCTGCGGGGAGCGGCTGATCGTTGCGGACCAGCGTGTTCATCAGGGCCTGAACCGCGGGCAGGTTGCCGCTCGCGAGGAGCTTCGCGACCGCCTCGTCGGCGAGGGGATCGCCGACTTGGCGCATTGCGTCGAGGGTTGCGTCGTTCCAGCGCGAGCTTGTCATCGCCGGCGAGAATAGCAGTCGGCAGATGCAGAAACTCTGCGTTTTCGCCGCTCGCGAGGAGGAGCCGAGAGCGGTCGCGAAGGCCTGTCAGTCGACCTATTCGGGGCTCGCGCTGGAATAGTGGTAGCGGGGGCGACCCCGAGCATTGCCCTTCGGCGGAGGGCGGGCGTCGATGTCTCGGGTGATGCCACATGCAACGCGTACATCTCCATGGCTCGAGCTCGGCCTCGATCGCGACCGCCGTGGTGAGCTCGATCGGGCGACGTTGCCGCGGGACCGATGTTCTACGCGGGGAGGCTAGGCGGGCCCGCGGGGCCCGATCGGGCGATCGCCGCGGCTGCCGGAGGACGCTTCGCGGCGGCCTCCGACCGCTCCATGGCACGGAGTATGCTTCGAGCGCGGATGATGTCTCTCCTCGCCGAGGTTCGGCGCGTCGACGTGACCCGATGTCGCGCTGACGGATCGACCCCCCAGGCCCACACTTGGAACGAGAGGTCACGACCATGACCGACCTGTTTGCAGCACGCGCCCAGATGGCGTTCTCGCTCGGATTTCACATCATCTTCGCGGTCGTCGGCGTCGCCATGCCGCTCTTGATGGTGATAGCCGAGCACCTCTATCGCCGCAGCGGCGACCCCGAGTACCTGGAGCTGGCCAAGCGCTGGTCGAAGGGCGCGGCGATCATGTTCGCCGTCGGCGCGGTCTCGGGGACGGTGCTCTCCTTCGAGCTCGGGCTCCTCTGGCCGACCTTCATGGCCTACGCCGGGCCGATCATCGGCATGCCCTTCTCGCTCGAGGGCTTCGCCTTCTTCTTTGAGGCGATCTTCCTCGGGATCTACCTCTACGGCTGGGAGCGGGTCGGTCCGCGGGCGCACCTCGCCGCCGGCGTGCTGGTGCTCCTCAGCGGCTCGGCGTCGGCGCTCTTCGTCGTCTGCGCCAACGGCTGGATGAACACCCCCGCCGGCTATTCGATGGTGGGAGGCGAGCTCGTCAGCGTCGACCTCTGGGCGGCGATGTGGAACCCGGCGGCGCTGGTCGAGGGGCTGCACATGTTGACCGCGTCCTTCGCCGCGGTCGGCTTCGCGGTCGCGGGGATCCACGCGGCGATGCTCCTGCGCGGCGCCAGGCGTTCGTTCCACAGCCGGGCCCTGGCGATCGCCCTCAGCGTCGGCGGGGTCTTCGCCTTCCTCTCGCCGCTGACCGGCGATCTCGCGGCCCAGCAGGTCGCCGAGCTCCAGCCCCTCAAGCTCGCGGCGATGGAGGGGCTGTGGGAGGACGAGGCCGGCGCGCCGCTGCTCATCGGCGGGCTCCCGGACGAGGAGGCGGAGGTCACCCGCTACGGGATCGAGCTCCCCTACGCCCTCTCGCTCCTGGCGACCCACGATCCGCACGCGGAGATCCGGGGGATCAAGAGCTTCCCGGCGGAGGAGCGCCCGCCCATCGCCGTCACCCACATCGCCTTCCAGATCATGGTCGCCTGCGGCACGGCGATGATGCTGCTCGCCGGCTTCGCCGGGATCCAGGCCCTGCGCAGGCGACCGATCGCCGCCCAGCCGCGGCTCCTGCGGGCGCTGGTGCTGGCCTCACCGCTCGGGGTGATCGCGATCGAGGCGGGCTGGACCGTGACCGAGGTCGGTCGCCAGCCGTGGATCATCTACGGGGTGATGCGGACCGCGGAGGCGGTCACGCCGATGCCGGGCCTCATCGTCCCCTTCACCGGCTTCATGGTGCTCTACGGGGTCTTGGGGATCGCCGTCGTCGTCCTCCTGCGGCGTCAGGTCTTCGCCGCCGAGCCGGGGCCGCTCGTCCCGCCGGAGGCCGCGGGAGAGGCCGCGGGAAAGGCTGCGGGAGCGACCGCGGGAGAGGCCGCGGCGGTCCGCGGGACGGATCGAGGGACGGATCGAGGGACGGATCAAGGGACCGCTCGAGGGGCGGCCGACGGGGTTCTCCGCCAGCCGAGCTCGGAGGTCGATCATGGCGCCTGAGCTCCTCCTCGCCGGGGTGATCGCGACAGCCCTGGTGCTCTACACCTTGACCGCCGGCGCCGACTTCGGCGGCGGGGTCTGGGCCCTCTTCGCCCGCGGTCCCCGGGCGGAGGACGAGCGGCGGGTGATCGGCCGGGCGATCGCGCCGATCTGGGAGGCCAACCATGTGTGGCTGATCCTGGTGATCGTTCTCCTCTTCGTCGGCTTTCCGCGGGCCTTCGCGGCGATCACCACGGCCCTGCACATCCCCCTGACGTTGATGCTCATGGGCGTCGTTCTCCGCGGCTCGGCCTTCACCTTCAACGCCTACGACCCGAAGCGGGGGGACGGTGCCCGCCGCTGGTCGCGGGTCTTCGCGGTCTCGAGCCTGCTCACCCCGGTCGCCCTCGGCGTGACCCTCGGGGCGGTCAGCGGCGGCTTTGTCCCCGATCCGGCGACGGGCCTGGTGGGGACGGACTTCCTCCGCCAATGGCTCGGGCCCTACCCCTTCGCGGTCGGGCTCTTCACCCTGGCGCTCTTCGTCTTCCTCGCCGCGGTCTACCTCGTCGACGAGGCGGAGGACCCGGAGCTCAAGGCGCTCTTCCGGCGGCGGGCGCTGGTCTCGGGCGGGCTTTGCGGGGTCACCGCGCTGCTGGCCTATGTCGCCGCCGAGGGCGGCGCGCCGCAGATCCGCGAGGGGCTGCAGGGGTCCTCCTGGGCGCTGCCGCTGCACCTCGCCACGGGCCTCGCCGCGGTGGTCGCCTTGGGGGCGCTCTGGACCGCCCGCGATCGCCTGGCCAAGCTCGCGGCGATGGCCCAGGGGGCGCTCAT
This sequence comes from Polyangia bacterium, assembly GCA_030424595.1. Classification (GTDB taxonomy): domain Bacteria; phylum Myxococcota_A; class Polyangia; order Nannocystales; family Nannocystaceae; genus JADJRG01. Next base: position 46,656 of record JAUHWG010000004.1, read on the forward strand.
CGTCGCCGGCTGGTGCTTCGCCCAGTACCCCTACATCGCCGTCCCCGGCTACACGATCGTCGGGGAGGCGGCGCCCCCGGACGTCCTGTGGCCGGTGCTCATCGCCCTCGCCCTCGGGGCGGTGCTCCTCGTGCCGACCCTCGCCTATCTCTTCGTCGTCTTCAAGGTGAGGCCGGCGCCGGCGGGCGAGGACGACGGGCACTGAGGCCATCGGGGGCCGCCTCGGCGGGGGCGAGGCTCCGAGCGCTCTGCGGGGTCTTCATAGCCTTCATGGGCCTCTGCGGAGGGCGTCTCGGCCCTGCCCAGGGGGCTCGCGCGGGCGCGAATATGCGCGTATGGTGGGGCTGTGATGCGCAAGATCGCCCTCGCCGTGCTCCTCGGCTGCGGCTGCGGCCAAGGCCCCGGCGGTCTCGGCACAGGCCTCTCCGGCGCCTCCACGGAGAGCTTCTCCGGCGGCGACAGCTCCTCCGGGGGCGACCCGGCCGAGACGCTCACGGGGACCACCGGCGACGGGGGCGACGGGGGGACCACCTCGGCGGGATCGACCTCGGGCGGATCGGCGACGGGGATGGCGGGCTCCTCCGGCGGTGACGGGGCGACGACCATGACGCCGGATCTCGGCGAGCCGGCGACCGGCGGCGATCCCTTCCCCGGCTGCAACGGCAAGATCGACCTGGTCTTCGTCGCCGTCGACACCGAGGCCCTCGCGCCCTCGATCCCGGAGTTCGTCGCGATCATGGAGCAGCGCTTCTCGGAGCACGACCTCCACGTGATGGTGGTCGACGCCGACGGCGAGTGGGGCGACAGCGTCCGCTGCCCGAAGAACAAGTGCCCGGCGGAGGGCGGCTGTCCGGCGGAGGGCATGGAGGACTTCCCCTGCTGGGCCTTGCACGACGGTGACGCGCTCAGCAAGTGCGACAACACCCTCGGCGCGGGGGTGATCTTTCCGGCGGCCGAGGGCGCCTCCAACAAGCCCTGCGGCCTCTCGGAGGGGGAGCGCTTTGTCAGCGGCGACGACCCGCTCTTCGCCGAGCGCTTCGCCTGCCTCATCGACGGCGGGGGCGCTGTGGGGGGGGAGATCCAGACAGGGATGGCGCTCGGTCGGGCGGTGTCGCCGGAGCTCCAGTCGGGGTGCAACCAGGGCTTCCTCCGGGAGGACGCGCTCCTCTTCGTCGTGATGATCGAGGACGCCGCCGGGATCCAGCCCTACAACCCGCTGGTCTGGGCGGAGCTGGTCCTGGAGGCGAAGGACTTCGATCACGACCGGGTCGTCGCCCTCGGGATCGACCACGACTGGAAGGGCTCCGAGCCCGAGCCGCTGTGCGAGTCGGGCTGGCAGGTCGAGCAGCCCTCGCCCGGCGAAAAGTGGACCCAACACTTTGACCACAGCGTCTTCGGCAGCGTCTGCGCGCCCTCGTTCGGGCCCTTCTTCGCCGACGCCGCGGCCCTCGCCGCGGATCTCTGCGCTGACCTCCCCCAGGGTTGAGGGGGCGGGTTGAGGGTGCGGCTCGGTCGCGCGGGGAGCCGCGAACTCGTGTCGCGGAGCGCCGCACGAGAACCACGGCGAGGCTACGACCGCCCAGCCCTCGGCTCCCGGGGGATGACCGGGCTGCGAAGCAGCGCAGTGTGCCGACGAGTCGATTCGTCGACCCGATTCGTCGACCCGATTCGGCGACCCGATTCGTCGACCTGATTCGGCGACCTGATTCGGCGACCTGATTGGTCGACCCGATTGGTCGACCCGATTGGTCGACCCGATTGGTCGACCTGATTCGGCGACCTGATTCGTAGGCCCAGCTCGTAGACCTGACGAATCGGTCAGGGGTGGAAGCCGGCGAGGAACATCGCCTTGCCGTCGGCGTCGGTCTTGGTGCCGATGACGAGGATGAACCCCTCAGGGGTCACGGTGAGGCCCCCGATCCGCGCCTCGACCTCGGCCTTGAAGGTGTGGCTCCACACCGGCGGTCCGAAGAGCCCGCCCATCGCCCGGAGCTCGACGTCGTGCCGGCCCTGCTCCTTGTCATCGACATCGGCGGCGTAGACGAACTCGCCGGTCGGCAGCCTCGCGACGCCCTTCGCCCGCCGCTCACCGCTCGGCCCGTGGGTGTGAATCTCGGCCTCATCGAGCTCCGCGGTGAAGCTGAAGACGGTCGCGAGCGGCGGGGTGCCGGGGGTCGGGCTCGACCAGCCGGCGACCAGGATTCGATCGTCCAGGTCCGGGGCGACCGCGTAGGCCCCGGCGCCGTCGGCCGCGTCGACGCTCGTCCAGCTCCGCCCCGCGCTGAGGGTGCCGTCGTGATCGTAGCGGTTGGCGAAGGCCCAGCGCTCCCACGGATCGTCGTCCTCCTTGTTGAGCCTCGACTCGCCGACCAGCACGGGCTCGCCGCTCGTCGTCACGGTCACCGCATGGGCGACGTCCGCCGGTTTTCCGATGAACGCGGGCTTGGAGACCGGCCGCTCCCAGCTCCGGGTCCAGAGCAGCTCACCTGCGGCGGTAAACGCCCAGATCCGGGCGTCGGAGGCGAGCGAGCCGGGGCGGGGGCCGAAGCCGGAGACGTAGAGTCGGTCGCTCACCGGGTCGTAGGCGCAGCCGGTCGCGGCCTCGCCGAGCTTGCCCTGGAAGAGGGGCTCGACAGCGCCGGTGAAGGGCTCGATCCGCGAGAGCCACAGGCGCTCCTCGTTGTCGACGAGATCGACGCCGACGGCGAGCACCGCCCCCGCCGAGGTGATCGCCACGCCGGTGGTCGTCGACATCAGCGATTCGGAGGGGGGCGCGACCATCCAGGCCTTGCCCTGATCGTCGTGACGGCCGACGCGGGCGCTGGTGCTGTCACGGAAGGCGCTGACGAGGCTCCGCTCCTCCTTGATCGTCCCGAAGGCGAGCGCCTGGCCGTGGCCGGCGACGCCGACCTCGACCGACCCCTCCCAGAGCAGGGTGCCCGGGGCCGGCAGCTCGAGCTCGACCTGGGCCTCGTTGGAGGTGGCGAAGATGTCGTCGTCGTCGCCGACGTAGGCGCGGACGGTGAAGGTGCGCAGCTCGTTCTCGCCGCGGGTGATCAGGGGCTTGGGCGGGGCCTCGCCTGCGAGCCACTCCTCGATCGGCGCCGGGTCATCGCCCTGGAAGAGGGCGAGGCGCTCGACGTCGGCGGAGTGCTCGACGAAGAGCTCGATGTGGCCGGCGATGGCCATCGAGGTCGGCGCGACCTCGAGGTAGACGAGCGGCTCCGGCTCGCCCTCCCCGTCGCCGCCGCCGGTGTTGGGGCCAGTGTCGGGGCCAGAGTCGGGGCCAGTGTCGGGGCCAGTACTGGGGCCAGTGTCGCCGGGCTCGGTGTCGCCCGGCGTAGCGCTCTCACCCCCGCTCGCGTCGCCGGTCGGCTCGGTGATGCTGACGCTGCTCGGCCAGGTGGTCGCGGCGGTCGTCCCCGCGGTCGTGCTCTCCGTGGAGGACTCGCGCTCCGCTTGGAGGGCGAGGAGATCGTCGTACGCCTGGGTGTCGTAGCAGCCCGAGAGCAGCACGACGAGAGTGGCGAATGCGCGCATCATGGTCAGCTTCGCGCATGTCGAAGTCGCGCGCAAGCGCCCGCCAATGCGCGGTGGTGCGCTTTATCGCGCCGACGTGGGAGCGTACGAGGTGGCCAACGCGACGACCCCGGAGAGCTCCACGAGCTCCACATCGAGGCTTGCGGCGGGTTCTCTGCGGCGGGTTCTTTGCGGCGGGTTCTTTGCGGCGGGTTCTTTGCCGAGGGCTCTACCCTGGGCTCTTCGCCGCGGGTACTCGCCGGGGGCTCTTCACCCCCGGGCTCTTGCCCCGGGCGCCTCGGTCAGGGCCCGCGGAAGATCCAGACATCGCCCTCGTTGAGGAAGCCTGCGCCGACCTCGAGGGCGCTCGCCGGGCCGCCCGACTGCGCGAAGGGGTGCCAACCTTTGAAGGGCAGCTCGGCGACAAAGTCGAAGCAGGTGCCGATGTTCTGCAGGTGGACCCTGGAGTCCGTGATCGCCGCGCCGTACCAGTCGAGGATGGTCCCGGGCGGAGCGCCCTCGCAGTTGTCCAGGGAGAACTCGCCCCAGGGATCGGCGTCGTCGAGGGCGATCCAGAAGGCGCGGATGTCGGCGGTCGCCGGCGCCTGCGGGGACTTCCACTGGTCCTCGCAGCAGGGTTCGGAGCCGGAGGCTTTGACCTCATGGGTGCCGAGCTTGAGACTAAAGAGATAGACGATCGTGGGCGTGAAGATGGCGATGCTGTCGTTGCCGGTCTCCATGTTGCCGGCCTCGCCGTCCGGCGTCGCATAGGCGGCGAGGATCGGCTTGCCGGCGACCGTCGGGAACTCGGCGGCGAGGGTGCCGGAGCGGATCCAGGCGAGGCTCTGGAGGTCGAGGACGTGGTAGCTCTCCGCGGTGAGGATGTAGGCCTCGCCGCGGGCGCTGATGTCAAAGGCGGCGAGGACAGGCTCGGTCGGCGCGTGGGCGGGCTGCTCCCCCGTGTAGAGCGGGTGACGCTCCCAGCTCGTCGCGCCCTCCGGCAGCCGCCAAAAACCACAGGTCTCCAGGTGCTCGACGCAGGCGCTGGGGCCCCACTCGCACAGCTCGTCGCAGACCCGCTCCGTCAGGCCGCAGCTCCCACACTCATCGCCGAGCTCGACCTCGCCCGGCTGGCAGACGCCCTGGCAGCCGGTGGGATCGGTGGTGGGATCGGTGGTGGTGGGCTCGGTGGTGGGCTCGGTGGTGGGATCGGTGGTGGTCGGGTCGACCGTCGTCTCGGTGGTCGGGTCGCTAGAGGTCGAGGTCTCGCCGACGGTCCCCGTGGTGGGGTCGGTCGGGTCGGTCGGGTCGGTCGGGCTTGACGTAGGCGCGCTGGTGTTGCTCGCGTCGCTCGCGTTGCCCGAGGTCATCCCTTCGCCGTCGCTGAAGCAGCCGAGCAGGGCCACGCTCGTCAGGGCGGAGAGCAGGGGGGGGAGTGCTCGGGGGGTCGCCAGCATCGCCTCCAGCGTCGGCGATGCGGGGTGCTCTGTGCAAGGCGCCAGGGGGCCGGCCCGCGGGCGGAGGCCCTCGCTATGGCCCTCCTCGTGCGAAATCGCCGGTCTGTCACGGGCGCCGCGCGGCGCCGCGCGGTCCATCCGAGGGCGAGAGGAGGCTGCCGAGAAAGTCCCCTGTGCTCTCCGGCCGCGCTCCTCGGTCCTCTCGGGCTCGACCAACGCCGCAGCAGCTCTTGGCGGAGCCGACCGGGACGACGAGGGCCAGCGATAGCGCGCTAGGGTCGAGGAGCTGAGGGCGGGGGTGGCACGACGCCGATCGTGATCTTGCTCGGCCGTCGGGCGTCACGGAAGACGGTGTGCGTCGCCGCCTTGAAGTCGTCGTCGGCGGCCGCGAAGATGTTCTCGACCCAGCGCTGCGGGTTGCGGTCGACCATCGGGAACCAGGTCGAGTGGATCTGGATCATCACGCGGTGGCCGGCCCTAAATGTGTGGAGCACGTCCTGGAGCGGCACCTTGACCTGGCTCGCGCGGTTCGGGGTGAAGGGCTCGGGGGCGTCGTAGCCCCGGCGATAGCGGCCGCGGAAGACCTCGGAGCGGACCATCTCTTGGTAGCCCGACATGTGCTTGCCGGGTCGCATGTGCGGGTGCTCGGCGTCGCTGGCGTCGTCGGGGTGGACGTCGATCACCTTGACCACCCAGTCCGCGTCGCGCTCGCTGGTCGCGACCCAGAGGTCGGCGGTGATCGGGCCCGCGATCGTCAGGTCTTCGCCGAGCGGCTCGCTGCGGTAGACCAGCACGTCGGAGCGCCTCGCCGTGTAGCGCTGATCGTCGGTCATGTAGGGGCGGGGCATGCCGATGTCGACGTCCTCGGTCGACGGCACAGGCCGCGCTGGATCGCTGATAAAGCGGTCGGCGCCCCCGGTCCCTCGCGGTGGCGCGTCGAGGGCCAAGGTCTCCCCGTCGCCGAGGAAGAGCTGGTGCTCCTCGCTCGCCTCCGGCGGCCACTGCTCGAAGGTCCGCCAGGCGTTGCTGCCGGTGTTGAAGACGGTCGCCTCGGCGATCGGCGACGGGCCGCCCTCGCCCCGCAGGTAGTGGTCGAAGAAGGCGCGCTCGATCTCGGTTTGATAGTGGGCTGAGGTCTCGGCGCCGAAGCTGATGTTGCCGAGGTGATCGCCGCCGGTGCGGGCCCAACCGCCGTGCTGCCAGGGGCCCATCACCAGGTGATTGGCGACCCCGGGGTTCTTCTCTTCGATCGAGCGGTAGATGCTCAGAGGTCCGTGGAGATCCTCGGCGTCGTACCAGCCGCCGACGACCATCACCGCCGGGGCGACGTTCTTGAGGTGAGGGAGGATGTTGCGGGCGCGCCAGAAGTCGTCGTAGCTCGGGTGAGCGATCACCTCGCGCCAAAACGGGACCTCGCCCTTGAAGTAGCGGCTGTCGACGTTGGCGAGGGATCCGAGCGCCTCGAAGAAGGCGTAGCCGTCCTTGGTGCCGTGGTCGAAGCGTTCGCCCCACTCCTTCGCCGGGCGCTCCTGGGGGCGGCCAAAGTTGACGAAGAAGTTAAAGAAGTGGGGGAGGAAGAAGGCGCCGTGGTGGAAAAAATCGTCGAAGTACCAGTCGGCGATCGGCGCCTGGGGAGAGACGGCGACCAGCGCGGGGTGGTGGTCGATCATCCCCGCGGCCGCGTAGAAGCCCGGGTAGGAGATGCCCCACTGGCCGACGCGGCCGTTGTTGCCCGGGACGTTGGCGACGAGCCAGGCCACCGTGTCGAAGGTGTCGCTGCTCTCGTCGATCTCGGCGGGTCCTCGCTTGTCCGGGCGATGCGGGCGGACGTTGACCCACTCGCCGCCGGACATGAAGCGGCCGCGGACGTCTTGGTAGGCGAAGATGTAGCGGTCGCGGGCGAGGGCGCGGCTCGGGCCCAGGTGCTCCGGCATCTCGGCGCCGTAGGGGGCGATCGAGTAGGGCGTTCGCTTGAGCAGGATCGGCGCGGCCTCGCCGGCCAGCTCCTTGGGGGTGTAGATCGCCGTGAAGAGCTCGACCCCGTCGCGCATCGGGATATGCACCTCGCGCTTGTCGTAGGTCGCGGCGATCCACGCCGCATGGGCGGCCTTCAGCTCCTCGGCGCTGAGCTCTCTGTCGGCGCTGTCGGTGGCGGCGGGCGGCTCCGCCTCGGCTCGCTCGCCGTGGGGTGTCGGCGCCTCGAGGGTCGCCTTCGGCTGACAGCCGAGACCGAGGCCGAGGACGAGGCTTAGGCCGATCCCAAGGCCATGCCCGCGGCGGAGGCAGGGTGCTCGCCGCAGGTCGTCGACGCCGACGTCGGCGGTCGATCGGCGATCGTGGGAGGGTCGGCCGGACCGAAACATCGGCGCATCCTACCCGAAGTTGCCGCGGCGTTCGTGGCGTCCGATGCGTCCTCGGCGTCCGAGGCGTCCGAGGGGGCGGGGGCCGGGCTCCGCTCGCGGAGGGTCGACGGAGCCGACGCGCAGGAGACCCTCTGCCGCTCGAGACCTCGGGCGTGAGCGCGTACACTCCGCCCCATGACGAAGTCATGGATACGACAGGGAGTCGTCGCCTTCGCTGCGCTGTCCGCAGCGTGCGCTGGGGACGACACGTTCAGCTCCGCCACGGACGGCGGATCGGCGACGACGGGCACCCAGAGCGGCTCTGGGACGACGACCGAGAGCGGCACGGCGAGCGGCACCGGCACGAGCGGGAGCACCGGCGACAGCACCGGCAGCACCGACACCAGCCAGAGCACCGGGACGACCGGGACGACGGGCACGACGGGCACGACCGAAGCGACCGGCGAGACCGACGGCACCGGAAGCGGCGGCGATCCTGCGCTCAAGCAGCTCTGCCTCGAGGTCGAGGACGCCCTCGAGGCGGGCCTCGCCGGCGACTGCCAATGCGAGGTCGAGGCGGGCCTCTACCCGAACGTCGACGCTTGCTTCGCGGAGAAGGGGCTGACCGCCAACGCCGGCGAGTGTCGCTGTGACATCTACGCGGAGGTGCCGGAGATGGGGCCCTACCTCGAGTGCATCAAGCCGATCATGATCGAGTTTGGCGAGTGCATCACCTCCCTCGGCTGCGAGGATCCAGAGGCGCTCGACATCTGCTACTTCGGCTTCCTAGGGGCGGGGGATTGTCCCGAGTCGGTGAAGTCCGCCGAGGCCGAGAGCCAGTTTCAGTGCGCCGGCGCCGAGGCCTTCCTCTGCGACTCCGGCGAGGAGATCCCCGACACCTGGCTCTGCGACCTCGAAGACGACTGCGCCGACGGCTCGGACGAGTCGGGGTGCCCCGTCTATGTCTGCAAGTCCGGCGACGAGATCCCGGAGGAGTGGCAGTGCGACGGCGCCGAGGACTGCCCCGACGGCGATGACGAAGAGGGCTGCGACCCCTAGGAGGCCGTGGCGAAAGCCCCGAGCGCTCTCCTGCCCTCGTCGCAGCACGACCCGGTACTGCGGCGTTCTGTCCAGGCCAAGAGGACTTAATCGCGGCGCGAGAGCACACGGTGCTTTCGCCACGGGCTGCGAGGGGGCCCCGTGGGGATGTCGCGGCGGTCTGCGGCGATGGACGGCCGGGGGGACGGCGCGTCGCGACCTTGTTAGGGTGCGGTCGATGCTGCCGCCCCTGACCTTCGGTCGATGGTTCCCCTGCGCCGCGGAGGCGCTCGCGGAGATGCCCGACGAGCCGGGCGTCCTCCAGATCCGGCGAGCGCAGGGGCTGGTCGACTTTCCCCGGGGCAAGAGCGCGATGCTCCGCTACGGAGCCGCGGAGAGCTCGCTGCGACGCTCGTTCGGCGCTCTCCTCGCGGAGCCGGGGCTGAGCGCGATGAGCGAGACCGACGGCGCGGCGGTGGCCGAAGCTTGGCTCGTCCGTTGGGCGACCTCGCCGGTCCCGCGCGAGCACTATGAGCGGCTGCTCCGCGGGTTCACCGAGCGCTTCGGCGCGCCGCCTCGCGACCAGCCCTGAGGGGCGGGGCGGTCTCCGTGCGACATCGCCGTCGCAGAGTGAAGGTGGACGCCGTGAGCAGAGACCGTCAACGGCGGCCGCTCGGCGATGATGACCTTGAGCGTGGCGGCTGACGTTCGGGGGCCGCGTCGAGCGTGAGGTCGGGGCTCAAGGGCGAAGAAAAGGGAAGCCCCGACGCTCAGGCGAACGTCGGGGCGCTTGGTTGTCGTTGTGGGCCTTCTACGGCGTCACCTCGAGGACGACGCCAGCGCCGACCGTCTTGCCGCCCTCGCGGATCGCGAAGCGCATCCCAGGCTCGCAAGCGACGGCGTGGGCGAGGGTGAAGGCTACCTCCGCCCGCTCGCCGGGGCTCACGATCCCGATGTCGCCGACGTCGAGCGTCGCCGTCACGTCAGACGCCCCGAAGTAGAGCTGCGGCCGGTAGCCCGTGCCGAAGCCCGTGTGCCGCCCGCCCTCCTTGGCGGTGAGCGTGAAGATCTCCGCCCGGCCCTCGCCGTGCGGCCGGATCGAGCCGGGGATGATCGCTACCTGGCCGCGCTGGACCTCGTCGCGGCCTACCCCGCGCAGGAGCATGCCGACGTTGAGGCCCGCCGTGGCGGCCGGGATGTCGCGGTGGAACGCTTGGATCCCGGTGACGACGACCGGACCCGGAGTGCCGCCCTTGCGGCCGATCACCTCCACCTTGTCGCCGCGGACCAGGGTGCCCCGCTCGACGCGCCCGGTGACCACGGTGCCGCGCCCCGGGATCGTGCAGACCCCTTCGATGGGCATCATGAAGGGCCCGGACTCATCGCGGACGGGCACCGTGAAGTGCTCGTCCATCACCCGCAGGAGCTCGGCGATGCACTGGGTCTCGCCCCCCTGGAGGGCCTGGAGCGCCGATCCCTTGATGAAGGGGCAGCCCTCAAAGCCTTGAGCCTCGAGCATCTCCGTGACCTCCATCTCGATGAGCTCGATCATCTCCTCGTCGGCGACGTCACACTTGTTGACGAAGACGATCATCTGGCGAACGTTGACCTGACGGGCGAGCAAGATGTGCTCGACCGTCTGCTTCTCCGGTCCCTGGCTGGCGTCGACCAGGAGGATCGCGCCGTCCATCTGCGACGCGCCGGTGATCATGTTCTTGATGTAGTCGGCGTGACCGGGGCAGTCGATGTGCGCGTAGTGGCGGGTCTCCGACTCGTACTCGACGTGCGAGGCCGAGATGGTGATCCCGCGCTCGCGCTCCTCCTTGGCGTTGTCGATCTCGTCGAACGCCCGAGCCGAGCCGCCGTAGCGAGCGGCCGCGACCTTGGTGAGGGCGGCGGTGAGGGTCGTCTTGCCGTGGTCGACGTGGCCGATCGTCCCGACGTTCAGGTGCTGCTTGGTGTTCATTGGTCTCTTGCGTCTCCTCGCCCGTCTTTCCGGGCCGTCAGCCTGATAGAAAGTGCGCAATAGGGGGTTCATCGGCGGCGCCGCGAGGGCGCACCGAGGTCAACTGTGGGCATTGAATACCCACACTGAATCACGCCATCGCATGGCGAGCAGCACTGCGTGCCGGACTCGTCACCCTCGGCGCTCCGTGGCGAGCGCAGGCCGCTTTCTCAGCAGCCGTGCGGGCTCACGGGAGGTGCTCTCTGGGCTGAGAACGACGAAATCGTCGCACTACAGGGCCACAGAGTGAGCTACGTTCGCTCCGCGGGACTTGCTCTCGCCGGCCTCTCTAGGCGCCCAGGCGTTCGCTCGACCCACGGAGCCAAGCATCAGATCGACACGTCACGTACATCAGCTTGTCTCCTTCCTGGGGGGCGGGTCCACGGGCGCTGCAGAATACAGCTCGCATTATGTAGCTCAGGCCAGGTTGCTCGTCAAGCTCTATGTTGAGTCTACGGTGATCTATGATCGATAGGCCCGCTCGCTGACCGAGGCTTCGCAGGCCGTAGTGGACACACCGCGCGCTCGTGCTCTTGAGTGCTCGGCTCTCCGCGCCGACGCGTGATGGGCGAGGCGGAGGTCGAGCTCCAGCTCTGGAGCTCGATGATGTTGCCCTCGGGATCGCGGGCGTAGATGACGGTGAGGCGACCGACGCCGACCACGTCGTGCTCGAGCCGCGGACCTGCTGGATCCCGTGCTGGGGGTACACGCACACCGTCCAAGACCGTCTCGTAGGACCCGGCGAGTCGCTCCTCGTCGCCGGCGATAATGTCGGTGTGGGCGTATCGAGCGGGCTGCGTGCTGGTCGGCGGCGTCGGTGTACATTCGACGCCATGCATCGACTCTTCGTGTGTCTGCTCGTCCTGCTGAGTTGCGTCATCACGCCCGCGTCGACGGCCAAGGCACCGCCACCGACGATCCTCGTCGCCGGTCTGGCGGACGCGGAGGTCGCGGGGCTGCGCGAGGCGGCGCCCGGCGTCTCGCTCATCGCGGTCGCTGACGAAGAGGAGGCGCTGCAGCACATCGACGGGGCGGACGCTGTGGTCGGTGTCGTCAGCGAAGAGCTCCTGCGACGCGGCGAGAAGCTGCAGTGGGTCCATGTCTACAGCGCGGGGGTCGATCGCTACCGCTTCCCCGCGCTGGTCGATCGCGGCATCTCCTTCACCAACAGCAAGATCCTTCAGGGGGCGAACGTGGCCGATCAGGCGATGGCGCTGCTCCTCGTGCTGACTCGGAGGGTCCACCTCGCCGTCCGGAGGCCGGGTGACTTTCGCGGTGTCAGGGCCAGCAGCCGCGACGCGATCGAACTCAGCGGCAAGACGGCGCTGGTCGTCGGCCTGGGAGGGATCGGCACAGCGATCGCCGAGCGGGCGGCGGGCTTCGGCATGAAGGTGGTGGGGATCAAGCGCACGCTCGACGATAAGCCGGAGTTTGTCGCGTCGATCCACAGGCCAGACGAGCTGCTCAAGCTCCTCCCGCAGGCCGACGTCGTCTTCCTCGCCGTGCCGCTCACGGCGAAGACCACGGGGCTTATCGGGGCGGAAGAGTTCGCGGCGATGAAGGAGGGCGCGTACATCGTCAACATCGCCCGCGGGCGAGTGATCGAGACCGACGCGTTGGTCGCCGCGCTCGACTCGGGGCGCCTCGCGGGCGCCGGCCTCGACGTCACCGAGCCCGAGCCGCTGCCCGCCGATCACCCGCTGTGGTCGCAGCCCAACGCCGTGATCACGCCGCACATGGGCGGGACGTCGGACCGGGTCTCTGAGCGCCGAATCGAGCTCGTGAAGCGTAATATTCGCCACTTCGTCGCGGCAGAGCCGCTCGAGAACGTCGTCGACAAGGCAGAGTGGTACTAGGCCTAAATTAAGCGCTGCTGTGAGGCGTCCTAGACAACCCGCGTAGAAACGTCAGTGACACGGGTTTTGCGCTTCGCGCTGTATCCGTGTGGGTGAGCGCTCACCTCGTGCTTGGCGAGGGGCGGAGCTTGGGGGCTGTAGGCGGGCGGGCGAGGGGCGACGAGGCGGGTCCCTCGCGGACGCGGGTCCTCCCATGCCACGTGCTCGCCACGGGATAGGCTGGTCTGCTTGAAGAGACAGGGTACGCGTGTCTCCGCGCGAGGCACGGGTCCTCCCGCTGCGTCCCATCCGTCGCCCCTCGCTCGCCCGAGCAAGTCGTCCTGGGCTCCGCTACCGGGTGCGTAGAGGACTCGCGAGCGCAGACCTTCTCTCGACACATGCTCGTCGAGTCTCTCGCGCACCTGATGAGCGACGACGCGCATCGCCGGTCGAACTTCGGTCCGTACCGAAGCCCAAGCGATCGAGAGCCTCCGAAACGCCTGTGAGAACACCGAGCACGAAGCTGCGGCCGAGGAAGAGGTTGTAGATCTGGCTCAGGACGTGCGTCGCTTCGTCGTAGCCGCGCTTGTTCTCGAAGACCTTCACGCGGCCGTTGATGGAGCGCCGGAGCTTGAGGCGATCAAGCCGCGAGCGTGAGCCCAGCGAAGGGAGTCACAGGAGCCGGGTCGACGACCAACTCTACCGGCGGAGGCTCGAAGCTCTTGCACTTCGGTCGAGCGTTTGCCTGTGGGCTCCGTTCTCGCCGAGGTTCGGCCTTGAGATGACTCGCGCGAGTTGTCCCGCTCGGTGTTCTCACTGGGGCTCGGAGGCTCGGAGGCTCGCGCTCGCTTGGACTTCGACACGGGCTGGAGTTCGACCGTCGATGCTCGTTGTTGCTCGCGATCTCCTCCCGACTTCATATGATCTGTACCAAGGGTCACTCTCTCGATCGAGACGATCGCCGAGCGTCCAGCGGAGCCCCGACAGACTCGCTCGGGCGAGCGAGGGGCGACGGGTGGGACGCAGCGGGAGGACCCGTGCCTCGCGCGGAGACACGCGTATCTGTTTCTTCAAGCACCTCAGCCTCACCCGTGGCGAGCACGTGGCATGGGAGGACCCGCGTCGCGAGGGACCCGCCTCGTCGCCCCTCGCCCGCCCGCCTACAGCCCCCAAGCTCCGCCCCTCGCGAAGCACGAGGTGAGCGCTCACCCACGCTCATGCAGTCGACGTGAGAAGTCCGCTCTACATGCGGTTCTACGTGGGGTTGCGAGGGGGCCTTACGTCAGCGCTTATTTCAGGCCTAGCAGGCCGTGGCGGTCCTCGAGGAGCCCTCAACCACTACGGACGGCGACTACCAGCTGTCATCATACGTCGCCGCCTGAGCTTCCCTCGTCCCACATGTTGGGGAATACCATCGGCTCCACTCGGCGGTGAAGTCATAGTTGATGGTATAGCCCGCGCCTTGGCCGAGCGCTTGGCGATGGACGCTCACCAGGAGCGGCTGCTCGACTGAGTACTCCATGGTGGTGCGTTCGCTCCAGCGGACCACCTTCTCGTCGCCGATCCACGCGTGGACGGCCTGGGTCGTGGCGCTCTCGGCGGCGACGCGGACGCGGTCTTCTCCCGCTGCGTGGACGGCGAGCGGCCGGCTCCCCTCTTCACCGATCGCGCTGCCGGCGTCAGCGAGCATCGCCGCGATGCGGCGGGTGTCCTCGGTCTCCAGCGACGGGTCGCGCAATCGCGGCATGCCAAGGACGCGGCCCCGCGGATCGAAGGAGAGCTCCCATGTCTGCCTCTGATCCCAGGAGGAGTACACGTCCGCGTGGGCGTGGGCGACCCCGTCGCGGACCCGGTCTACGTAGACATCAGCTGTGAAGCTGTAGGTTTCTTTGTGGTTTGTGAGCACATTCTCGGAGTTTGATCGAAGGCTCATGTTGACGACGAAGTGGTCACGGGGCTTCATCGCATGGAGGACCACGGGCTCGTCGGGCGCAGCTTTGGTGGGAGGCTCGGGGCTCGCAGTGGCGCAGCCGACCGCGAGGAGCAGCGAGATCGAGAAGCTTCGCGCCGACAGGAGCATGCCTCCAAGGATACTGGATAGACCGCACAGAGCGATAGGGAGTATTGTGCCCTGTGCCTTGGCCTCTCCCATCGGGCTCGCGGCCGGCGGCTGTCGTCATGGTCGCGTGTCTCCTCGCAGCCTGCAGCTCGCGGGTCACAGACCCGCCACGGACGGACGGCCCATCAGAGACGAGGACGCAGCGCTCGCTCGAGGTGGCCGTAGGCGAGATGCTGGACGCTTGGCACAGGGCAGCGGCGGTCGCCGACGAGGACGGGTACTTCGCCCACTTCGCGGCGGACGCTGTGTTCCTCGGGACAGGTAAGAGCGAGCGAAGGAGCGTGTCGGAGCTCCGCGAGTACGCTCACCCCCTCTTCGCGCAGGGAGAGGTCTGGTCCTTCCAGGCGACGCGACGGTCGGTGGTCGTCGCCGAGAGCGGAGAGATCGCCTGGTTCGACGAGGACCTCGCGACGGCGGGGATCGGCGCTGCGCGGGGCAGCGGGGTCGCCACGCGGCAGGGAGGGCGATGGAAGATCGTCCACTACAGCCTGACGATGACGGAGCCGACGGAGTCGACGGAGGCGACGGAGGCGACAGATCCGACGGAGTCGACGGAGCGCGTCAAGGTCGTCAGCGAGCCGCTCGCCGCACCGGTCGGGCTGCTCGTGTGTCCTCGGGACGACTCGGTCGTGAGCAATCGCGGCGAGGACGGGCTCCTCAGCTGGGAGCCTATAGACGGGAACGGACACACCGGAGATCCGTCGACCCGCGTCCGGGTGGGGCGCGCAGGCGGGCGGGCAGCGCTCGAGCTCGAGACGGAGCTCACCTTTATCCGCCCGTGGCTCCTCAAAGGAGATCGGCTGGCGATCGTCGGCCAGCGCTTCGGCGACCCGCGGGGTGCCTGCACAGACGGGTCTTGGTGTCTCGAACTCTGGGATCTGGAGCGGGCCCGCAGGCTCCTGAAGGGCGCCCGCGGGGTCGAGATCGACGCCCGACGGCTACGCGCCATCAGCTATGCGGCCGCGTTTGTCTGGCCGTTGTGTCGAGCGGAGCACGGGTCATGAGCCCAGCCCTGCGGGGCGCGTCAGCGGTCATTGAGCGCTGGTCCGCGTGCTCGGGATGGGATCCCCGGAGGGGTCGACGATGACGACGCTCGATCCACACCTACGTTGGCTCCTCGCCGCAGCGCTGGCCGCAGGCGCCTGCGCGGAGCGGGTCCGAGATGCTCCGCGCGCAAGCCCGGGCGACGACGGCTCAGACCCAGGCGCGGCCGAGGGGGCCTCTGGTTCGGAGCGGGAGCAGGCCGGGTCGACCCCGGATCCAAGCGCCCGGGGGGCGTCTGTGTCGACGGAGAGCGTCGATCTCGGGCCGATCACCGTCGTCAGCCCTGCGACCGTCCCGACGGGAGAGCCGTCGCTCGTCGGCGAGAGCACCTGCGGTGAGATCGGTGTCGGCGTTCGCCCCGTCGGCGCGGTCGACGGGGTCGCCGTTCTCTTCAAGGTACAGCTCCCTAGCGGCGTCCGCGGTGTCCTCGAGCGGAAGAGCGCAGGCTCCCCCTGTGCGAGCGCCTCGGACTCGGCGGCCTGCGAGCTGGCGCTGGAGCACCCGCCTGAGGAGGACCTGCGGGTCCAGCAGCGGGGCCGCAACCGTTGGTCGTGGATCCTCGGCTGGACCGCCGGCGATCGGGTGGGGTGGGTGTCCAACGCCGCCGAACTCAGGGCCTTCTTGGGGCCAATCGACAGTCCCGCCGACGCGCGCCTCATCCTTTGGCAAGAGGGCTACGACGTCGACTGTGAGATCGACGAGGATGAGGGCGGCTACGCGCTCCGGGCGCGCAAGGTGGTGAACCATTGCCCCGAAACCATCAGACACTACGAGCTCCGGGTCGGGAGGGACGGTGCGGTCTCGAAGGTCTCCGAGAGGCTCGGCGAGCCTGGCGTTTGTATGCTGTATTGACGCGCGCCGAAGCGCGCTCACTGCGTGGTCGCGACAAAAAAAGAACGAAATTCACGCTTGCGAATCAGTACAACTCACGATAGTTTGACGGCGGCCTCGCGCCGCCCTTCCAGCTGGAAGTTCGTCATGGTTCATTGGTACTTCACCTAGTCCCGGTCCCCGAGCAGGCTTCGTCGCCAGCTCGTGTGTGAATCCGGATTTTTGACGTCCGCAGGGCAGCACGCCGCTGTTCTGGGTTGACGTCGAGGGGGTCGTGCTCGACACCGACGCGCTCATCTGCGCCCTCTACACGCCGCTTGTGCGGCCTGTGGATAGGCGGTGGATAGGCGGCGGATAGGCGGCGGATGGGCCCCGAAGACGGCGTTGTGTCGTCGCCGCATCGCGGCTGGGGGTCGCCCAACTCATCGTATTCGCCGCCCGGCGGATTGTGGGTAGGGCTTCGTGTGTGTTGATTCCTCGCCGTGGCCGAGCCCGGCCTCCTAGGACCCTTAGCTAGGCGTCCCGTCGAACTCACCGCATTGTCGTGCGCGTGGGCTCGGAGGGTCGCGTCGAAGGAGAGATCGTTTTGCAATTTCACTCAAAGTCCATTGAAGAACATGAGGAGGCGCCGCTCGCCGATGACGGCCGCTGGGGGTCGCTGCTCGCGGCGTGGTCGGATCGCCGAGAGGTGCGCAGGGGATCTGGGCCGGGGTCGAGCAACGCCTGCTATGTGGTCTCCGTCGGCGCGAGACGCTCGGCGCTGGAGGCGGAGGCTCAGCTCGCGGAGATCCTCGGCTTGGTCCACGCCCAGGGGGACGAGGTGGTCGGCCACGGGACCTACGAGCGGAAGAGGCCCGATCCGCGGACCTATCTCGGGCGCGGCGCCGCGGAGGCGATCGCCGAGGGAGCCCGGGCCTGCGGCGCGGATCTTTTGGTGGTCGACGCCGAGCTCAGCCCGTCTCAGCTGCGCAACCTCGAGGACATGACGGGGTTCTCCGTGTCGGACCGCGAGGCGGTGATCCTCAACGTCTTCCACCGCAACGCGAAGACCCAGCAGGCGCGGATCCAGGTGGAGATCGCCCACCTCGAGTACCTCCGGCCGCGGATCCACGGCCTCGGCCTCGACATGGATCAGCAGGCGGGCGGGGTGATGAGCGCCCGCGGCCCGGGGGAGACCGCCTCCGAGCTGTTGGCGCGGCGGCTCGACGGGCGCTTGGCGGAGCTTCGCAAGGCCTTCAGTCGCCTGCGTCGCGCCGGTGAGACCCAACGCAAGGGGCGGGACGGCTGTCATCGGATCGTCCTGGTCGGCTACACCAACGCCGGCAAGACCTCGTTGATGAACGCCCTGACCGAGGCCGAGCTCTCGGCCCGGGACGCGCCCTTCGAGACCCTAGACACCACCTCGCGGGCCCTCGCGAGGCACGGGGGCGATGTTCTCATCAGCGACACGGTGGGCTTTATTCGCCGCCTCCCGGAGCGCCTGCTCGCGAGCTTTCAGTCGACGCTCGCGGAGATCGCCGAGGCCTCCCTGGTGGTGGTCGTCGTCGACGCGAGCGACCCGGAGCTGGAGATGCACACCTCGACGACCGAGGCGCAGCTTGTGACGCTCGGGGTGGAGGAGACCCCGCGCCTCTACGTCTACAACAAGACCGATAGGCTCGCCGCGCCGCTCTCGCAGGAGCGGATGCTGGCGCTCTCGGGGGGGCGGCCCTTTATCGCCCTCAGCTCGCGCTCGCCCGAGGCTGTGGCGGAGCTGCGGTCTCGGCTGATCGCCGCCGCTCGCTCGCGGGATCGGAGCGCTCGGGTCTTCGTTCCCTACGGCGCGGCGATTTTTGGCGAGATCTATGCGCAGTGTCGCGTGAGCGCCGAGGAGGCGGAGGACCACGGGCTCTCTCTGACGATCGAGGGGGAGGCGCACGTGGTCGCGAGGATCGAGCGAGCGTGCGGGGAGCTGCGGCGATGAGCGTGAGCGGAGGAGCGCGAACGATGAGCGCAGGACGACCCATGGCCAGGGCGGCGAAGACGGTCGCGACGGCGACGACCGTCACGACGGCGACAACGACAACGACAACCATAAAACAGACGGCGGGAGCCCCGACGATGCCTGCACATTCCCCGAAAGAACTCGACCACCACAGCCCGATACGGCCCTCGAGCAGGGAGCCAGATGCGCGCAGACCCGCGTCCAGAGCGAGCGCGAGGGGGACGATGAGGACGATGAGGACGATGAGGACGATGAGCACCATGAGGACGACAGGACTTGGGAGCCCGACAAGCACGGGCCCGACGAGCACGACAGGCACGACGAGCACGACACGAGCGACACCGACGAGCGGGTGTCTCCTCCGGGTCCGCGGTCTCGACCTCGACACCGTGGAGGGGAGGCCGCTGGTCCGCGACCTGACGATGACGCTCGGCCGCGAGCGGGTCGCCCTGATCGGCCGCAACGGCGGCGGCAAGTCGACCCTCCTGGAGGCGCTCGCCGGGCAGGCGAGCGTCCTGCGGGGTGAGGTGAGCGTCACCCCGCGGGTCCGCAGAGTCCCGCAGGATCCTCGCCGCGACGATCCTGCGGGGATCCTCGCCGGTCTAGCGGCGCGCGCGGACGCGGACCCCGAGTTTGCGCGGACGCTCCTCCGGGCGTCGACCTCCGCAGGCCTCCGGCCCTTGCGTTCGCTCCTCCAGGCGACGGGCTCCGGGGGCCCGTCGTCGTCCCTGAGCCGCGGAGAGATGCGCAAGATCCACCTCCTCGCGGCGATGCTCGAGGGGCCCGAGCTCCTCCTCGTCGACGAGCCGACGGAGGACCTCGACGCGGCGGGGCTCGCCTGGCTGCTGAGCTGGCTGCCCGCCTGGTCTGGGGGGCTGATCGTGGTCTCGCACGACCCGCGCCTCTTGGGCTCCTTTCGCCACTTCTTTGTCCTCGCCGAGTCGGGCTGTCGCTCCATGCCCGGCTCGTTCGCGGAGATCCAGCGGGTCCTGGAGCGTGAGGCGGAGGACCGTCAGCGACGCTACGTCCAGCACCTCAACCATCTCGCCGCGAAGGAGGCCCACAACCTCCGGGTGCTCCAGCGGCGGCGGCGAAAGAAGAACGTCGGCCGCCTCCACGAGCTCCGGCGACGGACCTCGCGCGCGCGGCTCAACCAGAAGCGCAGCGACGCCCAGGAGAGCCAGGGCCGGGCGGCGAAGATCCGCGAGGAGCGGATCTCGGGGGTCCGCCTCTGGGCCCTGGCGACGCGGCGAGCGTTGGCGGTCAAGCTGCCGCTCGAGCTGCTGATGCCGACGCTCGCCGACGATGACGGTCGTCCGCTCATCCGCCTGCGCGCGGTCGGAGTGACGGTTGGCGAGGGGAGGGGCGAGCGCTCGCTCTTCGCCGGGATCGACCTTGAGATCGGCCGCGATCGCCTCGGGATCATCGGCCCGAACGGCGCGGGAAAGTCGAGCCTGCTGCGGACGATGCTCGGCGAGCGAAGGCCGACGACCGGCGATGTGCGGGTCTGGGCCGGGCGTGTCGGCGTGCTCGCTCAGGGGGCGACGGACTGGATGTGCGAGGAGAGCTTGCTCGTCCGGCTCTGCGCGGGCGGGGGCGAGCGCTCTCGGGAGTCGGCGGCGCAGCTCCTGGTCGCCCACCGCTTCCCGCTCGCCCTCGCGGAGCGGCCGCTGCGATCCCTGAGCCCCGGCGAGCGGGCGCGGGCCGCCCTCATCTGCATCCTCCAGCGCTCACCGACGCCGGAGCTGCTGGTTCTCGACGAGCCGACCTACAGCCTCGACTTTGTCGGGGTCGCGGCGCTCGCCGAGGCGCTCGCGGCCTGGCCCGGAGGGCTGGTCGTCGCTAGCCACGACCAAGACTTTCTCCGGAGGATCGGCTGCGAGCGGAGGCTCGCGCTCGACGGTGACGGGGGGCATCGGATGATCCAGGGGTAGCGGTCCGATTCAGGGCCGTCCGATGGAGCTCCGGCGGAGGTCGGCCCAGGGCTGGCTCAGGGCTGGCTCAGGGCCGGCGGAGGGCCGGTTCAGGGCAGGGCGCCGATCTTGCGCAGGTCCTCTTCGCGTTGGAGGGCGTCCTCGTAGACGCCCTCGGCGTAGAACTGCTTGGCCCACTTGCGGAACTTCATCACCGCCCAGTCGCCCTTACTGGCGGTCGGCCGCATGCGGTAGACCTTGTGCTTCCAGATCTGGACGTCCTCGTCGAAGATCTCGTCGAAGATCTTGGCGTAGCGGCGGAGGACGAAGCGCGTCATCACCTTGGTCGGGACCCGCCCGATCCGGTGGCGGACGACGAAGCGGACGTGGTGCTCGTCGATCGGCGTGGTCGAGCAGAGGCTCTGCGAGCGCATCGTCAGGCCGCGGGCGAGCTCGGTCTTTTGCCGGATGAGCCCGAGGCTGAACCCCGAGCGGCGGATCTGGATCTTGGTCTGCAGCAGCTCCGGGATCGTCAGCAGCTTGTAGAGGCGGGGCAGCTTGGGCAGGCCGAAGGCGCTCGGGTTGACCTTCATCTCCATCGACCAGTCGCAGATCGGCCCCTCGGTGTTCATCTCCAGCTCGGGGATGTGATCGGTCAGGGTGTGGAGCACCGGCGTGTGGGTGATGTCGGAGTCGTTCTCGCCGACGTCCTGGATCCGCGCCTTGAACTCCCAGGTAGTCTTGGACCAGGGGGACCAGGCGAGATCGAAGTCTTCGAACTCGGCGAGCGGCCACTGGGGCTCGACCCCCTCGTCGTGGACCCAGATCATGATCATCCCGTAGCGCTCGATGACGTGCCAGCGGGGGACCTTGGCCTTCGGCGGGATCGGATCCCCGTTCGGGATCTTGGCGCAGGCGCCGGTCTTGCCCTCGAACTCCCAGCCGTGGAAGGGGCAGCGCACACGGTCGCCGCAGACCTTGCCGCCGTGGCCGAGGTGAGCGCCGAGGTGGGGGCAGTGGGCGTTGAGCACGTGCGCCTCGCCGCCCTCGCCGCGGAAGACGACGAACTCGCGGCCGAAGGCGCGGACGGGCTTGACCTCTCCGGGCGCCAGGTCATCCGAGTCGGCGATCGTGTACCACCCGCGCGGGTAGGGCGGGAGCAGCGGGGCGTTGGGGTCGAGGTCGGCGATCGGGAGACGTACGTTCATGGCGCTCCCGGATTATGCAGAGCGAGCGCGGCGATGGGAACGCCGTAGCGCGGCTTTCCGGAGCCCGCCTAGGGGAGGGCGCCGGCCTGCGATTTGTCGCGTGAAGAGCGTGAAATACTGCGTCTGCGCGGTTGAGGGGGGTCGACGTCGCAGCGCCCCGCGGCCCGACGGCGCGTCGTCTCACCCGGACATTTCGCGAATTCTCCCCCCGCGTCAGATACGCCGCAGGGCGGCGCCGCGCGTGGGAGAGATCGCGCGCGAGAGGCCCCATCGACCCTCCGCGACGCTCCGGCCTATGCTCAGAGGCCGAGGCGCTGGCGCAGCCGCTCGAAGATCCGGTTGGCGTAGGTCGGGGTCAGGCGCTTGGCGAAGTCGGTGACGTAGGTCTCCGGTCCCACCAGCGCCCGCGCCTTGTCGCCCTCGATCGCGCCGATGATCCGGCGGGCGACCAGCTCCGGCGGCCAGCCGCGCTTCTCGAAGCCGTCGATGACCTTGGCCTTCTGTCCGGGGATCACCTCGGTGAAGCGCGAGCTCTTGACGATGTTGGTCTTGATCCCGCCGGGGTGGACCGAGGTGACCCCGATCCGGTGCTGGGCCAGCTCGGTGCGCAGCGACTCGGTGAAGCCGCGGACCGCGAACTTGGAGGCGGCGTAGGACGACTGTGTCGGCAGGCCGATGAGCCCGAAGAGGCTCGAGATGTTGACGATGTGGCCCTCACCGGCGGCCTTGATGTGGGGCAAGAAGAACTTGCAGCCGTAGACGACGCCCCAGAAGTTGACCCCGAAGAGCCACTCGAAGTCCTCGAGCGAGTGCTCCTCGAAGAGGGCGGAGACCGAGACGCCCGCGTTGTTGACGAGGACGTGGACCTGGCCGTGCTCGGCGACGACCTCGTCGGCCAGCGCCTCCATGGCCGGGCGGTTCGCGACGTCGACGGTGTGGGTGGTCGCCCTGCGTCCGACGCCCTCGACGAGCCGGGCGGTCTGCTGGAGGCCGACCTCATCGACATCGGTGAGGGCTAGGTCGGCGCCGCGTTCGGCGAGGGCGACGGCGGTGGCTCGGCCGATCCCGCTGGCGGCACCGGTGACGACAGCGACTCGATCCCGGAGGTTTCGCATGGGTCGGGAGTGTACGCGTTTTCCGGCGGGCGAGGTGCCGAGGGCCGGTGGCGGGCCTCAGGCCCCCCTGCCGCCGCCGAGAGGGGGAGATCCCGGCCCAGATCGCCGTAGCAGGCCGTAGCAGGCCGTAGCAGGCCGTAGCAGGCCGTAGCAGGCCGTACATGCTGTCTGCGCCCGATCGGCTCGGGTCGAGGCTCCTCGCCCAGCGGCGACGCGAGCGACTCGAGGGCTCTGATACCATCTGCCGCCGAGCCCGAGCCCGCGCCAGCCCTTGAGGTCAGGCTCAAACCGGAGCCCGCGCTCCAGCCAGAGAGCGGGCAGGGGTTCGAGCCCACCCGAGCCCTCGCCGACGAGACCGAAGTGACCGCGCCGCTGATCCAAATCGCCCGTCAGAGCTGGCAGAGCGAGCTCGCCCGCGCGTTCACCGATCCGCGGGAGCTCCTCGACTATCTCGGGCTCGACCCCGCGCCCTTCGCCGCGGGGATCGCCGCCCGCGAGCTCTTCGCGATGCGAGTGCCGCGGCCCTTCGCCGCGCGGATGGTCAAGGGCGATCCGGACGATCCGCTGCTGCGCCAGGTGCTGCCGCTGGCCGACGAGTTCGCCGAGGCTCCTGGCTTCGTCACCGATCCCCTGGTCGAGCAGGGGGCGGCGCTGCCGGGCATGCTCCACAAGTACCGCTCGCGGGTGCTCCTGATCCTCCGGGGCGGCTGCGCGATCAACTGTCGCTACTGCTTTCGTCGCCACTTCCCCTACGGCGATCACGGGCTCGGCGAGGCGGCGCTCGGGCGGGTGGTGGAGTACATCCGCGAGAGGCCCGAGGTGAATGAAGTGATCCTCTCCGGCGGCGATCCGCTGGTCGCCAAAGATGATCAGCTGGCCGCGGTGGTCGAGGCGATCTCCGAGCTGCCGCAGCTCCGTCGCCTGCGGATCCACACCCGCCTGCCGATCACGATCCCGAGCCGGATCACGCCGGCTCTGGTCTCGCTCTTAGGCGGCGCGCCCTGGCCGACGATCGTCGTCTTTCACGTCAACCACGCCCGCGAGCTCGACGACGCGGTCTTCCGGGCGATCGCGCCGCTGCGGGCCGCAGGGGTGACCTTGCTCAACCAGAGCGTGCTCCTCGGCGGGGTCAACGACAGCCTCGAGGAGCTCGCCCGGCTGTCTGAGCGCCTCTTCGCCGCAGGGGTGCTGCCCTATTACCTGCACCTGCTCGACCGGGTCGCCGGCGCCGCGCACTTCGAGGTCCCCGAGGAGCGCGCGCGGGCGCTCATCCGCGGGCTCCTCGGCGAGCTGCCGGGGTTTTTGGTGCCGCGCCTGGTCCGGGAGATCGGCGGCGAGGCGAGCAAGGTCCCGATCGATCTACGGTCGCCGCCGGCGAGCGTCTAGCGCCCCGCGGCAGAGGTCTTGGGGCCGCCGCGTGACCGGCCGCCGACGAGCCTCCAGCCGAGAGCGAGCCTTCGGCCGGACCAGTTGCGGACAAAATCCCGTCCCGCGTGGCCGCGTGGCCGCGTGGCCCCGTGTCGCGGCGCTCCGTCGAGAGCAGGAGGACCGACGAGCGCGGCGGCGGAGCGCAGGGCAGGGCTTGGGCCCGCTAGCCCTCGCTGCCGAGGGCGATCCAGTCGAAGGTCGGGTAGCGGACCTCGCCGGAGTAGTCGTAGTAGCTGACCATCTCCATGGCGTAGACGACCCCGTCGGTGGCGCGCACGTAGTAGAGGCGAGCGCGGGGCTCGACGATGTGCTTTGAGAGCAGGTAGCGGTACCAGCCCTTGTCCTGGGCGAAGGCGACGTCGTCGTCGGTGTCGCTGACCCAGCCGTCGGTCGGCGCCGCGTCGGCGTCCTCGATCCCGAGATCGTCGGCCCAGGTCACCTCGACCCCGCCGTCGCCGCTGACCCCACCGTTGACCCGGATCTCGGTCTGGGCGAAGGAGAGGTCCCAGGCGCCGGCGTCGATCGCCTCGGCGCTGAGGGCCTCGCCGGGGGCGGCGAAGCTGAAGTAGATCGGCTTGTCGTCGTCCTCGGCGTGGACGACCGTGGTCTGGACGCCGTCGCCGTTGTCGTCGCGATCGTCGACGGTGCACAGCGTCTCGTCGCAGACCGGCAGCGAGGGATCTTCGTCGGCTCCGCAGGCGGCGAGGAGCAGCGGGAGGGCGATCATCCCCGCGAGGGTCAGGGAGTGCGTCGCCTCTCGCCTCCAAGTGAAAACAGATTTCATTTTCATTTCCTGATGCGGTATACACCCTGCCGGTCCGGACCAGAAGCGGCCTTGGATCACTAGAGCGGGGCGTTATGCACCCAAATCGCGCGGTTTCAAGGCTGGAGAGGTTGGCTGGGGTGGGCGCCCGAGGGGTGGTCGTCGCCGGGATCTTAGCCTGTTGCTCAGGGCCGCGCCTAGCCCAGGCTGCGACCGAAGATCCGGGCAAAAACGACCGTCGAGTCGAGGCAGAGCTGAAGGTCGACAAGGCCGAGCCGATCGAAGACCCGATCGAGGAGGAGCTCGGCGAGGACGAGGATGAGGAGGACGACGACGCCGACCAGCAGCGGACGATCGTCATCACCGCCTCGCGGACCAAGGAGAGGCTGAGCGACACCGCGGTGGTCACCGAGGTGGTCACCCGCGAGCAGATCGAGGCCTCCGGGGCCGAGAACGCCGCGGAGATCCTGGAGGAGCAGCCTGGCGTCCAGATCACCCCAGGGGCCCGCGGCGGCGCTGGCGGGCTCGGGATCCGCCTGCTCGGGCTCGACCCGCAGCACACCCTGATCCTGGTGGACGGACTGCGGACGACCGGCCGGCTCAACGGCGTGATCGACCTGACCCGCTTCAGCTCCGAGGGGCTGCGCCAGGTCGAGGTGGTCAAGGGGCCAGCCTCGGTGCTCTACGGCTCCGACGCGATGGGCGGCGTCGTCAACCTGATCACCCGCGACGCCGAGAAGCCCCTCGCGGGCGAGGCCCACTTCGCCTACGGCTCGCGCAACACGGTCGACGCCAGCGGGCTCGTCGCGATCATGCGCAAGCGCTGGCGCTCTCGCCTGAGCGGCGGCTTTCACCGGACCGACGGCTTTGACCTCGACCCCTCGACCGAGACCACCAACTCCCCGTCCGGCTACACCGCGAACGTCGGTCACCGGACGATCGTCGAGCCCCGCGAGGGGGTGAAGATCGCGGCGACGACAGACTACCAGCAGCGCGACCTCCAGGGGGTCATCGAGGAGGGCGGCGGCGCGGTCTTCGACCGCCGCAATTTTACCCGGGTCATCGGCGCGTCGCTGACCCCGGAGATCCTCTGGTCGGCGCCGGCGCGGCTGCGGACCCGCCTCCACTACTCGCGCTTTAGCGATCTCGCGCTGCTCGACCAGCGCGGCGACGACGACCTCGACACCCTGGAGCAGACCGTCGATCAGCTGATCCAGGCGCTGGCGCAGTACGACCACATGATCGGCCGGCACAGCCTGAGCGCCGGGATCGAGGGGCTGGTCGAGTTCCTCGAGACGCCGCGGCTCCCCGGAGGTCGGCGCGATCGCCAGCGGATCGCCCTCTTCCTCCAGGACGAGTGGCGGATCGCCGACAACGAGGTCAAGGCGCGCCTGGTGCCCGGGCTTCGGGTCGACGTCGACAGCCTCTTCGGCGCCTACGTGATGCCTCGCCTGGCGCTCCGCGTCGATCCCCACCCGAAGTGGACCTTCCGCGCGAGCTACGGCCGGGGTTTTCGCGCGCCGAGCTTCCGCGAGATGTACCTCGACTTCCCCAACGCGGCGGTCGGCTACATCATCCGCGGCGACCCGAACCTCGATCCGGAGACCTCCTGGGGCGGTCTCGGCGGGATCGAGTGGCACCCCACGCCCTGGCTCGACGTCGGCGCGGCGGCCTTCCACAACCGCCTGCGCAACCTGATCTACATCGACACCTCGGACGCGATGGGCAACTGGGCCTACGCCAACATCGGCGTCGCCAAGACCCAGGGGATCGAGCTCTCGGCGACGGCGCGGGCGAAGAAGATCCTCCAGCTCGGCGCCTCCTACACCCTCACCGACAGCCGCGATCTGATCCTCCACAAGGCGCTCCCCGGCCGCTCGCTCCACCAGGGGTCGATGGTCGTCAGCGTCAAGCCGCCGCGGATAGGCACGCACATCAACCTGCGGACCAAGCTCTTCAGCAGCCAGCTCTACTACGGCGAGGCGCTGGAGGACACCCGCACCGATCCCTTCGCGACGATCGATCTCCGGGTCAGCCAGCGGATCTGGCGCTACTTCGACTGCTTTATCGGCGTCGACAATATTCTCGGGGCGGGCGACGCTCGCTATATTCCCCTGGCTCCGCGGAGCTTCTACGGCGGCGTAAACGCCCGCTACTGACCAAGGATGCGACGATGACGATCGACCTCTCCAGCCCCCTGACCGCTCGGCGGACGCTTCGCGCCTTGAGCTCGCTCGGCCTCAGCCTCGTCCTCGCCGCGGGCCTCGCCGCCTGCACCCCAGATCTCGGGGGCGACGACGCCGGTGAGGACGGACCGCCGGTGGTCGTCAGCGACAACGGCGACGGCTCGTCGACGATCATCGTCGACAGCCGCGACGAGGAGAGCTGGGTCTACCTCGACCTCGAGTCGCTGATGGAGGTGAGCCCTGTCAGCGCCGAAGACTCTGAGGAGTGGGACCTCGGCTTTCTCCGCTTCAACGTCAAGGGCAACAGCGGCAGCAGCGGAACCGCCGACGTCGGGGTCCAGCTCGTCGACGGCGTCCCCTTTGAGAGCCTCGACGTCGCGCCTGCCGACGGCTACGCGGTCGACAATGTCATGGGTGGCCCCGAGGACATGGAGCCCGAGCCAGGCTACGCCATGGACCTCTGGTACGACTACGACATGGACGCCCACACATTGGCGGCCCGCGACGTCGTCTACGCCGTCCGCTCGGCCTCGGGCAACTACTTCAAGATCCAGATGCTCGACTACTACAACGACGCCGGCACGGCCGGTTACGTGAAGTTCAAGATCGCGCCGCTGACCGCTCCCTGAGCCGCCGGGGACGCTAGCTCGCGGGTCGCGGTCGCGCGCCGCTAGAAGCGGCAGGTGAGGCTCGCGGCGGCCGAGCTGGCTCCGCCGCTGACGAAGGGGGCGCATGGTCGACGCCGCTGGCGCTCGCGCTTGACCCGGGCGCGGAGGAGGAAGAGGTAGCCCGAGGTGAGGAGGAGGGCGGGAGCGGCGATGCCGAAGGCGATCGAGGCCCCGCGGGCGGCGCTCGCGTTCGCCGGCTCTTCGCCGACGCAGCGCAGCTCGTCGGTGGTCATCCGGCACAGGGCGAGGTAGCGCTGGTTGAAGAAGATGGACGAGGAGGCCGCGCCGACGCTGAGCGCGGCTGTGGCGATCGCGGCGGATTGGATGGGATAGCCCAGGCGGAGGTGCCGGCTCCAGAGGGCTACATCCCACCGGTGGGTCCGAGACATCTGGTCGAGCTCCAGGCGGAGGGCCCGTCGGTCTTCGGTCTCACCGCGGCAGATCTTCGCGTCGAAGGCGAGCTCGGGCGAGCTCAGCTCAGAGGCGAGGAGCGAGGGGCACACGAGGTCCGTGCGACGGATCTGGACGGCGATCATGAAGGCGTCGTGGAGGGCGTTGCCGGCGTCGAGGCGATGCCTGTGCCCGCCCGCGGGGCTCCAGGTCGCCGCTCGCCCGTAGCCCTCGGCCATCATGAGGTACGCTTCGATCGCTTGGAGCGCTTCGTAGGGTCGGTGTGGCCGGATCACCGTGCGGCGAGAGGTTCGCCGCTTCGCGCTCCTGACCATGTCGAGCGCCGTCCTCTCGCCGGCACGGTAGATAAATCGCCGCAGGGCGATGACCTGGGGGTCCCGCTCGATCGAAGGGGGGAGGCGGAGCGCGAGCGCCTCGCGGAGGATAGCGTCGCTCGTGGCGCGCTCCTCGGGGTCCATCGACCGGCCGGTGTCGTAGGCCTTCCGAATCGCCCGCGAGTAGAGGCGGATCGCGGCGTTTCGGGCCCCTTCGTCGTCGCTCGCCAGGGCGAGCTCCTGGGAGTAGCTGAGCGTCTCGCTCGCCAGGGGTCCGCGGCGCGCCAGGGTAGCGTCGGCGGCGATCGTCTCGCCGCAGCAGAGCGCCGTGGTCTGTGTGGTGTGTTCGAAGGGACACTCCGGGTCGCAGAAGGCGACCCGGCGATCGAGCTCGACGGTCGCGGGCTCTGACGTGATCCCGAGCAGGACGGCGAGCGCGAGCGACGACCAGCCGATCACCGAGCGCCTCCGAGACGCAGGCTTCGGCGGGGGCAGAGCTCCATCGCCTCAGACTATCCCTCCTCCGTTCGGATGTGGAGCGAAGAGGCCCGGGGGCCGCAGCCAGAGTATGGTGGCGCTCGTGGTGGCGCTCGTGGTGGCGCGGCGCACCTCCGCGCGCTCGCTCTCGCTATCCTCGGCGGATGCGGTGGCAATGTAGTTCGCGGGTCGCGGTCGCTCTCTTGGCGCTCGTCGCCTGCAACGGTCAGGGCGCGGCCGAGAGCGACACCGCCGGCGAGAGCGGCACGGGCGGGCCCACCTGCACCGAGTGCACGCCGACCGGGGAGATGACCTACGCCCTCCCGTCGCCGACGGGCGCCCAGGTCTGGACGACGACGACGATGGACAAGGTGCTCCGCGAGGCTGCGCCGCCGAGCGAAGGCGGCGAGGCGATCGTTCTCTACGCCGCGCGCAACGAGTTTGAGCCCTTCCAGGTGGTCGTCCACCCTGAGGCTGGCGCGGAGGTCAGCGTTGAGCTCGGCCCCCTCGAGGGACCCGGGACGATCACAGGCCACACGGTCCATCGGGTGGACTATGTGACGATCAGCGAGCCCTCCGACCCGGGATCGATCCTCAGCGGCGAGGTCCCGGATCCGCTGACGCCGATCTCCTTCGGCGCCGCTCAGCCGGTCAAGGGCGACGACAATCAGCCCTTTTGGATCACCGTGCGGATCGCCGACGACGCGGCGCCGGGGGACTACACCGGCGAGCTTGTGGTGACGGTCGGCGACGCCAGCGAGACCGTCCCTGTCCGCCTCCACGTCTACGACTTCGCCCTGCCGAAGACGATCGGCTTTGACGGCAACTGGAACGCCTCGTTTCAGGCGCTCGGCGGCGGCGAGAGCCTGGAGAAGGTGGAGTCGCTCAAGGACTGGTTCTTTGAGCATCGCCTGGTGCCCTCGTCGGTGGCCTGGCCGGCGGGGCTCAACTACGACGGCGGGATCACCTACGACTGCGACGCTGGGGTCTTCCTCGCCGAGGACAACGCCTACGACTTCTCCCAGCTCGGCCCCAAGTACATCGGCGGCGAGGGCTGGAACGGCGCCGGCTTTCCGTCGTTTCAGATCATGGACTTTGTCGACAACTCGACCCCGCGGCCGCAGGAATTTTGCGGCGTCGACCGCGGGGGCGACCACTACGGCACGGCCGAGTACAACGCCGCCTGGTCCGGCCTCCTCGCGGCGGTCGACGCCTACGTGGTCGAGCGAGGCTGGGAGAACACCGGCTACTACTATGTGCAAAACGAGCCGCAGGACCAGGGGGACTATGACCTCGCGGCCTTCCTCGCGAAGCTGACCAAGGAGGCCGCGCCGAACCTGCGGATCGCGATCTCCGAGGAGCCCAAGCCCGAGATCGCCGAGCACGCTGAGGCCGGCGGTCACACCTATGATCTGTGGTGGGCCGACCTCTCGCACTTTGAGCCCGGCTACGCGGAGCAGCGGCAGGCGGCCGGCGAAGAGGTCTGGTGGTATTTTCTCTACGGCGATCTGCCGCCGCACTTCAACCCGATCACCATCGATCATTCGGGGATCGAGACGCGGATCGCCCACTGGGCGGCGTGGAAGCACCGGATCCGCGGCTTCGCCTACTACTCGGTGAGCGGCTGGGGCGACGATCCCTACGCCGACCCGCGGCCGCAGGGGACCCAGCAAAACGGCGACGGCTTTCTCCTCTACCCGCCGACGGCCGAGGGCGAGCTCGTCACCTCGATCCGCTGGGAGCTGCTGCGCGAGGGGGTCGAGGACTTCGAGTACCTGCTCCTCGCCGCGGGCGGCTCGCTGCCCGCGACCTCGGCGACCGTCGCTGGCTGCGACCTCTCGGTGGACTCCGCGGTCTCGTCGGTGACCGCGTTCACCCGCGACACGTCGGCGCTCAAGCACCTCCGCGACGAGCTCGGCTTTTACCTGGAGGGGCAGCGCGACGGCTGTCCGCTCCTCGACTCGACGCTCCCCGGGGTCCACCCGCGGGCGGCCTATTATTTGAACTTCCAGGACCCCGCGGGGGAGCCGAGCGCGGACCCGCTCACGGTCGAAGGTCACGAGTGGCTGAAGATCGGCTGGGACGCCTACGACGCGGACGCCGGCTACGGTTGGTCGGGCCCGTATATCGGCGATCCGGCGATCATGCTCTATCAATACCTGGGCGGCGCCGCGGTCAGCGAGCTCGAGCGGAGCATCGTCTACAACGACTACGGCCGCACGGACACCTT
The DNA here is from genome assembly GCA_030424595.1 of Polyangia bacterium. Taxonomy (GTDB): domain Bacteria; phylum Myxococcota_A; class Polyangia; order Nannocystales; family Nannocystaceae; genus JADJRG01. The sequence goes on from JAUHWG010000004.1 coordinate 77,543, forward strand.
CAGCTGGGACATCGAGAGCGGCCTCTACCGCGTCGAGGTCGGGATCGGCTGGGACGGCAAGGGGTATGGAAAGAACCGCGTCATCGTCGAGGGGGAGCCGCTCTTCGACGACGAGGCGACGACCCCAGAGACCCCCTACAAGCGGGCGAGCGTCGACGTCGAGATCGCCGACGGCAACCTGACCGTCGAGGTCGGCCAACAGGATGAGTACACGATGCTGAACTTCCTGAGCGTCGAGCCGATCGACTAGCCTACCGGCGGCGAGATGGACGTAGAGGCGACGAGATCGCGACGAAAGCGCGGGACTGCCTTGACGACGCGGTCGTGGCCGCACGAGACGCCCGTGCATGGGGAGCGAGGATGAGGGCGGCACGATCGGCCATTGTCGGTAGACTGCTCCCCGTGCACCCCTCGCACGTCCTCCACGTAGTCGGAGTCGTTATCGGAGTCGTTATCGGCTGCGCACCGCCGAGTCCGGCCGCGGGCTCCGGCGCGCAGACGGTCCCGGGCGAAGAGCCCGCGCAGATGACCGGTGACGACGCGAAGGCCCAGCCTCCGTCGCCGCCCGTGCTCGCCGCCGAAGCAGGACCTGCACCTCAGCCCGAGCGCGTCCCCTCGGAGAGCTCCTCCGAAGCGCGGCCGCCCGGCGTCGAGCATCACCTCCGCCTCGAGCGAGTCCGCTCCTACAACCGCCATCGACTGGACGGCGCCGACAATGAACAGCTCGAGGCCACGCTCGCGCTCGACCTGGCCGCCGACGGTACGGCCGAGCTTACCGACGTCGGGGAGCACCGCCGATCCCACCTCGACGGTGACTCTCACCGCGGGACCACCCGCCGCTGGAGAGCCGCCTGGAGCGGCCGCTGGCGCCCTGAGAACGGCGCGCTCTTGCTCGATCTGAGCCGCGCTTCCTACACCTGCGGCGGTGACGAGCGCCTGCGGATCGGGACCAACTCCGAGACCAAGCCGCACACCTGCCCGCCGACGGCGGAGAAGGTAGAGCTGAGCTGCCAGCCGACCACCGTCGACCGGGACGGACCGCTCGCCGCCTGGTCCTGCAGCGCGCAGGGCGATATGGGGGGCGCGCCGCGGCCCTGGGTCTTCGCCCGCGAGGGTTGTCTCCGCCTCTCGGACGGCATCGGCAGGCGTGGCTACCGCGACTGCCTCGGCTCGGCTCAGCGCTGACCGAGAGCGACCCCGCGGATGAGCTCGCGAGGCCGCCGTCGACATCATGGGCGTCCTCGTCGCCCTGCGCGTCGACCCGGCGGAGGCGAGCGAGGCGATCCAAGTCCTCGGCGAAGACCCCGAGCAGCGCAGCCGTTTGGCGAAGCGCTACGGGGCGAAGCTCCGTGACCTCGGTCGGGGGTCGGAGGCGCTCCGCTTCTCGCGTACATCTCTCAAGCGCCGCTAGATCGGCGCTGCGCCTGTGATCTGCGCGCGCAGGGGGAAGCAGATCCGCAGGGTCGTGCCTTCGCCGAGGGTCGAGTCGACGGTGATCCGTCCGTGCAGGCTCTGGGTCACCAGGCTGTGGACGATGTGCATGCCGAGGCCGCTGCCGCCGGCGCCCCTGCGGGTGGTGAAGAAGGGCTCGAAGAGGCGGCGCTTCTCCACCTCGCTCAGGCCTCGGCCGTCGTCGGAGAAGGCGAGCTCGGCCCCGTCGTCGCCGTGGCGCTGGAGGAGGAGGAGCATCACCCCGGGGGAGTCGTCGGCGAAGGCGTGCACGAGGGCGTTTTGCACGAGGTTGGTCAGGATCTGCGAGAGCACGCCTGGGTCGAGCTCGGCCGTGAGCGAGTCGTCGATGACGAGATCCAGGCGGTGCGGCCCTCGCTTGTAGAGCGGCCCCAAGCTGCTCACGACCTCGCGGAGGTAGGGTCCTAGGCTGACCTTGCGGCGGGTGGTGTGGGACTGATCGACGGCGATCTTCTTGAAGGAGGTGACCAGCTCCGAGGCCCGGCGGAGGTTTCCCAGCGTCAGGTCGGCGGCCTCGCGGGCGTCGCGGAGGAAGGTCGCGAGCGAGCTCTTGCGGAGCTGGCCGCCGTCGAAGTCGCGGCCTAGGGCGACGACGCTGTCGTGGAGGAGGGAGGCCGCGGTCACGGCGACCCCCATCGGCGTGTTGATCTCGTGGGCGACGCCGGCGACAAGACCCCCGAGCGCGGCCATCTTCTCGCGCTGCATCAGCTGCGCCTGGGTGCTCTCGAGGACCGCGAGGAGCTTGTCGGCGTAGACGTCGACCATCCGCGACGAGGTCTCAAAGTAGAGCTCGTCGAGGGTGCCGACGATCTCGAGGGAGAGCTCCGCGCTCAGCGAGCGGGCCTGCATCACCGCCTCGACGCCGCGCTTGAAGCAGAGGAAGCCGCGCAGGAGGGTCGAGATCCGAAACTCGGAGGAGGCGCGGAAGGTCGTCGTGAATTCGATGAAGGAGTCGCGGCGCGAAGGATCGCCGTCGACGATGAGGTCGCGGTAGGCGTCGAACTCGCGCTGGACGAGCATCACGGTCTCGTCCCGCGGGCGCCTGCCCTGGAGATCCGGGCTGCGGCGGATGATCCAGTCGGTGCCGGCGTTGACGATCGCCTCCCGCTCCTCCTGCAGGAGCGAGAGCAGGAGAGCGCGGGCCTCCTCGCGGAGCGGGGCCCCGGTCACGGGCGGCTCCTCGGGATCCTGCGGCGCGGTCACGGGCGGCGCCTCGCGTCAGCGCCTACGGGCGCGGGTCTGCGTGGACCCGAGGTGGTGTCCGTGTCCATCCGTCGCCGGATCGTACCAGAGCCGAAAGCGCGGAGACCTGGAGAGTCTGGGCTGCCGGGCGGCTCCGGCGGAACGTCGTACGGGAGCGTCGATCGAGGCGAGCGTGGAGATGCGGGTGGAGCTGCGGGTGGAGCTGCGGGTGGAGCTGGGCGGAGAGGCGAGCTGGGCGGCGTGCTGGGGGCGGCGTGCTGGGGGCCGCGCTCTCGGCTGCCCGTAGCGCTCATCGGCCGACGTCGATCTTGCGCGGAGTCTCGAGCGCGAGGCGCAGGTTCTCCGCGAGGTCGTGGCGGTTGAACATCTTGCGCTCGACGAGCTCCAGGGCGTCGATGTGCTTTGCGACCCAGGGCGGCGCCTCGCTGGCGAGCACCTCCCGGCGAAAGCTCCCGCGGCCGCGCTCGTGGCCGGCGGCGGCGCTTCGGTTGTAGAGGTGGGCGAGGCTCTTGGCGTAGGGGCGCAGGCCGTAGCGGTGGCCCGGGCGATCGGAGGGGACGGTGAGGCGGGCGAGGATCGGGTCGGTGAGGCCGAGGCTGTGGACGATCCGCAGGCGAAAGCGCCAGTGGGCGCGGGCGCAGGCGTCGTCGGGGACGCTCTCGCTGTGGCGAAAGGGCGCGCCTGCCAGGTCTCGGGCGAAGGCGCGGCGCTCGGCGAGGCCCGGATCCTCGGCCGCGAGGCGGCGGTACTTCTCGCGGCTGCGGTGCCAGCCTGGATCGCTGATCTTGTCGACGTGCTCGGGCTGGCCGGCGCCGTAGAGCGCGTGCACGCTGCGCTGCGGCGGCTGCTGGCCAAGGCTGAGGCCGGCGATGAGAACGCTCGCGAGGGCGCACAGGGCCTGCTCGCGGCCGCGGCCGACGGTCCCGATCACCTCGCTGAGGATCCCGCCGGTGGCGCAGAGGGTCAGGACAAAGGAGAAGGCGAGGAAGCGGAAGTGGACCGCGTCGCCGCCGATCCGGATCACGTAGAGGCTGACGAGGAGGGCCGCGCCGAGCATCGCCAGCCGCGGCCCGAGGCGCAGCGCCGAGGCGGGGAGCCTGGACTTGCGGACGCGGACGAGCCAGAGCCCGGCCAAGCTGAGGGCGAGGAGGAGCGCGCCTACGCGGTAGCTGGCGAAGGCGTTGACGAAGTAGAGCCAGCCCTGCGCAGGGTCGTACTCGTGCTTGAGGTAGAAGGTGTTGGGGAGGAGATCGGCGTAGTAGTAGAGGCGGAAGAGCACCCAGGCGAGCTGGGTGCCGACGCCGAGGAGCGCCGGCAGGAGGAAGGGTGCCGAGCGGAGCGCCCGGAGGCTCGGTCGACCGCCGCGGTAGGCCGCCAGCGCCAGCGCGAAGACGAAGGGGAGCGCCAGCTCGGGGCGGACAAGGGGCGAGAGGCCGACCAGGACCTGTCCGAGCCGCGACTCGCGGTCGACAAAGTAGAGCGCGTAGCCGACCGCGGCGAGCTGGACGAAGGGGCTCTCCAGGCCCGACGTGTAGAACGCGGTGACGCCGTAGCAGGCGGCGAGGAAGGCGAGCGGAAGGTTGACGCGAGAGCGCCGCCCCGCGGGGGTGAGGTGACGGTCGACGCGGACCAGGATCCAGCCGCTGAGGGCGAAGCTGAGGAGGCCGGTCCCGAGCCAGATCTGCCAGAAGGTGAGCCCGAGCGCCCGCAGCGGGAGCATCCACAGCATCCACAGCGGCGACGAGTAGCCCTCGACAAATTCGCCCTGGTTGTAGACGAGGCCGAGCCCGCTCACCACCGCGTTGTCGGCGTAGCGGGCGTAGATGAAGGCGTCGTCCATGATCCAGGCGTAGCGCCAGACGAGGACCAGGCCTACGGCGATGAGCACCCACTCGATAGAGCTCGGGCGGCCGCTCGTGCCGGGCTTGGCGGAGGTGCTCATCGCGTGCGCTTGCGCGGCTTCGGGCGCGGAGCGGGCGTCTCGTCGCGGCGGCGGAGGAGCTCGACGCCGTCGTGGCTGTCGATCACCTCGAAGCGCCTGCGCTTGAGGCCGGCGAGCTTGCGCTGCTCACCCTGGCCGAAGCGCCAGGCGCCGAGGAGGAGGTACTCCGCGTCGCGGATCTCGGGCCAGCGGTAGAGGTTGTCGCGGTTCGACAGCTGCGGGCCGATCTCGCTGGTCGCTGAGACCCGGGCGTCCCTGGGGATCGCCGCGACCATCTCCCGGACCCGGTCCGCGCGCAGCCGCATCCGCTGGTCGGGCTCGCGGGTGAGGGGCTGCCAGCCCGCCATGAAGGCGTCGTTCTCGACGAAGACGCCGAACTTCCAGGAGACCAGGAGCGAGGCCGTGAGCATGCCGGTCAGGAGCGCCGGTCGCAGGCGCTGGGCGCTGATCCCCGCGCCCTCGATCCGGCGGTTGTCGCCGAGGCGGGCGAGCGCCTCGGGGGTCGCCATGAAGAGCATCGGGAAGAGCACCGACGAGTACTGAAAGTTGAGCGCGAACATGTTCGGCCGCGAGGCGAGGCCGATGAAGACCAGGCCGTAGAGCCAGAGCACCCGCGCTCGCCCGGCGACGAGCGGGAGGAAGAGGAGCGGCAGGAGGAGCTGGACGAGGAAGCGGAGCTTCTCCTCCTTGCACAGGACCTGGATCGCGTGGATCGGGTTGGAGACCAGGTTGAGCACCAGGCCGCGGACGCCCTCGTCGGCTGTCGGGATCATCTCCGAGTAGAACGCCGCGTAGCCGTAGACCTTGTCGCCGGACATCATCAGCCCGGAGTCGGCCATCACCGCGAACTTGACGAAGGCGAGGTAGCTGAGCGAGACGCCGATGATCGTCAGGCCGGTCCGCGGCCGTCGCTCCAGGATCGCGTAGGCGCCGATGAAGCAGGCGAGGAGGGCCATGTCCTCGCGGCAGGCGAGGAGGAGCGCCAAGGTCGGCCACAGCCAGCGGCTGCGCCGGCTGACGAAGTAGACCGCCGCCATCATCAGCGGGATCGCCAGGGCGATCGAGTGGAAGTCGAACATGTTCACCCCGTGCAGCGCGGGGTGGAGGGCGTAGAGGAGCGCGAGGACGACCCCGACCCACGGACTGCCGAGGCGGTGCTTGGCGAGGAGATAGAGCGGGAAGACGCCGAGGCCGAGCCAGAAGGCCTGGACGATCAGGAGGGTCTCAGCGTTGGGCGCGAGGGCGTAGATCGGGACCAGGAGGGCGAGGATCGGGTCGAAGTGGGCCGCCCAGTGCTTGCCGTAGGGGATCACCGAGGAGCCGAGGAAATCGCCGTGGAGGGTCTTCCAGAGGATGTTGTCGTAGATCCCGAGGTCGAAGACCTGGGTCCAGATGTTGCGGTGATCGATCAGCGCGAAGCGGGCGAGGGAGGCGCTGTAGCTGAGGTAGATGCCGGTGACCGCCGAGATGGGCAGCCATCTCGGCAGCCATGACGGCAGCCATGACGGCAGCCATCCCGGCGGGCTGCCGAGGCGGCGCCCGAGGCCGCGCTTCAGCGCCGGCCAGTGGCGGCTGAGGTGGTAGGCGCCGACGAGGGCGAAGAGCGCGGCGAGGCCGGCGTAGAGGAGCGTCAGGTTGGGGTGCTCGGTCTCGATCTTCAAGGCCTTGAGGGCGCCGATGAAGGGGAGGGCGAGGAGGATCAGGAGGCCGCGGTTGAGCTCCTGCGCGTGCGCACCAAAGCGGAGACCGGGGGCGCCCTGTCGTCGTCGGAGCCAGAGGAGGACGTAGCCCGCGAGGACGACGAGGCCGCAGAGCGTCATCGTCGAGAGCAGCCCCAGGCGCTGCCCGGGGTTTAGCCCGTTGGTGTAGACGAAGTTCGCGAGGCGGGGGTAGGTGAAGGGCCAGAGGAGGAGGCCGGGGGCCGCGGCGATCAGCAGGGTCCAGGGCAGCCAGCCGAGGAGGCGGCTGAGCGCGTCGTCGGCGGGTGTGTCTGGCTCGGACGGGGCGGCTCCGGGGCGAGCGGCCGCAGACGCGGTGTCCTCGGATGTGGCGACAGGCCCGTCGGCCGCGGCCACGGGGGCAGGTGCGCTGCTTGCGGAGGTCTCGGACGTCGCCTGCGGAGCGGTCTCGGACGTCATCTCGGCCGCCCCCTCGGGGCGCTCTGCGTCGTCGTCGGGGGGCGACGCGGCGTCCGTCTGCTGGTTGGGATCAGGCATACGGCGGGGGCTGAGGGTACGCCAAACACGCAGGCGTCGGCAGAGAAAAAGCGACCGAAGCGCGCACGGCGAAGCTGGGGAATCAGGCCGTGAGCAGCCCCTTTTCGGCGCTTCTGGTGCTTGTGCCACGTCTGGCACGCTCGGCGCTCTTGGCCCGTTCGGCCCTTCGGTTCTCGCGGGCCCGCTGGGCGGCCACGCTGGGCGGCGCTCGGGGGGAGCGACTCGATCAACGGCGTGCATGCGGTCTCCGGCGTCGGCGTCGACGCTCCCGGCTCCTCGACGCTGCGGCTCCTCGACGCTCCCGGCTCCTCGACGCTCCCGGCTCCTCGACGCTCCCGCTCCTCGACCGATTCTCCCGCTCCTCGATTCTCCCGATCCTGGCGGCGCGCTCTGGCCCGCCGATGGAACAGTCTCTAGGGGCAGGTTCGCCCCGAGGACGTCGGCATCGAAACAGGCGCGTAGACGCTCCTAGAGGCAGCTCTGGCGACGTTTCAAAGGGGCAAGAAGTTGTCAGCGACAGGAGCTTCGGCCCACTATAGAGGCGTGATGTTGGCTTGGTATCGGCGTGGACATGGTCTTGGTCTTGGTTTTGGTCGCTCGCTCGGGCTCGGGCTCGGGCTCGCAGCGCTGCTCACCGCCGGCTGCGCCGGGGATGACGGCGATCGGACGACAGGGGGCTTTACAGCGACGGCGCCGACGACCAACCCGACGACGGCGACGATGTCTGCGTCGACCACCGGCACGTCCGACACCGACCCGACCGCGACCGAGGGCACGAGCGGTACGGAGGGCACGACCTCGGCGGCGACGACGACCGAGACCAGCGGAGACACCACCGGTCCGGGGCCGAACTGCGGCGACGGCACGGTCGACGAGGACGAGGAGTGCGACGACGGCAACGCCGACGACGGCGACGCCTGCACCAACCTCTGCACGAACGCGGCCTGCGGCGACGGTGTGGTCCAGGAGGGGGTCGAGGAGTGCGACGACGGCAACGACCTCGACACGGACGAGTGCCTGAGCACCTGCGTCGCCGCGAGCTGCGGCGACACCTTCGTCCAAGAGGGCGTCGAGGAGTGTGACGACGGCAACGACGACGACGGCGACGGCTGCATCGCCGGCTGCCTGCTCGCGGCCTGCGGCGACGGTGTGGTCCAGGACGGGGTCGAGGAGTGCGACGACGGCAACGAAGACGACACGGACGAGTGCCCGAGCACCTGCCTGCCGGCGAGCTGCGGCGACGGCTTTGTCCAAGAGGGGGTCGAGGAGTGCGACGACGGCAACATGGACGACGACGACGAGTGCGTCGCCGGCTGTGTGCCCGCGGTCTGCGGCGATGGATTTGTCCAGGAGGGGGTCGAGGAGTGCGACGACGCCAACGAGGACAACGCCGACGAGTGCGTCGACGGCTGCAAGACCGCGGTCTGCGGGGACGGGTTTGTCCAGGAGGGGGTCGAGGAGTGTGACGACGGCAACAACGTCGACGGCGACGCCTGCACCAACGAGTGCACGAGCAACGCCCAGTCCTACAAGCAGTCGTTCACCCAGGGCCAGGGCTCCGCGAGCCAGTGCACCGCCTGGAACGCCTACCGATCGAGCCTGAACCCCGGCGCCTACACCAAGATCATCCTCCGCGGCTCGAACGACCTGACCGGCGTGAGCTGCTCCGGGCCGAACGCCAACACGCTCTGCAACAACCTCAAGAACGGTACGGCGAGCAACATCGCCTGCGACGGCCGGACCTGGCAGATCGGCAACTGCGGCAGCGGCGTCGAGATCAACGCCAACGGCGGCATGTGTGCCTGCACCAACCCTGGCTACACGGTCCGGCCCTGCATCGGCAACTCGAACTGGGGCGGGATGAAGGGCCCGACCTGCAGCGGGGCGAGCCAGCAGCTCGAGGTCATCTGCCAATAGATCGGGGCCTTGCCGGGCGGCTGTGTCGGCGCGCTGGAGCGTTGGCGCGCCGCCGCCGATCGACCGGCACGGCCCGGTGATCACGGGAGCGCCCGACGGGACGAACGCGGACCTTGCAGCTCCGCGGCGGCGCTCGTCCGCGGGCTGGGCCCTCGATCGCCCCTGGGAACGGGCTTCGGGCGCGCTGACGTGGCCGCGAGGGCGGTCGAGCGTGGCGCGAGCGCGGGCGCCACAGCGCCCTAGGAGCGGCCGTGAGGGGTCATAGCCTCCTGTTGTGTGGGGGCGGAGAGTGCGCACGTCTCCGCTCCCAGGCGATCTTTGCGGGACCTCGCCGCGCCGAGGAGCGCCGGCCCATGGCAGAGTTGGGCGGCGATGACCAGCGTGACAGATGCGGTGTGGGAGCGGATCCGAGGGGGGCGTCACGTCGCCCTCGTCGGTCTCGGGATGCCGACAGTGCCGGGGGATATCCGGGCGATCCGGGTGAGCTGCGACGGGCCGCCCTCGACCTTCGGGCCGCTCGCCCTCGCCCAGCGGCGGATCGAGGGGGTGCTCGGCGAGGGCGAGGGTCTGCCGCTCGCCGCCTACGCCCGCTCGCGGGTGGTCAGCGGGCTGCGCCGTCATCTCTTCGGCGAGCTCTCCCACGGGGGCGCGGACGCGGGCTTCGTCGAGGTCGCCAACCGCCTGGTCGACAGCACAGAGCAGCGCACGCTCCTGATCTTCGACGTGGTCGAGGCGGCGGACGACGCGACCCTGGCAACGCTGCGTGATCTCCTGCTGCGACCGGCCTGGCTCCGCCTGCCGATGCTCCTGGTCTTTCGCTCGCAGCAGCCCGGGGGGATGGCGGGCACGCTCCTCGACACCCTGCTTCGGGTCGAGGGCTTCTCGGCCGTGGTCCAGGCCCGCGTCAAGGCCAGCAGCGGCACTGAGGTCGGCAAGCGGATCCCCTGGCAGGGCCTGCCGGACGAGACGATCGAGGTGCTCCGCGCGGGGGCGGTGATCGGCGCCGGGTTTGAGATCGATCTGGTCGCGCGGCTCCTCGAGCTGACGCCGCTGAAGGTGCTGCTCCGGCTCCAGGTCGCGGCCGACGCGGGGGCGCCCCTGGAGGACCGCGGCGAGGGGCGGATCTACGTCGACCCCGCCTGGCAAGACAGCCTGCGAGCGAGCGTCTTGCCGTCGTTGGCGAAGCTCTGGCACCAGCGGCTCGCGGTGCTCCTCAGCGATGACGGAGCTGATCTCGCGGAGGAGCAGAGCGACGCGATGGAGGCTGCGGCGGGCCTGGTCGGGGAGAGCGCCGATCGGCAATTTCTCGCGGGGATCGTCGCGAACGGACCGCGCGGCGAGGCCGAGGTCCTGCTCGAGGCGCAGCGCCCGGTCGACACCGTGGTCTCCGGTCCGCGCCGGCCGTCCGCGCTCGGCGAGGACCCTGCGGTGTCGAGCCCGGCGGTGTCGAGGGGGGCGGGCGTGTCAGCGCGGCCCAGCGACCGAGCGGCGACGAGCAGGAGCCCGGCGACGAACACCGCTGCGGAGCCGAGCGCGGCGACGTCGACGGGCGCTGCTCCTCCCGAGCCGACTGAGCGGTCGTCGGAGAGAACGCGCGGGCCCGAGGAGACCGCGGCGCGCGGAGCCGCGAAGCGGGCGAAGAGCTCGGCCACAGCGGAGCCTCGGCGCGAGCCCAGCTCCGTGGCGAGCGGAGCTGCGGGGGGCGAGGCGCGAGAGTCTGCGCCGACCGACGGTGAAGAGACCGTCGCCCAAGGTGCCGGGTCCGCATCGCCAGCGAGCGCCGCGGAGCACCGCGGAGCACCATCTCCGCGGGGGGCGCGGGCGGTCCGCTCGGAGGAGGAGCACCGCTCCCGTCGTCATCGGCGTCATCGTCGTCCGCGGGATCCGGCGCGGGCCGCCGCGCACCTCACGGCTGCGGGAGATCGCGACACCGCGGCCCAGCGCTACGTCGAGGCCGCCCAAGACGCGACGCTCGCGGGCGCTGACGGTCACGCGCTGGCCCACGCTCGCCGCGCCCTGACCCTCCTCGAGGGGCTGCCGATGTCGACGTCGCGTCGTCGCCTCGCGATCGCTGCCCACCTCGAGATCGCCCGGGTCGAGTGGCGGAGCGCGGCGGACCACCCGAACCTCAGCCTCGACCGGGCGATGGCGACGGTGGTCGGCGCCCGTGATCTCCTCTCCGACGAAGATCCGCCGGAGCTCCGGGCCCAGGTCGCCCAGACCCTCGCGGGGATCGGCTACGATCGCGGCGATCTTCGCTCGCTCGAGCAGGCGCTCGCCGCCCTCACCTCGGCGAGCCGGGCGCTGATGGCCGCCGGCGATCCGCTCGGCGCCGCCAGCCTCCTCAACGATCAGGCGGCGATCTACATCCGCCTCGGCGACCCGGTGCGGGCGGTCCATCTGCTCGGGGAGTCGCGGGCGGTCTTCGAGCGCCGCGGCGAGGACGAGCCGCTGGCGATGAGCGAGCTCGCCGAGACCCATCACCTCTACGCGCGGGTGCCCTTGCACGCGCGGGTCCAGGCCGGTCGAGAGCGCGACGCGCTCCTCATGGGCCTCGACCACGGCCTCATCGCCGAGAAGCTCTACACCCGCCTGGGCGACCGTCGCGAGCTCGCTCGAGTCTGGGAGACGATGGGCCGCCTGGAGCTCCGTCGCGGCCAGCCGGAGCGGGCCGCCGATCGCCTCTCCGCGGCGCTCGAGGCCCAGCAGGAGCTCGGCGACGCGATCGGCCTCGCCCGGACCAGCGCCAGCCTCTCGGAGCTGCTCGCCGGCCAGGGCCAGGTCGAGGGCTCGCTCCGCCTCCTCGCGGCCTCGATCGCGGTCAACCGCGAGAAGGCCTCGCACGCCGGGCTCGCCTTCAACCGCCAAGCGCTCGCCAAGATCAAGGCCCTGGTCGGTGAGCGCGGCAGCGGCCTCTGCGCTGCGGTCGAGGGCTCGCTGCTCGCCGCCGAGAAGCTCCTCGGTCGGAGGCCGCTGCCGCCGGGCCTGGAGCTGGGCTCCGAGGGCTGAGAGCTCCCGCGCGGCGGTCGCTTCGCTGGCGCGCCTAGGCGGCGGGATCGAGGAAGGCGACCCCCGAGGTCCTTCGGTCAGGCCATCGGCGGCCGCCTCGCCGCCCAGGGCCGCGCCGTCTCGAGCTGGGCGGCGAGGCGGAGGAGGGTGGCCTCGTCGCCGAAGCGACCGACGAAGTGGCTGCCGATGGGCAGGCCGCCCGCGCTCCAGTGGAGGGGGACGCTCATCGCCGGCTGCCCGGTGACGTTGAAGATCGGCGTGTAGGCGGTGAAGGCGAAGACTTTTTCGGCGGTCTTCGGCAGGGCGCCGAGGAGGTCCAGGAGCTTGCCCGCGCGGAGCTTGCCGGCGATCCGGAGGAAGCGCTCTTCGGCGCCTTTCGGCAGGAGCTCGCCGAGGCGCGGCGGGGGGGCGGCGAGGGTCGGGGTCAGGAGAACGTCGTAGTCCTCGAAGAGGCGGGAGACCCCGCGGGCGCTGGTGTGGAGGTGGTCGAGCGCCTGGCTGAGGTCGCTCGCCCGGAGGGTGCGCCCGAGCAGGCCCATCACCCAGGTCGCCGGCTCAAAGTCGCGGGGGCGGGGGCGTCGGCCGAGGCGGCGCCCGCCGGCCTCGATCGCGCTTCGGACCTCGGCGCAGAGCACCGTCAGAAACGCCTCGGAGAAGGGCCCCGCGTCGATCGAGGGCCGTCGCGGGACGACCTCGTGGCCGAGCTCGGTGAGGAGCTCCGCGGTGTCCTCGATCGCCGCTCGGCACTCGGGGTCTAGGTGATCGCCGAGGAGGGGCTCGACCGAGAGGGCGATCCGCAGGCGCCCCGGCGCTGCGCCGACCTCCTCCAGGAAGGGCCGCGCCGGCGCCGGTGCGTGGTGGAGCGCGCCCGTGTCCGGGCCCTCGGTGGCGTCGAGCATCGCCGCCGAGTCGCGGACCGAGCGGCTGAGGACGTGCTCGACGGCGAAGCCCCGCCAATGCTCGCCGGCGGTCGGCCCCGTCGGCGTCCGCCCGCGGCTCGGCTTGAGCCCGAAGAGCCCGCAGCAGGAGGCGGGGATCCGGATCGAGCCGCCACCGTCGCCGCCGGAGGCGATCGGGACGATCCCCGCGGCGACGGCCGCCGCCGACCCGCCGCTCGATCCGCCGGTGATCCGCTCGGTGTCCCAGGGGTTGCGGGCCGGACCGAAGTGGGCGGGCTCGGTCGTCGGGTGGAGGCCGAGCTCCGGGGTGTTGGTCTTGCCGGCGATGATCACCCCGGAGGCGCGCCAACGACGGACGAGCTCGGAGTCGCGATCGGCGACGTCCTCGGCGAAGAAGCGAGAGCCGCGGGAGGTCGGCAGCCCTTCGATGTCGGCGAGCAGGTCCTTGACGAGGAAGGGCACCCCAGAGAAGGGCCCCTCGGGGAGCGGCGCGGCGGCGCTCGTGCGGGCTCGATCGTCGAGCCGATGGATGATCGCGTTGAGCCGGGGGTTGTGCCGCTTGACCCGCTCCAGGCAGGCCTCGACGAGCTCGCTGGGGTGGACCTGACCGTCGCGGACAAGCGCCGCGAGGCCGAGGGCGTCGTACTCGTCGTACTCGAGGAATCCAGCCATGGACCGTTTATCTCCGGGCAGGCGGCCCTTGTTCAAGGCTTCATGGGGCCTCGGCGAGCGGTGGAAAATGGTCCTGTATCGCGTTACAAGGGGCCCGGCGTCGCCGTCCGGTGAGGGGATCGCCAGGGCCTGAGGGGGCTCCTTGGACGCCGAACGGAGATTTGAGGATGTCAGACGACTGGTTCGAGGAGACGTATCGCGAGGTCTTTCGCGTCGGCCTGCGGGTCAAGAAGTGGTTTCACCGCAGCCAAAGTGAGTTTCAGCGGATCGACATCTTCGACAGCGAGATCTTCGGCCGAGTGCTCGGCCTCGACGGTGTCCTCAACACCTCAGAGGGCGCCGAGGCCTTCTATCACGAGCAGATGGTCCACCCGGCGATGGTCAGCGCGAGGTCGGCCCGGCGCGTGCTCCTGATCGGCGGCGGCGACGGCGGGACCGCCCGCGAGGTGCTCCGCCACCCCTGCGTCGAGTCGCTGGTGATGGTCGAGATCGACGGCGAGGTGGTCGAGGCCTGCAAGCGTCACCTCAGCACGATCGGCTCGGCGTGGGAGGATCCTCGCCTCGAGCTGATCATCGGCGACGGCGCGGCCTATGTCGCCCGCGGGGACCTCGAGCCCTTCGACGTGATCCTCCTCGACGGCACCGATCCCGAGGGCCCCGGCGAGGCGCTCTATACCGCCAACTTCTACGGAAACTGCCGGGCGAGGCTCGCCGAGGGCGGCGTCTTCGCCCTTCAGAGCGCGTCGCCCTTCATCCAGCGCGAGATCTTCTTTCGGGCGCAGGCGCGGCTGCGGGCCGCCTTCCCGTCGGTCCACCCTTACTTCGGGCCGGCGCCGCTCTACTGCTCCGGGGTCTGGAGCTGGACCCACGCGAGCGACGGCGTCGATCCCCTCGCGATCGACGAGGCCCGCCTCGCGGCGATCGAGGCGGGCTGCTTCTACTACAACCGCGAGATCCACCGGGCCGCGTTCGTCCAGCCGAACTTCATCCGGCAGGGGCTCGCCAAGCTCTAGGCTCTGCCAGAGCTCGCGCTACAGCGGCGTTTCGTCGAGACCGAGGGGGCCAACGATGGCGAGGGGGCCGTGACCACATCGCGGGCCTCGTAGGCCGCGCGTCGACGCCCTTCGCGGCTATGGCGCCGCTGGCCAGGCTTGGATCCCGTCGCGGACCGCAAGCGCCCCCGACGACGAGCCAAGGGTGCTCTACGGAGGCTGGACAGAGGTCTCGCACGCCGCGGCGCCGGGCCCTGAGCGCTCTGGGGCGTCTGCGCGCGGCCGCTTCCTTGACCCAGGCAGGGGCATTACGGAGACTCCTCGCTAGCGAACTCCGTCCCCCATGAATCCGACGCTCCTCCTCGTCGTGCTGGTCGTCTTCTCGTTCGCGATCAGCCGTCTCCTCTCTCGGTACGCGTCGCGCTTCGCGGTGTCGGGGATCGAGTACATCTTTCTGGGGATCATCCTCGGGCCGCAGCTGCGCCCGGTGATCCTCTCCGCGGAGGCGCTCGACAAGTTCGCGCCGCTCATCAACCTCCTCCTCGGCCTCGTCGGCTTCCTCCTCGGCCTCCGGGCGCGGAGCTCGCTGCGGCCGGCGAACGTAGCCCTGGGGGGATCGATCGCCTCGATGGCGCTGATCGGCCTGGTCGCGGCGGCGGCCTTCGCCCTGCTCGAGACCTTGATCGGCGCGCCGCCGGACGCGGAGCGCTTCCAGTTCTACAGCGTCCTCATCGGCGACAACTACCTCGCCCTCGAAGGCAGCGTCGACCACCTCTGGCTCTCGCTGGCGATCGGCTGCGCGGCGGCGGTCTCGTCGCCGGTGTTGATCGCCAGGGTCGCCAGCCTCCACCGCGCGCGCGGGCCGATCCTCGATCTCCTCCTGAGCTACGCCAAGGTCAGCCAGCTCATCGCGATCGCCATCTTCGGCGGCACGCTGGTCTGGGCCCGCGCGGCCGAGTCCGCCGGCCAGACCCACCTGCCGATCACGATCTGGGTGGCGGTGACGGTCGGCGTCGGCATCCTCCTCGGCCTCCTCTTCAACCTCTTCATCGGCCGTGAGCGCGATGAGCTGCGGATCTACCTCGCGGCGGTCGGGACCGTGACCTTCGCCTCTGGGACCGGCTCCGCCCTCGGGGTCTCGCCGCTGGTGGTCAACCTCATCGCCGGCTTTGTCGTCTCCTTCACGTCGCGGCACGCGACGCGGCTGGAGACGACGCTGATGCCGATCCGGCACCCGATCCTGGTGCTCCTGCGGATCTTCGCCGGGGCCCTCTGGGCGCCGGTCCACGGCCTCCTCTGGCTCCTCGCGCCGGCCTACGTCGCCGTCCGGATCATCGTCCGCTGGTTCACCAGCTGGTCGAGCACCTGGATGGTCCGCAAGCTGCCGAGCGTGCCGCGCCTCGGCCTCGGCCTGGTCGGTCAGGGGGGGCTGGCGGTGGCGATCGCGCTCTCCTTCGCCCAACGCTTCCCGGAGCAGGCGCCTATCGCCCTCACGACCATCCTCGGCGGTATCATCCTCAGCGACCTCTGGAGCTACGGCGCGGTCCGCCGGATCCTCGCCGACGCCGGCGAGACCGACGCGGCGATCGAGCCCGACAGCGCCTCCGCCTCGCGGACGCGGACCCGGTCGCACCGGGTTCTCGACGGAGGTGACCGTTGAGGCAGCTCGTCGTCCTCGCCTTCCTCCTCCTGGTGATGCGCGGCCTCGCGCTCCTCCAGGACGTCCCCGAGGCCGGGAGCGAGAGCGCCAGCGATCCGCTGACCCTGGCGGCGATCGGCTTCGTTCTCCTCGCCGCCTACGCGGTCGCCGAGCTCGGCTCGCGCCTGCGCCTGCCGAAGGTCACCGGCTACATCGTCACCGGGATCGTCCTCGGCCCCTTCGTCGCCGACATCCTCTCCTCCTCGGTCGTCAGCGACATGGGGATGTTCAAGACCCTGGCCCTGGGGCTCATCGCCACCAGCGCGGGCCTCGAGCTCGACGCCAAGGCGATGGGGCGGATGTGGCGCTCGCTCTCGGCGACGACCGGCCTCAAGGTCCTGCTCCTGCCGCTCTTCGTCGGCGGGACCTTCTTCGGCCTCGAGTCGGCCTTTCACTTCCTCGAGATCGACTCGTCGCCGGCGACCGTCGGCCTGGCGATCATCTTCTCGGCGCTCGCGGTGGGGACTTCGCCGGCGATCGCCCTCGCGGTGCTCTCCGAGACCAAGTCCAAGGGGCGCCTCAGCGACCTGGTCCTCGGGATCTCGGTCCTCAAGGACGTCGTCGTCGTCATCTGCCTCGCGATCGCGATCGCGATCGCGCGATCGATGACCTCGCCGGACGCGGCCCTCGACGCCAGCGTGTTTATCCACGTCGGCGAGGAGCTCGGCGCGAGCGTCCTCGCCGGGCTGGTCCTGGCTGGCCTGCTCTACCTCTACATCCGCTTCGTCAAGGCGGAGATGCTCCTCTTCGTCGCGGCGATGATCCTCGTGGTCGCCGAGCTCAGCGCGGCGCTCCACCTGGAGCTGCTCCTGGTCTTCATCGTCGCGGGCTTTGTCATCCGCAACTTCACGCCCTACGAGCACGACCTCCTCCACCCGCTCGAGGTCGTCGCCCTCCCGGTCTTCGTCGTCTTCTTCGCCAACGCCGGCGCCCAGGTGAACCTCGAGGTGACCCTGGAGATCCTGCCCTTCGCGATCGCCCTCTGCGTCGCCCGCGCGCTCGCCTTCGTCGTCGCTGGGCGCCTGGGCGCGGCGGCCGGCGGCGAGTCGGCGACGGTGCAGAAGTTCTCGTGGTTGGCCTATCTGCCGCAGGCGGGGGTGACCCTCGGGCTGGTCGGCCTCGCGGCCGCGCAGCTCCCGGCCCTGAGCGAGGCGATCACCAACACCGGCATGGCCGTGGTCGCGCTCAACCTCCTGATAGGCCCGATCACCCTCCGGGTCGCCCTCCGCAAGGCGGGCGAGATCCCCGAGGCGGCGGCGGCGAGCGCCTCGGAGAGCGCGGTCGACGGCGGCGAGGCCCAGACGAGCGCAGCGGCCCTCTCGCGCCGTGAGTTCATCGACACCGAGGTGCCGGTGGCGCCGACCCGGCGCAAGCTCGAGTCGGCGGAGCTCGAGAGCCAGCTGGAGGGGATCGAGGCGGCGATCCGCAGCCGCGTCGACCTCCTGATCGAGGAGGAGCTCGAGCCCTGGGCCGAGGCCTACAAGGCGAGCGTCGCCAGCTTCTTCTCCGACGCCGATGAGCGCGAAGAGGCGCTCGGGGTGATGCTCAATTGGGCGGCGAAGCCCGCCGGCGGCGACCTCGTCGAGCGGGTCGGGGCGCTCTCGGAATTCTTCGACGACCTCCGCGCTACCTGCTCCGAGATCGCGGTCGAGCTGCCGATCCAGGCCGAGGACCGCTTCCTCTTCGGGGTCGAGGGGGACGGGATCATCCGCAGGCTGCGCAAGTTCGGCGCCCGCCTCTTCGTCCCCGGCAAGGCGAAGGTCCGCGTGGTCCCCCTGCGGATGGCGACGCGGGTGACGATCGAGCCGCGGGTCGCCGACGCGCTGCGGGCCGCGCTCGGCCAGTGGTGCCGGGTCGAGGCCCGGGTGCTGGTGGAGCTGCGCCGCTTGGGGCAGGGGATCCAGGGGGTCGAGGAGGCCCAGGTCAACGCCGACAAGCTGCTGACGAGGTGGGTCGAGCGCTTCCGCCGCGACGCCGAGGTCGCCCTCGCCTACGGGCTCAAGGACCTCGCGGAGTGCCTCGAGATCGCCGGCTCGCGCGAGCTGCCGAGCCGCAAGGTCCGCTACTCCAAGGTCGAGCCCGCGGTCACCGCGACGCTGGTCTCGATCGAGACCGAGGGCGCCGCATGGGGCCAGGGGATCGCCGCGGCGAAGGCGGCGCTGCGCCTCGCGCTCCTCCTGGAGCGCCTCGAGCTCCACGTCTCCCGCGTGGTCGAGTCGGGCTTCCTCGTGCCCTTCGGCCGCCTCCTCGACTCGATCACCCCGGAAGTGGCGAACACCCGCGAGCAGCTCCACCATGGCGACGAGGAGGCCGAGAAGCTCGACGAGGAGGCCGACGAGGCGGCGCTCCAGGCCCTCGCCGCGATCTGTCGCAAGGCCTTCCCGCAGGAGTCGCACATCCGGATAAAGCAGCTCCGGGCGGAGTTCAAGCAGGAGGTCTCCGCCCACGAGCTGGCCCTGGAGCTTCGCTCGCTGGTCGCCGCTCTGCCCGAGAGCGTCGACGTGCTCGACGCCGACGCCAAGCTCCACGCCGTCCGCGAGCCGACCGACGTCACCGTCTTCACGGTGCCGATGCGGCGGATCTGCGAGCAGGCGCTGATCCACGACTTCCTCCCCGAGATCGATGAGCACCTGCGCGAGGCCAACCTCCTGATCAACAACGTCAACTCGCAGATCCGCGAGCACGTCGGGGTCGCGACCTACGCGATCGAGGTGGTCCTCCTCGGTCATGTCCGCAGCCGCGGCGACGCGAAGGCGCTGATCCGCGACGGCTTTGGTCGCGGCCTCCGCCGGGTCGACGAGCTCGCGGCGACCCTCGAGCGCCGCCGCGAGGCGACCCTCGCTCGGGTCCGCGAGGAGCGGGTCGAGGCCTTTGAGGCGATCCGCGCCGACGCGTCTCGGCGCCGCCGCGATCGCGGGCAGGCCCGCGGCGGTCTGGCCCTGCGCGCCGGTCGTCGCCTCAGCGAGCTAGGCAAGCGAGTCGGAGAGAGCGGCCTCTCGGGGCTCCGCCGCCTCCGCCGCGGCCTCGTCTGGCTCCGCCTCGAGGATCCGACCGCCGAGGTCCAGCAGCGCTACGCGAAGAAGCACCTCGACGCCCACGATCTGCGGACCGTGATCTACTCGGACGTCCGCGCCGAGAGCAAGAAGGACCCGCTGCCGCCGATCTACGGCCGGCTCTACAGCCTCGAGTCCCTGCACGAGCGTCGCTTCTTCACCGCCCGCAAGGCCCAGCTCAAGGCGGTCCTCCGCGCCGAGCAGCACTGGCTCGAGGGCAGGTCGCCGAGCCTCAGCGGTCTCCTCTTGGTCGGCCACCACGGCTCGGGCCGGACCTCGATGCTCAACATCGCCCAGCTCGAGCTGGTCGCCAAGCGGGTGATCCGGATCGGCGACGACGATGACCGGACCGACGGTCTCCTCGCCGCGCTCGCCGAGGAGCTGCGCTGCGCGCCCGATCTGGTCGAGATCCGGGTCGCGATCAGGACGGTCAAGACGGCGATCATCATCGACGACCTCGAGTCCTGGGTCCGCCCGGACCCGGCCGGCCTCCGCGAGTTCGAGCGGGTGCTCGACGTGATCATCGCCACCCGCGGCGAGGCGTTCTGGTTGGCCGCGGTCGACGAGGACGCGCTCGGACTCCTCGATCCGCTGGTCGCCCTGCGCCAGGCCTTTGACCGGGTGCTCACCCTCGGCTCGATCGAGGCTGAGGTCCTGGCGAGGGTGGTCGAGGTCCGCAACCGGGTGAGCGGCCTCGAGATCGTCTACCCCGCCGGTCGTCTCGGCCGCCTCCTCCGCCGGCGCGGCGAGGTCTCGCGCCGCGACTACTTCCACGGGCTCGCCCGGAGCTCGGGCGGCAACATCCGCGCGGCGCTGCGGAGCTGGCATCGCGAGGCGACGGTCGTCGCTGGCGACACGGTCGCCCCGGTGTCTGCGCCGCGGCTCAGCGAGCAGGTGCGCTTCCTCGATCACATCCATCCGCATGCATTGGCGATCGTCGTCCAGGCGATGCGCTTTGGCGACCTGGCCGTCGAGACCCTCTCGCGGAGCCTGATGCTCTCGCCGGAGGAGATCATGCGGCACCTCGCGTTCCTCGAGAGCGCCGGGATCATCGAGGACGAGCCGGGCACCTACGGGGTCAAGCGTGTGCCCCCGGACATTCAGCCGACCCTCAGCGACGCGCTGCGGGCAGCCGGTGCGCTCCAGCGGGGGGTCGGATGATGCGGCGGATCGGGACGAAGCCGGGACGGGGCTGCGCGGGCCTCCGCGCGGGGCTCGGGACAACCCTCGCGCTGGTCTTGGGGCTCGTGCTGAGCGCCTGCGGAGCGGGCGGCGAGCACGGAGAGGCGGGCGAGCACGGGGAGGTCTCGGCGGCGACGGGACACGAGCTCATCGCCGCCGAGCCTGGGCCAGACCACGGGCCAGACCACGGGTCAGACCACGGGTCAGACCACGGGTCAGACCACGGGCCAAACCACGGGTCAGACCACGGGCCAGATCGGGCTGAGCAAGGGGCTGAGCAAGGGGCCGAGCAAGGGGCTGAGCAAGGGGCCGAGCAAGGGGCTCGCCCTGGGGCTGACCCTGGGGCTGGCCCTCGGGCAGAGCACGGGGGCACGGGCGAGAGCGCGGGTCCGGGCGCGAAGCCGGCGGCAGGCCAGGGCGCGAAGAACGGGACCGGCGCCTCGCAGGGGGCCGCTCAAGGGGGCGAGCACAGGACCGACGCTGCGGCAGAGCACGCCGCTCCTGAGCATGGCGCCCGCGCGAAGGGGACGAGCGAGTCGAAGGCGGCGAAGGCGGAAGGGGACAGTCGCAGCGCTGTTCGCCATGCGACGGACTCCGCCGTCGGGATCCAAGACGCGGCCGGGGCCGCCGGCGAGGGAGCCGCCGTCTCCGGGCAGGAGACCGTCAAGCGAGAGCGCCTCGCAACCGCGGCGACCACGGCCGAGCGGGACGGGGCGAGCATCGCCGAGGAGTTCACCGCGGAGGTCCGGGCGGTCCGCGACTGGCTGACCCTGTCGACGCTCCTCCTCCTCGGGGCGTTGGTCGCGCTCGCGTGGTTCTCGACCCAGCTCATCCAGTGGCTCATCCGCCTCGGCTATCGCTTGGGGATCGAGCGCGCGCGCTGGGTCGACAACTTCGGCATGGTCGGTCGCCTCGGGATCTGGGCCTGGGCGGTGATGATGATCCTGATCCGCGCCTGGCGGATCGCGCCGATGATCACGCTCTTCGCGACCGGGCTGGTCGCGGCGGGGCTGATGGTCGGCCTCGTGAAGCACTTTGAGAACCTCTCGACCGGCTTCGGCTTGGCCCTGCGCGGGCGGATCAAGGTCGGCGATCAGATCACGCTCGGCGCCCACACCGGCATGGTCCGCCACATCGGCCTGATGCAGGTGCACCTGCGCACGCCGGAGGGCTCGGTCTTTCTCCCGAACCGGCTCCTCGCCGGCGAGGCCCTCTCGATCGGCCGCTCGCGCAACTCCTATCCGCTGCGGGCGCGGCTGACCGCGGCGCGGGCCTGGCCACCCCAGGCCCTCGAGGTCGCCCGCTGTGTCGCGATGCTCTCGCCCTACCGCGACGTCAACAGCCGGGTCAACGTCAACTGCGAGGCGGAGGACGGGCGGGCGCTCCTCGTCGAGCTCCAGGTCTGGTCGCCGCGGCTCCTCGCCGCGGCGGACAAGCACCTGCGGACGCTCCTCGAGGAGAACCTCCGGGGCATGGTCCGCGACGACGAGCTCGACTAGGAGCCGGCCTCGATCTTTCGCTATCGCGCTCGGGCCGGGCTACTGGGCCTGAAATGAGCGCTGATCGAAGGCCCCTCGCACACCCGCGTAGAACCGTAGGTAACGCGGATTCCTCACGTCGAGTGCATGGGCGTGGGTGAGGGCTCACCTCGAGCTTCGCGGGGGGCGGAGCATCCGCAGCGACCTCGGCCTCTACGTTCACCTCCATTGTCTCGTGACCGACGGCGCGTTCGAGGAGGGGGCGCTGAGGAGCTTTCGTTCCTAGCCGCGCCGCCGCCGAGCGCCGAGCGGATGACCGCCATCCTCGCTCGAGTTCACGACGCCATCGTCGCCCAGGACCCGGACGCTGAGCTCGACCTCGACCCCGCGCTCGCGACCTGTGTCCAGCAATCCCTCCGAGGCCCACGGCTCGCCGCGCCGGCCGACACCGAGCCGCTGCCAGGGACGGTCTCGGCCTTCGGCATGCACCTCCACGCGGCGCTCCTCGTCGACGGCCGCGACCGCAAGCACCGCGAGCGTGTCTGCCGCTACCTGCTCCGACCGCCCTTCGCCCACGATGCTATCGAGGCGCTCGAGGACGGCCGCGTGCGCGTCCACTTCAAGGCGCCCTCGCGCCGAGGCGCCGCGTTCGCGGACATGACCGTGGACACCTTCCTGGGCCGCCTGTGCGCCTTGGTCCCGCCGCCGCGCTTCCACATGACCCGCTATTACGGCGTGCTCGGGAGCCGCCATTACCTCCGCGCTCGGGTCATCCCGTCCTCGCCGCAGCCGCTCGCGCCAATGCAGCTCTCGCTTTGCCTCGTCCCAGCTCTTCCCGAGGAACTCCACGAGGCGACCTCGACCCCGCGCCGCATCGGCTGGGCTAATCTGCTCGCCTGGGTCTTCGCCGTCGACGTGACGGTCTGCTCCAAGTGCGGTGGGCGGATGAAGATCCTCGAGGTCGTCACCGATCCCGGCGCCATCGCGGAGCTCCTGCACGGCGCCCGCGCACCGCCGCGACCCTGTCCTCCTGGACAGTTGCCGTTGTTCGTATGAGTCCGCGCCGAGGCGTCGCGGTCGGCTTCGCGCGTCCAGCCGCCGACCTCGCGTCGCGAAGCCCGGCAAGGGCGGTAAGTTGGCCTACGAACGCACCTCGCGCGCCTGCTGAGCGGTTGGCGCTCCCCGTGGAGCGTCCGTCCGCCGTCAGCGCTTCAGGCTCCACGAGCCTCCGAGTACCCGGCTCCTCGCCGAAAATCCCAGATGAAACTGCTTAGCCGCGCGCACCGGGCGTTCCGTCAGGCAGATCGAGCGCGAGCTCCGGCGCGAACTCCGGCGCCGCTACGCCGCCGGCGAGCTGCGCGAGGCGCCGAGTAGGGCGACGATCACACGGCGCTTGCGGTCGACCTGAGCTAGCCTATCCCGGCATCTGCATCACGAAGAGCTGCACAGCTTCGTTTCTGGGCGGGCGAAGCTCGCCCGCTGAGCGACGGCGGGCAACAGAGGGTCACGCTCATCGCCCCTCGGTCTTCGACGGGCTCGAAGCCACGCATCGTCATGGCCTGCGGCGCTCAACGCTCTTGGTCGAGGATCGCAGATGCGCCTTGGGCGCACCTGAGCCGCAAGGCCCGGATCGCTTCGCGTGGAACCCTCGCGCCAGCTAGACTTCGGTCCGCGTGAGGCGCGTGCACACACCTGCGTGCGTTCGCGGAACATCCGCCGGGCCTGCACAGGTGTATACCTAGCCGTTTTTCGTCGGTTTGAGGTTGCGGTACCTTGCGCGCGGCGCGAGAGTATGCCCGTGCGAAGGTTGGTCGATCACCGCGAGCCGCTAGGCGCCAAGGCTCCCATCGAGGAGGCGCTCATCACGATCAACGTTGCTCCATCGACCGACCTTGAGCTCGATGCGCTACGCAACTTCGCCACCGACGAACTTGTGTACGACAAGGTGACCCCAAGGATCCACCTCGATGGGCGGGTTGGACTTGTTGGGGAAGCTCTCGCAAGCCACAGCGTGGAGCACCAAGTCCGTGGCTTCTCATTCGTCTCCGAGGTGCGACGGGAAGTGGTGCAAGTCCTCTCTGATGCCTTCACATTCAGCCTCCTCCGCCCATACACCTGCTGGGAGAACTTCTCTAGCGGCGCAATGCGTTGTTGGCAACGCTATCGCAGTATCGCTGAACCGGGCCCAGTCACCCGGATCAGCCTGCGCTATATCAATCGGCTCAGCCTACCTTCTGGCAAAATCGAGCTGACCGACTGGACGCGGCTCCACCCCACCGTGCCTGATGTCCTAGGTCACACCAGAGGTTTTCTGGTACGCTCTGGGTTCGCACACCCGGATGATGCCGGGCTACAGGCCATCGCGTCGTTCGGCACGATCTCGCCAGAAGGTGACGAAACGGCGCTCCTCTTCGACATCAATACTTGGTTTGACGACCAGCGGACCCGCGACCTTGAACCGAGTGCCATGCTCCACGATCTACGCGAGTTCAAGAACGATATCTTCTTCGGCTCACTGACCCCAAAAGCTCTTGAGAGGATCCGAGAATGACGAGTGCTGCGATAGCATACGATCAACCCTTCTGGGAGCACTCAGCAGTCTTTCGCCAAGACAACTCCTCGCTGAACATCAGGAACGAGAAGGATCTTCTTGCGGGATCCGCCCTGATCATCTTCCGTCAGCGTTCTCAACTGGAGCGACTGTGGAAGGCCGCACGCGACCAGGCTCGGCGTGACGTATGGGAGAGCCTCCCCGATGACGCACTGGATGAGGTCGAAGAGAGAGGGTTGGAACCACAAGATCTTGAGTTCATCCTGGAAAAAGCCGAGTTGAGGAGCCTTGAGGCAATCGCAGCAGTTCGGCTACTCGGGAGCCTCGGGGAATACAAGCTGACAGCACCGGATATTATCCGGGGCCACCTGCTGGCGCTGCTGAAGCACCCCTCACCCGCAGTTCGAAACGCTGTCGGGGAGGCTTTCCAACAGATGTCGCGGCGGGATCCTGTTGCATCTCAGCGGCTTCGAATCGCCGCCGAGACCGAGAGCCATCTAGCCGTTGCTCGCACATTCAGGTCCGTCGCTGAACTGATCGAATAGGGCAATGAGCAGCGCTCCCTCACGGGAATTTGGCCGAGTCCTCGACCCTATCGACGTGTGGCTTCAGGACGCGGCAGATGGTGAACTGATCGAGAACCTGCGCGGCGATGGTCGGTACGACATGTCCGTCGCTGACCTCAGCGGCTCATGCACACCGTCGTCACTCTTCGCCGCGTTCTATGGCCCGACCACGAAGGCCATCCCGGACGTCGCCTATTACTTCTCCTTCACAGGGCAAGAGGCGGCCAATGCAGGGGCGACCCTCAAGAAGTGCTCTGCACTCAGACCTTGGCCTCGTGAATACGACGAGGCGCATCACGACCTCGAAGGACACGGCGGACAAATCTCCGCCAACATGATCGCGCTCCATAGGAGCGCGTCGCGTTCGAGACCGGTTAGCAAGCTAGACATCTTGGATGAAATCTGTCGCTGCCTCGCTCGGGAAGACACTCGCACGCGACTCAAGAAGCCGGAGCTTCGGCGCGTTTGGGCCCAGATATCTCGCCTCATCAGCCTACCCAAGACCCAGATGCTTTGGGTCGAACTCGCCCGTAGACACCCTCATATCCTGGAGCACAGGCGATCGCAGGAGCTGATTCGCGAGCTCTACGTCGACGATCGGGAGCGGTGGAACATGCTCGCAGAACTAGTTCCGCGCCTGCGTGACGATCAGAAATTTCGAAAGACGTAGCCCTGGCGGGTGAGGTTGGCGACCGTTGCGAGATGAAGGCTGAGGGCCCGGCGAACTTCGCCGCCTGGTCGAGGTGCCGCGCGCCGACCTGTCGACAGAGGCCGATTAGACCATAGGCATCGCGCAACCGTTGCTCACCCGGCTCCGACGCCGACCCCGAATGTCTGGGCGAGACCGGCGATCAACACCTGGCCTAGCGGTTGCTCCTGCAGCCCGGTGCCGGGATGTCCTTACCGCTGCCGGAGAGTCGGCGCTCTGCTCGCCTGGGTGAGCGCTCACCCGCGCAGATACGGTCGAAGCGCGAAATCCGTGTCATCAGGGGTTCTACGCGGGCTTGTGAGGGCACCTCACACCAGCGCTTATTTCAGGGCTAGGAGGCCGTGGTGAAACTCCCGTGGGCTCTCGCGGCCTCCTAGGGTGCATCCGTGAACCTGAGGAACATGACGCAGGTGTCCTGGTTGCCCTCGGCGTCGGTGATCGTCATCTCCTGCATCCAGATCCCGGGGGTCGTGATCTCGTAGTCGAGCTCGAACCGGTTGTCTGTGGTCGGCGTGACCGTCGGCGCCTTGGCGGTGATGTCGAGCTCCGGCCAGCGCGAAGGGGGCTTGCACTCGACGATGACCTCCGGGTCGTCCGGCAGCGGGTCCGGGCCGTTGAAGACGGCGATGGTCAGGGGGAAGGCGTCGACGGAGGGCGGCCACGCGCTCGACTCGAGCTCGTAGTTGTAGACCCCGAGCTCGCTCTCGTAGGTGACGCCGGGCTCGTGCAGGACCTCGGGCTCCTCATCCTCGGCGCAGGCGAGGGGGCCGGCGAAGAGGGCGACGATCGCCGCGAAAGTGATGGTCTTGGGGATGAGTGATGTACGCATTGCTTCCTCCACCTCCATCTATGCTCACGGGCGCAGGGGGCCGGAAGAGAAGCCTTTGCGAGCTTCGCCCGCCGCGGAGCGCAGGCTTTTCTCGAACGCCGCGCCGGGGCTTGAGGGCGTCCACGTCCGCGACGAGCCCCTCGCGAAGCACGAGGGTGGCGCCCGCCCACGCTCATGCGGTCGAAGGGCGTAGTCAGGGTCATCGGCGGGTTTGCGACAGAGCCCCACAAACCCGCCGAACACAGGGCTAGAGCGCCCCGTAGGCGTCCACGTCGACGGCGAAGACAAAGCGCTGGCCGGCGAACTCGTTCAGCGACCAGAGCAGGCGCTGCTGGCCGGCGAACATCAGGTCCTCGGGGCCTACGACCCAGCCGTAGCGGGCGCTCTCGCGGCCCTCGCTCGTCCGGTAGAGCGCCCCGTCGGCGCCGCTTTGCGCCGAGGAGGAGAGCCACCACTCGCCGTCGATCGCGACCGCGCCCTGGACGTCGCTCTCCTGGGCGAAGAAGGCCTCGCGGGCGAGGGTCGTCCCGGTCTCGGCGTCGCTGGTCGCCAGGCGTTGACCGTCGAGGGACCAGCGGATGAGCTTGCCGGCGATGTCGGTGTCGTGGAACTCGCCGGTGACCAGCGAGGGGGGGGTGCTGGTCCGGTCGACGCCGACATAGGACGAGCGTACCCAGCAGGAGTCACCGCTGAGGAAGTAGGCGCTGACCTCGGGCAGGACATAGCGGTAGCCGTAGGCGTGGTAGTCGCCCGTCTTCGCGTCGAGCCCGATCGACCCCGGCTTGTCGGTCGAGACCTCGAAGATCCGCGCGGTGTCGAAGACCCGCAGCCCCTTGGCGGTGTCGGCGACGTAGAGGTAGCGGCCGACCCAAGCGATCCCGCCGGCGTGGAGCCGCGGCGCCCGGAGGTTGACCTCACCGTTCTCGGCGAAAGGCTCGACCAGGAGCACGTGGCGGTAGGGGACGTCTCCGCCCCCGCCCAGGGCGGTGACGTCGGCGAAGCTCACCCGGACGACCTCGCTCGGGAGTCCCAGATCGCTCACCTTGGCGTTGTGGTACCAGCTCACCGCCACCAGCTCGCGGCCATCGACCTTGCCGTTGTCGTAGGCGTCGTAGGTCCCGCTCAGCCCCTGCGGCATCCACCGGCCGTCGGCGAAGTCGCCGTCCTGCCAGCGAAAGGCGCGATCGAGGTGCTCGACCTTGGCGAGCTTGCTGTGCTCAGCCCCGACCGCAGGCCCGAGATGGTTGAAGGTCAGCTCGCTGACCGGGAGTTCGGGGATGCTCTCGCCGAGCTGGTCCAGGAGGAGGTCGCGGCTCGTCCAGCTCCCTTGATCGGCGAGCTCAAACCGGCACGGGGCCCAGGGCACGAGCCCCTGGTGGCGGACAAGGCCGCTGTCGTCGCTGCCGGGACAGGCCGCGTTCGCGTGCTCGATGCAGAGCGCTAGGGGACCGAGATCGGGCTCTTCGCCGGGGTCCGCGTCGTCTCCTCCGGTGTCGTCGGGGCTGCCGGAGTCGCCGGAGTCGCCAGTCTCGCCAGTCTCGCCAGCGTCACTGTCACCTCCGTCGGAGTCGCTGTCACCTCCGCTGGCGGCACCGTTCTCGTCGAGGTTGAGCGATCCGCTGTCGGCGCGCTCTCCCGCGGTGTCGGTGCTGTCACCGCTCGCGGGGTCGTCCCCACAGGCTGCGAGGCCGAGGACGAGCAGGCTGGTGAGGAGGGCTGACGTGGCGGGGATGCTTCTTGTCATAATGATAATGTGGGTTCGGCGTCGCCGGCCGCAAGGTCCACGGCGGAGCCCTCCTCAGGGGTCCCTCCGAGCGCAGAGTTTGCCCCTCTCGGCGGTCCTGCGCGCCCGCAGGAGAGGTCCCTTCGGCGCTCCTCGCAGGATGTGCGCGGTGGGTTGGCGTGGGTTGGCGGTGGTCCGCGCAGGCGAGCCCGGCGGCCGCGGCCGCGGAGCTCCGAGGAGTCGCGCGCTCTTGGCGTGCGGCCGCAGAGACGTCGCAATGCGCAGCGTCGCAGATCACTACACAACACGATGAGACCCTGGGCAGGATCGCTCAGAGCTGGAGATGTTGTTGAGATCATTCGAGAAAAGATCCATCCTCTCCTGGAACCTCATTCGCACTGTAGACCGACCATGACGACACACAAGGCCACCCTTCGTTCCTCCCTCCTGGCGGCCGCTGCGGCTGGCCTTTGCACCTTCGGCAGCGGCTGCGGGCTCCTCTTCGGGGGCGGCGGCGACGGTGCATTCCTCGAGGGCGACGACGTTCGCATCTCGATCCCCGCCGAGGTCAGCACCCGCGCTGGTGAGGGCGAGATCCGCGGCGACGTCTACGACATCGTCGACCGGACGATCACCGACACCAACGGTTGGGTGACCGGCGGCGTCGAGGGGATCGCCCGGATCTACGAGGCGTTCGACCGCGTCCGCGAGACCTCGCGGGACGGCAACTGGCGGGTCTACGGCCCCTACGAGGACGACAAGGGCCGCGACCTCTCCTGGCTCGCGCGCCTCGACGAGATCGACGGCAGCAAGAAGTTCGAGTTCTACGTCGGCCCCCGCGACGCCAAGGACATCGACGACGTCGTCTTGCTCATGGACGGCGAGCTCAACGTCGACGGCGACACCCGCAGCGGCGGCTTCAGCCTCCAGTTCGACACCATCGAGGCCTACCCGGAGATGAAGGACGACAAGGACAGCCTTCACACCTTCGCCGGGGCGATCGCCGTCAGCTTCGAGCGCGACGTGACGACCGAGCGCAAGGAGATCGAGGTCAAGTTCGAGGACTTCCAGGTCCTCTACGAGGGCTACCTCGACGACGACACCTTCTTCAGCGACGAGAGCTACATCTATCGCTCCACCGACGAGGGCACGGGCGACTTCCACCTCGCCGTCTACGGTCAGTGGGACGACTGGGGCTGGAGCGGCCCGGAGACCGAGAAGTTCGTCCTCGACATGGCCTGGACCGAGAAGGGGGAGGGCCGCGCCCGCGGTCAGATCCTCGAGATCGACGGGATCGGCGATCTCAAGCACGGCGACCTCATCATCGACGAGTGCTTCGTCGCCGACGGTTACCTGAGCTGGCGCCAGATCAACGACACCTACGTCGACGAGGTGCCCGACTACAACTTCGGCGACGAGGCCTCCTGCGTCCTCGGGGTCGAGGCGCTCCCCCTCTAGCGCCGCGGCTCGGTCTTCCAAGGCCGTCGTCGCCGGGCCGCGCCGTCGCCGAACCCTAGGAGGCCGTGGTGAAGGTCCCGTGTGGTCTCGCGTCGCCATCGTCGGCCCTCTCGGCTTCGACCAAACGCCGCTGTACCGGGCTGTAGTGCAGGTTTCGCCGGAGCCGAGAGGGACGACTAGGACCAGCGAGAGCGCGCGGGACTTTTGCCACGGCATCCTAGGGTGGCGACGGCGCGCTTGATCGTGGCGACCGCGAGGAAGAGGCTAAAGGGCCGCCCACGGGGGAATCTTCGGCTCGGAGGAGCGGCGGCGTGGACCGGGCAGTATACTGCGCCGCACTCCATGTCGCGCGCACGCATCAAGGCCCTGGCCAAGCTCTTCTTCTTGTTAGGTCTCCCGGTCGGCCTCCTCGGAGGTCTCTTTGGCGGCGGGATCTACGTCGGGGCGACCCACCGAACGACGATCCTCAGGATTGAGAAGGACTGGCTCGGCATGGACGTGGAGGTCCCTGCGACCCCGGCCGCGGAGGCCGAGGGGGCCGGCGACAAGGGATGGCTCGGCCTCCAGGTCGCGGCGGCCAAGGAGGGGCGCAAGGACGTCAAAGAGAACCCCTCGGGGACCGTAGACCCGGCGACTCCGGATACCAAGACCCCGGACACCGACGTCAAGCCGGTCGATCCCAGCACCCCGACGACGCCGCCGACGACGCCCACGGCGACGCCGCCGACGACACCGCCGACGACGCCGCCGACGACACCGCCGACGACACCGACGGAGCTCCCCGCATCGCTCCTGGATCCGCCGCTGCGCCCGGCGATGCCCATGACCGTGACGCTGCCAGAGCGCCTGACGCCGGCGCTCCAGTCCGTCGCTCGCGACATCGCGACGGTCAAGGTCAAGGTCCTCGTCGACAGCGCGTGGGCGGAGAAGGCCGCCGATCCGTTCGGCTACGTCAACCAGACCGTCGAGTGGGCCTCCTCCGTCTACGAGACGCAGCTCGGCCTTCGCCTCCAGCTCCAGTCGATCGCGCTGTGGGACGGCGCCCCGTCCGGGGTCGGGCCCAAGCTCGCGGAGCTCTGCGACCGACCCCGGGAGGGGGCGCAGCTCCTCCTCGCCTTCACCGGCGAGCCCTTCACCGGCGAGGACTCCTTCGCCGATCCGAGCTGCGCGGTGATCCCCCAAAGCCCGCGCTCGCGGCAGGCTCCGCACCTGCGAAGCCTGCTCTTCGTGGTCGGTCGCCTCCTCGGCGCCGAGCGGATCGAAGATCAGGGGAGCGAGGCTTGGCGCCGGGGATCGTGGATGGGCGACGCGCTCGCCGATGACGGGGTCCCCCTGTGGATCGACGCCGTGAGCCGAGAGGCGATGCTGCGCGGCAAGCAGGCCGCGCCCTGGGAGCGAGGCGCCGGGACGGGCTCATCTGCTCCTGCGCCGACCGACGCCGCAGCGACCGAGGAGATCAACTAGCCATGGCCGCCAAAGAAACAGCGATGAAAGCCAACCCCGCGGCCGAAGAAGCGGACGAGTCGAGCTCGAGGGTCGGGTGGATCCTCGGCTGGGTCGTCGCGCCGGGGCTCATCCTCGGGGTGATCTTCCTCGGCGGTGTCTATGTAGGCGCCAACTCCGAGGAGAGCTGGATGACCCGCGCCGTGATGTGGCTCTTCGGCTAGGCCGGCGAGCTCAGCACTCGTCCTAGGCAGGCTTCGCTCCGCAGGGGCTAGGCGCAGCTCGGCGCGGCGCAGCTCGGCGCAGCTCGGCGCAGCGCCGCTCGTCCCAGACCGAGGGCCTTGACGAGGGCCTTGACGAGGGCCTTGACGAGGGCCTTGACGAGGGCCTGGACGAGCGACGGCAGGGAGAGTGTCCGCGCGGGCCTCCACGCGCGTGCTGCTACGGGAGGGGGTGCATGCGCACCTGCGAGGGGCAGGTTGCTACGCGGCTGCGACGCGCGGGCTACGACACGCGGGCTGCGACGCGCGCGTTAGTTACGCGCGCGTTAGTTAATTAGTTCCTAGGGACGGGCGCTGGAGCTCGCGCTGCTCGGGTTCAGGTCGTAGCCGGTCTCGCGGAGCAGGCTCTCCCGGTAGCGCAGGATCTCCTCCTCGATGTCGGCACCGCTGCCGCCGCGGGCGTCGATCAGGCGGGTCGCGATCGTGCGGGCGACCTCCCCACCGTGCCGGTGATCGGTGAGGGCGAGCGGGAGGCGGCGGCGGAGGATGTCGTCGAGGTGCCAGGAGCCCTCGAAGCGGATCGCCTGATCGACCTCGACCCAACGATAGGGCAGATCCTCGACGAGACGCCCGCTGAGGGAGGGATCGGACCGGACCCGCTCCGCGAGGGTGCGCGCATAGGGCCCGTGACGCGGCGCGAGATCGGCGATCAGAGGATCTCGGAGCGCGTCATCGCCGAGCTCATCCCCCGGGACCAGCGGGTGGAGGTGGGTCGTGCAGCGCGGGATCTCGCGCTCGGGCTCGGCCGCCCGGATCGCCCGGACCACGTGGTCGACCGCCTCCTTCGCCATCGCCCGGTAGGTCGTCAGCTTGCCTCCGACCAGGCCGATGATCCCGTCGCTGTTCTCGACCAGGCGGTGCTTTCGCGAGATGTTGATCGTCGAGCTGCCGGGGCGAGGGGGGCCGCTGCGGACCAGCGGGCGGACCCCAGACCAGGCCGAGACCACGCGATCGCGGGTCAGCGGCGCGGTCGGGAGGATCCGCTGGATCAGCGGGAAGAGCTCGGCGTAGTCCTCCTCCATGACGCCGCTCGCCCCGGGGTCGCCCTCGTAGGCGGTGTCGGTGGTGCCGAGGTAGGTGCGGTTTCCCCAGGGGATGACGAAGATGATCCGCTTCGAGCGGCGGACCTGGACGACGAGGGGCTGACGGATCGGCACGTCGCTCGCCCGCATGACGACGTGGATCCCCTTGGAGAGGGCGAGGAGGTGTTTTCCTGTCTCTCCGAGCAGGCGCTCGCTGGTCCAGGGCCCGGCGGCGACCACCACCCGCGTCGCCCGGATCCTCAGGCCATCGCTGAGCTGGACCCACTGGCTCTCCTGATCGCGGCCGAGGCTGACGACCTCGGCGTAGGTCAGCACCTCGGCCCCGGAGCGGCGAGCGCTCTGGAGGGTGGTCAGGGTGAGGCGGGCGTCGTCGGTGACGGCGTCCTCATAGATCACCGCGCCGCGCAGCCCCTCCTCGGCGAGGAGCGGCTCGCGCTGGTGCGCCTGCTCGGCTCGGACCGAGCGATGGTGGGTGCGGTAGAGGCTGAGCGCGTCGTAGAGCGCGAGTCCGACCCTGAGCTTCCACAGCGGCAGGCGGTCGCCGTCGTAGGCCGGGAAGAGAAAGTCCGCCGGTTGGACCAGGTGCGACGCGGTCTTGTAGAGGCGCGTGCGCTCGCGCAGCGCCTCGTAGACCAGCCCCACTTGGCCCTGCTCGAGGTAACGGACCCCCCCGTGGATAAGACGTGAGGAGCGCGAGGAGGTCCCGTAGGCGAGGTCGTTGGCGTCGACGACGAGGACCCGAAGGCCGCGCATCGCGGCGTCTCGCGCGATCCCGGCGCCCGTGATCCCCGCGCCGACGACCACGAGATCCCACCCGGGGTGTCCGTCTTCGGCCCCGGGGCGGAGCGATTCGAGGAGTCGCTGACGCTCGCTCGCCCCCCACGGGGCGAGGGGGGATTGCTCATCAGTCGGATCGGCGGGAGTATTGCGCCTGGCAGCGTGCATTTGTGACACTGCCCCCCAGCCTAGCGCGACTCGGAGAGACGATGGCTTCCTTCACGCTGCACATCCAATATGTCGACCGGCCGCCTGAGACCCGGACCTTCGCCAACCGCGACCGGATCACCATCGGCCGCGACATCGGCGACATCGCCCTCCGCGACTCCCAGGTCTCGGGCCGCCACGGCGAGATCACCTTCCAGGCGGGGGTCCTCCGCTTTGTCGACCTCGGCTCGACCAACGGCTCCTTCCTCCTCGACGGGCGCCGCCTCTCGACCATCGAGATGACCCCGGGGATGGCGATTCGCGTCGGAAATTCTCTCCTTACGGTGCAGATGATCGACTCGCCGCTGGCCGGCAAGGGGCGGACGATGATCGCCGGCGGCGGGGTTCCCTTCGGGATGCCGGCGCCGGGGATGCCGGCGCCAGGGATGCCGGCGGCGGGGGCTCCGGCCGCGGGGTCTTCACATGAGGCTCCCGCCAGGGGAGGGACCCTCAACGGCGACGAGCAAAACCAGGAGATCGCCTACGCGCCGACCTCGGCGATGCCGGCGGCGATGCCGAGCGGCTTCGCGCAGCCGGTCGCTCAACCGCCGGGGGCGCCGCCTCCCGGCTTCCCCCAGCCCCCCGCGCCGATGCCCGAGGTCGACGACGCCGACGGGTTGCCGACGAACCCGGCGCTCGTCGCCCCGGAGGGCGCACCGCCGGCTGCGGCGCCGAGCGGCGCCCCCGCGGCGATCAGCAGCGATGACTTCGCGACCCTCTACAAGCAGGCCTGGGAGTTCCTCAAGCCGGTGCTCGTCCCGGCGGCGCTGATCGTCGGCGGGATCACGGTCCCGGTCGCCCTCGCCTCCGGGATCCTCGGGCTTATCCCGGTCGTGGGTCCGTTCCTCAGCGGGCTCCTCGGCCTCGCGCAGGCGGTCCTGATGCCGCTCGCGATCGCGGCCCTGACCCGCTTTCTCCTCGGCGTCTACCTCAACCATCCGGTCGACTGGATGACCGCCTGGAAGCAGCAGCTCGCCAACGCGAAGATGGTCTGGCTGAGCTTCTTCGTCGCCGGCCTGATCGCCAGCATCGGCGTCCTCTTCCTGATCATCCCCGGGATCCTCCTCGGCTCCTTCATCGGCGTGATCTACTTCTGCGAGGGCAAGCGGATGGTCGACATCAACCTCCGCAACCTCGAGATCACCAAGCAGGATCCGCTCCTGCCGATCGTCGCCTTCATCGTCGTCGCCCTCGCGGTCGGCATCGGCCTGATGATCCCGGTGTGGATCCTCGGGATTATCCCCTGGGTCGGTGGGATCCTCGCGTCCGTCCTCGTCGCGGCCGCGATGGCGATCGTGACCCCTTTCATGATCGTCCTGTCGATCCTGCTCTACTTCCGGATCCGTCGCCGCTTCGAGGGCGGTGAGCCCGAGGTCGCGGCGATGCAGATGCTGATCGCCACCGCTGCGGCTCTGCCCCAAGAGACAGGCGAGACCTAGCGAGCGGAGCGCTGTGGTGCCTCCGGCGGAGGCCCCCGTCGGCGGGACCGTCGGCGGGACCGTCGGCGGGACCGTCGGCACCCGTCTGCGGGACCATCTGCGGTTGCGGTGGCGGTCGCGGTGGCGGTCGCGGTCGCGGTCGCGGTTGCGGTTGCGGTCGCGGTTGCAGTTGCGGTTGCGGTTGCGGTTGCGGTTGCGGTTGCGGTGGCGGTTCGGTTGCGGTTCGGTTGCGGTTCAGTCGTAGCTCCGTCGCGGTCTCCGTCGCGGTCTCCGTCGTGGGCTCCGTCGTGGGCTCCTGTCGGCTCGGCTCAGCTCGGCGTGGTGTCGATCGCCGGCGCCGGGGAATCGCCGCGACGTTGGCCAAGTCACGCCTCTGGGCGATCTGGAAAAGTGCTCAGAGACGCCTCTGCGGGTCATTTCGGGCGGGTCTGGGCGTTCTCGCGGGTGGGGTCGGTTTACCGCCGCGGGGTGATCGCATAGGCTCACCGCGATCCGCCCGTGGATCGCCCCCAAACAGCCATGGATACGCCGATGACGACCTCGACGCCGCGCTTTGACCTGAGCGCACTCGACCGCTTCCCGACCCTCACCCCCGAGCGCCTGCGCCTCGCCTACCGCGAGATGTGCATGGCCCGATCCCACGTCGAGCGGGTGGTCCAGGAGTGCGCGAAGGGGGCGATCAAGTTCTCGATCTGGGGCTCCGGCGAGGAGGTCCACGGCGCCGCCGAGGCGCTCGCCTACAGCGAGGTCGTCAACCCCGACGCCTTCGCGATCTGCGCCCACTACCGCTCGGCGGGGCTGCTCTCCCTGTGGTGTCGGCTCAAGGGCTACGAGGACTTCCACCTCGACCACATGCGCCAGCAGCTGTCGAAGGTCACCGACCCGTGGAGCCACGGGCGGCAGATGACCGCCCACTTCAACGACATCCCCAACAACGTCCTGCCGGTCCAGAGCGCCCTCGGGATGCAGCTCGGCAAGGCGGTCGGCTACGCCTACGGGCTGCGCCAGGCGGGCCACAAGGACGGGGTCGTGGTCGCGGTCATCGGCGACGGGACGACCGCCGAGAGCGACCTCCACGAGGGCATGCACGGGGCGTCGATCCTGGAGCTCCCGCTCCTCCTGACGATCACCGACAACAACATCGCCATCAGCGTCGACCCGAGCGACGGCCGCGGGATCAAGGACTTCAGGGCCTACGCCGAGGCCTTCGGCTTTCGCTTCTTTGAGTGCGACGGCAACGACTTCCTCGGGGTCTACGAGACCTCGAAGGCGGCCGCGACCTACTGCCGAGATGAGCAGCGGCCGGCGCTGATGTGGGTCAAGAACCTCTCGCGCCTCAACAACCACTCCTCGGCGGCGGACTTCACCTTCGAGTTCGACTCCTACGATCCGCTGCCGGACTTCGGCCTCGCGCTGGTCAAGGCGGGCGTCTGCGAGGAGGGCGAGATCCTCACGCGTAACGGCGTGACCGAGGGCAAGGACTACTTCCGGCGTCACGACTTCGGGACGATCGCCAAGGCGGCCGACGACTACATCCTCGAGACCATGGAGATCTCCGCCGGCGAGCCGGAGCCGACCTACGAGTCGGTCTACGAGCATATCCGCGCGCCCTTCCCGGAGGCGGTCGAGGCCCCCCTCGAGGGCAGGACGACCTCGATCTCGCTGAACGGCGCGATCCGCTCGGCGATGCAGGCGATCCTCGCGAACAATCGGATGACCTGGCTCTACGGTCAGGACGTCGCCAAGAAGGGCGGGGTCATGGTCGCGACCAAGGGGCTGTGGGAGCGCTTCCCTGAGCAGGTCCGCGACGCGCCGATCAACGAGCCGCTGATCCTCGGATCGGCGCTGGGCTTCGCCCTCCACAGCGGCGCGACGGCGATCCCGGAGATCCAGTTCTCCGACTACTCGCTCAACACCCTGCACTGGCTGGTGTTGATGGGGAACATGCTCTGGACCTCCGGCGGGACGACCAACGTCAACGTCATCCTCCGCCTCCCGGTCGAGCCGCTCCACGGCGGCGCGGTCTACCACTCGATGTGCATGGAGGGCTTTTACGGGGCGATCCCCGGCCTGACGATCGTCGCCCCGACGACCTCCCGCGACGTCTACGGGCTGATGCGCTCGGCGGCGGAGTACGAGGGTCCGGTGGTCTTCTTCGAGTCCAAGGGGCTCTACCGGATGACCCTCGGCGACGCCTTCCCCGGCGAGCCGACCGACCCCAAGGAGATCGCCGCGCTCAAGCGGAGCATCGGCTTTCAGGGGCATATCCCGGCGCTGCCCGACGACTTCCGGGTGCCGCTCGGCAAGGCGGCGATCCGTCGTCCAGGCAGCGATCTGACGATCGTCACCTGGGGACGCTGCACCCTCTTCTGCCAAAAGGCGGTCGCCGAGCTGGCGGCGGCAGGCGTCGACTGTGAGCTCATCGATCTCCGGACGATCGTCCCGCCGGACATGGAGACGGTCCTCGCGAGCGTCGGCAAGACCGGTCGCCTCCTGGTGGTCCACGAGGACCGGGTCTTCTCGAGCATCGGCCGCGAGATCCAGGGCGCGGTGATCGAGGCGATGGCGGGGGAGCCCGTGGTCACCCGGGTCCTCGGCCAGGACGCCGTCCCGGGGATCCCGCAGAACATCCACCTGGAGGAGCAGATCGTCGTCTCGCCGGAGAAGGTCGTCGCCGCCGCCCGTGAGGTCATGGCCGTCCGCGCGCCGCGGGGACAGGGCGAGGCGCCGGCCCCCGCCGCTCGCTCGTCGATCCTCTGGACCCCCAACCGCTACTTCGTCGCCTAGGGGGCGTTGACGGGCCCCTGCATGCGCTCGCTCGTCCTCGGCGTCCCGCGGGTCCTGCCTGAGCCTGCGGGGTCGACGAGCGTCGCGCGAGGGCGCAGCGGATCCTCGCAGCGGCCGCTCCGAGCAGGCTGTGGTGAAAGTCCCGGGTTCGCTCGCGCCGCAATCGTCGGTCCTCTTGGCCTCATCGGCTCCAAGGTGAGGCTGAGCCGATGAAGAAGCCCAAGCACAGCCGCGACGCCGGGATCGACGAGCTCAAGGTCGGCGGTCTGACCCTCCAGGGGGTCACACGCGGCGGCGTCGAGACCTGCCTCATGGTCCCGGAGCTCAAGCTGATGTTCGACGTCGGCATGGTCCCCGGCGGCGCCCTAGGCTACGGGACGATCCTGATCTCCCACGGCCACGCCGATCATCTCGGGGGGCTCGCCTACTACCTGGCGCAGCGGCGGATGACCGGCTTGGCGCCGCCGAAGGTCCACGTCCCCGAGGAGATCGTCGAGCCGCTCGGGCGGATCTTCGCCGCTTGGGGGGAGATCGCCGGGCGGGCGCTGGAGGTCGAGCTGTCCGGTCACGCGCCGGGGGACAAGGTCGAGCTCGGGCGCGGCCTGACGGCCTACGCTCGCCGCTCGACCCACCGAGTGCCCTCGCTCGCCTGGGTGATCGAGCGCGAGTCTCGGCGCCTGCGCGCGGAGCTTATCGGGCGCTCGCATACCGAGCTCGCGGCGCTGCGTCGCGAGGGGGTCGAGATCACCCAGCCGCACCGCGAGATCGCGCTCTGTGTCACGGGCGACACCCAGATCGAGCTGCTCCGCGAGGACCCCCTGGTCGGCAGCGCCCGCGTGCTCGTCCACGAGGTCACCGGCTGGGACGACCGCCGCGATGTTGCGGCGACCCGCCGTTGGGGTCATACCCACCTCGACGAGATGATCGAGCACGCCGAACGACACTTCTCTGGCGAGGCGCTGGTCCTCGTCCACCGGTCGATGCGGCACAGCCGGGCAGAGGCGGATCGTCTGGTCCGCGAGCGCTTCCCCGCGGCGCTCCGGGAGCGGGTCCATGTCTTCGGTCGATGAGCCCGAGACCGCGCCCCGTGGCCCAGAGGCGGCGGGCAGCAGCACCACGGCGGCGTGCGAGGTCGAGAGCTCGGACGTCCTGATCTTGGGGGCGAGCTTCACCGGCCTGGAGCTCCTCTATCAGCTCCGGCGGCGGCCTGCGGGGCGCGGCCTCCGGGTCACGCTCATCGACCGTCACCGTCAGCACGGCTATCTGCCCCTGGTCCACGAGCGCCTCTGCGGGCGGCTCGAGCCCGGGGAGAGCGAGATCCACACCGCCGCGGAGGTCGACGCCGACGCCGACGCGAGCTTTGTTCAGGGCGAGATCGTCGCGGTCGATCCGGTCGCCAAGGAGGTCGAGCTGGCCTGTGGGAGGCGGCTTCGCGGGCGCTTCCTCGTGGTCGCCCTGGGCTCGGCGCTCGAGCCTCCGCCGGCCATCGACGGCCGGGAGCACCTCCTCCGCTACAAGCTCGCCGACGAGCAGGTCGTCGCGGCGCAGAGGCTCGCCGAGCTCCTCGGCGGGGCCGCTGCCGAGGGGGCGCTCGCGCCGACGATCGTCGTCGTCGGCGGTGGGATCAGCGGTGTCGAGCTGGCGGGAGAGCTCGCCCACCTCGCGAAGGTGCGCCCGTCTGGCTGGATCGCGCCGAAGGTCATCCTCGTCCACGGCGGCGCGCGTCTTATGCCGGGCTTCGCCGCTCGGGTCGCCAAGCGGACGCGGCGCTACCTCGAGTCGCAGGGGGTCGAGCTCCGCCTAGGCGCCCGCCTCATCGCCGCCGAGGCGGGTCGTGTTCGTCTCCGCGAAGGAGAAGGCGAGGCGTGGGTGTCCTCAGACATGACCTTTTGGTCCGGTGGGATCCGTCCGGCCCCGCTCATCGCCGGGCTCGATCTCCCGCGGACCGACGGGGGCTGGCTCGCCGTCGGCCCGACCCTCCAGTGCTATCCGACGCCGACCCCGAGCCAACCCGACGTCTTCGC
Source organism: Polyangia bacterium (assembly GCA_030424595.1). Lineage (GTDB taxonomy): Bacteria > Myxococcota_A > Polyangia > Nannocystales > Nannocystaceae > JADJRG01. The sequence goes on from JAUHWG010000004.1 coordinate 117,112, forward strand.
CGGCGGAGATGCGGTGCGGGTGATCGGCGGCGAAGGCGAGTGGCCGACGATGCAGCGGGCGATCGAGTGCCTCTGGCAGGCGAGCGTCATCGCCCAGAACATCCTCACCCTCGCCGCAGAGCCCCCGGACTACCCCTCCGGCGTGCCGCCGCTGATGCCCCACCGGCTGCGTCCGGACTTCTTCCACGGCGTCAGCCTCGGCGGCCGTTCGCTGGTGGTCTACGGACGGGCGATGGTCGACGTCGCCGGCGTGAACACCTGGTTTCGTCGCTTCCTGATGCGGAGCTACTTCGCCCGCTACCGCCACGACTAGGAAGGGTGGGGGCGCGGGGCGGCAATGAGCGCCGGGACGATGTAGAGATGGCGGATACTTGCCCACTGGTGGGCGAAGATCGCCGTTCCGGCTCTGGGGCTTTTACACCCCAGGTGTCGCATCGAAGGGGTCGATCCGCGATCATCGACGCATGTCTATGGTGTGGATGGGTAAGAACGGGTGGATCCTTGGTCTCTTCTTGGCGGTCGGGTGCGGGGATGATGGCGTCTCTTCGGGCTCCGAGAGCGCGAGCGACTCGTCGTCGACCGCGTCGAGCGAGAGCGCGTCGGCGAGTGCGTCGGCGACGATGAGCGGTTCGGCGAGCGCGACCGCGTCGGCGAGCGCGAGCGGCTCTGCCTCCAACAGCGCGACCGGTACCGGGCCGGACACGGACGGGACGGCGACGGACGGGACGGCGACGGACGGGACGGCGACGGACGGGACGACGACGCTGGCGACGACCTCCGCGGGGGAGAGCGAGGGCACGGACACCGGCGTCCTCACGGAGGGGACGACCGACGGGATGACGACCGGCGGGATGACGACCGGCGGGGTCACGGGCGGCGACACGGAGGGGACGACCGGCGATACCGGGACGACCGGCGACACTGGGACGACCGGCGACACCGGGACGACCGGCGACATGGACGTCGGCCAATGGCTCGTCACGTTTGAGGATCAGTCGAGCCCGACCCGCCTCTACAAGATCGACATCAACGACGGTCACTCGACCTTCCTGTGCGAGCTCGACACCAACGACAACTACAACACGAGCACCTTCGGCCGGAACGGCAACCTCTACGCCGCGAACGCCAACACCAAGAACCTCGAGATCATCGACCCCTGCACCTGCAAGCGGACGATCGTCGGCCCGACCAAGGTCAACGCCCTGCCGGGGATCACCGCGGACCAGGGGCTCGGCCTCTACGGCCTCGAGACCAGCATCGATCAGCTCGTCGACATCAGCACGATCAACGGCAACGCGACGCTGATCGGCCCGCTCGGGATCAACTGGGGCACCGGCGGGCTCACCTGGTCCGACGAGCTCGAGGACACCTACGCGATCAACGGCTCTGACGACTCGCTCTACATCATCGATCACCTGACGGGGAAGGCGAGCCTGGTCGCTAAGACCGACTACAACTTCGGCAGCGTCGGCATCGAGTGGCACCCGACGACCACGCGGCTCTACGCCTGCTCGAACTCGGCGGAGCTCTTCACCGTCGACGAGGAGAACGCGATGGTGAAGATCCTCGGGCCGATGAACTTCGAGAACAACGGAGCCTCCTGCGACAACCTCGCGGCGCCCTGGACCCCGGTCCAGTGCGTCGAGGAAGCCGGCTAGGGGGGCGGAGGCGTGCCGGGGGCCGTGGCGGAGACGCCACGGCCTTCGTCGTTCTCGGCCGCGGGCTGCTAGGCGGAGACCCTGGGCGTGTCTTCGAGGACAGCGGCGAGGCGCTCCGGGTAGTCGCTCATCACCGCGTCCACCCCCAGCGCGAGGAGGCGGCGCATCTCGTCCTCGTCGTTGATCGTCCAGACGTGGACCTGAAGGCCGTGGCGGTGGGCGTTGGCGACGAAGGCCGGGTCGACGACGGTGAGGGGACCGTGGCGCGCGGGCACCTGCAGCGCGTCGAAGGCCGGCCGTCGCCGGGGGCCTAGGCGGAGGCGGGTGGCCAACCAAAAGCGGAGGATTTCGCGGCTCCCCGCGGAGGTCGCGACGCGTCCGCGGGAGAGCTCGCGGAAGGCCTTGACCACGGGCGCGTGCTCGGAGGCGACGAGGACTCGATCGTAGACCCGGTGATGCTGGATAAAGCCCCACACGGCCCGCAGCGCCGCCGGATCGCGCTCCTTGATCTCGATGTTGACGCGGACCTCCGGGTCGAGGGCGAGCACCTCCTCGAGGGTCGGGACGCGGACGCCCATGCCGCGGAAGGGGAAGGTCGCGCCGTCGCTGGTGAAGCGGTAGCCGGCGTCGAGGCGGCGCACCTCGGCGAGGGTCAGGCCGCGGACCATGCCGACGCCGTCGGTCGTCCGCTCGAGGGTCGGGTCGTGCAGCGTCACAAGCTCGCCGTCGCGGGTCAGGTGGACGTCGGTCTCCAGGTGGTGAAAGCCGGCGTCGATCGCCCGCTTGAAGGCGACGAGGGTGTTCTCGGGGGCGACGGCCACCCCTCCTCGGTGGGCGAACCCATAGGGGCGAGGGGCGACGAAGTAGGGGCGGAGGGCGGTCATCGAGGCTCGCTCGGGGAGAGAATGGCCGCCCGGGCGTTGGCGCGCAAGCGTGCCCCCGGGTTGCCTACTCAGGTCCGAGAGGCGACTCTCGGTAGTCGCGGCTCGATCACGCACCTCGGCCCTGAAGTCCATGTCCTCCGCTCCGATCTCAGACTTTCTCCGCCGTCACTTCCGCCACTTCAACGCGGCGACCCTCGTCGACGCCGCTGACGCCTACCGAGCGCATGTCGAGGGCGGCGGCTCGATGCTGATCTCCCTCGGCGGGGCGATGAGCACGGCGGAGCTGGGGATCAGCCTGGCGGCGATGATCCGGGCCGGCAAGGTCCACGCGATCTCCTGCACGGGGGCCAACCTCGAGGAGGATCTCTTCAACCTCGTCGCCCACTCGAGCTACGTCCGCGTTCCCGACTACCGGACGCTCAGCCATGGGGACGAGCGGGCGCTCCTCGACCGTCGTCTCAACCGCGTCACCGACACCTGCATCCCCGAGGAGGAGGCCATGCGGCGGATCGAGCGGGCGATCTCGGAGCTGTGGAGGAGCGCCGACGCGGCGGGCGAGCGTCGCTTCCCCCACGAGTTCGCCTACGAGCTCCTCCGCTCCGGCGCCCTGGCGGAGCACTACGAGATCGATCCCGCCGACTCCTGGCTCGTCGCCGCGGCGGAGCGCGACCTGCCGATCGTCGTCCCCGGCTGGGAGGACTCGAGCCTGGGCAATTTCTACGCCTCGCACCTGATCCGCGGGACGCTCAAGAATGTCCACACCGTCCGCTGCGGCGTCGAGGCGATGATCGAGCTCGCCCGTCTCTACCGCGAGTCCGCGCCGAAGTCCTCGTGGGGCTTTTTTCAGATCGGCGGCGGGATCGCGGGGGACTTTCCGATCTGCGTGGTGCCGATGCTGGCGCAGGACCTGAACTGGGCTGAGACGCCGCTGTGGGGCTATTTTTGCCAGATCTCGGACTCGACGACCTCCTACGGCTCGTACTCCGGGGCGACGCCCGGCGAGAAGATCACCTGGGGCAAGCTCGGCGAGGACACCCCGGGCTTCATCATCGAGTCGGACGCGACGATCGTCGCGCCGCTGATCTTCGCCAGCGTGCTCGGCTGGTAGATCGAGGTGCTGACCATGCTTCGGTGACACGGCAAACCAGATCAGGACCACAGGTGTTGACTTTTCCAGTTTGCGGGGAAGCCCATATTTCGGATCGAAATCCCAGGAGCAGAGGGGAAGCTGGTGATTAGTTCGCCGAGCCGAGCACCCCATGAGGTGGAAGGGCTAATCGTTTGGAGCAAATATCGTATGGCGACGACGACGCCGTACAGGCGCTCTCGTGCATATGTGTCGGAGACAAGGTGATCCAGGGCGAGGATTTCTCCAGGCTTTGGTGCCTTGGGCTGATCGACCATCGACCGATTCCACAGACGACCATGATGCGCGCATACGTTGCGTACAAAATTGATACTCCGAACCCAGCTTGTCAGGAGCACTCGCCGAGGGACACCGTAGTTACTAGCAAGGATGTCCAGTTCGCGGCTTTTTAGTCCCCTCAGTAGGTGGGAGAGCATTCCGAAGTCCCATAGCTCTACAGCTACCCATAAGGGGGCGGGAGGGCGATACTTCTTCTTGTAGTGCTTAACGAAGTCTTCCTTCGAACGACTGTATGATTGATCGAGCTTCTCTAACCACTTCGTGTGGTCGCTTGTTACTCTCGGATTGTGCGTGAATCTCGGATTGAGGTACGCAGGGTCGCGGTGTGCCAGGGGGGATAGAAGCCCCAGCACTAGTGCAATCTCTGTGCGCAGAGCTACTTCAATACGCTCGATGCCGTCTAGGACGAGAAGTCGCAACCGTTTATCAAAGACGTATAGCTCGACTACTTGTCGGAGTTCTGTGCCGGGTCGGAACTCATCGTGAACGGCAAGGGTCGGCTGACTCGGCGGATTAGGCGCTGTTGATAGCCTCCATGGGTACCAGTAGCCGCTCAACCTGTAGTAACCGATACGACGTAGACACGCGGTCGCCGCCGCTTCATCGGAGATGACCATACCCCGACTCTTCAGCAGGGCAATCTGATCCGGGACAGATAGGTAGGGCTTCGTAAAAGCTACAACCATCTGAAAGCCTTAAACGCAGAAAGCCAACCCGTACACTTCCGTGCAGAGGGGTTGACCATGTTAGCTACAGCCTAAAACCGTAGCACTCGCTTGTCAACGAAAGGTTTTGAGAACCGTTTGTGTCCGTAGCGCGGGGCTATGGAATCTGAGCAGGCGCGCAGAATCACTCCCGAGACTCAAGCAGCGCCTTGTGCGCGTTGCACGAGAAACCGGCCCTTAGGCGCCGCTGAAGTCGACGTCCTCGAAGACCATCGACGGCGCCCGCAGGCTCGAGTACGGGTAGGGATCGTTGCCGAGCATGACCAGGCGGGAGAAGAGCTCGGCGAGGTTGCCGGTGACGTTCATCTCTGAGATCGGCGCGCCGACCTTGCCGTTTTCGATCAGGTGACCGCGCAGGCCCAGGGAGAAGTCGCCGGTGGTCGCGTCGCTGTTTCCGCCGAGCCACGTCGTCACGTAGATCCCCTTGCCGACCGCACGGAGCAGCTGCTCTAGGCTCTTGTCGCCGAGGGTGACGATCCGGTTGGAGGCGGAGCCGGTGGTCGGCGCGAGGTCGAGCTTTCGCCCGTAGTAGGTGTCGACGTAGTAGTTGCGGACGACGCCGGCCTCGATGAGCGGGATCTTCTTGGCGGAGATGCCCTCGCTGTCGAAGTGGCGCGAGGCGACGCCGCGGGGGATCAGCGGATCGTCGACGACGGTCAGGCGCTTGGAGAAGAGCTTCTCCCCGGCCTTGCCGGCCCAGAAGGAGCGGCCTTGCTGGATCGACGCGGCGCTGGCCGGCCCCATCAGGCGGGAGAGGAGCGAGACCGCGGCCTGCTGGTCGACGACCATCGTCGCCTTGCGCGTCGGACCCTTGGTCGAGCCGAGCCGGTCGAGGGTGCGCTTGAGGGCCTCGGCCGCGACCTCGGTCGGGGTCGGCAGGCTGTCGAGGAAGCGGCCGTAGGCGAAGTACGAGCCCTCGGGGCGCTTGTCCTCGCCCTCGCGGACGGTCGCGGTCGCGGAGTAGCCGAGATAGCCGCCGTCCCACTCGCCGCGAAAGCCGTTGGAGGAGGCGGAGGCACCCTCGGACTCGCCGGAGAAGACCCCGGAGGTCGCCGAGATGACGCGCTCGTCGGCGTGGACCCGGGCGTCGAGCTCGCGGCACCAGCCCAGGCGATCGTCGGCGCTGACGCCCGCGAGGGCGGGGTCTAGGCGCTCGAGCTCGACGTCGGGGCGATCCGCGAAGAGCGACGGGTCGGGGATCTTGCGGAAGGGGTCCGGCTGGAGGGCGCGGGTGAGGGCGACCGCCTCGGTGATGAAGGACTCCAGGCGATCGTCGCGGAGGTCCGTCGTCGAGTGCGACGAGTAGCGGCCGTCGGCGTAGATCGAGATCCCGAGGCCGCGAGAGGTGCTCTCCTCGACGCTCTCGAGCTTGCCGTCGCGGAAGGAGTGGGAGACCGAGCGGTTGCGGGAGACCGCGGCCCAGGCGTCGTCGGCCCCGGCCTTCTTGGCGATCTTGACAGCGGCTTCGGCGGAGTGGAGCAGATCAGACATTTTCACCTCCGACGACGAGCTTGGAGACCAAGGTGGTCGGCATCCCCTGGGAGACCGGGACGCTCTGGCCGTTCTTTCCGCAGGTCCAGCCGCCGAAGTCGAGCTTGGTGTCGTCGGCGACCATCGTCACGTTGCGCAGGGCGTCGGGGCCGTTGCCGATGATGTTGATGTCCTTGATCGGCGCGGTGATCTTGCCGTCCTCGATGAGCCAGCCGTTCTTGATGTAGAACGTGAAGTCGCCGGCGCCGATCTGGACCTGTCCGTTGGTGAAGGTCTCGGCGATGATGCCGTTTTTGACCGCGGCGATGATCTCGTCGCGGGTGTGCGGGCCGTTCTCCATGTAGGTCGAGCGCATGCGCGGCATCGGGATGTCGCGGAAGGACTCGCGACGGCCGGAGCCGGTCGGGGCGACGCCGTAGTGGCGGGCGGAGATGCTGTCGTGGAGGTAGGAGGCGAGGCGGCCGTTCTCGACCAGGACCGTGCGCTCGCAGGGGCAGCCCTCGTCGTCGACGTTGAGGGCGCCGCGCTCGTGGGCTTGGGTGCCGTTGTCGACGATCGTGACGAAGTCGGGGGCGACCTCTTTGCCGAGCATGTCGGCGTAGATGCTGGTCCCCTTGCGGTTGAAGTCGGCCTCCATGCCGTGGCCGATCGCCTCGTGGAGGAGGATCCCGCTGGCGCCTGCGGCGAGGACCACCGGCAGCTCGCCCGCCGGCGGACGACGGGCCTCGAAGAGGATCATGGTCCGGTCGATCGCCTCTTGGGCGACCTGCTGCAGGCGCTCGTCGGTGTACCAGTCGATGCCCTGGCGCGCGGCCATGTTGCTCGAGTTCGACTGCGAGACGTCGCCCTTCTTGGCGGTGACCATGCACCACAGGCGGGTCATCGGCCGGCTGTCGGTGACGACGTTGCCGTGCATGTCGACGATGAGGATCGTCTCCTCGGCGTCCGCCCAGCTGACGGTCACCTTGTCGACCGCGGACTCGAGCTTGCGGGCCATGCCGTCCAGGCGCTGGATGATCGGCAGCTTCTCGGCGATGCCGACGTCGACCCAGGAGCGCTGCATCGGGTAGTAGTCGGCGTGCTTGCGGGTGTTGAGTTCGACCGGGGCCGCGGCGGCGCCGCTGTGGGCGATGCTCGAGGCGGTCCGCGCCGCGGCGATCATCGCCTCGACGGAGAGGTCCTCGGTGAAGGCGTAGCCGGTCTGATCGCCGACGACGACCCGCAGGCCGACGCCCTGGTCGATCGAGGAGGCGGCGCGGGAGATGATCCCGTCCTCCATCGTGATCGAGTTCGATCGCGAGTATTGAAAGTAGAGGTCGGCGGCGTCGGCTCCGCGGGCGGTGAGCTCAGCCATCACCTTGCGGATCGTCGCCTCGTCGACCGAAAACCAGGAAAAGGTCTGTTGGGTCTCCGGAATCATGGGCACGTCAGGCGACACGATCGCCTGGGCTTGGGGTGTAGGCTTTGTGCAGCCGGTGAGCAAGCCGCTGAGGCCCGCACCGGAGCTGACCCAGAGGGCGGAGCCCATGCTGCCCCTGAGGAGGTTTCGACGAGTGCAGAGCGGATCGGACATGTTCGTGCCGATTCTGAACCCGCCGAGCGGCTCCGGGTTTCGCGCAGCGTCGGCGCTCCGCGTGAGCAGAGGTGCAGACGAGGACCCCCGGAGCGGCCAAACGGGGGGTGGCTCACCCCTTCTCGTCTGTAGCCGCGCCTTCGCTGGTCTTCGCGAGGCCGGCCCGGAGCTCCTCGATCGCCGAGACGAGGCCAGCGACGACCTCCTTGGTCGCGTCGACGGTCGCCTGGGCGGTCGCCTCGGTGACCTGGGCGGCCTCCTTCTCGAAGGCGGCGAGGCGGGGCTCGAGCTCGCTCCAGGCCTGCTTCGCGTCCATTCCGGCGAGGTGGAGCTTGAGCTTCATCTCATCGCGAGCCGTGCGAAAGTCGGCGATATGCTTGGAAAAAAAGTCGCGGATCGGGTCTTGGGCCTCGGTCATCGGCCGAACCTAGCAGATCGTCGGCGACCCGCATGGGATGGTGGTGCGCACATTTCGCGCTCGTCGCGCGCGGCGCGGAGAGCCCGCAGTCTGCGTGCCCCCCAAACCGCGGGCTCGGGCGAGCGGTCTTGCCCGCGGGACCGGACCCCGGAGGTCTAGTCTGGGGAGACCGATGCCTGACCGACGATGTCGAACCATGGTCACCCTGGCCTGCGCGGCCGCCCTCAGCTGTACCGGCGGCACGGGCGAGTCTGAGAGCGAGACGACGACCGACGCCAGCTCGGGCTCGAAATCTGGCTCGGCGACCGAGACGATGACCGAGGGCGGCTCTGCTTCGTCGACGGGCGGGACGGGCGGGACGGGCGGGACGACCGGGACGACCGGGGGCTCGGCGTCGGGCACGGAGACGACGGAGACGACGGAGACGACGGAGACGACGGAGACGACGGAGACGACGGAGACGACGGACGGTGTCGAGTGTGACCTCGAGGCGGTCGCCTGCGCCCAGGCGGAGATCGGCGGCGAGCTCTTCATCGACTGCGGCGTCGTCGATCCGATGGAGAGCGCTCCCGAGGAGTGGCAGGCCGCCCGCGAGTGTGCGCTCGCTGCCGTCGCCGACGAGAAGGCGTTCAAGCTGGTGACCTGGCTGCAGGGGATCGACTCCGAGGTCGGCTACGCCTACGTCGGCTTCGAGGGGGAGAGCTACGGGATCAGCCGCTACCTCTTCGACAGCTACCCGCCGGCGGGGATCGTCGTGAACCCCTGCACGTCGCTGACCGCCGAGGCGTCGTGCATCGCCGCGGTCGGTGAGGTGTGCCTCACCTGCGTCGACGCCGGGCCCAATTCGAAGGTCTGCGGCGGCCGCTGAGGACGTCGGCCGGCGCCGGACGTGCGCGGGGCGGGCGCGGCGAGTCAGCACTGCCCCCGAGCTCGTAGCTCGAGCCTTGAGCGACGACGAGGCGGGCGAAGATCGCCAGTGCGCTCGCCGGAGCGATCGTCGCGGCGGCGCGGCGGCGCACCGCCGCGACGATCGCCAGCTTGCGCTTCACCGAACGAACCTGGGAGCCTGGACCCGCTCACTTCACGGGCTTGGGCTCGGGCTCGGGCTTGGGCTTGGGCTTGGGCTTGGGCTTGGCCTTGCGGAGGGCGGGGTTTTTCGGGTTGCCGAGGATCTTCTCCCAGAAGAGGTCGACGCCGCCGACCGCTGCGTCGCCGAAGGAGGTCTCGAGGGTCCAGTGCGGCGCGAGCTCGTACTCGATCCGGGCCTCGACGCGGTTCTTGCCGCGCCTCGGGTTGATCCGCATCGCCGTCTCTACGTAGAGGTCGTCGCTCAGGCGCTTGCCGAGCGAGAGCACCGGTCGGTTGGCGCCATCCTCAAAGGTGACCGCGATCTGATCGATCCCCGTGCGCTCGTTGACGTAGTTGCGCAGCTCGCTGTTTTGGAAGGCGGAGAGGAGCGACGCGGCGGCGGCGAGCACCTGCCCCTCCTCGCCGTCGCCGACCTCCTCCTTGCCGGTGAGGAGCAGCGTCAGGATCGCCCCCTGGGACATCGACGGCGACGACTCGAGGACCAGCTCGGGCTTGGGCAGGCGGCCGCGCACGGTCAGCGTGACCTGGGTGGCGCGGACCTGGGTCACGGCGACGACGTTGACGAAGGGGGCGATCTCGCCGGCGTCCTCCGGGAGGGTGATGACCCCGCGCTCGATCGTGAAGCGGTTGCCGGCGAACTCGATGAAGCCGTCCTTGGAGTTGAGCTGGCCTGTGACCTCGCGGACGCCGGCCTCTTCGGTGGCGCGGACCTTGCCCTGCCAGCGCATCGCCAGCTTGTTGCCGACGATCTCGAGGGGATCGACCAGGGCCACGGTGAAGACGGTTCGCTTGTCCTCCTCCTCGGGCGCGGGCGGGACGACCTCGAGGTCCGCCGCGGAGGCGCCCTCCGGCGGAGAGATGTCCTCGGCGACAGGACCGCGCGACTTCTCGTCGGCGTAGTGGACCTTGTCGCTCGTCGGGATCGAGTCCGCTGCCTTGCCGACGGAGCCTAGGATGCTGACCTCGGTGCGGGCGATGGTGACGTCGATCTCGGTCGCCTTCGCGTCGCTCTTCGCGTTCGCCTTGATGAGGCTGCCGAGCTGCATCTGCGGCAGCCCGGGCCGGACCAGCGGGAAGCGGCCGAGGCTGATCTCGCCCTTCGCCCGGTAGCCGTCCTTGGTCAGCTCGAGGCGGGCGTCGCCGGTCAGGGTGCCGTCGCCGCTGCTGGCGGAGAGGCTATCGGCGACGATCGTCTTGCCGTCGGCGGAGACCTTGACGGCGATCTTCTTCAGGCGCTGTTGGAGCGGGACGATCGTCACCTCGCCGTCGGCGAGGGCGAGCTCGCCGCGGATCCCCGGCACCGCGATCGTGCCGTCGGCCTCGATATCGGCCCGAAGCTGGCCCTGGAGGTCGTAGAGGGCGCTTGGGAGGATGGGCTCCAGGAGGCCGAGGCCGAGCCCGGCGGTCCGAACAGAGGCCTGGATCGGGATCTCCGGGACCTTGGCCCGGCCCGCGAGGAGGGCCTCCAAGTCCGCCTGCGTCGTGACCTCGAGGTGGAGGTCGCCGACCTCGCGGAGCGGGCCAAAGTCGAGCGAGAGCCGCTGATCGGTCGGCTTGACCGCGGCGTCGAGCCGGATCGGCATCGCCCCGACGTCGATGTGAGCGACCGAGCCGCGGAGAGCGAGCCCGCCGGAGTAGCCGTCGCGCCCGGCCTTCGCGGTGAGGGTGAAGCCCAGGTAGGTGACCAGCTCCGGCGGGAGCTCGTAGAACGTGCCGATGAGCTCGCGATCGATCCCGGTCACGCGGAGGCTGAGGTCGCCGTCCTCCCCCTCTACGAGGGCAGCCTCCGGTCCGCGCAGGTCGACCCGCACGGGGGCGAGGGCGTGGAGCTCGAGCCCTCCCTTGGCGCCGATGGCCCCCTGACCGTCGACGCGGAGGTAGCGGTCCCGGTAGTCGAGGCGGAGGTCGACGCCGCCGATCGAGTGGCCGTCGTAGGCGATCCCGTGGGCGGAGATCATGCCCTCTAGGACAGGTACTCCGCCGCTCGCCGAGGCGTCGAGGTCGACGTCGACGAGGCCGCGGAGGTCCAGGCCCGGGGAGAACGCCCGCAGCCTGGAGAGGTCGAGACCGCGACCGTCGATCGTGAGGATGTGCTCGCCCTCCGCCAGCCAGCGCAGATCCTGCTCCGCGGGGGCGATGTGGAGCGGGGCCTCGGCGTGGAGCCTGAGCTGCTCGGCGAGGGGACCCGCGAGGTCGAGGTCTGCGGTCGCGCGATCCCTGTCGACGTGGGCGCGGAGGTCGACATCACCGAGCTCTAGGCCGGCCGCCGCGAGCCGATGCCCGCGCAGGCGGAGGTCGGCCTCGAGGGTGTCGATCATGGCGCCCGCCATCGGTCCGGCGACGTCGAGCTCGAGGTCGAAGACGCCGCTGAGGGGGATCTCGGCCGGGTCGAGCTGGCCCTCGTTGAGGCCCTCGAGCTGCTGTCGGAGGGAGATCCGGGTCGCCTCGACGCGGACCTGATGGAGCTCGCGCGGGAGCCAGCGGAGGCCGCCGTCGACGAGGTTGAGGCGGATGGGCAGGACCTGGCCGTCGACGATGAGCACGCCGCCGCGGCGGGCGAGGCGGAGGTCGAGCTGGGCGTCGCCGTTGCGGGGCAGGGTGGCCTTGAGGTCGAGGTCGCCGATGACGTTTCCGCGGGCCCGGAGCCCCCTGCCGCTGGCTTCTATGGTGATGGCCGGGCTCGCGGCGGAGCCCGAGACCTCGGCCTTGAGGTCGAGCTTGCCGCCGACCTTGAGCTCGGGGTCGATCTGCGTGAGCCATGGCTCGAGGCGGCCTAGCTCGAGCTCCTCGATCGTCGTCTCTGCGCGGATCGATCCTGGCCTCAGGGTGAACGCGCCGCGCTGCAGGTCGAGGTCGACGTAGGCCTGGGCCTGGGCCTGGGTCCGTTTGGCGAGATCGCCGCGGAGGTTGAGCTCCGCGCGGGCGTGACCCTCTTCGAGCGACGCGTGGAGGTTGATGTCGCCGAGACGACCGCGACCGAGGCCGATCGCCCGGCCCGAGACCTCGGCTTCGACCGTCGGGTCGTCGGCCGGGCCGCGGAGCTGGGCGTCGGCGCTCAGGCGTCCGCGCAGGCGCCCGCGCAGAGAGGGGACGAGCTTGGCCAGGCGGGGGAGGCGGAGGTCGGCCAGCTCCAGGCGGAGGTCGCTCTCACCGTCACGGTCGACGACCCCGTCGGCCTGCACGCGGCCCTTCGCGAGGTCGAGGTCGAGCTCATCGACGGTGTAGCGGCGGTCTGAGAGGGTCACCTCGGTGGGCTTGCGGAGGTGCGCGTCGAGCCCGCGATAGGCGAGGTCGAGGCGCTCGAGGGCGATCCGCAGGGTCGGCCCGAGGTGGACCTGCGCCGCCAGCTGAGCGTTGTCACCGGCGCCGCGACGGGTCGCCCAGGCGTCGAGCTCGGCGTCGACCGCGAAGCGTGTGTTCGGCTCGTCGGAGGGTCCGAGCTCGACCTTCGCCTCGAGACCGGCGAGGCGGAGGTCGGCGGCCTCGACCGTCAGCTCCTCGGCGGCGATCGTCGCCTCTGCGCGCAGGGGGCTGGCTAGGGGCTCCGCGCTGAGATCGAGGCGGAGAGCGCCGACCTGGACGCCGACGCCGGCGAAGCTCCCTAGCCCGACAACACCGCTGCAGGCGAGCTCGTCGGCCCCCTCGCAGCTCCCGGCGCTCGCGAGGCGACCGGCGAGCTGCGGGAGCTCGACGAAGGGCCCAAGGCCGGCGACCACGTGGGCGATCGAGGGGACCGTCAGCTCCCAGCGGGCGTCGGTGAGCTGGATCGAAGGGCCTCTCGCCCCGTCGTCGTCGCCGGGCGGCGGCACGTCGACGCCGATGTCACGGTCGAGCATGTCGGGCATGCCACCGCCGCCCGCCAGGGCTCGGAGGGCTTCGCCTCCGGTCGCGCTGTCGTCCGCCGTGCTGTCGTCGCCCGGTCGCCCGTCCCCCGTGTCGCCGGTCTCACCGGGCGTGTTGAGGGCAGCTTCGCCGTCCTCTGTGGAGCTCGCCGCGGTCGCGGGCGGGAGGAGCAGCGATGCGGCGGCCTCGAGGTCGACGCCGAGGGTCGCAACGCGGACGTCGGCGGCCGCGCTGCGCCCCGGACCGCGCGAGCCCGCGAGCCGGAGGTCGAGCCCCCCGAGCTCGCCACAACCGACGCAGAGCGCCCGCAGGGCGCCTTCAAACGACTCCCACGAGCGACCCTGGAGGCTCCCCTTCAGGACCACGACGAGCTCTCCCGTCGGCGCCAGCTCGGGCATCGGCAGGGCCCTGCTCGCGACCGTCACGTGGCCGAAGAGCTCTAGATCGGGGGCGTCGAGGGGTGGGCCGCCGGCGACGAGGCGGGCCTCGACCAGCCCCGGGAGGTCGGCGCGGAGGCTGAGCGCGGCGGCCCCGTCGGCGCCCCGCCCCCCGCGGAGCGCGATCGAAGGGGCTCCCTCGAGCTTGGCGAGCCACGGGTGGAGCTGCGCCGGGATCCATCGCTCGGCGACGTGGGCCGGCTGCACCTCCGCCGTGAGCGATACATCGCCGGTCCTGTCCTCGACGTCGACGAGCGCCCCGAGGAGGTCGACGCGGCCGATGTCGGTGACGACCTCGCCCGAGAGCCGGAGGACCGCGTCGTGCCAGGTCGCGCCGAGCTCGACGCCGTCCAGGAGCACGCCGGGGAGCACGCCCTTGCCCTCGGTGATCCGGAGGGAGGCGTCGGTGCCGGACCAGGCGAGCTCTTGGGCGGTGAGGTAGACGGCGGCGAGCAGCCTGCGACCTTCGCCGTCCAGGACCTCGAGACCGGCGATCTCGACCGTGTCGGCCTCGAGGGCGAGGGGGAGGGAGGGCCCGATCGTCGTGCTCGGCGTCGACGGCCCGGGGATCGCGAGGTCGGCGAAGTCCCCCCGGAGATCCACCCGGGTCTGGGCGACGCGGAGGGACGACACGTCGAGCGCGCGGCTGAGCAGGCCGGACCAGCGCCAGTCGAGCTGGAGCTCGGCCACCGTGACGACCTCGACCCCCTCGGCGTCGACGAGGACGATCCCGCGGAGCGCGAGGTGATCGGCGAGCCGCCCCTCGACCTCGGCGATCCGGATCTCGCCGGCGATCCTGTCGTTGTAGAGGCCGAGCCCCCGGTCGATCGCGAACGTCAGCGCGGCGTTCGAGTAGAGGAGCAGGAGGACGAGGGCGACGAGGAGGACGACGAGCGCGACGACGCCGATCGCGACGAACTTGCCGGTACGGCGAGCGGCGGCGCCGAGCCCCCGCCTCGACCCGCCGCTCGGCCCCTCCTCCGACGGTGGGGTCTCCGCGGCGGGGCTGCCTTCGTCGGCGCGACCGACCATCAAAACGCCTCCCCGAGGCCGAGGTGGATCGCCCAGCCGCGCTCGCCGAGGGAGCGGTCGGTCTCGTTGAGGCGGATCCCCGCGTCGAGGCGGAAGGTGCCGATCGGGCTGACATAGCGGAGCCCGGGCCCGGCCGACATCGCCCAATTCTCCGGGGTGATCGTCCGGACGCCCTCGCGGACATCGCCGACGTCGAAGAAGGCGACGCCGCGGACGTTCTTGACGAGCTCCACCCGCACTTCGGCGTTGCTGAAGAACATCGACTGGCCGCCGACCGGAATGCCGCGGCAGTCGGCGCTGACCATCGTGCAATCGCCGGTGAGCACCTTCGGCGCGAGCCGGCGCATGCCCCAGCCGCGGACCGTGTCGGCGCCGCCGAGGTAGAAGTTCATGTCGATCGGGGCCCCGCCCCGCTCGTCGCCGATGGGGAAGATGAAGCCGACGGAGGCGCGGGCGGCGAGCGTGACCCGCTTGTGGGGGGTGTAGTAGGCCCGCACCGCCGGCTGGATCTTGTGGAACGCGAAGTCTCCGCCGGCGCCGGCGATGTCGTAGACGGCGCTGAGGATCGCGCCGTTTTGCGGCTTGAGGATCGAGTCGACCAGGTAGACCGTCGCCCGCGGCTCGAAGTAGGAGATCAGGTAGGGATCGCGGAAGTCGCGGCCGAGGATCGAGTTGTCGCTGTTGAGCGCCGGATCGATGTTGAAGAAGTCGACGAAGCGGAGGTTGTAGGTGACGCCGAGCTCGAGATATTTGGTGAAGAAGCGCTGCGGGCCCATCCGCAGCTCGGGCGAGTAGAACTGGTACCCCTCCCAGATCCCGAGCTCAAAGTGCGGCGCGAGGCGCCAGGTGGTCCGCTTCTCGAGGAAGCCCTTCTGCGTGAACGAGGGCTCGAGGTCGAGGAGCGGACCGTGGGTCTCGGGGCGGTAGAGGGCCGGCAGCTCGGCGTAGCCGGCGAGGGCGTTGAGCTCGAAGCGGGTGAGGTTGCTGCCGACGTTGCGGTGGCGGTAGCGGAGCTGGGCCCGCTGCTCCCAGCGGACCGGATCGATCCCGAGTCCAGGGCCGACCTTGACGCTCTGGGTCGGCGCCTCGGCGACGGCGATCCGGACATCGGCGACGACCTTGCCGTCGGCGTCCGGGGTCGTCGGCTCGACGACCTCGACGGTCACCGACTGGAACACGCCCATCGCGTAGATCGCGTTCTCGACCTGCTTCATCAGCGCAGGCGAGTAGGCGCGCCCCTCGAGAAAGTCGATCTCGGCGCGGACGTAGCGCTCGGGGACCCGATCCAGGCCGTCGATGGTCACCTCGTCGATGGTCACGGTCGGCCCCGGGCGGAGGCTGTAGTCGACGTCGACGCCCTCCCCGAGCGTCACCTCGGCCGCCTCATCGACCTCGGCGAAGGCGTGGCCGCGCTCGCGGAGGGCCTGCCGGAGGTTGAGGCTGCCGGCGGAGAACGCCTCGATCTCGAAGGGGGAGCCGACCTTCTGGCCCGCGGCGGTCGCGACCTCGGCCTCGCTGAGCGGGCGCTTGGCGGCGTTCCCCTGGGCGCCCGGCCAGCGGACGTCGAGCGAGCGGATCGGCGTCGGCTCGCCCTCACGGACGCGGATCTGGATCGTCGTCTTCCCCAGGCGCCGCTGCCCCTTGCGCTTGCCGGTGCGGCGGACCCTGCCGAGGGTCGTGTCGGGGACCATCGACAGGACCTCCGCGTCGTAGTAGCCGACCGCGCTGTAGAGTTCGACGATCCGCTCGGCGTCGATCGGCAGCAGGGCCTCGATGAAGGGCGCCGTCGGCCGCCAGGGCAGGATCGGGCTCTCGCCGATGTTGAGGTAGCCGAGCAGCTCGTCCTTGTCGAAGCGCTCGACGCCGACGAGCTCGATCTTCGTGATCTTCGACTCGACGCCGCGGACGTCCCTCAAGCGACCGCCGCAGGCGGCGAGCGCAGTGAGCGCGGTCGTGAGCATGATCGCGGCGGACCCTCGCGAGAGTCTCGCGAGCAGCCGCGGCCTGCTCGCGCGTCGTCGGGAGGAGGGCATTGCTTCGTGCTTCGTATGGTCTCACTTCGGCGAATGAGCAAGTCGATCGCGCGGCTCGTCGAGCCTCCGCGGCGCGCGAGCCCGTCCTTCGGGGAGGGCTCGAGAGCTCGCCGAGCCTCGGAGCTGCCCGGTCGATCTACTTCTCGGCCCACGATCCGGCGATATGCGCCTCGGCGACGATCGGCACCGAGGGGATGACCCGGGCCATCGCCGCCTCCATCGTCCGCTGGACGATCCCGCGGGCCTCCTCGGCGCGCTCCTCGGGGACCTCGGCGATGTACTCGTCGTGGATCACCAGCACCCCCTGACCGTCGATCGCCTGCAGCTCCCGGTGGAGGTCGATCATCGCCAGCTTAAAACCCTCGGCCGCGGTGCCCTGGACGGGGATGTTGAGGGCGCTGTTGAAGGAGAAGGTGCCGGCGGGGAAGCGGCGGCGGCGGCCGAGGATCGTGTGGACCGTGACGTCCTCGCTGCGGGCGCGCTGGCTCAGGGCGCCGACCTTGCCGTGCCAGGCGGCGATCCCCGGGAAGGTGGTGAAGAAGGCGTCACGGGCCGCCTCGGCGGCCCTGAGGTCGAGCTCCAGGCCGTAGCTGTTGGCGGCGTACTCGCGGAAGCGGCGGGCGCCCATCCCGAAGAGGAAGCCGAAGTTGATCGCCTTCGCCAGCTTGCGCTCGCGATCCGTGACCTCCTCCTCGGGCTTGCGGGCGAGGCCCGCGGCGGTGGCCCGGTGGACGTCGCGGCCGTCGACGAAGACCTGGCGCAGGGTCCTGCAGCGGGCGATGTGGGCGGCGACCCGGAGCTCGATCTGGGCGTAGTCGGCGATCACCAGGCGGCGCCCGGGGGGCGCGACGAAGCATCCGCGGACCCCCGGCGCGGTGTGCTCTGCGGGGACCTGCTGGAGGTTGGGGCTCTGGCAGGAGAAGCGGCCGGAGTCGGTCGCGAGCGGGTGGAGGCGGCAGCGGATCCGTCCGTCGAGCTCGACGTAGTCGCGCGGCCAGTAGCCGAGGGTCGAGATCAGCTTGTCGAGCCGGGAGATCCGCTTGGGCTCCTCGGCGGTCTTCCGCTCGAGGCGCCAGGCGTCGACCAGCCGCTGGAGGGCGCGGGCGTCGAGGGCGAAGCCGGCGTTCTCCATCGCCAAGACCGCGGGGATGAGGTTGCACTCGAGCTCGAAGATCGTCGCCAGGCGACGCTCGCGGAGGAGCGGGACGAGCCTGCGGATCAGGGGCACGAGGAGCTCCGCGCGGGCGGCCGCGATCGGCGTGATCGTCCGCTCCAGCGCCGACGGGACGAGCCCCTGGCGGAGGCCGTCGGTGAGCTCCTGGCCGAGGTGGTCCTGGACCAGCGGCGCGAGCTCGCGATCGTCGCGCTGGCCGTCAGCGCCCTCGGCGAGGAGGGTCGCGGCGGTCAGCGTGCAGCCGAAGCGTTGGACCTCGAGGCCGAAGCGGCGGAGCACCCCGAGGGTGCGGTGGGCGTCGTGGATCACCGCATAGGGGGCGCCCTCGCCGTTGAGCGCGGGCCCGAGGGGAGAGAGATCTTCCAGGGCCTCGCCGCTGATGACGACCGTGGGCGCGCCCTTGACGGCGATCGCGAGGGCGGCCGGTCGTGCCCGCCGGTGATCGCGGCGGAGGTCGCGGGGGAGCTCCTCGGCGTCGGCGAGGAGGAGCGCGAGGCCGAGGGCCTGCGGCCGCACGTGGGCGAGCCGCTGGCCGAAGGCGCCCATCTCCTCGGGCGTGCGCACCTCGATCGGAGGGGGCGGCGGGGCTGGGCGGTCGACCACGACCCGCCGAGGATAGGGGGCGAGCGAGCGATCCGCACCTGCGGAGGCGGCGCTCGCTCACGCGCGAAAGGGCATCGAAATTGCGGTCGTCCGAGCCCACGCTCTGGCGTCCGCGCGGTCTCCGGCGTACACCAATTGGCTATGCGAGCAGGTGATACGCCCCAGGATCGTTCGTTGCCGATCTTCCAGGCCCCCCCGGGCCATGGGGTCAAACCTCCGGTCGACCCGGACACCCTGATCCACCGCGATCTGGTCGGCGGAGACTTCTGGCGGAAGATCCCGGCCTACCGCGAGATCGACGAGGCGACCTTCCTCGACCACCGCTGGCAGAGCAAGAACTCGATCACCCGCCCGGACAAGCTGCTCAACGCGGTCCGCGAGCTCGCCTCGCCGGAGTTCATCGCCGACGCCGAGGCCGGCTTTCACCGCGCGCCGATGAGCGTCCGGGTCTCGCCCTACATCCTCGCCCTGATCGACTGGTCGAGCCCCTACCAGGATCCGCTGCGCCGCCAGTTTGTCCCCCTCGCCAGCCGCCTCTTCCCGGATCACCCGAAGCTCGACCTCGACTCGCTGCACGAGCAGGCCGACTCGCCGACGCCGGGGCTGACCCACCGCTACCCGGACAAGGCGCTCTTCCTGACCCTCGACACCTGCCCGGTCTACTGCCGCTACTGCACCCGCTCCTACGCGGTCGGGGTCGACACCGACGAGGTCCACAAGGTCAGCCTGAAGGCGAAGCCCGACCGCTGGGACAACATCTTCAAGTACATCGAGTCGCGGCCCGAGCTCGAGGACATCGTCATCAGCGGCGGCGATGCCTACAACCTGCGGGCCGAGCAGCTCAAGATCATCGGCGAGCGGCTGCTGGCGATCCCCCACCTCCGGCGGATGCGCTTCGCGAGCAAGGGGCCGGCCGTGATGCCGCAGAAGATCCTCACCGACGACGCCTGGTTTGGCGCCCTCGCCGAGATGGTCGAGGCCGGCCGCAAGGTCCACAAGGACGTCGCCCTCCACACCCACTTCAACCACGCCAACGAGATCACCGCGATCACGCAGCGGGCGATGAACCGGCTGATGGAGGCGGGGATCCACGTCCGCAACCAGTCGGTGCTCCTGCGCGGGGTCAACGACTCGGTCGCGGCGATGGGGCTGCTCATCAAGCGGATGAGCTACGTCAACGTCCACGGCTACTACGTCTACCAGCACGACCTGGTGAAGGGCGTCGAGGACCTGCGGACCACCGTCGGCTCGACCCTAGAGCTCGAGAAGCAGGTCCGGGGGATGACCGCCGGCTACAACTCGCCGCTCTTCATCGTCGACGCCCCCGGCGGCGGCGGCAAGCGGGACGTCCACTCCTTCGAGCACTACAACCCGGTCACCGGCGTCAGCGTCTACCGGAGCCCGAACGTCGACCCCGGCGCCTTCTACTGCTACTTCGATCCGATCGACCTCCTGCCGAACGAGGGGCAGCAGCGCTGGTCTGATCCGGCGGAGCACGACGCGATCGTCGATGAGGCGCTCGCGGCCGCGAAGGCCCGCCAGCGATGAGCCTGTTGCTCAACATCCTCTGGCTGATCTTCGGCGGCGGTCTCCTGATCGCCCTGGAGTACGCCGTCGTCGGCCTCGTCCTCTGCCTGACGATCATCGGCATCCCCTTCGGCGTGCAGTGCTTCAAGATCGCCGGGCTCGCGCTTTCGCCCTTCGGCATGGAGATCGGGCGGCCGAAGGAGGAGAGCGTGCTCGGGGCGGTGACGGGCTCGCTCTTCAACATCGTCTGGTGTCTCGTCGCCGGGCTGTGGATCTTCCTCTCCCACGTCGCCCTCGCGGTCGCCTTGATGCTGACGATCATCGGCATCCCCTTCGCCTTTCAGCACCTCAAGCTGGCGGTGCTCGCCCTCCTCCCCTTCGGCCGTGAGATCCGGCCGATCCCGGCGTAGGGCCTCCGCGGTTGAGGCCTCTGGACCCCGCCTCTGTCCCGCCTCCCGCCTCGGACCGGGGCGAGCGCGGATCCTCGGAAACCTGGGCTAGGGCGCGGCGCAGCCCCGTTCTCGCGGTGTCGGCGAGCGAAGGGCGCGGCGCTCGGGCCCTGGGAGACGACGAGGGCAGCCCGCGGCGTAGCTCGTCGGCGGGGCATCTTGCTGGCCTGGCGCGAGGTGTGCGAACATCCGTCCGCCCATGAGCAATCCACCCGATCCAGTGCTCGATCCCAACAATGAGGCCTATTGGAAGGAGAGGGGGACGACCCGTCCCAATCTCGTCTGGGAGAAGTTGTCGTCGAGCAACAACATCGAGTCCTATCGCACCAAGGTGCCCGGCGGTTGGTTTGTCTACGTGCTCCAGGAGTACCGCGACACCGGCGGTTGCTTCTTCTACGCCGATCCCGCGCACCACTGGGACGGGACGAGCTCGCACGGCTGAGCGGCCCGCACGGCTTGGCAGATGCGCGAGCGGTCATCATCGATGACCATCGCCGCTGCGCCGCCGGTAGAGCGCGGGCCAGTTCAGGCGAGCTGGTCGGCCGTCGTCAGCGACTCTTGAGCGTGCGCCGCGGGAGCGTGCCGGACATGAGCGGTCCGTGTGGTCGCTCGCCGCCGTCCATCACCCGCCGCCGCTCCTCAGAAGATCAGGCGCAGGTCGTCGACGTCGTAGATGCGGGCGTAGACCGCCTCGACGTCCTCGACCGTATCGGCTGTCAGGGTCAGGGTTACGCAGATCTGGCGACCGTTCTTCGTCGTCCGCTCGCGGATCGCGACTCGGCTCTCTGAGAGCACCGTGACCGCGCAGGCCACGACCCCAGACCGAAACGCGTCGTTGTTCGGGCCGAAGGCCTTGATCATGTAGGCGCAGGGAAAGTCGTGGTTGGCGAGGATGAGCTCGCGGGAGGGGGCGGTCTGAGCAGGGCCCGACATACCCCAGGTCCTAGCACACTCCGCCCTGGGGAGAACCGGCGGCCGCAGCGGCCCGGGCGAGCTCGCCGTGCTCGTGGCGGCGGTGGCCCCGGGGGCTCGGCTCAGGCTTCGCTCGCGTGCTCACGCGTGAGCATGAGAACGACCGCCTCGGCGGCGCCCTGCACCTCGTGGCGGTAGCGGGAGCCCTGGGGCCGCGAGAGACGATCGCCTGGACCGGCCACCGTCTCGTCGTCGTCGCGGAGCCTGCCCGCGAGGACCAGCAGCTCCGACGAGGTGACGGGCGAGGGGCGCGGCAGGACGTTGCCCGGCTCGGCGCGGACGAGCGTCGCCTCGGCCTTGGCGTCGCCGCAGAGCACGGTCCGGGTGTGGACGCCGCTGTCGGTCTCGGTCCACCCGACCCGATGATCGACCGTGGTCAAGACCGTGTAGGCGGTGTCGATGTCGACGTCGAGGAAGGCCGCGACCCGGTCGCGGAAGGGGAGGAGCCGCTTGCGGCCCTGGAGCGAGGCGAGCAGGTTCTCAAAGACCCGCGGCGAGGGCTTGGTCGGGATCGTGTAGAGCGCGACGCTGTGGACCGCGGCGAGGGCCGCCGCCTCCTCGGGCGAGGCGACCGAGCCGGTCGCCATGATCGACTCGATCCGCACGCGCTCATCGGCGAAGAGCTCGCCGAGGAGATAGCCGGCCATCAGGTCTTCGGGTCGAGTGCTCATCGTCGGTTCTCCTGGGGGCGGCTCATCGGTCGAAGGACTCGCGGATCGTCTGCAGCGAGTTTGCGATCTCGCTGGCGACCCGGGTCGTCGGCACCTTCGTGCGGGCGCCGATCTTCTCGGACGTGAGGCCCTCGAAGTAGGCGAGCTGGAGCATGTTGCGCTGCTTCGGCGGGAGGAGGTCGATGATCCGCTGGATCTGCTCGCGATCGGGGGTCAGCGAGGGGGCCTCGTCGTCGCCGAGGACGTACGAGATCTGGGTGTCCTCCATCGACACCATCTTGCTCGCCTTGCCCGTACGGAGGCGCTCCAGCGCCCTCTGGCGGAGGTGCATCAAGAGCCAGACGCGGACGTCGCAGCCGCTCGGATCGTAGTTGGACGCCTTGGTCCAGATCTCGAGGAAGACGTCGCGGACGACCTCCTCGGCGAGGGTGCGGTCGCCGAGGATCCGCTGAGCGACGCCGAAGAGGAGCGGTGAGTAGGCCTCGTAGAGGGCCGCGATGCCGTCGGCGTCGCCGCGGCCGGCCGCCTCGATCGCTGCTTTGTCATCGTATACTGGCGTGTCGGCCATGTTTGCTCGGGGGACGTGTTCAGCGTCGTGTGATCGCGGGATGGTTGTCAAGCGACGGTGTGGACTGTGGGCGCTCAGCGAGACTTTCGCAAGGTGTAGGAGTGCGCGGAGGCGCGGTCGTGCGGTCGCCTCCGGGGGGCTGCGGGCGCGGTGTGGCGACGTCGCGGAGCAGGCTCGCCGCGCGACTCGGAGAGCCCCGTGACTCGCGCGCGCGCCGGGTCGTTCTCGCGCTCCCGCCGAGCTCCGGGTCGCTCCTGCTGGCCCGCGCCGAACTTCGAGGGTGTACGCGGCGTCGCCCCGCGGGGCGACGCCGACGGGAGCTCGAAGCTCCGCGGCGAAGTGCGCCTGGGCGGCCCGTTCGGCGCGTCGCGGGCGGGAGAGCGCGCACGGCCTCCGCCGACCCCTGGTAGGATGTCGCCGTGCGCGTCGGACTCGCCCTATCGCCGCGATTGGCCGCGATCGCTGCGCTCGTCCCCGATGGCAAGGTCGTCGCCGATATCGGCACCGACCACGCGTTGCTGCCGACCTCGCTCGTCGTCAACCATCGGATCGAGCGGGCGATCGCCTGCGATCTTCGCCCGGGTCCGCTGGCCGCGGCCCGCCGCACCGTCGCCCTCCACGGGGTCGAGGAGCGGGTGAGCCTGCGCCTCGGCGACGGACTCTCCGCGCTCCGCGAGGGAGAGGTCGAGGTGGTGATCGTCGCCGGCATGGGGACCGACTCGGTGCGCTCGATCCTCAGCGCAGGCGCCGACCTTCTCCCGAGCGTCGAGCGTCTCGTTCTCCAGCCCAACGGCGACGTCGAGCCGGTCCGTCGGTGGTTGGTCAGCCGCGGCTGGGACCTCGTCGATGAGCGCCTCGTGGAGGATCGGGGCCGCTTCTACACGGTGGTCGCGGCGGAGGCTGGGGTCGGCGGACGGCGGCGCTACGCCGCGGCCGACTGGCGCCTCGGGCCGATCCTGCGTGATCGGGGGGGGCCGCTCTTCGAGCGCTACGTCGCCGCCGAGCTCCAGCGCTGCGAGGTCGCGTTGACGGCGGTCCGGAGGGCGCCGATACCCAAGCGTCGCCGCCTCCTCGCCCTCTCTGCGGCCCGTGAGCTGCTCCTCGCGGAGCTCCTCGGCCAAGCGGCTGCGCCGCGTACGTGCTAGGACTGGGGAGATGCCGGCGAAGGAAGAGCTGACCTCGGTCCGCCTCGACAAGTGGCTCTGGGCCGCCCGATGCTACAAGACCCGAGGGCTCTCGTCGGAGGCCTGCGGGGCCGGCCACGTCAAGGTCAACGGCGCCGCGGCGAAGCCCTCAAAGCCCGTCCGGCCGGGCGATGAGATCCAGGTCCGCCTCGGCCCCTGGACCCGGATCCTGATCGTCGTCGCCCTCGCCGACAAGCGCGGCCCGGCGTCGGTCGCCCGCGAGCTCTACGAGGATCGCAGCCCGCCGCCGCCCGAGAAGGATCCGGCGGCGATGGCCCTGCCGAAGCGAGAGCGCGGGGCCGGGCGACCGAGCAAGCGCGAGCGGCGAAAGCTCGATCACCTGCGCCGCGGTTGAGGGCGGGAGCTTGTCGTCGTCCCCTCGCGGCCCGCGGCAAGAACGTCCCCCGCTCTCCCCCGTCGCGACCCCCGGCCCGTCCAGAGCGTCGAGCCGCGAACATCGGCGATCGCGGTGTGAGAGCGCTCGGTAACGTCGCCGACGAGGCACGAGCTCCGTCGGCCTGTGATCGCCGGTGAGGACGTGTGATCGCCGGCTGCTAGCGCTCGCCGACGAGGCGCCAGATCCGTTGGCCGGTGATCACCGCGACGTCCGGGCTCGAGCGGTGGGGGGATCCGGTGGCGCCGAGGCGTTCGAGCACGCCGATCACTCGGACCCGATCGCCCGCGCGGATGGGCTCCGTCGCGGCCTCGAGGCCGACGCCGTGGCGCTGGAGGAGCTCGCGGTGGAGCTCGCCGACGTCGCGCCCGCGATCGACGCGTACGTGGATCCGCTTGCCCGCGTGGCAGAGGAGGAAGTCGACCGCCTGATGACAGGTGATCGACGACGCCCGCGAATTGGTCGCCGAGGCGCCGTCGATGCCGACGGTGGTGCTCGGCGGCCATGCGCTGTAGTCGAGCGCGACGCATGGATCTCCGCTCAAGGGGTCTTGGAGGCGCTCGATCGCCTCGATCGTGCCGGTGATCTCGAGGGTCTTCCCCGGCGGCAGGTCGAGCGTCGAGAGGGCGCTGAAGTCATCGATCACCAGCGGGCGCGAGCGGCGGAAGAGTCGGCGCCAGAGGTTCATCGGGGTCATCGTAGCGCCCGCGCGGGACGAGCCGCGGTGAATGTCGCGATCGCAGCCGCGCGGCGCGGCGCAGATCGATCGTAGGGCCGCTCCCGCGGGGGCTCCGGCCCTCATCGCGGCCAGGAAGGGCCGGCGCTCGGCGAGAACACAGGCGGGCGAGAGGAGACGGTGCGGCGGTCGCGAGGGCAGGGGAGCGCGCGGGACCGGGCCGCTAGTGGGGGCGGGGCGGGGTCGAGTCAGCGTCGCGCTCGTCGAGGAGGATCACCGGCAGCGCCTTGCCGCGTCCAGGGCTCCAGTGGAGAACATCGCCGGTGTCGCCCTCGACCCGGAGGAAGGTGTACTGGATGCGATCGCGGGGGAGGAAGACGTCGTGGGTGAAGACCGCGATCCAGGTGCCGCTGTTGAGGTACCAGGAGGGGCGGGAGGTGACGGACTTGAGCCGCCAGAGCACCTCTTCGTGGGTGTGGCCGAAGCAGACCAAGGGGACGTCCAGGCGGCGGCCGATCGCCTCCGCGGCCTTGCGCAGGGGCCTCGCCGCGGGCTCCACAGAGGGTCGCAGGAGGGTGTAGCCGAAGGCCACGATCGCGACGATGAGGAAGACGAAGTCGAGGAGGATGAAGAGCGAGGCCTTGATCACAAAGCCGCCGGTGAGCTGACCTATCGCGTGGAAGCCGGCGAACCACAGACCGGCGACCGAGAGGCCGAGGAGCAGGGCGCCGGCGATGTCGCGGACGATCTGCCAGCCGAGGGCGCGGATCGTCGTCGTGATGTCGCCGCGGACGGTCTTGAGCTCGTCGATCGCCCGCAGATCGTCGCCGAGCCCGCTCCTGTCGGCGAGGTCGCGCAGCTCCTCTTCATGGCCGAGGTGGAGCTTGTCGCGGGCCGTGCTCGAGGTTGTGGTCAGGCGGCGGGCGACCTGCCACCAAAAGCGGCCGTGGCTGGCGATCGCGCGGCCGATGAGGCTCGGCTGGTGGACGATGAGCCAGCGGAAGTAGCGGAGGTTCGCCCGGGTGCTGGGGACGATGAAGGTGATGTGGCCGAAGGCGTTGTAGAGGTAGCGCTGGAAGAAATTCCCGAGCGGCATGTCCTCTTCGTAGGCGATAAGCGCGGTCTCCTCGTCCTCGGCGAGCTTGGTCCGGAGGTTGTAGCGGAAGGCGTTCTCGGGGTCGTACTGGCAGCCGTGCTCGATCCACACCCGACCCGGCTCGAAATAGAACCAGGGGCGAAAGGAGAGGAGCGCCGCGGCCCTCTCGCGGAGCGACGCCGCCTCGTCCTCGCCCTGGGCGACGGCGACCACCTGGTCCAGGAGGGCCGCGCGGATCTCGTTGTGGACCGTGGGCCACTGGATCTCGTGGTCGTGGTTGCCGGGGAGGAAGATCACCTCGTAGCCGGAGCGGAGGACCCGCGCGAGGCCGTCGATGAACTCGGGGTGGCCGCTCAGGATCTCGCGGATGACCGCGGCCGCCTGCATCGCCGTCATCGCCGGGCCGTAGCGCCGCTCGCGGCGGGTCGCGGCCTCGGCCTCGGTCTCGACCTTGTCGACCCGGAGGAGGTCGAAGGCGTCGCCGTTGAGGATCAGCTTGAAGGGGCGGCCGCGTCGCTCGGCCTCCGCGCAGAGGTAGTCGCAGAAGGCGAGGAAGTCGGCGTCGTAGAAGAAGGTCTCGAGCTCGAAGTAGCGGCCGGTCGCAGGGTTCTTGCCGCGGCCGATGTGAAGGTCGCTGACGACGATCAGATCGTGGGGTTCTTCGGCGTGCACGGTGGTCGGCCCAGGGCCGACAAGTGTAGCGGTAATGGTCGAGCGATGGCGGCCTGGGGTCCGGAAAGAGGGGCGCGTGGGCTGCGTTCGGCGCTGCGTGGGAGGCCGCGCGGTCGGGCGGCGGGTGCGTACTGGGACCCTGAGGCGATGCTATCCTTCGCCGAAATTTCTGACGGGTCTACGATCATGAATACCTCTATCCGAAGCCTCCTCCGCGTCGCGCCCTGCGCCCTCCTCCTCGTCGCATGCAGCGGTGAGGACTCTGTCGGCTCCTCCGCCACCTACACGACGAGCGCGAGCGCGTCGACGACGAGCGGGTCGACGACGACGACCGGGGAGAGCGAGAGCGCCACCGACGGGACCGTCTCGGAGAGCGACAGCGACGCGACGACGACCACCACCACCACCTCGACCACCTCGACGGTCGATCCGCTGGTCGTCGATTGCGGAGCCCCGCCGGCGGGCGCGGTCGGGGCGAAGTACACCCACATGCCGACGGTCGAGGGCGGGGTCCCGGGCTACTCGTGGAGCGCGGAGGGGCTGCCGGAGGGGCTGGAGATCAACGCCTTCACCGGCGTGATCACCGGAGAACCCGCGAGCGCAGGGGACTTCACGATCGAGCTGATGGTCGAGGACAGCGAGGGCTCGACGGCGATGGCGAGCTGCCCGGGGGTGAGCGTGGCCGACGGCCTCAGCGTCGACCTGAGCGGCCTGGAGGGCCCCTGTATCACCGGCTCGGGCTCGCTGCTCGACTACGTCCAGGGCGGCGACGGCGGGGCGATCACCTGCTCGGTCCCCGGCGGCACCGGCAACGGCAAGCTGCCGGCGGGGATCACCGTCAACCCCGAGACCTGCGCGATCGAGGGGACGATGAGCGAGACCCGCTACGGCACCTGGGCCTGGATCGTCGAGGCCTCCCAGAGCGGCGTCGAGATCCACGTCCCCTACTGCGCGACCCAGGACGAGCAGGCGCCGGGCGCCTACACGATCACCGGGACCCACAGCGGCGGTGCGGGGGACGCGTTGACCCCGGCGACCGCCGACTTCGCCCCCGGCGAGCTGCTCAAGTTCGACGGCGACGGCGAGCCCCGCTTTGAGATCACCACGGAGTGCGGAAACGCCTGCTTCTACGGCTATGTCTATGCGGTCAGCTCGAGCCTCTTCGGCAGCGGTCCTTGCAAGGACGACAGCGACGGCTGCTACGGGCTCTGTCCGCTCCTGGACGATCCCAACGAGGAGGACGGCGACAAAGAGGGGAACTGCTCGCTCCTCCCGGCGATGGGCTTCCCGAAGGAGGGCTTTGTCCACGAGATGTGGTCGAAGGGCGACGTGCCGGCGGCCAAATTCGAGGATCGCCCGTGGATCCTCCAGTGGAGCATCGACTACTGCATCTCGACCGACGACAGCGCCTGCAAGACCAAGTCGGACATCCTCGAGAACGGCTCCGGGACGAACCTCGAGTTCGCCGTGATCATGCGCCCAAAGAGCTAGGCGGCCGGAAGCGCGCGTGCGCCCGCGTCGGTCGAGCGGCCGACGATGGGGCTCCCCGCGCGCGTGCGCCCATCTCTATCGCTGCGCGATCGGAGGCGTCAGAGACAGGCATCCGGCTATGATGGGGCCGGATGGGTGATGACGCCAAAGCGGGCGCGCAGGGTGGGCCGCTCGAGACGATGCAGCCGACGATGCAGCCGACGATGCAGCCGACGATGCAGCCGACGATGCAGCCGACGGTCCAGCCGACGGTCCAGCCCGGTGATGGGCGCGAGGGTTCCTACGAGGTCGCGCCGGCGACGGTCGATCTCCGGGCGGGCATGGTCCTCGACGGCAAGTACCGCCTCGACGTCCTGATCGGTCGCGGCGGGATGGGGCACGTCTGGCGCTGCACCCACGCCCACATGTCCGGCGACGTCGCGGTGAAGATCCTGATCGATCGTCTGCGCGGCAAGCAGATCGCGATCGAGCGCTTCTGGCAGGAGGCGCGCCTGATGGGCGCGCTCGGCCACCCCAACATCGTCCGGATCTACGACGTCTCGCCCTCCTCCGCCGACGTGCCCTACATGGCGATGGAGCTCCTGCCGCGCGAGAGCCTGCGCCACCACCTGAAGAAGGTGAAGACGATCGAGCCGGAGGAGGCGATCCGCCTCCTCGACGGGGTGCTCTCTGCGCTGATCGCCGCGCACCGGCGGGGGATCATCCACCGCGACATCAAGCCTGAGAACCTGATGTTCGCCGACGTCCGCGACATCAACACCGACGAGCTGCGGACCGAGCTCAAGGTGCTCGACTTCGGCGCGTCGATCCTCCTCGATCCAGAGGCGGAGAGCGACGGCGGCGGCGACGGTCTCTTCGGCACCCCGTTTTATATGTCGCCGGAGCAGGCCAGCGGCGGCGCCCTCGACCTGCGGACCGACCTCTACTCAGCGGCGGTCGTGCTCTACGAGATGATCGCAGGCGAGGTCCCCCACAGCGGCGACGGGGTCCACGCGCTGGTCTTCAGCATCGCGACGGAGCCGGCGATCCCGCTCCAGAGCCGGGTCGCGGACCTGCCGATCACCTACTACCGCTTCTTCGATCGGGCCCTGGCGATGGACCCGGCCGAGCGCTTCCAAAACGCCGAGGAGATGCGGGAGGCGCTGCGCAAGCTCTCGGGGCAGCTCGCCCGGGTGCAGCGGCATACGGAGCTCTATCTCAAGGCGATCCCGGACCAGCCGATCCCGCCGCCGCCGCGCCCCGGCGACACCGGGCCTGTGGTCACCTGGCGTGAGGCGAGGCCGGTCCCCGCCGGACCTCTAGAGGCGCTCGTCGACGATCCCTACGTCGACGAGCGGGAGACGGTCGGCGGCAGCGGTCAGGCGGTCACCGTCGGCCACGAGGGGAGCGGGCTGCACCGCTCGAGCCCGTCGAGGTCGAGCCCGTCGAGGTCGAGCTCGTCGAGCTCCGCGAGCGGATCGGGCCTCTCCCGCTCGGCGAGCGCGTCGGGGTCCGGTGCGTCGAGCTCGGCGAGCGCGTCGGAGATGCTCGACACGCTCCGAGGATCCTCCCAGGCCCCGGTGTTCTCGAGCGCGGCGCCGGTCGATGCGAGGGCGATCGGCGTCGTCGCGGTGATCGCGGTGACGGTCGGCGGGATCGCGGCGTACGTCCTCTACGGCGCGGGCGAGGTCGACGAGGCGGTCGACTGGGGCGAGCTCGGCCTGGCCTGGCTCCTGCCGACCCTGCTCGTCGGCGGCCTCGGGATGTGGATCCTCAGCCGCAGGGCTGCCTCGGCGAGCTCCAGGGAGGGGGGGGCCTCCGTCTCGGGATCGTCGAGGTCCGATCTGTCGGGGGCGGCCCTCGGATCGCCTGGCGTCGACCCGTCGACGCGGCGATGATGGGGCATGAGCGAGTCAGGGCCTGAGGGCGAGGAGCGCAGCGCGGCGGCGGAGGTCCGAGTGATCGCCGGCGCCGGCTCGTGGATCGAGGGCGAGGCTGTCCAGCAGCTCGAGCGCACAGCCCAGCTGCCCGGCATGCGGGCGGCGATCGGCATGCCGGACCTGCACCCGGGCAAGGACTCCCCCATCGGCGCGGCCTATATCACCGACGGTCGCCTCTACCCGCACCTCGTCGGCAACGACATCGGCTGCGGGATGGGCCTGTGGGCGAGCGAGCGTCGGCTCAAGCACCTCAAGCGCGAGCGCTGGGCGGAGCGACTGCGCGGCCTCAGCGGGCCCTGGGCGGAGGATCCTGGGCCGTGGCTGGCGCAGGCCGGGCTGGCCCCGAGCGACGCAGACCGCTCGCTCGGCAGCGTCGGCGGTGGCAACCACTTCGCCGAGCTCCAGGCGGTCGAGTCGATCGAGGACGAGGAGGCCTGCGCCGCCCTCGGCGTCGAGGAAGATCGCCTCTACGTGCTGGTCCACAGCGGCTCGCGCGGCCTCGGCGAGTCGATCCTCCGCGAGCATGTCGGTCGCTTCGGCGCGGCGGGGGTCGACGCGGAGGGGCCGGACGGGATCGCCTATCGCCAGCGGCACGACAGCGCGGTCGCCTGGGCGACGGTGAACCGGCGGGTGATCGCCGAGCGGGTGGCGGGGGCGATCGGGGGGACGCTCCGGCCGCTGCTCGACGTCTGTCACAACTCGGTCAGCGCGGTGGAGCATCGCGGCTGCGCCTGCTGGCTCCACCGCAAGGGGGCGGCGCCCTCGTCGGCGGGGCCGGTGGTGATCCCCGGCTCGCGGGGGGCGATGAGCTACCTCGTCGAGCCTGTGGGCGAGGGTCGCGAGAGCGGCTACTCGCTGGCTCATGGGGCAGGTCGCCGTTGGCAGCGGGGATCGACGCGGGAGCGCCTGCGCGGCCGCTATCGCCCTGATCAGCTCCAGCAGACCGCCCTCGGCAGCCTGGTGATCTGCGACGATCGTGATCTTCTCTTCGAGGAGGCCCCCGAGGCCTACAAGGACATCGACGCGGTCGTCGGCGATCTCGTCGAGGCTGGTCTGTGTCGGGTGCTGGCCCAGCTCCGCCCCGTGATCACGTTTAAGGTCGCGCGCTTGGAGCAGCACGGCGGCCGCGGGGGCCAGGGCAAGGGCAAGGGCAAGGGCAAGGACAAGGGCAAGGACAAGGGCGATCGCGGCGGCAAGGGGGGGCGGGGCCGAGGCGGGCGCGGGCGCTAGCAGCCCGTGGCGAAGGTCGTGCGTGCGCTCGGTCGTGCGTGCGCTCGTTCGCCCGTTCGCCCGTTCGTTCGTTCGTTCGTTCGTTCGCTCGTTCGTTCGCCGCAGCTCGTCCCTCTCGGCTCCGCCAAGACGTGCAGTACAAGAGCCCGGTACAGCGGCGTCTTGTCGAAGCCAAGAGGACCGACTTGCGGCGCGAGAGCACACTGGACTATGGCTACGGGCTGCGAGCCTTGATTGGACGAGCGAGATGGAGGAGATCTATGCGTAGGTTCGTATCGCTGGTGCTCGTGTCAGGGTCGCTCTCGTGCGCCGCGACCCCTCCCCAGGGCGGCCTCGATCGGTCGCCTGAGGTGGAGGTTCAAGCGGCCCCGATCGACGACGTCCCGGAGTGGGCCGAGTCGGCCAGAGACCTCTGCTTCTTGGGCCACGCGGACTCGTGCGTCATCGTCGCGGTGAACAGGAGCCCGGAGGACTATCGACGGGCGAAGGAGAGGAAGGGAGAGGAGGACGCGTGCCGCCGGGAGTACACGGACGCTCGGGGTGTCTACAGCGGCCCGGATACCTGCACCAACGGGTTCGTCGCGCTCAAGGACGAGGGCGTCCTCGACGAGCCGCGTAGTAGCGCACAGGAGAAACGAGACCGTGCTCGGCGAGAGGCGGAGGAGGCCCGAGAGAGTCGCTGGTACCACCGAGCGCTGGCCGCGAGGTTGCGGGTATGCGAACGCGTCGAAGACACGGCCACGGAGTGCAGCCACAAGGCCACGAAGGACCTCGCGTACTACAACAGCAGGCCTCTCACCGCCGAAGTTCGCGCCGCCTTCGACGATGAGGTCACGCGCCACCGCGCGGTCATGCGTAGCCGATGCGAGGAGGGCGAGGCAAAGGAGTGTTGGGCGTGGTTTCGGACGTACGAGGTCGACGAAGCCCCGAACGAGCAGCGCGCGCACGAGCTCGCCCTGCGCGCCCTCGAGGCCGGTTCGACCGAGGCGTGGGAGCTCGTGCTCGATCTCCTGGACGTCGACCGACAGGGCCCCTTCGCCGACCTCACGAGGGACGAGAGACGAGGCGCGCTCACATCGGCGCCCTTCGGCGGGGGCTCGTTCGGGGGAGCGTTCTCGGAGAACGAGAGCCCGCCCGTCACGCGCAAGGAGAGCGCCGTAGCGAGAGCGTGTCGCAAAGGAGACATGCTCTCTTGCTACATCGACAGCGGGCTCGGTCGCAATGTCACAGGGAACGTGAGCGCTCCCATGATGCGCAGAGCCGAGGAGCTGCGCGCCAGATCCTGGGAGCACTGTGGGTCTAGCGGCAAGGCGGACTCGTGTTGGGTCGCAGGCTACGTCGCGCATCGCAAGATGGGAGACGAGGACCTGGCGCGCGAGGCATACGCCAGAGGCTGTGAGCTGGGTTCGTCCCGGTCGTGCTACGGGCTGGGGACGATGCTCGCCCGGCGAGGAGAGGAGGACGCCGCGCCGCCGTATCTCTCGCGCTCGTGCGACCTCGGGCACCGAGCCGGGTGCACGCTGTCGGCGATACAGCTGACGACGGGCCACGGGATCGCCAAGGATGTCGACCGCGCGCGCGCCTACCTGAACGAGGTCTGCGGGCCCAAGGTGGACGACTCCGAGATGAAGACGACCGCCTGCCGCACGCTCGCGTACATCGACTCCAAGAGCTCGGCGACTCCGAAGCCCTGAACCTCGCGAGCTGCGAGGACCTGGAGCTGTCCGGCTCGAGGTCGGCGAGCCGATCGTGTACACACGCGGGGGGTCGTGCCGATGAACCACGAGACCGGCTTGCCGATGCGAGGACGGCTCCCCTGCGCGCCCGCCCTCGCGATGCCGCTGCCGAGGAGCGACGAGCCTCTGCGTCCGCTAGCCGGCGGGGCGGACGATCAGGTGGGTCGGCGTCGTGAGACCGCCGTCCGCGCTGACCCGTGTCCCGAGGTGTTCGCCGGTGCTCGTGTCGAAGGCCTCGACCGTCTGGGCGCCGAGGCTGACGACCATGAGGGTGCCGTCGGCGGTCTGGGCCATGCCTGCGGGCTCGCTCAGGAGGCCGGCGGAGGAGGGGACGAGGGCGTCGACATAGTCTCCGGTGTCGGCGGAGTAGCGGAGAACTTCGCCGCTGCCCTCCGAGGTGACGAGGAGGTGATCGCCGACGAAGAGGAGCGTGCGGGGCCGCTTCATCGTGCTGTCGTCCGGGGTGAAGGGCCCGAGCGGGTCGCCTGTGATCCCGTCGAAGCGGAGCACCTGGTCGGAGTAGTAGCTCGGGATGTAGAGGGCGCCGTCTGCTCCGAAGACCATGCCCGCGTCGGGGCCGTTGAGGCCGCCCGCACCCTCGGCGACGAAGACGTCGACAAAGTCGCCGGTGGTCCCGTCGTAGCGGAGGACGGCGTCGCCGTCGAAGCTCGAGACGTAGAGGGCGCCGTCGGGGCCGAAGACGACCGCGCCGGGCCCCTGGAGGCCGCCGGTCTCGTCGATCTGCGTCCGCGGATCATCGGCGATGAAGAGGTCGACGAACTCCCCGTTGGCGCCGTCAAAGCGGAGGACGGCGTTCGCCTCTTCGCTGGCGACGTAGACCGCCCCGTCGGGCCCGAGCGTCATGCCGAGGGCGCCGTCGAGCTCAGGCGCTTTCCAGGTGCCGAGGCGCTCGCCGGTCTCCGCGTCGAAGCGGGCGACCGCGTCGCCGCCGAAGTCGGCGACCAGGAGCTCTTCGCCAGGAGCATCGCCCGTGGTCATGCCCGTCGTCTCCACGTCGGTGGTCGCCGAGGTGGTCGCGCTCTCCGTCGACGATGTGCCGCTCCCCGTGGTCTCGGCCGTGGACCCGCTGGTCCCCCCGGTGTTCGAGCTGGGCGACGGCGATGTCTCGCTATCGCTGGTCTCCGCGGCGACCTGGCAACCCGCCGTGAGGGCCGCAGTGAGGGCCGCCGTGAGGGCCGCCGTGAGGGCCGGCGCGAGGACCACGACGAGGCTCGCGCCGCCGCTCGTGCGGCCGCTCGTGCGGCTCGGTCCGTCGACTCGTGTGTGGCGGGACATGGCGGTATGACACGGCGTCGGCCTCGGTGGTTTCGCTCGAATTCTCAGCGGCATTTCTTCGCCAGGGATTCCGCCGGGAGCTCGCCGTCAGTGTCGCGGATGGTCCATCCGACAGGTTCGCGGTTGGTCTCGCCGGGAGCTTCGCGGCGGGACCCTGCGCGCCGCGCAGCGCGGGCGCGCCGGCTGCTCACAAGCGGCGCTAGCTCGAGCCGGCGCTCCGCCGGAGGAATTCCGCGTAGATCCGGATCGCGTCGAGGAGCGCGCTTGTGCGCACCCGCTCGTCTCGGCCGTGGATCGCCGCGATCTCGTCCTTGCTGAGCTGGATCGGTCGGAAGCGGTAGATGTTCTCCGCGAGGTCGGCGAAGTGGACCGAGTCGGTGCGGGCGATCATCAGCGAGGGCGCGACGATGAACTCAGGGCGGACGGCCCGCACCGCCGCGGCGATCGCAGAGTACGCGGGCGAGTCGGCGGAGGAGATCGCGGAGGGCTCGCTCGGGTCTGTGGTGTCGTGGATCGACAGCTCGATCCGGGGATCGGCGAGGACTTCGCGGGTTCGGGAGAGGACCCCGTCGACGCTGTCGCCCGGGAGGATCCGGTAGTTGACGAGGGCGCTCGCCTCCCGCGGCAGGACGTTCTCCTTGATCCCGGCGCGGACCACCGTGATCGCGGTGGTCGTGTGGAGGAAGGCTCGGCTCCGGTCGCTGGCCGCGAGGGCGCGGATGACCAGGGGCTTGAAGAGCCAGAGGTTCGTCAGGACCAGGCGGCGGGCGAAGGGGAGCTCCGGGCCGAGGCTCGCCAGCATCTCCTGCAGCGGCGGTCGGAGCTGATAGGCGAAGGGGTCGCCCTCGAGGCGGGCGAGGCCGGCGGCGAGGATCCCCGCGGCGCTCTCCTCGGGCGGCATCGACGAGTGGCCGTCGGCGATCTCGGCCCGGAGCTCGAGGGTGACGACGCCCTTCTCGGCGACGCCGACGAGCGCCACAGGAGCCTCTAGCCCCTCGAGGAGCCCGGTCGTGATCACGAGGCCCTCGTCGATGATGAACTCGGGGCGGACGTCGGCCTCGCGCAGCCGCGAGGCCACCGCCTTGGCGCCCTGGCTGCGGGTCTCCTCGTCGTGGTGGACGGCGAAGTAGAGCGTGCGCGCAGGGGCGAAGCCGGCGTTGCAGAGCGCCTCGGCGGCCTCAAAGAGGATGATCACCCCGCCCTTGTCATCGTGGGCGCCGCGGCCCCAGACGTAGCCGTCGGCGACCTCGCCGGCGAAGGGGGGGTGTGTCCAGGCCTCGGGATCCTCGGCCGGGACGACGTCGCTGTGGCTGACGAAGAGCCCTGGCGCGCGCGCAGGGTCGCTCCCCTCCCAGGAAAAGAGGAGGCTGTAGTCGGCGATCACCTCGCGCTTGGCGACCCGATGGACGCAGGGGTAGGCCCGGAGCAGGAGCTCGTGAAAGCCGCGGAAGGGCTCGCCGCGAAAGTCGGCGAGCTCCTCGACGGAGACGGTCGGCAGGCGGATCGCCGCGGCCAGGTGCTCGATCGCCGCGTCGCCGTCGATCTCGAGCGGGGCCGCCGGCTCAGGATCGGGCTGGACCGAGGTCGAGCTCAGGGCGCCGACGACGAGGGCGACGGCGAGGAGGACGGCGGCGGCGAGGAGGGCCAGGAGGAGGGTCCGGAGCCAGGACGAGCGCCGCGCTCCGGTCGTCGGCGCGGAGCTCGGCGCAGAGGTCCCGACCTTGCCGTCGAGGTCGGGGGTTCCGTCCGCCCCGAGGTCGTCACGCTCGGGGCTCCCCAGGGGCTCCTCGCTCATGTCGCGGTGCCCTCACCTGCGCCCTTCGGAGCCTCCACATCGTAGTAGCGGTAGACCAGCGCGGAGGCGGCCGTCAGCAGTCCGGGGGCGAGGGACATCGCGATGACGATCCCGGTGAGCGCGCTCTCGGGCTGATCGACGAGCGCTCCGCCGGTGCTCTCGACGAAGCCGGTCGTGTCGAGGATGAGCCCGGCGGCGAGGCCCCCGAAGGCGAGGCCGCCCTTGTCGACCGCGGTCCAGATCCCGGAGAAGATCCCCTCACGGCTCTGGCCGGTGTCCTCGCGGGCGCGGGCGATCGTGTCGGGGAGCATCGAGAAGGGGAAGAGCTGGGTGCCGGCGTAGGCCACCCCCATCACGGCGATGAGCGCCGCCGCCTGGGCCATCGACATCACCGGGCTCCACCACAGGGAGAGCGAGGCGACGGTGAAGATCGCGAGGGTGATCCCGTAGCAGCGCTCCTTGCCGAGCCGCTTCGAGAGCGCGAGCCACAGCGGCATCGTCACGATCGCCGGCAGCATCAACGCCAGGAAGAGGAGCGTCACGGTCTCTTCGCCGCCGCCGAGGATGTACTTCGCGAAGTAGACGACCGCCGCCAGGAGACAGCCGACGCCGAAGAGCTGGAGCGCGTAGGCGCCGAGGAGGACGCGAAAGGGGCGGCTCTTCAGGGCGGTCGCGACCTGCTGCCGCAGGGGCAGCGGCGAGGGCTCCTCGTCGATCGCGAAGCGGGCGCGGCGGGTGCCGAAGAAGCAGCCGAGCATCGCCACCATGCAGATCGCGGCGACCGACCAGGACATCACCGCGTAGCCCGCTCGGCCGCCGCCGGCGGCCTTGATGATCATCGGCGCGCCGGCCCCGGCGATCAGGATCCCCGCGGTCATGAAGGCCATCCGGTAGGCCATCAGCCGGGTGGTCTCGTGGTAGTCGCCGGTCATCTCCGCCGGCATCGCGATGTAGGGGACCTGGAAGACCGTAAAGGTCGTCGCGCAGAGGGTGTACATCACCAGCGTGAAGGCGAAGGCCCCGCCCGCGCCGAGATCCGGGGCGCTGAAGAGGAGCCCGAAGCACAGCGGCAACGAGAGGGCCCCGGCGAGGAGATAGGGGCGACGGCGGCCCCAGGAGGAGCGGGTGCGGTCGCTGATCGAGCCCATCAGCGGGTCGCTGATGACGTCCCACATCTTCGGCAGGAAGAGCGCCAGGCCGGCGAGCGCCGGGGTCACGCCGAGGATGTCCGTCAGGTAGTAGAGGAGGAGCAGCCCCGGGACCGCCGCGTACATGCCGGTGCCGAGCGAGCCGAGCCCGTAGCCTGCGGCGATCGAGCGCGGGAGGGGCGAGGCCATCGTCGCCAGCCTGCCACACATCTGCACGCGAGAGGTGATGCTCGGGGCTTTCGGGGTTGTCGCGGTCTGGGAGCTCGGGCTTGGGCGCCCCGGCGGCCGGGCAAGCCCCCATGGGCTCGACCTCGGGGAGCGCCTGTGGAGCCCGCAGGAGCGCGACGGGGCGGCGGAGACCCTGCTCGGAGCGGGTCCTAGAGGCCGCCAGGAGCGCGCTGGAGATCCGTGAGGCGGCCGGCGGAGGTCCTTTGGAGCGGGAAGGGGTGGGGCGGTATCATCCGCGCCCCATGCTCGCCTCCAGCCGCCTCTCCCTCGCTGTCGCCCTCTGCCTCGCCGCTAGCGGCTGTTCGGGGGGCGCCTCAAACCCAGCCGCCGCCGACGCGGCGAAGGGCGATGCGGCGAAGGGCGACGCGGCGAAGGGCGACGCGGCGAAGGGCGACGCGGCGAAGGGCGGTGCTCACGGCGCCGAGGGGGGGAGCCACGGCGAGCACGGCGGGCACGGAGCTGCGCCCGAGCGCGACACGACCCCGGTCAAGCAGGGGATCAGCGACGCCAAGGAGCTCATCCGCGAGGGCGAGGGCCACTTCGGCTCCCTTCAGCAGCTCACCTTCGGCGGCGAGAATGCCGAGGCCTACTACTCGTTCGCCGAGGACAAGCTGATCCTGCAGTCGACCCGTGAGGGCCGCGAGTGCGACCAGATCTACTCGCTCGACCTCAAGGATGGGGCGACGACGATGCTCTCCAGCGGCGAGGGGCGGACGACCTGCGCCTACTACCTGCCCGGCGATACGAAGATCATCTACGCCTCGACCCACGCCGCCGACCCGGGCTGCCTGCCGCCGCCGGACCGGTCCCACGGCTATGTCTGGAAGATCTACGACGAGTTCGACATCTACGTCGCCGACGCCGACGGCGGCAACCCGCAGGTGCTGAGCGCGAGCCCGGGCTACGACGCCGAGGCGACAGTCTCGCCGAAGGGCGACCGGATCGTCTTCACCTCGACCCGCGACGGCGACCCCGAGATCTACACGATGGCGATCGACGGCTCCGACGTGAAGCGGCTGACGACCACCCCCGGCTACGACGGCGGCCCCTTCTTCAGCCCCGACGGCTCGAAGATCATCTACCGCGCCAACCACCCCGAGGGCGAGGAGGAGACCGCCAAGTACAAGGAGATCCTCGACAAGGGGCTGGTCCGGCCGACCCGCCTGGAGCTCTTTGTGATGGACGCCGACGGCCAAAACCAGCGCCAGATCACGAGCAACGGCAAGGCGAACTTCGCCCCCTTCTTCCACCCGGACGGCGAGCGGGTGATCTTCGCCTCGAACATGAACGACGAGCGCGGCCGCAACTTCGACCTCTACATGATCGGCACCGACGGCGAGGGCCTGGAGCAGATCACCCACGAGGACACCTTCGACGGCTTCCCGATGTTCTCCCGCGACGGCGAGCACCTGGTCTTCGCCTCGAACCGCGGCGGCGCCAAGGAGGGGGACACCAACGTCTTCCGCGCCGAGTGGAAGGACTGAGGGCGGGTCCGGGCGAACCTGTCGCCACCTTGACGGGCCCCGGGGGCGTTCTTAATGTCCTCCACCGTCGGCCGGGGAGGGGAGACGGAGCCCGCGCTGGCGGGGTAGACGCCGCTTCTCCCGGCGAAACCTAGGCCCTCAGCCGCGAATCTCAGCTCCACCCCCCCGACGCGCCTGCGCCCTGTCGCAACCATCGAGAGAAGAAGAAGAAGCCCTGCCGATGTCCGACCCCGAAGATCGATCCCCCCGCCCGCTCGCGCTCTCACGGCGCGGGCCTTGGCCGCTCCCCTTCCGCACCTTGGCGATGTCGGCGGCGCTTGCGATCGGCGCCGGAGGGCTCAGCGCCTGTCAGCCGCCGGGGCAGGGGGACGCGCGCTGGGTGACGACGGAGAACACCAACGTCGACATCGACTGGGACGAGGTCCACAGGGCCTACCTCGCCGCTGAGGGTCCCGAGGACCTCGAGCGCCGGGTCAACGAGATCTACACCGGCGACGAGATCATCAGCATCTCCGTCCACGACCAGGACGCGACCACCCAGGTCGTCACCGGCTTCTTCGATCGCGACCAGAGCGGCACCGTCGACGAGGGCGAGAAGATCTTCTCGATCCAGCGCGATGTCGTCGGCGAGGGCGAGGGCCAGGTCCAGATCCAGGGGCACGGACACTACGCCGGCTACCACTCGCCGATGTGGGACATCGCCTCGGGGATGATGCTCGGTTCGATGATGTCGCGGGCCTTCATGCCCTCCTATCGGCCGATGTACACGGCCGCCTACACGACCCCGTCGCACCGGGTCTCGTCGCTGCAGACCCAGCGCAGCGCCCATAGGGCGGCGAACCCAGGGAAGTACAGCCGGAGCTCGAAGTCGGGCCGCTCCTACGGCTCGAAGGGCGGCGCGTGGGGCTCGAAGAGCAGCACGCCGACGCGGACGAGGACCCGCTCCTTCGGCGGCGGTCGCTTCGGCCTCGGCGATCGGGGCGCTCGTAAGCGGGTCCGCGTGCACGTCTAGCGGACTTTGGGGGCGAGGTGGACGAGGCCGACGAGCCAGAGAACGCCGCGGGGGAGCCTGGGCCCGCCTGGACAGGCGGGATCGCGGAGATCCCCTTCCCCGAGGTCGAGGTGCTCTCCCTCCTCGGCTTGGATCCGACGCGGAGCGAGCCGGAGATGGAGTACGACCGCTTCGGCCACGCGCTCCTGCCGGTGGTCGAGCTGATCTCGCGCCCGCACGACGGCGATGAGAGCGACGAGAGCGACGAGAGCGACGAGAGCGACGAGAGCGATGAGAGCGATGAAGGCCAGAGCGCTCGCCGAAGTGAGGGCCGAAGTGAGGGCCTGAACGCGGTCGACGAGGGCCAGCGCGCGCCCCTGCGGGTCCTCGGCTCGCGGGTCTTCGCGCTCCACTCGGCCGACGACGGCGAGCCCTACCCCGACGACATCGACCTCGAGTTTTGGGTCGACGACGACACCGCCATCGTCGTCTCCCTGGGGCGGTTCCTCGAGCGGCGGGCAGCGCCCCTGACGGGCGGGGCGAGCGCGCTCGTGCTCGCGCTCTGCAACCCCCACCGCGCCCGCCTCTCTCGCCCTGTCGGGGTCGACGTGCCGATCTACTACGCGGAGGGCGACGTGGTCGCGTACTTCGAGATCGATCCTGCGCTGGAGCTCGACGCTGGGCTCGGCGCGGAGGAGATCCGCCGCGGTCAGATCCGCGTGCGCTTGGTCGCCGAGCGCTGGCATGAGCTCCCCGGAGGCTCGGCGGGCGACGACGCGACGATGGCCTGACGACCGCCGCCGACCGACGACCGACGACCGACGACCCGACAGCGAGGAGCACGATGCCGATCAGCGACGCCAAGAAGCGCTACTACGCCACGATCTACGTCCTCAAGAAGCTCGACCTCGACGTCGACGAGGGGGGCGTCGAGTTGCCGGTGCTCCTCCCGCCTGAGCTCGCGCCGCTCGACGGGCTCCTCGAGACGATGGCGATCGAGGGGTTGGTGTCGATCGACAGGCGACGCCAGCGCTACGTCCTGGCCGAGCGCGGGCTCGAGACGGTCGGCCTCCTGATCGACGAGATCGAGGGGATCATCGAGGAGTTCGACGACGAGGAGACGAGCGATACCATCGCGATCCTCCGCCGGCGCAACCTCGACGTGACGCGGATCCGCTTCCTCTGGGGCTGGTACGACGGCGAATTCGACGATGTGGTCGCCTATCAGCGCCGCCGGGGCTTCGCCGAGATCGAGCGAGACTGGGCGTCCTTCATCCTCAGCGACGCGTTCTACGACGATCTCGAGCGCGACCTGAACGGCGAGGCCTGAGGCGTCGGCCGGGTCATTCCTCGCCGCGGAGCGGTCTGACGCGGGGGTCGCTGCGGCGCAGCGCGGGCGCTCCGGAGCGGTCTCGGCGGCGCCGATGTGCGCGGCGTCGAAGGCGGGAGGTTTTCGTCGG
This sequence comes from Polyangia bacterium, assembly GCA_030424595.1. Classification (GTDB taxonomy): domain Bacteria; phylum Myxococcota_A; class Polyangia; order Nannocystales; family Nannocystaceae; genus JADJRG01. The sequence goes on from JAUHWG010000004.1 coordinate 158,485, forward strand.
CGTCGCTCGTCTGGCGCCGTGACTCCGTGACTCCGTGGCGCCGTGGCGCCGTGGCGCGCTCCTGGCAGCGGCGCGGCGAAACGCTCGACGCGGAGAGGGCGTGGTCTGATCGCCGCTTCGGCGTATGCTGGAGGAATGCGGCGAGGATGGGTCGGGGGAGGGGCGATGATGATCGCCTGCGGGGTTTCTGCGCTGCTCGTCGGCGGCGGCTGCAAGAGCGGGCCGTGCTCCGGTCTCGGGATGATGCGCGACGATCGGCCGCTCCCTGCTCCTTGGGACACGTTGGCGCCGCCCCCCGCCGAGGCGGTCGGCTGTATGTCCCAAGAGGAGGAGATGCAGCTCGAGTGGTCGCGCAGCTACGAGCTCGGCGGCTCGCCCGAGGCGGGCTACACGGCCTTCTACGCTCAGCTCGAGGATGCTGGTTGGAGCCGGACAGACAAGACCAGCACCCAGCGCTTTGAGGCCTGGTTTACGCGCTCAGGGCACAGCGTTCGGCTCTTCGCAAGCTCGCATGTCGCGGACCTGGGCTGGGTGACCGTCGAGTTCACCCCCGCCCAGGCGCCCGCGCCCGGGGTCGACTAGCCCTCCGGGGTCGCGCGGCGGCCCGCGGATGATGCCGTCGATGATGCCGTCGACGAGGGCCCGCCGGTCCCCGTCCACCTGACGGCGACGAGGGCCCGCCGGTCGCCGCGGACCTGACGGCAGCGAGCGGCCGGAGGGGCGAGCCGGGCTAGGTTCTCGGGGACAGGGCCCAGAGGAGCAGGGCCCAGAGGGGCAGGGCCTAGAGGGGCAGGACCTAGACAGTCTCGGAGAGGTAGCGGTAGGGCGTCGACTTCCACGGCGGCCAGGTCGTGACGACGGCGATCCGCTTCTTCATCCGCTCGTAGAAGCGGGCGAGGTTGGGGTAGCGCTCGTCGAGCGGCAGGCCGAGGTGGACGGCGGTCGCCAGGTAGGTGAACACGGAGAGGTCCGCATAGGTCACCTGACTGCCGGCGGCGTACTTGCCGAGGCCGTAGTAGTACTCCCAGTAGAAGAGCTCGTCGTGGAATGCCGCGGCTCGGCGGTCGACCTCGGCGGGGTCGAGGTCGAGGCCCCGGGTCGACATGATGTAGGAGAAGAGCTCCATGCCGACGGTCTTGAGGTGACCGGACTCGTGGAGGCGGGTGAGGGCGAGGCCGCGCAGCGCCTTGTTGGCGGGGAGCAGCGCCGGCTCGGGGTAGGTGTGCTCCAGGAAGTCGAGGATCGCGAAGGTCTCGTAGACCGCGAGGGGACCGTCGGTGAGCACGGGCAGCTTGCCCCGCGGGTTGCGTGCGAGCATCTCCGGGCTGCGGTGCTCACCGGCGGTGAGGGAGAGGCGGACGATCTCGAAGTCGAGCTCCTTCTCCTCGAGCGCGAGCTGGATCATCCACGATGGAGGCGAGCACTCGATGGCGCGGATCGTCGTACTATCGGGGACGTAGAGGGTGAGTGCTGAGCGCATCGGCTCTCCCTTGCACAGCGCATAGAAGCGATCCTATGCGCATTTTGGCTATTCTCGGCTCTAGCAGATCGCTCCCGCGGGCGTCAAGGTGAGGGGCGCTCGTGAGCCTGGGCGCGCTCGATATCGACTCTTTCTCGGCGACGGACGTCACAGGGGCCGCACCTCCCGCTCGCCCTAGGAGGCGCCGAGATCCTAAAGTACGGGCGATGACTGCGGGCGGTCGTGCTGCTCCTTCGCGTGAAGACCTCGACCAGAGCGGGTCGCTGACCCTGCGCCTCGTCGACGCCGCCGGCATGGCCGCGTTCTTCGGCCTCATGGCCCTCCTCGCGGTCGAGGTCGACGCGGGGCTCGAGGTCTTCGCCGAGCACGCGTGGTGGCTGATCAGCTTTGCGGCGATCGGCGGCTATCTCTGGGCCGACTTTGTCTCAGGGTTCTTTCACTTCCTCGCCGACACCTACGGTTCGGTCCATACGCCCTTCCTAGGGCCCGTGTTCTTCCGGACCTTCCGCGAACATCACGTCGATCCCCTGGCGATCACGCGCCACGGCTTCCTCGAGGTCAACGGGGCGAACTGCATCGTCTCGTTGCCCTTCCTGGCGCTGACGGTCGGCCTGGTGCCGATCCGCGAGAGCCTCTTCGGTGCGGCCTTGGGCGCCTTCATGTTCGCGTTTCTCGTCGGGATCTTCTTCACCAACCAGTTCCACCGATGGGCCCACCTGCCCTCGCCGCCGCAGTGGATCCGACGCCTCCAGTCGACCGGGCTGATCCTCGGCGTGGACCACCATCAGCGGCACCACGTGGCGCCCTACGACACCTACTACTGCATCACCTCGGGGCTGATGAACCCCGTTCTCGCCAGGCTGCGCTTCTTTGAGTCGATCAAGGCGCCGCTCGGACGGCTGGTGGAGCCGATCGTCGGCAAGGCTGAGGACATATTCGTGGAGGCTCCCGCGGAGGCGCTCCCGGCGGACGACTCGCTCCGTGAGCAGGGCTCGTCACGCTGGTGAGGGAGAGCTTGGCCTGCGGTCTTCGGGACTAGATTCGGGTCTGGCTCGAGTCTGGCTCGAGTCTGGCTCGGGTCTGGCTCGGGTCTGGCTCGGGTCTGGCTCGGGTCTGGCTCGGGTCTGGCTCGGGTCTGGCTCGGGTCTGGCTCGGGTCTGGCTCGGGTCTGGTTCGGGTCTGGGCGTCGTCAAGGCCCGCGTGCGGTCGACGCAGGCGCGACGACGCCCGGGGAGCTTCTTTATTTTCGGCGCGGTGTAAGGGCGTCGCCGTCGCTGTCGTTGGCCAGGGGTACACTCACCGCCCCAGCGGGTGCCGACCATGAACATGAACCGAACACTCTTTGCGCTCATCGCACTCGGCCTCGCCGGCCCGGGCTGCATGAAGAAGTCCGCCGGCGAGGCCTCCTACGCGCGCTCCGACATGGCGATGGAGTCCGAGGCCTACGGCGGCGAGGCGGACTACGACGACTACGGCGGCGGTGAGCCGATGGAGGAGATGGCGTCGATGGACGCGATGGACGACGCGCCCCCGCCGGCGCCGATGGCCGCGAGCGACTCCGACTCGGTCGGCGCCATGGGCGGTCTGCGCGAGCGGCGAGCGGCGAAGAAGGCGGCGAAGAGCGATGGCCTCGCCCCCGGCGGCTCGGCGCCGCCCGAGGAGCCGACGCCGAGCAAGCCGGCCGACGCCAAGCCCGAGCCGAGCAAGGCCAAGCCCGGCTCGTCCAAGGACAGCAGCGACGAGCCCGAGCCGGTCGCCCGCCAGATCATCTACACCGCGCAGATGCGCCTCGCGGTCTTCGACGTCGACGAGGTGATGCAGCGGGTCGAGGCCCTCGCGGTCGCGGTCGACGGCTATGTCCAGGAGATGCGCCAGGGCTACTTCATCCTCCGGATCCCGGCCCCCCACCTGCGAGGGGTGATGGACGGCGTCGGCGGTCTCGGGATGGTCACGGAGCGGAACCTCGAGGCCCGCGACGTCACCGAAGAGTACGTCGACGTGACCACCCGGATCCGGGTGCTGCGCGAGACCCAAGGCCAGCTCATCGACCTCCTCAAGCGGACCAGGACCGTCGAAGAGGCGCTCCACGTCCGCCAGGCGCTCGACCAGGTGACCATGCAGCTAGAGCAGGCGCTCGGCCGTCTGCGGGTCTTGGAGAGCCTGATCGGCTTCTCGACGTTGACGGTCTACATCAACGAGCGGGGCCCCCAAAACGACATCCCGTCGAGCAATGATCCCTTCCCCTGGGTCGACAGCCTCGGCGTTGAAGCTACGGAGTGGAACTAGCGATGCGCGCTCTCATCTCGACCTCCAACCTCCTCAAGCTCCCCCTCGCTGGGGCGCTCCTCCTCGGCCTGACCCTGTCGACGGGCTGCTCGAAGTACAAGCTCGAGCCGCCGACCGACTTCGTCGAGGTCCACGCCTACTCCTCCGAGGTGCGGATGAAGGCACAGGACAACGTCGGCCTGAACCTGCGGGCCTTCAAGAACGTCCGCGGCGGCAGCCTCAGCTTCTGGGGCTCGGACCTGGTCGACAAGCTCAGCGATCGCGGCTATCGCCTGGTCGCGCAGGCGCCCGCTCGCTCGAAGAACGGGGTCGTCGGCACCCGCTTCGACTTCGACTACACGCCGCAGGGCAAGGAGACGCCGAAGTTCTACATCGCGGTGCTCTTCGTCACCGACGAGTACCGCTTTGTCCTCCAGGTCGCCGGCGACAAGGCGCGAGAGGCCGCCTATACCGGGCGGATCGACGAGATCACCGATGATCTCAAGGTGCGTGGCTGCGCTGTCGCCTCGAAGATCTGCAAGGGGCCTCAGCCGCCGCAGCTCCGGCGCTCGGGGCCGGCGGGTCCGAAGGGGCCGGCGGGCGATGAGCCGAAGGTCGCGACGGGCGATGCTGCTCCCGTCGAGAGCGGGGCTGCGAGTGAGGCTCCCGGTGGGTCTGGGGGCGGCAACGGAGCCGCCTCTCCGACGTCGAGCGGAGCGCAGCCCGCCGAGGGCTCAAGCGCGGGCGCGGGCGGCTGAGCGACCCTGACCGTCGGCGTCGCGGGGCCTCCTCGCCCGAAAAAGGGCGGCGAGGGACCCCGCGCCTGTGCGATGGTGCGTTTCTAGGCCTTCGATGAGCGAGTTTCTCAGGGAAGCGGCGATCCTCCAGCCGGCGCTGCTAAATAGCCTCAAGACCCTGCATCGGCGGGCGAACGCGGCGATCGAGGAGGCGGTGATCGCCGACACCGTGCTCGACGCGCGCGAGCTCGAGGCGGCCGCCGAGGCGGCGAGCCTGGGCATGGGTCGAGGGGCCGGTCGAGGGGCCGGTCGCAGCGCCGCGAAGACCGAAGAGGTCAACGCCCTCAGCTCGGTCAACCCGCTGCGCTCGCTCCAGGCCCCCGACGCCTACAGCGTCAAGCCGCTGGTCGAGCTCGAGCTGTTGGCGCTGCGGGCCGCGCAGATGCTCCGGCGGCGACATGCGACCGAGCGTCGGCTCTCGCTGATCGTCACCGTCGTTCTCGGCGTCTTCCTCGGCGTCGGCATCTTCCTCGGGGTGTTCGCGGACCAGCTCGCGCCGGGGCTGATCCTGATCGCCGGGGCTGCGCTCGCCTTCGGCCTGCTCCGCTGGAAGTGGCGCCCCTACCGGAGGGCGGCCCGCAGCCTCTTCTTGGTGGACCTCGCCGAGCAGCTCTCGTCGAGCCTGCGCTCGCGGCTGCAGGCGCTCGACAAGGTGCCCGATCATCCGACCCGCCACCTCCAGCAGTGGAAGGCCGTGCTCGAGCTGACCGAGCCGCTGGCGGACCTCTGGGAGTGACGGCGTCGGGGCGAGTCGGCGGTGATCCGAGATGAGGGCCCTTGCGCGGGCCCGGCGGGCTAGGCCGGGCCTAGGACCACAGACATGCACCAGGTGGCCTGCGCTTCGCCAAAGCGCTCGGTGAGCGGGACGAAGTCGGACTGGCAGTCGACCTGCTGACGGATGTAGGAGGCCGGCGTCCCGACCGTCTTATGATCATATCCCATCGGCAGGGCAGTGTTGATGTTGCCGGAGGAGAGGCGAACGCAGAATTCCGAGTCCTCGACGAGGAGCGGCTGGGGCAGGGGGAGCTCCTCGAGGCCCTCGCCGCCGGAGAAGGGCGGGAGCTGGACCGTCGCGATCGCGGAGGCGCCGGGGTTGTCCGCGCTGTGGAGGCCGACCTGCAGCGGCGCGTTGCCCAGCGGAAAGGCGACCATGGCGCTCACCGACTGGATCATGAAGGGCGGGGCGAGGTCGGTCGAGAAGCACTCGGTCGCGTGGAGCTTGGTCGGGTAGACGTTCTGCTTGGCGAAACAGCCGGCGTAGTAGGTGCAGGAGCCGTCGCTGTAGTTCTGGATCGAGAAGGGCTCGAAGTCGGGGCTGCCGGTGCTCGTCGAGCCGTCGCCGGTTGTCCCGGTGCTCGCCTCGGTGAGGGAGGTCGCGTCGGCGGTGGAGGTGATCGCCGTCGTGGCGTCGGTGGTGGCGTCGGTGGTGTCCGTCGAGCCGGTCGTCGAGGTGGAGCCCGTCGCGCTCATGGATCCGCCGCTCGCGGTCGAGCCCGTCGTCGAGCCCGTCGTGGCCGCCGCGGAGGCGCCGCTTAGGGAGGCCATCCCGGAGCTCGAGGTCGTGCTGACGTTCTCGTCGTAGTCGGGGTTGTCGATGATGCAGCCGCCGACGATCGTGGCGATCGGGAGGAGATAGCCGACAACCCTCCATAAGACCCGTGCCATGCCCTACTCTACCAGCGGGCTCGGGGCCGCGTGGGAGCGAGGGCGGGGTATGGCGAGACTTTGGCCGCTTCTCAGCGGAGCATGCGGTCAATCGCGCTTCGGTGTGAGCGGATTCGTCGCCGGCTCGGTCGATCGTGCCAGTTGATGTCGCCGGCCGGTCTTGCGGTGCGGCTGCGGAGTATTCCTGTCCTCTCGACCATCCAAGGCGCTCGTGCCGGACGACCCGCCTCTGCGGGTCTTCGGGGTCGCCTTTCTGATCGGCGGGACGCTGATGGGGGCGACCGCGGGGCTCGTCACCGGACGGCAGCTCGTCCTCCTCGCCCGGTCGCGGCGCGCCCAGGCCCTCCCGGGCTCAGCTTGAGGTCGGCTCGAGGTCGGCGCGAGGTCAGCTCGAGGTCTTGCTCTTGCCCTTGCCGAGGCGCGCGGCGACCCGCCCCTTGAGCTCATCGCCGCTCCACAGCTTCACGCTCTCCTCCAGGAACGCCGGCAGGGCGGCGGCGGCCTCGGCCGCGACCGCGCCGCGCAGGGCCGCCTTGGCGGTGGCGTAGCCCGGCTGGGGGTGGGCGGAGAGCTCCGCCAGGCGGGCCCGGGCGCGGGTCTCCGGGTCGCTCGCGACCTCGTCGACGAAGCCGCGGGCGAGGGCCTCTCCGGGGTCGTAGAGGCGGGCGCCGAGGACGATCTCGTCGAGGTGCTGCTTGGCGAGGCGGTAGCGGACGATCGCGAGCGCCCCCGGCGGGAAGGCGATCCCGAGGGCGACCTCGGTGAGGCCGATCTTGATCTTCGGGTGATCGGCGACGATCCGGTGATCACAGCAGAGCGCGAGGAGGCAGCCGCCGGCGATCGCGTGGCCGTTGACCCAGGCGACGGTCGGCCCGGGGTAGGTGAAGAGGTCGAGGAGGAAGCCGTCCAGGAGGGCGATGAACTCGCCGACGGCCGCGCCCTGGAGGCCGGTGACCTCGTGCAGGTCGAGGCCGGCGGAGAAGGCCCGCCCCTCGCCGCGGAGGAGGAGCGGCGCACCGCCGGCGCGGTGAAGCTGCGCGCGCAGATCCGTCATCGTCGCGACCGAGAGGGTGTTCAGGTTGGGGCTGTCGAGGACGACTTCGTGCATGGGGCTGTGGCTCGGTTCACTTGAGGAGCTTGATCAGGGCGAAGCCGCCGATCAGGAGGATCGCGCCGACGATCGTCGCGGCGTTGAAGTAGCGCTCGATCAGCTCCTTGGCCCGCGGCCCCGCGAGGCGGATCACCAGCGAGACGAGGAAGAAGCGACCGGCGCGGCCGCAGAGGCTGGCCCCGGCGAACTTCAGGAGATCGAGCTGGGCGACCCCGGCGGCGACGGTGAAGACCTTGTAGGGGATCGGCGTGAAGGCGGCGGCGAAGACCGCGATCTCCCCGTACTGGTGGTAGCGGCCGGTCACCGCCTCGAAGTTGGCCTCGGAGATGATGCTGCCGATGAGGATCGGCTCAACGGTGGCCCACAGGGCATAGCCGATGAAGTAGCCGAAGAGGCCGCCGAGGACCGAGGCGATCGTGCACAGGAGCGCGTAGTAGAACGCGCGCTCGGGCTTCGCCAGGGCGAGGGCGATCAGGAGGATGTCCGGCGGGATCGGGAAGAAGCTCGACTCGGTGAACGAGAGGACGAGCAGCGCCGGGACCCCGTAGGGAGTGTCGGCCCAGCTCAAGACCCAGTCGTAGAGCCTCCTGATCGGATTTCGCTGGGCTTGGGGGGCCGCTTCTAGCACGGCGGGAAGCTACCACGGGGGAGGGAGCGGCGCGAGCCGGGCGGAGGGCCGCGAGGCGTGGACGGGCGAGGTCACGGGGGCGAAAGGCGGACGACGCCGGTCCCGGCCAGAGACCGGTGCGGCGTCGTCCGGAGGACCCACGCGGGGTCCGCTAGGGTGCACAGGCGGCGACGACAGCGTTGTACTCAAGGGCGCAGAAGAGGTCGCTGTCGAGGTCCTCGCAGGTCCCCGAGCCGAGGCACCCGAGGAAGACGATGCCCGCGTCCTCGCACGCGTCCTCGTCGCTCGCCCAGGTGATCGAGCACTCGTCGACGCACTCGTCGACGCCGGGGAACTCTTCGCTCTCGCAATCGTCGAAGAGAGTGCAGACCGCGGCGCAGGCCCCCTCGAGCGAGCCGACCCCGCCTGTGGTGGTGCCGGTGGTCGAGTCGCCGGTCTCGCCGGTGGACTCGCCCCCAGTGGAGTCGCTGGTCGAGGTCGCGTCGCTCGTCGACGAGTCCGAGTCCGAGGCGCTCCCCGAGCTATCTGTGGCCTCGGTCGCTCCGCCGGAGGTCGAGCCGGACGAGCTCGCGGACTCTCCCCCAGTGGAGCCAGTGGAGCCGGTCGAGCCGGTGGAGCCGGTGGAGCCAGTGGAGCCAGTGGAGCCGCCCGTCGTCACGTCCGTCTCGGAGTCGCCGTTGTCGTCGCCGACACAGGCTGCGAGGGCGAGGGAGACGCCGAGGAGGAAGCGACCGGAGAGCGCGCGAAGGCGTCTCGGAGCCCTCGCGGTCGACGGGTGGGAGAGGCGGAGGGCTTGATGAGCGGAGGAGGATAGGGGCATGACAAGTTCCTAGGTTTTTCGCGCAACACGTCGGCGAAGCGTCAAGACAATGGACGTGACCCGCCGCGAGCGTCGCGCTCTCGGTAGTCGAAGACCGAGGCGCTCGGTTCACCCGCCCGGCGAGATCCGACGAACAAAGGAAAGACGCCGGAGGTTGCCGCGGTCTCGAGCGGACGGAGCTCCGGCGCGAAGCTGAGCAGTTACCCTGTGGCTCCGACCTGCAGCTGCCGCGGAGGGCTGGCGCAGACCCGCGAAACAACGCTCTACGCCGCCGGCTGGCGGGCTCGATTGGCCCTCGCCGGGCGCTCGCAGGCCGCGGTACGCTGAGGCTCCCCGGGACTGCCATGCTACGCGCGCTGACCATCGCCCCCCTCGTGCTCTTCCTCTGGCTGGTGGCGGGGCTCTCCCCCGCCAACGCGGCCCCGCTTACGATCGAGGAGGTCCCGGAGCCGCTTCGGCCCTGGGTCGACTGGGTGCTCCATGATCTGCCCCAGGCGCGCTGTCCCTATCTCCAGGGATCCTCGGAGGCCCGCCGCTGTCAGTGGCCGTCGAACCTGTCCTTTGTCATCGCCGACAAGCGCGGCAGCTTTGAGCAAGAGTGGCAGGTCCACGAGCGCGGCTGGGTGCCGCTGCCGGGGGACGCGGAGCGCTGGCCCCAGGAGGTGACGGTCGACGGCGAGGTGGCGGTGGTCATCGCCCGCGGTGGGACGCCAGGCGTCGAGCTGACCGAGGGGATCCACGAGCTGCGCGGCGTCTTCCTCTGGGACAGCATGCCCGAGCGCCTGCAGGTCCCGCCGGAGACGGGCCTCCTGGAGCTGCGGATCACGGACGCGGAGGGCGGCGAGAAGGTGCTGACCGCCCCGCAGCGCGAGGCGGACGGGGTCGTCTGGCTCCACCGCAGGGCGGAGGAGGGGGCCGAGACCAACCGCCTGGAGCTGGTGGTCAACCGCCGCGTCGCCGACACCCTGCCGATCGTCGTCACCACCCAGGTCGAGCTCCAGGTCTCGGGGAAGAACCGCGAGGTGGTCCTCGGCGACGCGCTCCTCACCGGCTTTGTGGCGATGGCGGTGACCTCGGAGCTGCCGGTCCGCCTGGAGCCGGACGGCAGCCTCCGGGCCCAGGTCCGCCCGGGCCGCTGGATGATCTCGGTCGACGCCCGCTACGGCATGCCGATCACCGCGCTCCCTCTGGAGGCGACCGAAGGCCCCTGGGCAGAGGAGGAGATCTGGGTCTTCGAGGCCCACAACGAGCTGCGCCGGGTCGAGCTCTCCGGGGTCGACGCGGTCGATCCCCAGCAGACCCGCCTGCCCGAGGAGTGGAAGAGCCTGCCGGCCTATCGCGTCCGCCCCGGCGACACGATGCTGATGGCCGAGACCCACCGCGGCGAGGTCGATCGCGGGCCCGATCGTCTGCGGATCGATCGCGAGTGGTGGCTCGACTTTGACGGCAAGGGCCTGACGGTCCGCGACAGGATCTCCGGCGAGCTCTACGGCGGCTCGCGCCTGACGATGGGCGCGCCGGCGACGCTCGGTCGGGTCAGCGCCGGCGGCAAGGATCAATTCATCACCCACTTGGGCGACGAGCAGCGGCCGGGCATCGAGATCCGGCAGCGGGCGCTCAACGTCCAGGCCGAGTCGCGGGTGCCGATGAGCAAGTCGCTCTCGGCGGTCGACTGGGAGCACGACTTTCACGAGGTCTCCGGGACCCTGCACCTGCCGCCGGGGTGGCGGCTCCTCCACGTCGCCGGCGTCGACGAGGTCGACGACTCGTGGATCAAGCGCTGGGACCTCCTCCAGATCTTCCTGGTCCTGGTCATCACGATCGGCATCGCCCGCCTCTACGGGGTGTTCTGGGGCTTCTTCGCGCTGCTGACCCTGACCCTCTCGTTCCCTGAGTGGATGGCGCCGCGGGCGATCTGGCTCTTCGTCCTCGCGGGCGAGGGGCTGCTGCGGGTCCTCCCCGAGGGGCGCCTGCGCAAGGTCGTCCAGCTCTATCGCCTGTCGATGCTGGTCATCCTCGCGGGGATCGTCGTCGGCTTCTCGGTGCAGCAGCTCCGCGGCGGGCTCTACCCTGCGCTCGAGAAGACGAGCAGCGATGACCTCGGCAGCATGCTCTTCGGCGGCGGTCGCTACGAAGACAAGAGCTACCAGGTCGCCGCGACGGCGCCGCCGCAGGCCGAGTTCGCGCCGGAGCCGATGATGGACGAGGACTACGACGACGACGCGAAGCTCGACGACATGATCGAGGAGCAGATGGCCGGCGACTTCGTCCAGGGCATCGACGGCCTCCCGGGTGGGGGCGAGCGGGAGTTCGAGGGGGGCCAGGGCCAGCGCCACAAGGGCGAAGAGGGGACGATGGGCCGCCCTGACTACAAGATCGCGAAGCAGGGGAGCTTCGGCAGGATCGCCTCGAAGAAGCGGCTCCAGGAGTACGACGCGAGCACCGTCATCCAGACCGGGCCCGGCGTGCCGAGCTGGAATTGGCGGTGCCTCTCGCTCGGCTGGAGCGGCCCTGTCGATCGCGATCAGCGGGTCCAGCTCTACCTCCTGAACCCGATGGCTAACCTCAGCCTCGCCGCTGTCCGGGTCGCGTTTATGACCCTGCTCAGCCTGGTCGTCCTCGGCGTCTTCGGCCGTCGTCGTCGCCGCGAGAGCGCGCCGGCGGGCAAGGGCGGCAAGGGGTCCGGAGCGGCCGCCTCGCTCGCCCTCGCGATCGGCCTCGGCACCCTCTTCGCCCCGCAGCGGGCGGCGGCGGACGAGGTCCCCCGCGACGAGGTGCTGAGCCAGCTCCGAGCGCGGCTGGTCGAGACCCCGGCCTGTCTGCCGGAGTGCGCCGTGATCCCGCGGGTCGAGCTCACGGCGGACGGCGAGCAGCTCCGGCTGGTGATCGAGCTCCACACCGCCAGCGCGATCGCGACCCCGCTCCCCGGCAACGCCGCGCAGTGGCTGCCGACCTCGGTCCTGGTCGACGATCAGGCGCCGGGCGAGCCCGGCCGCGGCCTCGCCCGGACCGCCGACGGCAACCTCTGGATCGACCTCCCGGCCGGGCGTCATCGCCTGGTCCTGGAGGGCCCGCTGCCGGCGCGGGAGACCGTGCAGATCGCCTTCCCGCTGCCGCCCCACCGGGTCGAGGCGAGGTCGACGGGCTGGACGATCGACGGGATCCACGAGGACGGGATCGCCGATCCGGACCTCCAGCTCACCCGGATCCACTCCGAGGACAAGGCCTCCGACACCCTCGAGATGGGCCCCTTGCCGGCCTTCGTCCGGGTCGAGCGCGAGCTCGATCTGGGGCTCACCTGGGAGGTCAAGACCCGGGTCGTCCGCCTCTCGCCGCCGGGCTCCGCGGTGGTCCTGGCGGTGCCGCTCCTCGCGGGCGAGTCGGTGACGACCGCCGACCTACGGGTCGAGGACGACAAGGTCCAGGTCAACATGGCCCCGGACGTGCTCGTCGCCGAGTGGAGCTCGGCCCTCGAGGTCCAGCCGACCGTCGCCTTGACGGCGGCTGAGGGTCAGCCCTGGGTCGAGCTGTGGCGCCTCCAGGTCGGCCCGGTGTGGCACGTCGAGCACGAGGGGATCCCGGTGATCCGCCAGGGCGACGGCGGCCTCCGGGAGTGGCAGCCCTGGCCCGGCGAGGGGATCTCGCTGGTGGTCTCGCGCCCCGAGGGGATCGAGGGCCAGACCAAGACGATCGACAACGCCCGCCTCGAGCTCCGCCCGGGGCTTCGGGCGACGGACGCGACCCTGACGGTGAGCGTCCGCTCCAGCCGCGGCGGTCAGCACGACTTTGTCCTCCCCCCGGAGGCGCAGCTCCAGTCGGTGCTGGTAAACGGCAGCGAGCAGCAGATCGGCCAGTCCGGCTCCCAGGTGCGGGTGCCGGTGGTCCCGGGCGCCCAGACGGTGGCGCTGACCTGGCGCGAGCCCATGACCCTGACCCGTCGCTACGACGCGCCGGCGGTCGGCCTCGGGGCGGCGGCGGTGAACGTCAGCGTCCACGTCGAGTTCCCGAGCGATCGCTGGATCCTCTGGATGGACGGTCCGACGCTCGGCCCGGCGGTGCTCTTTTGGAGCTACATCATCATGCTGGTGCTCGCGGCGCTGGTCCTCAGCCGGGTCAAGGGGACCCCGCTGCGGGTCCACCAGTGGTTCCTCCTCGGCCTCGGCCTCTCGCCGCTGCCGGTGCCGGCGGCGATGCTCGTCGTCGGCTGGATCCTGGCCCTGGCCTGGCGCCGACGACAGCCGACGATGAGCAGCGGCTGGTTCAACCTGCGCCAGCTCGTCCTCTTCGGCTGGACGCTCGCGGCCCTCGGCGCGCTGATCGGCGCGATCACGTCCGGGCTCCTGGGCCAGCCGGACATGCAGATCCAGGGCAACGGCTCCTACGGCAGCTCGCTCGAGTGGTTCCAGGATCGCTCCGAGGGCGGCGTGCCGCGGCCGTGGATCATCGCCGTGTCGATGTGGTGGTACCGCGGGGCGATGCTCGCCTGGGCGCTGTGGTTGGCCTGGTCGCTGATGCGCTGGCTGCCCTGGGCTTGGCAGAGCTTCTCCAGCGGCGGCTACTGGCTGAAGATGTTCTCCGAGGCGCCGACGCGGGTGCTCCGGGCCCAAGCTGCGAGGGCTGCGAGCGCGGTCCGAAGCTCGGCGGTCACGCCGTCGCCCGCGGCCGCGTCGCAGTCGCAGGCGTGGAAGGTGCCGGTCCAGGCCGAAGGAGAAGAGGCGCCCGGTTGGGCTGGGATGCCGACCCCGGAGGTCGGCTCGCGACCGCTCGATGAGCCCGCGAGCAAGCCCGCCCGGCAGGCGACGATGATGGGTCACTCGGGGACCACGCCGAGCGCCCCCGCCGAGCGCTCCGATCGGAGCTTCAGCCCGCCGCCGATGCGGCGGCCGGGTCGCACGCCGCCGCCACCCCCTGCGGGGACGGTGATCCCGGATCGGCTCAGCACCAAGGCCGACTCCGACGAGTAGTCGACGGGGCCGGGCCCGCCGCTGGACGACGCCTTCGCGGCGTCGGGCAGCGGCGGGTGTTCTTTGGGTCGTTCGCTTCGACGCTTCGACGCTTCGACGCTTCGACGTTCGACTCGACGACTCTCCGGCGTCAGGTCAGCCGCTCGCGGCGCAGCCCTCACAGACCATTCCCAGGAGTCGGACGCACGTCCAGAGCGCCGGCATGTTGAGGGCGACGGCGCCCGAAGTTTGGACCGGTCGTGGTCTACTGGGGCGTCGCCCGTGCGTTCGGCGTCTCGGCGGCCTCGAGGGCGCCGAGTCGCCGCTCCAGATCGCTGAGCTTGCTCCGCAGCGCAGCGTTCTCCTCTTCGGCGTCGACGAGGCGCTGGTGCAGGCCCTGGATCGCGGCCATCGACACGCCGGTCGCGTCGAGCGGGAAGATCATCCGGTCGGTGTTCCACAGGCCGAAGGCCGCGGAGAAGTCCTGGGCCATCGGCCCGAGGTGGCGGACCTCGGCGCCGTCCTTCTTGTAGCGCCAGCTGGTGATCGGCATCGCCACGACCTTGGCGAGGACCGTCGCAGGATCGACGCTGCGAAAGTCAGCCTTGAGGTTGCGATCGCTCATCGGACACATGTCGGAGCAGTACTCCTCGCCGGGCGGGACCGGGACGCCCTCACAGCAGTTGAGCCCTTCGCAGCAGGCCTGACCCTTGGAGCAGTCGCCCTTGATCTCGACGCAGAGGTCGCCGGTCGTCCCCTCTGAGGTCGAGCTAGAGGTCGAGCCCGAGGTGGGGTCGGTCGTCGAGGTGGGATCGGTCGTCGTCGTCGAGGTGGGGTCGGTCGTCGAGGTGGGGTCGGTCGTCGTCGTCGAGGTGGGGTCGGTCGTGGCGGTGGCGGTGGCGGTGGCGGTCCCCGAGGACGACGTGCCGCTGGTCCCGCTGCCGGAGGAGCTCGACGAGGAGTCGGTCCCCTGGGTCGTCTGCCCGGTGCTGGTGGGCGCCGAGGTCGACTGGCTCGTCGAGCTCTGCGTCGTCGAGCTGTCGTCACCGCTGCAGGCGGCGAGCGAGAGGGCTGTGAGGGTCGCGAGGGTCGTGAGTGCGAGACGTTGTACGTGCATGGGTGCTCCCTGTGCGCTCGACACTACTGCGTCGGCGGGCCCCTTGCGCCCCCGTTCTCGGGAGAGGGCGCCCCGCTCAAGGGAGTCCAAGAAACGCTGATCTGTCCGCAGAGGCCCGCTCCATCGACACCTGCCGCGAGAAGACGCGAGCGGTCCTCGCCCCACAGGTGCTAGGTTTGCCGGCGATGGTCGCCGCGATCGGACTTGATCTGCCCACCGTACGTCGCCTCGCGATCGCCCGGGCCGGGCTCTGGCGGCCGGAGCCTACCGGGCTGCGCGAGCGGGCGCGGCGGGGCGAGGAGGCGGCGCGCAGCGACGCCCAGGCGATCATCGATCGCTTCGGCTATCTCCAGCTCGACACGGTCGCGGTGGCGGGCGCCCGCAGCCACGCGATCGTCCTCCTCTCGCGCCTCGAGGGTTTTTCGGCGGAGCTCGCCGAGGCGCTCCTGCGGCCTGGGGCTCCGCTCTTCGAGTACTGGGGCCACGAGGTCTCCTGGATCCCCCACGATCTCTATCCAGCCTTCGCCTTCCGCCGCCGCGCCTTCAAGACCCACCCGTGGTGGGGCGACGTGCTCGGCCAGCATCCCAAGCTCACCCGCCAGATCCTGCGACGCATCGAGGTCGAGGGTCCGCTGCGCTCGGCGGACCTCGAGGGCAGCTCCAGCGCAGGCTGGTGGAACCTCAAGCTGACCAAGAAGATCGCGACCGCGCTCTGGTCCGCGGGGGAGCTGGCGATCGCCTCGCGCTCCTCGTTCCTCCGCACCTTCGACCTCACAAGCCGGGTGCTGCCGTCGGCCGTCCGCCGGCGATCCCTCGACGATGGCGCCGCCCTGCGCACCCTCCTCCTGCGGGCGCTCGCCGGCCACGGCTGGGCGACGACGGGGACCCTCGCGTCGACCTGGCGGCTTCGGAACCTGCGGCCGGCGATCAAGGCGGCGCTCGCCGAGCTCGTCGAGGCGGGCGAGGTCGTGCCGGCGACGCTCGTCGGGGACGAGGGCCGGGAGAAGCAAGGGTGGGTCCGACCTGAAGATCTGGAGCTCGCCGCAGGCCTGCGGCGCCGTCGGCCGCGGCGCGATCGCGGGGTGCTCCTCTCGCCCTTTGACCCGCTGCTCTGGGACCGCGGCCGGGTCCTCGAGCTCTTCGGCTTTGAGCAGGTGCTCGAGATCTTCAAGCCTGCGGCCCAGCGGGTCTACGGCTACTACTGCATGCCGGTGCTCGCCGCCGATCGGCTGATCGCCCGCGTCGACCTCAAGGCGGATCGGCGCGAGGGGACGCTGCGGGTGCTCGCGCTCCACCGCGAGCGCTCGCAGGGCGATCGAAAGGTCGACCGGGTCGCGGTGGACCATGCGCTCAAGCGCTACGCGGCGGCGGTCGGCCTGCGCCTCGTGGGTCCCTAGCCCTGAAATAAGCGCTGGCGTGAGGTGCCCTCACAAGCCCGCGTAGAACCCCTGACGACACGGATTTCGCGCTTCGACCGTGTCTGCGCGGGTGAGCGCTCACCTCCTGCTTGACGACGGGCGGAGCTCGGAGGCTGAAGGCGGGCGGGCGAGGGGCGACGAGGCGGGTCCCTCGCGGACGCGGGTCCTCCCATGCCACGTGCTCGCCACGGGATAGGCTGACGTGCTTGAAGAGACAGGGTACGCGTGTCTCCGCGCGAGGCACGGGTCCTCCCGCTGCGTCCCACCCGTCGCCCCTCGCTCGCCCGAGCGAGTCTGTCGGCGCTCCGCTGGACGCTCGGCGATCGCCTCGATCGAGAGAGTGACCCTTGGTACAGATCATATGA
Organism: Polyangia bacterium; assembly: GCA_030424595.1. Taxonomy (GTDB): domain Bacteria; phylum Myxococcota_A; class Polyangia; order Nannocystales; family Nannocystaceae; genus JADJRG01. The sequence goes on from JAUHWG010000004.1 coordinate 175,094, forward strand.
AGTCGGGAGCAGATCTGTAGGCGCTCCGCTTGCGAGTACGTGGATCGCTTGCTCGCGTAGGTCTTCGCTCGGTACGTGCTCGTCGCGACTCTCGACGATGATGAGAAACAACGCGCATTGTCGGCCGAACTTCGGTCCGTACCGAAGCCCAAGCGAGCGCGAGCCTCCGAGGCCCCAGTGAGAACACCGAGCGGGACAACTCCCGCGAGTCATCTCAAGGCCGACCGTCGGCGAGAACGGAGCCCACAGGTAAGCGCTCGACCGAAGTGCAAGAGCTTCGAGCCTCCGCCCGTAGAGTTGGTCGTCGACCCGGCTCCTGTGACTCCCTTCACTGGGCTCACGCTCGCGGCTCGATCGCCTCAAGCTCCGGCGCTCGATCAACGGCCGCGTGAAGGTCTTCGAGAACAAGCGCGGCTACGACGAAGCGACGCATGTCCTGAGCCACGTCTACAACCTCTTCCTCGGCGGCAGCTTCGTGCTCGGTGTTCTCACAGGCATTTCGGAGGCTCTCGATCGCTCGGACTTCGGCACGGACCGAAGTTCGACCGGCGATGCGCGTTGTTTCTCATCATCGTCGAGAGACTCGACGAGCATGTGTCGAGAGAAGGTCTGCGCTCGCGAGTCCTCTACGCACCCGGTAGCGGAGCCCAGGAAGACTTGCTCGGGCGAGCGAGGGGCGACGGGTGGGACGCAGCGGGAGGACCCGTGCCTCGCGCGGAGACACGCGTACCCTGTCTCTTCAAGCACGTCAGCCTATCCCGTGGCGAGCACGTGGCATGGGAGGACCCGCGTCCGCGAGGGACCCGCCTCGTCGCCCCTCGCCCGCCCGCCTACAGCCCCCAAGCTCCGCCCCTCGCCAAGCACGAGGTGAGCGCTCACCCACACGGACACAGCGCGAAGCGCGGATGTCTCGACACCTGCGCCCTCGCGAGCTGCGGCGACGGCTTTGTCCAGGCCGACGTTGAGGTCTGTGATGACGGTGTCAACGGCGGCGGCGGTGGCTATCAGGGGGGCGACGGTGGAGGTGTCAACGGTGGTCAGACCCACGCCTACGGAAAGGGCGGTCTCAGCCACAACACGGGCGCCAACGCGGCAGGCGAGGACGGTGTTCACACAGGTCCCAGACAGGTCGTGATCACCAAGCTCTAGAGCTCGGACCGTGAGCTTCGAGCTCGCTCGCGGCGGCGGCGGGACCTGGCCGCCACGGCCCGCTCCCGTCCGCTCTCGCGATCGTCTGGGGTTCGAGCGAGCGGGGACGCTCGCCCGGCGCCGCGCGAACGCGAGCCGTTGAAACGCCAGCTCAGATCATCCGTTGATGGCACCCTCAGAGGAGAGGTGAGCATGGTCGAGCTGGCAGATCGAGGGGACAGTGCGGGCGCGGAGGCGGAGGCCTCAGCGCTGGATCTCGAGATCGCGATCGTCGGAGGCGGCGTCGCGGGCTCCTACTGCGCGTGGCGGCTCTTAGAGGACGATCCAAAGCGGCGTGTCGGGCTCTTTGAGCTCAGCTCGCGGATCGGCGGTCGGCTCTTCTCGCGCAACCTCCCGGGCATGCCCAACGTCGTCGCGGAGCTCGGCGGGATGCGCTACATCCCCGAGGCTCAGCGGCTTATCGGCGGGGTGATCGACCACCTCGGGCTGGCGTCGCGGGCCTTCCTCCGCGGCGTTGACAACCCCGACGGTGACGGCAACAACCTCTTCTTCCTCCGGCGCAAGCACATGCGAATGCGCGACCTGGCGGAGGAGGCGGCGGATCGCTACCACATGGAGTGGCACGAGCGCGGCAAGACGCCCGACGAGATCCTGGAGTACATGACCAAGACCTACATCCCCGACGGTGAGGGGATGGGGATCGCCGAGCAGGCTGAGCGCCTGGTCTTCGGCCAGCCGCTCTACAGCCACGGCTTTTGGAACCTGCTCTACCGGGTGCTCTCGTCGGAGGCCTACGCCTTCGTCCGCGACGCGGGCGGCTACGACACGAGCGTCGCCAACGGCAACGCGGCCTCGTCGCTCCAGGTCGATCAATTTCACGACGGCGTCCGCTACCGGACCCTCGTCGGCGGGATGGACCAGCTCCCGCGCTCGCTGGCGGCCGGCTTCGCCGAGACGGCGAAGCGCGAGCAGGGGCGGGAGTCCCTCTTCACCGGCCATCGCCTGCTCCGCTTCGAGCGCTGCCCGGAGGGCGCCCCGCGGCGCTATCGCCTGCTCTTCGCCTGCGAGGGCGGCGACGGGGAGCGGGTCGTCTACGCCGATCGGCTGATCCTGGCGATGCCGCGGCGGGGCCTCGAGCTCCTCGACCAGGGCAACTTCTTCTTCTCGCACCCGTGGGTCCAGGTCCACCTCCGCTCGGTGATCAAGCAGGCGGCGTTCAAGCTCTTCCTCGGCTACGACAGGCCGTGGTGGCGCGGGCTCGGGCTCGTCGCCGGTCACTCGGTGACGGACCTTCCGGTGCGCCAGACCTTCTACTTTCCGACCGAGGGCGAGGAGGAGGGGGCCGATCCCAGTAACACCAATTCGCTGCTGATGGCCAGCTACGGCGATGACGCCTCGGCCGCGTTTTGGAAGGCGTTCGAGGGGGGCGCTCCTTTTACGGGCGAGAGCAACCCCTTCCTCGGCGAGGGTGAAGATCCGCTCGACGCCCGCGACGTCGGCCAGGTCACCGAGACCATGGTCGGCGCGATCCAGGGCCTGCTGCGCCAGGTCCACGGTCTGCGCGAGATCCCAAGGCCCTACACCGCCGCGTTCCAGGACTGGGGCACCGACCCCCACGGCGCCGCTTGGCACGCTTGGAAGGCCGGCTTTCGCTACTGGGAGGTGATGAAGCGGATGCGTAAGCCGCTCGACCCGAGCTGGTCGACCGCCGACGAGATCTGTCCCGACGAGCAGATCCATATCTGCGGCGAGGCCTACTCCAACGTCCAGAGCTGGGTCGAGGGGGCGCTCCAGACCGCCGAGCATGTGCTCTGTGATCACCTCGGCCTCGCGCGTCCGAGCTGGCTCGACCCGGACTACGATCTCGGGCCCTAGCAGCCCTGCAATAGGCGCTCTGCGAGGGGCAAAAAGGTGCTCCGATTATTCGCTGTGAACGGTCGCGTCGGCGCTATCAGCCGACGACAGATTATGCATATTTGGTCGTTCTACGTCGTAGACGAATGTCAGCGCTACGATCGTACGCTTCGACGAAGAGGGCGACTCATCCCCGGCCGAGTGGCATCGCTCGCAGTCGCACGCCGGGCTCCTCGGGGCTTGGCGGCGCTTGCAGGGCTTTGCATGATAGTGTAGATGGAACACTATTATGGCACGGGTAAAGAGCTGGAACACCGTGAGCTACCACGAGCAGGTCGCTCGTTGGCCGCGGGAGGGTCGGCACATCATGGCCCACTACGACGACGACTCGATCGTCGTCTACCAGGCCTATCGTCCGAGCATCGGCGAGTACGCGGCGGAGCATCAGCGCTTCGGCGGCGATTGGTCGTTCTCGCGGATGAGCTGGATCAAGCCCAATTTCCTGTGGATGATGTATCGCTGCGGCTGGGCCGAGAAGCGGGGGCAGGAGGTGGTGTTGGCGATCCGTCTCGACCGGCGCGGCTTTGACGAGATCCTCGCGGCGGCTGTGCACTCCAGCCACGACGCCGACGCCTACCCGAGCCACGCGGCGTGGAAGGAGCGGGTCGCCTCCTCGGATGTCCGCCTCCAGTGGGATCCCGACCACGATCCGACGGGGGCCAAGGTGGCCCGGCGGGCGGTCCAGCTCGGGCTGCGCGGGCCAGTCCTCCGCGACTACGCGACCCGCTTCTGCCTCGGCATTGAGGACATCAGCGGCTTTGTCCGCGAGCAGGGAGCGCTCGTCCGCAGCGGTCGCCTGGATCATTTGGAGCTGCCGAGGGAGCGGGTCTACCCGGTCGACGATCCCGCGGTCGCGCGACACCTGGGGCTCTCGCCGTGGCCTGACTCGCGCGCGGGGTGACGACCGGCGCTGAGGTCGGCGAGGCCCAACCGGCCCCAACCGGCGGGAGTCGGTCTTCACGCTGCGCGATGAGCAGGGCCCGGCCGGACCTGCGTAAGGGCGAGCACGAGCGGGTCCATCGACAGCTCTGGATCATGACGTCCGGCGGCTTGGAGATCTGCGCCATCATCCGCTCGTCGTCGCTCGTCGTCGCTCGCGGACGGTCTAGGAGCGCGTGGGGGCAGGGGCTATCATCCGCGGGACGATGACCGACGAGCGCAAGCTGCCGACCGGGCGCCTCGGGCGTTGGGCGCGGATGGCCGGGGCCGGGGCGAGGGCTGGGGCGAGCATGCTCCTCGGGCGTGATGACGACGCCGCCGCGCTCCGGGCTGCGGAGGCGCTCGGGACCCTCCGCGGGCTGGCGGCGAAGGTCGGGCAGATGGCCTCCTACGTCGACGGCCTCCTCCCCGAGGAGCAGCGCGAGCGCTACGAGCGGGCCCTCGGCGGGCTCCAGGCGAAGGCCCCGTCGTCGCCTGCGGCGGCGGTCCGCGGCCTCGTCGAGGAGGAGCTCGGGGCGCCGCTCGGGACCCTCTTCGCCGAGTGGGATGAGCAGCCCTTCGCGTCGGCGTCGATAGGCCAGGTCCACCGGGCGCGCCTCGACGACGGGCGCGAGGTCGCGGTGAAGGTGCAGCACCCCGGGATCGCCGCGGCCCTGGAGGGGGACCTCTCCGGGGCCGGCGTGCTCGAGGCGGCGCTGGGCCTCTTCGGGATGCGCGCGTTGGGCTCGGGTCAGATGCTCAGCGAGGTCCGCGCGCGCTTCCGCGAGGAGCTCGACTACACCCTAGAGGCCGCCCGCCAGCGCCACTTCGCGGAGATCCACGCCGGCGATCCGACGATCCGGATCCCGACGATCATCGGCGAGCGCTCGAGCGCCCGGGTGCTCACCTCGGAGCTGGCCTCGGGGCTATCTTTGGAGGAGGCGAGCCGGGCGGGCGAGGCGGAGCGGGCCGCGTGGTGCGAGACCCTGTGGCGCTTCGTCTACAAGGGGACGATCGTCGGCGGCATCTTCAACGCCGATCCCCACCCCGGGAACTACTTCTTCGGCGCGGACGGGGTCGTCACCTTCCTCGACTTCGGCTGCGTCCAGCTCGCCGAGCCCGGCCGTCAGGAGTACGCCTGTCAGCTCCACCGGGCGGCCGCAGACGGCGATGAGGCGGCCTTTGAGCGCTCCGCGCGGCAGATGCTCGGGACCCGCGGCGGCGCCTACGAGGACCGGGTGCTCGAGTATCTCCGGCGGGCGTTCAAGCCCCAGCGCGAGTCGCCGTTTCGGATCTCGCGCGAGTACGTCGCCGACCTGGTCGCGACGATGAAGGGACTGGTGCTCGCCGCCCGCAAGGACCCGGATGGCTCGGTCGTCGCGCTCCCGCCGGGGGTCTTCTTCATGAACCGCCTCCAGTTCGGCTTTTACTCGGTGCTCGCGCGGCTCGACGCCGAGGTCGACTATGCGACGCTCGAGCGGGGCTTTCTCGACCTGCCGAAGCGACCGCCGCCGCCGTTCCCGACGACGAGCGCGGGCTGAAGCTCCTTCCTGTGCACTCCTGGGTGTACGTGCCGCGGTCGCCGACCTCTGGGCGTTCGCCAGAGCGCAGCGGTGCAGGATCGTGCTCGACGCTCCGATGGCGAAGGTCTCGCTCGTCCTTGGGTCGCGGGCCTGACGACGCTCGCTCGAGGCGACGCGATCGCCGTTCCCCGCCGGATCGGGGAGCGGGGCGGTGCCGGGGTCTTGGGGTCGGCACCGCGGAGCGACGACCCCTGCGATCGTCCTCGCCATGACTCTGCACATCGGCGTGAGCGGGGTGAACTCGCGCCTACGCGGGGTTATTCGCGGTTGATGCGCGACGCTCGGAGAGGTCGCGAGATCGTAGACTAGGGCGGCCGGCGAGCCATCGAGCTCGGCGGACCGGGTGCTCGATGGCGGAGAGGACAGGGGAGAGCGAGACGGCCCGCGCGGCGGAGCGCGCAGGGGAGGGCTTTGCGAGCTCCGTGAGCCCGGGCAGCGCGGAGAGCCACATGCCGACGCTCATCGCGGTGAGCGAGTCGGCGGTCCATCATCGGCCGCCGGCTCCTGTAGCGGAGCTGCTGGAGCGCGGGTCTCTGGTCGATCGCTACGTGATCCTCGGCCGCCTCGGCGCCGGCGGTATGGGGGTCGTCTACGCGGCCTTTGATCCGGAGCTCGACCGGAGGGTCGCGCTCAAGCTGCTCCTCTCGGCCAAGGCGCGCGAGGAGGATCGCACCCGCCTCCTCCGCGAGGCCCAGGCGATGGCCCGCCTCCAGCACCCGAACGTGGTCGCCGTCTACGACGTCGGGCTCCTCGGCGACCAGGTGTGGACGGCGATGGAGCTGGTCGAGGGGGTGACGCTCTCCGCCTGGCTCAAGGCCGCCCCGCGCTCCTGGCGGGAGGTGCTGGCGGTGATGGAGGCGGTCGCCGAGGGCCTCTCCGCGGCCCACCTCGCCGGCCTCATCCACCGCGACATTAAGCCCGACAACGTGATGATCGGCGATGACGGGCGGGTCCGCGTCGTCGACTTCGGCCTCGCCCGCGCCGACGATGCGGAGGCCTCTCGCCATGCTGAGGCCAGCGGCACGGTCCGGCCTGGGCGGAGCTCGGAGGCGGATCGGATGCTCGCCGAGGAGTCGGGGCGGAGCATGCGTGGAGAGACGGACTCTGTGGCGGACGCGCTCGTCAGTCAGCTCTCGTCCGAGAGCCGGAGCGCCCTGCGGACCGAGCTCACCCACGAGGGCTCGATCATTGGCACCCCCGCCTACATGGCCCCAGAGCAATTCTCCGGCTCCGCGGGAGACGCCCGCGCGGATCAGTTCAGCTGGTGCGTGACCTGCTGGGAGGCGCTCTACGGCGGGCGCCCCTTCGCCGGCGAGTCGATAGGCCAGCTGGTGATGGCGGTGTCCTCGGCGACCCCCGAGCAGGCGGAGTCGGCGAGCGTGCCGAGGTGGTTGCGGCGGGTGTTGCTCCGCGGGCTGCGGGCGGCCTCTGAGGATCGCTACCCGACGATGGGGGCGTTGGTCGCGGCCCTGGAGCGGGGGCGGAGGCGGGCGCGGATGTTGCGGCGGGGGCTCGTCTTCGCGGTCTTCCTCGCCTGTCTGCTCGTCATCGTAGGCCTCTGGTGGGCGCAGCGCTCGGCGGCGCTCCACGCCTGTGAGGCGCGCGGGGACCAGATCGCCGAGGTCTGGAGCCCGACGGTCAGCGCCGCCGCCCTCCAAGCCTTCGTCGCGACGGGGCGTCCCTACGCCGCGCCCTCCCATCGGCAGGTGGTCGCCGAGCTCGACGACTACAGCGCCCGCTGGGCGGAGGCGGCCGAGGCGACCTGCGTCGAGATCGAGGTGACGGGGGAGCTGCGCGGCAGCCTCGGCGAGGCGATGAACGACTGTCTCGACGAGAGCAGGTTCGACCTCATGGCCGCGGTCGACAGGTTCGTCGAGGCCGACGACGATGTCCTCGAGCGAGCGGTGACGATCGCCTCGAGCCTGCCGCCGATCGACGCCTGTCGTGATCCGGTGATCGCCGGTCGGCGGCCGCCGAGCGCCGGCGAGGCGACGATCCGGCCGCTTCGCGAGGCGTTGGCGACGGCGAGGAGCCTCAGCCAGGCCGGCAAGGTCGACCGGGCGGCGGAGGAGCTAGGCGAGCTCTTACCGCGGCTTGAGGCCCAGGGGGTCGAGGAGCTGACGGCGCGGGGGTTGCTCGTGGCGGCCTTCGTCGACGGCGTCCGCGGCGATCTCGAGCGGGCCGAGGAGCGGGCGACGGCGGCCTTTGAGGGGGCGCTCGCCTGCGGCGCGGACGAGCTCGCGGGGCAGGCCGCCGAGGAGCTCGCGCACACCATCCGCGCCCGCGGTCGGCCGGACGAGGCGCTCCATTGGGTCGGCATCGCCAGAGCGATCGTCCGTCGCCTCGGCGAGGAGGAGGGGCTCTTCGCCGCGAGCATCGGCATTGTCGAAGGGGACGTCCAGGTCGACCGCGGCGACTACGAGGCCGCTCGCCTGGCGATCGAGCAGACCCTGGCGGTCGAGCGTCGCCTCCTCGGCCGCGAGCATCCCCGGGTCGGCAACACCCTCAACGCCCTCGGGATCGCCTTCGAGGTGCTCGGCGATCTGGAGCGGGCGAAGTCGACGTACGAGGACTCGGGGCGGATCCTGGCGGCCTCGCTCGGCGATCGCCACCCGAGCGTCGCCAAGGTCGAGGAGAACCTCGGCAACATCGCCTGGGCCCGCGGCGAGCTCGACGACGCCCTCGCGCACCATCGCCGGGCGCTCGAGATCCGCGTCGCCTCGCGGGGACCAGACCACGCGAGCGTCGGCCTCTCGCACCTCAACCTCGGCAACGCGCTCTACGGCAAGGGAGATCTCGAGGGGGCGGAGGCGGCCTATCTCCGCGCCCGGGCGATCAGCGAGGCGGCGCTCGGCGAGGAGCACCCGCGGGTCGCCTACGCCCTGCTGAACCTGGGCGATGTCTACCTGCGGCGGGGCGATGTCGAGGCCGCCGAGCGCTCCTTTGACCGGGCCCTGGAGATCCGGGTCGCGACCTACGGCCGCGATCATCCCGACGTCGCCTTCGTCCTCACCAACGTGGGCAAGGCCGCGGCCGAGCGCGGCGATCTGGAGAGCGCGGAGGCGGCCTACCGCGAGGCGCTGACGACGATGGAGCGGTCCTACGGGCCAGACCATCACGAGCTGGTCGCGCCGCTGGTCGGGATCGGCGATCTCGCGGTCACCCGCGGTCACCATGACGAGGCGCTCGAGGTGCTCGGGCGGGCCCTCGCGATCGCCGAGCGGGAGGTCGACGCCGACTCGCCCACCCTCGCCGAGCCGCTGATCGCCTACGGGCTCGCGGCGCTCGCGGGGGGTATGATCCCCGCGGCGAAGGCGACCCTGGAGCGGGCGTTGCGGGTGACCGCAGGGGAGGATGTCGATCCGGAGCTGCGGGCGGCGGCCCTCTTCGCGGCGGCGAAGGTGCTGCGCGCCGGGGGTGAGGAGGTGCAGGCGCAGGAGCGGGGCCAGGGGGCGCTCGAGCTCTATCGCGGGCTCGGCGAGGAGTGGGCCGAGGACGTCGCGACCGTCGCGACGTGGCTCGCCGCCGACGCTGGATCAGCGCCGAGCGGCTGAGCCCGGGGTCCGCAAGAAGACGTCGCGAACCCTGGCGGATGGTGTCGGGGGGCAGGACCCGGGCGGGCTACTCCGGCGCGCCGACGGCGAAGCTCGCGAGACCGCCGTAGCCGATGCTGCCGAGGTCTGGATCGCTCGCCTCGCCGTTGACGCCGCCGCTCGCCTCGTCGGCGCTGAGGCTCGCGGAGAGGTCGAGCGTGTCGAGGGTCAGGTCGAGCCCCATCAGCGCGGCGGTGTCGAGGCTGCCGGAGAGGCCCGGCGGGATCAGATCGACGGTCTTGAGCTGGAGCTCGCCGAGCGAGCTGGTCCAGACCATGCCGTCGCGGGTCTCGGCAAATTCACCGCCGTCGCTGGCGAGGTCGACCTTGACCCCGATCTCGATCCGGTCGACGCAGCTCGGGTCTGGGAATTCGCCGCTGTCCGTCGCCGTCACGTAGTGGACCTCGCCTCCGTCGTAGTCGATCCCGAAGGTGACCGGCATCGCCTGGCCGCGGAACTCCTCGCTGATGATCAGCTCGTCGACCCAGGTGAGGGAGCCTGTGCGGGGGCCGAGGAGGCCGACGAGGGCCTCGTCGGCGGAGAAGCCGAGCGGGGAGCTCTCGCCGGAGCCGAGGGCGACGGACTCCTCGACGCACTCGCCGTTGCTGTCGTTGCCGGTCCCCTCCATGGTCGTCCCGGGGTCGGTCGTCGTCTCGGTCGTCTGGCTGGTGGAGCCGGTGGAGCCGGTGGAGCCGGTGGAGCCGGTGGAGCCGGTGGAGCCGGTGGAGCCGGTGGTGTCCGTCGCGTCGCCGGTGCTCGCGGTGGTGCCGGTCGTCGCCGTCGTCGAGCTGGTGTCGCTGGTCGCCGAGTCATCGCCGGAGCAGGCGGTGAGCGTGAGCGCCAGGGCGGGGATCAGGGCGGGGATCAGGTCGGGGATCCGGGCATGAATACGGAATGTGTAGGCCATGCCCGAGTATTCTCTGGCGACCGAGAGCAAGGCAACCCAGGCGGCCGTGAGGCTTGGTCGCCGGGCATAGCCAGGTATCGCGACCATGCGCGTCTGCCTCGGGGTTGATCCGCTGTCCCTTCGGCGCGGTCGCGCCCGAGCGACAGTGGAGCGAGCGCAGGGCCTGAGGGCAGCTCAGGACCTTCGCGGACCTTCGCGGGGCCTCAGCGCTTGGCCCACGGAGGCGGCGCGGACTCAAAGATCAGGCGCTCGCCGCTGCGGGGGTGGACGAGGCTGATCTGTGCGCGGTGGAGGAAGAGCGTGCCGCTCGGAGGTGTGCCAACGCGGGTCGCCGCGGGCTCACGATCGCGGGGCTCGCTCCCGTCGTCGTTGTCGCCGCTGTCGTCGCTGTCGTCGCTGTCGTCGTCGCGCTCGTCGTCGGCCTCCGGCTGGCGCCAGACCGGAAAGCCGAGGTGGGCGGCGTGGACCATCGGTTGCCCGCCAGCGGCCCGCAGCGCCCTCGCCTCGAGGAGCGAGAGGACGGACCCTGGTGATCCTGGAGCGCGCTCGCGACGTACGAGGCGGCGGAATTCGGTGCTCGCAGGGGTCGCGCCGAAGGCTCCAGGGGAGCAGATCGTCAGCCGTCCGGAGCGGTTTTTGAGCAGCGGCTCGTCACAGCGCAGCGACTCGGGCGCGTCCCCCCGGACGAGGAGAAGATCAACGCTAACGAGCTCGGCGTCCATGTAGAGGCTCTGATAGGAGACGGCGTCCTGGCCCCGCACGGTGTAGAGGATGAGGCCCGAGGCGCCGGTCGGGATCGGCCGCACCGGGCCGACGTAGGGGCGGAGGATCCCCTCGCCCGAGAGGCGGTGGACCAGCGCCTGGGCGACGGTCCCGCGGGCGCTCGCCCGGGTCGAGCTCGGGGGGACCCCGGCGGGCTTGTCGATGATCACAAACTCGGGATCGCGGTGGACGATCTGGAGGTCCTTCGGGTCGAGCTCGACCGTGTTCGCGGCGGCGCGGTAGACCGTCAGCCGCTCCCCCGAGGCGACCCGCACCGAGGGCAGGCGGATGCGGACGTTGTCGACGTAGACGCCGCCGGCCTTGATCAGGTCCGCCGCGCTCTGGGCCTTGAGGTCGGCGAAGCGTCGGCAGAGGAGCTGCCGCAGCATCAGCCCGTCTTCGCTGCTGACGACGCGAAAGCGGACCCGGCCGTCGCGTCGGGGCCGAGCGGCGCGCTTCGGCCTATCGCTGGCGGTGGTCATCGTCTCGCTCCCTCTCCCCTGCGCGCTCGTCCGCCCCGGGCGCTCGGAGCTCGGCCGAGAGGTGGGAGGAGACCGGGCCCCGCCTTGTCACGTCGGAGCCACCAGGACCGACGATGGCCGCGGGGGGGCACTCCGGACTTCTACCACGGGCGCCCATGAAAATTGACCGCGGGCCCGCGCCCTAGGAGCGCTCGCGGCGGAGCTCGTCGGCGAGGGCGTGGAGCTCGGTCGGGCTCAGGACGTAGCGGGTGCCGCAGTAGGAGCAGCGGACCTCGGTGGGGCCCGGCTCGTCGGCGAGGGCGTCGATGTCGTCGGCGCCGAGGGTCGAGATGATCGAGCGGGCGCGGTTCATGTCGCAGTGGCAGGAGAAGGTCAGCGGGGTGGCGGCGAGGGTCTCGTGGGGCTCGCCGCCGAGGGCGAAGCTGATCAGCTCGTCAGGGCTCCGCTCCTGGCGGAGGAGGTCGGCGAGGCTGCCGTGGAAGAGGCTGTTTTGCAGGCCGAGCACCGCCTCGGTCGGCGCGCCGGGGAAGGTCTGGCAGAGGATCCCCGCGGCGCGCAGGACCCCGCCACGGGCGTCGAGGATGACCTCGCAGGTGAGCGCCGAGGGCATCTGCTCGCTTCGCGTCAGGTAGTGCTCGAGGTCGTCGTCGAGCTCGCCGGTGGTCAGCTCGACGATGCCCTGGTAGGGGTTTTCGAGGCCGACGTCGCGGGTGATCATGAGCGAGCCTGCGCCGATCAGGGCGCCGACCCGGCGGCGACCGTTGAGCACCTCGGGGACGGGCTCTGGGGTCGCGTCCTCGGCGAGCTGGATGTAGCCGCGGACCGTGCCGTTGCTGCGCGAGTCGATGACGACCTTGCCCAGCGGTCCATCGCCGCGAAAGGCGATCCGGACCCGCTCGTCGTCGTTCTTGGTCAGGGTGCTGAGCAGGCAGCCGGCGGTCAGGGCCCGGCCGAGGATGATCGCCTCCGCGCCGACGAGCTCATGGCGCTTGCAGGCCTCGCGGACCACGTCGGTGGTGATCGCGGCGAGGGCCCGGAAGCTCTGGTCAGTGCTGATCGCGCGCTGGAGGACAGCCACGGAGGGAGTGTACCAAGGGGGCTGGGGGGAGGCTCAGTCGATCGCCGTGAGCTTGATAGGTAGGCTCAGCGTCGTCTTGCCGCGGCGGATCTTGAGGGACACAGAGTCGCCCGCCTTGTACCGTTCGAGCGCGTTATAGAGGTCGTCGTAGTTCTCGACCGTGCTCTCGTCGATGCCGACGAGGATGTCGCCGAGGACGATCCGGCCGTCGCGGGTCTGGCGGAGGGCGAGGAGCCCCGCGGCGGCCGCGGGCGAGCCCCGCATCACGCCGGTGATGATCACCCCCTTGACCCCGGCCCTCGCGGCGACGGAGTCGTCGAGGAAGGTGATGCCGATCCCCGCGCGCTCGATCTTCCCGTGCTCGATCAGCTGCGGGACGATCCGCCGGATCGTCGTCACCGGCACCGCGAAGCCGATCCCCGCCGAGGAGCCGGTCTTCGACATGATCATCGTGTTCATGCCGATCAGGCGGCCGCTGGAGTCGAGGAGCGGGCCGCCCGAGTTTCCGGGGTTGATCGAGGCGTCGGTCTGGATCATGTCGCGGATGGTGATCCCGCCGTAGCCGACGACCTCGCGGCCCTTCGCGGAGACCACCCCTGTGGTCAGGGTGTGGTCGAGGCCGAAGGGGTTGCCGATCGCGATCGTCTTCTGGCCGACGTCGATCCGGGCGTCGCCGTCCTCGACCTGGATCGGCGTCAGCTCCTCCTTCGGCGCGTCGATCTTGAGGACGGCGATGTCGCGGTTGGGCTCTCCGCCGACGAAGACGGCGTCGTAGGTCCTCTGGTTGTAGAGCGTGACGGCGTAGGCCCCCGCCGATCGGCCGGTGTCGATGACGTGGTAGTTGGTGACGACGTGGCCGGCGTCGTCCCAGAGAAAGCCGGTGCCGGAGCCCGTCGTCTGCTCGAGCGGGCGCATGTTGAGGTCGCGGACGATCCGCTTTTGCGTGACGTAGACCGTCGCCGAGGCGGCGGCCTCGAAGACGTCGATGGTGTTGCGCTCATCCTCGAGGCGGGCGCCGGGGCTGAGGGGCCGGGGCCTGGGGGTCTTGAGGAGCGTGTCGAGCGGGGCGAGGGTGGGCTCGATCCCCGGCGCTCGCGCGGCCGTGCCCGGCGCTCGCGCGGCCGTGGGTGGACCGGCGGTCGGGGTCGTCGTCGGTGCCCCGTCGACGCTCGTTTGTGTCGTCTTGTCCGCCGCTTGGGCAGTGGGTTGGGGCTTTGGCGGGGGCGCGGCCTCGTTCTCGCCCTCTGAGCAGGGGCCGATCCCGACGGCTCCGACGACACAGAAGAGGGCGATGGCGGCCATTGAACGGGATTGAGCCATGGCCGCCGAAGCATGGCCACGGCGACCCGAGGTCGCAAGCCGAGCCCTCGCATTGGCCGCGGAGGACCGCCAGGAGCGCCCCCGGGAGGTCCGCGAGGGGCTGCGACGCGACCCGCTCCTGGGCTTTTGTACAGTGACTCAGGGGGCCACGGGTGCACCGGAGCAGGGCGGGGGCGGCCGCCCGGCGGGGGGGAGAGGCGAGGTCGGCGATCGTCCGCGCGAGAGCACACGGGGCTCTAGGCAGCGCTCGCTCTGGTCTGGGAACGGCGCCCCTGCGCGAGCCGGCCGATGCGGTCGGCAGCACGCCCCGCAGTGCTGGTAGGCGCGCCTGGCGTGATATACCTGCCGGCGATGAACGGCGTCGCCGGAGGCCTAGAGCCGTGCCCGCACTGCGGCAAGCAGCACCCGCCGGAGGCGCTCGTCTGCCCGGTCCACAAGCTCATGCTGCCCCTCCAGGGCCGCCTGCTCGCCAACAAGTTCCGCTTTGACAAGCTGCTCGGCGAGGGCGGGATGGGCTGGGTCTGGGCGGCCGAGAACATCTTCGTCAAGAAGACCGTGGCGATCAAGCTGATCCGCTCGGAGTTCGCCTCGAACCCGGCGATCCTCGGCCGCTTCCGCAACGAGGCGACCGCCGCGGGCCAGATCGGCAGCCCGCACATCTGCGACATCCTCGACTTCGGCCAGAGCGAGCTCGGCCCCTACATCGTCATGGAGCTGATGAAGGGGCGGGCGCTCAACGACCTGATCGAGGCCTCGGGGCGCCTCGATCCGGGGCTCGCGGTGCTGATCGTCCGCCAGACCCTGGAGGGGCTCGACGCGGCCCACCGCGCGGGGATCATCCACCGCGACCTCAAGCCCGAGAACATCTTCCTCAGCGAGCCGACCCCGGGGCGCCTCCTCGTGAAGCTGGTGGACTTCGGGATCTCGAAGTTCTCCCAGGCCGAGACCGGCACCGGCCAGACCGGCATCGGCGTCCTGATGGGGACGCCCGAATACATGTCACCGGAGCAGTCGGAGGGCGCCGCCAACGTCGACGAGCGCACCGACATCTGGGCGATGGGCCTGATCCTCTTCAAGGCGCTGACCGGGATCGACGCCTTCGGCGGGCCGACGATCGCCGCGACGTTGGTCGCCGTCGCCACCCGCGAGCCGCCGTCGCTCTCGCAGCTGGCCCCGCACGTGCCGCCGGAGCTGGCCGCGGTGATCGGTCGCTGCATCCAAAAGGCGCCAGAGATGCGCTACGGCAGCGCCCGCGAGCTCAGCGAGGCCCTCGCGCCCTTCGAGAACCTGCCGCCGGCGCCGCCGATGCCGCCGGCGGGGCTGCCTGTACCGATCCCGGGGCCTATGACAGGCGGGCCAGGCGGGCCAGGCGGGCCAGGCGGGCCAGGCGGGCCCGCGGCGGCTGTCGCCGCGTCTCTGCCCGAGGGCAACGCGCCGTCGCCGTCGATGGCCGCTCCCGTGAGCGGCCCCCACGGGGCCCCGCTCCACCCGACGTACTCGGCGAGCGGGCCCCAGGCGGCCGTCGGCGCTGGGTCGGCGTCGCTCGGCGGGCTCGGGCCTGCGACCGTCGCCGACGGCGGCACCGCGCCGCCCGGATTTCGGCCTGCGCGCGCGGAGCCGGCGATAGGCCCGGTCCACGGCAGCGGGGCGACCTGGAGCACCGAGATGTCGCAGGCGGCTCAGGGGTCCACGGCCGCAGACAGCTGGTCGATGGGGGTCGCTGAGGTCGACGACGACGCCCGCGGCGACGTCCGCGAGAAGTCCTCCGGCAGCAAGGCTGGGATCATCGTCGTCCTCCTCTTGGTCCTGGCGGCGGTCGGCGCTGGGCTCTACTTCGCCTTCGGCCCGGGCGCGGGCGGCGAGCATCCCTCCGGTGAGGGGCCGAGCGTCGTCGCGGAGTCGGGGGAGTCGGGCGCGGGCTCGACCTCGACGACGGGCGGGACGACAGCTGCGACCGGGACGGGCACGGCCGGGACGGACGCTGCGACGGAGAGCGATACGGACACTGACACCGACGGCGAGACGGACACCGAGACCGACGGCGAGACCGACGACGACGACGACGACGGCGGCGGGACGAAGACCAAGAAGAAGCCGAGGGTCAACGCCGACAAGTCCCTGGTGGTGTCCTCTGGCAGCTACTACACGCCGAAGAAGGAGTCTGCCAACTCCGACCTCGAGGGCGCCAAGGCCTTCTGCGCCAAGCTCAAGTCCCAGCGCTTCGCCAGGCTCCGCAACTGGAAATTGGCCTCGTCCAAAGAGGTGCTCAAGTTCGCCAGCAAGAAGGAGATCTCGAAGTTCCTCTACTGGACGCGGGACAAGGCCGAGGAGGAGGGGCACGGGGTGGCCGTCCTGATGATGACGAAGCGCTCGACGGAGCGACCCGAGACCGACAAGCGGGCGCGTCCCTTCTGTATCGCGAGGAGCTGAGCTGATCTCGGCTCGGCGAGGTGTGCTCGTCGGGCGTCGGTCTCGGCTGGCCCCACCAGGGGATCCCGGTCTCAGGCGGTCGGGGCTCCTCGGTCGCGCTCTGCGCACTCTGAGCCGGATGGGGACGGGCCCATAGGGTCAACCGATGCGGGCTGGCGTGCTGGGGGTCCGATCGTGCGGAGGCTCTGCGGGGGCCGGTCTCTGCGGCGGGCCCGGGGCGGCTCTGCGGTGGTCCTGCCCTGGGGCCCCTGCCTGACCGCGTGTCGATATTCGCCCGGTGCTGCTAGGGTTGCTGCCGCGAACCATGACCTTGTCTAGCTGGACTGCCCCGAATCGCCCCTCTCTCCTCCTGACCGCGCTCGTCGGCGTCGCCCTGGCGGGCTGTAGCGGCGATGACAGCGGTGGGACCGACTCGACGACGACAGCGACGACGATGGCGACGGCGACGGCGACGATGACCGCGACCTCGACGACGACGGCGACGACGACGGCGACGACGACGGCGACGAGCGAGACCTCGACGAGCGCGGGGACCAACGTCTCGACGATGACCGACTCAGACACCGGGACGGACACGGACACGGACACGGACACGACGACGACCGGCGGCCCCGTCTGCTACGCCGAGCCCGTCGAGGGCGACCCCAGCCTGATCGTCGAGGAGGTCGCCAGCGGCTTTGATCGCCCGCTCCTCGTGGTCGGCGATCCGAGCGATCCAGAGCGCCTCTTCGTCGTCGAGCAGGGCGGTCACGTGAAGATCCTGGAGCCCGGCATGACCCAGGCGCCGGCGGAGGACTTTCTCCTCGTCGACGTCAAGAACGCGGTGCCGGCGACGATCGGCCCGGAGCAGGGGCTTCTGGGCTTCGCCTTCCACCCCGACTATCCGGCCGATCCGCGGGTCTATGTCAACTACAACCCCGCCGGCGGCGGGCCGACCCCGACCTACGTCGACGAGTTTAAGGTCGACCCGAACGATCCGAACAAGGTCGACCCGAACTCGCGGCGGACGGTGATCGCGATCCATCAGCCCGCAGGCAACCACAACGGCGGGATGATCACCTTCGGCCCCGACGGCTACCTCTATATCGGCATGGGCGACGGGGGCGGCTCCAACGACGCCTTTAAGACAGGTCGTGACTCGAAGGTGCTGCTGGCGAAGGTGCTCCGGATCGACGTGGAGCCCGACGGGATCCCCGACTCGACCGTCGCCTGCACCGACTGCCCGGTGCTCGACGGCTTCGACTACACGATCCCGGCCGACAACCCCTTCGTCGGCATGGACGGGATCCGCCCCGAGATCTGGGCCCGCGGCGTCCGCAACCCCTGGCGGATGGACTTTGATCGCGAGACCGGGTGGCTCTACATGGCCGACGTCGGCCAGGGGCAGTGGGAGGAGATCAGCATCGCCCAGAGCAGCGCTGACTACGGCTGGAGCGATATGGAGGGCAACCACTGCTTTGGCGGCAACATGTGCGACGAGTCGGCCGCCCCGAACGGCGTCAACGCCGACGGCCTGACCGCGCCGATCGCCGAGTACATCCACGAGCAGGGCCGCTGCTCCGTCACCGGCGGCTACGTCTACCGCGGCTGCGAGGTCCCGGCCTGGGACGGTCGCTACTTCTACGGGGACTACTGCACAGGCGAGCTCTTCGGCCTCAGCTGGGACGGGGCGAGCGTGACGGACCTCGGTTTGGTCGCGGATACCGGCCATAACCTCTTCGGCTCCGGCACGGACGGCTACGGTCGCGTGTACTTCACGACCGTCGAGATCAACCAGTTCAAGGAGCCGGTGGAGGGCCGGATCATCCGCCTCTCGCCGGCGCTCTAGGGCTCGGCTCGAGCTGGCGCTCGGCTCGGGCTGGCGCTCGGCTCGGGCTGGCGCTCTTCTCCAGGCTGGCGCTCTTCTCCAGGCTGGCGCTCTGCTCGGGCTGGCGCTCTGCTCGGGCTGGCGCTCGGCTCGGGTTGGCGCTCTGCTCGGGTTGGCGCTCTGCTCGGGCTGGCGCTCTTCTCGGGCTGGCGCTCTGCTCGGGCGCTCTGCTCGGCTCGGGCTGGCGCTCTTCTCGGCGGTGAGCAGTGGACGCAGGGGCATCCGCGACGAACCGCTTGTCGCGGGGATGGATGATGTGCTCGAAGAGGCAGGTAGGTCCTGTCCTCGGTCGGTGGCTCGCTCTTCGTCAGCGGGTTCGGGCGCGTAGGTTTCGGGGAGCGGCGGAGGCTGAGGCGAGGGCCGGTCAAGGGGGGACACCACTCTCTCAGACAGGTCGGAGCGCGCGTCGACCCCTTGTGCCAAGGGGTCGACGCGCGTCCTAGACTCGTTCGCGGTGTCCCCCCTCGCCCGTCCCCAGCGGCTCGTCCTCCTGTGAAAGGTGAGCTGAGGACGAGGGCTGGGATGCTTCAGGAACGTATGAGGCCCCCGAAGAAGATCGCGGCTCGGCGTTCGGGGGCTCGTCCTTCTGTGGAAGGTGAGCTGAGGACGAGGGCTGGGGGGCTTCAGGAACGTATGAGACCTCCGAAGAAGATCGCGGCTCGGCGTTCGGGGGCTCGTCCTCCTGTGGAAGGTGAGCTGAGGACGAGGGCTGGGGGGCTTCAGGAACGTATGAGGCCTCCGAAGAAGATCGCGGCTCGGCGTTCGGGGGCTCGTCTTTCTGTGGAAGGTGAGCTGAGGACGAGGGCTGGGGGGCTTCAGGAACGTATGAGGCCTCCGAAGAAGATCGCGGCTCGGCGTTCGGGGGCTCGTCCTTCTGTGGAAGGTGAGCTGAGGACGAGGGCTGTGCTGCTTCTCCACCGTGGGAGACCTCTCGATGGCGACCCTGGCCTAAGGCGGTGGTGGCAGTTTTTTATCGGCTCGTTCTCGCTGTCCTCGCTCGCCAACCAGCTCGGCTTCTCGTGGAAGTTGAGCTGAGGACGGCCTTCGCGAGGACTCTCCGGCTGTTGCTTCGGCTCGGCTCGGTCCAAAGCAGCGTCGCCTCACCGGGAGGTGTCGCGGCTTGCGGAGCGGAGTGAACGACTCTCCGGCTGACGCCGACCCGCGGGATGAAAGTTGAACCCAGAACTTCGCTCTTCGCGGATTCTCTCGGGGGCTATTCGCCGACGAGCGCCGACCCGTAGGGATGCCCCCCGTTTGGATCAGGATCTTCTGGAGAGGCCCGATACGGCGGAGCAGCAGTACAGCCCACATCCTCAGCTCACGCTCCACAGG
The DNA here is from genome assembly GCA_030424595.1 of Polyangia bacterium. Classification (GTDB taxonomy): domain Bacteria; phylum Myxococcota_A; class Polyangia; order Nannocystales; family Nannocystaceae; genus JADJRG01. The sequence continues at coordinate 194,429 of JAUHWG010000004.1, forward strand.
AGGACGAGTTGGTGGACGGGCGAGGGGGGGCGCCGCGAACGAGTCTAGGACGTGCATCGACCGCCCCGTGAGGGGTGGTCGACGCGCGCTCCGACCTGTCTGAGAGAGTGGCGTCCCCCCTTGACCGGCCTTCGCCTCAGCCTCCGCCCCTACCCCGAACCTTCGCGCGCGAGAGAGCCCCCGCAGAGCGAGTCAGCGACCAACCGGTGAGCGCTGACCCACAGGGATGAACCCCACCACCGCGAGAGAGCCCCCGCAGAGCGAGTCAGCGACCAACCGGTGAGCGCTGACCCACAGGGATGAACCCCACCACCGCGAGAGAGCCCCCGCAGAGCGAGTCAGCGACCAACCGGCGAGCGGCTGACCCGCGAAGCCTCTCTGAGGACTTTCATGAGAGCCGGCGCGGTGCCGCGCCTGCAGGCGCCCTAGGAGGCCGTGGCAAAAGTCCCGCACGCTCTCGCTGGCCCTCGTCGCCCCTCTCGGCCCCGCCGAAACTTGCGGTACGGCCCGGTACAGCGGCGTTTCGTCGAAGCCAAGAGAGCCGACGATTGCGGCGCGAGAGCCCACGGGACTTTCACCACGGCCTCCTAGGCAGCGCTCTGCGCCAGCGGGGGGACGCCGTACTCGCGCCGGACCTCCTCCAAGGGGCGGTCCATGATGCTCCAGGGGTCCCAGCCCTCGGAGATGTCGAGCTTCATGGCGGCGCCGCGGCGGAGGGCTTCGAGGGTCTTCTTGGCGTCGAAGCGGCCGGTGTCGGCGGGGGCGAAGGGGGAGAACTTGATGCCGAGGTGGAACTGGCAGATGACGAAGAAGATGAAGGTGAAGGGGTCGCGCTTGCGGTAGCCGGCGCTAAAAGCCGCGGCGAGGATCTCCCCCTGGCTGTCGACGCCGTAGCCAGAGAGGAGGTGGGTGATGTCGTGGATCACCTGCGGCTCGACGGTGCTGCCCTTCTCTCCCGGCAGGGGAAAGCCGCACTCGCGCATGTGGTCGTGGTAGGTGCGGCCGACGGTCCCCTCGGGGAGGTCGCCGAGGGCTCGGTAGCGCTCGGCCAGCGGCGCGTCCTCCATCGCCCCCTTGAGGGTCGCGACGGCGCGGGCGAGCCAGCGGATCCCGCCCTTGCGCCATTTTTCGGCGAGATGGTCCTTAAGCCAGACGCGGCGGGCGACGTCGAGGCGGAGCGACCACATGCTCCCCTCGGCGATCTGGCGCAGGTTCTTCAGCTCGTCGACCGAGACGTCGAGCGCCGCGGCGAACTCCTCCGCGAGGGCGACCTGGGCCGGCGAGACCTCCTCGTCGACCATCGTGATCACGACGAGGCCGTTGACGACCTGCCAGCGCAGCTGCGGGTCTTGCAGCTCCACGGCGAGCTCGGCGGGGGTGATCGTCTCGAGGGCGTCGAGGTCATGGGAGGAGCCGAAGATCTCCTGGGCGGTCTGGAGGAGCGCCCGCTCCTGCTCGGCGAAGGCACCGTCGGCGACGGCGACGGTCTTGAGGGCGCGGAGGACAGGGGCGGTCAGCTCGGGGGGCGGGAGGACGAGTTGCATGCGTGGGCTCCGTCGCCTGCGGGAGGGCCTAGGCGGTTCGGCGTTGGAAGGCGCGGCGATGGTAGCGCGAGGAGAGCCCTGCGAGCAGGGCTCTGCGCCGATAGGTCGTTCCCCGGGAGCGGCTCCCCCGGTCGACGAGGAGGCTGCGGCGAAGACTCCTCCGCCCTCGGGCAGCGGTCGTCGGCTCGGCCTCGACGGCACTACGGAGCGGGACTGTGGTCTTTCGGAGCTGAGCGTGTCACGGGATGCAGAGTCTGCGGGCTCCGAGGAGGCGCCACCGGCCGTACCGCGAGCCTCGGCGGAGCCGAGAGGGTCGACGAGGGCGATCGTCCGCGAGATGTCCGCCCTGGGCTGCTAGGGCCTGGCGGCGGTGATGAAGGGCGCGAGGGCGGCGAAGACCCTGTCGCGGCGGAGGAGCGCGAGCGCCTGCAGGCTCTCCTCCAGCTGAGCGCGGCGCTTGCAGCCGACGAGGGCGACGCTGACGCCGGCTTGGCGCAGGACCCAGGCGACGGCGAGGGCGGCCGGCGGGGCGCCGACACGCTCGCCGACGGTCTGCAGCGCCTGGAGGAGCGGGCTAAGCCGCGACCAGACGGGCTCCGAGAAGCGCGGATCCCGAGCCCGCATGTCGCTCTCCGGGAAGGTCGGCGGCGGGCCTTTTAAGAATAAGAACTTGCCGGTGAGGAGCCCTCGCGCGAGCGGTTCGTAGGCGAGGACGCCGAGCGTCTGGCGCCAGCGACCGCTCTTGTCGATCTCGCCGCAGCGCTGGCGGAGGCCGCCGTGGAAGTCGCGGCGGATCATCGAGAGGGGGGTCTGGAGCGCCGCTATCGGGGCGCTCGCGAGGGCTTCGCCCAGCTGCTCCGGGTCGACGTTGCACAGGCCGTAGGCGCGGACCTTGCCCGCTGCGCGCAGGGTCTCCAGCGCCTCCAGGGTCGCCTCGATCGGCGTCCCAGACTCACATGGCCAATGGGTCAGGAGGAGGGGGATCGTGTCCAGGCGGAGGCGGCGGAGGCTCGCCTCGGCGTCGGCGATGACATGGGCCGGCGAGAGGTCCGAGCGCGGGTGCTCGTCCGCGTCCCAGCGGACGCCGACCTTGGTGACGATCACCGCGTCGTGGCGGCGCTCGCCGAGGGCCCGAATCAAGAGCTCGTCGGCGTGTCCGTAGCCGTAGAGCGGCGCGGTGTCGAAGGTGGTCACGCCGCGGTCCCAGGCGGCGTCGATCAGCTCGAGCGCGGCGTCGTCGTCGACGTCATCGCCCCACCAGCGCCCGCCGATCGCCCAGCAGCCGAGGGTGATCGCCGAGAGCTGGAGGTCGGTGCCGGGGAGGGTTCGGTAGAGCACGGGATCGCGGGTCCTGGGGACGCGCCGCTCAAGTCGTTCGAGGAGCGCCGCGAATCGTCAGCGGAGGGTCATCGGTCGCCCTGCTCGATGCTCGGAGGGGCTTGGCAGGGTGCTTGGCGGTGCCTGGCGGGGTCGTGGAGCGATGCTTGGCGCGTGCTTGGAGGGTTGCTTGGAGGGTTGCTTGGAGGGTTGCTTGGAGGGGTCTTGGAGGGGTCTTGGAGGGGTCTTGGAGCGGGGAGTTCAGCGGCTGCCGTAGTTGTGGCTCGAGCTCTCCTCGTTGCGATCGGTGGCGGGCGGCGGCGCGGGGGAGAGGGCGGCGATCCGTCCGTAGAGCTCGCAGGTCATGTCGATGTCGAGGGAGGCGAGGGCGAGCTCCAGGTGCGCGACCTTGCGGACGCCGAGGAGCGGCGAGGTGACGGCGGGGTGGGCGGCGACCCAGGCGATCGCGAGGCTCGCGGGGTGGACCCCGAGCTCCGCGGCGAGCTCGGTGAAGCGCTCGGCGATCGCGTAGTTGTCGGGGTCGGCGTAGCGGGTCGCGTACATCCTGTTGTCGACGAGGCGACCGCTCTCAGGCCGGCGATCGACGCCGTAGCGCCCGGAGAGGAGGCCGCCGCCGAGCGGTCCGTAGGGGAGCACCGCGAGCCCCTCGGAGGCCGCCATCGGCAGGAGCTCCACCTCCGCCTGGCGCTTGGCGAGGTTGTACATCGGCTGGATCGCGACGAAGGGGGCGAAGCCGCGGCGGGCGGCGACGCCGAGCCCCTTGGCGACCTGCCAAGCGGCGAAATTCGAGGCGGCGGGGTAGAGGATCTTGCCCTCCGAGACCAGGTCGTCGAGGGTCCGCAGGGTGTCCTCGATGTCCGTGCAGTCGTCGAAGCGGTGGAGGAAGAAGAGGTCGATCCGGTCGGTGCCGAGGCGGCGCAGGCTCGCCTCGACCGCGCGCCGCAGGTGGTAGCGGCTGGAGCCGCGGGCGTTGACGTCGCCGCTGGTCGGGAAGTAGGCCTTGCTCGTGATCACGACCTCGTCGCGGCAACCGGCGATCAGCTCGCCGAGGATCCGCTCGGACTCGCCGCCGTTGTAGACGTCGGCGCAGTCGAAGAGGTTGATCCCGGCATCTCGGCTGCGGGCGAAGAGGTCACGAGAGAGCGCCTTGTCGACCCCTTCGCCGCCGAAGGGCATGGTGCCGAGGGCGAGGGTCGAGATCTTGACTCCGGTGCTCCCGAGGAAGGCGTAGCGCATGCTCATGGTCGGCAGACTATACAGCGGCGCAGCGGCACAGCGGCGCAGCGGCGCAGCGGCGCAGCGGCGCAGCGGCGCAGCGGTACCGCGGCGCAGGGCGTGTCTTCCGGGGCGCGTCCGGCCGCTCGCTCGTCGTAAGTCAGCTCGAGGGCTCTGCACGAGAGCTGGAGGGCGCGTCCGGCCGCTCGCTAGTCGTAAGTCAGCTCGAGGGCTCTGCACGAGAGCTGGAGGGCGTCGAACCAGCTCCCCGCGCCGAGGTTCGCCTTGACCGCGACCTCGTTGGGGGGGCAGTCGAAGGGGCCGAAGGGGTCTCCGCCCTCGCTGCCGGCGGGCGCGAGCTCGACGGTCGTTCCGGTGATGATCGTGAAGCCGTCTGCGTCCTCGTGGATCTCGATCGGCGCGCAGCGGGGCCGGAGCTTGTCAAAGAGGGTCCCGGCCCGCCCAGAGATGCCGACGAGCGCGTGGCCGGGGGCACAGGGTCGCTCCCAGCCTGAGGAGGGCTGGAAGCAGCCCTGGCCGAAGGGCCCGATCGTGCTGCTCCCCAGGGTGGTCACGCTCAGGCCTGGGCCGAGCTTGAGCGCGCTGCATACGAAGGACGGGCGACAGTGCAGGGTGTCCTTGTCCAGGCGTCCGGCCATCTCGACGAGGACCATCGACGATCCACAATTCGCCTCGTAGGTGAGGTCGCCGATGCCGGCCTTGTCGATCGTGGAGCCGCCGACGAGGTCGATCCCGGTCGGCGGGATGTGGCACAGGGGCGAGCACCCGTCGCCTCCGTCGACGTTGCCGTCGTCGCACTCCTCGCCCGGATCGACGGAGCTGTCGCCGCAGACGCCCTCCGCAGTGGTGCTCGAGTCGGAGTCCGACTCGGCGCCGGTGCTGGTCGAGGTCCCGCCGGAGGATGAGGTGTTCGTCTCGGAGCCGGAGGTCGGCTCGGTCGGACTGGTCGGGTCGGTGCTGGTCGAGCTGGTCGAGCTGGTCGAGCTGGTCGAGCTGGTCGAGCTGGTCGGTGCGTTCGCGGTCGCAGTCGCAGTCGCGGTGCTTGTCGTCCCAACTTCGGCGTCGTCGTAGTCCGGGTTGAGCAGAACGCAGGCCGCGCTTGTCAGGAGCGCGGTCACGGCGAGGAGAGCCGTGGCTTGACGGAGCACCTGCTCAGTTTATCCCCCGCAAACCTTAGGAGAAAGCAGTGGCTTCGCGCTGGCCTCGATGGAGCCGAGCGCCGGCGTCAGCGTTTGGAGCGCGGCCCGACGGTCGCGGGTGGCGAACGCGCTTCGGCCCTCGCAGCCGAGCAGACCTGGGGCGCCGCGGGGCACCCCAGGTCTGGCCGGGCCTACGAGGGCCGAGCGCTGCGACGGGGGCTAGGCGCCTTTGTCGTCCCTATCGCCGTCGCTGTCAGCGTCGTCGTCGAGCGTCGTCGGGATCGGCGCCTTCTGCTCGCGACGGATCGCGATCTTGAGGACGCTCGGCAGGAGGAACATGGTCATCAGCGTCGACGCGCCGATGCCGAAGACGACGACCGTCGCCAGGGGGCGCTGGACCTCGGAGCCGGCGCCGGTGGCCAGGGCCATCGGCATGAAGCCGAAGGCCGCGACCGCGCCGGTGGTGAGGACGGCCCGCATGGTGTGGACCGACCCGTGGCGCAGGGCCTCGTCGAAGGGTTCGCCCTTCTCGATGTGTTCTCGGACCTCGCTCGCGAGAACGACGCCGTTGAGCACGGCGACCCCGGCGAGGGCGATGAAGCCGACCGCCGCCGGGATCGAGAAGGACATGTCGCGGATGATCAGGCCGACCAGGCCGCCGGTGAGGGCGAAGGGGACCACCGCGAAGACGGCCGCGGCGTAGCGGGCGTCGCCGAAGATCCACATCAGCATCACGAAGATGACGCCGAGGGACATCGGCACGACCGTCGCCAGGCGCTTGGAGGCGCGCTCGAAGTTCTCGAACTGCCCGCCCCACTCGACGGTGTAGCCGGAGGGGAGGAAGATCTTGTCGGCGACCGCAGCCTTGGCCTCGTTGACCCAGGAGAGGAGGTCGCGTCCGCGCAGGTTGACCTCGACCCGGACCACGCGGATCCGGTTGACCCGGCGGATCTGGGCCGGGCCCTCCGCCTCTTCGATCGAGGCGAGCTCGGCGAGGGGGATAAGCGCGCCGGTCACCGACTCGATGAAGAGGTCGCCGACAGCCTCGACGCGGGTGGAGCGCGGCGGGACCAGGAGGCGGGCCTCAAAGCGGCGCTGCCCCTCGAAGACCCAGCCGAGCGGGTTGCCGACCCGCACCGCTTCGACGGCGTCGAGCACGTCCTGCATGCGGACGGCGTAGCGGGCGAGGTTGGCGCGGTTGGGCTTGATGGTCAGCTCGGGGAGGCCCAGGACCCGCTCGACCCGGAGGTCGCCGGTGCCCTCGATGTCGCGGACCGCCTCGGCGATCTCCTCGCTCATCCGCTTGAGCTCGAAGAGGTCCGGGCCGTTGACGAGGATCTGGACGTCGGCGCGCGAGCCCGAGATCATCTCGTTGGTCCGGTCCTCGATCGGCTGCGAGACCGAGACGAAGGTCCCGGGGACCTTGCTCTCGATCCGGTTCTTGAACACCTCTGAGAGGGAGTCGAGATCGTGAGCGGTGACCCACTCCGTCTTCGGCTTGAGGCGGACGAAGGTGTCGTTGTTGTCCTTGCCGACCGGGTCGATCGCGACCTCTGCGCGGCCGGTCATCGCCAGGGTGGTGACCACCTCGGGGAAGGTCAGGAGCTCCTTTTGGACCATCATGTCGAGGCGCTTGGCCTCGTCGATGTTGATCGAGGGGGACCTGCGGATCGTGACGACAGCGTCGCCCTCGTCGATCCGGGGGATGAAGTTGGCGCCGGACTGGCCGAAGATCGTCCCGGAGACGATCAGGGCCGCGAGGGCCGCCGCCAGCAGCGGCCAGCGCAGGCGGACCACAGCGGGGATGGCGCGCTCATAGCCGCGGGCGATCGGTTTGAGCCAGGTCGCGCCCTCCTTCTTGAGGGGCGGGACGAAGGCGACGAGGAGCGCCGGCAGGAAGATGATCGAGTAGACCAGCGCGCCGAAGAGGGCGAAGGCCATGGTCATCGCCATGGGCTTAAACATCCGCCCCTCGACGCCTTCGAGGCCGAGCAGGGGGACGTAGACGAGCATGATGATCGCGACCGCGAAGGCGACCGGGCGGATCACCTTGGTGATCATCCGCGCGTAGGCCGCAGCCCTGTCGTTGTTCGTCAGCTGCTTGCCGACGAAGCCGGCGACGAGCGCCTCGAGGACGACGATCGGGCCGTCGACGAGGAAGCCGAAGTCGATCGCGCCCAGCGACATGAGGTCGCCGGTGATCCCCTGCCAGTGCATCCCGAAGAGGGCGATCGACATCGCCGCCGGGATCCCGAGGACGACGACGAGGGCGCCGCGGATGGTGCCGAGGAGGATCCAGAGGAGGACCGCGACGACGGCCGCGCCCTCGACCAGGTTGGTCATGACGGTCTTGAGGGTCCGCTCGACGAAGTCGGCCCTGTCGTAGATCGGCTCGATCTCGACCCCGGGGGGCAGCATCGCCTGGATCTCGTCGATCCGGTCCTTGACCGCGTAGACGACGTCCCGGCTGTTGGAGCCGAGGAGCATCATGATGATGCCGGTGACCGCCTCGCCCTCGCCGTTGTGGGTGATGACCCCGTGGCGGAGCGCGGCCCCGTCACGGACCTCGGCGATGTGCTTGACGAGGACCGGGTTGCCGTCGTTGTCGCCCTTCAGGACGACGTTGGCGATGTCGTCCATCGACGAGAAGATGCCGACGGCGCGGAGGGTGTAGGCCTCGGAGTCGCGGTCGACGTAGCCGCCGGAGACGATCGCGTTGGCCGCGCGCAGCTCCTCGGCGACCTCGCGGACGGTGAGCTCGTGGGCGTGGAGCGCGTCGGGCTGGACGACGACCTGGTACTGCTTGAGGTCGCCACCCATGGTGTTGACCTCGATCACGCCCGGGACGCCGCGGATCTGAGGGACGATCTCCCAGTCGAGGATCGTCCGCAGCTGCTTGTTGGAGTGGATGTCCGAGCGGACGACGAACTGATAGATCTCGCCGAGGCCGGTCGAGAGCGGCGCGAGCTGGGGCGTCGGCAGGCCCGCGGGGAGGACGCTCTTGGCGTCCAGGACCCGCTCTAGGACCAGCGCGCGGACAAACCACGGATCGGTCCCGTCCTCAAAGACGAGGGTGATCGCGGAGATGTCGGAGCGCGAGACCGAGCGGAGCTCGACCGTCCCCGGGACGCCGTTGAGGGCGTTCTCCAGGGGGAAGGTGACCGAGCGCTCGACCTCGAGGGCGCTGAGCCCCGGGGCGTCGGTGAGCACCGAGACCTGGATCGACGAGATGTCCGGGATCGCGTCGATCGGCAGGGACTTCGCGGCGAGGACCCCGGCGCCGAGCATGGCGATGAGGAGGATGATCATGACCCGCCGGAGGCGGATCGAGAGGTTCACGAGATAGGCGAGCATAGGGATCGGGGCTCAGCGAAAGGTCTCGGACTTGAGGGCGAAGACCCCCTCGGTGACGACTCGCTCGCCCGCTTCGACGCCCTCGAGGATCTCGATGAGCTCCGGGTCTTGGGTGCCGGTCGTGACCGGGCGCGGGGTGAAGGCGTTGTCCTCGGTGGCGACGAAGACCGTCGGCTTGCCGTCGACCTGGACGATCGCCGAGCGGGGGACGGCGAGGGCGCGGTGGCGAGCGCCGCTGGCCTCGATCCCGGCGGTCACGCCCTGGCCGACCCGGAGCGTGCCCTCCTCGTTGGGGACGACGACCCGGACCTCGGCGGCGCGGGTCTGGGCGTCGAGCATCCGCGAGATGTAGGCGACCTGGCCGACGAGCTTGACCTCGGGGGTGGCGACCGGCCGGATCTCGACCTCGTCGCCCTCGCGGAGGTTGGTCAGGTCGCGCTCGAAGACGGCGAGGCGGACCCAGAGCTGGTCGTAGTCGCCGATGGTGAAGGCGGTGTAGCTGGGGAGGACGGCCTGACCGCGGCTGACGTGGACGGCGATGACCTCGCCCTCGATCGGCGAGATCATCGACATCGTCCCGAGATCCTTGCCCTTGACCTTGCCGCCCAGGGCCTTGACGCGCTGGCGGGCGGCCATGAGCTCGGCGTCGGCGACCTTGGAGGCCTGCGCGGCGAGCTCTGCGGCCCGCTTGGAGGCGATCCCCTGGGACATCAGGAGCTTCTTGCGCCCCTCGTCGGTGTCGGCGACGCGGGCCCGCGCAGCGATCGCGAGGATCTCGGCCTGGGCCTCACCCAGCTCGGCGCTGTCGAGGGTGGCCAGCTGGTCGCCGATCTTCACCTCGGATCCCTCGATGACGTGGACCTGGCGGACGCGCCCGGAGATCCGCGAGCCGACCGCGGCGATCCGGAGCTCGTTGAGCTCTAGGGTGCCGGTCACGTAGACGACCGGCGAGATCTCGGTCATCACGGCCTCTGCGGTCTTGATCCCCGCGTTCTCGGAGAAGGCCGCCGAGAAGCGGATCACCCCGTCGGTGTAGGTGGGGACATCACGCGGCTCCTCCGTCCCCTCGTCGGCCTCCTCGTCTTCGCAGCCCGCAATCGGCGCGAGGAGGGCGAAGCAGGAGGCCAGGGCGAGGCGGCGGAGGCGAAGGCCCGATGACGGTGTCGGTCGATCGTCAGTGCTCATGGTGGCAGTGGCCACAGTCTGACAGCGATCGACGCTCGGGGGAAATCGAGGTTCTATGCCCGGATAGATGGTTGAAATATACATTGCGCGCCGTGCGCGCTGTGCCTTGCGCGGGGCTCGGAGTTTTGCGGTAGCATGCGCCCGAGGCGTCGCCTCCCCCCGCAACATGAGACCCCAGCGCCACATTTTTGCTCTCTCCACGATCACCCCTCTGACCCTCATGCTGGCCCTAGGAGGCTGTAGCAAGAAGGAAGAGGAGAAGCCCGTCGAGGCCGCGGCTGACTCCGCAGCGACGACCGACAAGCCGAAGGCCGCAGAGGTCCCCGCCGAGGTCGCCGAGAAGCTCGCCAAGGTGAAGGTCCCCGGCGTCGAGCGGATCGCTCACGACGAGGGGATCCTCGGCCACTTCGCCTTCCCCAACGCCTCGAAGCTGCTCGTCGACGTCCGCGAGCAGCTCGTCACCCCGCAGTACCAAAACTTCCTCGACGAGGCCGCGCTCAAGTCGCTGGTCTCCGTCGCCCTCGACAAGCAGGGCATGGTCGCCCAGCACATGGACCTCGGCCAGCCGATGGGCTGCGCGGTCGTCGACTTCAAGACCTGGGAGAAGCCGGTCGCCTGCACCTTCGGCTACCAGGGCGGGGTCAAGGCGCTGCTCGAGGATCTCGGCGAGACCGGCCGCAAGCCCGACGCAGCCGGCCACGCCGCGGTCTATGTCCTCGAGGGCGAGGAGATCTACATCGACGGGCTCGGCAACCATGTCGCCGTCTCGGCCCACGGTGATCTCTTCGAGAAGACCAAGGGCTACCTCCAGACCGACATCATCGACCGCGGCGGGTCGATGGTCGGCGACCTCGAGCTCATCGCCTACACCGGGACGATCTGGACGCAGTACGAGAAGGAGATCGAGGGCCTGATGGCCCAGTTCAACGAGGTGTCGAACACGACCCCGGACGAGACCGGCAACAAGAAGGTCGACGCCGCGGTCAAGAAGTGGCTCGACTACAACAAGGCCTCGACCCAGAAGAACCTCGGCCGTCTCGCGCAGTACGACCAGGTCTCCGCCTACATCAACATCACCAAGACCGGCGTTCGCCTGGGCTTCACCGCGATCCCGACCGCCGGCAGCGAGGCCGAGAAGGACGCGAAGATGGCCGGCGGTCGCCTGGTCGATCCGAGCTTCGTCAAGGCGCTGCCCGCCGGCTCGCTCCTGGTGGCGGCGTTCAACAGCAACCCGGCGGCGACCGACACCGCCCAGGTCAAGGAGCTCCGGACCCTCGCGGTCGAGACCTGGTCCGAGCTCGCCGAGCTCGACAAGGCGGAGGTCACGGCCTCGGTCGACGCGTACATCAAGGAGAGCCAGGGCCTCTACGACGGTATGGGCGGCCTCGCGGTCTTCGACCAGGAGGGGGCGACCTTCGCCGCCACCGCCGTCCAGCACCTCCAGCCGGGCGCCGCCGCCCGCGACTCGTGGAAGGCCTGGAGCGCGAAGTTCACCCCCGAGGCGGTGCTCGGCGCAGAGTTCTCGAAGTACGTCACCTGGGAGTTCACCGCGGACGCCAGCAAGAGCGGCGACGTCGCGGTCGACCGCTGGGTGATCCGCCCCGGCCCCGAGCTGCAAAAGGAGATCGACAAGAAGCTCGGCGAGGAACCCGAGGCCAAGGCGCTCATCGATCAGTACTGGGGCCCGATCGCCCTGACCATCGATCGCGCGGAGACCAACGGCAGCGTGCTCTTCACGATCGCGCCCAAGGGCGAAGAGGCGGCGATGGCCCGGGTGATCGCCGCCCAGGGCGGCAAGGGCTCGCTCGCCGATGATCCCGGCCTGGCCGCGATCTTCGGCCACAGCCCGACGCTCAGCGGCTTCATGGGCTTCAACGTCAAGGCGACCATGGACTGGCTGAAGAAGTTCCCGCCGGTCGCCCAGGAGCTGAACAAGGTGCCGGTCGTGCTCGGCAACGACCTGAGCGACATCCACCTGACCTCGCTCTACATGCCGTCCGGCGTGATGACCTTCGAGTACGTCCTCGCGCAGCCGATGATCGAGCAGATCAAGGGGCTGATCGCGAAGGCCGGCTAAGGCCGCGGCTGGGGTTGGCTCTCCGCAGGGGAGCCGAGGCGCCGCAGCCCCGGGAGACCCGGGCGCTGCGGCGTTTGTCGATCGCGGATCGTCGATTGTGCATTCTAGGCGGATGTGCGCTGTCGGGCGTGCGCTGTCGACCGTGCATTGTCGGGCGTGCGCTGTCGACCGTGCATTGTCGACCATGCACTGTCGACCGTGTATTGTCGACCGTGCATTGTCGACCGTGCATTGCCGACCGTGCATTACCGACCGTGCATTGTCGACCGTGCATTGTCGGCTGCATATTGAGCATTGTTGATTGTCTGGGGGCGGCCCGGAGGCGCAATGTCATGAGCTCGCTCGGGGGCGCACTCTCTGCAGACCCGCTCATGTGTGCATTCTGCGGTGTGTGCTGGACCATCGCCCAGACCCGTCGGAGGCAGAGACAGGCTGGGGCAGGGGGGACAGGGCGCAAAAGATTGCCCTCGGCCCCTCAGAGCGCGAAGATCGGAGCCCATGGGTGGGAACGATCCCGTATTCATCGTCGAGGCGCCGCCCGTCGCCTACTGGAACTCCAACCCCTACGCGCTGGCGTTCTCGCCGGACGGCGCCCGCTTGGCGCTCGGATCCGGAGGCTGGTACGGGCTCGGCGGTGTCTCTGTCGTCGAGGCGGGGAGCCTCCGAGCCGCGACCCTGCGCTTCGTCACGCCGGATCTCGCGGACGAGGCGGGCTCGGCGGACGATGTAGACGTCGCGCCCGGCGAGTGGGGGCGGGTCTCTCTGACGATCTCAGGCGTCGCCTTTGACGACACAGGCGAGCACCTCGCGGCCTGTGGCTGGTCGGGCCGACACAACGGGGGCCCCGCGTTTCTCTTCAGGTCTCAGGGTCGCGAGCTGACGCTCCTCGACGCGTTTGTCGCCGCCCGCGGTGGCGCCCCGCTGGACGGGGGTCCGACGGGGGTCTGCTTCGACGGTCGGCGCCTGCACGTGCGAAGAAACGCGCGTACGATCGGGGATGTTCTCTCGTCAGCGGAGCTCCCGGTCGAGCTCGGCGGCGAGCTTGCGCACCGTGCACACGCCCGTATCATCCGGATCGGCAACGAGCTGATCACCGGAGGGGGCGGCTCGCTGAAGCTCTGCGGCTGGAGCCGCAAGGAGGGTGACTACGAGAGCTTTAAGGCGACGACGGGGCTGGTGGTGGGGATGCCCGTGCGCGGGATCCCGGCCCCCGGCGAGCGCATCACGGCGGTGCTCGCACGGCCCGGAGGGGGCCTCGTCACCGGCGGCCTCGGCGGAGAGATCGTCGGCTGGGAGCGCAGCGATGACGGCTGGCGTCCGCTGCGGTGGCTGCGTGCGCCGGCCCCCCTCAAGGCGAGCGTCAGCGGGCCGTGGGCGACCTATCGTCCTGAGAGCGTGGTGGGGCTCTGCGCCCTCGAGGATGGGCGGTTCTTCTCGGTGAACGCGAACGGCGAGGTCCTTGCGTGGCGCGACGACAGGATCGTGCGGACCTTCGCGCCGCCGCGCCCGGGGACGGCGAGGTGCATCGCAGTGCACCCGGACACGCCTCGTGGTCCGCTGCTGGCGGTCGGGTTCAAGGTCGTCGACGGGGAGCGTCGGGGCTACGTGGCCTGTTGGCAGTTGGGCTGATGACCGGATCGAGCTCTGCGCCCGCCCAGCGAGGGCTGGGCAGGCGACAGGCCCGATCATCTCCGCACTCTGCACTCCGCGGCCTCGTCGGGCTCTCCGGAGAGAAGGCCCTACTGGGGGTTGATCACCTTGAGCCGGAGGCCGCCGGGGTAGGCGTAGGAGGTGACCGGGGTGTAGCCGATCTGGATGACGCCGAAGGGGTCGTCGCTGGTGGCGAAGTGGCCGCCCTCGCTGAGCTTCCAGTCGGCGACCTCGTAGTCGCCGACGGTGTAGTAGCCGGTGACGACCTGACCGTCGACGAGGACGTCGGCGCCGCCGACGGGGCGGATGATCTGCGAGTAGTGGAGCGCGTAGTTGCTGCCGGTGACGAAGGAGTAGGAGTTCAGGAATTGCTCGACCGGGACCATCTGGTACATGGACGGATCGCCTGTGCCAGCGCCGGCGTTTTGTCCCTCGAGGTACTGCACCGGCATGAAGGGGCCGTCGCCGGTGAAGATGAAGCTCTCCTTGGTCCCAAACTGGTAGTACTCGCCCTTGTCGAGGGTGACCGGGAAGCCGGGCTGCGGCGGATCGGTGTCGATCTTGACCGCCGCGTCGCCGGAGTAGACCCGCCAGTAGAAGGTCTCGTTGCCGCGCGTAGGCGCGTGGGCGCCGACGTATTGGTCGCCCCAGTACTCGAGCGGGATGCTGACCTCCTCCAGGTGGTCGCAGTAGACGGTCGGGTACATCGGCACGTTGCCGCACTCGGTCGCGCCGACGACCCAGACCGGCTTGTCTGCCTCGATGATGGTCCCGGAGAGGTCGGTGAAGTTGCCCGAGACGACGACGTTGAGGGTGTCGTAGCGGTCCATCGCCACGTCGGTCGCGGCGCCCTTGGCGAGCGCCGGGACGCCGCCGCCAGCGGCGGTCGCGATCCCGGCGATGAAGTTGAGCGTGGTCGCGTCTTCGGTCGCGATCGCGGTGAAGTAGCTGGGGTAGTGGGTCGGGTAGGTCCCGGCGAAGGAGGCGACTACGTAGTTGCCGGTGAGGGCGTGCTCGGGGAGGAGCATCGACGCGTCGTTGGTCGCCTGCGAGCCGATCGGCGAGTGCTGGTAGGCGACCAGCGGCAGGTCGCTCTCGACCCGGTAGACCCCGCCCTTGCGCAGGGTGGTGATGCTCTCGATCTGGGCGTTGTCGATCGTGAAGGTGTGGTTGCCGCCAGGCGGCACGTCGATGGGTCCGCCCTGGGCCTGCTCAGCGCCGCCGCCGTTGGGGACGAAGTAGAGCTGGACCTTGGCCGTGAGGTCGGTCGAGACGTTGCCGACGATCACCGAGTCGGGCTGGTTCTCGTAGAGGTTGTCCATCCGGTTGGCGAAGAAGGAGCAGCCGATCGAGCTCGGGTCGGCCTTGACCAGCTCGCACAGGGGCACGCACTCGCCGGAGAGGCAGCCCTCCTTCTCGCCGCAGGGGACCGGATCGCCGTAGCTCAGGCCGTCCTCGTCGCAGACCTGATAGCTGTCGGCGTCGAAGCAGCTCTGGCTCCCAGGGGCGCAGAGGAGGGGGTCACCGGTGGTGGAGGTGCCGGTGTCGGAGTCGCTGGTGGTGACAGGCTCGGTCGTCGAGGTGTCGCTGTCGGTCGGGTCCGTGGTCGTGGGGTCGGAGGTCGCGGTGGTGGCGGTGGCGGTCGGGTCGCCGGTGGTGGTCCCGGTGTCGCTCTCGCTGCCGCCGACGGTCGGGTCGGTCGTCGGGCTCTCGGTCGTGCTCGGCGAGGTGGTGGCGGTCATCGTCGCGGTGGCGCTGGCGGTGACCGTCGCCGTCGTCCCCTCCGTCGCGCTCTCCGTGCCGGTCGCGGTGTCATCTCCACAGGCTCCGAGGAGGAGCAGGGAGGGAGATAGCATGAGGACGAGGGGGAGCGTACGCATGGGGCCCTCATACCACGGACTGGGGATCTTCTCGGCTCCGCTCGCTCTCGGGCTCGACGTGGATCGTCGCATGGCTGACGCCGGCGCGGGCCTCGAGCTGGGCCTCGATCCTGTCGCAGATCGCGTGCGAATCATGAACGCTGGTGGCGCCGTCGACGACCAGGTGGAACTCGACAAAGGTGTGATGACTCGCCCTGCGTGTGCGCAGGTCGTGAAACTCGACCGCGGGGTCCATCGTCTCGCGAATGGTCGTCTCAATTACCGCAATTTCATCGGCTGGTAGGGAGGCGTCCATCAGCCCGCTGATCGCTCCGAGAAAGAACTTGAGCCCCGTCCGGAGGATGTTCACCGCGACCAGGAGCGCGAAGATCGGATCGAGGATCCAGGCGCCCGTAGCCCAGGCGAGGAGGAGGCCGAGCCAGCCGCCGAGGGTGGTGTAGACGTCGGTGATGTTGTGGTAGCCGTCGGCGGTGAGCGCCGGTGAGCGGTGGCGGGCGCCGGCGCGGATCAGCGAGAGGGCGAGCGCGAGGTTGACGATGGTGGCGGCCGCGGAGAGCCCCGCGCCGAGGCCGAGCTCGAGCGGCGGAGGCGGGTGTCCCAGGCGGCTGGCGCTGTCGACGATGATCGCGACCCCGGCGGCGAAGATCAGCGCGCCCTGAAAGCCCGAGGAGAAGTACTCCGCCTTGCCGTGGCCGAAGGGGTGCCCGGGATCGGCGGGCCTGCGCGCGAGGCGGACCGTGATCACCAGGAGCGATGCCGTCACGAGATCGAGGAGCGACTCCGCGGCGTCGGCCAGGAGAACCGCGCTCTGCGTGACCCCCCAGGCGCCGAGCTTGAGCGCGAGAACGGCGAGCGAGACGAGGAGGCTGATGACCGCCCACCGTAGGGCTCCGTCGGCGCGGCCGTGCACCCGAGCATCTTGGACCGGAATGAAGCGCGCTGGCCAGCAGATGTTGCGGCGGTGGTAGCGTTGGCCCCATGCGCACAGACGCCGAGTTGTGGGATGAGCTGGCCTCGACCTGGGATGTCCGCGACGACGTGATAGCCTACGCCGATCGGGCCCACGCGTCGCTCCTCGAGCACGTGGGCTCGCTCCTCGGAGGTCAGGGGCCCCGGGCGCTCGACTTTGGGGCGGGGAGTGGACTGCTGACCGAGCGTTTGGCCCCGCACTGCGCGGCGATCGTCGCGGTCGACACCTCGCCGCGGATGCTCGAGGTGCTAGGCGGCAAGGGGCTCGCGGGAGTCCAGACCCTCTGCGTCGATCTCAGCGCCGGGGCGGCTCCGACCGAGGCTGCGCTGCGCGAGCCCTTTGATCTCGTGGTCGCGTCGTCGGTCCTCGCCTTCGTCGACGACTATCCGGCGACCCTGCGGGTCTTGAGCGCCCTCCTCGCGCCCGGTGGTCGTCTTGTCCAATGGGACTGGGAGCTCGGCGAGGGAGCGTCGCCGACCGACACGGGCTTTCACCCGAGGGCGTTGCGAGAGGCCTATCGCGCGGCTGGCCTCGTCGTCGACTATGTCGGTACAGCGTTCGAGATGGAGATGAACGGCGCTCGCTACCCTGTCGTCATGGGCGTCGCGCGACGACCTTAGCAGCCCGCGGCAATACTCCCGCGCGCGCTCGCTGGCCCTCGCCGCCCCTCTCGGCCCCGCCAAGACGTGCAGCGCATCCCGGCAAGGCGGCGCTCTGTCGGCGCCGGGAGGACCGACGATTGCGGCGCGAGAGCGCAGGGGGTCCTCGCCACGGCCAGCTAACAGCGCGCGGCGAGACTCCCGCAGGACCTCGTCGCAGGACCTCCTCACTTGCCCTCCGCGCCTCACGTGGCGGGTTGTCGCGAGCTATCGCCCATCGCTATCGGCCGCGGATGTGCGTTCTTTACCCGAAAGAAGCGGCGGTGTTTCGGTGCACACAGCGACATACTCGACACTCCGATGTAGGCGGGGCGCAGGACCTACCTACGATCGTGTGTGGGCGATATCTACCGCTGACAGCGACGATTTGACCGAATATAGTGGCTTTCTGCGGAGCGCCGCTGCTCCGCTGCCAGGTACGGTTGTGGTGTGAGTGACAAGGGCCTGTCGCGCCTCTCGGGCGCCTCGGTCGAGGCTGAGAAGATAGAGTCGTTGCATTCGTGAATAGCCAGCAGCCGATGTTGTGGAGCATGTGCCATCCGAACGTCCCGCCCAGCTCATCGAGGAGCGCGCAGGTAGGGTCAAACTAGGAACCGGAGTGAAAAAGTCATGAGTCGCTCAGAGCAAATCGCCAAGCTGTTGAAATCTCTCACCTCCTCTTCGCCCGATGTAGAGGCGGCGGCCATTGTCGACAATGATGGGTTGATGATCTCCGCGGCGCTGCCCTCGGACGTCGAAGATGATCGCGTCGCGGCGATGAGCGCGGCCCTGCTCGGGATGTCCGACCGGATCGTCAGCGAGCTCGGGCGCGGGCTCTTCGAGCTCGTGATGATCCGCGGGAGCGACGGCTACACGATCCTGGTCCGCTGCGGACCCGACGCCGTTCTCTCGGTGTTGGCGGCTCGTAGCGCCAAGCTCGGGCTGATCTTCCTCGACGCGACGCGGAGCGCGAAGGAGATCGCGCGGCAGATCTCCTAGATCTCCGAACTCTCCGAGCTCCCCTGGAGGCGATGATCGCCGCTGAGCGGACGACCTCCAAGGGTCGGAGCGCGGGCGGAGGTGCTCGCCGCGGGTGGAGCCCCAAGGCGCCCATGCGGGGGTCCTCTGGGAATTGTAGTGGGCATTGAACGCATACCGAACACGCTCGGATGAGCGCGTCATTAGAGAAGGTGCAAGGGTACAAGATGACAGATTCAGATCTACGACCGACGCTCGGGGACTTCAGCAGCATCGTCTGCTTCAAGGCCGTGGTCGTCGGGATTCAGGACACTCTCGGGAGTCAGGCGGCGGGCGTCTGTCTCAAGGCTGCGGGCCGCAAGCGGGGCAAGGACCTGGCAGAGAGTCTGGGGCTGACCTCAGCGCTCAGCCTTGAGGAGTCTCGCGACGCTCTGCGCAAGGCCCTGGGGGGCGAGGGGACCCGTCTGTGCTGGATCGACTCGATCGAGCAGGACGGGGAGAACTTCATCGTCAGGGTCAGCGAGACGATCTGCTCCGCCGGCGAGGAGCAGGGGTCGGATACGCAGCTCAGCTTCACGCTCGGGGCCGTGCACGGGGCCCTCGAGGTGGTCACGGGCGCGAAGTTCCGCGGCAAGCAGGTCGGCTCGGTGCTCCGCGGTGACACCCATGACGTGATCAAGTTCGTCCCCCGCTGAGCGCTGATGAGCGCGCTCCTCCGGGCCTCGCTGTAGGTCCGAGGCCTCAGGCGCTGCACGCTCTCCCTCGACGTTCGGGGCGAGGGAGAGCGTCGCCATCGTCGGGGTGTGGTGTCACACTCCCGGGCCGGAGATCCTGCGACGATCGGGAGCGCTCGTCGTCGCAGGTCGCTCGTCGACGACGAAGGGGAGCGAACGGTCGGCGAGCTCGAGGGTGCACGACGTCGGATCGACGTCGGGCCCGATCGTCACCTCGTAGGCGTCGAAGAGCGAGCTTTGCAGACGACCGTCCGGACCTGGGCGCTCCAGCAGCCCCGGCCTGCGGTGGACCGGCAGGCGCACAGGCCCGGTGGTTGCGGCGCAGAGGGCCGTGGGCGGATCGTCGCCGTGGGCGAGGTCGAGCGCAGGGCTGCGCGCGCTCGGCCGCTCTGCGGCGCGGGAGAGCTGCGGAGGACCGCTGTGCGCGTAGCGAACCCGGCGAAGCTCGCCCTCCGGGCTGAAGATGAGGCGCAGCGTCTCGGAGCTGGCCGGGGCCGGCGCTCCGGCGTCCACGGACCAGCTCGAGATCAGGCGGACGCGCTCGGCGGCGGCGGCGTAGGTGTAGGCGCTGACCCAGTAGGGGTACTGGTAGCTCATGAAGTCGTTGAAGTTCCAGCGATTGCCCTCCGGCGCGCCGGCGCAGGGGTCACCTGTGGGCTGGAGGAGGGTCTCGTGGGGGTCGAACCACGCGAGCCCGAGGTCGAGGTCGTTGCTCCACCCTGAGCTCGGCATCAGCGCAGAGCGGGGCCCCCAGCCGTAGCCGGCGATGGTCCCACAGTTGTCGACGGTCGAGCCGGGAAAGCTGGGATCCTCGAAGGAGTGGTCACGCCCGTGGTTGTGGCCGAGCTCGTGGGCGTAGAGGTCAAAGGTGAGGCCCGCGTCGCGCCATGTGTGGCTGGCGAAGGTGCGGCGGTAGTCCATGCTGTCGCCGCCGGAGACGGAGATCGAGTAGCCGCCGCCGGCCCCGGGGAGGAGGCCGCCGTAGTAGACCCAGGGGGCCGCGCCGTCGGCGATCCGGAGGGCGGGGAGGTCGACCTCGGCCGCGTCGAACTCGCTGCATCCGGCGGAGGAGACCGGGTCGCGGACGGTGAGGTTCAGCGCCTGGAGGGGGAAGGTGTTGAAGAGGTAGGCCTCGAAGTCGGCGAGGTTTTGCGGGCTGAGGTCGAGCTCCTCCTCGCCCGCGCAGGTGAAGGGGACGAGGACCAGGTCGAGGACCATCGGATCGGCCCAGACCGCGAGCGGCGCGAAGCCCTCCGCGGGGAGCTGAGAGCCGCTGATGTCGCCGACCGCTTCGCCCTCCTCGGCGACCTCGAGGAGCTGGATCCGCAGCTCGCTGTTCTCCTTGAGCTCGTCGGCGTCGACGATCCACTGGAAGGTGCCGCCGAAGCTCTGCCAGTCCCCAGGCCCGGCGATCATCCGCTCATCGTCGTAGAGCGTGTTGGTCTCTTCGACGCTGTCGTGGAGCCAGAGGCGACCGATGATCGGGCGCGGGACAAAGCTGTCGCCGAGCCCATAGGATGCGCGGACGAGGGCCGTACGTCCGCCGATCACGGGGGCCTCGAAGCCGTCTTTCGGGGTGAGCTGGCCGGCGCTGGCGATCCGGATCGAGACCCCTTGGTTGAGCTCGACGTTGTCGACCATGATGTCGCCGGCGAGGATCCCCGGGGGGGCGCCGGTGTCAGTCGTCTCGGTCGTCTCGGTCGTCTCGGTCGTCTCGGTCGTCTCGGTCGCCCCCTCCGTCGCGGTCGCGTCGCTGGCGGACGCGTCGGTGTCGGAGGTCGCCTGGGCGGAGTCGGTCTCGTCGGTCGTGGTCCCGCTGGCGCTGCTCCCCTCGCTCCCGCCCGCGCTCGTCTGGGCCTCCGTCGTGTCGGTCGCCGACCCCTGCGGGTCATCGCCCGCGCAGGCCGTGTAGCTCAGCGCGGCGACGATCGAGAGGCTATGAATAGAAGACTGTCGCATCGGGATCTCCACGATGTGCGCCTCTGCGCACTCTTGCACTCTTGCTGTCTTGCACTCTTGCATGGTTCAGAGCTCTGAGGGAGATCCGTCGATGAGCGTTGAGGTCCGTGCTGGGGGGCGATGACCTCACTTCGACAATGGGATCAGCGGTCCATGCGGGATTGTGCCGTGGAGTGTGGAGTGGAGCGTGGAGTGCACCCATTGATCGTTTGGCATCATCGGTCCTCGTCGGTCCGCATCGGTCCGCCTCGGTCTGCATCGGTCTGGGTCGACCTCTCGGGGAAGCTCCGAGCGTGGATGCTTGCCCCCACTGCTGCGGAGGCTTGTACGGCCGCTGTGCGGAGCAGCCGGCGGCGGCCAGCGGAGATATGCGGCGACAAGCGGCGCGGGAGCACGCGAACGCGCGGGTCGAGTCTCGAGAGTCGCGAGAGTCCCGCGGTCCGGCGAGCGCTGCGTGATAATCTCGCGGCCGTGATGTCGACGGTGAAAATGCAGAGTGCGCTCGCCCTGGTGTTGCTCGGCGGGGTCCACTGCGCCGGCGGAGGGGGGCAGAGCTCCGAGACCGCCGGTCAGGAGGCGACCGGGACGACGGGAGGCGGTGCGACCGGGACCGACGGGACCGAGTCCGGGGAGACGGGCGAGACCGACGAGACCGCGACCGGCGAGACCGCGACCGGCGAGACCGAGACGGGCGAGACGGGCGAGACGACCGACAGCGGCGACGTTCCCTCGGGCAACGATCTCAACCAGGACTCCCTCTTCACCTGTGCGGACGCGCCGGCGATGCCCCCGGCCGACATCCGCCTCCTCGACAGCCACGAGTGGACCCGTGGGGTCGGCAGCTGGTCGGGCTCCAACCTCTCGCGAAACCCGCTCTACGCCCGCGCGGATCACCGCTATTCGAGCTACAGCGACGGCGAGGGGCTCGATCCGAGCCTCCTCTCGCTCTACCTCGACGTCGTCACCGACGCGGGCACGGCCTGGACCCGCGGCAAGTACGAGGGGGGGCGGCTGCGGACGGTCTGGGAGGATCCCGAGACCCAATGCATGATCACGGAGACCGACCCGACGCCGGAGTGCGTGGTCTATTTTGTCCGCCGCTATCTCGAGCGGGGCTCGCTCTACCGGCCCGCGAGCGACGAGGAGGTCGACGCGCTCTACGACTTCGCCCAGTCGCGGCTCGCCGACGAGCTCAGCCCCGATGATCGCGGCGAGACGATCAAGAAGATCGCGGCGGCGGCGTGGATGTCCTCCAGCGTGCTCCACCGCAGAGAGGTCGGATCGGGCGCCGCAGACGAGTTTGGCCGGGTTCGCCTCAGCGACTGGGAGCTCGCCCAGGCGATCACCTACGCCCTCAGCCGAACAGCGCCGGGGGTGCCGAGCGTCAACCGCAGCTTCAACGCGGGCTTCTCCAAGGGCGACGTCGACGGTGACCTGGCCGGCTTCATCGCCGCCGCCGAGAACGGTACGATCAAGGATCCCGAGGTGGTCGCCGACCTTATCCGCGCCCATATCGGCGGGACCGACCCAGAGCGCCGCGACCTCGTGCTCGACCCGGGCGACGATCGGGACTGGGAGAACCAGGGCGAGTTCTGGATGTCCCATGGCGTGCGCGCCTTCTTCCGCGAGTGGCTCGACTACGGGGAGATCGCCGCTCAGCCGCCGAAGGTGGAGGTCGCCGACACCTCGGCCTGGTCGGGCTTCGCGGTCGAGTCGAGCTATCAAAACACGATCACCGCCTCAAACGGCTACGAGAACACGCTCGTCACCCAGCTCGACGACATGATCGCGAGGATCCTCGCCAGCGACAAGGACGTCTTCCGCGAGCTCATGACCTCGCGGATGTTCTACACGCCCGCGACCGCCGGCTACCAAGAGGGGGAGAGCTCGGTCTGGAAGTCGACCTCCGAGATGAACAAGGTCTACAACGTCGCCGGGATCACCGACCGGACCCGCGAGGCCCGCTGGATCGAGCTTCCCGAGAAGGAGCGCGCCGGCGTCCTGACCCACCCCGCCTGGCTCGGCGCCCACTCCCTCTCCTTTGAGAACGATCCGAACCTGGTCCACCGCGGCAAGTGGATCCGCGAGGAGCTGCTCTGCCAGAACATCCCCGACCTGCCGCTGAACGTCGACGCGGCCCTCTCCGAGGAGTCGAAGATGCACTCGGCGCGAAAGCGGATCTCGGAGCAGATCGACGCGGATCCCTACTGCGCCGGCTGTCACCAGATGATGAACCCGCTCGGCTATCCCTTCGAGATCTACAACCACGCCGGCTTTGTCAGGGTCGAGGATCACGGCGGCGAGCCGGACGGCACGAGCACCCTCGAGAACATGCCGTCGCCGGAGCTCAACGGTCCGGTGACCGACGCGACAGACCTCAGCGCTCGCCTCGGCTCCTCGCCCTACGCCAAGCGCTGCTTTATCCGCCAGTCCTTCCGCTACTTCGCCGGCCGCGAGGAGACCATGGCCGACGCCTGCACCATGGTCGCCCTAGAGAAGGCCTACGACGAGAGCGGAGGCTCCTTCACCGAGCTCTTCATCGCCCTCGTCAACAGCGAGAGCTTCCAGCTCCGGGGCCCAACTGAGCCGAACGTGAGGGTCCACCGATGATCAACCGTCGCAATTTCCTGACCACCTCCGGCCTGCTCGCGGGCTCCGCACTCCTGAGCGCCTCCTCGATCGGCGGTCGCTCGGCTCGGGCTGCCGGCGAGAGCCCGCGCCGCGTCGTCATCTTCATCGAGGGCAACGGCGTACGGCCCGAGTGCATGCGCGATCCGTTGACGCTGCAGACCCTGGAGGGGATCGCCGGCAAGCCGATCGCGAGCAACCGCGACTACGGCCACGATGATCCGGTCCTGATCCCGGCGGCGCCGCTCAGCGAGGCGCGAGCGCTCGGCGCTCTCGCGGCGGGTCAGGGCGAGATCTCGCTGGTCGAGCGGGCCGCGCTGGTGCTCGGCCTCTCGTCGACGAACCTCGGCGGCGGTCACTCGACCAACTTCGGGGCGCTGAGCGCTGCGCGAGCGCTCGGCGGACCGGCCGCGGCGACGATCGAGACGGTCCTCGGCCAGATCCCCGGGGTCCGGGGGGACACCCCCTTTGACGCCGTCCGCGTCGGCATCGGCTCCTCGTCGACGCCGCTGAATTACGCTACCTGCGCCTTCGACAAGGGGAAGCCGGCGCCGATCCTGATGAGCCCGACGGCGGCGTTTAGCACCCTCTTCGGGTCGGTCTCCTCCGGCAAGTCCGGCGATGACTTCAGCTCGCGCCGTGACCTCCTGGAGTTCGCCTACGCCGACGTGACCCGCGAGCTCAAGAACCTGAGCGGGAGCACGCGCGGGCGCGACAAGCTCGAGACCTACGAGGCGTCGGTGCTCGGCGAGCTCGCCAGGATGGAGCAGATCGAGGGGATGAAGGACGCCCTCCTCGCGGTCAAGCCCGCCGAGCCTGGGCTCTTGGATCCGGACCCCTACGCCTCGACGGCGCCGCTCGACCAGTACGTCCTCCAGACGGAGATCGCGACCGCGGCGCTGCTCGGCGGCCTGACCAACGTCGTCGTCATCTCGATGGGCTCGGGCAGCTACTACTGGTCACAACAGTACCCGACGCTCACGAACTTCTACCCCGGGGGGCAGATGATCGGCGGGCACGACCTCCGCCACGCCGGCGGCGCCGAGTACTACGACGTGTTGCACGAGCTAACCAGCCGCTACATCACCGAGATGGCGCGGATGGCCCGGGTGCTCGAGGCCCAGCCCGAGGAGGGGGGGACGATGCTCGACAACACCCTGCTCCTCTACATGCCCGACAACGGCGAGAAGCACCACTCCAACGCCGAGGAGTGGGCGATGCTGATGCTCGGCGGCGACAATATGGGCTTTAAGACAGACGGCCGGAGCGTCACCTATCCCAAGAGCGGCCACGCCAACAACCGCCAGATCTCGAACGTCTTCAACTCGATGCTCCACGGCGCGGGCGAGCCGACCGACGACTTTGGTCATGCCAACGCCGACTCGCGGATCGCCGAGGGCCCGCTCGCGGAGATCTGGGGCTAGCCCTGAACACGTATGTGAGGTGCCCTCACAAAAGCGGGCAGTAGCCCCTGATGACACGGATTTCGCACTTCGACCGCGTCTGCGTGGGTGAGCGCTCAGCTCCCGCCTCTCGAAGGGCGGACCGGAGGCTGAAGGCGGGCGGGCGAGGGGCGACGAGGCCGGTCCCGCGCGGACGGTTGTGGTAGCTCGCGCAAGCGCGCGCCGAGGCGTCGCGGTCCGCTACGCGCCCGCAAGCGTCGACGTCGCGTCGCGAAGCCCGACCTCGACGGTGATCTGGCCTACAAACGCATCTAACCGCAAGAGGAGATTGGAGTTAAGTACGGCGTGAATCTACACCGCTCGCCGACGTCTTCGCTCCATGCTTCATCTCCGCGTTCTAGCCCTCCTCTCCTGCTTCACGACCGCATGTACTGGAACGAACCCGGGCTCTGGTAGTGAGACCGAGGCTGACCCCACGACGGCGAGCGGGGACAGCACCGGCGACATGATGTCGACCGCGGCTTCATCGACTGCGACGACGGGAGACCCATCATCCCCCACAGTCGGTACCGGAGAGACCACGAGCACAACAAGCTCTACCAATTCCACCGATACGACGGGCACCACAGCCAATACGAGCACCTCGAGCACGACCTCCGAAGGCACCTCGACGGGCTCCGAGGGCTCCTCTACGGACGGCACGAGCACGGCCACCACAGAACTAGCGGACCCAGACGGTGTGACGCTGTGTACGCTCTCCGAGGAACTGCCGCACGCGGGGACCTGGACCAACCCGACGATGATCCGACTCGCGCCGAGCGGTGATGCCCTCTACGTCACGACCGGCAGTGACGAACTCCGGCGCTACATCATCGCCGATGACGAGGCGTGTGCGCTGACCCTCGACCCGAACTTTGGCGTCGTCGAGGTGTACGCGTCTTCGCTAGGCGTCGATCTCTCGGGGGCTGTGTACACGACTCACCACGGGTCCTCCAGCGGAGTCCGCCGAGTATCGCCAATGCCCGAGATCGAATGCCAGCCGAAGATGCAGGTCTTCAGCCTCGGCGTTGAGACCACGGGAGCACACCGCGTCGGACGTACCCCCGAGGGGTACTTTCGCTTCACCACGGCCGGTGACGACTGCGGATATGAAGCTCTCCCGGGCACGATCGTCCCCGAGGAGTGGAGCGCTGGCTCCATCCTGATGGACCCGACCGGACAGCTGCACGTCGCGGTCTTTGGAAACCTCGACCCCGAGGACAACCCGCCTGAACATGGCATCCTTCGCTTCTCTCCGGCCGGAGACAGCCTCGGCCTCTACAGTAATATCTATGATGGTTTCGCGGAGGACGGCTTCTGCAACGTCCTGGACATGACCATGTGCGGTGATGATGTATGCATTCACGACTTCAACTGCTGGGGGATCAAGCGCTTCACTGTCCAGGGTGACTTTGTCGAGGAGACCGAGACATCTGTGCTCCGCACGGAGCTCGACTTTGTCGAGACTTCCGTCACCAGCAACGACGACGGATCTCGCATATTTGTGACCGGTGTGTACGAAGCCGGAGGGCGTGCGATTCTCCGGCTCGACCTCTGAAGCGGCGGCGCCAGCGGGCCGCAACGCCGGGCACGGGCTACGGCGAGGAGCGACGTCACACGCGGAGCGCGAAGAAGCGCCGGCGGAGACCGCCGAGAGGTCCCGCGGAGCTCGGAGGGCGGGCCTCCCCTCGACCCCGAGCTGGAGGTCACCCTGGTAGGCTGCTGGGCTCCGGTGGCGGTATACTCGTCGACACAGGAGCGACATGCGACGGTTCTATCGGTACGCTTGCGGTGCCCTCGCGGGGACTCTCGCCGTCGGCTTCGCCCCCGCGCAGGCCGAGGCGATCACCAACGCCCGCGATCTGGAGGCCTCGGAGTATCCCTCCGTCGGCGCGTTGCTCCTCCTGCGTGACGGGCCTGAGTGCGGCTACGAGGTCGTCTGCACCGGGACTCTCATCGCCCCGGACAAAGTGATCACAGCGGCCCACTGCGGGGCGATCTTCGGCGATCCCCCGTCGGGTGAGTGGTTCTTCACCCTCGAGACGGAGCTCGGCCTCGGCGCGGACGCCTATGCAGCATGTCCGTCAGACCCGGCACTTCCGGGGGCGCTGCGCTCGATCGCCGCCGGCGGCGTGCATCCGGACTTCACCATCGTTCCAGCGGGCCCGGGGGTCGACCTCGACCAGCTCTTCGGCTGGGACGACATCGCGATCTGGACCCTCGACGCGCCGATCGACGACGTCGCCCCGGCCGCGCTCCTGCTCGGCGGCCGACTCCTCGACGACGAGCCGCTCGACGGTGAGCTCGAGATGGTCGGCTATGGTCCAGACCTGGTCTCCGGGCCTCGCAGGCGGGCGGCGTTGACCTCGATGGTCGAGATCGCGGCGAGCGAGCTGCGCTACGACGGTGCGGCCCGGCGCTGTAAGGGCGACTCTGGCGGCCCGACCTTCCTCCGCTCGCCGGCCCTCGCCGAGCCCGCGTTGGTCTCGCTGACCTCGCGGGTGTACGAGCTGAACATCGCGGAGAGCCCCTGCGGCTCGATCATCGAGACCCGCGTCGACGCCTATGCGGGGTTCATCCGCGAGCTGGCGCCGGGGGTCCGGGAGGCGATGGCGGCGGAGACCGGGGGAGAGGTGAGCGACGGCGGGGTCGGAGGCGGTGACGAGGGCTGTCGGCTCGGCGCCGGCTCGACACCGGCGGGGGGTTTGTGGGCCCTGGTCGCGGGGCTCTTCCTCCTGCGACGGCGACACGGACGGAGTCTACCTCACCCACGGGGATGAGCCGTGCCGACGTCCGTGTTGTGACGACGGCGCCTTGAGGAGCGGGCGTTCGTCCCTCTTTTTGTGGTGAGTTCGGCGCTCGAGATCAGGTGATTTCGCGAGCTCGGGGCGCGACTCGACGGCGAGCCCGTCGCCGAGGAGGTCGCGGAGCTCGTGGGAGGGGAGACCTCGTCAGGTCCTTGCCGAGCTCACCGACCAGCTCCCCGCGGGGGGACGTCGATCGGAGCGTGCAGGCTGCCGAGCATGGCCGGTGGCACGAGGCCAGCGGAAGAGTCGCCGTTGTCGCGGCACGGATCTTCCAACGACACAACCATGACGCGCTGGGACAGAGTGGAGACCCAGTAAGGCATGATCCCCGGGCGATACTCGTGGATATGAAGCTCCTCGAGATCCCTGCCGCTCCGCCGCTCCGCCGAAGCGGCCGTCACGCCCGTACATGGCGCGACTACGAGTGGGCGTCCATGATCCCGCTCGTCGCCGTGCACGTCATCGGCGTGTTCGGTGCGATCGCCGGTGTCGTGATGGGGGCGCCGACCTCTGCGTGGGTCTGCGCGCTGGTCTTCTACGGCGTACGCATGTTCGGCCTGACCGCGGGCTACCACCGCTACTTCTCGCATCGGACGTTCAAGACCGGGCGCGTGTTCCAGCTTGTGCTGGCGTTCCTGGCCATGGGCACCGCCCAGCGCGGCGTGCTGTGGTGGGCGGCCCATCACCGCGATCACCATAAATTCGCCGACACTGAGCGAGACGTCCACTCCCCCGTCCAATGGGGCTTTTGGCACTCGCATCTGGGCTGGGTCTACGACCGCAACGATGACTTCGACTGGGGTCGGGTCAAGGACTTCACGCGCTACCCGGAGCTGGTCGTGCTCGAGAAGCTGTGGCTGGCCCCGCCGATCATCTTCGCGGTGGCCAGTTTTCTGACGCTGGGCTGGTGGGGGCTGATCATCGGCTTCTTCTTCAGCACCACGCTGGTCTGGCACGGCACCTTCACCATAAACTCGCTGGCCCACGTCTGGGGCACGCGTCGCTACGCGACCGGCGACGATAGCCGCAACAACTGGTTCCTCGCGCTGCTGACCTTGGGCGAGGGCTGGCACAACAACCATCACCACCACATGGCGTCGTGCCGCCAGGGCTTCTTCTGGTGGGAGGTCGACGTGACGTACTACATCCTCCGCGCCCTGGCGCTGGTCGGGCTGGTCTGGGGCATCCGCGAGCCTTCGCGCCGGGTGCTCGACTCCGGATCGGCGCCCCAGCCCGGGGCAGCTCTGCTGCCGTCCGCGCAACAACCCGCCTAGTCAGCCCCTCGTCGCGAATCCGCGGGCCAGCTCCGCCGCGTCACCGGGGGCCAGCGCCGCCGCGAGTCCGCAGGTCGAGGAGTCAACGACCGCGAGGAGCCCTGCCGGTAGCTCCAGCGGAGAGCACCGGCCCTGTCGTGCGAGCGCCTCCTAGCAGCCCGTGGCAAAAGTCCCGCGCGCTCTCGCTTGCCCTCGTCGCCCCTCTCGGCCCCGCCGAAACTTGCAGTACGGCCCGGTACAGCGGCGTTTCGTCGAAGCCGAGAGGGGCAACGATCGCGGCGCGACAGCACACGGGACTTTTGCCACGGGCTGCTAGGCGGCGATGACCGCGAGCATCGCCTCCGCGACCGCCCCTGCGGGCAGCCCGAGGGCGCGGCTGGTGGCGTTCGCCGGGCGGACGTTGGCGAGCGTCCGTCGCCAGGCCGCTGCCCGGGCCTCCTCGACGCGGTCGAGGCTGGCGGCGTCGAGCTTCCCCTTGAGCCATGTATGGAGGGCGCTCGACAGCTCGGCGTGGCGGAGCTCGTCTGTGGCGATCTCGGCCATCATCGATCGCACCTCCGGGAGCTCGGCGTGCTCGGCCTGCCAGCGGCCGACGACGGCGCCCCAGGTCTCGCGGACGAGCCCCTCCTCGGCGTTGTCGATCGCGATCGCCTCGAGGCTTCGGACGGCGATCTCGTGGATCTCGACCGGGGCGACCTCGGCCCCGAGGCTCCGCGCGAGGGCGCCGACGCGCTCGGCGTGGCGGACCTCGTCGGCCTGGGCCTCGCGGGCGGCGGCGCAGAGCTCCGCAGGGGCGCCGTGGTGCTCGAGCTCGCGGGCGAGGCAGGCGAAGGCGTGGACGGCCGAGGCCTCGAGGTGAGCGACCCGAGCGAGCCAGTCGGCGACGGCGTCGGTCTCTGCGAGGTCTTCAGGGACAGGCGGGAGGGCGACCAGCCCGGGGGGGAGGCGGCCGACACAGGCGCTCGACTCTTCGAGCGCCTCCTCGAGCTTGGTGAGGGTGCCGTCGCTCGTCACCTTGAGGAGGTACGTGCCGGTGGTGATCGGGCAGTCGCTGACCATCATCGTCGCCGGCACGGTGAAGCCTCCGTCGACCGTCTTGACCTCACAGCCGGCGCTGTAGCCCTGTTGCCAGGCGACGAGGCGGGCCTCGGCGGCGCTGTCGATAGGCCCGAGGAAGCCCTTCAGCGCCTCGGGGGAGGTGACCCAGCCGACGCGGTCACCGGCGGTGTAGGCGAGGACTGTGCTGACGCAGCCCATCTGACCGCAGTCGTTGCGCAGCGCCTCCTTCGGCGGCTTGTTCAGGGCCGCTTCGCAGGCCTGGGCGTCGGAGGCGGTCTTGCAGGGGGCGCCGGCGCGGGTCTGCTGGAGGGTCGAGCCCCCGTCGGAGTGCATGGCCATCTTGGACGAGTCCTCGATCAGGACCACGCCGTCGACGGCGCTCGCAGGTTTCAGGTCGTCGACGAGCGCGCCGCACTCGCCCGCGGTCACAGGCTCGGTCCCTGGCAGGGCCTCGCCGGGGGGCGGCTCCTCGGGCGTCACCGCCTCGACCTCTGGGGTGGTCTGCGCCTGCTCGGTCGGGGGCGGGTTGGCGTCTGGAGTCTCGGTCTCCGGCTTCTCCTTGGCGCAGGCGCCAGCGCCAGCGGTGAGGGCGAGGGAGATGAGCCAGCGAAGGTGGGGATCGAGCGTTGTCGCCATAGGAATAGGTGTTCCAGGTCCGCGTCGGAGGGGGCAGGGTACGATACTCACCGAGGACGGGCGAGTCCACGCGCCGGTCTCCCGGCGCGACGTCAGCGGTTCTCCGTGGGTTGCCTAGGGGGCCTCATCGCCGGTCGGAGCGTGCCGAAGTCCGAGCGATCGAGAGCCTCCCAAGCGCCCGTGAGAACACCGAGGGGGACGACTCGCGCGAGTCCCATGGGTCGCTGTGGGACCGGCGCGAGGAGCTCCTGCGGGCCCTGTCGCGGGCGACGCAGAGTGGGTGGCGCGGACCTGCGCTCACGGTGGCAGAGGATGGTCCGCGCTGGATCGCGCGTACCTAGCCTCGAATCATCGCTGCGAGCGCGAGCGTGCGCGCGAGCCCGGTGGCGCTCCGCCTATGATGACGTCGATGCCCTACGTGAAACTCCCCGACCTCCCCGGTGTCTTTCCTGCCGACTCGCTCTTCCCTGGACCCTACGAGGAGGCGAAGGAGCTCCCGCTCGGGGCCTGGAAGGCGATGGCGAACGGCCGGGTCTACACCCTGGAGATCACCGCGCAGGAGGGCTCTGATGTGAAGGCGACCCTGAGCAGCGGGACGATCCGGGACGCACGCTGGCATCCTGGGACCAAGGAGTTCTCGTTTACGCGGGTGATCCCCGGGGTGATCGAGCAGGCGTGGACCGCCTATGTCTTCTGGTCCGACCCGACCGATCCGCTGTGGCGGATGGCCGGCACCTTCCAGACGGTGAAGAACCTCAGCCCGCACACGGTGCCGATGATCCCCAGCGGCTGGTACGCGACCTTGCCGCGCTGACCATCCCGCGCTGACCATGCCGCGCTGACCATCCCGAGGGCCGCGCGTGGGACCCCGCCACGGCCGCTAGAACCAGGCGTGGAGCCCGAGCATCAGGGTGTTCTGGGCGAGGGCGTTGGTCACGTAGGGATCGTCGGCGGTGCCGCTGCCGGTGACCATGCCGCGGAAGAAGATGTCCGAGCGGGCGTGGTCGTGGCGGTACTCGAGCTTGATCGCGAAGTGGTCGGGGACCGGCCTCAGGTCGATCGTGAAGGTGCCGCTGCCGACCCACTGGTTGGGATCATCGGTGTAGTTGGCGAGGAGGATCGGATCGGCGAGGCCGCCGTTGGCCGAGCGCACCTCGCTTATCACGGAGCCGCGGCCGGCGAAGAAGAGCCAGGGGAAGGCCTCGACCCGCGCGCCGCCGGCGGCCGCGATCCACCGTGAAGTCCCGAAGAGGTTGGGCTCGACGCCGAGGTTGAGGTTGCCGATGAGGCCGAGGCGGGGGATCGGCGCCCCCTTGGCGGCGACGTTGAGCACGTGCCTCCAGGCCCGGCCCTCGGCGGCGCCGGTCGGCCGCTCGACGCCGGTGAAGTAGACCGCGGCGAGGCCGAAGCGGTCGCTCGGGGTATAGGCATACTCCGCCGAGAGCGACTTCTCGGAGTTGTTGTCGGTGACGTTGTTCCAGCCGTTGTAGACCGCGACCTTGATCTGGTGGGCCTCCGCCAGCTGGGCGCCGACCTTGATCCCGCTGTGATAGAAGGGCAGGGCGAAGAAGAGCGGCGAGTGGGACCAATGCCAGTTCTCGTGGACGCCGAGGCCCTCAAAGCCGATCGGCGAGAGGAAGATCCCGGCCTCTAGGAAGAACGGCGACGAGGCGAAGGGGCGGGCGCCGACGTAGGCCTGCTGGATGTTGCGCCAGAGCGTAGGATCGCTGGTGCCGACCCCGTCGGCGCCCAGGCGGGTCGGCTCGCTGGCGCCGTAGTAGGTGTTGGGGGCGTGGCCGGCCTGGAGCGCGAAGCGGGCGTAGACCCGCTCGGAGGACCAGGCGCTGTCGAGCACCGCGTTTTGCAGGGTCAGGGAATTGTGCTGGTTGTCGAAGGCGCGGAAGTTGGTCAGGCCGTTCGACGGGCGGTTGAAGTTGTAGCTGTAGAAGGTCTCGACGTAGCTGCTGACGGTGAGGGTGGAGCCGGGGCTCGTCTGGACCTGGAAGGGCTGATGCTGGGCGAGCGGGTCGGCGGCGTTGGGCTTGGCCCGCCGTCGCCGCTTGCGCGGCTTCTTGCTCGGGCGTTCGCCTTCGCCTTCGTCCGCGTCATCGTCATCATCATCATCATCGGCCTCCGCTTCGCCCGGGGTCTCCGCCTCGGGCGGCGGGTCGTCCATCGAGCTCATCGGCGCGGTCGCGGTCGGCGGTGCGCTCATCGGCGCGGGGGCGGAGGCCGGGGCGGGGGCCTGGGCCGCCGAGTCCGGGGCTGGACCGGGCTGCGCGACCGTCTCCGCCTCGGGCTGCTCGGTCGCGGAGGCGCGGCTAGGAGCGAGGGCGAGGGCGAGGGCGAGGTGCGTGAGCGCGGAGAGGGGCCGGCTAGTCATGGCGTGGCGGAGGGCCTGAGCGGCGCTTTAACTTCAGTTGCGGGGGGGAGCGGTCGAGGGCGGGGCCTTGTCGATCGTGGGGCCGATACCAGGGCTGCGGCTTGGGAGCGTAAAGGTCGCGCCGTCGAGGGAGCGGTGGAGGATCGCCGGCGGCAGGATCCCGTGCTCGCGGAAGGCGGCGAGGACCCGCTCGGTCACGTCGGTCTCGTAGGCCTTCTCGAATTGGACGTCAAGCACGTAGGCCTTGGAGCGGATCCTGATGGCCGGGTAGTTGCCGGCCATCAGCTGCGAGATCAGGACCGCCCAGGGCTTCTTTGTATAGACATAGCGGTTCGAGAGCATGCACTGCTCGACGAGGCGCTTGGCGGTCGCGAAGTCCTGGTCGACGCCGATCAGGAAGTCGAGCTGGATCAGCATGTCGAGGGCGCCGACGTTGCCGGAGGAGACGCTCTCGGTCAGGAACTTGTTGTTCGGGATGGTGATGACGTTGTCGTCGAGGGTGACGAGGCGGACCGAGCGGAGGCCGATCGCGGAGATCTCCCCGTAGTACTCGCCGAAGGCGACGCGATCGCCGACCTGGAAGGGGCGGTCGATGATGATCGTCAGGCCGGCGAGGATCGACGCGACCAGGTCCTTGAGGGCGAAGCCGATGGTCACCGCGGCGCCGCCGGTGAGGCCGATCAGGACCTCGCGGGGGAGGGCGAGGGCGCGGACCGCGAGGACGGCCCCGAGCGACCAGAGGACGAAGCGGGTGACCGTCGCGATCTGGTGGAGGAGGAGCCGCTTGTCGATGAAGCGGGTGCCGAGGCCGGCGAGGGTCGAGGTCGTCACGCGGATGACGACGAAGGCGACGACGAGGACCGTCAGCGCGCTCAGGACACCGCTGAGGTTGACCTCGGAGAGGACCGAGGCCTGAGAGGCGAGTGCGCTTGGATCGTCCACAGACTGGCTCCTCTTGCTAGGTGATCAGTCCTCGATCAGGTGGTGACGGCGGAGGTAGCGATAGATCGCCGGTCGCCAGGGGATCGTGGTCATGAAGTGGCCGTCGTGGGAGGCGAGCACGCCCCACTCGGCGAGGTGATCGAGGCCCTCGGAGCAGAGGTCTGGGCGGTAGCGCAGGGAGAGCACCGCCTCTTCGGCGCTCAGGTGGCTGTGCCAGAGGACCGACGCCAAGAGGAAGCGCTTGGGCTCGTCGAGATCCTCCAGCAGGATCTCCTGCGGCCGACGGAAGAGGCGGACCCGGACGCAGCGCTCGCCGTCGCTGACCAGGGACGCGCGCCAGCAGTCGAGGGCGACCGCCGGTGAGCCGTCGGCGTAGTCCCAGAGGAGACGGGCGTACTCGAGCTCGGTGCCGACGAGCTGGGCCTGGGCCTGGACCCCCTCGACGCGGTCGATGACGAGATCATCGTAGACGACCTCGAACTCGGCGGCGGCGGTGCGGCGGCGGAGGAGCTCGGCGATCCGCTCCTCGGGCCAGGCCGGGAGCTTGATCACCTTGCGGAAGGAGCCGCGGCCGCGGTAGGCCCAGCAGAGGAACTCGTAGGGCTGGTAGTCGACGGTCGCCAGCCAATAGACCTTGCGGCCGGTCTCGGCGATGAGGTCGTCGAGCGCGTCCCAGGCCCGGTTGGTGTCCACCCCGCGCAGGAAGAGGCTGTGGAGGTTGTCGATCGTCACGAGGCGGCGGCTACCGGCGAGGAGCCAGTCGCGGAGCGCCTCTAGGGAGGTGCGGGCCTCGGCCGGGGCGCCGAGCGGTTCGACGAGCACCGCGAGGAGCTCGTGTCGGGTGAGCACCCGACTCCCGAGATCGATCTCCGCGATCTCGCATTGGACGGTCTGCCTAGCCCGCTCGCGGGCGGCCCGGAGCCAGGTGGTCTTGCCGAACCCGGGGCGGCTGACGACCAGGGTCGAGCCGACGGTCGTGCTGTGCCGCCACGAGCCGTAGTCCTCGGTCCACTCGTCGAGCCCGGGGAAGTAGTCGAGGCGGAGGGGCCCGGCCTCGCAGGCGGTGGTCGCGAGGTGGTCGACCAGGTCCTGCGGGAGGATCCGCGGGCGGGCGTCGTCGAGGTCCTCCGCCTGTCGCTCGAGCCGGCGGCGGAAGACGAAGGCGAGCGCCTTGCGGGACTGCTCGAAGCCGAGAACGAACTGGCGGGCGAAGCGGACGACGGCGACGACGAAGAGGATCGACACCGCCGCGGTGGTGACGAAGAAGCCGTACCACTTGCCCCGGGTCTTGCGGACCGCGTCGGCCATCGCCCCGGAGCCTGAGAACTTGAGGTAGGCGTCGGCGATGGTCTGCCGCCACCAGCGGATCAGGATCGCCGCGATCGGCAGGGCGCCGATCCAGGCGAAGCCGAGGACGAGGCGGTAGAGGTAGCCCTTGCCGAGGATCCGCTCTGAGATCGCGAGGAAGATCGCGATCGTCAGGGCAGTTCTCCCGATCAGCTGCAGCGAGCGGAGGATCTTGGCGCTGACGTCGGGGGCGATGTGGCGGTTGATCAGCCTGGCGATCCCGACGTGGGCGGCGCGGAGGCAGAGGCGGTAGACCGCCACGTAAAAGAGGATGTTGTAGATCGCCGCGAACTCGGGGACGTCCTGGAGCTCGCCCAGCGCCGGCCAGATCAGGAGGACGGCGACGAGGTGGAGGATCGGCAGGAGGAGCGCGTCGAGGGCGTCGAAGAGGCCCTGGAGGAGGCGGATCAGCGACGCTCGCTTGATCGTCCGGACCACCAGGGTGCGGAGGGTCTCCAAGTGCCGCGAGCCGTGGCGGATGCCGTAGATCGTCAGGCCGATGATCACCAGGAGCCAGGTGAGGATCGACGTGTAGTGGGCGACCGTATAGATGTCGCCGAGCTCGTGGAGGAATCGCCGAGGGGCCCCCTCGCGCTGCAGCCGATACCAACGCGCGGCGAGGAAGAGGCGGCGAAACTCCCGCTGGAGCTGAGCTATGCCCTCGCGACCGAGGCCCAAGACCGCGTCGTGCTTGTCCTTCGGCAGCTTGTCGAGGAGGGCGATGCGGGCGTTGTAGAGCTCGCTCTCGTGCTCGAAGGTCGCCTCTAGGACGTCGAACGCGAGGGTCCGGGCGACCTTGTCGAGCTCGTCGGCGGCGGCGTCGAGATCGACCGCGGTGCGCTCGAGCGCCTTGATGTCGCTGACGATCGTCGGCGGGGCGTCGCTCGGCGCGTTCGGCAGCTCCGGGGCGTAGCGCGGGATCTCGGGATCGTTCTCGGCGTTGACGAGCGCGGCTTCGAGGGCGATCCGGATCTCGTCGAGGGCCTCGACGATCCGATCGTAGAGGAGAGAGGAGGCGGCGGACTGCGGCTTGATGTCCTCCGCGTCGAGCGCGAGGCCATGCCCCGGCCATTCGCCGGCCTTGCGCTGGGTCTCGAACTCATGGCGAGTGTTCGCGAGGCGGCCGCGGAGCTGTGCCTGATCGCGGCGGATCCCCTCGGCGGCGGCCCGCTCCTGGGCGACCTTGCGCTGGATCGCGGTTCTCGCGGCGGTCGCCGCCTCGAGCGCCCGTTGACGGGCTGCCTCGGCGACTCGGGCCTCCTCGACCGCGGCGACGGCGGTGCTCTGGGCGGCGGCCTGGAGCTCGTCGCTGCGCCGCCGCTCCTCCTCCTCGAAGGCGATCCGCTCGCGCTCGACCAGGGGGAGCCGGAGGATCGCCAGGCGGGTGGAGAGCACCTGCGCCTCGAGGGCGTCGACCGCCTCCTGCAGGTCATGCAGGGGATCGATCTCGGGCTCGGGCTCGGGCTCAGGCTCAGGCTCAGGCTCAGGCTCAGGCTCGGGTGCGGCGGCGGTCGTGCCGGCGTCGGTGCCGGTGCCGGTGCCGGTGCCGTCACCTGTAGTGCCGGTAGTGCCGGCAGTGCCGCCGGTCGTGCCGGTGGCGTCACCGGTCGTGCCGGTCGTGCCGTCGTTGATCTTGGCGGGGAGCGCCGTCTTCGCCGCACGTCTGCTCTCGAGGGCCTCGATCTGGGCCTCGATCTTCTCCTTCGCGAGGTCGACGGCCGCGTCGTCGGCGAGGTCGATCGTGAAGAACTCGGTCAGGGCGGGCGTGTCCCCGAGCTGATGCTCGACCAGCGCCTCGAGGGCGGCGAGCTCCGCCTCGTACTCTTGCTTGCGCTGTTGCAGCGCGGTCCGGCGGGTCTCGAGGGCGTCGGCGGCTTTGCCCTCCGGTCCGGCGTCCGCGGGCTTGACCGGCTTCGGGGGGTCGGGCTCGGCCGTGGCAGGCCGAGAGTCCGCCCCCCCGGCACTCCCGCGTACGTCCGCGCTCGGCGAGTCCGGCGTCTCGCCTGGCGGCGGGCCGAGGGCGCTAGCCGGGGCCGCGAGGAGCAGCGAGAGGAGCAGCGCGAGGCCTCCCGCGGCCGACGCTCGACGCTCGACGAGAGAGGACAAAAAGGGCGATCCTAGCCCGTCGCTGTGGTCCTCTGCCGACAAGTCGGACGATGATCGCAGAGGCGCGGCAGCTTGCCAAACCAAGCGACCGGAAGGGGCGAGTCAGCTCACATGCTCTAGCCCCGAGTTCGACCCTTGACGGCGCCTACGGGCTCCGGTAAACGTACGCCTCCTTTGATCAAGAGGACCATTCCGGAGTAGCTCAGTTGGTAGAGCAGGCGGCTGTTAACCGCCGGGTCGGGGGTTCGAGTCCCTTCTCCGGAGCTCTGTAGGGCCCAGGCACAACGCGCCTGGGCCTTTCTTTTTGCCCGGAGTGGGGCTCGCCGCTCAGCCTGGCCGTCGATGTGCGCTGTGGAGCTTCTACGGATGCGGGCATCCATGCGACGGTGATTTACCGTGTAATCAGGCGGTTCTCGGTGGTTTTGGTTGTGGTCGTGGTCGCAGCCGCTGAACTCCTCGAAGCGCGCGACCTTGGCCGCCCTCGACGCGCCGCAGGCTCGGGCTGTCGACGCCGGCGGTCAGCCATGCATCGATCCGCCGAGCTGGCGAGCTGGCGAGCTGGGGATCCGCCGAGCTGCCGAGCTGCCGAGCTGGCGAGCTGGGGATCCGCCGAGCTGCCAAGCTGGCGAGCTGGGGATCCGCCGAGCTGGCGAGCTGCCGAGCTGGGGATCCGCCGAGCTGGCGAGCTGGCGAGCTGGCGAGCTGCCGAGCTGCCGATCCTTGCGCTCGTGTCGGGCTATCGTCGGACGATGCGCTCGTCCATCCTCTCTTGTCTCTTGCTCCCCGGGATGATCGCGGTCGGCTGCGGGGGGGCGACCGGGGAGGGCGAGGCCAGCAGCGCGACGACCGGTCCGAGCAGCGCGACCGAGGGTAGCGCGACCGAGGGTAGCGCGACGATGTCGACAGGCACGGCGAGCACGGGCGAGACGGGCGAGACGGGCGAGACGGGCGAGACGGGCGAGACGGGCGAGACGGGCGAGACGGGCGATGCGACCTCTCACAGCGTCGGCGGCTGGGTCCAGGGGCTCGAGGGCGGGGGGCTTCGCCTGCTGAACATGGGCGCAGACCCGGTCGAGATCGACGCCGACGGGCCCTTCTCCTTTCCGACGCCGGTGGCCTCCGGCGGCGCCTACGGGGTCAGCGTCGACCTCCAGCCGACGTCGCCGGATCAGCTCTGTACGGTCGAGGGGGGCAGCGGGACGATCGCTGGCGCCGACGCCTTGGATGTCGTCGTCCGCTGTCGGACGCCGATCCGTCATGTCCTCGTCATCGGCGTCGACGGGCTCGGCGGCGCCTATGTCGGCGGGATCGACACGCCGGTGATCGACGGGCTCGTCGCCAGCGGGGTGTCGACGATGGCGATGCAGAACGCGCTGCCGACGATGAGCGCCCCCAACTGGATGTCGATGATCGCCGGCTCCACCCCGGATCAGCACGGCGTGCTCAGCAACAGCTGGTCGCCTGGGGACTCGGAGCCGACGCCGACCTTCTTCGCCGTCCTCCGCGAGCAGCGACCGGCGGCCAAGATCGGGATCTTCCACGACTGGGGCGACTTCGACGATCTGGTCGAGCCGGGGATCGCCTCGCACATCGAGAGCCCCGGCGACGAGGTCGAGACGACCGCGGCCGCGCTCGCGTGGATGAAGGCGGAGCTGCCCGAGCTCCTCTTCATCCACCTCGATCATGTCGACCACGCCGGCCACTTTCACGGCTGGGGCGGCGATGATTACGCCCAGGCGGTCGAGTCCGCCGACGCCTTGGTCGGCGAGATGCTCGCGGCGCTGGGCGAGAGCGGCATGCGCCCCTACACGGCGATCCTCCTCAGCGCAGATCACGGCGGTGAGGGCCTCTCCCACGGCGATGACACCTCGCTGGAGCGGCCGATCCCGCTCGTCGTGGTGCGACCGCAGGGGGCTCCGAGCAAGGTCGAGCGGGAGCTTCGGATCTTCGACATCGCCCCGACGGTAGTCGGGCTCCTGGGGCTCGAAGCGCCGGAGAGCTGGCTCGGGCGGCCGATCGTCGAGGCGCTCACCGACGGCGCTCTGCCGGAGGCGCCGGTCGAGCCCGCGGATGTCCTCGAGGTCATGGACTACGAGTGGCGCTATGACGACAAGGGCAGCGGCGCCTTCGACGATGTCTCGATCTGGCGGCCCTTGGCGCCCCCCGGCTATGTCGTCCTCGGGGACGTCGCCGTCGGCGGACACGAGCCGCCCGCCTTCGCCGCGCGGGTGGTCCGCGACGCGCTGGGGACGACGGCCCGGCCCCTGGGCTACGAGCGGATCTGGGACGACGAGGGGAGCTTCGGCGCCAACGATGTCGCCCTCTGGAGCCCGATCCCGCCGCTCGGCTATGTCTGCCTCGGCAGCGTCGCCGTCCAGGTCTACGACAGCGAGCCCTCCACGGAGCTCATCCGCTGCCTCCACCGCGATCTCGTCGTCCGCGGATCGATGAGCCTCGTCTGGGACGATCAGGGGAGCGGTGCCTGGGAGGACGCAGGGTTGTGGGCCTGCGGGGTCGCCGACGAAGGCGGGCTCTCGGCGGGGACCTTCGTCAGCCGCCGTCACCACGACGATCCGGGCTCACCGCGGTGCTGGGTGCTCGCGGAGCGCTGAGGTGACGGCGTGATGAGGCGGCTGTGTCGCCCTGCGATGGCCTCGCGCCGGGCGAGGCCGCGAGCGCTGTGGTGCGCGAGTCGGGCCGCGAGAGGGGAGCCTCGCTCCCGACTTCATATGATCTGTACCAAGGGTCACTCTCTCGATCGAGACGATCGCCGAGCGTCCAGCGGAGCGCCGACAGACTCGCTCGGGCGAGCGAGGGGCGACGGGTGGGACGCAGCGGGAGGACCCGTGCCTCGCGCGGAGACACGCGTACCTGTCTCTTCAAGCACCTCAGCCTCACCCGTGGCGAGCACGTGGCATGGGAGGACCCGCGTCTGCGAGGGACCCGCCTCGTCGCCCCTCGCCCGCCCGCCTTCAGCCTCCGAGCTCCGCCCGTCGTCAAGCAGGAGGTGAGCCTTCACCCGCGCCCGAGAACTCGGGCGGCAAAAGTCCGCGTGAGTGCACTTCGACACGGAACTGGGGGGCGGTTTCACACCAGCGCTTACTTTAGGCCTAGGCGCTCGCGAGGGCGAGCGGGAAGGGGTAGCGAACGGGCGTTGCGCTGGGGTCCGACGGTATGCACCCCGCGAAGCTTCGACGGACCATGCCGAGGCGGGCGCGCGCTCGGTCGGCCGCGAGGAAGACGAAGCGGAGGGGCGACCGCGAGTAGTGCCGGAGGATGTAGATGTGGTCGCTGGTGCTGATGATGATGTCGTCGATCTCGTCGCCGGCCGGCGCGGACATGGCGAGCTTGATGTTGCGCCAGGCGAGGTCGAGGTCGAGGTCGCGCTCGTCACCGCGGGTGAGCAGCCAGCGGGCGGTCTGGGTGTCGTAGAGCGCAGAGGAGAGCACCCCCTCGATCGCCATCGCTCGGTCGAGGCACTCGCGCACCTCGTCGAGATCGGCCTCGTCGGGCGAGAGCTGCTCGGCGCTGTTGGCGGGTGCTGTGTTGCCTGCGGTGTCGCCTGCGGCGGTGAGCCGCGGCGCGCTTTGGTCGACCAGGCGGAGGGCGACGAAGTCCTCGTAGTCGAAGAGGATCGGCGCGTCGACGGTGCGGCTGAAGGGCGCGAAGAGGACGGCGGAGGGCTCTAGGAGCGAGATGGTCGTCACTTGCTGGGAGATCCACGCGCGCATCAGGGAGCGCAGCGTCTCCTCGCTCAGGAGGCCCCAGTTGAGGATCACTTGGGCCAGGCTGATCCCGGCGGCGTTGCTCTCCTCGACCGCTTCGCGGATATCCTCGTCGTCGAGCGCCGACTTGCTCGCCAACATGTGGGCCAAGGAGCTCGGCTCGGTCGACAGGCTCGCCCAGACGACCTTTCCCTGCTGGAAGACGATGCGACCGATCGTCGTCCCGGAGCGGACGACGACGCTGCCCGCCTTGCTCTCAGCGGCCTCCCGCAGCGCGCCAGAGAGCGACGCGCGGGACGAGGTGGTCTGGACCACCCGCTCGGCGACGCGCTGGCGGGCGATGACCTCCTCAGGTCGGTAGGGCTTGGTGATGAAGTCGTCGGCGCCGGCCTCGTAGCCGAGCAGCACCTCCTCCTGACGGTTGAGCGCGCTGACGATGACGATGTACGTGTAGGTCGCCCGGCCTAGCGCGCGTGTGCGCCGGGTGAGCTCGAGCCCGTCAATACCGGGCATCATCCAATCGATGAAGACGACGGGTGGAGGGTTCTCGCCCCTCAGGATCTCCCACGCCTCGTTGCCGTCCTGCGCGACCTGGCACTCGTGGCCGGACGCCGCGAGGAGATTGCTGAGCACCAGGGCAGAGATCGGATCATCATCGGCAACGAGAATCTTCATAACTAGCAGTCGCCGATGTTAGCAGTCGTGCGACCGTCTCGGCAAGCGCCGCGAACGCGGGGCAAATGGCCACACACGGAGTGTGACATGGGCGACGCTGTATGTTCACGGATTGTCCAGGGCGCGCGCCAAGACGGGCCGCTGTCGCCGGCGCCGCAGAGCCTTCGTGGGTCAAAGGTCGCCCCTGACGGGAGATGCGACGATGGCTGGGTGTCACCAAAGATGCGAGCCGGAGGGGCCGAATGTCTATAGTTGTGCCGTGCTCGATCGTGGCAGCGCCGGCAAGCCTAGGACGGTCAAGGTCTCGGCGCCGAGCTCGAGCCCGAGCGAGCCCGCAGCGCTTCTTGCGCGCGGAGGAGGACCGTTCAACGGCGGGCGAGGGCGGCTCGCACCGCGTCGGCGCGCTTGCCTTGGGCGTAGTCCGCGGCCGTTCGGCCCTTGCGGTCGCGGCGGCTCGGGTCGGCGCCGCCGGCGAGGAGGGCCTCGACCATCTTCACCTTGCCGGCCTGGGCCGCGAGCATCAGCGGGGTCGCGCCCTGGAGGCCCTGGTAGTCGATCGTCTGCTCGACATCGGCGCCGCGCTGGACCAGGAGCTTGACCATCGGCGTCGTGCCCTCGAAGCAGGCGAAGGCGAGCGGGGTGAAGACGCTCTGCTTGCTCTGAAGATCGGCGCCGGCGTCGAGGAGAGCCTTTACGCCGGCGAGCTGACCTCCGCGGATCGCGAAGTTCAGGACGCTCCGGCCGTCGTGGTAGGGGGTGTGGAGATCGGCGCCGCGACGGAGGAGGAGGCGGAGGACCTCGACGTGACCCGAGGAGGCCGCCTGTTGTAGCGGGTTGGCGCCCCACTGATCGCGGGCGTCGACCGTCGCGCCCTTGGCCAGGAGCGCGTCGACGACCTCCAGGTCGCCGTCGCCGGCGGCCCACCACAGCGCAGACTGCTGGCCGATCTCGCGGGTCGCGTTGGGGTCGGCGCCGGCCCGCAGGAGGGCGACGGCGAGCTTGCCGTGGCCCCCCATGATCGCGGCGCAGAGCGCCGGATCGCCGCCGGAGCGGGCGTTTGGATCGGCACCGGCCGCGAGCGCCTGGGTCAGCGCGCGGAGGTCTCCTCCGCGGATCGCGGCGAGGAGGGCCGCGTCGGGGTCGTCCGTCGCTGGGCTCGCTCCTGCCGCAGACTCTGCGGAGGTCGCTGCGGAGGTCCCCGCGCCCTCCGGCCCCGTCGTCTCCTCGGCGAGCGTCAGGCCGTGGGAGGCGAGCACCTCGTCGACCGTCCGCGCGAGGAGCTCACGGTCGTTGTAGTAGCGCATGAACTGGTCGTTGTCCTCGGAGAGGTAGCCGAGGGCGATCGCCTTCGGCAGCTCGACCCAGTCGCCGCCGCCCGGCGCCCGGAGGACGTCGATCATCAGCGCCTCCATGTCGGGGTGGTGCTGATCGCAGATCAGATCGACGATCGCGGTCTTCTGCGGCCACTCTTCCAGCTCGAAGTAGAAGCGGACGAGCGCGGGCACATCCTCGGTGGTCACCTCATCGCGGGCGGACTCGATCCCCTCCGCGTCGAGGGCGAGGATGAGCTCGACGAACTCCGCCTTGGGGGGGTCGGGAGGTGCGGCTCGGGCAGCCGCGGGCGCTTCGGCCGAGCCTGAGAAGAGCTTCCCGAGCCAGGACTTGATTCCACCGGATGAGGCCATCGTCTGCTCGCCTTGTACTGTTGGGGTCGCCCGACTAGAACGCGATTGCGACGCCGCTGCCGCTCGGCCGCAGCGCGAGCTTCTTCGCCTTGCGCTTTTTGATCACCGAGGCCAGGTAGAGGCCGCTGTAGAGGAGGGCGAGCCCGCCGTAGACGACGAGGACGTAGCCGCCGACGTAGAGGTTCTTGGCGCTCTCGGTCTTGTCGGCCTTGTCGGCGGTGAGCTGGGTTCGCTGCACCTCGCTCGGGGCGTTGGGGTCGTCCATGGGGAGGTTGAGGACCGCGTCGATGTCGTCGATCTCATCGTTGCGCTTTTGCCGGAGCAAGAAGAGCCCGACGCCGCCGCCGAGCGCCAGGGCGCCGGTCGAGACGGCGAGGGTGCCGAGGACGAGCTGGCGGCGGTCGGCCTTCTTGACCCTGTCGATCCGGTCTTCGAGCTCGGCTATCCGCTGGTCGACGACGAGCCCGGTGTCGCCCTCGGCGTCGGGCCGGTAGGCCTGGTAGCGGTCGATCGCCTCGCCGAGGTGACCCTGGGCCTCGGCGACGACGGCGAGGTTGTAGGTCATCGGCTTCCAGTCGGGGGCGAAGAAGGCGGCGCGCTTGAACTCCGACTCGGCCTGGGCGTAGGAGCCGGCGTTGAAGTGATCGTAGGCCTTGCCCAGGTGGACGTTCGCCTGCTCGGGGAGCTCGGCGTCGCCGGTGACGGCGCGGACGGCCTGGCCCATGGTTCTCGCGGAGGCGGCCGCGGGCTTCGACTGGAGGAGGAGCCCGGCGGCGCAGGTGAGGGCTATGGCGATCGTCTGCGGCGAGCGGCGGCGTTGGGCGGTGGCGTTGCGACGGATCATCGTGGTCACACGGGTCTGAGGGGCGCGGGGTAGGCTGTGGAGGGTCCGAGCTCCGGTCAGGGCGCTGCGGCGGTCGGAGCCGCCAGAGGTTCAGCGGACTCAGCGGATCTAGCGGACTCAGGCGGAGCTGAGGTCGACGGCTCGATCACGTAGGAGAGGGTCGTCCGAGTCCAGCGGGCCATCGGCAGCGCCGTCAGATCTTGGCTGAGCGTGGCCGCGTAGTCCGCGGCGACGACCGCCCCCTGCGGGCGTAGGCGGTCGAAGTCGGCCTCCTCGGTGAAGGCGAAGACCACGAGGGTCTCGAGGGCGGCGACTCCGGGCTCTCGGAGGGCGGCGATGAGCGGGTCGGAGCCGGCAGGGGGCAGGGTG
The DNA here is from genome assembly GCA_030424595.1 of Polyangia bacterium. Classification (GTDB taxonomy): domain Bacteria; phylum Myxococcota_A; class Polyangia; order Nannocystales; family Nannocystaceae; genus JADJRG01. The sequence goes on from JAUHWG010000004.1 coordinate 239,033, forward strand.
AGGCTCGCGTCGCGGTCGATCTTCGGCAGCGGCAGCTCTGGGCTCGGCCAGAGCACTCCGCCGGGCCCCCCCTCTTCGAGGTAGAGGACGACGAGGTGGGCTGGTTGGGTCGAGCGCACCTCGAGCGTGAGGGTCTGCCCCTCTTGGAGAACGGTCGGCGCGTTGATGTCGACGTCGAGGTGCTCGTCGTCGGTCAGGCGGGCGAAGGTGAAGGCGTAGGCCTGCGGCGTCGACCACTGCATGCTGTCGATCGCGTTGGCGTCGCCGGAGCGGCCTCCGCCGCCGCCGATCCCCGCCTTGCCGGCCGAGCCCTTGAGCTCGCCCGCGGCGGTGCGGACCAGGCTCCGCTCGCCGGAGCCGACCCGCACGGAGGAGACGATCACGTCGCCGCAGGGGCCGCGGGTGTCGGCCTTCAGGATCTCGGTGTTGTTGACCGTGTACTCGGCGCGGACCGAGCGACCGTAGCGGGCGCTGAGCCCGAGCAGGTCGCGGTAGCCGGCGGCGAGCGTCGTCATGTCGTTGAGCGCGACCTCGTAGTGCTTCTCGTACTCGGCCGGCGAGCGCTCCGCCTCGACCTCGCACCCGGGGGCGCGGGCGTCGGCGATCGTCCAGCCGCCGGAGTCAGAGATCTGGACCGAGCGGCCGAGCAGAGACTCCGGGTTGCCGAGGGGCTCCAGGAGAAAGTGGGTGTCGGAGGTGAAGGATCCGACCTGTCCCATCACCTCGTCGTCGGCCTCCGGGGCGCGCATGAAGCCCTTCTTGGTGCAGCCGGTGAGGCCGAGGGCGAGGCCGAGGGCGAGGCTGAGGAGCCCGTGGCGATAGCTCGCCGCGCGGGCGCGGGTCCCTGCCGACTGGGGTCCGCCGGTCCGTATCTGCTCCTCGGGACATGCCACATCGGTCGCGTCGGCGACGCCCGCTGGGCTGGTGGCCGCGTCACGAGGGGTCTTCGAGGTCGCGCCACAGCCTCCGCGGGCGGAGCTGCGGCGAATGGCGAGGTGGGGACGGGAGCGCATGGGTGAGTGGGGGTCTCGCTGCTTGGGTGGTGGCGACCAGGGACCAGGGACCAGGGACCAGGGACCGGATCATGGTCAGGGACCGGTGGCCCCGCTCAGCGGGCGTAGCCCCAGCCGATGATCAGGTCGTCGGCGGAGCCCACCTTGGAGCCGACGGTCAGCTCCGGGTGTTGTTCGCGGTTGTCGCGTTTGGCCTCCCGCGTGACCCGCGGGCTGACCCACTCGCTCAGCTCGCCGAGCGAGATCTGGCCGTCGCCGTCGATGTCGGCCGCGCCGGTGCCGATGGCCTCGAGGAGGTGGTGGGTGAAGAGGCCGCCGTCGCCGTCGGGGGAGGGCCCGGAGATCTCGGCGCCGGTCGAGGCGGCGAGGAGCGAGACCCGACCTGCGGCCTTGGTCTTGGCGACGCGGACGAGCGGGCGGGTGCCCTCCGGGAGGACCGAGCGTCCGCCGGCGCCGGAGAAGCAGGAGTCGGCGAAGGCGACGACCTCCTTGGCCTTGGTCCCTTCGAGCCCCTTGATCACGTCGCTCATCGGCAGGGCGGTGTCGGAGAGGTAGGAGGGATCGCCGTCGTAGGGGACGATGTACGAGATCCCCTTGGTCGGCTCCGGCGCTCCGTGACCGCTGTAGTAGAAGTAGACGCGGCCGCCGGCGGGGACGTTGGCGGTCAGCCAGCGCATCTCTTTGTTGATGTCCGAGCGGCTCGCCCGATCGTCGAGGAGGACCCGCACGTTCTCGCCCGGCAGGCCTAGGGTCGTCTGCATCACCGCGGCGAAGCTCTCCGCGTCCGCACGGGCGCCGGTCGCCGCGGGGACGTCGCGGTAGTTTTCGATGCCGATGACGAGCGCGTACGAGGTCGGCTGCGGGCTCGCGGCGACCAGGCCCCCTGCTGCCTTCGGGCTGGCGGCCCCCTCGGAGCTCTCCCGGGTCTCGACCACCGACCTGCCCGATCGTTCATGTCGCTGGGCTGGCTTGGTCCCGTCGCTGAGGAGACCGCCGGGGAGGATCAGCGCCGGCAGCTCGCCCGGCGGCGTCGCGACGTTGATCTCGCCGGAGGAGCTCGCGCAGGCGATCAGCGGGGCGACGAGGGCGACCTTGAGCGCTCGCCGAAGTGTGTGGGAGGGGGTCCGTCCGGGCTGCATCGCGGTTCTCCGAGGCGTCGATCGATCCCCGTATACCACCCGCATGCGCTGACGGTCCCGACGCCGTCGACGAGCGGCCGTACCCGTCTGCGCGCCACAGCGAGGCCTCGCGCGCTTCGGCGAAGCGCGATGAGTGCCGAGCGGGAGAGGTCGCGGTCGACCCGGTGCATTCGGGCCGGCGCTGGCGTGGAGGGCGTGCAGCGGGTCCGAAGGCGGGTACGCGGGGCGCACGCTTCGAGCGCGATGACGGCGTTCTCGAAGGGACCTAGCGGTATTCGCGCCCGCGGGGACCGTCGCGGGGACCGTCGCGGGGACCGTCGCGGGGACCGTCGCGGGACCGTCGCGGGGACCGTCGCGGGGGCCGTCGCGGGGACCGTCTCGTGGGCCGTCTCGGGGGCCTTCCGAGGGTCGCTGAGGAGCCCCTCAGCCGCCGCGCAGATCGAGCCAGAGCTGCTCGACGAGCTCCTTGGTCTTGCCGTCCCAGTTCTCCGAGCGCGGATGCGAGGCCTCGCGCTCGGCGGGGGGATAGATCTGCGGATCGTCGGCGTCGCGGACGAGCCCCTTGGCGAGGGCGCTGGCGTTCGGCGTGGCGAAGTGGAGGTAGTTGGCGTTCTCGGCCGCGATCTCAGGGTCGAGGAGGAACTCGATGAAGCGGTGCGCGCGGGGGACGTCGGCGCACGCTTTGGGGATCGCGAGGTAGTCGACCCAGTAGGGCGCGCCCTCCTCGGGGACGACAAAGCGCAGGCTCGGCCGCTGCGCCCGCGCCCGCATCAGGTCGCCGCTGTCGATCTGGGCGATCCAGGTCTCGCCGCTGGCGAGCGCCCGCTCCGGGTTGCCGTCGTAGGCCCGCAGGATCTCGCGCTGGGCGACGAGCTTGGGGTAGATGACCTCGCGCAGGGCGGGCTTGTCGGTGCTGTTGATGCCGATACCGGCGGCGAGCTGGGCCTGGTCGAAGACGTCGCCCTTGCTGTCGAGCACCGAGATCCGGCCGGCGTACTTCGGGTCGAAGAGCGCCTCCCAGCTGGTCGGCGGCGGGTCGACCCTGTCGCTGTCGTAGCCTATGCCGGTGACGCCCCAGAAGTAGGGGACGCCGAGCACATGGTCGCCGCACTCCGACCAGTACTTCTCCGGGGTGCGCCACGGCGGATAGTCCTCGCGGAGGTGGGCGAGGCCCGGCAGGGCGGCGGTGTCGAGCGGGTGGAGGAGGCTCTCGCGGGCCATCCGCGGCATCAGGTAGTCGATCGGGACGACGACGTCGTGGCGATCGCCGGCGCGGAGCTTGGCGAGGAGCTCGAGCTCGGAGAGGAAGAAGTCCTGGACCGTGCGCAGGCGCGGGTGCCCGGCCTTGACCTCGCGCGCGGCGAAGCGCTCCAGGAGCCCTGGCGCCAGGTAATCGCCCCAGTTGTAGACCGCGAAGAGCTCCCCCTGCTGGCAACCCGCGCCGGCGACCCAGGCCCCGCTAGCGCCGAGGAGATGACAGAAGCGACGACGTCCGAACACGCCTCGGCTCTAGCACGGGTCGGCGCGAAAGCGCAGCTCGTCGGCGGGGCTCCAGGAGAGGACGAGCGCTGCGCCGGGGTCCGCCGCGAGGCGCTGTGGGGCGCGGACGATGCAGCGGCGCTGGTCGGCGATCGCGGTCAGCTCCCAACGATCGCCGAGGCAGCGCTGCTCAAGGAGCTGGGCTGGGAGTTGGCTGCGGGGCCTGGCGTCGTCGTCGTTGGCGTTGGCGTTGTCGTTGTTCGCCGCGGAGGCGCCCACAAGCTCGAGGCGCAGCCGCTCCGGGCGGATGAATCCGCCCGAGGTTCCCGGGGCTTGGGCGACCTCGCCGAGGAGGAGCGCCGCGGCGAGCGAGGGCGGTCGGGCGTAGAGCTCGTCGGGGGGTCCGGCGCCGATCACCTCGCCGTCCGCGAGGAGGATCAGGTGGTCGGCGAGGGCCATCGCCTCCTCGGGATCGTGGGTGACGTGGAGGAAGAGCAGCTCGCGCGCCCGCTGGGTCTCGCGGAGCATCCGCCGCAGGCCGGCCCGCAGCGGCCTGTCGAGGGCGGCGAGGGGCTCGTCGAGGAGGAGGAGCTGGGGGGCGCCGGCGAGGGCCCGGGCGAGGGCGACCCGCTGTCGTTGACCGCCGGAGAGGGCGTCCGGTCGACGCTCGGCGATCCCGGCCTGGTCCAGGCCGACGGCGCGGAGGAGCTCCGAGACATCGCCTGTGGGGTCGGGCGCTCCGCTCCGACGGCCGCCCCGGGGCGAGACCTGAGCGGCGAAGCCGACGTTGTCGGCGACGCTCATGTGGGGGAAGAGCGCGTAGCTCTGGAAGACGGTGTGGACCGGGCGGCGCTCCGGCGGCAGGGGATCGAGGGCCGCGCCGCCGAGGCGGATCGAGCCGCTGTCGAGCGCCTCAAAGCCGGCGATCGCCCGCAGGAGGGTCGTCTTGCCGGAGCCCGAGGCCCCCATGATGCAGGTGTAGGTCGCCGCCTGGAGCTCGAAGGAGACCCGATCGAGGGCGACGACCCCACCGGCGAAGCGCTTGCAGGCCTGATCGATCTCGAGGTTCATCCAGCACAGCTCCTGATAGCGGTGGTCGTGGTGTTGTGTCGGCGCCGGCCAGGGCCGGCGAGGAGCCGGCCGATCGCGGGGACGAGGACGATCGGCAGGAGGGCGAGGCCGAGGGTCACGAGGCCGACCGCGGCGCTCCCTCCACCGCGGGCGAGGATCGTCAGGGCGATCGCGAGGGTGCTGCCGCCGGGGCCGGAGGTGAAGGCCGGGACGCTGACGGTCCCCAGGTTCAGCGCGAGGACGATGAGGACGACGCCCGCCGCGGCGGGGCCGAGGAGCGGGATCCACAGCCGCTTTGTCCGGGTCCAGGCCCCCGCGCCGAGATCCCGCGCGGCCTCCTCGAGCGCCCGCGGCGAGCCGGCGATCGCCAGGCGGGCGCCGACGAAGGCGAGGGCGAGGCTGCCGGGGAAGAGGCCCCAGAGGGTGAGCAGCTCCCCCGGCCGGGCGCCGGCGATGCGGCCGACCTCGAGGACGAGGATCCCCTGGACGGCCGAGGGGATCGCGAGGGGGAGGACGAGGAGGGCGCAGGTCCACAGCGGCAGCGGGGCGGAGCGGCGGGCGAGGAGAAATCCGGCCGCGGTCGCGAGCAGCGACACGAGGGGCAGCCCGCGGGCGGTCGGGACGAGCGCGTAGCCCAGGGCGGTGAGGGTCGCCTCTGAGGTCTCCGCCCCCGGGATCGCCAGCATCAGCCCGAGGAGGGGCAGGGCGGCGACGCCGAGGGCCGCGAGGCCGATGCGCGGGGCCCAGCGGGTCTGTGTGCCCGCGCTCCCCTCGCCCGTCGCCCCTGCGCCCGTCGCCCCCGCGCCCTGACCCGCCGAGATCCCGCGGCAGAGGGCGAAGGCGCAGGGCAGCGAGAGGCCGAGGATGGCGAGGGTGATCACCGCGAGGGCGAGCGAGTCCTCCGCGGCGAAGGCGAGCTCGTGGAGGAGGAGCGGCAGCGAGAAGAACTTTCCGCCGCCGGCGAGCTCGAGCGTCGCGACGTCGCCGAGGCTCATCAGCCCCGCCCAGAGGGCCGCTGTCGCCAGCGCGGGGCGGATGAGGGGGAGCGTGATCAGGCGAAAGCGGAGCCACGCCGAGGCGCCGAGATCCGCCCCGGCGTCGAGCCATCGCCGGTCGATCGAGCGCAGGCGGAGGCTGACCAGGAGCCCCGCCAGGGGGAGCGCCCCGCCGAGCTGCGCGAGGGCGACGGCGCCGGCCCCCGGCGCGAGGCCGAGGCCCAAGACGCCGAGCGCCCGCGCGAGCGGCGAGACCAGGAAGAGCCCGAAGAGGATCGGGGTCGGCACCGCGATCGCGAGGGGATAGGCCGCGAGCGAGGCGCCCACGCCGACGAGCCCCGCCAGGGCCAGGGCCCGCGCCGAGCTGCGAAGCCACAGCTCGGCGCTGATCGAGGCCGCGCCGGATCCGTCGCTGGACAGGCCCCCGGCGACGAGGAGGGCGATCGGGAGGGCGAGGCTGACGAGCAGGTAGGCGCCGACGAGGAGCCTCGGCAGGGCTCCGCCTGCGGCGTCGGGTCGCCAGCCTGCCATCGTCTCTCCGTCGGGGCCTGTCTACCCGGGACTGTCCGGCGCGGGCTTCGCGATCCGCGGCTTCAAGTAATTCTCCGCCATCAGGCAGCGGGCCGAGCCGCCGCCGGCGCGCTCGATCGTCGGGATCGAGACCGGTAGGAGGGCGGTCTTCGCCTCGAGGAGGCGGAGCTGCTCCGGACGGAGGCTGGCGAGCGCCGTCGTCGAGAGGACGAGGAGGGGGGCTCCGTCGCGGTCGATGAGCTGGAGCATGTTGCCGGCGAAGGCGTTGAGCTGCGGAGAGTCGAGCTCGATGAGCTCGCCGCGCTGGCGGAGGGCGTCGGCGACCGCCTGCTGCTGCGCCCTCGGGATCTGGCCGAGCGCGCAGAGGGAGATCCCGGCGGCGAGGTCGATGAGGACGTTGGTGTGATAGATGGGCGTCCAGTCCGCGCCGAGGGCGTCGAAGAGGAGGAGCTCGAGCCCCTGTAGCGCCGCCCATCGGCGGGCGAGCTCGGGGTCGGTGCGCGGCGATCGACAGGCGAAGACCCGACCGCCGTCGCGGTCGATGACGAGGCTGCCTGTGCCCTCCAAGGCGCGCCCTTCGGCCGCGAGGGGGCTCCAGTCGACGACCTCCGAGATCACGAAGCGCTCGCCCAGGCCGTCGACAAGCTCGGGGCGCACCTCCGCGCGTCGGCTCGGGACGGCCATCGGATAGAGGAAGACCCGTCCGTCGCTGTGGGTGCTCAGCCAATTGCTGACGAAGGGCGCGTCGGGCCGGGCTACGGTGAGGTCGTCCTCCCACAGCTCGACGCCGATCCCGGCGTCGACCAGGCAGGTCGCCATCGCCTCGACTTCGCCGCGTGCCCGCGTGGAGACCTCGTCGGTGTCCTCGCTCGGTCGCATGAAGGTGTTGCTGGGCGCGGTTTCGGCGTTGTAGCCGAAGGCCGCGGGGAGGAGCATGATTACGGCGTTTGCAAAGGGCAGGGGAGCGCTCCTGGTGGCGGAGCGCGGACTCTACACCGTCGAAGGGCCTGCGCGACGTGCATTCGTGTTCGCGCTTGCGGCTTCGGGCCCGCACCTCTAGCGTCGTCCCATGGCGCCTATGCGTGTGTGCTCCGGTGGGATTGCCTGGCTCCTCGTCGGTCTGCTCGGCTGTGGCGACGATGTCTCGGCGAGCGGGACCAGCGGAGAAGACTCCGCGACGACGACGGATCCGAGCGGGGGTCCGGGGGGCAGCTCCGCCGGCACCGACGGCGAGAGCTCCGGCGGTGAGAGCTCGACCGGCGGCGAGGCGGGGGCCTTGGCCGACGTCTACGGGGTGCCGAACCTCGACGACGACGACAGCGACGGCCAGGCCGACTGGCGCCAGGCCCCCTTCGCCGCCGACGACGATCTCACGACCTTCGCCCTCCCGGACTGGTACGTGGAGGCGCTCGGCGAGGGCGACAGCGTCGAGCTCACCCTGGGCGGCGAGGGCGAGCAGATCCGCCTTTGGTCCGGCGACCAGGTGGTGCTCGGCGACGGCGAGGGCGGGGTCCAGACCTCGCTCGTCCTGACCGCGGCCGAGGCCGCAGCGCTCAGCCTCGAGGTCGAGTTCGGCGACTTCCTCCGCGGCGCGAGCCTCGACGTCCGCCACATGAGCGGCGGGGCGGAGCTGCGCAGCGACGTGATCGAGCTGTGGTCGGCGCCGATGCTGGTCAACCACCACCTGCAACACGCGGAGTACGTCTGGGCGGTCAAGGCGAGCTCGAACACGTCGATGACCAACACGATCGCCAGCGTCGTCGGCGATCGCTTCATCCTCGTCGACAGCCCGGACGTCTGGATCCAGGACGAGCTCGAGTGGGCCCTGGCGACCGCCCCCGGCGGGCGCCTCAACATCGCCATGGACTCGATCCGCGACCGAGCCCTCGACGCCTACGTCAAGGGGCTGAAGGCGCCGGACGTCCAGCCGATGACCTGGGGAGACCCCGCCGACGAGACCACCGAGGACAAGTTCGGCAACCTCGAGGTGACGCCGCCGCACAGCGCCGGCGGGGTCGACTACCCGCTCGGCAGGATCTACTACGGCGGCGGGCCGAGCTGCGGGATGAACCCGGAGATCAAGGCCCACCTCGATCGTCAGCAGGTCCAGGCGCCGATCGAGGTCGACACCTGCTGGCTCTGCGTCGGCCACGTCGACGAGTACATCTCGTTCATCCCGACGCCCGGCACCGACAAGGGCTTCAAGCTGCTGATCGCCGACGTCGACGCGGCCTACGAGGTCCTCGACGCCCAGCCGCCCGGGACCACGCTGTCGCGCTACAGCGGCACCCACGGCTACGGGAGCATCGGCGAGATCGTCGGCGACGACGCTCTCCGGGCGCTGAACTACGATCTCCAGAAGGACCGGATCGATCCGGTCCGCGAGCAGCTGATGGCGGAGCTCGAGCTCGCGGAGTCCGACGTCGTCCGGGTGCCGGCGCTCTTCGAGCGGATCTGGGGCTGCTCCTACAAGGACAACGGCGTCGCCGCCCTGATCCCCGGGATGCTCAACCTCGTCGTCGCCAATTTTGACGGCGAGCCGCTGCGGATCTTCGTCTCCGACCCCTTCCTCCGCAGCGATGAGGGGGCGCAGGGGACCGATCCGCTGATCGCCAAGTTCACCGAGCTCGTGCCCCCGGAGTACGAGATCCACTTCGTCGACGATTGGTACACCTATCACGTGGCGATAGGCGAGGTGCACTGCGGGACCAACGTCGCCCGCTCGCCCGGCGCCGCCTGGTGGACCGAGGCGCGCCACCTCTTCACGGATCGCTGAGCGAGCGAGAGTCGCGGAACTTCCAACGCGCGGAGCAGAGGCCCCATGGATCGAGACATGCGTCAGCACTCCTGTCAGAATTCCTGTCCGAGCATCGGCGCCTTCGGGCGCCTCGGAGCGCTCGGCCTGACCGGCCTCGGCCTCGGCCTCTCGCTGCTGCTCGTCGGCGCCTGTGACAGCGGCGAGCCCCGCGATCCCGAGCCCCGTCGCGGGGAGGGGGAGATCGTCGCCGCGGACGCGAGCTCGGCGGAGGAGAGCGCTGCGCCGATGGCCGCGCCGGAGGGCGCCGGCGAGTCCGAGCCTCGCGAGGCGTCAGCGCGCCGCGAGGGCGCGGAGGCCCGGGCCTTCCTCGAGACGGTCGAGCCGGTGGCGACCCGGGCGGGGCACCTGCGCTTCACCGCGGAGGAGCTCGCCGATCCACAGGCGACGGCGATCTTTGCGGCCCGCCTCGCGGCGCCGGCGAGCCCGCCCGAGCTCCGCCTCGCCCTCGCCGAGGCGCTCCACCGCAGCGGCGGCGATTGGCCCGCGGCGATCCTCGCCCAGCTCGCGGTGGAAGAGGATCCCCAGGTCCGCGGGATCCTGGTCAGCACCCTGGCGAAGGCCCCCGAGGCGGCGGCGCTGGTCGGTCTTCAGCGCGGCCTCGTCGATCCCGCGGCGGAGGTGCGGCGGGCCGCCTGTGAGCTCGCCGGATGGGCGCCCGCGGCCGGTCGTGACAGCAGCGTCGAGGCGCCGCTGCGGGCCGCGCTCGCCGACGACGACGCCAGGATCCGAGCGGCGGCGGCGCGGGCCTTCGGCCTCATCGGCGCGGGCGATCACTTTGACGCCGTCATGGCGGGCCTCGCCGACGATGACGCGGAGGTCCGCCTCCAGACGCTGCGGGCCCTGGAGCGCCTCGATCCCGCCCGCGCGGCCGCCCTCCCCGAGGTCGCATCGCTCGCCGCAGAGGGCTCGGATCCGCGGGTGAAGCGGGCGGCGACCAAGCTCCGCGCCGAGGCGGGCGCCGGTCGCTGAGCTGGTCGGCTGAGTCGGACGCGAGGTGGCTGAGATCCACGCCGCGGCCACGCTAGCCGCTCGGCAGCGCAAGCTGTCGCGTCTTCGTCGCGACGAGAGCTCGCGCGTTGGGCGAGGCCGAACGCGATGGCCGGCCTTCGCCGCGGCCCGCTGCCGGTGCTAGTGCGTCTTCAGCCACTCGCGGGTGAAGGTCGTCGTGTCGGCGTAGCTGCTCCGGACCTCGTCGACGATCGCCTGCTCGACCTTGCTGCCGACCAGCGGGATCCGGCAGGTGCACTCGCCCTCGAAGATCCGGCGGACCCGCTCGGGGCCGAGCGTCTCCAGGCGGTAGACGCCGCGGGTGGTCAGCTTGTCGGCGGCGAAGCCCGGGATCGTCTCGACCTCGATCCGGTCGTCACGGGCGGTGAAGACGTTGTTCTCGGTGTAGCTGATCGCCCCCTTGATCAGCCGCTTGAAGATCTTCGGCGCCTCGCGCTCGGGCGTGAGGATCTGCCGGCGTCGGATCACCAGCGAGTCGCCCTCGCCCTGGCGATCGAAGCTCAGGAGCTTGCGACCGATCCGCAGGTGGCGAAAGAGCGCCTCGTTGTAGGCATCGTCGAAGAACACCTCCCAGTAGTGTTCCGCGGAGGTCTCGAAGTCGTCGGAGATCGTGTACTTCATGGCGTTGCCGGAAGGTCACCACATTTCTCCGTCGAGGTCACGCGAGCGCGCACGGGCGGGGCTGGCCGCTCGCTTTGCCCTGCCGACGGTGGCCCGGGGCTGCGCGCTGGCGCGCGCCCGTGGGGGGTCCTAGAGGCCCTCTCGCCGCGATCCAGAGGTGCGCACAACGCGGGGTAGACGCTCTGTGGGACCGCTTTCACCTCCAGTCGAGGCGGAGACCGTGCGATGCTTGGCTGCGCCGAATGATCGGGGACAAGCTTGCGGATCGCTACCTAGTGCTCGCCGAGGTCGGTCAGGGCGGCATGGGGGTCGTCTACCGGGCGCGCGACCAGGTGCTCGGCCGCGACGTCGCGATCAAGGTGATCGCGAGCGCCGGCAGCGTCACCGATCAGACTGAGCAGCGCTTTCGCGGCGAGGCCCAGACGATAGCTCAGCTCGACCACCCGTCGATCATCTCGATCTACGACTTCGGCCGGCACAAGGGCGCGTTCTTCTACGTGATGCCGATGATCGAGGGGGTCTCTCTGGCCCTCCTGATCAAGCGGCGGGAGGTCGGCGTCGCCGAGGTGATCGAGGTCGGCCTCGCGGTCGCCGAGGCCCTGGCCTACACCCACGCCCGGTCGATCGTCCACCGCGACATCAAGCCCGAGAACATCATGGTCACCCGCGACGGCACCCAGCTGCGGGTGACGGTGATGGACTTCGGCCTGGCCAAGAGCGCCAACGACGATCCCCTGACCAAGACCGGGATCCTGATCGGCACGGTCACCTACCTCAGCCCCGAGCAGGTCGCGGGCAAGGTCGCCGACGCCGGCTCCGACATCTACTCCCTCGGGACCGTCCTCTACGAGTGCCTCGCGTTGGAGGCCCCCTTCGTCGGCGAGAGCCAGGCGGTGCTCTACCGGATCGTCCACGAGTTCCCGCGGGCGCTGGTCGAGCGCGGGATCGTCGTCGACAGCGAGCTCGAGGCGCTGATCATGAGCTGCCTGGCCAAGGTCCCCGGCGACCGGCCGGCGTCGATGGGGGCGATCGCCAGGGTCCTGCGCCAGCTGAAGGTCCGCCACGCGACCGGCGATGTCGGCGAGGTGACGAAGATCGCGGCGCCGCTGCGGCGGCCGAACACCTCGCCCTTCGTCGGCCGGCAGGCGGAGCTCTCCGAGCTGCAAAAGCGGCTGAACCGGACCATCGCCGGTGAGGGGCACTTCGTCGTCGTCGGCGGCGATGTCGGCGTCGGCAAGACGCGCCTCCTCGGCGAGCTCGAGGGCCTCGCGGGGGCCCGCGGCGTGACGGTGCTCCACGGCAACCTGGCGGAGCAGGCCGGGGCCTTCCCCTACTTCGGCTTTTGCGAGGTCCTGGTCGACTTCTTCGAGAGCGTGAAGGGCCGCAGCAAGAGCTCCGACGAGCGCCCCATGCCGGAGCTCGGGGATCTCGCCCAGGACCTGGTCTCGCTCTTCCCGACGCTCGGCGAGATCGAGGTTCTCCGCTCTGCGGTCGGCGATCGGCCGACCGACGAGAGCGCGCACGTCCGCTCGATCGACAACCGGATCCAGCTCTTCGAGACCCTCGCGCGGGCGCTGGTCCGGCTCACGGTGTCGGGGCCGATCGTGCTCGTCTTCGAGGACCTGCACGCCGCGGACGCGTCGATCGAGGCCCTGCAGTACGTCGTCCGCCGCCTCGCGGCGACGCCGGCGTTGATCGTCGCCACCTATCGCCGCGGCGAGGTCGACCGCGGTCACCCGATCACCCGCCTCATCGACGAGCTGCGCGGCTCTCGGCGCTTCGCCCACCTCGAGCTCGAGCCGCTCTCCAAGGCCGAGCACGCCAAGCTCTTGACCGCGCTCTTCGGCGAGACGCCGATCTCCGAGGCCATCGCCGAGCGCTTCTTCGAGGCGACGGAGGGCAACCCGTTCTTCACCAAAGAGGTGGTCCGCTCGCTCCTCCCGGAGAACGGCGTCGCCTCGGCCGACGCCCTGGTGATGCTCGGGCCGAGCCACCTCTCGAGCGCGTTGCCGGCGACGATCCAGCAGGCGATCGATCGCCGGATCGCCAACCTCCCGGGGGAGCTTCGCGAGGTGCTCGCGGCGGCGTCGGTGCTCGGTCGCAGCTTTGACGCCCGTGATCTCGAGACGCTGGTCCGCGACGTCGACGACCTCGACGAGGCGCTCGACCGTCTGATCGACGGCGGCCTCCTGGAGGAGGAGCGACAGTCCCGCGGCGACAGGCTCTCGTTTGTCAGCGGCGTGGTCCGGGAGGTGCTCTACGCCCAGATCCCGCGGCGACGTCGGCGGAGCCTCCACCGTCGCTTCGCCCAGCACCTGGAGAAGCGCTACGAGGGGCGCGCGGAGCGGGTCTACGCCCAGCTCCTCCACCACTTCGCCGAGGGCGACGTGCCCGAGCGTACGGTCTACTACGGTCTGCGCGAGGCGAGGCACTCCCTCGAGTCCTTCAGCTCGGACGAGGCGATCCGGGCGGGGCGGACCGCGCTCGAGTTCCTCGACGAGGACTGGGAGGGGGAGCCGCGGGCGGTCGCCGAGGCCCACGAGGTGCTCGCGCAGGCCTACCAGATGGCGGGCGATCTCGACTCGGCGCTGCGCGAGGCCGAGGCCGCGATCGGCTGCTACGGGCGCCTCAAGATCGCCGACGGAGAGGTCGGCGGGCTCCTCTTCGCCGCGCGGACGGCCTGGCAGGCGCGGCGGACCGACGACACTCGCCGCTGGGTCGAGCTCGGGATCAACGCGGCGAGGGCCGCAGGCGAGGGCGAGGCGCTCGGACATCTCCTCGTCTTGGCGGCGACCCTCGCCGGTCTGCGCGGCGAGAATGAGCTGGCCGCGGACTTCCTCCGCGAGGCCGGGAGCCTCGACCGCAAGCCGCGTGACGAGGGTCCGCCCCAGGTCTCGGGCGGTCGGCTCACGGTCGCGTTGGCGTCCCCCGCGGTCGCCTCGGAGCCGGCCGCGCTCCAGACCCAGGAGGACGCGGAGGTGCTCGCGAGCGTCTTCGAGACCCTCCTCGTCACCGACGACGACGGTCACCTCCTGCCCTGCCTCGCCGAGCGCTGGGAGCCCGGCGAGGACGATCGCTCCTTTCGCTTCACCCTCCGGGCCGACGTCGCGTTCCACGACGGTCACGTGATGACCGTCGTGGACGTGATCGCCTCCTTGGAGCGGCTGATCCGGCTCCGCGCTGGCGCGCTCCCGCCTGCGGTCGCCGACGTCGCCGGCGTCGAGGAGTTCCTCGCCGGCGAGACGCCGACGGTCGAGGGGATCTTCGCGGTCGGCGGGCTGGCGCTCGAGATCCGGCTCAAGGCGCCGCTGCCGATCTACCCGGTGCTGCTGGCGACGCCCGCCGCGGCGATCGCTCGGATCTCCGACGCCGCCGCCTCGGGGGGATGCCTGGCCGCGGGGACAGGCCCCTTCAAGCTCGCGAGCCTCGGCGTCCGCTCGACCCTGATCGAGCGCTTCGACGGCTACTGGCGCGAGCGCCCGGTCTATCTCGACTCGATCGAGTTTCGCTTCGTCGAGACCTCGAAGGCGATGACCCAAGGGCTGCGCAACCGCGAGCTCGACATCATCCGGATCCTCAGCACCGAGGATCTCGAGGAGGAGGTGGGCAGCCCCGGCTTCCTCGGCGCCTCGGTCGAGGGCCCGATCAAGATGACCTACTTCGCCCTCTTCAACGGGCGGGGAGGGTCTCTGTGCAAGCAGCGGGCGGTCAGGCAGGTGCTCGCCCGGGTCGTCCCGGTGCAGGAGCTGGTCTGGCAGGAGCTCGGGCGCTTCGCGGTGCCGGCCGCCGGTCTCATCCCCTCGGGGATCCTCGGCTACGATCCCGGCCGACGTCGCGCCCGCTTGACCGTCGAAGAGGGCGTCGAGCTCCTCCAGGAGGCGGGGGTCGAAGAGGGGGCGACGCTCCGGGTGCTGGTCTTCCCGGTGCTCATCGAGCGCTACGGGGCCTTCTTTGACGCGGTCTGTGAGCGCTGGGCGGCGCTCGGCCTGGAGATCGAGGTGCTCCGCCTCGACATGGGCACCTTCATGGCGACCGGCGAGATCCCCGAGGGCGCCGACGTGGTCGTCCTCCGCTGGGGCGCCGACTACGACGATCCCGACGACTTCACCTACGGTCACTTCCACTCCGCCGGCGGTCGCTGGCGCGAGGTCTTCTCCTCGGCCGAGGCCGACGCCCTGCTCGAGCGCGGCCGCAGCGAGGGGGAGCCTGCGATCCGAGAGCGCTGCTACCGGGAGTTTGAGGACCTGCTCGAGCGGGAAGGTGCGGCCCTACCGCTCTTCCACGCGGTCGACTCGCGGATCGCCGGACCGGAGGTCCGGGGCATGCGCCTGTGCGCCTCCCAGCCCTTCGTCAATTACTCGGAGCTGAGCAAGGAGGCGGTCCGTCGCCGGCGCAGCGAGCCGCAGGCGATCGTCGTCCGGGTGCCGATGCGCGGCCTCGTCGAGACCCTCGATCCGATCCGCGGCGGCTACGCCGAGTGTCATGAGGCGCTCTCGCCGGTCTTCGAGTCCCTGACCCGGCGGATCGGCGGGGCGCAGATCGTCCCCTGGCTGGCGGAGTCGGTCGAGTCGCGCGACGGCGGCAACACCTATCAGATCCGTCTGCGCCGCGACATCACCTTCCACGACGGGCGGCGGATGAGCGCCCGCGACGTCCGCTATTCCTTTGAGCGGATGCTCCAGCGCGCCGACGCGACCAGCCGCTGGCTCTACGCGCCGATCGTCGGCGCCCAGGAGCTGTTGACCGGCGAGGCGACGGTGTTGAGCGGCCTCCGGATCCACTCCGATCACGAGCTGACGATCGAGCTCTTGCGGCCGCTCGTGTACTTCCCGGGGATGCTCTCGCACAGCGTCTGCGCGATCATCCCCGAGGGGGCCGACCGACGCGGCGAGCGTTGGCTCGCCAACCCCGCGGGGACCGGACCTTTTCGCGTGGTCCACTTCGAGCCCGGTCGTCGTCTCGAGCTCGAGCGGGCGCCGGGCTACTGGCGCCCGGGGTATCCGCGCTGTCGGTCGCTGGTCTTCCACTTCGGCACCTCGCCGACGGAGATCCGCAGCGGCTTCGAGGCGGGGCGCTACGCGATCGCCGGGGAGATGCTGCCGGAGGACGTCGAGGCCCTGCGACGCGATCCGACCTACGCCTCCGGCTACCGCGAGGCGCCCGCCTTCGCGACCTACTTCATCGCCTGCAACACCCGGCGCGGCCCCTTGGCGGACCCCAACCTCCGGCGCCAGATCGCGGCGGCGATCGATCGTCCACGCCTCGCGCGGCAGACCCTCGGCCGCCTGGTCAAGCCGGCGCAGGGCCTGATCCCGCCGGGGCTCCTCGGCTACGAGGCGGAGCGCGGCGGTCTGACGGCGCCGGTCGACACCCCGCAGGCGGGGAGCCGCGACATCGAGCTCGTCTGCCTGGTCCACTCCGTCTTCCTGACCGAGTACCGGGCCTACTATCGCCGCCTCTGCGACACCCTCGCGGTCCTCGGGATCCGCCTCAAGGTGGTCGACCGGGTCCACAACCTCTACGACCAGCCGGAGCCGGAGAAGACGATCGATATGGCGCTCACCCGCTGGTACGGCGACTTTCCGGACGCGCACACCTTCTTCGGGCTCCTCCACACCCGCGAGGGGGTCTTCGGGCCGCTGGTCGGCAATGAGCGCTTCGACAAGCTGCTGGAGAAGGGGCAGGTCACGCCCGATCCCCAGGGGCGTCACGCGATCTACCGCCAGCTCGAGGAGCAGATCGCCGAGGAGGCCTCGATCATCCCGCTCTTCCACCCCCAGAGCTATCGCTTCGCCCGACCGGAGGTCGAGGGGCTCGAGGTCGGCCACGACGGTCCGATCGTCGCCTACGAAGAGCTCGCGCTCCGCGGCGACGGCGAGAGCTCCTAGACGACCCACCTCCGGGGCAGGCCCGCACCACCGCTCGATGAAGAGCGCGTCTGGAGAGCGACTCGCTGGCGCGCTCCGGCTGAGTCGGCGCGAGGGCTGCGGCGCACCTCCGGGGGGCTCGTCGCGGGGTGCTGTCGCCGGAGCCCCCTGCTACACGACGACGAAGGGCGCCGCCGGTGCTCGACCGGCGACGCCCATGAGTGGATCCAGAGCTCGGTCTAGATCTTCTTCAGGCAGATGTCGCTGAGGACCGGCGACTCGTTGAGCTCCTCGTCCTCGATGAGGAGTCGGGCCTGAACCTCGGCAAAGCGGCCGCCGACGAACTTGTCGATGACCTCGCCCTCGACGACGACCCAGGGCTCGTTCGCGAGGTCCGCCTCGGTGTTGGCGGCGCGCACCTGATAGGTGATGAAGGTGCCGGGCGGGATGTTGCCCTCCGGCTCTTGGTTGGTGAGGAGCGAGACCCACTCGGAGGTCTCATCCTCGCTGTCGTAGACCGCCTTCCACTCGCCCTTCTTGATCGAGATGTTCTGGGCGCCGAAGCCGGTGAAGTCCGAGTAGGTGTAGTTGCTCGGGCTCGTGCCGTTCTTGTGCTTGGTGCTGTACTCGATCGCGTTGCCGGGAGGGGCCCCCTCCTTGCCGGCCTCGATCCGGTACGCCGTGTTGTGGCTGATGACCCGCGGGTCGTTGTCGTGGCCGATGGCGATGCCGTAGGAGCCGGGCGCGGAGACCGTGCCGAGGACCGTGCCGTCGTTCTTGAACTTGTAGACGACGCCGCTGCGCGAGCCCCAGATCTGACCGTACTGGTCGACCGCGACGCCGTTCATGCTGCCGCCGATGTTGATCTGCTGACAGGCGCCGCCCTTGTCGAAGTCACAGCGGAGGAGGCCGGAGCCGCCGAAGATGCCGATGCCGTTCTGGTCGACCGCGATCCCGTAGTTACCCGGGGCGCTCATGGTCGTGATCGCGTTGTTGTTCGCGAGGTCGACCCGCATGACCGGCTGACCGAGCGCCGAGGAGTAGAGGTAGTTGCCGCGGTGGACGAACCCGTACGGGGAGCTCGGCAGGGTGATCGTCTCGACGACCTCGGGCGGGTCCATCGTCAGATCGATCCGGTAGGCCTTCTTGTCGACGTAGGTGCCGACCCAGGCGTTGCCCTGGCCGTCCAGGGTCAGGGCGCGCGGGTAGGTGTTGACCGCGCCGACCGGGATCGTCCAGAGGAGGCACTCATCGGCCTGGCCGAAGTACTCCGCCGGATCGTTGATGTCGATCAGACCGTCGTCGTTGGCGTCGTTGCTCGTGTCGATCTTGCCGTTGTTGTTCCTGTCGACGCAGGAGCTGTTCTCGCCGCCGATCTTGGTCAGCGCCCCCTGACCGCCGAAGGCGCGGTTGGCGATATAGACGTCGCCCTCGAAGTCGACGATGACCCGCGAGGGGTAGGCCTTGTTGAGCCCCTCCGCGCAGGACGGGCAGTCGGAGAGGAGCGTCGTCGGGTAGCGGGCGAGCTGCTTGCCCGTCGGCGTGCCGATCTTGAGCGCCTTGCCCTCCGAGGTCTGGGCGATGAACATGTAGGGCTTGGGCGCCGACACCCCGTCCAGGGTGACCTGGAGCTGGTCGTTGTTCGGATCGTCATGATTGACGTTGTTGAGGGTGCCCATGTCCCAGTCGGCGTCGAGGGTCCACAGCTTGCCGTCTTCGCAGGGGGTCTCGACGCCGCCGGTGGTGTCACCCGTCGTCGAGTCCGTGTCGCCCGTCGTCGAGTCGGTGACCCCGGTGGTGTCGCCGGTGGTGTCGCCGGTGGTCGAGTCGGTCTCGCCGGTGGTGGGGTTGGTGTCGGTCGGGTCCGTGTCTGTGGCCGTCGCCGTGGGATCGGTCGCGGTCGCGGTCGCGCTCGGATCCTCGGTCGTGCCCATCGTCGCCGAGTTGCTCTCGCTCCCGGAGTTCGACGTCGCCGAGTCGGTCGCGGTGCCGCTGGCGGTGGTCGTGGCGGTGGCGCTCGAGTCCTCGGTCGTGCTCGAGCCCGACTCGCCCTCGCTGGCGGAGGCCACCGTGTCGTCGCCGTTGCAAGCGCTTGCCAGGGCGAGGACACATCCGAAAGCCCAAAGTTTATGCATGTTCTTCCTCATCAACTCACCTCTTCCCAAACTTGTAGGGGGGATCCACCCCCCATGAGGTGATCAAGTTACGGGGAAGTCCACGATCTGACCAGGACGATCTTCTGTTCTATAAGCGCTCACCGGCCTTTGAGGACAGAATGAGTGTTGACATGCTCGGGGGGTAATGGACCCCGAGGAACTCATTTTGAGCTGCACTTGAGGACATGTCCATCGGCGCGCGGATCTGTCTGAGCGGGCTGGCCGGTCTGTCGATCTTCCGCCCCCACGTGACCAGGGGGATCAACCTGCGCGGCGGAGGATGACCCCTTTCGCCCCTCCGTCAGCGAGCGGCCCGCGGCGAGCGGCTCGTCTGCTCTCGCTGCTAGCTCGGGAGGGCTTCGGGGCGCTCGGTCCCGTCACCGCCGCCGTAGCGGTGGAGGAGCCAGGCGAGCGCGAGTCCGCCGACGACCTCGCCGAACCAGAGCGTGCATATACGAATGAGGAGCGTCGACGCGACCGCGATCGCCTGGGTGACGCCGGTCGCGAGTCGGGCGACGAGGACCGCGAGTGAGCCCTCGGTCGCGCCGAGGCCCCCGGGCAAGAAGGAGAGCGCGCCGATGATCGTCGTCGTCGACCAGAGAAAGACCGCGAGCGAGAGGGACGCGTCAGCGCCCGCGAAGCCGCGGAGGACCAGCCAGTAGCCGACGCATTCGAGCCCCCAGCCGACGATGCTCAGGAGCGAGAGGAGAACGAGCGCTCGGAGCTGGAGAACTCTCGCGGAGGCGTCGACCAGCGCCTCAGCCTTGGCGGCGAGGCGGTCGACGCCGGGGATGCGGGCGAGGAGGCGGAGGAGGCCGTGGCAGAGGCGAGGGCTGCCCAGGACGATGACCCCGGCGACCACCAGCAGGAGGGTGATGAGGATGACCGGGAGGTAGTCCTGAAACTCCTCGAACTCGGCGATTCCGACCAGGCTCAGGACGACGAGCGCGATCAGATCGGTGAGCCGGTCGGCGACGACGATCGGCGCGGTGCGGCTGAAGTCGACGCCATCGCTCTGCTTGAGCAGGAGCGAGCGGAGCACCTCGCCGACCTTGCCGGGCGTCACGGACATCGACAGCCCGGCCAGGTAGATCAGGAGCGAGCGGCCGAGGGTGAGCCCTGGGGCGTTGCCGGGGCCCGGCTCACGGATCCCGAGCCAGCCGAGGCAGAGCTCCCACTTCCAGAACCGGAGGAGGTAGTTGAGGCTCGAGAGGAGGAGCGCGAGGCCGACCGCCGACCAGCGAAAGTCGGCGAGCGCCGCCGCGGTCGCGTTGACGTCGACGTAGAGGACCGCCGCCAGGTAGATGAGCGCGCCGATGACGACCCCGAGGAGGGCGCGGCGGAGGAGCCGGTTCATCGTCGGCGGCCTCCGGCGGGCGTGGGGCGAGGGTCTGCCATGCGGCGGCGGAGCATACCGCCGTCCTCCGAGCGCGGCGAGCTGGTTGCCTTTTTCCCGGGTCTTGGCGACTGTAGCGGCGATGGAGAGCGCGTCTTCGCAGCACATGGAGCACATCTGGGTCGCCAGGCTCCGCGATCGCCAGGGGCGGTCATGGTCGGTTCGGACGACGACAGGGGGGGATGCCCCTGGCCCCGACGCGCTGGTCGAGGCGATCCCCGATCCCTTCGCGGATCCCGCAGGCGACCCCTGGGAGCTCGCCCGTAGCGCGACGCGCCTCGCCGAGGGCTACTGTGGCCGTCTCGACGGGGCCGAGCTCGAGGTCCCGCTGCGGCCGTCGAAGGTGCTCGGGGTCGGCCGCAATTATCGCGCTCACGCGGCGGAGCTGGGCAACGAGGTGCCCAGCTCACCGCTCCTCTTCTTCAAGCCGCCGAGCTGTCTGGTCCCGTCGGGGGCGAGCGTCGAGCTGCCGCGGGGCTATGAGCGGATCGATCTCGAGGGGGAGCTCGTCGTCGTCATCGGCCGGCGGGCGCGGAGGGTCGCGGCCGCCGACGCATGGCAGCATATCGCCGGCTATGCCCTCGGCAACGACATCTCCTGTCGCGATCTCCAGCGCACAGACAAGCAGTGGACCCGGGCGAAGGGGTTTGACGGCTTCGGGCCGATGAGCGCGTTCATCCGCATGACGCCGCCGGGCTGGGAGCTGGACGCCGCGGGCTGTCGCGTGCGCTCGTTCCTCGACGACGCGCCGTGCCAGGACGCTTCGGTAGGTGCGATGATCTTCCCGATACCCGAGCTCATCGCCGTGATCTCGGCGTGCATGACCCTGAACCCGGGGGACCTGATCTTCACCGGTACGCCGGAGGGGGTGGCCCCGATCGCGCCTGGCCAAGTGGTCAGGATCGCCGCCGCCGGCAGCCTCGCCCTGGCGCCGGTGCTCACCCCCCTGACCTGATCGCCGCAGAGGTTGGAGCCGATGACCGACGGAGTCCTGATCCCCTACGAGGCCATAGGCGGCGCCGAGGCGACCCAGCGCCTCTGTGATCGCTTCTATGACCTTATGGACAGCTTGCCTGAGGCCGCCGAGGTGCGAGCGCTGCACCCTCCGGATCTGACGGGGTCCCGCGACAAGTTCGCCGACTTCCTCTCAGGCTGGCTCGGCGGGCCCCAACGCTACGTCGAGAAGTACGGTCATCCGCGCCTGCGCATGCGCCACATTCGCTTCCCGATCGGCGATCAGGTCCGCGACCAGTGGATGCTCTGCATGCGCCTGGCGCTGGCGGAGGTGGTCGAGGATGTCGTCCTCCGGGACGCCTTGGAGCGGGCCTTCTCTGGGGTCGCCGACCACATGCGAAACCAGCCTCGCTAGGCCCCCGCTAGGCCGGCAACACGCGCGGGGGAGGGCGGCGCCCTCAGGCGGAGATCAGGCGGTGATCAGGGCGACCAGCTCGGCCGACTTCGCCTCGGAGAGGGCGACCCGCGGCATTCCGCGGTAGAGGCTCGCCATGTCGCGCCTGGGGGGGTCGGCGTCGTGGGCGGCCTTCGGCGTGTCGAGGTCGTGCGGCGGCGCGGTGACGAACTTGGCGTCGAGGGCGATGCCGAGGCGGCCCTCACAGTTGCAGGGGTTTTGCTGATCGACGTGGAAGCAGCGCGGCGTCAGGTAGTCCTCGATCCGCTTGCGGGCGCGGGTGAGGCGGACGCGGTAGGCGCTCTCCTTGATCTCGAGGAGGTCGGCGGCGTCCGCCGGACCGTAGCCGAGGATGTCGGTCAGCAGGAACGAGAGGCGGACGCTCGGCGGCAGGCAGCCCATCACGGCGGTCAGGCAGGTCCGCTTGAGCTCCCAGAGGAGCACGTGGATGCGGCTCGGGTCGCCGTCGATGCCCGGCGCGTGGATGTCGATCGGGCGGGTGATGTCGCTGCGGAGAACGTTGTCGAGGATCTGGAAGGTCTGCTCCGCGCGGCGCCCGAGCTCCTTCTCCAGGCTGCGCGCGACGAAGCCGAGGATGGCGTCGGCCGGGACCGGCGCCTCGAGGATCTCGGCGGCGTGGTCGTTGGCCTTTGTGCTCACATGACTGAGGAAGCGGTAGGCATCCTCGCGGGCGCCACACATGTCGTAGACGAAGGCGTAGAGGCGGGGGAGCTCCGCGATGTAGAGCTGACGCAGGGTTGTCGGTCGAATCGCCATCGGAAAATCGAGCCATGAGTAGCATCAACGCGGACGTTTGTCCGCTCTCTGTCGGCTTTTTCCGGCTCTAGGAGCGGTTCACGGGTGTCGGGGCTGTAGCATTGGTGACCGAGTTTTCGCGGCGCCTCTTTGTACAGGCAAAGACGTGAGGTGTATTCCTCGGATTTCTGTCGTTCTCGGGCCTCTTGGCGCCTCGCGCGGGGTCCCGTGGACAGGCTCAGGGAGAGCGTGCTAGTGGCGGATTGATGGTTCGATCGACGAGCTCTTTCCGCCGGTGTGTCGGCGTCCTTGTCGGCGTTTCTGTCGTTGGGATGCTCGGCGGGTGCGGGGGGCCGGGAGAGGAGACCGAGGGCGACGGGACGATCGGCCTCACGATCGGCGTGAGCGCCTCCGCGAGCGCCTCCGAGAGCGCCTCCGAGAGCGAGGGCGCGACAGGCTCCACAGACTCGACCGACGGGGGCAGCACCGGCATTGGCGGCGATCCGGAGTGTCCCTTTAGCGATCCCGGCGGCGACGAGGACGGCGACGGTGTCGTCAATGACGCGGACATCTGCCCCTGCGAGGAGGACGCCGCGCAGCGCGACTTTGACGCGGACGGTCGCGGGGACGTCTGCGACAACGCCCTGCTCTACGCGGTCACCGAGGGCGAGGCGCCGGCGAACCTCCTGAAGACCCTGGTCATCGCCTCGACGACGGTCGAGGTGCTCGGCCAGACGGTCGAGGCCGCCTGCGAGTTCGAGATCCCGATGCTGGCGATCGGCGGCGAGGTGCTCGTCCGGCTCGGAGCGAGCGATCGCGCCGGTCTCTGGCTCGCTCGGCTCGACTTCGCGGACACCGGCGTGCGCGAGTGCAACATCGCCGCCTTGGGCGTCGAGATCGTCCACCTCAAGGTCGAGCTCACGGACCTTACGATCGAGGGCACCGAGCCCTACGCGGTCGGCTTCCCCTTCAGCCCCGGAGATCACGCGGCGGGGCTCCTCGAGGGGGAGATCGACGGGCCGCAGCCGATCGCGATCTACGGCAACTTTGTCGTCTTGGAGTCGGACAACGAGAGCCTCTCCGCGCCGGGCACGACCGAGCTCTCCGGGATCCCGGGTGACTTCGCCCGCGGAGCGGTCACGGTGAGCGAGTCCGGCGAGCGCTTCGCGACCGACTGGTCCGACCCCGACTTCGTCGTCTTTGACCAGGTCGTCTCGGAGTCGGGCGTTCGCGTCCAGCTGGTCGGGATGGACGGTCTGCTCAAGCTCCGGCGCTAGCTTGCGATCCGCAGGAGACTGCACACCGGCGCTCCAGGATGGACCGCCACACCTCGACAAGGAGTCGACATGAAGAGGACACTGAGAAGCGTGAAGCTGTTGACCGTCATCGGCCTGAGCCTGGCCGCCTTCGCCTGCGATGATCCCGGGGACGGAGGCGGCGGCGGCGGCGGTGGCAACCCCAGCGACGGACCGACCGCGCAGGAGCTGCTCGAGCTGACCCAGACCTGCGATCCGCTGCCGGGCGTCAGCAAGTTCAAGACCGACTACAACGTCTCGTCGACGATCCAGATCTGTCGCCTGAACGGCGCCATCTGGTGGCGCGCCGACGCCGACATCGACTGCGATGGGGGCAGCTCCGCGGAGTGCAAGAACGATCCCGACTACCAGTCGACGACCAGCGCCAAGGACTCGCAGGGGAACTTCGTCGACGCCTCCAAGGTGCCCTTCTTGGTGGTGCCGATGGCGGGCAACGGCTTTGACCCCAAGGCCTACGGGATCAAGACGGGCTGGTCGGCCTACGGCTCCGCGGGGGCGATGATCTACAACGGCAAGATCGTCTACGGTCCCTACGCCGACGCAGGCCCCGCCGGGATCATCGGCGAGCTCTCCCAGGCTGCGGCCGCGAAGCTGGGGATCCCGACGAGCCCGATCAGCGGCGGCGTCAGCTCCGGGGTGACGTACATCGTCTTCACCGGCAACAACACCTACGTCGATCCGATCGAGAGCGCGTCGATGGCCACCTCGCTCGGCAAGTCGCTCGCGAATACGCTCCTCGAGAACAACTGAGGCTCGGTGTTCGAGCGTCCTCATGACGCTTTGGCCCGCGGCGCCGCTCTCGTAGAGTGGCGTCGTGACTTGTTGGACCTGTGTACGAGGGAGCCTCAGGATCTGCGGCCTTATGGCCCTCGGCCTCGCCGGCTGTGTGCTCGCAAGCCCGGACTTCGACCCGCCGACGGAGAGCGACGCCGCGACGGTCGGTGGCTCGGCCCCGGGGAGCGCCGGCGAGAGCGAGTCCGGGGGGATGACGACGACCACCACCTCGGCGTCTGACTCGGGCTCGGGGACAGCGAGCGAGGGGAGCTCTGGGACGACGACGAGCTCGGGGACGACCACCGTCGAGCCGACGACAGGGACGACAGAAGAGCCGACCACCTCAGGGACGACGACCGAGGGAGACGCCGCCTGCGATCTCTCGCCGGGGGCCTGGAGCGTCGGCGAGGCGGTCGCGATCGGCGAGCTCAACACCGAGCACACGGAGGCCGATCCGGTGCTCCTGAGCGACGGGCTCACCCTCCTGTTCAGCTCGAACAGGCCCGGGGGGCTAGGCTCTTTTGACTCCTACTACGCGGTCCGATCGGGCTTTGGCGAGCCCTTCGGCCCGCCTCTCAGCGTCGAGGCCGAGTACGGTTGGAATCACAGCTCCGGTGAGGCCAAGGCCGAGCTGACGGGGGACGGGCTCGAGGTCGTCTTCTCCAGCAGCTACTCAGGGGAGTACAAGCTCTGGCGCGGGCTTCGAGCCTCGGTCGACGAGCCCTTCCCCGGTTTTGCTCTCCTCGCCGCTCTCCAGAGGGATCCTGGGACGACGCTCGATCCTCACCTGAGCGCCGACGGTCTCCGGGTCTACTTCGCGCGGCAGATGGGCGGGCAATACGACATCTACGTGACGGCGCGGCCGCAGCTCGGGGTCGACTTTGGCGCCGCGACGCTGGTCGCGGGGGTCAACACGAACATGTCCGAGGCGAACCCGAGCGTGAGCGATGACCAGCGGCTGATGATCTTCGCCCGTCGGGTCGGCGGCGAGCAGATCGATCTCTTCTCCGCCCACCGCCCGGACGCGAACGGGATCTTCGACCCGCCGCAGCCGCTGGCGGAGCTCAACACCGGCTTTGACGACGCCGAGCCCTACTTGGCCGAGGTCGACGGCAAGTGTGAGCTCTTCTTCGTCTCTGACCGCGTGGACGGTACGGGCTGGGACCTCTACCGGGCGCCCATTCTGTAGGACGAGCGGGCTCGCTTGGCTCCGTGACCCTCGGCCTCGCGCGAGCGGTCCTTCAGGACATACGGCCACGAGCGCGTCGATCGCTTGGGGTGGTACGCCGTCGACGGTGGTCGCCGAGTGCAGGTGCATGCCGAAGGCCGAGACCTACGCCAGCCCCATGAAGTCGCGCTCCGGGCTGGCCCCGGCGTGGGTCGTCGGTGGGGGCTCGTCGGTGGCGATCACCCAGGCGCAGACGATCCGCTCGCTCGCCAGGGGTTGGTCGCCGATCGACGTGCCGACCTGGAGGTCGATCGAGCCGTCGGCAGTGCGGAGCTCGAGGGCGAGGAGGATCGCATGCTGGCGAGCGAGGGCGTCGGCGAGCTGGCGGTAGGAGGTGACCTCGCCGAGCTCTCCGGGGACCATCCGCAGGAGGCTCTGACCCCAGGGGCCGAGGAGCTCGGCGTAGACCTCGTCGAAGCTCGGGACGATCACGGACTGGTAGAGGAAGAGCGCGCGCAGGGCCTGGGTCGAGAGGATCCGGACCTCGTCCGCGGCGCTGTAGGCGAAGTGCTTGCGGAGGCGGCGGGCGAGCTCGCTGTCGAAGAGCTCGGCGGTGATCCGCGGCCGCGAGTGCTCGCGGCCGGCGGCCTCGGCTCGGCGCTCGTCGTGGCTGATCAGCGCCTCAAGCTTCATCAACGCCTTGGCGATCCTGGCGTCGGTGGCGTGGTCCTTGGAGAGGAAGACGACGACGTCGGCCTCGGCGGCGTGGCCGAAGTCGCAGGGGAGGCTGACCAGGCGACGCGACGATGTGTAGTCGCCGACCGCGATCCGGATCCGGCCGAGGGCTGTGTTGGGGTCGCGGTGGCGGCGACCGTGGAGGGCACCGTCCTCGTCGACCGTGAAGACCCCGTGTCGCGGCGAGAGGAGGCCGTTGGCGACGAGGTTGGTCCGGGCGTCGAAGTCGTCGAGAGCGGCGAGCCGGGCCTCCTCGGTGTCGACGAGAACGAGGATCTCGGCCTCGGGCTCGGCGATGACCAGGGCCTCGATGAGCGAGACCGTCGCCGAGCGGAAGCCGCAGATCACGACCCGACGTAGGGGCGGGGTGATGGCGCGGACGAGCACCTGCGGCTCTGTGGGGGGCGCATCACGGTCGGCGTGGGGGGCCCCGTCGTCGCCGACAGGCTCGGGGCGGGGCGGCTCGCTCGGAGCGGGTGGGGCTGGCTCACGCAGCTCCTCGGCGAAGTCACGGACGACCGCGAAGTTCGCGGCGAGGGCGACGAAGCCGCGGCAGCGGGCGGGCTCGGCCGAGGGGGCGCCGTTGGGGTTGAGGCGGACCGAGACGTCGAGGTCGAGCGCTTCGTCGGCGCGGGGGGTGGTCAGGAGCCCGAGCGGGACCAGGGCCGGCTGCTGACGGCTGTGCGCGAGCAGGTAGTCCATCGCCGCCCCTGGCTCGTCGGGGATCGGCGGGGCCTCGCAGCGGTAGGCGAGCCCGGGGACGTCGAAGTAGCAGGTGTAGAGCTCAGCGCCGCGGCTGCTGAGGAGCTGGGTGAGGAGGCGGCTCGAGGCCGGCCGGCGGATCGTCGAGGCCATCACCAGGGCGAGGAGGCGCTCGCTGGGGACGATGAAGGCGCGCGACTCGGAGCCGGCGATCGCCGCCCTCGCGGCCGGGATCGCGCTCTCGTCGAGGATCTCGGCGATCAGGAGCTGGGGCCGCTCGCGGGGCCTCCGGCGCGGCCTGTCGCCGCGCTCGACCAGGGTGAGCAGGGTCTGGAGCGTCTCGGCGTCGGGGTCCTCTGACTCGAGGTTGGCGAGGAGCATCACCCGCTGCGCCTGCGGCATGTCGGTGCGCCGCAGCAGCGCCTCGTCGTCGGCGGTCCACGGGCGGTAGACGACGTGGGAGAACTCGGAGTTGCGGAGGAAGTCCGGCGGGTCGTGGGTGTGGCCGACGATCAGGTAGGGGCGGCCGCGGACGCCCCGCTTGGTGTTGCGCAGGAGCTGACGCAGCCACTCGCGGGAGAGCCGGCCCTCGGGGACCAGCTTGGTGTAGTAGCGGGTGATCTCGTCGAGGAGGCGGCGGGTCGAGGGGGTGATGTTGACGATCACCGTGTGCCCGCGCAGGCCCGGCTCGCGGAGGTTGCTCAGCTCCATCAGCTCGCGGACGACGTCGGTGCCGAGGCCGATCAGGAACGAGATCAGGAAGAGCCCGAAGACCGTCAGCGCCAGGCTGACCGACATCGCCGTGACCTCGATGGGCCCGGAGATCATGTTCCCCGGGTCTTGGATCTGGCGAAACGCCCACCACAGCAGGGTGATGAAGTGGCGATCGTCGCGGCCGACCTCGCCGTCGTTGTTGAAGTCGACCTCGCTTTGGGACTGCTCGGCGACGTTCTCGATGATCACCGCCCCGGTGAAGGAGAGGGCGAGGACGAAGACGCCCATCAGGACGACCTGCCGGGCCCGCTCGCGGCGGGCGAGGACCACCCAGATGTCGCGGGCCAGCGGCGCCCAGTAGCCGATCAGGAGGAGCATCCGCGTCAGGCGGAAGATCCGGAGGAAGCGGTTGCTGTCGTCGCTCCCGTCGGAGAGCGGCAAGAAGGAGAGGAGCGCGAGGAGATCGAGGAGGAGGAGGGCGATGCTGCCGAAGGGGGGCCAGCGCCAGCTCCGGGTCCGCGGCGAGCCCTCGTCCACAGGCTCGTCCTCAGGGTCCGCGCGGAAGATCAGGAAGCCGCGAAACAGGAATTCGAGGCTGAAGACCAGGAGGAAGAGGGCGTCAAAGTCGTCGACCCAGCCGTAGGGGAGGAGGCTGACGATGATGCACGCGCTCAGGAAGAGGCGGATCTCGAAGCGAGCCAGCAGGAGCTGCAGGGTCTCGGCGAGCGACGCGAGCTGCGGCAGAGCCACTGTGGCGGATGATAGTGCGGAGAGGCCGGGCCTGGGAAGCGCTCCGGGGCGCGACTTGCCGGGTCTCGCGGCGTCGAAGGAGGGCGCGTGGACGGCTCTGCGCTTATCTCACGGTCTGGGGGGCGGGCCTGCCGAGCGCCACTCGTCGCCCTCCACAGCGCCGGTCTCGAGGTGATCGCCCCAGGATCGTGGCGGCCTGGATGGAGGCGGCCTGGATCGGGACGCGCGGGTCCGCCTGCTCGCGGCCAGGTGGACGACGAGCGTCGCCTCGGCGGCTCGCTCGATTTCATCGTCGGCGTGATCTGTCAGGCGAGCCTCGCCGAAGTCATCGATGTCCGCGGGATGACGGGCGATTTGGAGGTTTGGCAGGCCCCTCGTCCAGGCCCATCGTCCAGGCCCCTCGTCCAGGCCCATCGTCTGTTGGGGGGACGAGCGGGGTCCCGCCCCCCCGCCCTGCGGTCCCGCAGCGGCTTGTCGGCGGTGGTGGAGCCTGCCTATGCTCGATCCATGGTCGGTGGGTCCCGTGGTCTTTGGTCTCTAGTTCTCTCCTGCGCCGTCACCGGGTTCGGCGTCGGCGGCTGTACGCTCGGCTCGGACGACGGTGACAGCGAGACCGACGCGGGCTCGACCGGTGGTGTCAGCGTCAGCGCGAGCTCTGGTTCGAGCGAGGGCACGGACGGGGGGAGCGACAGCGAGACCGGGGCGAGCTCGACGGGCGGGACGACCGACGACAGCGAGAGCGGAGGTTCGACAGACGGCGGCACGACGGGCGCTAGCGATCCCTCGACGACGGACGGTACCGCGTCCACCTCCACCTCGACGAGCGACGGCACGAGCACTGGCGGGATGAGCGGGTACTGCGAGCCCACCAACGACTGGATGGGCGCCTGGTCGACCCTCGAGGAGGAGGTCTTGGTCCTGGTCAACGAGCGGCGCTCGGAGGGGGCCAATTGCGGCAGCGAGGGGAGCTTCGGCCCGACCGGGCCCCTGACGATGCAGCCGCTGCTGCGCTGCGCGGCTCGGCTCCACTCCAAGGACATGGTCGATCGAGACTTCTTCGATCACACCAACCCGGACGGCGAGTCACCGTGGGATCGGATGGATAAGGCCGGCTACGGCGGCTACAGCAACGCCGGTGAGAACATCGCCGCCGGCTCTGCGACCGCGGCGGGGGTCGTCGATCAGTGGATGGGCAGCGACGGTCATTGCAGCAACATCATGAGCCCAGACTTCGAGGAGATCGGGGTCGGCTACTATCCAGGCGGCGACTTCGGCCACGTCTGGACCCAGGTCTTCGCCAAGAAGTGAGCCCGCTCTCCAGCCCTCGTCGCCCCTTTTCATCGAGAGGTGGGTGGTGCGGGCCGGCCCCCGCATGTGGGTCTGCGAGGGGTCGGGCTCGGGCTCGAGGTCGGCTGTCCGTGATGACGTCCGCGTCGCCTGGGGCCGTGCTCTGCCCGCAGCACTGCGATCGGCGCGTGTGCTCGGGCCCAGGATAGGCCGTGCTGGTGGTCTCGGCGGTGTCGCCCGCGTCGGCGGTGTCGTCCGCGTCGCCCGCGTCGTCCGTGGGCCCGTTCAGGCCGTTCAGACCGTGTTGCCCGCCTTGACCGTGTTGCCGGCGTTCTACCGGATGGGCGCGGCGGACCCAATTCTGCGTCGAGCCCGGGACATTGACCGCCTCAGGTCTCGGTGCGAGCGGGGCACGGAGAGCTGGACCCTCGCGAGAGCGATCGGCGCGGGGGTGGATGACCCCCGGACTGCGGTCTGTGGCGGTCTTGTCTGCGGCGAGAGGGTCTGCCTATGCTGCGCTCATGATCCGCCGGCTCCGATGTTCCCACGCGTCCCTCCTCTCGCTCGCGTTGATCGGGCTCGGGGTGAGCGGATGCTACGTCGGCATCGATGAGCCCGGCGAGACCTACGGCAGCTCGACCACCGGTCTCAGCACGGTGAGCGGCGGCGGTGCGACAGGTGAGGGCAGCGAGGGCAGCGAGGGCAGCGAGGGCAGCGAGGGCAGCGAGGGCAGCGAGAGCGGCGACGCGACCGGAGGGGTCAGCGCGACCGAGGGCTCGACCGGCACCACCTCCGGTGACGGGACGACCGGTGAGGATACGACCACGGACGGCACGGCGTCGGCGACGGACGGTACGGCGACGGACGGGACGACAGGCGGGACGACGGGCGGGACGACGGGCGGGACGACAGGCGGGAGCTCGACCACCGGCATGAGCACCGGCTCCTCCTCCTCCTCTTCGGGCTCGACCGGAGGCACCAGCACCAGCACCGGCGGGATGGGCGAGTACTGCGACGCCGACGACGACTGGATGGGCTCGTGGTCGACTCTGGAGGACGAGGTCCTGACGATCGTCAATCAGAAGCGGGCGCAGGGGGCGAACTGCGGGAGCAAGGGGAACTTCGGCGCGACCGGGCCGCTGAAGATGGACCCGCTCCTGCGCTGCGCCGCTCGCCTCCACTCCGAGGACATGGTCGTCCGCGACTTCTTCAGCCACACCAACCCCGACAACGAGTCGCCCTGGGATCGGATCGCCAAGACCGGCTACGGCAACTACCAGACCGCCGGTGAGAACATCGCCGCCGGCTCTGCGACCGCGGCGGGGGTCGTCGATCAGTGGATGAACAGCGATGGCCACTGCGCCAACATCATGAAGCCTGCCTTCAACGAGATCGGCGTCGGCTACTATCCCGGCGGCGACTACGGTCACGTCTGGACCCAGGTCTTCACCAAGAAGTGAGCCCTGCGGGCGGGGGCTTGGATGGGCGTCGCCTCGACGCTCACGTCACGAGCGCGCTCAGTCGCTCTTCTGTCGGCTGCTACCGCAGCGGCGCGCCGAGGGCCCAACCGCCGTCGCAGCGGACGAGCGGCATGCGCCCCTCCTCGGCGTTCTCGCCGCGGGTGAGCGCGTAGTCGAACCAGTCGCCGTCCCCCTCGGTGAGCTCGAGCTGGAGGGGCTCGCCGCGGAGGCCCGAGAGGATCCACTCCGCCGTCAGCGGGTCGAAGGCGAGGGCCTCAAACGCAAACGCCGGGGCGAGGCCCTCGTAGGCCTCGAGCACAGCCCCGCGCTCGCCCTTGCCCGCGGCCTCGCCGAGCTCCTGCAGGCCTGCGCGGATCCTGTCCACCAGGGCCTCGCGGGGGACCCCGCAGGGTCGCTCGACGATCGTCCGCTCGCCGCCGAGGAGCGCCTCCATCTCCCGGCGACCGTCGCTCTGGCTCAGGGTGACGACCTCGCCGATCGGCAGCCAGCGCATCCCCTGCCGGCGAAAGGCGACCGCGAGCACAGCGTCGCCGGCGAGCGCGTCGTCGCGGAAGGCGGGCCAGACGATCGTCGCCTGCCTGTCCTTGCGGCTGACCCGGGCGACGATCGCGACGTCCATCCCAGGGAAGCGCGCGGCGATGGTCTCGCGCGGCACCTCGGGGAGATCGGAGCTGCGGGGCGTCGACGGAGGCCGTGAGCTTCGGACGGTGGGCTCGGCGCCCGGCTTGGCCTGCGCGTCGGCCTCGGGGCTCGCCTGCGCGTCGGCCCCGTCGCGGCCGCAGCCGCCGAAGAGGAGCCCCGTCGAGGCCGTCAGGAGGGCGAGACGAGCGAGGACTGAGCGGCGCGGCATCGGGTCGCTCCGGTCGTAGCAGGGATCTCGACGCGTGTACAATCGCGGCGATGGAGCGGACCTCGTAGCGCTCGGGATCATCTTGAGCGTCCCAGCGATCAGCTCGCGCGCCGCGGATGTGGCGATCCCATCGACCGTCCCGTGACACACCACGCCGCATCGGCTCGGCGCACCTCCACGCGCGGGTGCGCGGGCGGATGGGGCGGATGAAGACCCTCGAGGTCATCACCGATCGAGCCGCCATCGCGGAGCACCTGCACGGCGCCCAGGCGCCGCCGCGCCCCTGTCCTCCTGGGCAGATGGGGTTGTCCGCGAGAGCGCGCGCCGAGGCGTCGCGGTCGGCTCCGCGCGCCCAACCGTCGACGTCGCGTCGCGAGGGCTGGCCTCGACGGCCTCCTCGGCTGCTCAGCCCAGACGGTTGTCCGCGGTGAAGCGGGACAGGAAGAGCTCCGTCCGGTCTCTGGCGAGAGGGCGGAGGAAGGCGGCCCAGGCCTCCAGGAAGGCGTGGAGGTCGGCCTCCAGCTGTCGGATGAGGGCCCGGTAGACAGGCAGGGCCACGCTGTCGACGGCTGGCCGCGCGTCGCCGGCATGGGCGGGGTCGTGGAAGTGGACGAGGCCCGCCTCGCGGTCGAGGGTGGCCGTCGAGAAGGGGTCGTGGCCATTCCAGGGCGCTTGGCCGGTCTCCGGGAGGTCCCGCCACTCCCGCCCGGCATTCAGGCTGGCGCAGCAACCCACGGCCATGCGCCGCTCGCCCCCCACGTACAGACAGACCCCGGCCGAGACGCTCAGGTTCCGCGCTGCGAGGCGGTCCCAGTCCAAGCGCTGGAGGTCGAGCGGCGGGTCTTCGCCCGAGCGGTAGGCGATGAGGCTGCCCAGCAGGGTGCCCAGGTCGGCGGGGGTGCAGGCGCCGTCGAGGCGGAACGCCGAGAAGACCTCGCGGCGGTGGGGCCAGGGAAAGGCGCGGTGCAGAGGGTCGAGGTCCACGGCCCACGCCAGGTCCCGGCCCGGGGTGTCGGGGTGCTCCTTCACCGGGAAGGGGCGGGCGGGGAGCTGCGCTGCCTGCCGCTCCAGGCGAATCGGAGGGCCGGGGAGCTCGGGTCGCCAGCCCTGGCGCAGGGCGTGTCGTACCAGGCGGGCTACCCGACCGGGAGTGAGGGCGCGGGGGGTGAAGGCGCCGGTGAAGTCGACCAGCAGAGGGCCTCCGCCTTCCCCGGCGACGACGAGCTGAATGCTCATGTCGGCCCTGTGGCTGCACATCCAGCGCAGGTCATGACCGTCGACGTGGACGGGGCGGGAGCTTCGGCGGGGTAGCGTAATGGTGGCGCGCCGGCTGGGGGAGGTACGCAGAGCCCGATGGCCGCGGTGTGGGGCTCAGTGTGGGATGCGGTGGCCTGTGGCGTCAAATCTTCAGGCACCGGCACGGCAGCGCCCTGGGCAGGTCTGCCAACACCGCTCACCGATCGTGCATGGTTCGGGTGCGCATCCTACGGGAAGCCGGGGAGCGTCGTGCAATCCTGGGGGTTGGTGACGCAGGCCTCGTCGGGGACGCGGTCCGAGCTGGCGCAGCTCGTGTGGCGTCAAGGCGACGCCGCTCACCACCACCCCGGGGGTGCCTCAGCTAGGAGGAGCGGAGCATCGCCCTCGACGCGTGTACAATCGCGGCGATGGAGCGGACCTCGAAGGCGATGCGTCGAGCGCTGGGGGGCCTGATCCGGGTTGCGGCCGTCGGCGCTGCGGTGAGCTGCCTTGTCGCCTGTGGCGACTCGGCGCCGATGAGCGAGAGCGGGAGCGGCAGCGAGACGATGACCTCGACGACGGGAGCCACGACCGGAACCGCGACGGAGACCGGCACCGGCGGGGCGACCGAGGGCGGCGCGGGCTGGTCTTCGAGCCTCGAGGTCGGGACCGAGCACGGGGCGTTCCTCAGCGTTTGGGGCCCGTCGCCGACGGAGGTCTACGCCGTCGGCGGCCAGCTCGTCTCCGGCGGGAGCCAGGGGATGATCTTCCGCTGGGACGGCGAGGCCTGGGGCGAGGAGGTGCTCCCCGCCGACACCCCGAGCCTCAACTGGGTCACGGGGGCGGGCGACGAGGTCTGGGCGGTCGGCTACGAGGGCGCCGCGCTGCGCCTCGAGGGCGGATCCTGGGTCCGCTACCCGAGCCCGACCGAGTCGATGCTCTGGGGGGCCTGGGGCGCCGGAGAGGGCGAGGTCTGGGCGGTCGGGGGCGACGGCGTCAAGGATGAGCCGGTGCTCCTGCGCTGGGGCGGCGAGGCTTGGGAGAGCGTCGTCCTGCCGGCGCTGGACGAGGCCTCCCACGGCCTCTTCAAGGTCTGGGGCAGCGCCGCCGACGACGTGATGATCGTCGGCGATCGTGGGGTCACGCTCCGCTACGACGGCGCCACGTGGAGCGTCGTCGACACCGGCTCGATCGTCGATCTGATCAGCCTCTGGGGCCCCGGCGACGGGACCCTGCTCTCGGTCGGCGGGCGGGCGAACGGCCGCCTCGCCCGCTGGGACGGCGCGACCTGGAGCGGCGAGACCCTGTCGATCCCCGGCCTCAACGGCGTCTGGGTCGACAGCGGCGGGACGGCGACCCTCGTCGGCTGGCAGGGGACGATCTACAGCCTCGCCGCCGGCAGCCTCGCGCCTGTCCCCGAGGAGAGCGGCACCTCGCTCCTCCTCCACGCGGTCTACGGTTTTGAGGGGGGGCCGCGCTTCGCCGTCGGCGGCACGCTCCAGTCGGCGCCCCCCTTCGTCGGCCTGGTGCTCGTCGACGAAGGGTAGGATCGCCCGTAGGTGACGACTACGGTCGTCTCGGATGGTATGACCGTAGCGCGGAGGCGAAGGATCTTGCGCTAACCGGGACGACAATCATGAAATCTGGCCTTCCTCCCTCGCCCCGCTAGCTGGTCAGGGCGTCCGCGACGGCGGGCGGCTGGGGTCAGGCCATATCGCCTCTTCCCCGAGGCCTGCGAGAGCGTAACCGAGGTATGCGCAATGTCGATCATCGCCGCGGGGGGGGAGAGTTATCCCGGTCGAGCGGCAAGGCGTACTTGGGGATCGAGCCGTAGTTCTCCACAATTATCTTGGGCTTGCTCCACGCCTGGCTCTTCCGGTTCCAGCGCAGCTCGTCGATCTGGACGCCGTCGAAGAGGCTGTTCCATGCCTCACTGTAGCGCCTGATCACGCCCGGGCGCTCGATCGTGTAGCGACCCGAGGAGCGCAACGTGCCGTCGAGGAACACGTACTCGTCGAGTAAAAGATCGAGCACCTGCTCGATCCGGCCGCTGTCGAGCTTGAAGGCGAGCAGGCGGCGGGTCGAGGTGTTGACGCTCCAGCCCCAGTAGTGGGACGCGTCCCACAGCTCGTGCGTCGCGGTCACCAAGAGCTCTGCGCGCCCCTCCCCGGTCAGGCGCTCTCGCTGGATCGGCTCGACGCTCGCAAGACACGACTCTTGGGTCAGGACTATCTGCGCCTTCACAACGTCGTGCGCGCTCATCAGGGCCACGCCGAGCGCGTCGCAATGTGGCGAGAGGTCATCGGGGGCCTCGGCGCACGAGTGCTTCCCGCAATTCGGCGGCGGCCGATCGACGATGCTCCAGGCAGCCTGAACGCTGCAGGGCGGATCGAAATCGTGGAGATGCCGCTCGTTCTCCGGGAATGACGAGAGCGCCACCTCCCGCTGCGCTTTGCACCTGGCCTCGAACCGCTTGATCTTCGCCTCAGCCAGCGCCCGCGCCTTCGGCGTGAGCGCGCCGAGGTGGGACGCGAGGGTGTTGAAGCTGTAGGTGACGAATACACCGTCGGGGGTGTCGATCGCGTCGTGGACGTTGACGGGCGCGTGGATCCGCTGCGCGAGCGTGGGCGCGTAGGGTGAAGGGCTGGGTTTGGGCTCGGGCTCGGGCTCAACATTGATGTCAGGCTCGGCCTGGCCCGCCGATGCTAGGGTCTCGGGCTTGGGCTCGGGCTCGGGCTCGGGCTCGGGCTCGGGCATAGGTCCCGGCTCCGTCACCTCCTCCATGTCCGGCGTGAAGGCGGGTGCTTCCGTCGCGGGGATCCGTGACGACTCATTCGCCACGTGTGTGGATCGACCACACCCCACGAGTACGAGCAGCAGTATTCTCCAGGTGCGAGCAGCCGCACCTCGCAGAGATCCCGGTCCTCGACGACAAGACCTCGGGTGTGCATCTCCTACACCGAGGAGTCCGGGTCGGAGAACGCCATGGTCATGCGCTGGGGCGAGGAACTCGCGCCGATCGAGACCCGGTTGATCGTGGCGATGGGGCAGGAGGGGTGGGGCCAGGTCAACTCTTGGTCCGGGGGCGCCGATAGCCTGCATGAGATCTGCTTTGAGAAGGGCGACTACTTCCTCCGCGCCTCCTTCTCCGAGGGGGAGTCGAAGTCGATGGGGCTGGAGAAGGCGGCGCTGATCACCAACCTGACCTGGTACGAGAAGTAGCACTAGCCCTAAACTACTTCGCGGCGAGGCTATCCTCGATAGCCCGCGTAGAACCGTCAGTGACACGGTTTCGCGCTTCGACCTCGATCCGTGTGGGTGAGCGCTCACCTCGTGACTCGCGAGGGGCGTGACGGCATCGATGGCGGCCTCCTCGTCCCGTCTGCGACGCGCGCTGGGGGGGCTCGTGGCGAGAGCTAGCGGACCCCGAAGACCCGGGCCGTGTCGGTGATGAACTCCTGCTCGGCGTCGGAGATGTCACCGTCAGCGTTGGCGATCGCCTCGAGGTCGTCGAGGATCGTCCGCAGCTCGTCCTTGTCCAGGACTGCCGCGAGGCCGGAGGTCATGCCCTTGGCGGTCGCGAGCTTGTCAGCTGTCTGGGTGTACTTGCTGACGGCCCCCTTGAGGATCTCACCGAGAACCGGGAGCTCGATGTCTGGCGAACGAGCCCGGAGCTTGTCGGCGAGGGCCCGCATCTCCTCCGCCGGGAGGCTGCCGTCGGTGGAGTGGCCGAAGGTCAGATAGAGAAAGGCGAGGGACTCGAGCAGCTTCGTGTCGGCAGGCATCGATCGCAGGGTAGCACCCCCGAGGGGCGCTCTGCGGCCTCTACGAGGCGCCAATGCGCTCCTGCGATGTGCAGTGCAGCGGCTGCGAAGGTGCGCGCGGGCGCTCGCGCATGTCGACACCCGCGGAGCTGGCCTAGTCTTCCAGGCTGGCCCCTACACGGCGAGCAGGGCTTGCGGCGTCCCGTCGGGACAGCGGTTCATCACCAACGACATGCCTGACCTCGCCGAGGCGTTCGCCTGTCTTGCTCGCAGCGGAGACGCCGCGGGGGGATCGTAGGGCGGGGAGGCCAACGACGGTGCCGGTCGTGACGAGCGGGCGTTTTTTGTTTTTGTCGGTGTCGTCGACGCCCAACGGCCAACCTTACCCCCTCGCCGCACACGTGTTAGGAGCATAGTCAGCTATGTTCAGCCCTAGACGTCACTCGAAAGCGCTCTCTTTCGCCCTTCTCGTATCGATGGGCGTGGTCTCGTGCGCATTTGACAGGGGGGCTGACTCGGCCGAGTCTAAGGATGCCGCCGGCGAGGGTTTGGCGACCGGTCTCTGATGACAGATGATAGCGAGTACAGGCTGCTCATGGAGCGTCATCACGCTCAAAGCTTCTCTCACGCGTCGTCGTCATCCGTTTCTGAGGTCAAGCAGCGCCTCTTGGCATTCTCGTGGTCGGGAGAGACAGACCTTGGCCAAAGACTGGACCGCCAGCTCAAGCGCTTCAACGCGTACAGCGAGCGCCTTTCACAGGATTACGTTGACACGATGGACATCCTTGAGCGTCTCGGGCCATCGAAACACTCCGTAGACTTGGCGTTGAGACGGAGCAAGCTCTGGAGAGAAGAGGTCGAGCGTCTCCACGATGAGATCGCATGGCTTCGGTGGATCATCGCCGAACACTGTGGAGGGCCTCCCACACGACGGCCGGCCAAGGGGATCCCGTTGCGAGTCTCTGGAACGCCCGTCATCGATGCGTACGAGCGCCTGATCAAGACCTTTGACGAGATGCTCGAACTTTGCCGGCAGAATGTACGGACGTTCCTCTCGGTGGTTCCGCCTCCCGAGCGGTGATGCAGGAGCAGGCGCGCGCGACATGGGGCGCCAGGAGAACGCCGGCCGCGAGGACGACAGGTGCGGCGCGGAGGAGCATGACTTGATACTGACATCTCGCTCGCACCTTTGGATCGGCAAGAACACTTAGTACACTCGGATCGTGGCAGCTCTCCGGAGAGAGATCGGTCTTGCGGTCCTCGCCGTGCTCTGGAGCTGCACCACCACGGGCCCATCGGAGCGGGCGCTCGAGGGCGTCGCCGCGCTCGGGCCCGAGTCTGATCTGGCGCCCGAGCCCGAGACCGAGCCCGAGCCCGCCGCTCGGCCCGAGCCAGAGCCCGGGCCTGAGTCCGAGCCCGAGCGTGAGCCCGAGGGTGAGCGTGAGCCCGAGCCCGAGCCCGAGCCCGAGCGTGAGTCCGAGCCCGAGCATGTGAGCCTCACGCTCGTCTCGGTCGAGTTCGTCGAGGGGAAGATGCACCTCGACATCCTCGACGCTCCCCACAACACCCACGCTTGGGAGCGAGGGGGGGTGCTCATGCAGTCATGGCGTCTTCCGGACGACACCACGCTCCGCGTCGTAGTCCGCGTAGGGGAGGGGGAGTCCCTCGACCAGGTGGAGGACTTTCGCCCGCGCATGAAGTTTGGCGCGCAGGACCCCCTGACCGTGTGTGGCCAGGCCGCGCGGCGGATCGAGGGCCGCTCGCCGGCTGAGGAGATCGAGTGCATCAAGTTCGCCGACGGGCGGCCGAACGCGCCTGGCTCGATCCCCGCGCTGACGACGGTCATGGTCGCGTTCCGGCACGGCGAGCTTGGGGGGACGGCCGAGTGGACGATCCCGAGCGCACACCGTGAGGCCTATCGGTCCCTCGAGGAGCGCTTCTTCGCCTCTCTTCAGTGCGACGGCAGCTGGTCCTAGCAACGGCTGAAGCGGAGTGCTCGATACCAGCCGTCCTCCGTCGAGCGCACCTCGTCCTCGTCGCCCGGGGGCACGACGCCGACGACCTCGACAGCGCTCGCTCTGGGCCACCGCCGATCCCTCGCGGTTGCGGTCGCTTGGTGCCCTACTGAGGGATCCCGCAGATGCCGACGTTCTCGTACTGCGGAGGCGCCATCCCCTCCGCGTACCAGGGGATGCACTCCTGGGTCGCACCTGGGCACATTGGGGACTTTGTCGTGTCACAGAAGGGAGTGCAGCAACCCGCCGACTGACAGCCCTCGACGTACTCGGGGTTTAGGCAGTAGAGGCCGGCACCGCATGCATTGGCGTACTCGCAGGGATCTCCGTAGAAGCCGGCCTCGCCGGAGGCATCGAGGACACAGATGAAGATTTCACCGTGTGGGATACAGAGGTCATCGCCGGGGCAGTCCTGGGATAGCGGGTCACACAACGGTTGACAGAGGATGAGAACACCATCCCCGACGAGGTTGCAGTAGAAGCCTGCGCCGCAGGTCGCGTCTTCGGCCGAGGTGCCCATGCAGAAGGGGAGGCAAACTCCCTCCAGGGTCTCGGGGTCGACGTCCCAACACATCGAGTGGGCGTCGCAGTTGTCGACACCGCTGACGCCGCTCTCTTCAGCCGTACACACATCCCCCGGACCGACCGGCGCTGGGTCGATCGGGCTGCACTTGAGCGCATTCCAGGCGCTTCCTCCATCGTTCGCCCAGGGCATGCACTTCTCACCCTCGGGGCAGTCCTGGAGCCATGGGTCGCACTCATTGTCGTCGCGAGGCGTGTCCCCGCAGCCGAGGAACAGGCACCCCTCGGTCTCGGTCTCAGTCTCAGTCTCAGGCTCGGTCGTCGACGTCATCGTCACTAGCGATGTCGTCCCCGTTGTCATCGACGTGGACGACGTCGCCGTGGTCCCCGTCGTCGAGCTTGAGGTCGTCGTCGTCGCTGACGCCTCGGACGAGCTAGACCCCGGGAGCTTCTGACACCCAGGGAGGAGGACGGCGACGGCCAGGGCCACGAGGCGCGCACGCTGGGCGTTCATGGGAGCGATACTACGTTCACGCGAGTGGATTCGGCCAGCGCACGCTCTTTTGCGCGGGAGTGCCGATAGCTCTGCGCCCCTAGCCTGGCGCGCCGCGGTCGCGGCCCCGTGATCGTGGGCGCGCTCAAAGCACCACCCAGGCCGTTCGTATTCTTGACGGGTCGCGGTAGCGCACGGAGGACGAGCCGATCGAGTGTACGCTAGCAGCGATCACTCGGCTGAGGTATCCACTAGAGGTGCGTCCTCTGCTACGTGTCGCAGGCCCGTTGCTCGGGGCGTGCTCGCTGGTCAGCTGCCTCGAACCTTCGGTACCGTCCGACACGGCGACGGCGACGGCGACGGCGACGGCGACGACCAGCGTTGGCGGCTCGTCATCGACCGGGGCGAGCGCGACGACCGAGACTTCCCTCAGCGACAACATCTGCCCAGAGGGGCTGGTCTACCGCTGCTTCGTCGACGACGGAGGGTGCTCCCCCGAGTCCGGGTGCGTCGGGGTGAACTGGCTCACCTGCAACCCCGCGAGCTGCGATCCTGACTCTGAATACGGCTGGACGAACGATTGCTCGGAGCTGTGCGAGTCGCCCTGGGAGTGTGCCGCGAGCGGCGATCCTGCACTGTTACAATGTGAGCGCGAGGCCCAGCCCTGCGACGTCTGGACCCAGGACTGCCCCGACGGCTACAAGTGCGCGCCGCTCGACGACTCCGGTGGCTCCATGTGGAACGCCAATCTCTGCGTCCCCGTGGTCGAGGACCCCGCGGGGCCAGGAGAGCCCTGCGTCGCGTTCGAGAGCCCGACGAGCGGCCATGACACCTGCGAGGAGGGGGCGATGTGCTGGGACGTCGACCCCAACACCCTCGAGGGAAGCTGCCACGTCCACTGCGAGAATCGCGATGATCCTACCTGCCCATCCGGGTCGGTTTGCTTCTTCTTCGCTGACTCGGTCGTGAACATCTGCCTCCTGGAGTGCGACCCCTTCGCCCAGGACTGCGCGGACGACGAGCGCTGTCGCCCCACCTGGACGAGCTTCGCCTGCTGGCCCGACAGTTTCGGGGACGGTGCCGCCGTGAACGAGCCCTGCCAGAACATCGACGGTTGCGCCCCGGGCCTCGCCTGCGTGAACCCAGACTTTGTCCCGGACTGTCCCGGGTGGGGGTGTTGTACGCCCTTCTGCGAGCTCTCCGGGGGAGAGGCGTGCCCGAGCGCGGGGCAGCTCTGCCTCCCGTGGTACGCGGAGGGAATGGCCCCCGAGGGCTATGAAGACCTCGGGTTCTGCGGGATTCCGCAGTGATGACCTTCGCGCTAGCTCCTCCCTTGGCCGAAGCGTAGGAGGCGCAGCCACGGGGCGCGACCGCAGGAGACTCAGCCCTGCTCGGAGCACGGCGCCCCACGAGCGTCCGCTTCGGCCGGACACTTCGCGCCGACGGGCGGCGCCAAAAAAACTTCTCGCTGCGGTGATCAAAGACGGCTCGGTCGTCATTCCCCCTGTAGACGCAAGCCCGCGGCCCTCCCGGCGCTGACCGCCGGCAAGGGCTCTCAGCGCCCTACGAAGGGGCTGGCGAGCTGTCGGAGGTCATCGTCATGCGCACACCCACCGCCAACGAGTCGCTCGAATCCGCTCTCCCCGCGTTCACCACGGGCGCGACCGAAGAGCCCCCTGTCCCCGCCCGCCCGGTCGAGCAGAGGGTCCACATCGCCGACCCCGTCGAGATCGATGAGATCGACGAGAGCACCCGGGCGCGCCTCGGTGACATCCTCCACGCGATCTTCTGCGAGTCCTTCGCGGCCCTCTCGCGCACGACCGTGCTCGACGAGATCGTCTTCCGCGCGGGCGGCAAGCTCTATCTGATCCGCGACGAGGCCGGGTCGATCATCGGCTTTGCCACCTCGGCGGTGCACGAGGTCGAGGTCCGCGGCCGTGTCCACGGGATCTTCGAGGGCGGCATCTACGTGCGTCCGGGCCACCACGTCGGCGCTCAATGGGGTCGACGCTCGCTGCGGGTCGCGCTTGAGGAGAAGCTGCGACACCCCTTTCGCCCCCTGGCGCTCGTGATCGAGGCTCTCACGCCGATCTCCTACCGCCTCGCGGTGCGCACGTTCTCTCGCGTGTACCCGACGCGCCACGCCGCCACGCCGCCGCTCGCAGCCGAGCTTATCCAGGCGGTCATCGCCCAGCGCGGGTTGCTCCCGTCGGGCGGCGACCCGGCGGTGGTCCACTACCCCGATCCCGCCAGCCTTGTCGCGGCCGATCGCATCGGCTCATCCAAGCTACGCGATGACCCCGACGTTCGCTTCTACCAGCAGATCAACCCCGACTATACGCAGGGTCATCTGGTCTGCACATTGGTCCCCTTTGGCTGGC
Organism: Polyangia bacterium; assembly: GCA_030424595.1. GTDB lineage: Bacteria > Myxococcota_A > Polyangia > Nannocystales > Nannocystaceae > JADJRG01. The sequence goes on from JAUHWG010000004.1 coordinate 281,479, forward strand.
GAGATCTGGCGAGGGCGCTGCTGCGCCCGCTGCTGCGCCCGCTTGGGGCGCTGATGCGTCGCTAGCCGGCCAAACCCGCAACCCCCCAACGACCCCCGATCGACCCCCGATCGACCCCCGATCGACGACGGAGAACTAGACCGATGAACGCACCCCACAAAGTAGATCCTCAGCTCCTAGAGAACACCTGCCCGGTCAACGTCCACAACGAATGGGACCCCCTGGAGGAGATCATCGTCGGCGTCCCCGACTTCGCCCAGGTGCCCACGCCGGGTCCCGACCTCTTCGCGGTCGAGTACCACGAGCACCACAGCTCCCCCGACCAGATCCCTAGCGGACCCTACGAGGAGCGCGTCATCGAAGAGACGAAGGAGGACCTGGCGGTCTTGGTCGCCCACCTCGAGGGCCTGGGCGTTCGGGTCCGTCGACCGCAGCGCACCGATCACAGCCTCATGTTCGGCACGGCGGAGTGGCGGTCGAACGGCGAGTTCAACTACTGCCCGCGCGACGTCCTGCTGGCGATCGGCAACACCATCATCGAGACGCCGATGCCCCTGCGCTCGCGCTACCACGAGCCCCTGGCCTACAAGGAGCTGCTGGTCGAGTATTTTCGCGGCGGCGCCAACTGGATCTCGGCCCCCAAGCCTCGCCTGGCTGATGGGACATGGAACCTCCCGGGCCAGGGTCCGGCGCTCACCGACGACGAGCCGCTCTTTGACGCCGCCAACGTGCTCCGCGCCGGCCGCGACATCCTCTACCTGGTGTCCTGCAGCGGCAACCGCATGGGCGGCGAGTGGCTGCGTCGCGCCCTGGGGCCTGGGTACCGCGTGCACTTCTTGGAGGGGGTCTACGAGGGCACCCACATCGACACCACGGTCACGCTCCTGGGCCCCGGGAGGGTGATGCTCAACCCGGGCCGGATCAGCCGTGACGAGCTGCCCGCCATGTTCCGAGGCTGGGAGGTGCTCTGGGCCCCGGAGATGATCGACACCGGCACCACCTGGCCCTACGCGCGGGCCTCGCTCTGGTCGGGGATGAACTTCTTCATGGTCAACCCGCACTTGGCGGTGGTGAACCAGGCTCAGGTGCCCCTGATCCGCCTCCTGGAGAGCCACGGGATCGACACGGTGCGGGTGCCCCTGCGTCACTGCCGGACCCTGAGCGGCGGCCTCCACTGCGTGACCCTCGACGTGCGCCGGCGCGGCAGCCTCGAGTCCTACTGACGTAGGCCCGTGATCCTCACGTCGGCGTGACGGTGGCTAGCCCTCCGGAGGCGGCGGAGCGACGGGCTCAGTCATACGCCGGAAGGCGAGCAGCTCGTCGAGGCGCTCTTTGGGCGGGCTCGCGAGGCTGCGATAGAGGGCCTCGGCGGCGCGGACGAGCGCGTCGATCCGCTCCAGGTCGGGCTCGGGAGCGCTGGCGAAGAGCGCCCTCGCGAGGAGGAGGCGAGCGTCGGCGATCCGCTGCGGATCGAGCTCTAGAACGGGGTCCGGTGGGGCCGTCTCGTAGGTCTTCGCGGGTGAGTCCTCCGCGCCCTCGGGGTCGCTCGTCGTCAGGCGGAGGGCTCGCTCGAGGAGGGCGATCGCCGAGCGGATGTTGTCGGTGACGCTCTGCGAGGCTGCGCTGTGGGCGTTGTCGGCGGGGGCGTTGTCGGGCTGGGGCGTGCCGGGCTGGGGCGTGCCGGGCTGGGTCGTGCCGGGCTGGGCTGTGCCGGGCTGGGCTGTGCCGGGCTGGGCTTTGCCGGCGTGGGCTTTGCGGGCTTGTTCGGGCTGGGCTCCGCCGAGCGGGCTGTCGGGCTGGGCCCCGTCCGGCGGGTCGAGCTGGGAAGCGTGGAGGAGGGCCGCGTCGAGCTGGGCCTCGGCGACGGTCACGAGGGCGTCCAGCACCTCGTCGCTCTGGGTCCCGTGCAGCGCCTCGAGGCGGACGAGCGCCTGGGCTAGGCGCTCGCGGGAGCGCTCGGGGTCGACGGCGACGAAGAGGAGGGCCAAGCGGAGGTCCGCCTCGGCGATGCCGTCGATGTCGTCGCGCGCGGCCGTGCTCGCCCGCATCCGCTCGAGGTCAGCGGCGGCGGCCTCGGTCTCGCCGAGCTTGCCGAGCACCTTGGCCCGGCCGCTGAGGAGCGCCTCGAGCCGCGCGTCGTCCTCGCCGAAGGTCCTCTCGGCGATCTCGAGGGCGCGGGCATAACTCGTGAGCGCCTCGCCTAGCTGACCTTGCTCGTTTTGGATATGGCCGATGTTCAGGAGCGCGGTGACCAGCTTGGCGTGGTTTGGGCCGAGGGTCCGCTCCCACAGCGCGAGCGCCCGCTGGGTCGAGGCGAGCGCCTTCGCGTGCTCGCCGCGGTCGCGATAGACGAAGGCGAGGTTGACGTGGACGGCCGCCGTCGTCGCGTGATCGGGGCCGAGGCTGGTCTCCCAGATCTCGAGGGCCCGCTCCCAGAGCTGCGCGGCCTCGTCGTACATGTCGCGCCGCTGATAGAGCGTGCCGATATTGTTGAGCAGCTTGGCGACGTCCGGGTGGTGCGGTCCGAGGATCGCCTCGTGGATCGCGAGGGACCGTCGCCAGGCGGCCTCGGCCTCCTCCAGGTCCCCGAGGGCGCTGGCGAGGATCCCGAGCTGGCGATCGACGAGGGCCATCCGCATCTCCTGACCTGCGGCCTGGCGTCGGATCAGGGCCCGGGCCCAGCGGCTCCACAGGCGGCCCTGCCCGGGTTGTCCGAGGTCGACCCCGACGGCGACGATCAGGCGCGTCGCGAGCTCGGCCGCGAGCGCCTCGTCGTCCGCGTCGAGGGCGATGAAGAAGCCGGACTCCAGGTGCTGGGCGGCGCTCTCGATCTCCTGCTCCTCGGAGAGGCGGCCGGCGAGGAGGCGAGTGCGGGCCCGCAGCGGTCGCCACCCGAGCTCGTCGGCGCGCTTGACGAGGGTCTCGGCGATCCGCTGCGCCTCGTCGATCTTGCCGAGCGCCTCGAGCTGGTGGGTCCGCTCGATCGCCTCGCGGAGGGCGTCGATCTCGATCCGCGAGCTCGGGTCGCTGGGGGGGCTCGGACGCTCGGCGAGCCAGGCGGGATCGAGGCAGCGGTCGATCGTCGGCAGGCTGAGGGCGGCGGGCAGCGCCTGCTGGAGGCGGGCGAGGTTGGCGTGCGAGAGCTCGACGACGAGGGCCTCGATCGCCCATGAGCTCTCCTCGAGGCAGGAGCGCGCCTCCTGGACCAGCGCCGGGGTCCAGGCGTCGTCCGCTGCGCTGCGCTCGCAGATCGCCAGGGAGGCGTCGCTCCAGCGCCGGGCGTAGTCGTTCAGGAGCGGCTCCAGGAGCTTCACCGCGGCCGTCGCATAGCGAAGATCGGTCGCCCGAGCGGTCTCTCGCAGGTCGGCGCGGACCGTCTCGTTCCAGACCGCGTCGATCGCCCGGGCCTCTTCGCGGCACTGGGCGAGCGCCTGGTTCTGGCGCCGGTCCTCTGCGAGGAGGGCGACGACGGCGATGATGATGACGAGGAGCGCGACGCCGACGAAGGGCAGCCAGCGCAGGCTCCGCGAGCCCCGCTCGAGGGCGAGGAGGAGCTCGTCCATCGACTGCCAGCGGTCGTCCGGGTCGGCGGCGATCCCCTTGAGGAGGGCTGTCCGCAGCGGCCTCGGGACCGCCCGCGGAGCGGCGCCCTCGTCGACCTCGCCGCGCTCGATCGTGGCGCTCAGCTCCTTGATGGTGTCGGCGCGGAAGGGGCGGACCTCGAAGAGCGCCTCCCACAGCGAGACGGAGAACGAGAAGATGTCCGATCGGACATCTGTAGTCTCGCCCGCGAGCTGCTCCGGGGGCATGTAGGCGGGGGTGCCGATGACCGTGCCGACGACCGTCATCGGCGCGTCGAGCACTCCGCCGGCGCTGCTCACCCGGAGCACCGGCTGATCGCTGAGGCTCTCGTCCGCGAGGAGCGAGCGCTCGGCCCGGGCGAGGCCGAAGTCGAGGACGCGGACCCGGTCGTCGGCGCCGGCGATCGCGTTGTCCGGCTTGAAGTCGCGGTGGAGGATCCCCGCCCGGTGCGCGGCCGCGAGCCCGCGACCGGCCTCGACGTAGCGGGCGAGGATCGCCGCCGGCGTGCGCGGCTTGTCCTCGACCCAGCGCCGCAGGGTCTCGCCCTCGACGTACTCCATCGCCAGGTAGACCCGCCCCTGCTCCTCGCCGACCTCGTAGACGGTGATGACGTTGGGGTGGGAGAGGCGGGCGAGGGCTTGGGCCTCGCGGAGCACCCGGACCCGCATCGTGTGGTCGCGCGCGCCGTGCCAGAGCTTGATCGCGAGCTTGCGATCGAGCTCCTCGTCGTAGCCGAGGAAGACCCGGCCCATGCCCCCCTCGCCGAGCTGGCGGAAGATGAAGAAGCGACCGATCCGCGACGGCATCTCCCCGTCGTCAGCGCCGACATCGGCGCCCGTGACGGTGACGGCCACCTGCCCGTCGACGCGGGTGATCGTGTCCAGGGACATGCGCCGGCATCCTAGCAGCCCAGGGCGAAAGTCTAGCGCGCTCCCCCTCACGGGCGGCGAACCTGCCCCCGGGCGCGGGGCGGAGCGCAGCCAGCTAGCCCCGGCTGAGGGGAGAGCGTAGCCACCACCTGGAGCGAGGCTCCTCATCGCGCGCGCTCCGTGCGTCAGTCAGCGCACATCCTCCGCGAGGAGGCGCGCGTCGGGGGCGACAGAGCACAGATATAGTCGTCCCATGCGTACTCTTGTGGTCGCTCTATCCATGCTCCCTGGTCTCGTCGGTTGCGCCGGTGATGACTCCGCGACGACCGCTGAGACCATGACCTCGGGGGCGGTGACGTCTGCGGCGACGACGGAGGACTCTACGGGTTCGACCGCGGCCTCGACCTCGAGCTCCTCCGCGACGAGCGAGGGGACCGGCGAGAGCACAGAGAGCACAGAGGGCACGACGACGGCCGAGACGACGACGACCGAGGGCACGACCACGGGCCTTGAGCTCTGTCACTTCGGGACGACGGGTGGCTCGGGGGGGAGCACCGATCCCTGGCTGGAGCTCGATCACCACGGAACCCCCGTCGAGGACGGCGTCACCCTCGGCCTCGAGTGCGGCCTCCAGGGGCTCTTCATGCTCGAGCTCGTCCCGACCTTCGGCGGCTTTGAGCCCGACGACGAGTACGTCTCGATCGGGATGACCGTCGACGTCGACGGCTTTAACGTCAACCCCGACGGTCACTTCTACAGCGTCGACGAGCTCTCCTTCTACATCGGCTGCGACGTCTTCGACGGCGGCGTCAGCTACATCCTCGCCGTGATCCCGCCGGACACGATCGAGGACCTCGCCGAGCTCCACGGCGCGGAGGGTCAGCTCAGCGTCACCCTCTACCCCGACGGCGGCGGCGATCCGGTGACCCTCGACCGGACCTTCACGATCAACGCCGAGGTCGATGAGATGTGGGAGTTCTGCGGCTACGCGCCCTAGCAGACCGATTGCCGAAGCGCCGCGCCGACGACCGACGGGTGAGCAGACCTCAGCCGTGAGGGCGTTCTTCTGCAAAGCTTGCGCACCTCCGGTGAGCGTCGCTGGGGTTGAATCGTCGCCCGTGAAGATCGCTGACATCATGACTCGCGACGTGGTCTCGATCGAGCTCACGTCCCGCCTCGGCGCCGCGCTCCAGCTCCTCCGCGAGCATGACATCCGCCACCTGCCGGTGGTCGAGGAGGGCTCCTTGCGGGGGATCCTCAGCGACCGTGACATCCGCACCTACCGACCCCCCGACGCCTTGGTCGAGGACAACGTCGTCGCCTCGATCGAGCTCCTTGACACGCCGCTGTGGCGGGTGATGACCGATGAGGTGCTCACGGCCGGTCCGGAGGAGTCGATCGACCGAGCGCTGGATCTCTTCGTCGACCGCCGGGTCGGCGCGATCTGTGTCGTCGAGGACGGGCTCCTGGTCGGCATCGTCTCCTACATCGACGCCCTGCGAGCGCTCCGCGAGGAGCGGCGGGCGAGCGCTACCTAGGCCGGCTGGGTCCGGCGTCCATCTCGGAGGAGGTGGCTCCGCTTGCCGCCTGGTGTCGTCGCGAGTCGCGAGTCGCGAGTCGCCGCGAAGGTCGTCGAGCTCGTCGAGCTCGTCGAGCGAGTCGTCGCGCAGGTCGTCGAGCTCCGCGAGGTCGTCGACCTCATCACCGCCGCCGCATCCAGCCCGTCGTCGAGCTGGGGGCGCGGATCGGAGCGGCTCAGGGATGTACTCGCGCAGAGGCCGCGATCTGGGCGGAGGGGATGTGGGCTCGGAGGGGATCGACGGGGTCGCCGCTCGCCGGGCGCCTTGGGACGGTGGCCGCCGTCGACAGCAGATCGTTTGTAGTCGCCATCTAGGGCGGAAAATTCGCCATTTCGGCCCTGGCGCTGTCGCCAGGATTCGGATTGCGAAAACGACACCTTGCTGGGACGATGCGCGACACCGTGAGCGCAGATAGCGAACCCGAAAAGCTGATCCTCGGCCATCCACGGGGGCTCTTCGTCCTCTTCCTCGCCGAGATGTGGGAGCGCTTTTGCTACTACGGCATGCGCGGGCTCCTCGTCCTCTACCTGACGAAGGCGCTGATGATGGGGGACGCGAAGGCGTTCGGGATCTACGGCGCCTACACGGCCCTGATCTACGCCGCCCCCGTGCTCGGAGGGATCATCGCCGACAAGGTGCTCGGCTACCGCCGCGCCGTGATCCTCGGCGGCCTGATGATGGCGATCGGCGAGTTTGTCGTCCTCGGCGGCACCGCGACGACGCTCTACATCGGCATGGGCCTGCTGACGATCGGCAACGGCTATCTCAAGGCGAACATCTCGAGCATCGTCGGTCTCCTCTACGGGGCCGGCGATCCGCGGCGCGACTCCGGCTTCACGATCTTCTACATGGGGATCAACCTCGGCGCCTTCCTGGCGACGACGGTCTGCGCCTGGGTCGGCGAGACCTACGGCTATCACTACGGCTTCGGCCTCGCCGGGATCGGCATGCTGATCGGCGTGGCGACCTTCATCATCGGCCAGCCCTGGCTCAAGGACCACGGCGGACCGCCGAGCCTAGAGCGGCTGCGGAGCCCCGCGTTCCTCGGCCTCAGCCTCCAGACCGTGACGATCCTCGGCTCCTTCGCCGCGGTGCCGCTCCTCTACCTGCTGATGACCCGCAACCAGATGGTCGGCGTGCTGCTGATCCTGGTCGCGATCTACGTCGTCGGCAGCCTGCTCTTCAACGGCTTTAAGAGCGGCCGGATCCAGCGCGATCGGACGATCGTCCTGGTCGTCCTGATGTTCTTCAACGTCGTCTTCTGGGCCTTCTTCGAGCAGGCAGGCTCGTCGCTGACCCTCTTCACCGACCGCAACGTCGACCGCTACATCCCCTTCCTCGACTGGGAGATGGGCGCGGCGATGACGCAGTCGTTCAACTCGATGTTCATCCTCCTCTTCGGCTCGGTCTTCTCGGCGATGTGGATCGCCCTGGAGCGCCGAAACGCCAACCCGAACATCCCGGCGAAGTTCGGGATCGGCATCCTCCTCCTCGGGATCGGCTTCCTCGTGCTCCTCCTCGGCCGCGAGATGGCCGGCCCGGACGCGCTGGTCCCCCTGTGGATCCTGGCGTTCATGTACATGCTGCACACGATGGGCGAGCTCTCGCTCTCGCCCATCGGCCTGTCGATGGTGACCAAGCTCTCGCCCCCCGGGATGACAGGCACGGTGATGGGCGCATGGTTCCTCTCGTGGGCCGGCTCCAACTACGTCGCCGCGATCCTGGCCAAGCTCACCGGCTCGGAGGAGGAGGGGAGCGCGGCGATCGCGGGGATGGTGCGGGCGGCGGAGAACGCCATCGCCGTCCCGCCCGGACCGGTCACCAAGGTGCTCGCGGTCGCCCAAGAGCGGAGCACGGACGCCTATTGGCTCGGCGAGCTCGGCAAGGCGCAGGAGGGGCTGACCACCTACGTCGATCTCTTCGCGACCCTCGGCTACATCGCCTTCGGCACCGGAGTGTTCCTCATTATCATCGCCCGTCCGCTCAACCGGATGATGCACGGGGTCAAGTAGTCATGGGAGCTAGGGCGCAAGCCAGCGCACAGAATCGTGCCCAGATCCGGGCACAGGCCGATTCACAGAACTGGGCCGAGACCCGGGCCGAGACCCGGGCACAAGCCATCGCAGGAATTGGGAGAGTGTGGATGAAGACTCAAAGCATCGTGATCGCCTTGACCGTCGGCCTCGTCACCGTCAGCGGCTGCGCCAAGGATGAGGAGTGCGTCGCCCTCGCGGAGCACGTCGCCGAGGTCGTCGCCGAGGAGCAGGGAGGCGCGCTCTCGGAGGAGAACCGGGAGAAGATGCTCAAGGAGACGGTCGAGCAGTGCGGCTCGGAGAAGCCGGCGCCCGCGGCCATGAAGTGCGCCCTCGCGGCGAGCTCGACCGAGGCCCTCAAGGAGTGCGACAAGGTCGAGTGACGGCGAGTCGCCCGCGGGAAGCTCCGGCGCGATCTCGGGACCACGAGCGCGCGGAGCTCCGCGGGTGCACCCGGATCACCCATGTGCGGCCGAGCTTCGACGACGGCCTCCCGCACGCGCTAGACGAGCGCAGGAAGAGCCTCTGCGCTCGCGTCCCGCTCAGCCCTCATCCCTCATCCCTCAGCGAGCGGCGTACGAGCGTCGCCTGGGTCCGCGACGAGGAAGCTCGCCAACACCTGCGCGACCGGCTCGGGCTCCTCCAGGTGGAGGTGGTGGCTGCCGCTGAGGTTTGTGACCTCGAGGTCGCCGATGCAGGCGCAGCGCTCGGCGACGACCGCTCGATCAAAGGGGATCCCGCGGTCCGCGGTTAGCAGCGCGACGCGGCAGGTGATCGCACGGAGGAAGGAGTTGACCTGGGCCGCGGTCAGGCGGATCCGTGAGGGCCAGCGGAGGCGAGGATCGGTTCGCCAGCGCCAGCCGCCGTCGACGGGCTCCAGGGCGCGCTCGACGAGGATCCGGGCGGCGTCGGGGTGGAGCCCGGTCGCGCGGGTGCGGGCGGCCGCAGCCGCGTCGATCGTCGGGTAGGCGCGCTCGCTCACCCGAGGGCCGCGGGCCTCTCGATCGAGGGCGGTGCGCAGGCGTGGGGCCGCCTCGTCCGGGTCGTCGGTCAGCGGCGCGAGGCCTTCGACCAGGGCCAGGCGGAGGATCCGCTCCGGGTAGGCGCCGGCGCAGAGGGCTGCGACCGCCGCCCCGAGGGAGTGGCCGAGGAGGGCGTAGCGCGACCAGCCGAGGGCGGCCGCAGCCGCGAGGGCGTCGGCGACGTAGTCGAGCAGGTAGTAGGTCCCGTGCCCGCGATGGGCGGAGAGCCCGTGGCCGGCGTGATCGAGGGCGACGATCCGGCACTCCGGGAGGAGCGGGGCGAGTCGATCAAAGCTCGCCGCGTTGTCGAGCCAGCCGTGGAGGGCGAGGACAGGGAGCCCGTCTGCGGGCCCCCAGACGCGGGCCGCGAGGCGGATCTCAGGGAGCTCGAGCGTGATCTCGTCGGTCATGGGCGCTGGTTCGGGCTGGTTCGGGCTGGTTCGGGCTGGTTCGGGCAGACGGCCCGGGGGTGAGGTGGTCCGACGATGGTCGAGTTCGGCCCTCCGCGCAAGCCTGCGGGCGGGCGCTCTGCTCCTCGCCTCGCGCCGCCGAGGCGGAGTCGAACGGGCTCCATGGGCCTCCTCGGGGCGATGGGTTCGACCTCGAGCGCGTGGTAGGGTCTCGGCCAGTGGGGGGTCTGATGAGCGACGAGCGCGAGAGCAACGGCCCGAAGGACGGCCCGAACGACGGCCCGAACGACGGCCCGAACGACGGCCCGAACGACGGCCCGAAGGACGGCCCGAACGACGGCCCGAACGGCGGCGATGAGCCCTCATTTATCCCCTACACGCCGCCCAGGCTGGACGCAGGCGCAGCTGAGCTCCGCGGCGCGGAGTTCGAGGCCTTGATGGACAGCCGCCGGAGCGTCCGCCACTTCAGCGCCGATCCGGTGCCCCGGAGCCTGATCGAGCGGGCGATCCGGACCGCCTCGACCGCCCCCTCGGGCGCCCATCGCCAGCCCTGGCGCTTCGTCGCCGTCAGCGACGCGCCGACCAAACGAGCGATCCGTATCGCCGCCGAGCGCGAGGAGCAGGTCAGCTACGGCGGGCGGATGTCCGAGGAGTGGCGCTGTGCCCTGCGACCGTTGGGGACCGACGCGGACAAGGGCTACCTCGAGGTCGTCCCGTGGATCGTCGTCGTCTTCGAGGAGCGCTTCGGGCTCAGCGACGCGGGCGAGACGATCAAGAACTACTACGTCAAGGAGAGCGTCGGCATCGCCTGCGGGCTCTTCATCGCCGCTCTCCACTCGATGGGGCTCGCGACCCTGACCCACACGCCGAGCCCGATGGGCTTTCTCAGCCGAGTCCTCGGCCGACCGGCGAATGAGCGGCCCTACATCCTCTTTCCGATCGGCTACCCGGCGGCTGACGCGAGGGTCCCCGACATCGAGCGCAAGACCCTCGACGAGGTCGCCGTCTGGAACCCTGAGCGTCCCGTCGGCGACGACGACTGACGTTGGGCTCCGCTCCCGCTATGATCCTGCGGGACGAGGTGAGCGGTTATGGTCGGGTTGGTCAGGCTGGTCGGGATGTACAGGTGGTCGCGGATGTGGGCGCCAGTCTTGGGGCTGGGGCTGGTCGTGCAAAGCGGCTGTGGCGAGCCCGACGCCTCGAGTGAGAGCGAGACAAGCGCGGGGGAGAGCGCCTCCGACACGGCAGATCCGACGGCGAGCGGGACGGCGAGCGGGACGGCGACCGCCGGTGAGGTCTGCGAGGAGCCGAGCGAGCACAGCGGCGAGGGGACCTACTACGACGCCGACGGCAGCGGCAACTGCTCGTTCGATCCCAGCGCGGATCGGATGATCGCTGCGATCAACGAGGCGGACTACGCCGGCTCTGCCCCCTGCGGCGCCTGTGCCGAGGTCGAGGGCCCCGACGGGGTGATCACCGTGCGGATCGTCGATCGCTGTCCGGGCTGTGCCCCGGGCGATCTCGATCTCAGCGTCGAGGCCTTTGAGATGATCGCGGCCAAGGAGGAGGGGCGCGTCGACATCGCCTGGCACTTCGTCCCCTGCGCGGTCGAGGGTCCCCTGCGCTATCGCTTCAAGGAGGGGAGCAGCCAATGGTGGACCGCGGTTCAGGTCCGCGACCATCGCCACGCGATCGCGTCGCTCGAGTACTCGCAGGACGGCGGTGAGAGCTTCATCCCGATCGCCCGCGAGACCTACAACTACTTCGTCGCCCCGGAGGGGATGGGCGCAGAGCCGGTCTCGCTCCGGGTCACGGATGTCTACGGTCAGGTGGTCGTCGACGACGGCGTGGTCGTCGGCGACGCCGTCGAGGTCAGCGGCGCTGCGAACATGCCCGCCTGCGGCGGGTGAGGACGGGCGCGCCGCCTGGCGTCGGATCGCGAACGCGAAGCGGTGAGGGCTCGCCTCAATTGCTGCGAGAGGGCGTCGGCCCATAGAAGACGAAGAGCTGCGGGGTTCCCCTCGGCGGACGCTCCGTCGGCGAGAACAGCGACGCCCCCGCTGCGCGAGCAGAGGGGGCGCACGCCGGAGAGGCTGCCTAGGCCTCGCGGTTGACCGCGTAGAGCTGCGAGAGCTCCGGGTCCTTGGCGATCTCGTACATGAGCGCCTCGAACTTCTCGCGGTCGAGGCCGTTCTTCTCGAGGATCTCGTCGGCGCTGTCGGGGTTGGAGGCGATCGCGTTGGCGACGGTGACGGCCTTCTCGACCCGCGGGTCCATGGGCTCAGCCTCCTCGGGCTTGTCGTCGGCGTTCTCGGCGACCTCTGCGGTCTTGTCGTCGGCCTTGTCGTCAGCCTTCTTGTCACCGCAGGCCCCGAGGGCGAGCGGGAGGGCGACCATCATCATTCGAATTGTGCGGTTCATCGTAGTTCTCCGGACTTGAAAGAGTGGGCGGTCACGCGGTCCTACTGGGGCGCCTGCTTGTCCTTGAGCTTCTGCTTCTTGTCCTCGCGGAGCTCTTTTTTGGCGTCGCGGAGCTCCTCGCGCTTCTCTTTCTTGTTCTCCTTCTTGTCTTGGAGCTTCTCCTCGCGCTTCTCGTGCTTCTCCGAGAGGTGCTCCTCGCGCTTTTCGAGCTTCTCCTCGCGCTTGTCGAGCTTGGCCTTGTCCTCGCGGGCCTCGACGCGCTCGTCGCGGAGCTCGCCGCGGAGCTCCTTGATCTTCGCCTTGTCGGGATCGTCGGAGCGCTTCTCCTTGGCGATCTTCGCCTTGATCTTGCCCTTTTGGGCCATGTGCTCGCGCTTCTTCGCCTTGCGCTTGGCGTCGAGCTTGTCGTGGAGCTTGTCGTGGCGGTGCTTGATCTTCTTGCCAGCGGCCTTCTCCGCCTTGATCTTGGCGTGGATCTTGGCCCGACGGGCCTTCTCCTCCTCGCGCTTGGCCTCGAGCTTGACCTTGAGCTCGGCCCGCAGCGCGGTCTTCTCCTCGGCGCTCATCTCCTTGAGCTCATCCTTGCGCTCGCGGATCTTCGCCGCGAGCTCCTCGCCGCGGTAGCCCTCGACGAGGAGGCTCCGGACGTAGAGGCCGAACCCCTTCTTCTTGCCGCGGGTCTCGACCTCCTCAGCCTCGGTCCCGAGGATGACGGACGCATCGCCAGCGGAGAGGCCGATCTCGATCGAGCCTTCGATCGCCTCGGTGATCTCCGCCTCCTCGACGCCGGCATCGCGGGCGCTGATCGCCGCGATCGGCAGATCGAGGACCATCAGGATGTCGTCCTCAGCCGCCTCTTCGTCGCTGTCGGCCTCTGCGTCCGGGGCCTCGACCTCAGCCTTTGCGGTGATCGTGGGGGATGGGGCGAGATCGGCGTGTGCGAGTGTCGGGAGCGCCATGGCGGCGACGAGCAGGCTCGAGATCGTCAGAATCTTCATCGGTTGCCTCTGGGTGAGAGTACGGTCTTCGAATGCCGCGATTCGGCGCTATTCGTAGGGCCTCGGTAAAGGCTCTCCCTACGTGGGTGACGAAGGACCTGCGCAGAGGATCCACGATCGGACCGCGCTCGGTCAACGCGGGGCCCTGAATTTACAGCTGGAGGGCGCCTTCGCCCGACTCCTAGGGTAATCGTCGCTGCTGAAGGTGCGGCGAAGACGGGCCGTTGGACTCGTGGGCTCGGCAGACGCCCGTCTGTCTCCAGAGTACGGTCGAAGAGCGGGCTGCTAGGTGCTTGAGCGGTCAGGCACCGCCTGAGCGTCGACGTCGGTGGAGGAACGGCAGGAGGAGGAGGAGCCCGAGGATGGGCGATGGGGACGTCTCCCTGGAGAGATCACAGGCGCAGCCCCCCTCCTCACCGCTGTCATCGCCAGCGGTCTCCCCTGCGCTGATCCCTGCGGTCGCGCTGCTCTCGCTGCCCATGCTGGTCGCCGAGGAGCCGTCGGAGCTGCTGTCGCTCGCCCCCGTGCCGCCGTCAGAGGAGCCGTCAGAGGAGCCGTCGGTCGTCGGGTCGCCGGTCGTCCCTCCGCTCGTGTCACCGCTGGTGCCGTCGGTGCCGCCAGTGCCGTCAGTGCCGTCGCCGGTGGTCTCATCGCCGGTGGTCGACTCGCCGCCGGTGGTCGTGCCCTCGCCCTCGGCGCAGCTCTTGAAGCCGGGCGCGACCGTCCAGCCGGGGTTGTCGGCGTCGCTGTGGTCGTAGGCGCCGACGTCGACGCTGTCGGGATCCCGCGGCAGACAGTTGAAGTCATCGTCGGCGTAGTCGGCCGCGCCGGCGTCGAGGAGCGGCGAGTCGCCCTTCGGGTAGACCTCCTTGCCGGCAGCGTTGAGGAAGGCGGCGTCGAGGCTGACGCCGTCGAAGGTGCCCATCGGCGCGCCCTCGACCCCGCCGACCACCGCGTTGCCGGCGATCATCGCCGAGCCGGCCCCGCTCGGGAGCTTGATCGCCGTGCCCCCAGCGCAGTAGAGGGCGTTGTCGGCGAGGACGATCGCGCTGCCGCCGGGCCACTCGTTGCCGCGGAGGCAGACGCCGGTCGAGTTGAGCACGGTGTTGTGGGCGATCGTCAGGTTCTCGACGATCTCTCCCTGGCTCGGCTTGGCGTGGATGCCGTTGGCGCCGACGTCGAAGATCAGGTTGTTGCGGACGATCGCGTCGCCGACCGTCTGGATCCCGTTGTCGACGACGTTCCACACCGCGTTGCCCTCGACGACGTTCGGCGCCTTGTTGTCGACGGTGCCGTAGATCGTGATCCCCGGGTACTTCACGTCGTGGATGACGTTGTGGCGGACGACGTTGTTGTAGGAGCCGGTCTTGACCTCGATCCCGTCGCCTTGGCTGCCGGAGAGGGTGTCGTGGCACCAATTGAACTCGATCACTGAGTCCCACATCTGACAGGCGTTGTCGTTGCAGCCGAGGTACATGCACTCGCCGGGGCCGCCGCTCTTGCCGGTGTCGTGGATGTGCGTGCGTCGGATCGCCATCGCCTCGTAGGTGTTGTCGGGGCGGTTGCAGGAGATGCCGACGTCGTCGACGTTCATGATCTCGACGTCTTCGATGGTCCCGTGGTCGGAGTCGCCGAGGCGGATCCCGTGCGATCCGCCGACGATGCGAAAGCCGGAGAGGGTGTAGTAGGACCCCTTGACGTTGAGGGTGTTCTGGGACGAGATGCCCTCGATGACCACGTCCTCGCCGTCGCCGCCGCGGACGATGATCGGCTGATCTGCGGTCCCGTTGAAGGTGAGGTCGACGAAGCCGGGGACCTTGTAGGTGCCGGCGTGCATGATCACCTCGTCGCCCGCCTGGACGGTCTGCAGGGTCCCCCAGAGGTCATCACCAGGGTTGATGTCGATCGTCGCTGCGGCGATCTGGGTGAGCACGATCAGAGAAGTCGCGGTGAGCATAGGCCGGGACCATAGCAAGGCTGGGGCCGCGGGCTCGGGGGGGAGAGGCGACGCCGGCCGCCTGGCTCGGGGGCCAGGGACAGCGAGCTGGCCTCGGAAGAATTCGCGCGAGGTCGCGCGGGACTAGACGAATCGCCGCGGCCTCCTACACGGAGGGCGGAGGCGAGAACGCGGGCGCGAGAACGCGGGCGCCGACGCCCTCGGGTGGCGTCGGCGTCTGGAGAGCGCGGGCAGCTCAGCGCTGCGGCGGCTTGGGGTCAGGAGCTGCGGGGATGTCACAAGGGACATCTTCATCGAGCGGATCCACGCGCCTTTGGATCTTGCCCATCTTGACCGGATGTCGCTCGACGATCGGATCGGGAGCGTCGATGTCTCCCATCAGCTCCGGGAAGGGCTCAGCGATCGGGGGCGTCGGCGGTGGATCGAGCTCCGTCGGCTCGAGCTTGCCCTGGAGCTCGACGGTGGGAGGCGGCGGCGGAGGAGGCGGGGGCACGACCTGCACGCCCGGCATCTCGATCGGCGGCAGAGGAGCGAGCGTCGGATCGACGCCGGGCGGCTCCTCGGCGAGCTCGCCCATCTCGTGGACCTCATGCCCCTCGATAAGCTCGATGGCGCCGTCGAGGCAGCCGCTGGGGGAGTCGTCGTGGGTGTGCTGCGTGCAAGCCGCGAGGAGGCTCGCGGCCATCGCCGCGCGGGCGAGGGCCGCGGCTCGGCGAGGCTCCTGGGGCGGACGCGCGCGGAGCTGGACCAGCGCAGGCGTCGGGGTCGGCTGCGGACGGAAGCGGACAGAGCCGTCGGGGTTGATCGCGTAGCGGACGCAGAGTCGACCGGTGCGGCTCTCCAGGAGGGCGTCGGCCTCGGGCTTGGTCATCTCCGAGAGGTTGTGGACGCTGCGCTCGCAGGCGTCGCAGTAGCGCCGCGGGCCGTCGCCCGTCATCGCGCTCCAGTCCTCTTCGCAGGGCTCACGGATCGTCAGGTCGTCGGCCTTCATCGGGTCTCCTTCGACGCATCGGCGCCGAGAACGTTCTACGTAGCCCCAGAATCGCCGCTCTCGCCCGCTCCGAGGGCTCGTAGCGCGAGGGCGACCTGGCGCTCGTGGGCCGCCTCCGGGTCATGGACGGCGAGCCCTAGGTCGGCGGTCCGGCGCAGGAGGTCGCCGGCGCTGAGGAGGCGGTGGAGGGCGCGAGCGCGCTGGTCCTCGAGGGCGCGGAGCCTGTCGAGGCCGGCGAGGATCGGCGCTCGTCCGCTCTCCGCCTCGCCGCGGGCTTCGCTCGTCCCGAGCGAGCGGACCATCGCCCCCTCGTCGAGATCCGCGAGCTCGCGGTCGATCTCGATCAGGGCGCGGGTCTGGGTCTCGATCAGATCGACCAGGGGGACGACAGGCTCCGTGATCCGATCGAGCTCCGCTCGCTCGCCGACGACGGAGGCCCGGTGATCGACGAGGCGCTGGATCAGGAGCGCCAGCTCGGCGACCTGCTCACGGACGTCGGCGCTGGGCTTCGCCTGGAGCAGGCCCGCGAGGCGGGTGACGAGCGGATCGGAGGCGGGCAGGGCGACCGGCGCGGGGCGGAGGCGGAGGAGCGGAGCCGGCGGGGTCTTCTTCTTGCGCGTCGAGAGGGCGGTGACCAGGAGGGCGATGAGCCCGAGGCTGGCGATGATGGCCCCGGCGATCGGCTCGACGAAGAAGAGGAAGGTCGCCGCGATCACGCTGACGAGGGCGATCACGCTGAGGGCGATCCTGCGCTGGCGGCGGCCGACGGTCATCGGCTTGCGGATCACGCGAGCGACGAGCTTCTCGTCCTTGAGGCGAGCCCTGAGCTCTTCGGCGGTCTCTTTGGAGAGATCGTCGAAGAGGCGCAGCGGCAGGCGATGGCGCCGCGCGAGCTCGGCCTTGGAGTACATCCGGGCGTCGCCGATCACCAGGTTCATCGCCGGCAGCTCGCCGACCGAGAGGGCCCCCAGGACCCGCCGCAGCCGCTTGCCGAAGTCGGCGTCCTCGCTCGCGCGGGTGAGCTCCAGGGCCCAGCGCTCATTCTCGTCATCGACGTCGGTGTGCTCGAAGAGCACCGCCTCCGAGCCGCAGCTCAGGCAGAGCCGTTGGCCGAGGCGGAGCGACTCGCCGCAGGCTTGGCAGGTCGCCCGCTCCATCGACGCGGCCGCCGGGGCCTCGCCGCGGAGCACGGCCGCGACCTCGCGGGCGGTCGCAGGGCGGGCTTCGGGGTCGATCTTGAGGCAGCGGCCGACGATCTCGTCGAGGGCCGCGGGCACCTCGCGGCGGAGGCTCGAAGGGGGCGCTGCGGTCTGGTCGTCGCGCAGCAGCGCCGGCCCGTCGCCGAAGGGCAGGACCCCGGTGAGCGCCCGGTAGAGGATGACGCCGAGGCCGAAGAGATCGGAGCGGGGGTCGACGAGCGTGCGGGTGAGCTGCTCGGGCGAGGCGTAGGGGGAGCTCTCGACGAGGAGCGAGGCGGCGGTCCGCGTCGACAGAATATCGACCCGAGTGAGGCCGACGTCGGTCAGCCATAGCTCGCCGTCGTCGCCGATGACGAAGCCGCGGGGCGCGAGATCCCTCAGGATGACGCCGCGGTCGTGGAGCTCGGCGAGGCGGTCCGCCAGCGTCGCCCCGAGCCCCGCGACCTCGTCGATGGGCGCCGGGGCCCGGGAGCGGAGCCAGGCGGCGAGGGTCGTGCCCGGGGGATCCAGGCGCAGGCGCCACGGCGGCGGCGAGTGGGGGTCGCGCGGGTCGGGCAGGGGACCGCGCTCGACGAGCGGGGCGATGCCGCAATCGCTGACGTCGGCGAGGCGATCGAGGTCACGGACGTAGCGGCGGCGGATCGCCGGATCGTCGGCGAGCTCCGGGAGGAGACGGCCGAGGAGCGCGCTCCGCCCGTCGGCGAGGCGGACCCGCCAGCGCTGCTCCGAGCCGCGGCGCTCGGGCCCGTCGATGATCGTCATCGCGGTCTGGGTCGCGACCGGTACTTCGCTCATTCAGCCTCCAATTTCGCGATCTCTTCGAGGGCCTCGATCCGCGCCTGAAGCTCGCCCAGGCGCCCCTCGGCCGCGCCCGCCTCCCGCTGATGGAGGGCCGCGGTCGCCCTGGCCTGAAGCGCGTCCAGGCTCGCGGTCAGCTCGAGCAGGCGCGCCGACCAGACGTCCCGCTCGTGGAGGCTCTCGCGGATCGCGTCCGTGGCCGCGCGGATGTCGATCTGCTCGAGCTCGCGGTCGAGGGTGTCCAGGCGGCCCGCGGCGACGGTCGCCGCGTTGATCGCCTGGGCGAGCTCCTCGGGGGCGGCCGCCTGGTGGCGCCCCTCGGAGAGGGCGAGCGCGCGGTGGACGACCGCTCGCAGGGCCATCCGGTGGCGGCGGGCGCCCAGCGATGGCACGACCGCCTCGACCTTGAGCAGCGAGGCCGTGATCGCCTTCGAGGTGGTCTTGGGCTGGCGGCGCAGGGCCTTGGTCGCCGGCTTGACCGAGCTCCAGACCGTCCCGCCCGCGGCGAAGATAGCGACGACAGGCAGGAGCCAGAAGGCCCTGGTGCCCCAGTAGAGACCGCTGGCGGCGATGATCGCCGCGATCCGCTTCGACAGGGTGGTGGCCTTGCTGCGCATCTTGTCGACGCGCAGGGCGTTCCCCCGGTGCGAGACGGCCTCGATGCCGATCTTCTCGAGCCCGCGGATGACCGCCTCCGCCCCGATCGCGTCGACGTTCTTGCACAGGGTGAAGGGCAGGCGCGGGATCTTCTTGGCCAGCGGCGCCGGGTCGAGGTGGAGCCCGGGGTTGCCGGCGATCCAGGCGAGGAGTCGATCGCGGAGGACGCTGTCGAATTTGTCGCTGACCTCACCGGGGCCTATGACGATGACCTTGACGTCGCCGCGGTCGAGCGAGGCCATCGTCTGCCCGCAGGCGAGGCAGAGGCTGAGCGCGGGCAGGAGGAGCTGGCCGCAGGCGGTGCAGCGGGCCTCTTCGCCGTCGCTCACCGCGACGAGGGCCCGGGTCTCGTCGCCGCCGCTGATCTGGTCGAGGCGCTCGATGACCGCCTCCGCCGCCTGCGGCCGCTCGCCGGGGGATTTCGCCAGGAGCCGCTCGATCAGCCGGCGCAGGCCCGGGCTCAGCTCCTCGGGGAGCGCGGGGATCGGCGCCTTGCGGTGCTGATGCAGGAGCCCGAGCGGGGTCGCGGCGTCGTAGGGCGGCCGCCCCGTCGCCATCTCAAAGAGGATGCAGCCGAGGGCGTAGAGATCGCTGCGGAGATCGACGGCGAGCGGGTCGATCGACTCCGGGGCCATGTAGTCCGGGGTCCCGACGACCGTCATCGCCTGGTGATCGACCCCGGCCAGCGAGCTCGCGCGGGCCATCCCGAAGTCGGCGATCTTGGCGATCGGCGCGGGCTCGTTGTCCTTGAGGAGGACGTTGCCGGGCTTGAGATCGCGGTGGATGACCCCGGCTCCGTGGGCATGGGCGAGGCCGCTGGCGATGCCGCGGCCGATGGCGATGATCTGCGACTCGCCGAGGGGCGCGTCGCGGGCGATCTGTGTGGCCAGGGTCGGCCCGTCGATCCGCTCCATGACCAGCATCGGTCGTCCCCCGACCTGGACGGTCTCGACGACGGCGACGAGGTTAGGGTGGGAGAGGCTGCGGAGCAGCGCGGCCTCTTGGAGGAAGCGCTCGACGGTCGACGGGTCCTGACTCTGCGAGTCGTGGAGGAGCTTGCCGGCGTAGCGCTCCCCTTCAGGACCTGTGACGGCGAGGACGGTCGCCAGGGCGCCCTTGCCGAGGACGTCGCCCAGCAGGTATCGCTGATCGTCGCTGCGCGTCATGGGCCCGGCGTGAGTCTAGCAGCCCGTGGCGAAAGTCCCGCGCGCTCTCCAGCCCTCATCGTCGGTCCTCTCGGCTCCGCCAAAGCCAGCAGCGCAGCCCGGTGTAGCGGCGTCGTGCCGTAACCGAGAGCTTCGCCACGGGCTGCTCGCGGCTTCGCCTCCGAGCTGCGCGGGAGATGCGTGATACCGGTCAGGCAGGGGCTCAGTGCCCTGGGGCGCTCACACCCATCCGCGCCAGCTCGGCGTTGAGCTCGGCGCGGAGCTTCGCCTCGTTCATGCCGAGGCGGGCGGCGGCGTCGGGGAGGGAGTAGGAGAGGTTGCCGATCTTGACCTTCGGGTCGGGCCCGAGCTGGACCACGCCGTCCTTGATGACGGTGTCGCCCTCGACGCCGATGTAGACGTCGCGCTCCTTCAGGCTCGGGAAGGCGGACGTCGCCTGATCGAGGAAGGAGCGGTCGTTGGCGGAGAGCTCGCCCTCGCGGACGTCACCGAGGTTGGCGACCAGCCCGGCCTCGACCCGGCCATCTTTCTTGTAGGTCGCCCGTGAGCCCTTGATCGCCCTGCGCAGCGCCGGCTTGATCTTCGTCGTCCGGGTGTGGAAATTGCGCATCTGCTGGGTCTCACCGTCCTCTGTCGGGACCCAGCCAGGATCGACCGTTGCAGCCGCAGCACCGCCCCCTACGCCCCCTACGCCGGATATCTCGGCGTCGCTATTCTCCGTGTACCACTCGGGGAGCGCGGTGGCCTCGTGCCAGAGATAGGCGGCGACGCCCACGGCCAACAGGATGAGCGCGGCGACGGCGATGAGGATCTTGCGGAGCACCGCCCAAGGATAGCCCCGATCACCTCGACCGCGTTCGAGGGTCGGCGCTTGAGGGCACGTGATCTCGGTCGCAGCGCTATGGGCCGCTAGACGTCGCGTGAGGCTGTCCCAGGGGGGTCTCGGTCCGATCTGGGGGCTGCACACCGCTTCGATCACAGCGGGGCCGTGGGCTATAACGCGAGACGTGCGCGGTCCCGGCGGGTTTCGCCTTGACGGGCGCCGCGTCATCCGCAAAGAATCCCGTTCGGCGGGCCAAAGGCCGAGATCGCCGCTCCACACCGATCACGGAAGGTGCCCGCCCTGTCCACCTCAAGCCAGAACCAGCCGCTCTACGGGCGGATAGCCCTGGGGACAGGTGGTTGCAGGTGGGGCATGAGGACGCTCGGAGCGCTCGCCCTCGTGGGCCTCTCGCTGCCGGTGGAGGTCCTCGCCGCGCCCGCGGGTCGCGGCGGCGCGCCAGTGCAGCCGGCGTCGCGCGGCTACAGCGGTCCTGGCGAGGCCGGCGAAGCGCCGCCCGAAGTCCCCGAGTGGTGGTCCAAGAAGTTCGAGCGCAAGAAGGTCGCGCCGCCGGTGGTCCCCGAGGAGCCCGGCGACGGCCTGCCGCTGGAGCGGATGGACTACGGCGGTATTCCGCTCATCAGCTTCGACTCAGACCTCGGCTTCGGCTTCGGGGCGATCGCGAGCATCGCCAAGTTCGATCGCAACTACAACCCGTACCGTTGGCGCCTCGAGATCCTCCTCTCGGCGACGGTGAAGCGGCGCGGTGATGGGGTCGAGGTCCCCTTCCACGACGACTACCTCAACTGGGACCTGCCGGGGCTGCTCGACGGGCTCCTCCGCCTCTCGGTCGTCGGCCGTTTCCGTCGCCAGAGCAACAGCGGCTACTACGGGCTCGGCAACAACGCCGAGCGCAAGGAGCTGGTCATCGTCGCGAACCCGGAGGAGGAGCTCGGCTACAGCGAGGTCGGCCGCTACTACGAGTACGACCGCTACCTCCCGAGCATCGACATCAACGGTCGCTTCAAGCTCTGGGATCGCTCGACGTCGGAGCACAAGCGGCGCCTGGAGCTGCTCGTCGGCAGCGCCTACTACTACAATTTCCTCAACATCTACGAGAACTCCAAGCTCGAAGAGGACATCGCGATCGCCCAGGAGGACAGCGAGGACGGGCGGAAGATGGCCAAGCTCCTCCAGGGGACGACGAACCATTCGATGTTCCTCCTCAACCTCGGGCTCATCGTCGACACCCGCGACCACGAGTTTGTCCCGACCCGGGGGACCTTCACCGAGCTGTCGATGCGCTTCTCGCCGGGGGTCCAGGACAACCTGCTCTACGCCGGCTTCACGGCGAGCACCGCGTGGTTCTTCTCGCTCTACAAGGACTACCTGGTGATCGCGCCGCGGGTCCTGCTCGACAACGTCGTCGGCAACGCGCCGTTCTACAACTACTCGCAGTTCGGCTCGCTCTTCCCGCGGACCGGCCCTGGCGGATCGTTCTCGGTGCGCGGCGTCCGGCGCCAGCGCTACCACGGCAAGATCAAGGCGATCGGCAACATCGAGCTGCGGTCGATGTTCTGGCACTTCAACATCAAGAAGCAGAAGTTCCACGTCGGCGCCGTGCTCTTCGCCGACGCCAGCCACATCTGGGCCGACTACAAGCGGATCTCGATCCGCGACCAGTACCTCGACGCCGCCGGGGCGAACTTCGCCGTGGGCCTGGGCGGCGGCGCTCGCCTGCAGTGGGGCGAGACCTTCATCATCCGCTTTGACCCGTCGTACTCGCCGACGAACGACAACTTCGCGCTCTACTTCGACTTCGGTCAGCTCTTCTGAGCGGCCGCGGCGACGGAGCTGGACCTTCACCCTGAGCCCGGCTCCGCGGGGGATCGGTCGGGGGGGGCGAGATCCTGTGTAGAGGTCTTCGCGACGAGGATGCTTGAAATTGCGCGTTCCCTCGGTACCATCGCGCCGTGGATCTACGCCGTCTCGCCTCGCTCCGTCTCCTCCTCGCCGGCACCCTCCTCGCTCCGCTCGCCTGCGGAGAGGAGCTGACAGAGGCAGAGAGCGAGTCCTGGACCGGCTTTGCGACCTTCGGATCGAGCGGTGAGGCCTCGAGCTCTGGCTCTGGCTCTGGCTCTGGCTCTGGCGCTGGCTCGGTCAGCTCGACCTCCGGGGAGGGCGGCGACACGTCGACCTCGACCAGCGGCAGCACGACCACCGGGCCGACCACGACCACGACCACCGCCGGCACCGACGATCCGGAGCTGACCACCGACGACACGTCGACCACGACGACGGGCGGGCCGACGACCACCGGCGACGACGAGTGCCCGCGGGTCCGCGTCGAGCTGCCTCCGGGCGAGGTGCTCAACGTCCGCCCGGCGCCGACGACCGACAACACCCCCCTCGGCACCCTCCCGGCCGGCGCGATCGTCGACGTCGTCGACCTGGTCACCGGCGAGGCGCTCGAGGGCAACGATGAGTGGTTTGAGATCGCCGGGCTCGGTCTCGAAGGCTTCGTCTGGTCGGGGCTCGTCATGTGCACCCTCGACGAGCCGCTGGAGCCGCCCGACGGCTTTTTGCTCCCGCTCCAGTGCGGCACGTCGGCCAAGGTCAGCCAGGGGAATTTTGGCCAGTACAGCCACCAGGGACAGTCGGCCTACGCCTTCGACTTCTCCGTCGGCACCGGCACCCCCCTGGTCGCGATCGCCGACGGCGAGGTGTCTTTCGTCTACGCCGGGACCAAGCCCGGCGACCCCTGCTACAACGGCGGCGATCAATCCTGCTCGGGCAAGGCGAACGTCGTCGTCCTCAAGCACGGCGACGGGACCACGTCGATCTACGCCCACCTCAGCGAGGTTCAGGTCGGCGTCGGAGAGCTGGTCCCCCGCGGAGCGCCGGTCGGCCTCTCTGGCTCGACCGGATGGTCGACCGGACGCCACGCCCACGTCGCCCGCCAAGAGGGGTGCGGGGGGAGCTGGTGCCAGTCGATCGCTGTCGCCTTTGGCGACGTCCCCGGCGACGGTGTGCCGAAGACCGGTCAGACCGTGACGTCGATGAATTGTCCCTAAGAGGTCGTGGCAAGAGTGCGAATTTTGGCGGTCAGAGGCCGTTTCTCCGCCCCCAACGGGGTCTGCTCGCACGTTCGTGACTCTGCGGCGCCCCGGCGATCTACACTCATCGCTGATGTCTGAAGACCGCCCGAGCGTCGATCCCTGGCATGGGCTCCGCGCTGGTGCTCCGTCGACGCTGGCGCTCCGAGCAGGTCGCGCAGTCGCTGATGCTCACGATCCAGAGATGTCCGGATGAGCGCTGGACCCACGACCGCTGACGGCGGGGCAACGCCCGCCTTCGCGGCGCCCGATCTCACGATCACCTCTTCATCTACTGGTTTCTCCCGCGCGCGCTCTCCGGCGATGACGAGCGCGGGTGGGTCCTGTGGATCCTCGTCCCGATGGGCGCCTTCATCGTCTACGGGTCCCTCCGCGACTGGCTGCGTGGCGAGTGAGCGACGCCTTGGGGTCCGGAAGACCCACCGTTGAAGCCCCGAAGTGTCAGTGATATGTCAGCTTCATGAAGCGCACGCAGCGTCTCTTCGCGCTGGCCGAGTATCTGCGTGGACGTCGCACCGGCGTCACCGCGGCCGCGCTGGCGGAGCGCTTCGGCGTCACCCTGCGGACCATCTATCGCGATCTCGACTCGCTCCGCGCCGCGTCCTTGCCCCTCTCTGCGGAGCGAGGTCGGGGAGGGGGCTACGCGCTCGACAGGAGCTACACGTTGCCGCCGGTGAACTTCACCGCCCGCGAGGCGGCCCTGCTGATCGCGACGGGGCGCTACGCCGCGAGCATGCGCCTCATCCCCTTCGCGGACACGCTCGAGTCGGGGCTCGACAAGGTGCGGGCTGCGCTGAGCGCCTCGGCCCAGCGTGAGCTGCTGACGCGGCTGGGGGAGCTCTCGTTCACGGGGGTGCCCGCGCTGCCCTGCGACAAGGAGGTGCGCGCCGCGGTCGAGCGGGCCTGGTTCGAGCAGCAGCCGCTGCGCATCGTCTATGTCGACGGCAAGCACGTCGAGACGACGCGGCGGATCCGGATCCGCGCCGTCCTGATGGAGCGCCACGAGACGCGCCTGGACGCCGACGACCTCGACGTGGGCGAGCTGCGCCACTTTCGGCTCGACCGCATCACCCGCGCCGAGGTCCTACGGCCGCCGACGTGAGGGCTCAGGCGGCCATCAGCCGCTGATTGGCGGGGCGCGCCGAGCAGCGCTCGCTCCACGCGGCCAGCCGCGGGAAGGGGGCGAGGTCGACCCCACAGTGGCGGATCCACTCGATCAGCGCCCCGAGGTGGAAGTCCACCAGCGAGACGTTCTCGCCGAGCATGTACGTCCGGCCGCCCAGGTTCTCCTCGACCATCGCGAGCAGCCGATCGATGTCCTCGCGGGCTCGCGCGCCGGCGGCCGTGTTGCGCAGGGCCTCCGGGCCCTGGGTGTTCTGCAGCCAGCGGGATATCGCCGCGCCGAGCGAGACGTTCGTCCACACCAGCCACTTGAGGGCCTCGCCCCGCGCGGGACCCGGCTCGGGGTAGAGGCCCTTGTCTACGCCGAAGGTCTCCCCCAGGTAGATCTGAATGGCCGCAGACTCGAAGATCGGGGTCCCGTCGTGGACCAGCACGGGCACGAGCAAGTTGGGGTTGACGGGGCCGAGCTTTGCTTGCTTGTCGGCGCCGTCCTTGAGGTCGACCTGGACGGCCTCGTACGGGACCGCGAGCTCTTCGAGGCTCCAGTGGACGGTGGTGGCGGTGGACATCGGGGCGAAATAGAAGGTGAGGCTCATGGGATCTCCTGTGGTTGGGCGCGTCGTTGCGCCGCTTCGACGCCCTTGTCGCACAGCCGATTGACAGCTTTATGTCAGCTTTGTTGGAGGGCGTGTTCGCGCAGATGCCGCGCTCCCCGCTCGCTCCCGACGGATGTTGGCGGAGACCAGTTCACGAGCTCACGAGCTTGGGGCTCGAGCTTGGGGCTCGAGCTTGGGGCTCGAGCTTGGGGCACGCGCTCCGCGCGAGCGGGGTCCCGCGCGGAGCCTGCTCCTACATCGACAGGCCGCCGTCGATGTCGATGGTGCGGCCGTTCAGGTACTCGCACTCGAAGATGAACTTGACGCCGACCCAGATGTCCTCGGGGACGCCGATGCGACCGACGGGGATCGCGGCGACGAGGGCGTCGCGGGCCTTCTGGTTCATCCCTTGGGTCATCGGCGTCTCGATCATGCCGGGGGCGATCGAGCCGACGCGGATCTTGAAGCGGGCGAACTCCCGCGACCAGGTGACCGTGTTGGCGGCGAGCGCCGCCTTGGCGGCGGTGTAGTTGCTCTGGCCGCGGTTGCCGTGGCGGGCGATCGACGACATGTTGACGACGACGCCGGGGGTGCCGGCGGCGGCCATCACCGCGACGGTCTCGCGGACCATGAAGGTCGCGCCTGTCAGGTTGACGCCGATGACCGCGTCCCACTGGGCCTTCGACATCTTGATGATCTCACCGGTCGTCCGGTCTTTCTTGACCAAGAGGCCGTCGCGGAGGATCCCGGCGTTGTTGATCAGGCCGTTGAGGCCGCCCATCGCGGTGTTCGCCCAGGCGACGAAGGACTCGCACTGGGCCTCGTCGGAGACGTCGAGGCGGTGGGCGTGGATCGCCCCGGGGAGGCCCTTCGCGCTGGCGACCACCTTGGCGAGGCCCTCCTCGTTGACGTCGCCGATCGCCACTTGGGCGCCTGCCTCGGCGAGGCGAGTTGCGAAGTGGGCGCCCATTCCCTGGGCTCCGCCGGTGACGATGACTTTGAGGTCTGCGAGCTTCATTGCCCGCGAGACATAGCGCGGAGCGCCGCGCTTAGGCTAGGAGCCCGCGGCAAAAGTCCTGCGCGTTCTCCAGATCGTCCCTAGCACGTCCCCAGCGCGCCGAACGGCCGCAAGCCCTCGCCAGCTCGAGCGTCCACGTCCCCGCGATCATCGAGGTCCAACGGTGTCCGGGGGGCGTCCCTAACGACCCAAACCCTCGACCCAGCTCGTCTTGTCGTCGAACCAGTCGGAGCCGACCGCGAGCTTGATCGTGCGCGACCCGTTGCCGGCGGAGACGATGCCGATGCCGATCCGCTTGAGGTGGACGGCGATGCGGGTCTCCCCGCCGGCGGTGGCGATCGCGGCGACGGCATCGATCGGCCCCCCGCTCAGGCGCGAGACCTTGAGCTCAAAGGAGCCCGGCGTCTTCGTCAGCGACATCGCGAAGTCGAGCGTCTTGGTGCCCAGGCCGGTCTTCGGCAGGCGCTGGAAGATATCCTCACCGGGGCGGAGGTGGGCGAGGAGGCTGCGCAGCTCGGCGAGCTGGCCCCGGAGCTCGACGCTCAGGCGCGAGGTGTCGACGGCGTATTTCACCTCGGCCCGCTCGACCTCGAGCCAC
This sequence comes from Polyangia bacterium, assembly GCA_030424595.1. Classification (GTDB taxonomy): domain Bacteria; phylum Myxococcota_A; class Polyangia; order Nannocystales; family Nannocystaceae; genus JADJRG01. Next base: position 308,432 of record JAUHWG010000004.1, read on the forward strand.
TCCGGTGACGACTCCCCCTTCTCGGTCTTGAGCTGGAGATCGCGCAGCTTGAGACGCAACGGCTCGAGGCTGAGCGTCGTGCCCTTCTTCCCGCGGACGAGCGCGCCGTCGCTGCGGAGATAGCCGTCGGTCCGCAGCGAGTTCTCGCCGGACTGGAGCGAGAGGTCGTCGATGTCGACGGCGAAGTCGAAGCTGATCGTCTTCGGACGCTCCCCGGTCTTCGCCGCGGCGTTGCCCGCCAGCCGCCCGCCGCGGATCCAGAGGCCGCTGGTGATGCCGTTGATCGCCCCGAGATCGTGGACGTTGAAGGCGGGCAGATCGGCGCTCGCGGAGCGCAGGGGGCCGACCCCCTCGACGAGATCGGCGCGGGCGAAGGAAGCGCTCGCCGTGAGCTTCTCAGCGCTCAGCCAGGCCTCCTTCGACGTGCCGACGCGGCTCTCGATGTCGCGGGCGTTCGCCTCTAGCCTCAGCGGCGTGCGCTCCCCGTCCCCCTCGCCCACCTCTGCGCGCACGTGGAGCGCCGTCTTGACCGCGAAGGAGACATCCTCGACGGAGCGGCCCGCCCGGAGCTCGGAGGTCTCGTAGCTCGCGCTCGAGCCCGGCAGGACGGCGCCGTCGCGGATCGTGAGGTCGCAGGAGACCACCCCCGCGCCGCCGCTGAGCTCGACCGGGAGCTCCTTGGCGAAGCTCGAGAGCACGTCGAGCCCCGTCAGCTTCGCGCCGAGGGTGGTGTCGAGCGAGAGGTGGCGGAGGGCTCCGCGCCCCTGCGTCTCCTCGGGGTTGTAGGGCGCGATCTGAGCGCTCACCGAGCCGGCGAGCTCCTCGGCGATCGTCTCGCCCATCCGTTCGATCGTCCCCTGCTCGAGCTCGATCTCGAGGTTGGGGAGGGCGAAATTGTAGGCGACGAGGACGTCGAGGTCGCCGCGCACCCGCGCCTGCATCGTCGCCTTGATCGCGTTGACCTGCAGCGCCGTCAGCTCCGCGTCGAGCCCGTGGAGCTCGAACGCCCACGCGTCCTCCCGCTCAGGCACCGGTCGCGGCTCCGCCTCGAGCACCGGCGGCGGCATGCCCTCGATCCGATGAAACCCCTCGTAGCTCGACTCCTCCGCGCCGTGGGGACGCTTCGCCGAGTAGCTGCCAGTGACGCCGACGCCGCGGATCGAGGTCGTCTCAAAGCGCCTGGAGAAGAGCTCGTGGAGCTCGATGTCCGCCACCCCGGAGCCCACCGTGAGGTCGAGCTGAAAGCGCGGGCCGTCGATCGTCAGGTGGAGATCGTCGACGTGGACGACCGTCGGCCAGACGCACCACGCCCATCCGTGCTCGAGCTTGATCGACGAGCGCTCACGCTGGCCGCTGACGATGGCCGACACAGCTCCAGTCCAGAGGAGCGTGTTGACGATGACCAGCCACAGGAGCGGGAGCAGGACGACGACGAGCAGCAGGCGACGGAGCCAGCGGACGATGGCCGTGCTCTGCGAGCCGCCTATGGCCGACGAGGACCCATCTCGAGTGGACACCCACGCTGTGTACTCGGTCCTGGCGATTCGGCAAATCGATATTGTGATGGCGCGCCGGCGGCGGCGGCGGGTCCGGTGCGCCGGGGCATCTGCGGTCCTGTCGGCGGCGACGTTCACCCCCAGCAGACCGTGGTGCGTCCCCTGCGGAGCCTCGCTGACGCGAACCGGTAGTAGAGGTAGAGGAGGAGGCGGAGGTGGTGGTGGAGCTGGCGTCGACCCCAGCTTCTCCTGCACGTGCAGCGAGAAGCTCGACCTCCTCACGGCCCTTCAGGTCAGGAGATCTCTGGGGCCTCACACCGCGACTGGCGCTCGCGTGGCGCTCGCGACCCAAGCGAGTCCTCCTGACTCCACCACGATCTTCGCCGGCACAGGCTGCGCCGACGCCGACGCAGAGGAGGGCGGACAACGAGAGGTCAGAGGTGTACGGAGAGTCGCGGAGCCACGGTCAGCCGACGATGAGGGATCACTCGCAGGTGGGCGCGATCTGACCGTCCGAACCTGTGAGGACGTAGGCGTCGGAGACATAGCCATCGCCGATGAAGTCCCAGAGGGTCGTCGTGCCGTAGGTCCCGGAGACCGAAGAGCCGTGCTTTTGGCAGGTGATCGTCACCTTGCCGCCGTCGCCGACCGAACCGACCACCTTGGCGCCCGTGCTCGGCGATGAGCGGATATTGAGCGGCAGCCCGGAGGTGTTGACCGTGCCGGGGTAGCCGGTCTGACCGCCGCCGCAGCGGTTCTTGCTCTTGTAGTTCTTCGTCCCGTAGAAATAGGCCGAGCTGCCGTTGAAGACAGGCGTGACCGCGGCGCCGTTGAGCCGCTGCTCGTAGTGGAGGTGGGGGCCCGAGGATCCCCCCGTGCTGCCGACAGTGCCAATCTTCTGGCCCTTGACGACCTTCTGGCCGACCTTGACCGCTTGCGAGTTGAGGTGGGCGTAGCGAGTGCGATAGCCGCTACCGTGATCGATCTCGACCCAACGGCCGTAGCTGACGTTGCCCTCGTTCGCCACTCGCGTGACCTTTCCGCGTGCGGCGGCGACGACCTTATCGTTGACGTCGTTGGCGCGGTTGAAGTCGATCGAGCGGACCGGGCTGTGGTTTGTGCGGGTCTGCCCCGCCCAGACCTGGCCGCAGGGGAAGGGCAGCTGAAACTTCGGCGCTGCGTTGATGCCAGGGCTCGCGAGGAGGTCGAGCTTGCCCTCGACGATCGCGCCGTCGTCCGCCTCCGCGTCGCTCTGCTCGTCGAGCTCGTCGTCGTCGAGCTCGTCGTCGTCGAACCCGTCGTCGTCGTCGCCGTCGACGATGAACTCGGCGCTCTCTTCGGGGACCACGTCGTCCGACGGGACCCGCACGCCCTCGGGCGGGCCTTCGTCCCACCACTCCTCGTCGGCGAAGAGCGAGGCTGGGTCGTTCAGCTCATCGGCGGTGAGATCCTCGACGCAACCGCCGAGGGCGGCCATGGTGGCGAGAATCGTGAGGCTTCTAGGGACGGCGATAAACCTGCGCATCGGTGGTCTCCTCTTCATGCGTTGAACGGCGACGGGGAGCCCATCTCCGGGTCACCCGACCTTCCTGGTCGGTCCTCATCGTCCGTGGTCAGCGACCAGGCCGCAGAGAGCACACTTCAGATCCCATGTCCTCCGTCTGTGGATCAACCCCCATGGAGGTACAATTGCGCCTCGATGGTCGGGTTCAGGAGCAACAGATGATAAGACTATGATTATTGTGCGCGCCTCCTAACGGCATAGTCTCCCCGGCTTGAGGACCCCTCCGCGATCGAACCCCACCCCTCGGGAGCGGAGCGCTGGAAGACTTGCTCGAGGTGAGCGCTCACCCACGCCGGCGCCCCGCTGAGGTCCCCGGCTGAAACCACTTCGCCTCCTCACCTCTTCACCTCCTCACCGCGGGATGACCCGTCGGAGCGCCACCTGTTCGGGGGGCCTGACGGATCAGAGCGCGGCGAGTCTGGCATGGGCCGCGGCCGCGTCGGAGCGGCCGAGGGCGATCAGACGATCCGCGAAGCCGCCGTCGAAGAGCAGGAACGAGGCGGCGTCGCCGGAGGTGCCGCCGTCGTCCTCGAAGAGGGCGCTCAACACTCGGAGGAAGGAGAAGGAGGAGACCGTCTTCGAGGTGCGGATCATCTCAGAGGCGAGTGCGCCGAGGTCCGCCTGGGGACGGACGGCGGCGAAGGGGATCTTGCGGTAGCCCGGGCGGCCGATGGTGGCCAGGGCCTCATGAAAGCGGGATGTCTCGTCGGGGCCGAGGGAGGTGGCAGCCTCGACGATGTCATTGATCCGCGAGAGGCGGTCGATGTCAAAGGCGACCCGGTCGAGGAAGATCGAGTCGAGCAGCTTGCCGACGACCTGGCCGATGCCGGGGAAGCCGGCGAGGCTGGTCGGCGCCCGCATGCCGCCGACCGTGACGATCAGGAGCGACTGGGCGCCGAGGTGGAGCGCCGGCGAGAGCGGGGTGTTGTGGCGGACGCCGCCGTCCATGTACCAGCGGTCCTGGAGCTGCACCGGCGAGAAGAGCAGGGGGATCGCCGCCGACGCGAGGACGTGCCGGAGGCTGAGACGGGTCGGGATCGCGTGGACCTCGGAGATCTGACCCTCCTTGATGCCGAGCTTGTCGGCGGCGTCGACGAAGAGGTGGGTGCCGCCGGAGTTGATGTCGGTCGCCGCGACCGCGATCGCGTCGAAGCGGCCGGAGGTGACGTTGTTGTGGATCCGCGACCAGCGGATCTGCGACGAGACCTTGCGCCACAGCCCCTTCGCGTTCAGGAGGCCGGTCGCCGGCGAGCTCAGGCCGATGTTGAGCAGGCGCAGAGGCGCGGCGCCGAGCAGCTTCAGCGCCGACATCGACGAGACCGAGAGCATGTCGTCGATGGTCAGGCTCCGCCAGAGGCGGGCGAGCTCGTGGGTCGACGCTGGCGTCATCCCGTGGGAGGCGAGGAAGATCGTGTTGACCGCGCCGACGCTCGAGCCGGTGATCACCCGGACCCGGCGCAGGAGGTCTGGGAGGGCGTCGGCGATGTAGGTGAGGACGCCCGCCTCGTAGGCTCCGCGCGCGCCTCCGCCGGAGAGGATCAGGCCGATCGACGAGTCTGGCACCGGGGGATCGTGCCGCGCCGAGCTGAGGATGCCCAGGGGGCCGCCGATCTTTCTTTTGAGTCGACGCGCGTCCCGGTCGTCCGTAGGCCTGCAGACGCGGTCTCCTTGTCTGCGGGGCGGGCCTTGCGACTGTCTGGAGCCCAGAGGGGCAGACCTGCCGCACCGCGGTCGGTGAGCGGCCTGGCAGCGGTCGTGGTAGGCGAGAGGTATGGGATCAACGCCACGGACGTCGGGGGAGCGGGAGCGGGCTGGCGCTGCGGAGTGGGCGGAGTTCGCCGCGGCGCTCGCGGAGGTGCGGGACTTCGTCGGCGATGCCCGGGGGCGGCCGGAGCTGCGGCCCCTCTTCGTCGCCGACGGGGGGGTCTCGGCCCGCTTTGACCGCCCCTCGCCGCTGCCGGAGGCCGCTCTTCCCCTCAAGGACGCGCTCGGCGAGCTCCTCGGGGTCCTGGAGGCCGGCTACTGCAACGCCTCGCACCCCAACTATCACGCCTACTTCGCGGCGAAGCCGCGCTTGGAGGCGGTGCTCGGCGACTTCCTCGGCGAGGCGCTCAACCAAACCCCGGCGGCCTGGCGTGCAGGCCCCGGCGCGACGGCGATCGAGTCTGAGGTGCTGGCCTGGCTCGCGGACTTCATCGGCTACCCGCGGGGCGTCGGCCGTTGGCCAGGCGGGGTGGTCGTCGGCGGCGGTCACCTGGCGAACCTCTGCGCCCTGAAGCTCGCCCGTGATCGGGCGCTCGGCCCCGAGATCCAGGAGCGCGGCCTCCACGGGGCGCCGCCTGTCGCGGTGTACATGTCCCGAGAGGGGCACTTCTCGATCCCGCGCGCCCTCGACACCCTGGGCCACGGGCGCGCCGCGTTGCGGTCTGTCGAGGTCGACGAGCGCGGCCGCCTGCGCCCCGAGGCCCTCGCCGCGGCGATCGCCGCAGACCGGGCGCAGGGGGTCGTTCCGCTGGCGATCGTCGCGATCGCCGGGACCAGCGGCAGCGGGGCGATCGACCCCCTGGCGGAGATCGCCGAGATCGCCGCGCGGGAGCGGGTCTGGTTCCACGTCGACGGCGCCGCCGGGGCGGCGATGGCCGGCCTGCCCGCCTGCGCCGACGCCTTCTCCGGGATCGCAGGCGCCGACTCCCTGACGATCGACCCCTGCAAGTGGCTCTTCGTCCCCTACGGGATCGGCGTCCTCCTGGTCCGCGACGGCGAGTCGCTGCTCCGGGCCTTCCCCTCGTCGAGCCACTACTGGGAGGAGCTCGGCGAGCCGGACCTCTACGCGATGGGCCCCTACGGCAGCCGTCAGGTCCGCACGTTGGGGCTGTGGTTGCTCTTTCGCCGGCTCGGCGCGCAGGGTCTGCGCGGGCTCTTGGGGGAGCTCCTCCGCCTCACCTCTGTCCTCGCCGACAGGGTCGAGGCGGCGCCCGAGCTCGAGCTCCTCCACCGGCCGGAGCTGGCCGTCTGCGCCTTCCGGGCGCGGGTCCGAGGCGCGAGCGCCGAGGCGAACAACAGGCTCAACGCAGAGCTCCAGCGCCGGCTCCTGGAGGAGGGCATCGCCTACGTGACCAACCTCGACTGGCGAGGGACGACCTACCTCCGGGTGGGGGTCAACAACTACGCCCTGTGCCAGGGGGACATCGACCGTCTCGTGGACGGCGTCATCTCGCTGAGCGCCCGGATCGCGGGGACTGCGGGGCCCCCGGACTCGCGAGAGTAGTCCGCGTAGACGCCGCTCCGGTCGACCGGGGGGCTTTGACAGGTGCTCGCGGATCGGCTACGGGGGGGCGAGTTCGCGCGAGCGAAACAAGCCTATGCACAAGCTCTCCATCTCCCGTCCTTGGCTCCTCAGCACCCTGCTCCTCGCCGCCGTCGGCTGCTCCGGCGGAGAGGGCTCGACGGAGGGGACGGACGCCACCTCCAACGGGGTGACCAGCGAGAGCGCGACCGCGTCGGCCTCCGCGTCGGCGACGGATTCGGCGTCGACATCGGCGTCAGCCTCAGCGTCGGCGTCGGCGTCGGCGTCGGCGTCCGCAGGCACCGAGAGCACCGGCGGCGAGACCGACGACAGCACGAGCGCGACCACTGGCACGGCGACGGCGACGGCGACAGACCCGACCGGCGACACCGATCCGACCGGCGACACCGACCCGACCGACCCGACCGGCGGCGACGGGGTCTCCTTGTGCCTGGAGGTCTGCGAGAGCGACGCGGACTGCGAGATCGACGGCCAGGACCAGGGCCTCGTCTGTACGGATGGCCTCTGCGTCGGCGACTTCAACGGTCAGTGCAGCGACGATCAGGAGTGCAAGGACCTCTACAGCGGCTGGAACCAGGGCGATCCCTGCGCCTCCCAGGGGGACTGCGCGATCACCCAGGGCTGCATCGATCTCAACGGCCAAGGCCGCTGCGTCTTCATCCCGACCGAGTTCCTCCAGTGCGACACGATCAATATGGACGAGGTGCCGATGCCGGCGATCGAGGGCGGGACGATCCTCGTCTGCGGCAACACCTCGGCGATCTGCACCGAGGACGAGTACTGCCTCGACGGCTGCAAGAGCGACAATGACTGCCTCGCGCCGTCATACCCGGTCTGCAACGTCCAGTCGGGCCTGTGTGGGTGCGGACAGGACTCGGACTGCGCCGGCCAGGCCGGCGCCTCGGTCTGCGACGACGGAGTCTGTCGCTGCGGACAGGACTCGGACTGCGCGGAGCTCAGCTACTCCGACGTCTGCGTCGACGGGGTCTGCGGCTGCTCAGGGCAGTCCGTGTGCCGCGGCTACGAAGAGACCTACGACGGCACGACCGTGACCTGTAAGTCCTTCGGCTGAGGGGGCGCTCGACTCGGGGAAGAGCGAGGGCTCGCTCCGCTCGGCTCTCGGGGCTAGGACCCCGGGGCGAGAGCAGGGGACGTTCGCCCCGGCCTCCTAGCCGACGAGGGCGAAGAGCTGCATCGGGGCGGGGACTCCCTTGAGCGTGTGCTCGCCCCGGGGCTCGAAGCGGAGGCCGGAGCCGGCGACGAGATCGGTGACCGTACGCGAGACCAGCACCTGGTCCGCGCCGGCCTTCGACTGGACCCGGGCGGCGACGTTGACCGCGATCCCGCCGACGTCGGCGCCGCGCAGCTCGATCTCGCCGACGTGGACGCCGACCCGGATCGAGAGGCCGAGGGCGCGGACCTGGGCGGCGAAGTCCTGACCGCAGCGGACCCCGCGACCGGGGCCGTCAAAGGTCGCGAGCACCCCGTCGCCGGTGGTCTTGATCACCCGGCCGCCGTAGGCCCGGACCAGGCGCTCCGCGAGCTCGTCGTGGGCGTCGAGGAGCTCGCGCCAGGGTCCGTCGCCGAGCGCCGCAGCCTTGGCGGTGGAGTCGACGATATCGCTGAAGAGCACGGTCGCGAGCACGCGGGTGTCGGCGACCTGTCCCGCGCTCCGCTCGCCGGTGAGGAAGGCCGCGATCTCGTCGCAGAGGCCGGTGCAGTCGCCGAAGTAGGGGAGATGATCCCGGCCGTCGAGGAGCTTCAGCGAAGCGCCCGCGATCTGCGACGCGAGGAATTCGGAGGCGGCGACGTCGACGACCACATCGTCGCGCCGGTGCATGACGAGCGACGGTACGCGGACCTGGGGGAGGACGTCGCAGACGTCGATGTCGGCGACCAGCTGCCAGAGCCTGCGCAGGCCGCTCGGGCTGATCGCGGAGCGCTCGAAGCGGGCGAAGAGGTCGCGGCTCTCCGCCACGTCGCTGTGGCTCGGGGCGAAGAGGTCCATCGAGATCCCGCTGCCCCAGCCCCGGACGGTCTGCTCGATCAGCCGCTCTAGCTGGGCGTTGTCCGGCATGAAGGGGTGATCGGCGCTTTGACGAAAGCGGGCGAAGGTGCCGTAGAGGATGAGCGACGAGACCCGCTTGGGATCGCTGGCGGCGAAGAGAACGCCGAGCGGACCGCCCTCGGAGATCCCGAAGATCGCGGCCCGCTTGCTCCCGGCCGCGTCCATCACCGCGCGCAGGTCGTCCATCCGCACCTCGAGGCTCGGCGCGCCGGCGAGGCGATCGGAGAGGCCGCCGCCTCGCTTGTCAAAGACGATCAGGCGGGCGAAGCCGCCGAGTCGATCGAGGAGCTGGGTGTAGCCGGGGAGCTGCTCCGACGCGTCGAGGTGGGAGACGATCGGCGGGATGATCACCAGATCGCGCGGCCCGTTCCCGCGGATCTGATAGGCGATGCTCGCCCCGTGGCTCTCGGTGTAGCGGATTGGGCTTGTCATCGCTCGTCCTTGCCGTGCAGGCGATCGCTACGGGGGCGCCTGCATCGATCTCGCGCGCGCCGCGGAGCTCATGGGACCATCATGGGACCATCGTCGCCTTGGGGGCAAGGTCTCACCCGGTCGACTCGCTGGGGTAGGGCTCGGTGATGTAGCTGAAGGTCGCGCTGCCGATGCGATCGCAGGCGTCGCGGACCGTCGCCGACACGTCGACCCGCGCCCAAGAGTCGTAGACCCAGCCGAGGTCGTCGTCGAGGACGACGACGTAGCCGGTCGTCGTCAGGTGATCGCCGACGGCGACCAGGAGCTTCGGGTCGACGACGACCAGATCGCGGGCGCCGAAGGTGGTCCACGTGCAGGTGTTGGCGGGGGCCTCGAGGGGGCACTCCTCGGCGGCGCGGACGACAAATTGGATCTCGAGGCCCGGCGAGCCCAGCTCCGGGTTGTCGAGCTCGACGCCGAGGAAGAAGTGCTGCCCGCCCTGAAAGCCGTGGTGGAGCTCTGGCCTGTGCTCGGCCGTGAGCGGCGCGTAGGTCGACTCGCCCTCACCGAGGCTGACGATCAGCGGATCGTCGCGGGTGCAGCTCGGGTCGAGCACGAGCATGGTCTCGGGGTCACAGCCGAGCGGGTCCATCTCGCAGGTCTCCGGCGGCTCCTCGGGTCGCGCGCAGAAGAACCCGGTGAGCTGGGTCGAGGCGACGAAGGCGAGGAGCCAAGCGTGCGTCCGGTGCATCCCGTCCACGCTAGCACGGGGCGGTCCGCCCCTCTCGGCGCTGCAAGAGCTGCGGCCTGCCCTTGACGATGCTCGGTGGTCGGCCTGCGGCGACGGGGCGCGCGTGAGCGCGGAGCCGCTCATCCTCGAGGGCGATCGGGTGATCCGCCTAGGTTGCGCTCAGGCGAGCGCGCCCGCCGGGGTCCGGGGTCCGGGGTCCGGGGTCCGGGGTCCGGGGTCCGGGGTCCGGGGTCCGGGCTTGGCCCGAACTCTGGGCCAAGCTCTCGCATCCGTTCCAGCTCTCCGCCCCGCAAGTCGGCCCAGGGCGTCGAGCGGAGCTTCACGTGTACGCCTCAGGGGGCGAGCCTCAGCCGCTCGCGGACCGCGTGAAGGTCGTCCTCGAACCAAAGCTCGAGCGGCTCCGCGAGCAGCATCGGGGCGCGTCGCGCCAGCGCCCGGCCACGGCGGATGTTGGCGAGGGTACGGCGCGCGGACCACGGGCGCAGGAGGGGACCCAAGACATACAAGACGCCCAGCCAGACGCGGCTGAGCTTGAAGTACCGTTGCTCGAGGATGAACGCGGTGATCCGGAGCTCTTCGGGGAGCGAGGTGTCGCACTCTAGGACGACATGAAACACGTCGTGGAGGCAGATGTAGCGGGCGGCTGCGCCGATATCCTCGAGGTCCGCGCGGGTGTCGTCGCTGATCGAGGCCAGGACGATCGCGTTGGCCTCGCAGAAGTCCGCGACCGCGCGGCCGAAGGTGCCCGGCGAGAGCTGAGAGAGCGCCCCTAGGTCGAGCTGGGGAGCGGCGATCGAGCCGCCGTGGCGCTGCGCTAGCGCGCGGACCTGCTCGTTTGTGTGCGCCGTCATCACCCCGCCGAGGAGCCTCGTCTGCATCACCGCGGCATCGCCGATGCGCTGGGGATCCGCCCGGGCGCGCCGCAGCGCTCGCAACCGTTCAAACCAGGAGCTGTCGGGCCGAACATCGGTCATCGCGGGTCACCGTACCCTGGCGCGGGCGTCGAGCTGACCGACTCGCCGCGGCGGAGCTGTTGTTCGTCCCCGGGTCGTGGCCGATGAGCCTCGCCAGGCCGGTCGATAGGCAGGTTGTTCACTCATTCCTCATCGGCATAGGACCTCTCGTCTGCACTCCATCTTGCAAGGACACTGAGGATCGACATAGACGTCGATCTCCAGACGATCCTCCGCTCGCCGGGGTGAGCGCTGGAGCCGTGGCGTAATCGGCAGTGGTTGGGCATCGGCGGCGACCGCCTTCGGCCACGCCCGTGATGAGCTCCGCTCACCGTCGAGGATGCCGCATCGACGCTCCGGGCCTACGTCGCCGGCGACGGGCGCGGAGCCCCGCCTCGGTCCGCGAGGCGAGCTAGGATCAAGCGATGGATCGTCGCGGGATCCTCGAGGTGCATGAAGTGGCCGACCCGGGGGAGGACGTGGAGCTCGACCGGCGCGTCGGAGGCCTCCGCGGTGGCGGTGAACAGCTCCCGGCCGATACAGCCGTCGCGCTCCCCGGCGAGCACCATCGCCGGCACCTGGAGGGGCGCGAGGGCGAGCTGTTGGCTCCGTCGCCAGGCCCTGAGCTGGCCTAGGCGGGGGGGGAGGGCGCGGTAGTAGGCGAGCGCCGCGTCGACGGTGCCGGGGCGACGAAAGGTCTCCTTGATCGCCTGCAGGCGCTCGGGCGGCGGCGTCCAGCCGGGGCTCCAGGCGCGCCAGAGTGCGTCGATGAGCGCGAAGTCGTCGGCTTGGAGCCGGCGCTCGGCGATCCACGGCAGCTGAAAGAGGCCGATGTAGGCGCTGCGTCGGAGCTGCGCTGCGCGGACGTCACGGAGGAAGGCGCGCAGGGGAGGGACGGCGAGGGTGATGAGGTCGCGGATCCGCGTCGGGGCCAGGTTCGCCGCGGCGTAGCTGCTGATCGCCCCCCAGTCGTGGCCGATGAGCGTCGCCTCCGCTTCGCCGAGGGCCTCGATCAGGCCGACGGCGTCGGCCGCCAGGGCTGCGATCGAATAGTCGCCGTCTGGGGCAGGCCCGGTCGGCCCGTAGCCGCGGAGCCAGGGGGCGACCGCGCGGTAGCCTGCCTCGGCGAGCGCGGACAGGAGCGGCGTGAAGGAGGTCGGGTCGTCGGGGAAGCCGTGGAGGACGAGGACCAGCGGACCCTCGCCGGCGCTGAGGCAGCGGAAGTCGATACCGCGGGCGCGGACGTCGAGGACGCGGGGCATGATCCCTCTGGTACCGGTCGCGGTCCCGCTCGGCAACCACCGCTTCCGCGCGGAGCCTGGTCGGGGCACACTGGCGGGGCTGGACTCGGAGATCCGCGGCAAGGCTTGGGACGGCGATGACGGACGACAACGGGGCTCAGTGGGCGGGCGAGAGCTCCGAGCTTCGGGCCGCCCGCGCGCGGATGGTCGAGACCCAGCTCGTCCCCCGCGGGATCGCCTGCCCTCGCGTCTTGGCGGCGATGGGGGAGGTCCCCCGCCACGAATTTGTCGATCCGCGCCTTGTCGGCGAGGCCTACTCCGATCACGCCCTGCCGATAGGTCACGGGGTGACCATCTCGCAGCCCTACATGGTCGCCTTGATGACCGAGCGCGCGGCGATCAAGCCCGGGGATCGGGTGCTCGAGATCGGCGCGGGCTCGGGCTACCAGAGCGCTGTGCTCGCGGCGCTCGGCGCCGAGGTCTTCGCGATCGAGCGGATCGACGCGCTGGTCGCCCCGGCGCGGGCCCGCCTCGATCGCCTCGGCTACGGCGCGCAGGTCCACCTCCGCGTCGGGGACGGCAGCCTCGGCTGGCCCGAGAACGCCCCCTACGCGGCGATCCTCGTCGCCGCCGCGGCGCCCCAGATCCCGCAGGCCCTGATCGACGAGCTGGCCCCCGGCGGACGCCTCGTCATCCCCGTGGGGACCGACGCGCAGGAGCTCCGGCTCATCTGCCGCCGGGCGAGCGGCAAGCCGAGCCTTCAGGCCGATGGCGAGGGCTCCCGCGGGTTCTCTGAGGAGTCGCTCCTGCCGGTCCGCTTCGTGCCCCTGATAGGGCAGGGATAGGGCAGGGATAGGGCAGGGATAGGGCAGGGATAGGGCAGGGATAGCGGGCCGAGATCGGCCAGGAGCCCCCCTCAGGCGCCCGCGGGAAGGAGGGTCCCAGCCCCCGGGGATCCGCGCTACTATCGGCGCCGCCATGCTCAAGCTACGCCCGATCTCGCTCCTCCCCGCGCCCCTCTTCGCCGTGGCCCTCGCCGCGGCACCCGTCGGCTGTGGCGGCAAGAGCGACGAAGCCCCGAAGGACGAGAAGACCGAGGAGGCGAAGCCCGAGGAGGCGAAGCCCGAGGCCAAGCGTGATCCCGACACCAGCCTCGACAAGGTCGCCAAGGGCCCCGACCTCTCCGGTCCCGTGCCGCCCGAGACCGACATGGTCTTCTTCACGATCGACGGCGCGCTGATCCCGATCGGCTGCTTCAACAAGGAGAAGGGCAAGCTCTCCGCCGGCAAGGATTGCCTCGCGCTCGCCCCCAAGGGCGCCGACGTCTACCTCAAGTCGAGCTACAGCGATCAGCTCGACACCATCGGCGAGCCCAAGAGCGCGCTGTGCGAGGTCGGCGTGACCACGCCGACCAGCCTCTCGACCCCCTCGACCGACAGCGGCGCGGCCTTCGACTGGGCCGCGAGCCCGAAGTCGGCGGCGCGCAACGTCGTCACGATCCCCGCGGACACCTGGGACGACGGCGCGATCAAGTTCACCGACGACGAGCACAAGGCGCTCGCCGCTGCGATCGCGAAGATCAACGGCAAGACCGCCGACCTCGAGACCAAGGTCCACCAGGCCGCGAGCGTCGATCTCAACGGCGACGGCAAGGAGGAGCGGGTCTTCTCGGCCTACGTCGTCAACCCCCGCGATACCGCCCGCTATCTCTTCAGCGGCCTCTTCGTCGCCGACGGCACCGACCCTGGGACGATGCTCCTGGTCGTCAAGACCAAGACCAACTCCGAGATGTTCAAGCTCAAGGCCGCCGCCGATCTCGACGGTGACGGCACCCACGAGCTGTGGGTCAACGCGGCCTTCGACGAGGGCGGCGGCGACCGGATGTTCGTCCGCAAGGGCGACTCCTTCGACGGCCTCGGCAAGTGGACCTGCGGGCTCTACTAGCGAGGAGCTAGCTTCAGACTCTTAGGCTCGCTCGGCCCCGTCAGGAGGGCCGAAAGACGTCGAGCTCGAGGGCGAAGAGCCTGTCCTCGACCGTGAAGAGGAGGCTATGCGGTCGACGCTCGAGGTCCGTCAGGATCGACTCGTCGCGGAGGTGGAGCCGACGCTCGGTGCGGTTGCCCCAGCGATCGTCGACGCGGCTCGTGATCTCGAGCCGGTGTTCGACGGTGATCCGCTTCTCGCGGCCCTCCTCGCGCGGGGTGACGTCGACAGAGATCCGGAGCTCGAGCGCGCCGGCGTCGACCCGGACGGTCTGGTCGATCCGCGCGGGGACGCCGAAGAGCGTCGCGACCACCGGCTGGGAGAGGATCCTGCCGACGCCGTCCTCGTCGTTGGCGTCGGCGGCGACATCGTGGGCGCTCTCTAGGAGGCGGAGGGTCGCGCGGATCTGGACCGCCTCCTCGGCGCCCATCTCCGCGCGGAGCTCCGCGGAGGGCGCAGGCGCGGGCGGAGGGGCCTCCGTCGGCAGCTCGACCTTGCGGACCTCGGCCGGCGGCGTGAAGTCGACGGTCCGCGTGACGATCAGCAGCGCCGCCGCGGCGACCCCGAGGTAGGCGTGGCGGCCGATCAGAGCGGGGATCCGGCGGAGCGCGGCGAACGGAGCGGGCACCGGCCGACGCTTGCACGGGGGCCCGACGCGGGCAAATTTTGGGCCTTCGCAGGGGGGGAGGGCCGGACGTGGGAGTGCCTGCGCGCGGCTTCGTGTTCTTGACACACTTAGTCGAAGGGCGCATCGTCTCTCCCCTCTCCCCCCCGCAAGGAGCTCCCATGATCGCAGCCATCGCTGGAGACATGATCGGCTCGGTCCACGAACGAGCGCACATCAAGCGTCGGAACTTCACGCTCTTTCAGAAGAACAGCAGCTTCACCGACGACAGCGTCCTGACCGTCGCCGTCGCCGACGCGCTGATGAGCGGTCGCCCCTACGTCGAGCGGATCCGGCACTGGGCCCGCGCCCACCCGCGTCGCGGCTACGGCGGGATGTTCCGGCGGTGGATGCTCCTGGAGGACGCGCCCGCCTACAACAGCTTCGGCAACGGCTCGGCGATGCGGGTCAGCCCGGTCGGCTGGGCCTTTCACCGGGCCAAGGACGTTCTCGACGCGGCCGAGGCGAGCGCCGTCGTGACCCACGATCACCCGGAGGGGATCAAGGGCGCCCAGGCCGTCGCCCTGAGCGTCTTCCTCGCCCGCAAGGGCCGCGACCGCTTGGCCATCCGGGACGAGATCGAAGAGCGCTTCGGCTACGATCTCCACCGCAGCATCGCCCGGATCCGCCCCGCCTACAGCTTTGACGTGACCTGCCAGGGCTCGGTGCCCGAGGCGATCATCGCCGCGCTCGAGGCCGAGGACGTCGAGGACGCGATCCGCCTCGCGGTCTCCCTCGGAGGGGACGCCGACACCCAGGCCTGCATCGCCGGGGCGATCGCCGAGGCCCGCTTTGGCCGGGCTCCCGAGGTGATCGTCCGCGAGGTGCGGTCTCGCCTCACGGAGGCGATGCTCGAGGTGGTCGACGCGTTTGAAGCCCGCTTCGGGCCGCGCTAGCGCCAGTCCCATGCTTTCTCTGGCTCTCTAGTCGTGACTGTACTTCTGCTCCTAGAAGCCGGAGGGGAAGCCCACGCCGTCACAGAGTCGCAGTATCAGGCGATGAAGGAGCTCCATGACTCAACAGGGGGGACGGAGTGGAAGCGATCCGACAACTGGCTCATCCAGGAGGGCGTGGATGACTATGACGCCACCTGCACCCAAAGCTGGTGGGGAGTCCGCTGCGACGAGGGCGTGGATGGCCTCGCCATCGTCGAGATTTCGCTCGGTGGGAACAACCTCATTGGCACAATCCCCGAGTCGTTCAGCTCGATGGTCCATCTCCGAACGCTCTCCCTAGGCGCAAACAAGCTCGAAGGGCTCCCCTCCCCTCCTCTCTCGGAGAGCTTGCGACGTTGACGACTCTCATCGTCGACAACAATGAGTTGACCGAGCTGCCTGAGTCGATCGTGGATTTGAGCGCCCTCGGCCTTCTCGGCGCCTCGTCGAACCATCTAGAGGAGCTTCCCGATGAGATCGGTTCGCTCCAGTCCCTCACGATCTTGGACGTCTCCGGCAATCGTCTGAGCGAGCTGCCGGACCTGTCGACGCTGGACCTGCTGACCCTCGGTATTGGTGGGAATCGCCTTCAGGGGTCGATCGAGAGTACCATAAGGGGGGAGTCCTATACACACCCCCACGCTGATGCCCTGCCGGCGCCGTATACTCTAATCTGGAGCAATGCGATCGAGTCGCGTAGCTGGGGCAATCAAACAGGTGACAATGTCGTGGTCGCGAGCACACTCTCCGCCGAAGAGACGACCTCCTCTGGATCTGCGAGCACCGGCACGTCTCCTGACGGTGAGTCCTGCGGCTGTGTCTCCTCTGGGGGGGTCGACCGCAGCGGGCTGGTGGTCCTCGTGTTCCTGGGTCCACTGCTCCGCCGCAGGCGCAGGTCGCGAAGTCGGCGCGTCAATGACGCATAATGACGAAGGCACGCCAGGTGCTCGCCGTGTCGGCACACATCTCCAAGAAGTGAAGCTGTACTGCCTGTGAGACGACGATCGAATAGGGCTCACCGGGAAACCCCGATGCGGCATGGTCCATGAGTTGGAGCGTCGGGCCATCCTTGATGGAGAACGCGAGGGCCTCGCGTTGAGCGACAGGATCGCAGCCGCCGCCGCACTCTAGGAATGAACAGTCCGGTTCTGGAGGTGGCGGACGCTCCGGGGGAGGACAGACATTGCCAACACCTTCGACGCTGAAAGGCGCCGCGAAGTCTGCAGGGGCGTAGTACTCCGACATGCCGGGGACGAGGTTGCCGCTCGACCCGGCGAGGACCAACGTGTCGTCAAGGCGGTGGAGGGCGAAGGCCATGTTGGTCCACCACGGCACATCGATGTACAGGGAGAAGCGAACGCTCTCCCCTGCGACGAGATCGATAGGCTCTGCAGGATCGACCGTGACCTCGATGACGTGTAGCTCGGGCTCTTCGCCTTGGATCTCTGGGTCGGACGTGCAGCTCGAGAGGGATACGGTGATTTCGTTCTCGACCTGCAGGACTGAGGCGACTGTGCATAGCTTGAACGAGCTGAAGCTCCGCCAGCCAAAGTCAATTCCGCCGTCGATCACGAAGCCTGCTTGGACCGCTTCGGGAGCGGGCTGGCAGACCGGCGGATCGATGGCTCCGGTCGTCGTCGAGCTGCCGGTCGTCGAGCCTCCCTCCACCGTTGTTGAGCTTGTGGAGCTTGTGGAGCTTGTGGAGCTTGTGGAGCTTGACGTCGTGGAGGCCTTCGTCGACGAGCTCGTGGCGACCCCCGTGTCGCCTGTCGTCGCCGCCGGCAGAGGCTCACAAGCTGCCATACTAGGCAGCGCAAACGCCAGGACCTTGATCAATAGACGAGCGGAGCTGACAATCTGCGCGACCTCTAGCATCGCTCAATCCTATCAGAGCTTTCACGGTGAGAAGCCGTGGGAAGGAGGTTCGTAGAGGGTGCCTGCACGCCTGCGCGCTTGCGGAGCATCTCCTCAAAGCCGCTGAGGCCGTTCTCAAAGCTGGGGTTGGTCAGGCCCACGGGCGTCGCCGCGGTTGGGGCGATCGCGGCCGCGTCATCGCCGGCGAGCGCTCGTAGACTCGCCGGCGAGGGGCCGCGTGGGACGAGCCCACCCGGTCGAGCGCCTCGATCGCGCGCTCGCCCGTCGGAGCCGCGAAAGGGACCTCGATCGCCTCAAACGCGGCTCGGATCGAGGTACGAGCCTGCTCGTCCCACGACCGCGTGGCCGCCTCGGCCGCGGCCGCGCAGGGATCCGTCGTCCCGGCCGCTGAGAGCCACGAGAACCACGAGAGTCCGGCGATGAGGGCGACCACGCCGACCGCCGACGCACGTCGTCCCGAGCCCTGTCCGGTGTTCTCACGGAGGGGGAGGAGCGCTCCATCCATATCGGCGAAGCGCTCGTCGGGGTCCGCCGAGAGCCCGCGCTCGAGCGCCCTGCGGACCGCGGCCGGAATGCGCGGGTCGACGGGCACCGTCACAGGCGTCCCCTCCTCCGCCCGCACGAGCAGCTGCCCGAGGCTCTTCACCTCGTAGGGGTGCACGCAAGTTCGCGCGTCCTGTGGCCGGCGTGGTCCATGAGGACCCTGCCGAGGTCAGCGCGTCGAGTGCGCCATGGGCTCCGCGAAGTGCAGGTCTACCCCCCTACGCCTAGAATTTTCAGCTCGAACTGCGGCGCCGCGAGTCCCCGGCCGTGCGACCATGGTGCATCGACTGTTCTCGGAACTTCATTTCGAGCCAATTCGACGCGAGGTCCGTTCATGAGAAGACGAATCGAACGGCATATTCTGCGGCCAGGCGCGGTGTCGTGCCTTGGCCTCCTGGCCGCGTGTGGCGGGACTGGTGACACCACCACGATCGGCAGTGCCAGCGACACCACGAGCGACGTCACGGGCGACACCACGAGCGGCACGTCGACCGGCGAGCAAGGCTCGGATGCTGGCGGCGAACCAGATGCGGACACTGAGAGCGAGGCCTTCGACGACTTCGTCATCGACACGCCGGACGGGAGCGGGCCCGTCGTCGTCGCCGCTCTGTCCGAGTCCGCCGCAGACAACTCGGTCGCGCTCGAGCAGGCCTTTATGGCGGCGAACAACGGCGGTACGCTCAGCATCCCGGCCGGGACATACGCGTTTACCGACAACGTCAACCTGTCCCAGGGGAACAACATCATCATCGAAGGCAACGGCGCGAGGCTGGTGCTGACCAAGGGAGCGAGCCTGCTCGTCGACAACAGCTCCCGCCTGCGCTTCGAGGATCTGATCCTCGACTGGGACTGGGACAGCCGGCCGCTGGCCTATTTCGCCGTCGTCGAGAGCAACACGGGCAGTGAAATTCGGCTCGACTTCCCGCTCGACGCGACCATCCCCGACGCTATCGACTGGTGGAACGTCGAGATGATCGATCCCGCCACCTTCGCCCCTGTCGCGGGGGGCACGGAGTGGTGGCAGCTGAGCCCAGCGCTGCAGCAGAAGACCGGCGCCGCCTCGCTCAGCATCTCAGGCTTCAACGGTGACCTGAGCGCCGCTGTCCCGGGGACCGCGCTGCGCATTCGCCAGCTCGCCAACGCCCAGTCCGACCAGCACGTCTGGTACCTGGACAACGTCTCCCATACTGTGTTTGAGCGGGTCTCGATCTACTCCGGCAGCTACATGGGGTACGTACTGGTCAACAATACCCACCACATCTTGCTGGATGATTGCCGTATCGTGCCAGATCCTGAGGCGACGGGCTCCAAGCAGATCTTGTCGACCTTCGCCGACGCCCTGCATGTCGGCCACTTCACCGGGTATCTGGGCGTCGTCAACAGCGAGTTTAGCCACCAGGGCGACGACGCGCTGAACATCAAGCAGAACGTCGCCTCGCGGGTGACGCGGGCCGGCGACACCACCCTCTACGTCGAGACCGAGCAGTGGTTCTCTCCGTTTGAGGTGGGCGATACGCTGGAGCTCCGCTATTATGCGGATCATGGCGTTATCGGCGTGACCCCGCCTGTGACGAACGTGCAGTGGGCCGGCAACGCGGTGACGTTGTCCTTCGGCTCCTCCCTGCCGGCGTTCACCGGGCCGGACGTCCTTGCGATCAATGAGCGATTCAACACGGGGCAGTACTTCATCCGGAATAATCACCTCCACTCCAACCGCGCCCGCGGCATCCTGCCCAGGCTTCCCAACGGCGTGATCGCCGACAACCTCATCGAGGAGAGCTCCATGCCCGGCATCCTCTTTGAGTTCGGGAGATGGGACAACACCCACGCGGAGGGGTCGTTTATCGACAACCTGCAGATCATCGACAATACCTTCGTCAACACCAACTTGTACGGCTGGTATCCTTCGGTGATCACATACAGGGTCAATGGCGTGGACTACCCGGATGGGTCCGCGTTTCCCCAGCTCTTCAGCAACTTGACGATCCGCGACAACACGCTCTAGCCCTGAAATAAGCGCTGGTGCGAGGTGCCCTCACAAGCCCGCGTAGAACCCCTGATGACACGTATTTCGCGCTTCGACCGTATCTGTGCGGGTGAGCGCTCACCTCTCGCTTGTCGGCGGGCGGAGCTCGGAGGCTGAAGGCGGGCGGGCGAGGGGCGACGAGGCGGGTCCCTCGCGGACGCGGGTCCTCCCATGCCACGTGCTCGCCACGGGTCAAGCTGAGCTGCTTGAAGAGACAGGGTAAGCGTGTCTCCGCGCGAGGCACGGGTCCTCCCGCTGCGTCCCACCCGTCGCCCCTCGCTCGCCCGAGCGAGTCTGTCGGCTCCGCTTGCGAGTACGTGGATCGCCTGCTCGCGTAGGTCTTCGCTCGGTACGTGCTCGTCGAGACCCTCGACGATGATGAGCAACGCGCATCGCCGGTCGAACTTCGGTCCGTCTAGTCGAGCCTGCGGATCCTCGCCTCGAAGAACCCCCAGGACTGGACGCTCTCCGGGCGGAGCGAGATCAGGGTGATGTCGTAGGTGGGGTCGACGATCGTGACCAGCACGCGGTGATCGATCCCCTGCGCCGGTGAGACGAAGTGGGGCGCGTCGCTGCTGCCGACCCGGATCCCGCCGCCGAGCACCGAGAGCGAGATCTCGACGAAGTAGATCCCGGACGTATCCAGGTTCTTCAGCCAGATCTCGAGGCCGCCGATCGCCACCTTCTTGGTCGGCGAGTAGTCGAAGTAGAGGGCCGGCGAGGTCGGCCCGTAGGAGACGATGCCCCAGCCGAAGAGGTGGCCGCGATCGTCGATCACGGGGGTCTTCGCGGAGAGGATGATGTCGTCGCCCGACTGCCACTCGCTCGGCGACTTGAGCCGGGCGCGGAGCTTCGGCGAGAGCTGCTCCAGCACCGTGATGATCGCCGCGTCGTCCATCCGCTTGGGCGGCTCGCGGCGCTGGATCTTCCGCTGGTAGGCGGTGAGTCGGGGGGAGTGACCGTCGGAGCGGGTCTTGGGGGAGAAGGTCGCGAGCGCGTCGCGGCTGAGGGTGGGTGATTTACGGAGGATCAGGCGTCGTCGGGGCATGCTGCGTTCCTTCCTGTGTCTGCACAGGCAGGCCCATCGTATGCGGCTGTCGAGGCCGCCGCGAGGCCCCGGAAGCGCGCATATCTGCAGCGAGAGGGGAGTCCTGGGCAGATCCGCCCGGCCCGGGCGCAGAGGCTGCGGGCCACAACGCGCCGAAGGTTGCAGCACCGCGGCCTTCGGAGCGCGAAGTCGCCGCACACGGTGAAGCCTCGGCGCTCGCCTTGGACGAGGTCACTCGCTCGATAGCCAGGCCCAAGCGCGAGGATCTTGCCACGGCGCCGAGGAGCTCCCGCTCCTCCTACGTCGCCGCGGCCTCAGCTTCGCCGTCGGTGCGCGCCTTGCCGCGCTCGAGGATCGTCCGGATGATGAAGTAGCCGAGCCCGACCGCGACGAGGACGTCGGCGATGTTGAAGATCGGCCAGCTCCCGCCCCAGGGGTAGTTGAGCTTGATGAAGTCGACGACCCCGGTGCCGCCGCCGGGGGCCTCACGGAAGGCGCGATCGAGGCCGTTGCCGAGGGCGCCGCCGGCGAGGGCCCCGAGCGCCAGGGCCTCACCGCGGCCGCTTCGCCAGCGGAAGAGGACGAAGACCAGGAGGCCGATCGTGAGGAGGGCCAAGACCCCGAAGATGAGCCGCGTCGCGCCCAGATCCGGGATCAGGCTGAAGGCGGTCCCGCGGTTGTAGGTCAGGGAGAACTCGAGCCACGGCTCGATCACCATCATGCTCTTGCCGGCGAGGGTCCCGAGGCTCTCCTCAGCCCAGGATTTGGTCTGGAGATCGCAGCCGCCGCCGATCAACGTCGCGACGGTGAACCAAGCCATACGCTGGAGATGGGCCCTTGTTGCTTCCTGCATGCGCCCCGAGAGTAGCGCGTCGACGGGGGTCTGGGGGGCTGGGTGCCTCGCCTCGACGCCGACGACGCTAGGGGCCTGTCGTGCCTTCGAGGACGTGCTCTTCGTCCCCGACTTGGCCGGAGTCTGCGTTTCGACCGCCGTTGGTGCTGTCGCTCCTCACGTCGTCTCTTTCGTCGTCGTCAGGGCTGCCCGTCGGAGCGCCCTCTTCGAGTGACGCTCGGACGAGCCCGGAGCAGGAGGCCTTGGCGGTCTGGAGCGCCTCACGGGTGGCGTCGAGGCGCTGGGTGACCAGCGCGGCGACGCTGAGGGCTGCGAGCGCGATTACGGCGCTCAGCACGGCTACACGCCGGGCGTGGGGATCGGTCGGGTTTGGCATAGGGGAGGGGGTCGACCGGGCCGCCGCTGCGTTGCGCCGAGCCGCCGCGCGGGTGAAGTGCGGATTCCTCCCGCAGCTCGTGTACCCTCGTCGCCAACGACCTCTGGGATCGGGGTCGTCGAGGATCATCGTGGAGGGAATCGTGTTGCTCATGGCGCCGGTCGGGGTGCTCGCCGCGATCGGCCTGACGTGGCTCTGCGGGGGCTGGGTCGACGCGCGGATCGCCGACGCCGAGGAGGCGGGCGAGCGCCTGCGCGAGCTCGAGCCGGGCTTTGAGGTCGCTGAGGTCTGCCTCGCCGAGGGGGGAGCCGGGGCGCTGGTCGCCGGGCGCTACGACCAGGGGCCGGCGATCGCCGTCCTCTTCGCCAACGGCGACGGGCTGGTCTCGCGGGTGCTCCGGGCGGCGGATCTGCGGGGCGTCGAGGTGGGGGAGGGCGGGCTGCTGCGGATCCGCACCCGCGACTTCACGAGCCCGGTCATCGACCTCCGCCTGGACCCGGCGAAGGTGGAAGGATGGCGGCGCAGGCTCGCCTCGGGGGAGGCGGAGCATGGGTGAGCCCCTGCCGAACATGGTGCTCCTCGCGATCCCTGCCTTCGCGGTGCTGGTCACCCTCGAGATCGCCGCTTGGCGTCTCGCCCGGCGAGGCCGCTACGAGACCCGCGACACCGCGGCGAGCCTGACGATGGGCATCGTCAACCTCGGGATCGGCGTCGCCACGGGGGCGCTGATCGTCGGCGCTCACGAGCTCGCCTATCACCACCGAATCTTCGATCTCGACCGGTCGTGGTGGGTCTTTCTCCTCTGCTTTCTCGGCCAGGATCTCGCCTATTACTGGTTCCACCGCCTCGCCCACGAGCGGCGGTGGATGTGGGCCTCCCACGTCGTCCACCACTCATCGCGCCACTACAACCTGTCGACGGCGCTCCGCCAGACCTGGACCGGGACCCTCTCGCTGGCCTTCATCTTCACCCTGCCGCTGGCGCTCCTCGGCTTTGAGCCGATCATGATCCTCTTCTTCGCCGGCCTCTCGCTGGTCTACCAATTCTGGATCCACACCGAGGTGATCCGGACGATGGGCCCCTTTGAGTGGGTCTTCAACACGCCGAGCCATCACCGGGTCCACCACGCCTTCAACCCGCGCTACCTGGACGCCAACTACGCGGGCGTGCTCATCCTCTGGGATCGCCTCTTCGGCACCTTCGTCGCCGAGGATCCGGCCGAGCCGCCGCGCTACGGCCTGGTGAAGAACCTCGGCACCTTCAACCCGCTGAAGATCGCCTTTCATGAGTGGGTCGCGATCGGTCGCGACGTCGCCGGTTCCCGCAGCCTCCGCGAGGTGCTCGGCTACACCTGGGGCCCGCCGGGGTGGAGCACCGACGGCTCGCGGAAGACCAGCGCGATCCTGAAGGCGCAGTGGCGGGAGCGGGAGCTCGCCGGCGCGGCGGAGCGCCCTACGCTCGGATCCTCGGCGAGCTCGTGAGCCCAGGTCTCTGACGCGGGTGATTGCCGTTCAGTCTGAGGCGGCGTCGCTGGAGCCGCAGGCGTACTCCGCGTTGGTCGCCTGTTTCCAGCCGAGCATCGCCGCGATCGCGTCGTCGGCGAAGTCGCGGTTGTCCCCCTCGTCGACGATGTTGGTCCGCTCGAGCGGATCCTCGCTCAGGTCGAAGACCTCCGGGGAGCGCGCCTCGTAGTGATAGATCGCCTTGCGCTCACCTTCGAGCATCGCCATGCACCGATCGTTCGCCCAGCATGTGGCGAAGAGCCGCTCATGACCTGCGCTCCCGAAGAGGTCGAGCCCCGGCAGGGTTCCGCCGAGCTGGAGGCCGAGCAGCGAGGCGACCGTCGGGACGATGTCGATGGTCTGGCGCAGGCCGTCGACGACGGTCCCGGGTGGGCCGACACCCGGACCGCTGAGGACGATCGGCACCCGCAGGCCCTCCTCCCAGATGACGTTGTCGTGCTGGGTCCGGCCGTGCTCGCCAAAGCCCTCGCCGTGGTCGCCGGTGACCACGAAGAGGGTGCTCTCCAGGAGCCCGCGATCCTCCAGCCCTGCGTGGAGCTTGCCGATGAAGCGGTCGGTGTAGGCGAGGGTGTTGAGGTAGTTGTTCAGGGTTCGGTCGGCGACAAAGGGCGTGGTCGGGAAGCCGAGCGGCACGCCGTAGTCGTGGTGCGGGGTGAGGGTGAGCACCGCGAGGAAGAAGGGGTCGTCTCCCTGTCGATCGACCCACTCGAGCGCCGGCGCGAGCATGATGTCGTCCTCGTAGCCGAAGTAGCTCGACTCGTCGAAGCCTGCGTGCGGGAGGTCGTCGGCGCTGAGGAATTCCTCAAAGCCGAGGCGCTCCACCATCGACGCGCGGTTCTCGAAGGTGGGTCGGGCTGGTTGGATAAAGAGGGTCCCGTAGCCGCCCTCCGAGAGGCTCTGCGCGAGACATGCCCGGGGGAGGACGCCGGGCTCCGCCTCGTTCACGGCCTTGACCACCTCGGGGTAGAGGCCGCAGAAGATCGAGACGAGGGCCTTCGAGGTGTGGGGGAGCACCGTGTACGCGGTGTCGACGAGCGCGCCGCCCTCCGCGAGGGAGCCCAGGAAGGGCGTGGTCTGTAGGCTCGGGGCGTGGGGTGTGGCCGAGCGCGCGCGCAGCGACTCAAACACGACGATAACGACGTTGAGGCGCTCGTCGGGCGGCGTGTCCAAGATGTCCTCATCACCCCCGTCGTCGACCGCCGTCGTCGCGCTCTCGCAGGGTCCCTGACAGGCGAGCGAGGAGCTGAGGGCGAGGGTGAGCGGGAGGCTGAGCAGGAGCGGGAGCAGGGGCCCTGCGCGGAGGCCTGAACGGAGCTCTGCGGCGAGGGCGTGCGGGCCAAGGACGCGCCGCCGCCTCCCCCTCGGGGGCGACGCAGACCCGAGGGGCTGACGTTGCGAGCGACGCACCGCCGAAACGTAGCAGGGATGATCGCGAAGAGCGTCGCAAGGATTGCGAGGCCTCTTCACTCTCGGTCTACGCCGCCCTCTCGCCGCGTTCGCCCCGTCGGGGTCGAGCGCTGCCCTTGTGCACCTTTCGCCGCGTCGACCTGCTGTGCGGGGGTCGGCGCGTTCGATCTCGCCCAGGCATGCCCGGGCGCCCGCAGGCTGCGCTCGCCGAAGCCACGAAGAAAGCCGCGAAGACCGGTGGCCATGGCGCGAGAGAACGCGGGCCGCCGGGCTGCGACGAGCGAGCCCATGCGCTGTGGCGGGCACGCTGGGGTATCCTCGCGGGCGATGGCGGCTTGGATCGGCGAGCTGGGGATTTTTGAGGTCTTGGCGCTCGTCGCCGGCTTCCACGTCGGCCTCACGGTCCTGTGCACGGGCGTCGGTCTTCTCCTGGAGCGGATCTTCCGTCATCGCCGGGTCTGGGCGGTCCCCCTCGATCGCGGTCAGTACGGCTTCGAGCTGGCCGGCAACCTCCGCTTTATCAGCGTGCAGATCATCGCCTTTACCGCGGTGCTCTACGGCGGTCACATCCGCTTCGACGAGGTCGGCGACGCCTCTGCGATCGGCACCTTCGTCGCCGTCTACTACAGCTTTCAGATCTACTACTACGGTCTTCATCGGCTCATGCACCGGCGGCCGTGGATCCGCTTTCATCGCTGGCACCATCGCTCGCGGGTGACCACGCCGTTCACCGGACAGTCGATGAGCGCGGTCGAGGCGCTCGGTTGGGCGCTGGGCTACGTCGGGCTCCCGGCGCTGCTCTCCCTGTGGACGCCGCTCTCCTTCGCCGGTTGGGCGGCCTACATCGTCTACAACATCAGCGGCAACATCATCGGCCACGTGAACGTCGAGTTCCACAACCCCTTCGGCCGCAGTCGGCTGGTCTCGGTGATCCAGCCGCCGGTCATCTATCACGCGCTCCACCACGCCCGCTGGACCGGTCACTACGGCTTCGCGTCGACGGGGCTCGACGGGCTCTTCGGCACCGAGTTCGCCGATTGGCAGGCGGTGGTGCGGCGGGTCGACGGCGGTCAACCGCTGACGAGCCTCAAGCAGCGTGTCACGTCCTGAGGGCGCCTTGATGGTCCCGACGCGCGAGGGCTGGCTCTCGCCTGTCTCTCGGAGCGCGCTGAGCACGAGCCGCGGTCGAGGCTCGGAGCCCTCACGTGGACCGCCGACCGCGGCCGCGGCCGCGCGGGGGCGCAGCTGTGGCGAGGGCGCGCGCGCGCAGGTCTCGGCGATGCTCTGGCGGAGCCAGCGGTGCCCCGGATCTCAAGTATCGGATCTCGAGGGCAGACGTGGCGGAGTTCATGCTCAGGCAGCTCGAGACTGACGCCTACGTCGGCAAGCTGCCCTGCGTCTCCAACTAGCGAGAGTGCGCGGGACTCTTGCCACGGTCTGCTAGGCGCGCTCGAGCTCGACCAGCGTGATCTCCTGGGCGCTCCCGAGGCGGAACGGAGGGCCCCAGTAGGTCGTGCCGGCGTTGATGTAGAGCCAGGTCGCGCCGACCTTCTGTAGGCCGGTGGTGAAGCGCAGCGCGAGGCTGAGGAGAACGGTGAAGGGGAAGTACTGACCGCCGTGGGTGTGGCCCGAGAGCTGAAGGTCGACGCTGAGTCCTTCGGTGTCGAGGATGCTCTTCGGCTGGTGCGCGAGGAGGATCCGAAGGTCCGCGGCGGGCGCCCCGGCCATCGCCTTCGCCGGGTCCGAGGTGTGCGCCTCGACGAAGCGCTTCGCGCTGAGGTCGTAGACCCCTGCGACGACGATGCGTGCGCCGTCATGCTCGACGACGGTGTGCTCATTGCCGAGGACTCGCCAGCCGAGCGCCGTCTTGCAGTGGTCGATCCAGGGTTCGGCCCCCGAGAAGTACTCGTGGTTGCCGGTGACAAAGAAGGTCCCGTGGCGCGACCGGAGCTCGCCGAGCGGCGCGACGTAGTCGGCGATCCGGTCGACCGTGCCGTCGACGAGATCACCCGTAACCGCGACCATATCGGCGCCGAGCTTGTTGACGATGTCGACGACTCCGCGCATGTCCGCGTCGCGGATCGTCGGTCCCACGTGGAGGTCCGAGATCTGCGCGATCTTGAGGCCCCGCAGCGCCTCTGGGAGGTCGTCGATCGAGATCTTGACGCGCTTGACCGCGGCCAGGCGTCGAGCTTGGACGAAGGCCGCGCCCGAGACCAGGGCTGTGACCCCGAGGACCCCGTAGTTGAGGAGGCGCCGGAGGAAACGACGGCGCTCTGGGTCGACCGGGAGGAGCTCGCGGCCGCTGACCCGGGCGACCAGCCGGAGCAGCAGCAGGGCCAGATCGAGGAGGAGGGTGAACGCGAGGAGCAGCGAGAAGACGCCGAAGAAGATCCAGCCGGCGAACTGCAGAAGATCGGCCCACCAGACCCCGGTGAGCGGCATCAGGCGAAAGACCCAGGGGAGCGTGAGGCCCGAGATCAGCGCGAGAATCCAGGCGATCCGGCGGCCGCGGGCGGTCAGGTTGGCGCCGGCCATCAGACGGCTGGCGACATAGCTGTGCATGCCGACCGAGATCGCCGTCAGGACCGCGGTGAAGAGGAGGCGTTGGGTCGTGGTCATCGCGTCGCGGGGTCCGAAGGTGCCCCAGGATAGGTCAGCAGGTCGAGGAGAGGCTCCTACAATTGGACGCTCTTGGCCGATGTGCATGTCGAGGGCGAGGGACGGTCCCATGTCCGCGCGCGCGCGCAGCCATCGCAGGTGTGAAGCCGCGGTGAGGCGCCCAGGCGCACCTGCACCCTGCTACATTCCCCGAATGAGGAACGGGGCGAGAGAATTCTCAGCGAGGGCGGTAGCGGTGGCGGTGGCGGTGGCGGTGATGGCCTGCGCCGCGTGTGCGCCCGACGACACCGCGAAGGCCAAGGCCGCGGTCGACAAGACGATCGTCGACGCGAGCAACCTGGCGAAGGAGGGGGCGGACGCGACGGACAAGGCCGCGGCGGCGGCGAAGGAGACCAGCGAGGTCGCGACCGCCTGGGCGACGGACATCAAGCGAAGCTCGGGCGAGCTGAGCGCGACCGCTAGCCACTGGATCGACGACGCGGCGAAGCTCACCGAGGGGTCCGAGGCCACGATCGAGACGATCCTCGCCAGCGGTACACAGGTCGCCCCGACGGCGATCGAGATCGGCACCTCGCTCAGCTCCGCGGTCGACCGCGACACCGTCTTCGAGCCGATCTTTCAGAGCGTCGAGGTCTCCGACGAGGAGGGGGCGGCGCTGCGGACATCGGCGGAGGCGGACAGGGCGATCGCGGCGATGCCCCGCGTCGAGGTCATCGATGGCCTGACGATCGGTTTCAAGGATCTGACGAGCACGACCGCCAAGGAACGGGTGACCGAGAGCGGATACCTCGTCATCTGGCGCAAGGACGGCTACCTGATCGGCTTTGTCTATCGATCACGGCAGGCGGTCGACCTCGAGAAGCTGATCGCGGACGCTCCCCGTCTGATCGCGCTCGTCCAGTCTGCGCTGTAGAAGCCGGCGAGCACTCCTACGAGAGAGGCCGCCAACGCGTCGTCCACCGCCCTCGGGCTGGTGTTCGTCGCGTCGGCGGCCTCTCTCGGGCAGCGGGTCGCTGCGATATAGGGCTATCGAATGTCCATAGGTCGTATCTTACGAAGGTAGGTGCAAAGTCTAGCGTAGCGCAGGGTTATGTCTCATGAATGTAACGAAAGGACGAGGGAGGCCCCCGCATCGCGGCTGGGCGCGCCTCAGAGCCCTCAGCTAGCAGCCGAGGTCGCGAAGGTGTGGGCCCCTGGTCCCAAGCCAAGGGCCCACGCGATAGGTCTACTTCGCGAGGTTGTCGCCGGCCTTGAGGAGGACTCCCTGAGCGGTGAAGGCATTGTCACAGTTCAGGTGGCAGGTCTCGCGGTTTGTCTCGTGCTCGACGTCCTTCTGCTCGCAGCGATCGCTGCAGGCGTCGAGCTCGGTCATCAGCCTATGGGCCTTGGAGTCCGGGGTGATGCCAGCGGACTCGGCCCGGTTGCGGCAGCGCAGCATGCAGGACTCGAGGTTGGTCGGTGTCTCGTAGTCCTTGTTGGTACAGGTGGTCGCACAGGCGCTATAGGCCTCTAGGGTCGCTCGGATCGCGCCCATCTGTCCGTCGATGTCGCGGTCCGAGGCAGTCTCGACGCCGAGGCCGGACCCCTCATCTACGGCCGGTGACCCCTCGTCGCTCGGCTCCGAGGCCCCGTCGCGGACTGTGAGCAGGTCGGGCGTACGGGTCGTCACGGGCTGCTCCTTGGACGTCTCTTGGAGGCTCGCGGAGGCCAGGTGTGGCCGAACGACGTCCCGGTTCTGCTCTCCGGTGGTACCGGAGTCGCAGGCGAGGGTGCCGGCGAGGATGGTGCCAAGGGTGAGGAGGAGGGACTGTCGAAGTGCGGAGATCATGAAGGTTCTTTCTTGGTTGAGCGCGGTCATCACGGCAGCAGGGTGCCTCGCCGAGTGAGCGCGACTGTGGACGCCTGAGTGGCGTTTCGGCTGGAGTGCCTGGCCTCGGGCTCTGTCATCCCCTACGGGGCGGCGAGCCGAGAGCTTGGTCCTGTCGTCCCGCTTGGACAACATGGCGCGATCGAACGCGCCGTCGGCTAGCCGGTCTGCATGAGTGCGACATCAGCCCGCCGATGGTCAGTTTATAGAGGATAGCGCTTGAGATGTCAAGCGAGGGGCTTGGTGCTCGCTCGCGCTGGAGGCGGTGAGGAGCGGCTCGGGGCCCTGTATGCGATCAGCTCCGGGACCGAGTGCATATGTCACATGGGCCATGTTGATGGGTCGCAGGCTTCTGTGGACCGATCGACGTTCGACCGATCGAGGGACGCAGGTAGAGGTGGGACCTCCCGTGCTCCGAGCGGCACCGATGATCCTACGGAGCCGACGGTGGGTAGAGCGAGCGTGCGGGCATCTCCTGGGAGCTTCGGACGGCCCGGGGTCTACCTACCGGTTCACGTGCAGTCGTGCCGCGCCTCTACTATCGTGCCGCACCTCTACTATCGTGCCGCGCCTCTACTATCGTGCCGCACCTCTACTATCGTGCCGCACCTCTACTATCGTGCCGCACCTCTACTATCGTGCCGCACCTCTACTATGTCATCGGGCCGTGTCGCGTGGGTCATCGGGCTACGCGGATGCGCGGCACGGCTAGCACGGTGAGTCGAGCCTCGGGATCATGCCCTCAACAGATCGGACGACTCGGAGACATGCCACGCGGGGCGCCAGCGCCCCGCGTGTTCGCACGAGTCGGGGGGATGCATACGAGCATGGTTTCGGATGTCCCATTGGACATCTGTCTGGGAGCCTCAGGGGACCCGCTTGCACTTTTCTCCAAGTTAGGCTACTGTCTGGGCGTCGACGAGTTGGTGCGCCGCAAGTGAACGGTCCGGACTTCGAGTCCGTGTGGCCCATCTGCGCAGCGCTCATCTTCTCAAGACGACAGGTCGTGCCGGTCTCGGCGCTCCTCCTCCGAGGACAGCGCCTCCACCGCACTCGGGCCGCCCCGACGTGGCCCCACGCCCTGAATATCAACGAACGAGAAAGGAACCAATGAACACCCCTCTGATCACGACGACGCTCACAATGCTCACCCTCGGCCTGACGATCGCTGGCTGCGCCCACGAGTCTCCCGACCGGTCGAGCGCGGAGCCCGTCCCTGTGGTCAACCCAGCGCCTGAATTTGAGAATGACCGCCTGAACGACGGCGACGCGTCCACGACCGTGATCGCGACGGCAGAGAATGAGGCTGGCGCAGCGCGCTTCGTCGCCGCGCTCCGGGCGAGCGGCCTCGCCGAGGAGCTCTCGCAGAGCGACGCGCTCGTCACCCTCCTGGTCCCCGTCGACGATCACTTCGACGCGTCGATGCTCGGGACAGACCCCGACGAGATCCGCAAGAACCTCAGCTACTACATCGTCCCCGGCCGGCTCACGACCTCCGAGCTGTCCAACCTCCAGAGGTCGCCGACCCGCTCGGGACAGGAGGTCGACATCCTCGTCGGCCCCAATGACAGCTATCTGGCGGTGAACCAGGCGCGGGTGCTGACGCCGAATTTGGCCGCGAGCAACGGCGTGGTCCACGTGATCGACTCGATGCTCCTGCCGCCGGACCACCCGCTGGCGACGAAGCTCCGCCAGGGCAGCCCCAACGGTCGGGTCCAGATCGATCAGGACATCCTCCGGGTCTGCGGCATCGACGAGCCGAAGACGTTCTTCGGCTTCGACTCCGCCCAGGTCCGCGACTCCGCGGAGGGGACCCTCGGCGAGCTCGCGAAGTGTGTCGTCAGCGGTCCGCTCGCCGGCAAGTCGCTGCGCCTCGAGGGCTACGCCGATCCTCGCGGCAGCGCCGAGTACAACCGGACCCTCGCGGGCGAGCGGGCGAGCTCAGTGAAGTCCATGCTCGAGGCGGAGGGGGTCCCGAGCGATCAGCTCGAGTCGGTCTCCTTCGGCGAGCGCTATGCCCACGACAGCATGCCGATCTTCTGGGACTACGATCGACGGGTCGACATTCTCCTCGTCGACCCCGACCGTTCATAGGCTCAAGTTGACTGTCGAGCACATCGCGATGCATCCGGTCGCCGCGCCCTCCGCTCGGAGCTACGTCTAGCAGCACGAGCGTCGAGGAGCGGCGAGCCGGACCGCGCGAACCCTGCGAAGGCCGCGGTCCAGGCGGCGCGTGATCCATCGATCCCCGCCCGGACCGTCGCTGAACTCGGTACCCACAAACCACACACAGGAGCGTACGCAGGAGGCAGGAGTCGACCTCTCTGCGGTGCGTAGAGGAGCACATGGATTTTTCAGATTTATTGGGGACACTCGCGGGCAAGCTCGAGCGTTGGCTCGAGACGATGGTGTCGATGTTGCCCAACATGGTCGTCGCGATCGCCATCATCGCCCTCGCCGGTCTGCTCTCGAGATACCTGACCTCATGGACCGAGCGGGGCCTGCGGCGGGTCGTCAAGAGCCCGCAGCTCGTCGGCTTGATCGCGCAGATCGCCCGGATCTCGGTGATCTGCGGGGGCCTCTTTATCGCCCTCGGAGTGCTCCAGCTCGACAAGACGGTGACGTCGCTGCTCGCCGGCATCGGTATCGTCGGCTTGGCCGTCGGCTTCGCCTTCCAGGACATCGCCGCGAACTTCGTCTCGGGCGTCCTGATGGCGCTCCGCAACCCCTTCGCGATCGGCGACCTGGTCAAGATCTCAGAGCACTTCGGCCACGTGCAGCGGATCGATCTCCGCGCGACGAGGCTCACCCAGCTCTCGGGCGAGACCGTGATCCTTCCGAACAAGGACGTCTTCCAGAGCGCGATCATCAACTACACCGAGACCGAGTGTCGTCGGGTCGAGGTGATGGTCGGAGTCTCCTATGGGGATGACCTGGCGAAGGTCCGCGAGATCGCGAAAGGCGCGGTCGAGGCCCTGGAGTGTCGTGATCTAGAGCGAGAGGTCGAGCTCTTCTACACCGGGTTTGGCGGCTCTTCGATCGACTTTGAGCTCCGCTTTTGGATCCGCGAGGCCGACCAGGGGGCGTTCCTCTCCGCGCGCTCCGAGGCGATCATGGCGATCAAGGCGGCCTTCGACGCGAACGACGTGACGATCCCGTTCCCGATCCGCACCCTCGACTTTGGCATCGAGGGAGGCGAGACGCTCCGCGAGCAGATCACGGGGTCGATGGGCGAGGTCCGCGAGCTGCGTCGCAGCTCCTAGCTCCACGCTCCTGGATCCGCGTAGTCCTTGGGGCTGGCGGGGCAGGGCGGCGCACTTCCGGAGTTCCGGGCCTCCGGCGGGGTCGACCTCGCCGGAGCGAGCTCCTCCGCGACCACCGCGGGGATACAGCAAAGGCGATGTTTCGGGGCCGGCGGGAGACCGTCGGCCCTTTGACGTGAGTGGGTGAGGTCTCCGTCTCGGGCGCTCTCCCGGATGATGCTGCGGACGGGCCTGTGCCGAGATCGTTCAGCGGTGGCCTCGGCGGTGGCGCGATCGGCCTCAGCGGAGCTTTCGCAGCGCCTTTTGTGCGGCCTCGGGCAGCTTGTCGTCGCTCAGGGCGGAGTCCGCGAGCTCCTTGGCGGCCGCCTCGTCGCCGACGGCGTCTGCGGCGAGCGCCATCACCACCAGCGTGTCGCTCGGGCCCCGCTTGGGGGTGACCTCGCGGGCGCGCTTGTGGAGGGCGAGGGCTCGGGTCCGGTCGCCGGCGGCAGCGGTGGCGATTGCCTGGGCGCTGAGGGTCAGCGGGTGGAGCGGAGCTATCGCCTGGGCGCGGGCGAGGGCGAGGGCGGCCGCCTTCGTGTCCTTGCTGACGGAGGCGAGCATCAAGAGCCTCGCCGCCGGATCGAAGGACATCCCGTCGATCGCGAGGGCGCCGAGGAGATAGCCCTTCTCCGCCTGGAGATCGCCGCGCTTGCGGGCGAGCTCGCTTAGCCGGATCAGGGGCTCGATCGACTCGGTGTTGAAGGTCCGGGCCTTCTCCAGGTGGGCGGTCGCCGACTCCCAGCTCGGGCCTGCGCGGAGGAGATCGGCGAGGGCCATCCGCACCTGGTAGCCGTCGCCGCGGGCCTGGATGAGCTTGTGCAGAGTCCGCTCGGCGGCGGCCGCATCGTCGCCGCGGACCGCGGCGATGGCCTCGCGGTAGAGGACGTCGCGGGGGTCGTCGGAGCTCTTGTCGGAGCTCGGCGACCAGCCGCGGATGGTCTGGTCGAGGCGGGCGTCGAGGGCCGCGTCAAACTCGTCCTCGATCGTCTTAAAGGGCTTGCCGAGGTGCTTCTCGAAGAGCTCCTCGGTCGACGCGCCGCTGGCGTAGCCGACCAGGATCGCCCGGAGCTTGGCGTGGCCGTAGGTCTCGCCGAGGTAGCGCAGGGCGTAGGCGGAGGTGGCGTAGGCGACCTCCATGCCGAGGGCGCTGCCCGCCCGGAGGAAGGCGAGCTCGAGCTCGCCGAGCCGACGCAGCTTGCCCTGTC
Source organism: Polyangia bacterium (assembly GCA_030424595.1). Classification (GTDB taxonomy): domain Bacteria; phylum Myxococcota_A; class Polyangia; order Nannocystales; family Nannocystaceae; genus JADJRG01. Next base: position 342,455 of record JAUHWG010000004.1, read on the forward strand.
TGCGGGCGGCGCTCAGGAGGAGCGCGCTCTCACGGGCCCAGGACGGATCGGCGACCTCGGACTCCCACTCGCTCAGACCCTCCGTGAACCAACGCGGCACCCGGCCGGCGCTCAGGCGGATCGCGTAGACATGGGCGAGCTCGTGCCAGATCACCTGGTCGATGTTGTGGGTGCCCCGGTAGGGGCCGAGGAGCGTGATCAGCGGGCCGAAGCAGACCCCGAGGGCGCCGAGGCTGGGGACGCCGACGGTGCGGATCGAGAACTCCTCGGGGTCGGCGAAGACCTCGAGCTGGAGGGTGCCGGGGTCGATCCCGTAGCGGCGGTCGAGCGTTGCGCGGGCGCGGGCGTAGGAGCGGACCAGCTCGCCCTCGACCCACTCGTGGTCCTCGCTTGGCAGGCGGAGCACCAGACCCGGGCTCTTCACCTCGGTGAAGCGCGGATCGATCGCGTTGTCGTAGAGGTCGAGGGTGTTGCGGGTCCGCTCGTTGAAGCGATCGCGCTTCCAGGCCTTGGCGAGGGCGGCTCGGCCGGCGGCCTCGTCGGCGAGGCGGAGGCGGTTGAGACCGTAGGAGGAGTTGACGTAGGGGTCGTCGGGGGCCCGCCCAAGCGCGGACGCGAGGACCTGGTCGGCCTCGGGGTAGAGGTGCATCGACACCAGCAGCTCGGCGAGGGTGACGGCGAAGCGGCGGCCGTCCTTGGCGCTCGCGAGGGCCTTCGCCTCGAGGGCGGCGGTGGCCTTGGCGTCGCCGTCGATGATCGACACGGCGGCGAGCACCGCGAGCGCCTCGTGATGGCTGGGGTTGACGGCGGTGGCCCGGCGGGCGAGCCCCTGGGCCTCGCGGCGGCGCCCCTCGATCACGGCGATCCGGGCGAGGGCGGCCAGGGCCAGCGGGTGCTCTGGGTCGGTCTGGAGGGCCATCGTCGCCAGGCGCGAGGCCTCGGCGAGCTTGAACTCCCCCTCCAGCACCAGGGCGAGGCCGCCGAGGGCGTCGGCGTGCCAGGGATCGTGCTCCAGGATGAGCCCGTAGGTCGCGCTGGCGTCCGCGCTGGCGTATTTCTCGTGGAAGATCGAGCCGCGGACGAGGAGCACCCGGTCGCGGACCGAGACCTCGGGCTCGGGGCCTCGAACCGCCGCCTTCTCGGCCTCGCCGAGGACCATGTTGGCGTCGTGGAAGGCGCCGCTGGTCCCGCGGGCGAGGGCGGCGCGGGCGACCGCGAGCAGCTCCTCGGCGGTCTTCGCGGTGCTGGCGTCGTAGGCGTCGTAGAGCGCCTCCATCAGCGCCTTCGCCTCGGGCTCCTGGGCGTCGCCGCGGTCGACCAGGAGCGCCAAGAGCTCGCCCTGGCTCGCGATCTCCTTGGGCGCGATCTTCAGCGACTCGCGCAGGAGCTCCTCGGCTCGGGTGTGGTCGCCGCGGCTGCGTCGGAGGCGCGCGCGGGCCCGGAGAACGGCGGCTTTGGCCGCGGGATCGCCCGCCTTGGCGTTCTCCAGGGCTGCCTCGGCGCTGTCCCGGTCGCCGATCGAGGCGCTGGCGTGGGCGAGGAGGAAGACCGCCTCGAGGTCGTCGGGGTGCGCGGTCGTCCAGGTCTTGAGGAACTCGATCGCGCCGCCGTGGTTGCCGGTCGTGACCGCCTGGACCACCGCCCCGCGCTCCGTCACCGGCGTAGGCGGCGGTCGCTTGGCGGGCGGCGGCTCCTCTGCGGGGGGGGGACGCTCGCTCCGCGCCCCGGCGCTCGCCTCGGTCTCGGGCTCCCCGGGCTCGCCGACGGCGTTCAGGTCGTCTGGGGTGATCGTCCGCTTCGCCGGGCAGCCTGCGGTCGCGAACGTGAGGGCCGCGATCCAGAGGGCCCGGAGGCCAGCGCTGGGGCCGATTCGAGGGGAGCTGCGCCGGGCTGGGGGCATGCTGAGGAAATCTTTCCGGGCTCGGCGCACCGCGGTCAACCCGGGGGCGGGCCTCTGCTATCCTCGCCGCAATGGCTGGTCCGAGCAAGGCACACACCGCCTACCCCACCGAGGTCTACGAGAGCTTCGACGCGTTCATGCAGAGCGTTCTCAAGGACGTCTACGAGCGCGGGGCCAAGCGGGCGGAGTTCGTCGCCCTCCTCCTCGCCTCCGGGGAGCTGATGCCGATGGCCTGGGGCCGGGTCCGGAGCAGCGGCGTCCGCGAGTTCGCGATGGGCGCGGCGGGCGTCGTCGCCCTCCGCTACGCGATCGCCTACCTCGTCAGCGGGCCGCTGGGGATCGCCCTGACCGGCTTCACCGTCGCCACCCTGATCTCCTTCTTCTGGAGCAATCAGCGCGAGGTGATGGCCCGCCGCAAGCCCTACAAGCAGCTCATCAGCGACACCCGCGAGAAGTTCGAGGACATCCAGGCCCGCTACCAGGACGGCCGCTACGACAGCGGCGAGCGGGCGCTCCTGATCGAGGGCCTGCTGCGGCGGATGCTCAGCGTCATCGAGGCGCCGATCGAGTCCGAGTCCGAGGACGAAGACGAGGACTAGCAGCCCGGGGCAAAAGTCCGGCGCGCTCTCCAGCCCTCGTCGCCCCTCTCGGCCCCGCCGAAACCTGCAGTAGAGCCCGGTACAGCGGCGTTTCATCGAAGCCAAGCGGGCCAACGATCGCGGCGCGAGAGCGCACGGGACTCTTGCCGCGGTCTGCTAGGTCAGGGGGCTCAGGCTTCGCCGCGGATCAGCTGAGCGAGCGCCGCCTTAAGGGTCGCGACGACCTCGATGCCTTGGAGGTCGATCTCGAGGGTGACCAGCGACCGTGCGACCTCTGAGCGAAGTCCGCAGAGGATCAGCCGCGAGCCGAGGAGCTGCACGGCGCGGGCGAGGCTGATGAGGTGGGTCGCGGTCTCGGCGTTGACCTGATCGATCCCGGTCAGGTCGACGAGGACGACCCGGGCCTGGTGGCGGCTGACCTGTTGGAGAACGCCCTCGAGGAGGCGTCGGGTCCGGGCCCGATCGAGAGCGCCGACCAGCGGGATACAGAGGGTCCGCTCGTAGATCTCGATGATCGGCAGGGAGAGCTGCTCGATCGTCGTCTGCTGTTCTTCCAGGCGGGCGTTTCGCTCGCGGAGGGCCTCGCTGACGGCGCGCAGCTCCTCTTCGCGGGCGCGCTGCTGCGAGTAGTCGACCATCACCCCCTCGACGGCGCCCTCCTCCGGGTAGATCCGGGCCGAGATCTCGACGTAGCCGATCTGGCCGTCGCGGTGGCGGACGGCGGTGCGGAAGGCGTCGATGCGGCCTTCGGTGCGGAGCGCCTCCTTGAGCACCTCGCGGTCTTCGGGGTTGACGTAGCCGTTGGTGGCGCTGCCCATCTCCTCTTTGGCCTCGGCCGGGCTGTCGTAGCCGAAGAGCTGGGCGTTGGCCTGGTTGGTGTAGAGGATCCGGCCGTCGCTGAGGGAGTTGCGGAAGAAGCCGATCGGCATCCGATCGATCAGCTGCTCAGCGTGCTCGGCTCGGTGGCGGAGGGTGTTGACCTGCTCGCGGAGCTCGCCCAGGGCGCTGCGCAGCTCGGCGGGAGCTCCCTCTGGGGCCTCCGGCGGATCACCATCGCGAGCGTCCGCCACGAGCCGGCGGAGCGTCTTGGCGAGCGCGCTCCACGACGTCGCGGGGGCGTTCGGATCTGAAGGCGCGTCGCTCATTGGCTGGGATGTTGTACACGTCCGCGTCGTGGCTGTGGGAGCGCCGATCGCTCTCTCGGCGCGTACTTTGTGTGTGGGTTCAGGCACGGGCTACGGGCCTCTCTCGGCGTTTCCCGCGCTAGGGCGTCATGATAGTGTCGCTGGGTGGCGTCGGGTCCTTCGCAGGGAGTTTTTTCTGGGATCTCTGCGGCCTTTCGCGGGTTCCGCTTCGCGGCTTCGCACCCCGAGGTCCGCCGCCTCTACCGCCAGCTCTTGCTGGTCCTCTTCGCGGTCGCGATCGCTCTGACAGTGCTCCTGGGCGGTGCGCTTTGGTACTTCACCGCGCTCGCCGAAGACGCCTCTGGCTGGATGGTCGCGGGGATCTGGCTCTTGCGGATCGCCGGCGCTCTGATCGTGATGATGGCGTCGCCGCTCCTCGCCCTGATGGTCGTCAACGCGGTCTTCCCCTTCCTCGGCGAGCGGGCCTTCCTCGGGGCGATGGGCGTGATCGATCCTCCGCGGGCGGAGGCGCTCGCAGCCGCCGAGGGGCTCAGCATGGCGGCGGGGCTCGGCTCCTCGGTCCGCCGCCTGCTCCACTTCCTCGGCCTGACCTTGCTCGCGTTTGGGCTGACGCTGGTCCCGCTCATCGGCGCGCTCCTCGGTCCGACGCTCCAGCTCTGGTCGACCTCGAGGGCCCTGACGTGGGAGCTCCTCGATCCCTACTTCGACCGCCGCGGCTTCGGCTACGCCGAGCAGCGTCGCTACCTGCGAGCGAGTCGAGGCGCGGTCTTCGGCTTTGGCCTGCCGCTCTCGTTCCTCCTCGGCGTGCCGATCATCGGCCCGCTCTTCTTCGGCCTCGCGCAGGCGAGCTCGGCTCTGCTGGTCGCTGAGGTGCTTGAGCCCTCCGCCGAGGCCCTGCCGTCGTCGACTGCTGCCCCGACCGCCTAGCAGACCGAGGCGAAGGTCCCGTGCGCTCTCGCGCCGCAATCGTCGGCCCTCTAGCCGCGCAGGGCGTCCGCCTCGACCACCTGGCCCTCGGCGGAGGGGTCTGAGGCGAGGCGGACGAGGCCGCGACCGAGGGTGTCGGCGTCGATCGAACGGTAGCGATCGCGGGTCCGCTCGCCGCCGAGGGCCCCGACCGCGCCGAGCAGGCAGTCGGTGAGGATCGCGCCGAGCCGTTCGCCGATCCTCCGCTCGTCGCGGTCTGGGCCGCTGATGAAGGAGGGGCGGACGATCGTGAAGGGGAGACCGCTCGCGCGCAGGGCCTCCTCCACCTCACCGCGGGCGCGCATGTAGGCCGACGAGGCGCCCGCGCTGGCGCCCAAGGCGGAGAGATAGACCATCCTCGGGCGGAGCCCCGCGTCGACGCAGGCGCGCATCAGCATCAGGGTCAGGTCGCGGTCGACCGCGCTGTAGTCCGCCGGCGGGGCGCCAGCCTTGGCCGCCGCGCGGGCGCGGGCCTGGGTGGTCCCGAGGAGCGCGTAGACCGTGGTCGGCCGGAGCTCGGAGAGCCGCTCGCGCAGCGCCTCGGGCTCCCAGGGGGTGAGCTCGATCGTCGCCCCGAGCTCCTCAAAGCGAGCGCGGTGCCGGTCGAGGCTGGGCGAGTCGGGGCGGATGTGGGCGTGGGCTCGGCCGCCGGCGAGGCAGACGTGGCGGACTACCTCACGGCCGGTGTACCCGGTGGCGCCAGCGATCCAGGCGAGGGGGGCGGCGGCGGGGGAGGGTGCGGACATGGGCGCCAACCTAGCAGCCTGCGGTCATGGGTCCGCGGCAAAACTCGCCGGGCGGCCTCAATTCGGGAATTCAGGTCGACGTCGATGACGAGCCCCAAGCCTCGCTGGAGCTGGTGGCGCGACGAGCTCAGCTCGCCCGGCCGACGGCGCCAGGGGCCGCGTCGCCGGGGACCTGAGAGCGTGTGGCTGCGACGAGGACTCGGTGGGCGAGCGCAGGTCCTCCAGCGAGCGGAGCTCGCCCACAGCCTCCTACGGGCGCTCGCAGGCGGTGATCCGGGTGTAGTTGCCGTTGTCGGTGCCGTTCCAGTAGGTGCAGTTGTCGGCGCCCTGACAGCCGAGGCAGGGGCCGACGAAGCGGTTGTTGGCGCCGTCGTGGAAGTGCCAGGCGTTGTCCCCTCCGGCGCAGGCGCCCGGGGTCGCGCAGCAGATCGGCGCGCCGCCGCACATCGTCGCGTGGTCGAGGACCTGACGGTACTTGGCGCTGACGTCGGAGCAATAGCCGTCGTTGAGCCAGTTCTGGTAGGTGATCTGCTGCCATCCCATGCAGGTGTCGCAGGCGGTCTGGCTCGCGCTCCCCGGGGTGCAGGTGAAGCGGATGCAGCGTCCCTCAGCCGTTTGACAGCCCTTGTCGCCCCAGCAGTCGTCGCCGCACTCAAAGAGACAGTCCGCGGCGCAGCCGTCGTCCGGATCGTTGTTGCCGTCGTCGCACTCTTCGATCGGATCGTAGACGAAGCCGTCGCCGCAGGTCGCCGTCATGCAGGTCGACGGGCAGTTGTCGGTGTCATCGTCGTTGCCGTCGTCGCACTCCTCGACGCCTGCCTGGACCTGGCCATCACCGCAGCTCGCGCTGACGCAGGTCGTCAAGCACTCGTCGGTCTCGTCATCGTTTCCATCGTCGCACTCTTCGACGTCGGCCTGCGTGAAGCCATCGCCGCAGGTCGCCGCTAGGCAGCTCGCGGGGCATGCGTCGGTGTCGTCGTCGTTGCCGTCGTCGCACTCCTCGACGTCCGCGTAGACGTAGCCGTCGCCGCAGCTCGCGCTCAGGCAGGTCGAGAGGCAGGCGTCGGTCTCGTCATCATTGCCGTCATCACACTCCTCGGCGCCCTGGATGACGCCGTCGCCGCAGCTCTCGAGCACACAGGTCGACGAGCACCCATCGCCGTCGTCGGTGTTGCCGTCGTCGCAGCCCTCGACCCGCGCCTGGGTCTGACCATCGCCGCATACGGCGTTGACGCAGGTGGAGAGGCAAGCGTCGGTGTCGACATCGTTGCCGTCGTCACACTCCTCGCCCTCATCGACGGTGCCGTCGCCACAGCTGGCGGCCGGCGGCGAGACACAGACATCCGCCTCGCAGACGAGATCGTCGCCGCAGGCTCCGTCATCGCAGGCGCAATCCTCGGTCCCGGGCACACAGCCGCCGCTCGACTCGCCCGCGGTCCCGGAGGTCTCGCTTGCGCTCGTGGTGCCGGTCGCGGTGGTTGTGGCGGTAGCGGTAGCGGTCGTCGCTGCGGTCGCGGTAGCGGTCGCCGAGACCGAGAGCGTCATCTCTGGCGAGTCATCGCCTCCACAGCTGAAGAGTGAGGCGGCGAGCGTGAGGGGGATGAGGGCGACGAGGCGGAGGACGGAGCGCGGCATCCTATCTAGGCTAGAGGATTCTCACGGGCGACTGTGAGCACCTGTCCTTAGAGACAATTTTTGTTCGGGCGATGACCTCTACATGGCGGTCATGAGGGCAGCGCTGGTCGTCGCCGGACCCCCGCGCGAGCGCCCCTCCGAGGGCGGATCTGCTCCATCGCTGAGGGCGGTCGGCGACCTTCGGCGACCCGCAGTCCCAACGTCGGGCGATGCACGGCTACACTCGACCGTCCGCAGGACACATGACGATGAAGAACCGCATCACCCGACAGCGCTCCCCAAGCCCGGCCCTCGCGCTTTTGCTCGGAGCCAGCCTCGCTCCCCTCGCGTGCGCCGGTGATGACAGTGGCAGAGAGTCGACGGCGACGGCGACGGCGACGGCGACGGCGACGGCGACGGCGACGGCGACGGCGACGACGACGGCGACCGCGACAAGCTCCACCTCGGGCACGGGCAGCCCCAGCTCTTCGGCGACCGACTCCGAGAGCGCGAGCACGAGCACGAGCACGAGCACGAGCACGAGCACCGGGGAGGTGACCGCCTCCGAGAGCGACACGTCGACGAGCACGGGGGGAGGCTGTGGTGTCTGTGATCAGCCGAACCAGGAGTGCGTCGACGATGTCTGCGTGACCTCGTGTCAGGGGCAGGATCCGGACCCCTGCGGGCCCGATCAGGTCTGCGATGTGATCAGCGGCGAGTGCAAGGATCCGGGGGCGAGCTGCTCGCTCGCGGGCGGGACCGAGGCTTGCGAGGGGAAGAATTGCGGCCCCGGCAGCGTCTGCGACGGTCTCGGCGAGTGCGTCCCGATCGCCCCCTGCGCGAGCGTCCAGTGCACCGACGGGGGCGAGTGCTGGGGGTCCCTGTGCTCCTGCACCCGCGAGGTCGACTGCGAGGATCCGAGCGCCGATCTGCTCAATGGGCCCTTCTCCACGGAGATCGGCGGGCTCGACTTCGCCGACGATTGCACCGCCTGGATGGTGACGCTCCGCAGCGGCACCGACTACCTGCGTAAGCTGACCCCCGAGGGAGAGCTGACGATCTGGGACGGCGTCTCCAACCTCAACATGGGCGAGGTCCGGGTGCTCAAGCGCCTGACCGTGCCCCAGGCGCTGAAGCCCGCGGACGACCTCGCCGGCGAGGTCGTCGATCCGCCCCTGCCGGTCGAGGGGCTCGGCGAGGTCGCGATCACCTACACCTGCTGTCCGACCTGCGGCTGCTTCGTCGATCCTCCGCAGGGCGTCGCTCGCCTCAACGAGGACGACATGAACAACCCCCTGCCGATCATCATCGTCGCCAAGGCGACCCAGGGGATGGGGCCCTTCGGCTCGAATGGCGCCGACGCCGGTCCCCAGGGCCTGACCTGGGGCGAGGATCGGGTCCTCTACGTCGGC
>JAUHWG010000043.1 GCA_030424595.1 Polyangia bacterium
TGGCTCATGTTGGCGAGGAAGGAGCTCTTCGCCCGGGTGGCAGCCTCGGCCCGGAGTCGGGCGGCCGCGAGCTGCTCGCGCTCTCGGGCGAGCCGCCAGACGAGGAGCCCGAAGAGGCCGAGGAGGAGCGCCGCGATCCCGATCGTCGGCCGGAGCACCTCGGAGTACACCGCCGCGACGGCGTCGGCGGGGAGGTGGGCGACGAGCAGCCACGGCGTTTGGTTGTCGTAGGTCGCCGGTGCTTGGGTGTCGGGCAGGGGCCGGAGGTGGGTCCAGGCCCAGACGCCCGAGGGGCCGGCGACGCACCCGAGCGGGGTCGAGCTCATCGTCCTCCAGAGATCCGGGTCGCTCGTCCGCAGCGTCGCGTCGCGGCCCTCCATGAAGGCGAAGTCGTCCTCCGGTCGCGGGCCGCGGAGCCACTCACCGCGGCTGTTGAGGAGCCAGACATCACCGGCGAAGACATCATCGGACCTATCGAGCATGTCGATGTAGTGCTGGCCCTCGATGTTGATGACGATGAGGCCGCGCGGCGAGCCGTCGCCGGTCGCCATGCGGGCGGCGATCCGGAGCATGGGCCGCCGCGGCGTTTCGATCTCCCCGTACTCGACGTTGAGGTCGAGGGGAGACACGTAGATCGCCCCTGGCGGCAAGCTCAGCGCTTCGCGGACGTAGGGGCGCATGTGCTTGTCCTGGAGCGCAGTGTCGGCGACCCGGACGATCTCGCCGTCGTCGCGCTCGAGGCGGACGCGCTCGAGCCCAGACTCGTCGACCCATCGGGCCTGGGCGTAGGACGGGTTACGCTGGAGGAGGCTCCGGAAGGCGCCGGCCATCGGCTCCAGGTCCTTGGGCGTGTGCGCGTCGATCACCCCGCGGATCGGCGCCTCGCTTGTGAGCGAACGGAAGTGCTGGAGCGTCGAGTCGAGCGAGGTCCTGAGCGCGGCGGCGGCTACCTGCGCCGCCATCTCGCCGTTCAGCGCGAGGCGGCGGCCCCCCGCGTTGATCAGGGCGTAGGCGAGGAGGGCCGCGACGATGACGATCGCGACGGCGAGCGGCGCGAAGAGGCGTATGAATCCTCGTAGCCCCGACGAGTGACCAGCTACCACGACGCCATTAGTGTATCTGGAGGTCTCGCCCCAGATCGTGGCGGATCGTGGCGGATCGTGGCGGATCGTGGCGAATCGTCGCGAATCGTCGCGCATTTTTTTGGGGGGGCGGTCGACGCCAGTGATGATGACTCCTCTCCGAGCGCGGCTTCGGTCGCAGCCGCGCTCGCGATCGACATTTCGGCGGAGCGAAGCGCCGATGGGGCTCCGGCCTGTCGTAGATCGCGGGTGTCCTCGACTTGGGGGGCCCGGCGAGCGCGGAGAGGGGCGCGACGCTCGACTCGCCGGCACAACCGGGGCCTGCGCTCCCGAGCGCAGGGGCGCGCGGACGCACACGGTCGCTGACGGTCGGTGTCGGGCGGTCAGGGGCTCCGATGGTCCGGTCGGATGAGCCCGCCGTAGTGGATCGGCGTCCGCTCGCGGAGGAGCACCCCCAGGGCCCGGTCGAGCTCTCGCTCGAGGGTCGGGACGTCGAGATCGTGGGGGTGGATCGCCAGGCGGAGCGTCGGCATCGACCCGAGGAGCGCGGTCGAGGCCCGCGACCAGAGCCAGGAGGCCGCGAGCCGGGCCTTCGAGCGGCTCGCGTAGGAGAGCACGGGTCCGCGGGCGAGGGTCGCCCCCGTCGCCGGCGACCAGACCCGCAGGTGGTCCTCGGCGACGGCGATCCCGAGCTCCGTGAGCGCCTCGTGGGTGCTCTTCGAGTAGAGCCACGCCGGGGCGATGAAGGCCTGCGGCGTGATCCCGAGGTGGTCGTGGAGGAGGCGCTGACCGGCGACGATCCGCGCCCGCGCAGCCTCTTTGCCGAGGCCGAGGAACTCGCCCTCGCTGGCGGTCAATGTCCGTCCGCGGAGGCGATCCCAGGCCGAGCGGTGCTCGCTCTCGTCGACGTGAAAGTAGCCGTGGAGCACAGGCTCGACGCCCTCGCCGATCGCCCCGCGCAGCCAGCGGAGAAACTCCGGGTGATCGGCGAGCGGCCACTCGTGCCAGAAGTTCGGGACGATCAGCGCGGAGTAGCGACCGGCGAGGCCGTGCTTGCCGAGGAGGAGATCGATCGTCCGCAGCCGCTCAAAGTGGCGGGGCGTGACGTCGTGGACGCTGACGAGAACCCGGCGCACGTGCAGGTGGTACACCGCGGCGCCTGTGGGCTCAAGCGCCGGTCGTCGGCCCTGCGGGCGCTGTGCTCGGGGCTGGCGCTCCGTCGGGGGCTCCGTCGGGGGCGGTCTCGGGGGGCGCCTCGGGCTCAAAGTCCGGGCTTCGGGCGCAGCGAAAGCCGATCCCGTGGGTGTGGGTGTCTGCCGTCTGCGGGAAGCGCAGGGCAGGATCGGTGTGGACCGGATGGGTGCTGTTGAAGGCGCCGCCGCGGATGATCCGACGCTCGGACTCCTCTGGGCCGCGGGGATCGACGGTCAGCTCGGCGCCGGCCCCCTCGGCGTAGCGGTAGAAGCCGTCGGCGGTCCACTCGAAGACGTTGCCGATCATGTCGTCGACGCCGGCCTGGGTCCGGCCCAGCGGGTAGGAGCCGACGGGCGCGGTGCCGACCCAGCCATCGTCGGTCTCGTACATCACCGCGGTTTCGCCGAGCTCGCGCTCCTCCGTCCAGCGCTGGCACTCGTCGCCGCAGGCGTTGAGCCGCTGCGGTCCCGGCGGCTCATCGCCCCAGGGGTAGACCCGGCCGTCGGAGCCGCGGGCGGCGTACTCCCACTCGACCTCGTGGGGCAGTCGCTTGCCCTTGATCTCGCAATAACGCTTGGCCTGGAACCACGAGACGCAATTGACGGGGTGGTCCTCGCGGCCCTCCTGGCCCTCGTTGCACAGCTCGCTGTAGACCTCCTGGGCGTGCTCCCAGGCCCTCTTCTTCATCGAGCCTTGGGGCCAGATGCTCTCGCGATAGGCCCGCTCGCACTCGCCGGTGTTGGAGCACTCGCGAAACGCGGCGACGGTGACCTCATGGCTGTCGAGGCAGAAGCTCGAGACCTGGACCTGGTGGGCCGGGCGGGCCATCGCCAGCATCGGGCTCTCGCTGGGGCTGCCGACGTAGAGCTTGCCGCCGCGGTGGAAGATCATGCCCTCAGGACAGGGCTCGGGCTCGGGCTCGGGCTCGGGCTCAGGCTCGGGCTCGGGCTCGGGCTCGGGCTCGGGCTGCGCGGCGGCGGTCTCGGGCGGAGCTGCGTCCCCGGGCTCGATCAGGAGGACGCCGAGGAAGGTCAGGGTGCCGACGATCAGGCCCGCGGCGAGGGCGAGGTGCCAGAGGTTGCGCTTGGGGGCCGCGGAGGGCATCGGCAGCGAGCTCATCGACGCCGCGGCGAGGCCGGCGACCGACTCGCTGCCGACGAATTCACGGCGGGTCCGGGTGACGACGAGGGCGCTGCGGGCGGTCAGCTCGTCGATCACCTGGAGGGTCGCGAGGTGCCCGAGGGGGCTCTCTTCGAGCACCTCGGAGATCGTCTGTCCGGGTTTGAAGAGGTCGACGATGATCCGGTACTCGGCGCTCGCGTGGGCGAGCGCCGCGGCGACCGGCGCTGTCTTGATCAGGAGATCGGCGTCGGGGAGGCGAGCGAGGATCTTCTTGCTCTCATCGAGGCGGCGCATCGCCTCCATTAGCACGTGGTTGAGGTCACTATCGATGGTCTGGGGCCTGTCGACGTCGCGAAAGCGGAAGGCGAAGGCGCCGGTCTCAAAGGTCATGATCCTGTACAGAGCTTCCACGCCTGTGAGGGCGCCGGCCTCCGCGTCGACGAGGACGCCGTTTTTCAGCCAAAGCTTGCCGTGACCACGGGATGCGTTGATTGAAAGGGAACCTGTCTTACGATTTAGTCCAAGGGTCTGCAGGAGGTCGACCGCCGCGATCTCCTCGATGCGGCCGCCGAGATCACCGTCGTCTTCGGCCTCGATCCCTCCCTTACCGAGCAGCGCCCGGCGGGTCTCGTCGAGCGAGCCCTTGGCGGTCGAGAAGAAGTCGTCGACCCAGGATTGGAGCGTGTCGAGCGGGATGTCGTGCGCCTCGGCGGCGTCGGAGACGCTGAGCTCGCCTCGCGCGAGCCGCATGATCAGCTCGCTTCGGTCCTTCTGGCTCCACCGCTTGCCCACACGCCCTCAGCGCCTATCGTAGCCGAAAGGAGGCGGAGTGGTGGTCCCACGCCCGGCGGGCGGAGACGGGCGGCGACGAGCGGCGACGAGCGGCGACGAGCGCCCGAGGCAACGCCTGCGACGGCCGTCAGCGCCCCGAACTGGGCTCCGAGGAGCGCGCCGAACAGGCTCCGATCAGGGCTCCGACCAGGGCTCCGATCAGGGCTCCGACCAGGCTCCGATCAGGCTCCGATCAGCGCTCCAAGCAACGCCGCGGTCAGGGCTCCGACCAGGGCCGCGGTCAGGGCTCCGACCAGGGCCGCGGTCAGGGCTGCGGTCAGGGCTGCGGTCAGGGCCGCAGTCAGGGCCGCAGTCAGGGCGTCGATCCGCGCGCGCGTCGATCTGCGCGCGCTGACGGCAACCAGAGGGTGAGCTCTACGCCGGCGCCAAGCTCTAGGCCGCCGAGCGTCAGTGCGGAGCCCGCAAGAGCCTCGTCTGCGATCACGGGGCGCGGCAGGCCGCGGCTCGCCTCGCCGCTCAGGGAGGCCTCGAGGCGAGCGCCGATCCTGAGGTGGAGCTGCTTCGGCAGGGCTACGTAGAGGCCGGGGGAGAGGCGGAGCCCGAGGCCGATGAGGGGGCGCGGCGGCGAGCCGTCGTCCCCCCTGCGCAGGGCCTCTTCGCCCGCCCCTCGGAGCCACCATGGTTCGAGCGAGAGGAGCCCCGCGATCGGCAATTCGAAGGCTCCGCGGCGGAGGACGTAGCCGAGCGTGAGGGCGCTGCGCAGGCGGAGGAGGCGAACACCCGCGCTACGACCTCCGGCAAGGCGAAGCTCGAGGCCGGCGAGGATTCCTCTGCGCAGGCGGAGCTCGACCCCGAGATGACCTGCCGGGCTGCGCCAGCCGAGGGACGGGGCGGCGCTGCCGAAGACACCGCCGGTGCCGAGCGTGAGGCCGACGTCGATCGGCACGGTCGATCGGTCGGGTGCGGACCCTTCGAGTTTGGGCTCAGGCTCGGGCTCAGGCTCGGGCTCAGGCTCAGGCTCAGGCTCGGGCGCGGGCTCGGGCTCGGGGCGCTCTTCTTGGGGCGACTGCGCGGGCAGGAGCGCGGGCGGTAGCTCCACGTCCTCCTCGTCGGCGACGATCGTCGCCTCTTCGATCGCCGGCACCAAGCTCGCAAGGGTGCCGGCGATCACCCGCGGCGCGTCCGCATCCTCGACGGAGACCTCGCGGCGGAAGGCTCGACCGTCGGAGAGGATGACCCGGAGGGCGACGGTCGCGGGGTCTCGGCGACGGAGCTCGAGATAGGCGTAGAGGTCGGATGGGTCGGAGCTCGGGGCACCGCTGCGGCGATCGTAGATCGGCAGCTCGGGGAGGCGGAGGGCGATAGCTTCGCGGGTCGCGATCGCGTCGACGCCGTCGATCGAGATCACCGCGCCGAGGAGCCGCCTCGGCTCGGCGGGCGTCGCAGCGCTCGGGGCATCGGCGTCGTCCTCCTCTGCGTCGCCCTCCTCTGCGTCGCCCTCCTCTGCGATGGTCCCACTCTTGGCCGGCTCGAGCGGCAGGTCGGCGGGGCGGCGGGCGTCCTCTGCGATCGCCGGGCCGCCGACGCTGGCGAGCACGAGCGCGAGGGCGAGGGGAGCCGCAGACACCGAAGGTTGATAGCTTCCCAGGACCGCGGTCGCCACCCCGGATCGCCGGCCCGACCGCGCTCGCATCACTCGCTTCGGCACGCGACGAACGCGAGCGCCCGCACGCCGGTCAGCCTCGCCCCGGGACACCGCGCTCATCCTCGCCTGGGCCCGAGCGGCAGGGACGGAAGGGCCGACCGCGGTCGCCGAGCGTTCCCTCGCAGGCGGCTGCGGTGAGGGTGCTCTGCTCCTTCGTTCGGCTCCCGCGCACTACGCGGGATCGTTGCCGGCCTCCTCGCAGACCGTGGCAAAGGTCCCGCGCGCGCTCCAGCTCTCGTCGCCCCCCTCGGCCCCGGCGAGACCTGCGGTAGAGCCCGATACAGCGCCATTTCGTCGAAGCCAAGAGGGCCGACGATCGCGGCGTGGGAGCACACGGGGCCTTCGCCGCGGACTGTCACGAAGATCGGGCGCAGGGTCGCCGACGAGGTCGATCTCCAAGCGCGATCTTCATCGAGATGTGGTGGGGGCCTGCCCCGCATGAAGGTCCGCTAGGGGGCGCAGTCGTTGCAGGTGAGCTCGATGTTGTCGACGCTCCAGCCGCTGTAGGAGTCGAGCTCGCCGCTGGTCTCAAAGCAGAAGCGGAGCTGGATCTGCGGCGACTCCACGGGCCCCAAGGGGATGAGCTGCTCTGTCCACTCCGGGATCACAGGCGAGGTCTCGTGGACCTCCGACCATTGGCCGTCGGCGAAGAGCTCGATCGTGCCGCGCGCGACCTCCTGGGGGAGGTCGACGACCTCCCAGTAGCTGAGGTCGACGGTGCCGGAGAAGGGGTGCTCGATGAGCGGGCTGGTCAGGCAGCTCTTGGCGAAGGGCGTGGCCGGGAGGCACTCGCCGATCAGCAAGCCGGCGAGCGCTCCGCTCTCCATGTCGACGTCTGCCGGGGGATCCTCGATCGCCTGGGCGGAGCAGAGCGACGGGAGCGCGTCGCCGATCTGCCAGGGCTCGTCGGCGTCGAAGCCATGCTCCCCGTCGAAGCCGGTGAAGAAGAGCACGCTGTCCTCGATGACGCTCTCGCAGATCCCCTGGACGCAGAGCCCCTGATCGACGCCCCCCTCCGTGACGCAGGGCGTGTTGTCTTCGGTCCAGAGGACCAAGCATTCGCTGGAGAGCGGATCGCAGACGCCTTCGCGGCAGGGCCCGCTGAGCGGCTCGCAGGGGCCACAGGGGGCGAGGCAGAGGCCGTCCAAGCAGAGGCCGCCCGCGGGGGGAGGGGGTTCGGCGGGGAGATCACCGCCGCAGGGGTCGCCGTCCGGAACCGGTCCTAAGAGACAGCCGAGCTCTGGGTCGCAGCTCATCGTCAGGCACGGGGCTGTGACGAGCGGGCAGGGGTTGGGGAGCTCGCAGGGGTCGTCGGAGCAGGCGCCTTGGGCACAGATCGCCGTTTCGCAGTCGGAGTCGACCTTGCATCCGAAGTCCACGCCGCAGGGCTCACAGATAGGACCGCCGCAGTCGACGTCGCTCTCCCACGGCTCCTGGACGCCGTTGAGGCACGGGTCGGGCGCGTCGGTGTCGGTGCCGCCGGTCGGCGATCCGCCGGTGACGAAGTACTCCGAGATCGAGCAGCCGAGGCCGAGGCCGCCCAGGAGGCCGAGGCCGCCCAGGAGGGCGAGGAGGTGGCCAAGTCTCGGCGTCATGGACAGGGTCATTCTCCTGGGCGCGCGTCTATCTAGCTAGCGATGGGCTAGTCGGCGTCGGTCGTGCGTCCGGCCTCGTCGCGGTGGGTGCCGCTCGGGAAGTCGAGCATGTAGCGCGACCAACAGGCGCGGGCCTCGCTGGCGGACTCGCGGCGACAGAGGCCGGCGCGGGCGTCATCGGCGTAGCGACCCCTCGGGAAGCGCGCGAGATACTCACGCCAGACCTCGGCCTCGCGCTCCCGCCCGTAGAGTTGGCGGGTGATCGTGAAGAGATCGCCGTAGGCGAGATCCGCCCGCCGTCGGGCCCGGCTGAGGCGGATGATCTTCCGCAGCAGGGCCTCGGCGCCCGCTCGATCGCCGGCGCGCCAGAGGTCCTCCGCCTCGGCCTCGAGGGCGTCGAGATCGCGGATCCCTCGGGCCTTCGTCGTCCCCTCGGAGCCCTCGCTCGCGCTCGCCTCGGCGGGCTTCGGGGTCCCCTTGGGGTCGCTCGCCGCCTCTTGCGAGGGCTGAGTCCCGTCGGCGTCTTCGGGCTCGTCGGCGATGGCGTCGTCGACGATGGCGTCGTCGACGATGGCGTCGTCGGCGACGTCGTCGAGGATGGTGTTCTCGGGCGTCGCCGCGGAGCTGGGCGCCGCCCCGCGCGTCCGGGCGGTCCGCCGGGGACGCTCGGGCTCCGGCGCGCGGGTGCTCGCCAGCCCCGGCTCGGCGTCGTCGCGCTCGCTCCACTGGGCCTGCGAGGGCGTCGGCGATCCGCCGAGGAGGGGACGGGCGAGCGAGGGCCCGAGTCCCCAGAGCAGGGCGACGGTGGCGGCGACCGCCAAGGCGGCGCCGACCCAGCGCAGCCCCGCGGGCGCGGGTGAGGTCGCGGTCTCGGCAGGGCGGTCGAGGTTCGGCTGAGGGAGCGGCGGGACCGGGAGGAGCCGGCGAGCGGCGAGGTCGGCCTCGATCTCGTGGCGGGCGTCGCTGATCAGGCCGAAGAGGGGATCGTCCGCGGGGTCGGCTGAGATGCGGGCGTTCGAGCAGCCGCTCCGCGAGGCTGCGCCCCACGCCGGGCTCAGCTCGGGGCCCACGTCGTCGGCGAGGAGCCCGTCGTCGCGGCGGCGTAGCTCGTCGATGACGGCCGGAAAGTCAGGCTCGATGATCGCCAGCTCATCGGCGATCTCAGCGTCGATCGTGCCTCGGATCCCGGCGAGGAGATCGTCGAAGAGCTCCTCGGAGAGGCGGTCATCCGCGCTCATGACGGCGCTCCTCTCGAGGCGAGGGGGTTGTCTTGGCTGAGGATCGTCCGCAGGCGGTCGCGGGCTCTACATGCCCGTACGGACAGGTTGTTGGGGGTGATGCCGAGGCGCTCCGCCGCCGCCTCGGGGCTCAGGCCCTGGAGGTCGCGGAGGACAAAGGCGAGGCGCAGCGGATCGGGCAGGGTCTCGAGCGCTGCGTAGAGGGCGGCGACCCGCTGCTTGCGGGCGAGGGGCGCCTCGGGATCGTCGCCGCGGCGGGGGCGGACCGTCTCGACCGCCTCGAGGCCGCCGAGCGCCTTGGCCTTGCTCCGGCGGGCCCGCCAATGGTTGCGGACGATGTTGATCGCGATCCCGTGGAGCCAGGTGCCGAAGCTCGAGCGCCCGTCAAAGTGATCGATCCGCGGCAGGGCCTGGACGAAGGTCTCTTGGAGGAGCTCCTCGGCGACCTGGGGGTCCCCGGTCAGGTAGCGGATGTGGGCGTAGAGCTTGGAGAAGTGGTCGCGGTAGAGGCGCGACCAGGCGTTCATGTCGCCGCTCCGGGCGCGCTCGACCAACGCGCGGGTGATCTCCGCGGGGGAGGGCTCCCCGGCGGGATCGCGGACTGCGCGGAGGTGGCGGCGGGCTTCGGGCATCGACGTCTTCTGTGAGCAACCTGAGACCTGCGCGGATTACACCGAAGCGCCGAATTTTGGATCGTCCGCGGCCGGAGATGGGGACATCTGCGCCGGCCACCAGCCCCCTGGCGCCTCTAGACCGTCGAGCGCGCCGCTTTGGTGGGCCATGAGGACCCGCTCGTAGGCGTCGCGGATCCGCGCGCAGGCGGCGGGCCAGGTGTAGTCGGACTCGATCCGGGCGCGCAATCGCGCGGCCTGGGAGGGTCGGAGGGGGGCGGCGTCGACGATCGCAGCGGCCAAGGCCGCCGCATCGCCGCGGGCGAAGGTGGAGCCGGCGGCGAAGTTCTCGATAAGCTCCGCCGCGCCGCCGCTGTCGGGCGCGAGCACGGCGGTCCCGCAGGCGAGCGCCTCGAGGGTGGTCAGCGAGAAGGTCTCGTAGGCGCCGAGGGCCAAGAAGAGATCGGCGGAGGCCATCCACGCCGCGACCTCGCGCCGGCCCTCCACGTGGGCGAGGCGGATGACCGAGGGATCGCGGGCGACCAGGGCGTCGACCTCGGCCTCACGGGGGCCGTGGCCGGCGATCACGAGGCGCAGCCCGGGTCGGCCGGCGAGGCGGGGCCAGGCGTCCAGGAGCAGGTCGACGCCCTTCTCGCCGCTCAGCCGACCGAGGAAGAGCAGGAGCCGCTCGTCGTCGGCGACGCCGAGCTGACGGCGGCGCTGAAGGTCTCGCCGGGTCGCGGAGAACTCCTGCGCCTCGACCCCGCAGGGGGTGTGGAAGAGGCGACGCAGCCCGAGCCGGCGGAGCTTGCGGAGGACGTGGGCGCTGGCGCCGAAGGTCGCGCTCATCCAGCCGTAGGTGTGGGCCATATGGTGGCCGGCGAGGCGGGCCGCGGGCGCGGCGAGGGGCCGCAGGAGCCCCGAGAAGGCCCTCCGCAGCGCCGGCTCGACGTAGGTGTCGGGGTAGTCGGCGTGGACAAAGCCGACCGTCGCGGCCGGCCCAGGGAGGGCGCGACGGACCAGCCAGGGCATGAGATAGGGGCTGCCGATCTCGACGAGGTCCGGGGCGAAGTCGGCGAAGAAGGCGGCGAGATCGCGGCTGTGGGTGATCGCCCGATAGCCCGCGTCGCCGACCTTGCGCGCCGGGAGCTCGACTGTCATCGCCCCGGCGCCGCGCCGGGTGATCGCCGACCGGTCGCTCGGCACCACCAGGGCGTAGACGTCGCCTCGCTCCGCGTCCTCGGCGAAGAAGTCGAGCTTGCGCTCGTGGTAGGTCCTGACGCCGCCGCCGGTCGGCGAGTAGAAGTTGTTGACGTCGCAGATCCGCATCGGCGGCCGGCTCAGCTGGGCGTGTCGCGCGGGCTCGGCGGGCTCCGTGCCTAGCCGCGGTTGCGGTCGATGTGCGCCCGGAGGAGGCCGTGGACGATCTCCGGGTGCTGGTGGTGGGCCCAGTGGTTGGCGTCGATATAGCGCATCTCGAGCTCGCTGACGTGATCGCCGAGGGAGTCGTAGAGCTGCGGCGAGAGGGCGAAGTCCCGCCGCGGGACGACCATCAGCGACGGCACGTCGATCCGCGGGACCGGGCGGGGGCGACCGCGCTCCCGGAGCGCGCCGCGGAGGAGCTGGCGGTAGAGCCCGAGCGTCCCGGTGGTGTCGGCGACGATGGTCTCGGGATCGACGCACTCCTTGACGGTGCTGCGGGGCACACCGCCGAGGCGATGGGCGCGGATCGAGCGGGTGACCGGATCGTCACGCCACATCCGCTCGGCGAG
This sequence comes from Polyangia bacterium, assembly GCA_030424595.1. GTDB lineage: Bacteria > Myxococcota_A > Polyangia > Nannocystales > Nannocystaceae > JADJRG01. Next base: position 11,112 of record JAUHWG010000043.1, read on the forward strand.
GCCGGGGATCTGGAAGGCGAGGATGTACCAGGAGCGGCGGAGCTGGTCGGCGACGAAGCGGAGGTCGCGGAGGCGACCGCTGCGGAGCCGCCGGCCGAGGAGGGGGAGGACCAGGCGCGGGTGGGGCCCGGCGATCGCTGTCAGGGAGCGGAGGCGGGCGGCGTGCTCCGGGACGCTGGCGAGGGCCCAGCTGAGCACCGCGCCCCAGTCATGGGAGACCAGGTGGACCTGGCCCTTGGGCCCGGCGATCGCGTCGATCACGGCGATGAAGTCCGGCAGGATCCGCTCGATCGCGAAGCCCTCAGGATCGGCCGGGGCGGACGAGCGACCCGCTCCCCGCAGGTCGAAGGCGGCGACCTCATGATCGGCGCCGAACGCCTCCATCGCCGGGATCCAGGTCCGCCACGAGTCGGGGTAGCCGTGGACGAAGAGCACGGGCGCGGCGCTCGTGGTGACGCCGCGGCGGGGGAGCTGGCGGCGGACGTGGAGTCGGACCTCAGGGGTCTCGACCCAGAGGGTCTCGAGATCCAGGCTGGTCATGCTCATCGCTCCGGTATGCCACAGACGCTCCCGGCTGCGCGGCCGCGATGTCCCCAGGGGTCGCGGAGGGTCGGCCTGGACGCGCTCGGAGTGGGCCTCGCGGGGCTTTCACGACTGTCGTCTAGACGCGGGGGGCGACGAGGGGGTAGCGTCCGCGGATGGCGGATCCGCACCCCGAAGGACAGGACCACGATCACGGACACGAGCATGTCCACGGCCCCGGATGCTCGCACGATCACGACCATGACCACGAGCATGTCCAGGCGCCCTACGTCCGGGCGGTGCCGAAGGTCGGCCGCAACGAGCCCTGCCCCTGCGGTTCGGGGAAGAAGTACAAGCGCTGCCACGGCTGAGCTCGGCGGGCAGCGAAGCCCGCGCGGTGCGACCCCAGGGCTCGTGAGCACCCGCTCCCGCTCTCGAGGTCGCGATGGGCGATGAGCCGCGCTGCCCCCTGTGTGGGCGCCCGATCCCGGCGGACGCGCGGCAGAGCCTGCACCACCTGATCCCCAAGCTGCGCGGCGGCAAGGGGGGACCTACGGTGCTGCTCCACCAGATCTGCCACAACGAGATCCACGCGACGTTCTCCGAGACCGAGCTGGCCCGCGACTACTCGACGATCGAGGCGCTGCGCGGGCACCCGAGGATCGCCGGCTTTATCCGCTGGGTGGCGAGACGACCGCCCGGGTTCCACTCGAAGACGCCGGGTCGTCGACGCGCGCGGCGATAGGGTGCGCCGGCGAAGACTCCCGGCAGCCCGGCAGCCCGGCAGCCCGGCAGCCCGGCAGCCCGGCGAACCAGCGCTCGCGCTGGGCTCCGCCTCGCGAGAGCGGCCCTCGTCTGCCCCGGGTGGGGGCTAGATCCGCATCCCGGCGACCCGGTAGACGACCCAGTAGAGGTTCGCCGCGTGGCGCTCCGGCAGCTCGCGGCGGACCGCGCGGAGGTTGTTCGCCATCGACTCGATCGCCCGATCGAGGGCGTCGACCTTGCGGGCCTCGATATGGGTCGCGACGCCGATCGGCTGCCACGAGGTGCCCCAGGGGATCATCCAGCTGAGCAGACGATCGCCGGGGCGGACCGCGTTGACCGCGTTCTTGTCGCGGAGGGTCACGGCCTCATCGCGGAGGGTGTCGCGGCCGCGGATGCGCTGCTTTTTGACGTTCACGTCCTGGATCTGGACGAGGCCGAGGCGGGCCTGGGAGCAGGCCTCGAGGGCGGCGAGCTGGCGGCCCTGGATCCCCGGCCCCATGCGGCGGAAGAGGTCGACGATCCGGACCCCGTTGCCGTCGCGCCAGCCGTAGAAGAGGAACGAGTAGAAGGCGCTGCGGAGCTCCGGGAGCTGCTGCTCTTGCTTGGTCGCGGCCGCGAAGAAGCCGCGCGCGACCTGGGGGATGAGATCGGCGAGGCGGCGGTTGACGAAGGCCGCGAGCATGCCCTCGACCCGCTCAAAGTCGCCGCGCTCAAAGCGGCCGATCGAGAGGACCTTGGCCTGCGGAGTCGCGCTCGAGGTCTTGCTCGCGGCTGAGGTAGTGCGCTTGACCGCAGGGGTGGGGGCGGTCGTCGCAGCGTCGGGGCTGCCGACCCCGGAGCCGCGGCGCTTGCGTCGTGATTGGCGTGGCTTGTCGCTCATGGCGGGCGGCTCAAGGAGAGGTCGAGGTCGGGGTCGAGGCGAGGGGGCGAGGGGAGCAGGGACAAGGAGAGTGCGTCGGCTCAGCGCGCGACCGTTCGTCAGCTAGTCAGCGCAGGAGCCGTCGGTCGAGCTCCGCGGGAGGATGACGTTGATCAGGATCCCCGGGGCCGCCTGCAGCGGCTCCGCGGAGAAACAGACGTCTCCGGCCTCCGAACGGCCTGTCAGCTCGATCCCGTAGTTGCCCCACTGGAGGGTCTCGGTGACGAGCTGGGTCGCCTGGCAGGGGAAGGGGGCGCCGTCGAGGGCGGTGCCGTCGAGGTCGCCGCCGACGAGAACGGCGTCGACGGGCTGGTCGGTGTCGAGGTCGATCACGCGGGCCGTGAGCTCGGTGATCTCGAGGGTGGAGCCGGCATCGGCCGCGCAGTAGCGGAACTCCTTGTCGGCGTCCGGCCCGGCCTCAAAGGCGACGATGAACTGGATCGGCGCGTTCAGGGGGGTCAGGAGATCGTCGCCGCTGAAGGTCGCGTCGACGTCGACCGGCTTGCCCTGGGCGCCGGTCACGGTGAACTCCGTCACCTTGGTCTCGGTGACCGCGACGTTGTCGAAGTTGAGGCCGGTGATGCTCACCGAGTGCGACTCGACGTCGGGATCGATCCGGCGCGAGAAGGACGAGGTCAGGGTGGAGCAGCCGATCACCCGGTCGGTGCTCGGATCGTCGTCGACGCGGAGGCGGAAGGTCGTGACGCCGACGGTGCCGCAGGTCACGTAGGGGTTGTCGCCGAGGAAGCTCGGCGAGACGAAGAACTGGATGTTCGTGACCTGGTTGCTCTCGCGCGGGTCGGTGACCCGGCAGTCGATGTCGGCGCTGTCGACGTAGCCGTCGCCGTCGTTGTCGATCCCGTCGTCGCAGGTCGGCGGCGCCGGGAGGACGAGATCCTCTAAGAGGGCGACGGCGCCGCTGCTGATCGTCACGTCGGCGCTGACCGAGACCCCCTCGGCCCAGGGCGTGCCGGTGCTCCGGCGGAGGCCCTGGAGGGTCAGCTCGTAGGTGCCGGCGTCGAGCTCGGGGCCGGGGGCGAGGCCGCTGTCGGCGTTGAACTCGTCGGGGAAGCAGGGGAGCTCGCGGACGTCGACCGGGAAGCCGTCTCGCCGGGTGGTCAGGCGGAGCTTGCTGATCCCGACCGAGGTGCACTGGCGGATCGAGGTCAGCTCCGGCGGCTCGGCGCCCTCGTCCAGGTCCTCGGCCTGGATCCGCCAGCGGAGCTCGACGCTCGGCGACTCGGCGCAGGCCGGAGCGAGCGCGAGCGCGAGGACGAGGGCAGGGCGCGAGATCGACATCACGCGCGGGTCTAGCCGTCGCAGGGGAGGTTGGCAAGGTCCAGGGTCGTCGTCAGCCCGGAGAAGGGGATGACGATGGGGACAGCGCAGCTCGTGCCGCCCTCCGGTCCGTCGACCTCGAGGTTGAGAACGTAGCGCCCAGGATCGACCTCGAAGCGCTGATCGACCGCCCAGGGGCCGTCGCAGGCGATCTCCCCGCCGCCGAGGGCCAGGCCCTGGTCGCCGACGAGCGCCTCGCGGTAGCGCGCGGTCGTCGCGACCTCACCGTCGGCGAGCAGGAGATCATCCCCGGGCTCGGCGTAGGTCAGGTGGGCGGCGGCGACCGAGCAGCTCCCAGCGCCCGCGAGGAGCAGCTCCCAGGGGGCTGTGGGCGGGCTGAGATCGACGTCGAGCTTGAGCAGATCTCGCTCGCCGACCGCGAGGAGCTCCTCCAGCTCGTAGCTGTCGCCGTCGACGTCCGAGAGCGCGCGGGTGAGGAGCCGGTACTCCCCCGGTCGGAGGTCGATGAAGACGTTCGAGGTCAGGCTCGCCAGCTCCTCGGCGGTCTGGTAGCCGAACTCGCAGTCGTAGGTGAGGGTGGAGGCCCGGAGGGGATCGTCGACGTCCTCGACGGTGAGCTCGACCCGGCGGACGAGCGCTCCCGCGCAGGTGCGCAGGCGCAGGCTGGCGTCGCCGTCGCTGGCCTCGCGCTCGAGCATCGACCAGGAGAGCTCGATCCCCGTGAGCCGGTCCTGCGGCAGGGCGCAGGCCGCCAGCGCGGCTGCGACCGAGACCGCGACAGACGACTGCATCGAGCTTACGGGCAGTTTTCGGGGAGTTCGCAGCATGTTCGGAGGTCGAGGGTCGCGGTCGTCGGGTCGTCGAGGTCGAGGACGATCTGATAGACCTGGAGGTCGGTGACGAGGCCGCCCTCGACCTTGCGATCGCGGGGCCCCGGGAGCTGCACGCACTCGGTCGAGAGGGTGCAGGTGCAGGCGGGTTCGCCCGCGAGCTCGGCGATGACCCGTGGCTCAAAGCGGTAGTCGAGGGCCGACGAGGGGACGGTCACCGATCCGCGGGCGGTGTTGCAGGCGAAGCTGCGCGGATCGATCACCTGGCACTCGGGGTCGTCGCAGCCGCCGGCGCACCCGGGGTCGCAGACGCGGAGCTCAAAGCGGAGGGTCGCCGGGGTCTCCACAGGATCTCCCGGCGTGTCGACCCCGCCGTCGCCGCTGTCCACCAGGCCGACGAAGTCGCAGGTGTTCGTCAGGGCCCCGTCGGGGTAGAGGGCGGTCCCCCCCTGATCGATCAGGGACCAGGCGATCTCGACGTAGCCCTCGGTCGGGGTGCAGCCGGTCGCCAGCGCGCCGAGGGTCCCGGCCGCGGCGCTGAGGCCCGTCAGGGCGAGGACGGCTGCGCGGAGGCGGGTTTTGGCGCCCCAGGGCCCCAGACGGTGCATGTGCGGAGGATACCACCGGACGCGTCATAGGTTTGACGGCTTTGGCCGCGCGGCTGTAGCCTGCCGGCACTGTGATCTCGCCGGCCTTGAGCATGTCTCTTACCCCCCTCCTCGGTAAGGTTGATATCTACAACCTGCTCTTCGGATCCGAGGGGATCATCTTGGTCGTCGTGTTGATCCTGATCGCCCTCGTGGTGCTCAGCTTCTTCGTGATCTTCTACAAGCTGGTCCACGTCTCGCAGGCCCAGTCGCAGTCGATCAATTTCCTCGACCGCTTCTGGGAGAGCAAGCGCCTCGACGACATCTACCGGGTCACCGACCAGCTGAAGTACTCGCCGCTGGCGGCGATGTTCCGCGCCGGCTACGTCGAGCTGTCCAAGGTCAAGAAGAAGGACAAGGACGACGCCGCGGCCACCGGGACGATGCACGACAAGATGGACGGCCTCGAGAACATCGAGCGAGCGCTCGCGCGTGCGCGGGTCAGCGAGATGACCAAGCTCGAGAACCTCCTGCCCTTCCTCGCGACCGTCGCCGGCTCCGCCCCCTTCATCGGCCTCTTCGGCACGGTCTGGGGCATCATGGACGCCTTCCTGAACATCGCCGCGGCGGGTCAGGCGGACCTCGCGACGGTCTCGCAGCCGATCGCTGAGGCGCTGGTGACCACCGCCCTCGCGCTCGCCTCCGCGATCCCGGCGGTCGTCGCCTTCAACTACTTCAATCGTCGTCTCAAGGTGCTCGGCGCCGAGATGTCGACCTTCTCGAGCGACTACCTCAACATCGTCAAGCGCCACTTCTTCTAGCTCTAGGCCAGGCCTAGGGGAGAGCGGAGCCGCAGACGAGGACCCGGGGAGGAGGAGACCACGATGAGCAAGATGATCGACGACGGCGTCCAGGGGGACGGTCCGATGGCCTCGATCAACGTCACCTCGCTCGTCGACGTGATGTTCTGCCTCCTCATCATGTTCATGGTGTCGGCGCCGATGATGGCGCCGCAGACCGAGGTCGAGCTGACCCTGCCGAAGGCGGTCGCCGACGAGGTGACCGAGGACGACCTTTTGCTCTCGGTGATCTCGATCGACGTGAAGGGGCGGGTCTACATGGGCTCGACACCGCTCGCGGACGATCCTGCGCAGATGGCGCAGGAGATCGCCAACAATCAGAAGATCCAGGGCGACGGCCACGTTTTTCTCCAGGGCGATCAGAACGTTCCGTACGAGCGGATCGTTGACGTTCTCCTGGCGCTCCAAGAAGCTAAGGTGGAGAAGGTCGGCTTCATCACCGATCCCAGCGTGGGGCGCGGAAAAAGGTAGGACAGGACCATGAGTGACAAAGAACGGAAGATTCGCACGGTCCCCGCGCTGCTCTCCCCCTTTGTCCCGATGGCGCGCGAGCTCGGCGACATCCTCCGCAACCCGGCGGCGCTGATCGGCGGCTTTGTCGGGACCGCGGCGGTCAGCGCTGGCCTCTGGGGGCTCTTGATGATCCCGCAGGCGAACGCCGCCGAAGAGGACGACGCCGACGAGCTAGTGATGGACTTCGTCCCCGGCGCGCTGGTCCGGCAGGGCGAGAAGATCGACCCGGAGAAGCTCCCCGAGAAGATGATCGTCGAGGAGACCGTCGCCGCCGAAGAGAGCGCCGCCGAGAAGGTCACCAAGGACGAGAAGGTCGAGCCGACCGAGACGAAGAAGGTCGACGAGAAGCCGGACAAGACCAAGTCCAAGGAGAAGGCCGACCCGAACAAGAAGGACGCCAAGAAGTCCGACAAGAACCGGGACACCAACAAGCAGTTCAAGAACGATCTGCCGACGGTGAAGGACCTCCCGGGCGATCCCTTCGGCTCGCCCAACGGCTGGGCCGACATGGCGAAGGACGGCGATCCCTGGGCGACCGGGGTGATCGGCGCCCTCAACAAGATGAAGGTCCCGAGCTACGCCGCCGAGCAGAAGTCCGGCGCCTACAAGTTCCAGATCGTCATCTGCGCCAACGGGACGATCTCTCAGGTGACGACGAAGGGCGGGAGCGGTGACTCCACCCTCGACAACATGGTCAAGGCGGCGGTTCTCGCGACCAAGATCCCCTTGCCCCCGGCGGACATCGCCAAACAGCTCAAGGGCGGCTGCAAGAAGATCCCCTACCGGTTCACCTGGAGTAACGGCGGCAAGGTCCGCTGATCTCCTCCTGTGAACGTTGAGCGCCTTCGCGCCCCCTGAAGCTCGTAGTGGCCCCTCTGCGGGCTCCTAGGGCAGGTTCGGCAGATCCTGGCCGCCGTCTCTCCGCGCGTTGTCCGGCGCCTCCTCCTCCGAGGGGCCCCCGAACTGCGCACTCGCGCAGGTGTCGCCCTCGAAAAGGCAAAGGGGTTCACCCCGTGCCGGCTCCCGTGTATGGTTGCCACGCCTCAGGGGTACCTATGAAGCGGACGCTGCTCGGAACTTCGATTCTCGCCACCATCCTCGTCGCGACCTCGTACTTCGCTGGACAGGAGCCTGCCGTCGCCAACGCGGCCGCCCCCAGCGGCGACGTCTCGGTCGGCAGCGGCTTCCGCCTGCTTCGCCTCGCGATCCCAGCCGACGGTCGCGTCGGCGACATCCTCCGCAAGAACGCCGCGATCTCCGGCGGCTTCGACGTCATCGACCGTCGCAGCATCCCGAGCGCGCTCGTCCGCGGCAAGGGCTTCGACAAGAAGGCGTGGGCCGACATCGGCGCTGAGACGGTCGTCCTCGCCGACGAGGTCGGCGGCCAGTTCAAGTTCCGCCTCTACGACATCGCCAGCGGTGACCGCCCGGTGCTCGCCCGCGGCTACGCGGCGAGCGATCCGCTGAAGGCGGCCAACCGCTTCATGAACGACATCATCGAGCACTACACGAAGATCCCCGGGGTCTTCGGCTCGCGGATCGCGTTTGTCCGGACCACCCGCTCGCCGACCGTCTCGAAGAACGTCTACACGGTCGAGATGAACGGCGAGGCGCCGAGCTCGATCACCTCGAACCGGTCGCTCAACATCCTCCCGTCGATCGGACCCGGCGGCCAGGTGCTCTTCACCAGCTACGCCAAGCGCAACCCCGACCTGTGGATGGGCGGCGGTCAGCTCAAGCGAATCTCGACCCAGTCCGGGCTCAACCTCGGCGGGACCATGTCGCCGGACGGCGGCACGATCGCCCTGACCCTGACCAAGGACGGCAACTCCGAGATCTACACGATCGACAGCAGCGGGACGATCAAGGCGCGCCTGACCAACAACAAGGCGATCGACGGCTCCCCCTCCTGGAACTCCGGCGGCAACCAGCTCGCCTTCGTCTCGAACCGCGCCGGGGGGCCGCAGGTCTTCCGGATGTCCGCCAACGGCTCCGGCGCGACCCGGGTCACCAAGCAGGGCTCCTACAACCAGAGCCCCGACTGGAACCACGGCGAGGGCGATCGCGGCAACCTGATCGCCTACTCCGGTCGTGACTCGAGCAACCGCTACGACGTCTTCTCGATCAACCTCCGCGGCGGCAAGATCAACCGGATCACCCAGAACCCGGGTCGCAACCTCGACCCGACCTGGAGCCCCGACGGGCGGATGATCGCCTTCCAGTCCTCGCAGGGCGGGATCTACGTCGCCAACGAGCAGGGCAACAACCAGATCCAGATCATCAAGGCGGGCTCGACCCCGGACTGGGGCCCGCGCTCCAAGTAGATCGACGGCCGGCCGGCTGAGAACGGCCGCTACGCAGAAAGCCCGGGCATCCCCGGGCTTTTTGTTTGCCGGCGAGAGGCGCCGAGCCGCTCGGGGAGGGCTGCGAAGCCGCGGTCGGAGGAGGTAGGGGAGCGTGCGAAGGGGGAGCACGTCATCGGACAGAACTCGCGATAAATCCTGAATTTTGGACGCTGCGGCCGTTTGGATCGGTTCCGTAGACTTGATCGCATGGGTGTTCGCTCGTTCTTGTCGAGGCTCTTCGCGGTGGAGACTCCCGCAGATCGATCGGTCCTCATCGTCGACGACGATCCGATGATGCGCCTCCTCTGCAAGACTCGGCTCAGCCAAGATGGCTTCGCAGTGGAGACCGCGAGCTCTGGGATCGAGGGCCTCGAGATGGCGAGGGCGCGCTCGTACGGGGTGATCCTGCTGGACCTCTACATGCCGGAGTACACCGGGCTCGACTTTCTCCGCGACGCTGCGGACCTCCTCCGGTCGACGCCGGTCATCGTTCTCTCGGCCGCGGAGAAGGAGGCGATCGCGGAGCGCTGTCTCGATCTCGGAGCGAGGCGCTTCCTGATCAAGCCCGTCCCCGTGCGGGTGCTCTCGGCTGAGGTCGAGCGAGTGCTCGCGAGCTAGATCGAAGGTCGTGCTCGGTCGCGCTGGGGTGCGGCGAGGGTAGCCGCCAGCGTCGGCGTGCGCAGGCTCTGCCATCTCTGGGGCGGGGCGATCGTCCTTCGGTGAGAACGTGCCCACGGTGGCCGCTACACTGGCGCCGATGAGCACTCTCCCTTGGCAGGCGGTCATCGATGTCGGCACCAACACGTCGCTCCTCCTCCTCGCGCGGCGGGCCGTCGACGGTTCGCTCGAGGTGCTCGAAGATCGAGCGATCATCACTCGCTTAGGTCAGGGGGTCGCGGCGACAGGTTCGCTCGCGCCGGAGGCGATCGAGCGGACCCTCGCGGCGCTTCGGATCTATCGGCGGGCGGCGGATGAGCAGGGCGCGACGATCCGCGCGGTGACGACGGAGGGGGTCCGCCTCGCCGACAACCCCGACGATTTTCTCGTCCCCGCGGCTGAGATCCTAGGCGTGCCGATGGAGGTGATAAGCGGCGCTGAGGAGGCTCGGCTCTCCTACCTCTCCGTCGCCCACGAGTATCCCGAGGGGGGAGGTCTGCGCGTGGTCGACATCGGCGGGGCGTCGACGGAGCTTGTGGTCGGTGAGGGCGAGCGGGTGATCAGCGCGGTCTCCCATCGGCTCGGCGCGGTGCGCCTGACCGAGCGCTTCGTCGCCGGCGATCCGCCGACGCTGGCGGAGATCGAAGGGATGGCCGCGGCCGCGCGCGAGGCCCTGAGCGCCCAACCTCTGCCGCCCTCGCCCCGCCTTCACGGCCTCGCAGGGACGGTGACGACGGCGGCGGCGCTCCTGCTCGAGCTCGGCGCCTACGACAGCGAGAAGGTCGACGGTTCGGAGCATTCGCCGGCGGCGATCGAGGGTCTCCGCGATCGTCTCGCCCGCCTGACCCTGGACGAGCGGGTGACGCCGGTGCTCGCGCGGGGGCGGGCCGACGTGGTCATCGCCGGTCTGACGATCCTCCTCGAGGTGCTCCGCCATTGCGGCGCCGATACGCTTGTGGTCCGCGATCGGGGTCTCCGCTATGCGCTCGTCGAGGCGCCTACCGCTGTACCGCTGCCCTCTTGATGCGGTGATGCGGTGATGCGGTGCTGTGGTGATGCGGTGATGCGGCGATGCGGCGATGCGGTGCTGCGGGGCCGGACCGGCCCCGTCGCGCGAGGGGGGCCCAGCTCCGGCGACGGGCTCTGCGCAGAGGTAGAGGGCGTGGCCACGGTAGGGCCGGGCAGAGCGGAGCCTAAAGCGTCGATTTTCTCAGGGCTCGGGTCGTCGCGGCGGCTGCGTCGAGTAGGCTCCCCGCATGCGCCTCGATCTCCACTGCCATTCGACCTGCTCCGACGGGAGCATGTCGCCGGAGTGGGTCGCCTCGGCGGCGGTCGACGCCGGAGCTGCGCTCTTCTGCCTCACCGACCACGACACGGTCGACGGCTACGCCGCGACGGCGGAGCGTCTCGCCGGTCGCCCGTGCACCGTTCTCCGCGGGGTCGAGCTGAGCTGCAAGGAGGGGCGCCGGACGATCCATCTCTTGATCTACGGGATCGCCGACGGGCCAGGGCTCCAGACGCTGGAAGAGTGCCTGCGCGGGGTTCGACTCGCCCGCGAAGAGCGGCTCCTGGCGATCGTCGATCGCCTCGCCGGGCTCGGGATCAAGCTCGACGGAGAGGCGCTCCTGGCCAGCACCAGCGATCACACCCCAGGTCGACCGGACGTGGCCCGCGCGCTCAAGGAGGCCGGCGTCGTCAACAGCCTGCGCGAGGCCTTCGATCGCTTCCTCCGCGACGGCGGTCCGGCGGATGTTCAGATCGCGCGGCTGAGCCTCGGCGACGGCCTCGATCTCGGTCGGGCCTGCGGCGGTCGCATGTCCCTCGCGCACCCCCACACCCTGCGCTCGTTCCCGCTGGTCGCCGACATCTGTCGCCGCTTTCACGGCGCCGGTCTTGGGGGGCTAGAGGCCTTCTACGGCCGCTACGGGCCCGCTGAGCGCGAGGGCTGGTGCCGCCTCGTCGACGAGCAGGGGATGGTCGCGACGGGCGGATCGGACTTCCACGGAGAGGCTGTTCCTTCGGTCAGCAGGCCGACGATCGACCTGCCGGCGGAGCGTGCGGCTCGGCTCTGCGAGTGGCTCGGGGTCGTCCCCGGCGCGGCCTAGCCCTGAAATAAGCGCTGCTGTGAGGCGTCCTAGACAACCCGCGTAGAATCGTCCGTGACACGGGTTTTGCGCTTCGCGCTGTATCCGTGTGGGTGAACGCTCACCTCGTGCTTGGCGAGGGGCGGAGCTTGGGGGCTGTAGGCGGGCGGGCGAGGGGCGACGAGGCGGGTCCCTCGCGGACGCGGGTCCTCCCATGCCACGTGCTCGCCACGGGATAGGCTGGTCTGCTTGAAGAGACAGGGGACGCGTGTCTCCGCGCGAGGCACGGGTCCTCCCGCTGCGTCCCATCCGTCGCCCCTCGCTCGCCCGAGCAAGTCTTCCTGGGCTCCGCTACCGGGTGCGTAGAGGACTCGCGAGTGCAGACCTTCTCTCGACACATGCTCGTCGAGTCTCTCGCGCACCTGATGAGCGACAACGCGCATCGCCGGTCGCACTTCGGTCCGTACCGAAGCCAGAGCGATCGAGAGCCTCCGAAACGCCTGTGAGAACACCGAGCACGAAGCCGCCGAGGAAGAGGTTGTAGACGTGGCTCAGGACGTGCGTCGCTTCGTCGTAGCCGCGCTTGTTCTCGAAGACCTTCACGCGGCCGTTGATCGAGCGCCGGAGCTTGCGGCGATCGATCGAGCCGCGAGCGTGAGCCCCGCGAAGGGAGTCACAGGAGCCGGATCGACGACCAGCTCTACCGGCGGAGGCTCGAGGCTCTTGCACTTCGGTCGAGCGCTTGCCTGTGGGCTCCGTTCTCGCCGAGGTTCGGCCTTGAGATGACTCGCGCGAGTTGTCCCGCTCGGTGTTCTCACTGGGGCCTCGGAGGCTCGCGCTCGCCTGGACTTCGACACGGACCGAAGTTCGGCCGACGATGCGCGTTGTTTCTCATCATCGTCGAGAGTCGCGACGAGCACATATCGAGCGAAGACCTACGGGAGCAAGCGATCCACGTACTCGCAAGCGGAGCGCCTACAGATCTGCTCCCGACTTCATATGATCTGTACCAAGGGTCACTCTCTCGATCGAGACGATCGCCGAGCGTCCAGCGGAGCGCCGACAGACTCGCTCGGGCGAGCGAGGGGCGACGGGTGGGACGCAGCGGGAGGACCCGTGCCTCGCGCGGAGACACGCGTACCTGTCTCTTCAAGCACCTCAGCCTCACCCGTGGCGAGCACGTGGCATGGGAGGACCCGCGTCCGCGAGGGACCCGCCTCGTCGCCCCTCGCCCGCCCGCCTACCCGCGCTCGTCTTGTCATCGGCCCGCGGTCGGCGGAGCGTGCGGCTCGGCGATTGGCGAGAGGTCGTCCGGGGTCGGCCTGGGCGGACGGCGTCGATGCACGCTCCTCTCACCGTCGGTCCGCGGCGAGGTGACGAAAGCTCCGCGGGCCTTGGCCGACGAGCTCGGTGAAGGCCCGCGAGAAGGCTGCGGTGCTGAGAAAGCCGACGGCGAGGCTGACCTCGGTGACCGACATCGTCCCCTCGCTGAGGTGATCGATCGCCGCCAGGATCCGGGCGCTGCGGAGAAAGCGGGCGAAGGTCGTCGAGGTCTCCTCGCGAAAGCGCCGGGCGAGGGAGCGGGTCGAGAGGGCGCTGGCCTTGGCCACATCGGCGGCGGTCAGGGGCTCGTGGAGATGGGCGATGATGTGGTCGCAGGCGCGGCGGAGCTCGGGGCTGCGGGCGGTCGGGAGGAACCACGGGCGGGCGTCGCCGACCCAGGTCGCGCAGAGATCGGCGAGGAGGCTGAAGTAGACGCCGGCGGAGACGGTCGGCGGCGCGCGGACGTCGATCCCCCAGGCCGCTGCGTGGAGGATCAGCTCCCGCCCGAGCCGCGGGATCGGGAAGGTTCGGAGCTCGGCGCTGATCGTCCGGATCGTGGCGCAGTCGAAGTAGACGGTCGCGAGCTGCGCGGGACGGCGGGTCCGGACGCGGTGTTCGGTCGTCGGGGGGATCCACGCCGCCCGCTGCGGCGGTAGCTGCCACCGCGCGCGCTCGGTCTCGACGTCGAGCACACCGCGGCGCGCGTAGAGGAGCTGGCCGCGGCCGTGCTGATGCCAACCGGAGTCCACCCGAGCGGGGAGGTCGTCTGTGAGGACGAAGCAGGGGGCGGCTACTCCGTCAACATCGACGTGGTCGGCCATCGCCCCTCCCGAGTAGCACACGCGATCTCGTTGGCCGCGAGGAGGGGCGAGGTCGAGGTCGCTGGGCGCTCGGCTCAGCCCTGGCCCGCGAGGTCGAGGGCGAGGCCGTAGACACCGTAGGTGATGAGATAGGCGTGCTCGTAGTCGGGGAAGGCTGCGCGCGCGAGCTCGGTGATCGCCGCGAAGTGGGCGCCCGCGTCGTCCCCCGCGAGCGCTGCCTGCGGATCGTCGAGGGCGCCCAGGTAGTCGCGGACGAGGGGCTCGATCTCGCCTAGGTAGCGGCGCTCCTCGGCGACGGCCTCGGCGACCGGCGCCGGCTCGCCGCGTCCGCCGTAGACGGTGGTGGTCTCGGAGTAGGCGAGCAGTTCGCCGAGGGCCGCGATCCAGGCCGCGAGATCGGGCTTGGGCGCGCCGTCGACGATGCCCCCCTCGAGCCAGGCGTGGGCCCGGTGATGCACGAGATCACCGACGATGAGGGCGTCGATCGCCGGGATGTGGGCGACCGTTTGGGTGCTCGATACGCCGGGGTTGTCGAGCACGCGGAGCTCGACCACGGCGCCGGCGTTGAGCGGCAGGCGGAGCGAGCCTCCGAACGTCTCGTCGACGGTGGCCTCGGGGGGATAGGTCTCCTCGGTGAACGTCCCTCCGCCGACGAAGTAGGCGCGCTTGTAGGCGTGGACCCCGGGGATCGCCGCTGCGGTCGCCTCGGCGGCGATGATCGTCGCGCCCGCGTCGCGCAGCGGACCTACGCCGTTGAACTTGTCGGGGTTCGGGTGGGTGATCACGGCGTAGGCGATAGGCGAGTCCGTGTGGGCGCGTATGTCGGCGACGAGCGCCTCGGCGAGCGGCTCCGTGAACTGAGCGTCAAAGACGACGACCTGCTCGCCCGTGTCGTAGTAGTACGAGCGGGTGTCAAAGCCCTCCGGCCCGGAGACGAAGGAGCGGAGGGTCCCGGGGACCTCCTCGTTCTCGTCGGGGGGCCCCGGGTCGCAGGCCGAGGTCAGGGGGAGCGCGGCGAACGAGGCCACGAGGGCGCTCCGGAGTGCGCCCCGGAGGGCGCTCCGCCTCGATCGCTTGGAGGGCTGGCCTGTGGAGGTCGTGCGGGAGGGGGTCGTAGGGGCTATCATCGCCAGGCCCTTGTAGGGGGCCGCTCGATCCGCTGCTTGCCCGAGCCGGCCAGAGACTTGCTCGGTCCGGCCAACATCTCGCGCGAAGAGCAGCGGCGAAGCGCGGCGACGGGCCGGTCCCGAGAACGACGACGGGCGCCACCCGAAGGAGGCGCCCGCGCGGGGACATCGCTAGCTTGGGGCTGCTAGTCGCGCAGCTTGCCCATGAGGATGTCGACCGTCTTCTTGGCGTCGCCGAAGAGCATCCGGCTGTTGTCCTTGAAGAAGAGCGGGTTTTGCACGCCGGCGTAGCCGGTGCCGCGACCGCGCTTCATGATGATCACCTGCTTGGACTTCCAGACCTGGAGGACCGGCATGCCGGCGATCGGCGAGTTCGGGTCGTCCTCGGCCGAGGGGTTGACGATGTCGTTGGCGCCGATGACCAGGACGACGTCGGTCTCCGGCAGGTCCTCGTTGATCTCGTCCATCTCTAGGACGATGTCGTAGGGGACGTTGGCCTCGGCGAGGAGCACGTTCATGTGCCCCGGCAGGCGACCGGCGACCGGGTGGATGGCGAAGCGGAAGTTGACCTTCCGCTGGCGCAGGAGCTTGGCGATGTCGGAGACCGTGTGCTGCGCCTGGGCGACGGCCATGCCGTAGCCGGGGACGACGACGACGCTCTTGGCGTCGCGCAGGAGCTCGACCGTGTCATCGGCGTCGATCTCCGTCATCTCGCCCTCGATCGCCATGGCCGGGCCCTTGGCGGAGCCGCCGTCGGAGCCGAAGCCGCCGAGGATGACCGAGATGAACGAGCGGTTCATCGCCGCGCACATGATGTACGAGAGGATCGCGCCCGAGGAGCCCACCAGGGCGCCGGTGATGATCAGGAGGTCGTTGGAGAGCATGAAGCCCGCCGCCGCCGCTGCCCACCCCGAGTAGGAGTTGAGCATCGACACGACCACGGGCATGTCCGCGCCGCCGATCGCCATCACCATGTGGACGCCGATGACGCTGGCGATGCCGGTCATCACCAGGAGCCAGGTCAGGCTCTGATCCGGCGACCCCGTCAGGAAGAGGTAGCCGAGGACGACACAGCCGAGGACCATCGCCAGGTTGAGCACGTGACGGCCGGGGAGGGTCAGCGGATTGCCGCCGATCGACCCCTTGAGCTTGAGGAAGGCGATGATCGAGCCGGTGAAGGTGATCGCCCCGACGAAGACGCCGACGAACACCTCGATCGCGTGGATCGTGTGCTCGGTGCCGGTGAGCTGCTCGATCGGGGCGATGTGGCTGGCGATGCCGACGAGCACCGCGGCCAGGCCGACGAAGGAGTGGAGCATCGCGACGAGCTCCGGCATGGAGGTCATCGCCACGCGCTTGGCGAGGACGGCGCCGATGAGCGCGCCGGGGATGATCGACGCCGCGAGGACCGCATACCCGGAGCCCGTGACGTTCATAGACCCGTGCAGCGAGGTCCCGACCGCGGTGACCGCGATCGCGATCAGCATGCCGATGATCCCGTAGGTGTTGCCGCGGGTCGCCGTCTCCTGGCGGGAGAGCCCGCCGAGGGAGAGGATGAAGAGCGCGCTCGCGGCGATGTAGCAGACGATGAGGAGGCTGTAAGACATGGCGGCGGTCTCCTACCTGCGGAACATCCCGAGCATTCGGTGGGTGACCAGGAACCCGCCGGCGATGTTGATCGTCGCGACGAGGATCGCGGCGGCGCCGAGGAGGGTCGCCGGAGAGGTGACCGGGCCTGAGACCTGGAGCATCCCGCCGATGATGATGATCCCGCTGATCGCGTTGGTCACCGACATCAGCGGCGTGTGCAGGGCGGCGCTGACGTTCCAGATGACCTGGTAGCCGACGAAGCAGGCGAGGACGAAGACCGTGAAGTGGGAGAGGAAGTTCGGCGGGGCGCCTATGCCGATGCCGACCAGAGCGGCGCCGGTGAGGAGCAGCCACGTGGACGAGCCCCCCTTCTTCTCTTCCTTCTTGGGCGCGACGGCGACCGGCTCCGGGGCGGCCGGCTTCGGCGGCGAGGGGTTCGGCAGCTTCGGCGCCGGCCAGAGCATCTCGCCCTCTTTGAGGACGATCGCGCCGCGGACGACGACGTCGTCGAGGTCGACCTTGTAGCCCTCGGCCCGGCCCATGTCGTCCAGGAGGTGGCAGAGGTTCGAGCCGTAGAGCTGGCTCGACTGCGCCGCCATCCGGCTCGGGAGGTCGGTGTAGCCGATGATCGTCACGCCGTTGTGGACGATCGCCTCGCCTGGCTGGGTGAGCTCGCAGTTGCCCCCGCGCTCGGCGGCGAGGTCGACGATCACCGAGCCGGGCTTCATCGCCTCGACGTGGTAACGCTCGAGCAGGCGCGGGGCCGGTCGTCCGGGGATCAGCGCCGTCGTGACGATGATGTCGACCTCCTCGGCCTGCTCCTTGAAGAGCGCCATCTCGGCGGCGATGAACTCGGGGCTCATCAGCTTGGCGTAACCGCCGGCGCCGTCGCCATCCTCGTCGAACTCGAGCTCGAGGAAGTCGGCGCCCATGCTCTCGACCTGCTCACGGACGGCGAGGCGGGTGTCGAAGGCGCGGACGATCGCGCCGAGGCCGCGCGCGGCACCGATCGCGGCGAGGCCGGCGACGCCAGCTCCGACGACCATCACCTTGGCGGGCGGCATCTTGCCGGCGGCGGTGATCTGACCGGTGAAGAGGCGGCCGAAGGCGTTGGCCGCCTCGATGATCGCCCGGTAGCCGGCCATGTTGGCCATCGACGAGAGCGCGTCCAGCTTCTGCGCGCGGCTGATCCGAGGGACCTGGTCCATCGCGATCACCGTCGCCTTGCGGGCGGCGAGGCGCTTGACCAGCGCCTCGTTCTCGGCCGGCCAGATGAAGGAGATCAGGGTCCCCCCCTCGCGGACAAGGTCGGCCTCATGACAGCTCTCGGTCGGGTGCTCTTCGGGCTCCCGGACCTTGAGGACGATGTCGGCCTGATTGTAGAGGCTACGGACCTCGGGGACGATGGTGCATCCGACAGCGGCGTAGGCGTCGTCCCCAAAATTGGCCAGGGCTCCCGCCCCAGCCTCGATCAACACCTCAAAGCCGTACTTCTGCAGGCGTTTGGCGTTGTCGGGGGTCGCTGCCACGCGGCGTTCGCCGGGGTGGACTTCCTTGGGGATCCCAATTTTCATGGTCGCTAGCGATCTCCGTGGGCGGCCAATAAGTATCACGGGGGGCAGGTCTAGGGCCACGCTCGCGGGAAGGGCCCGTAGGGGCCATCAAACGCGCTTTTGGGTCGATCCCTGGCGGTTCTTGGGGAGGCCCGCGGCGGCTGGACTTGCGGCCAGGGGGTCGTGGACGGGCGATGGCGTGGCGCGGGCGCGCAGCGGACGATCCGGTGCGGCGGGATCCTGGTAGTTTGCGCCGATGACAGACCCGCTAACTCACTTCGATCCAGGGGGCGCTGCGCGGATGGTGGGGATCACGGTCAAGGCCGAGACGCCGCGGATGGCCGCGGCCCGGGCCCGGGTGCGGATGGAGGCGGCGACGCTGCAGCGGATCCGCGAGGGCGGGATCGGCAAGGGGGACGTCCTCGCGGTCGCCAGGCTGGCGGCGATCGGCGGCAGCAAGCAGACGCCGGCCCTGATCCCGCTCTGTCATCCGGTCCGGATCACGGCGGTCGACGTCCGCTTCACGATCGATGAGGGGCTCCCGGGGGTGATCGTGGACGCCCGCGTCGAGGCCCACGATCGCACGGGGCCAGACATGGAGGCGATGATGGCCGCAACGACCGCGGCGCTGACGATCTACGACATGTGCAAGGCGATCGACCGGGGGATGACGATCGAGGCGGTGGAGCTGACCGCGAAGGAGGGCGGCAAGTCGGGGGGCTGGCGGCGCTCGTCGTAGGGGGTCGCGATGGCGTAGGCGGTGGCGGTGGCGGTGGCGGTGGCGGTGGCGGTGGCGGTGGCGGTGCGAGTTCGAGCGGGAGGGCGGAGGCTGAGGGGCTCTTCGGACAGGTGCGGAGCTCGGACGCTGTGGGGGAGGGGCGGAGGCTGAGGCGAAGGCCGGTCAAGGGGGGACATCACTCTCTCAGACAGGTCGGAGCGCGCATCGACCCCTTGTTCCAAGGGGGCGATGCGCGTCCTAGACTCGTTCGCGATGTCCCCCCTCGCCCGCCCCCCGCGGCTCGTCCTCCTGAGGAGGGTGAGCTTGGGTATCGGGGGCTGAGGCGTGAAGCTGCGGGGTCGGGTGGCGGGGACGGTCGCCATGCTTGGGTATCGGGGGCTGAGGCGTGAAGCTGCGGGGTCGGGTGGCGGGGACGGTCGGCATCGGCTCGGGCGCTGCTGCTTGCACGTCTCGTAGCTCGTCCTCCTGAGGAGGGTGAGCTTGGGTATCGGGGGCTGAGGCGTGAAGCTGCGGGGTCGGGTGGCGGGGACGGTCGCCATGCTTGGGTATCGGGGAGGTAGCAGAGGTCTCACGACCGCCCAGATACGCGTTGACGGCGGGCTCTCGGCTTTGTCAGGGGTCTGTGGTGCTGTCTCCTCGGCGGAGGAGCTGGCGCGTTGTAGGCTCGAAGGCCTAACGCCTGGAGCCGACGATGCGCATACTCAACCCGCTCACGACCCCCTTCTTCGCCCTCCTGCTCGCGAGCGCTTGCTCGGGCGATGATGGGGCGACGACTGCGACGACGACCGAGACGTCGACGACGACGACGACGTCGGGCGGTGAGACGGAGGGGACGTCGACGTCGACGACGAGCTCCGGCTCGGAGAGCGACACCGGGACGACGACGACGACGACCGGCGAGACGACGGAGGTGTCGACGACGAGCGATACGACGACGACGACGACCGGCGGCGATCCAGGCAACAACTCCTGCCTGGTCGTGCTCGACTGCGCCGATAAGTGCGGCGACGCGGGATGCGTGGAGAAGTGCATCGCCGATGGATCGGACGAGGGGGCGGCGGAGGCGGAGGCGGTGATCCTCTGCTCGGCGAACAACGGCTGCGGCGACGATGAGGAGTGCCTCGGCAGCAATTGCGCCGATGAGCTGCTGAGCTGCACGAGCGGCGATGCCACCTGCGCTGCGCTGAGCGAGTGCGCGGAGGCCTGCGGCGGCGAGCCGCTGTGCGAGGCGAATTGCTACGCTGCCGCGACCACGCTCGCGCAGGCGGAGCTGAACCAGCTCGCCCAGTGCATCATGGCGAACGGCTGCGGCGACGACGCTTGTGTGCTCGAGAAGTGCGGGCCCCAGCTCGGCGAGTGCTTCAGCGGGGGCGCTGATGTTCTGGAGTGTCCTCCGCTCTTCGGCTGCCTCTCCGAGTGCGGCGATGACCCGCTTTGCCCCGCCTCCTGCATGGCCTCCGGGACCCCGGGCGCGGTGACCGAGGTGACGGAGCTCGCGACCTGCGCGGCGGCGAACATGTGCGAGGACGAGGCTTGCCTGGAGGAGAAGTGCGGCGAGGAGTGGAGCACCTGTCTTTGGGGGCAGGGGAACTGCGCGGACGGGTGGGCCTGCGGCCTCCAGTGCGGCGGCGGCGAGATCTGCCTCGGCAACTGCTACGCGATGACCGAGGAGAACAGCTTTCCGGCGCTCGTCGGCCTGATCACCTGCGCGATCAACAACGGGTGCACGGACGAGGAGTGCATCGACGCCAATTGCCAGGACGAGGCGAACGCCTGCTTCGCACCCTGAGCGACGCTGACGCTGGGCTCACGACGTCAAGCCTTGACCTCGGCAAGATTCTCCGAGCCCGCCGATGGAAGCCTAGGGAAGACGCCGGGCGATCGCATGGAGCGCCTCGAGGAGTTCCGCTTCAAACGCCTGGAAGGCGGAAAGACGGCGGAGCTCGTCGAGGCTCACCTTCTCGCCAAAAAATTGTGCGGCCTTGAGCCGTCGGCGACTCTGCACCTGGAGTAGGCTCTGCAGCGTTGGTTTTAGCTTGGTCCTTCCCAGGGCTTCGGGGTTGCGTGGAAGTTCGACCGCGTGCCCCAAGAGGCTACGAAAGGTCTGTGGGTCGGCGAGCATCCACGCCTCGATAGCTTGAACGGGAATACAGCCGACCACTTCGACCCTCTGGGTGAGGAGCGCTTGACCCCGATGGGAACCGGGGTCCACGCGCTCACGTCGAGCTCGTGCCGGATCTCCGTCGGCATCGGCGTGGACGACGAGGATTTGGATGGTCTCCTGATACTGAACGAGCACCTCTGCGATCCGGTGCTCGCGGCTTTTGGTGGCGGTCGCGGCGTCGAGGGGCAGCGGAGACGGTTGGGTCGTCGCCTCACCTGGGTAGTGGGAGGCGAGGAGATCGTCGACGAGCCTGTCTAGCAGCGGTAGCAGGAAGTCGTAGTCGGATGGCCCTTCCGCGTAGAGGCCGACCTGGACGTAGATCATCGTTCGTCCTCGAAGGAGACGGTGCCTCCAAGGACCGCTTCGATCTCCGCGAGGCTGACCCGAGACCCTGGTTTTTCAGTCCCCCCTCCAGGGAGAGCGCGGGCGCGGGTGACGATCCGGTGGTCCTTGCGAACGAGATCGACGTATCGCAACGCCCTCGGGTGGTCGCGGAGAGCGGCGAGGAAGACTGGCGAATGGGTGGTCACGAGGACTTGGGGAGGGGAGGAGACACACTCTCCTGCTCGCCACGACGCCATGGACTCCGCAGAGGTCACCTCACGGAGGAGATCGATCAGTCGACGCAGCCGGCCGGGGAAGATCCCGTTCTCCGGCTCTTCGATGCAGATCGTCGTATCCCAAGAGGGGCCGCCGAGGACCGCCGTGAGGACCGCGAGCATCCGAAGGGTGCCGTCGGAGGCTAGCCGAGCCGGAATTTCGTCGCCGTCGCGGGTGAGAAACTGGATCTCATGGGTGTCGTCACGCTCGATGATCCGGAAGTCGGAGAGACCTGGGATCAGGCCGACCAGCTCTGCGCGGATCTCAGCGAGCGTGGCGTCGGAGAGCGATGCGAGGACGCTCGGGAGGTTATGGGCATCGCTGGCCAAGGAGCCAGGGTCGATGCGCTCGCTCGGTCCGCGGATGCGCGAGGTCTCGATCTGGAGAGTGTGGAGAGCGAAGAAGGGCGGCCACTCGTACTCCTGCTCGTGGTGTTCCTCAGCGGGGGTGACGAAGGAGGGGTCCCACTCTGGGTGCTGATCACGCCAGGGATCGCTTGCTGTTGGGATGCGCTCGGCCTTGAAGAGAGGCTTGACGCGCTCGCTGCTCTTCCCGGCGCTTTGACGCGTAAGCGAGACCTCATAGCGGAAGCGCTCGGCCCAGCGGTACAGCTCCCCGTCGTCCCCGTCCTGGTCGAGCTGGAGGACCTCGGCTGCCATCGTGATCTTCTGCGCGCTCGTTCCGCGATGCCGCGCGAATTGATCGATAGCCCGTCCGCGGCCGCCCTGGAGCGCAGCTTCGGGGGCAACCCTAGTGCCGAGGCGAGAGAGGAGAGCTAGCGCCTCGACGATATTCGACTTCCCAGCGCCGTTCGGGCCGACCAGAACGGTAAAGGGTTCGAGATCGAGGGCGAAGTCGCGTAGGGACTTGAAGCCGTCGACCTCGAGTCGCGTGAGCATGCCGCCTTATAGCGCAGTCGTAGAGCCAGCTCCACGAGTCGCGCTCCCCTGGCGGCCGAGGAGGCCGAGGACCAGGTCGGCGAGGAGCCGCTCGAGGGCCGGATCTCCGAGCCGCTCGGGGAAGCGGCGCAGCGTCGTCCGGAGCACCCCTGAGACCGCCTGCGCGAGGATCGAGCCGACCAGCTCGGGGTCATCGAGGTCGGTGTCCGGGTGGGTCCGGAGGGCGGTCGTCGTGATCGTCGCGGCGAAGTCCTGGAAGTCGTCGAGGATCGCGGTGTCGCTGATCGGCGTCAGCTGGTGGAGGACGTGGTCGAGCCTGGGGTTGACCCGATGCGAGGCGATGAGCGCGGTCATCAGGCGCGGGATCGCGGCCTCGAGGGGGAGGCTTATCAGCTCGGCGAGGGCCTCGCTCAGCACCTTCCGCATCGCGTCGACGTGGCGGTGGGCGAGGGCGTCGATGAGCTCGTCGCGGCTGCCGAAGTACTGGTAGAGCGAGCCGACGCTCACGCCCGCGCGCGCCGCGATGGCCTTGGTCGTCGCCGCCTCGGGGCCGCTTCGCTCCAAAATCTGAGCCGTCGCGGTGAGGATCGCCTCGACCGTCGCCTTTGACCGGGCCTGAACTGGCTTCCTGCGGTCGCTAGAGCGCTCTTCTCCTGCATTGTGCGCGCGGTTGTGGGGAGACATGAAACGCGAGTGTACAAGATGTGAACAACTGCTCATATTATTTTCAGCGGCGGCGAACGAGGCCGCCGCGGGGTGATAGCTATGCACAACAAGATGATCAGCGGTCTTCGTTTTCTCGCGGGATACCTCCAGATGGCGCGGGATCCCTCCCGTCTCGACGTGGTCTTTCGGATGATCGACGGGGTCCACGAGAGCGACGCGGGCGGCGCGATCTCGAGCTTCCTCGCGAGGCCCGAGGTGAGCGCGTTGATGGCGGACTCGCGGCCGCTGCTCTTCCTCCGGATCGAGGAGCTGCGGGCCCTCCCCGCGGGGACCCTGGGGCGGGCCTATGCGGAGTTCATCGACGCTCGCGGCTTCGACCTCGGGGCGCTCTATCGTCTCAAGGACGGTCGTAGCGAGGCGACGATCGAGCCCCAGGAGCGGGTGAAGATCCACATGGAGCGCAGCCACGACCTCTGGCATGTCGTCACCGGCTTTGAGACCGACATCGCCGGCGAGCTGGGGCTGCAGGCGTTCTACGTGGCTCAGCTCGGCTCGCCGATCGGCGCGGCGGTGATCTCCGCGGGGCTCCTCAACGCTGTCGTCCGCGCGCCGCAGGACATCTCGGCGCGGATGGAGGCGATCGCCACGGGCTGGCGCCACGGCAAGGCCTGCGGGAGCCTCTTCGGCGCGGACTGGGCCGCGCTCGTCCACGAGCCGCTGGAGGACGTGCGCGCCCGCTTTGGCATCACGCCTGAGGCGGTCGCGGGCGCGGCGGCCTGCGTCTCCGCCGGAGCGGAGGCCGAGCCGCTTCGCAGCGCCGCCTAGACGTACGAGGCCGGTCTGTGCCGCGAAGCGAGGGCCGGCCTGCGCCTCCGCCCTGCATCAGGGGACGAGGATGAAGCTCCAGACGGCGGGCGGGCGGTCATCGGCCTCACCCCAGACCGTGGCGATGAGGCGGTCGCCGTCGCGCTCGTACTGAACGTAGTGCGGCCAGTCGTGCGTCGGGTCGGCGAAGAGGACCCGCCGCGGCCCGACCTCCACGAGCGGGAAGGTGTGCGGCGGCTGACCTGAGGGGGCGGCACGAAGGGCGCGGGGCTCGGTCGTGATCGAGAGCAGCTCGCTATGGACGCGAAGACCTCCCTCGCGGGTCACGCTCTCGCCCACGAGCGATCCGTCGGCCACCATGGTCCAGGACTCGACGGTCACCGGACCCTCCGACTCGGTCCGCCAGGCGCCGACGAGCCAGCTCAGATCGGCGGAGGCGGGCGGCGTCGAGGCGCCTGGCCGCGCGCAGGCGAGGAGTGTGACGAGCGGGAGCGTGCGGAGCAGCGCTCGCCGGGTGATCGGGGGCGCCACCGGAGCTCCTCGGTGAGCGGGCGCCTACTCGACCGTGACCGACTTCGCGAGGTTGCGCGGCTGGTCGACGTCGGTGCCCTTGAGATCGGCGAAGTGGTAGGCGAGGAGCTGGAGCGGCACGCTCGAGACGATCGGCTGGAGCTCCTCGGCGACCGCGGGGACCAGGAGAACGTCGTCGGCGACGTCGGCGATCGCCTGATCGCCCATGGTCGCGACGGCGATGATCCGGCCGCCGCGGGCCCGGACCTCCTCGAGGTTGGAGACCACCTTCTGGTAGCCAGGCCCCTGGAGGGCGAGGACGATCACCGGCACCTGCTCGTCGATGAGGGCGATAGGCCCGTGCTTCATCTCGCCGCTGGCGTAGCCCTCGGCGTGCACGTAGGAGATCTCCTTGAGCTTGAGCGCGCCCTCGAGGGCGACCGGGAAGCCGAGGCCGCGGCCAAGAAATATGCAGTCGCGGGCCTGGAGGTAGCGGCGGGCGACGGTCCGGATC
Source organism: Polyangia bacterium (assembly GCA_030424595.1). Lineage (GTDB taxonomy): Bacteria > Myxococcota_A > Polyangia > Nannocystales > Nannocystaceae > JADJRG01. The sequence continues at coordinate 35,824 of JAUHWG010000043.1, forward strand.
GCGGCGCCCTGGGCGAGCAGGTTGTCGACCTGGCGCGGGAGATCGCGGAGGCCGTCGACCAGCGCGGCGGCGCGGCTCTCCTCCAGCGATCCCGTGAGGCGACCGAGGTGGACCGCGAGGAGGGTCAGGACCGCGAGCTGGGTGGTGAACGCCTTGGTCGAGGCGACGCTGATCTCGGGCCCCGCGCGGGTGTAGAGGACCTGGTCGGCGACCCGGGTGATCGTCGAGCCGATGACGTTGCAGATCGCGAGGCTGCGGGCGCCGCGGGCCTTGGCCTCCTTGAGCGCGGCCAAGGTGTCGGCGGTCTCGCCCGACTGCGAGATCGCGATCACCAGGTCGTCCTTGGTGATGATCGGATCGCGGTAGCGGAACTCGCTCGCGAGGTCGACCTCGACCCGGAGCCGGGCGAGGCGCTCGATCAGGTACTTGCCGGTGAGCGCTGCGTGCCACGAGGTGCCGCAGCCGAGGAGGATCAGGCGGCCGCGCTCGCGCAGGGCGCCCAGATCGAGGCCGTCGAAGGCGACCGCGCCGTCGGCGAAGCCGCAGCCGACGACGGTGTCGGCGATCGCCCGCGGCTGCTCGTGGATCTCCTTGAGCATGTAGTGCTTAAAACCCTGGCGCTCGGCGGCGATCGGGCTCCACTCGATCCGGCGACGGGGGCGGCGGACCGGCTCGCCCGAGGCGTCGAAGATCTCGACCGAGTCGGCGCGGACGCGGGCGATGTCCCCGTCCTCGAGGTCGACGACGGTGCGGGTGTAGGCCAGGAGGGCGCCCGCGTCGGAGGCGACGTAGTTCTCAGCCGCGGGGCTCTCCTCGCCGACGCCGGGGCCGCCGAGGCCGATCAGGAGCGGCGCGTTGTGGCGGGCGACGACGATCTCGCCGGGCTGCTGGTCGCTGATCGCGGCCATCGCCCAGGTGCCGTGGAGGCGGCCGAGCGCCTTGCCGAGCGCCTCGAGGAGGTCGCAGCCCGACTCCTTCATCTCCGCTTCGAGGAGGTGGGCGATGACCTCCGAGTCGGTCTCGCTGCCGAAGCTCGCGCCCTTGCCCTGGAGCTCGCTGCGGAGCTGCTGGTAGTTCTCGATGATCCCGTTGTGGACGACGGCGACGTGGCCGGCCCGGTGGGGGTGCGCGTTGTCGTCGGAGGGGCGGCCGTGGGTCGCCCAGCGGGTGTGGCCGATGCCGACCGATCCCTTCAGCGGGCTGTCCTCAAGGAGCTGCTCCAGGCCGCTGATCTTGCCCTCGCGGCGGGCGACCCGGAGGTGCTGGGCGGTCGGGTCGTAGACGGCGATCCCGGCGGAGTCGTAGCCGCGGTACTCGAGGCGGCGCAGGCCGTCGAGGAGGATAGGGGTGACGTCGCGTGTCCCTGTGTAGCCGATGATCCCGCACATAAAAGGTTGCTCCCTGGCCTCGCGCTCAGCCGATTTACCAGACTTTCGCGGTGCGGGGGAGAAACGCAAGAGGGACCGCGGCCATTCCGGCTGCGGTCCCTCATCGTCCCTCTTGGGCCCTCAGATCGAGCTCTGGGAGAGCGTCTCGGCCAGGCCGGGGGCCGGCGGCTAGCCGCCGACGCGCTTGAGGTCGGTGTCGTAGAGGATGACCTCGGCGCCCGGGAGGGCCTCTTGGATCAGCGGCTCGACCTTCTTGGCGGTGCCGACGATGACGATGTGCGGGACCATCAGCATGTACTTGCCGGCCATCGTCTGGACGTCCTCCTTGCTCACCTTGAGCACCTCGTCGCGGTAGACCTTGTAGTAGTCGTCCGGGAGGCCGAAGGTGAGGATGTTGCGGACCTTGCCGGCGATCTGCTGCGGCGTCTCGAGGCCGAGCGGGAACGAGCCCACCTCCTCGTTGATCGCGTCGGTGAGCTCCTCGTCGCTCGGCTGGGTGTCCCGGATCTGGCCGATGTGGCCGAAGATCGCGGTGAGCATCTCGGCGGTCTTCTTGGTCTTGGTCTTGGTCCAGATCCGCCAGGTGCCGGGGGCCTGGCCGGGCTTGATCTGCGAGTAGATGCCGTAGGTCAGGCCCTTGTCCTCGCGGATGTCCTCGAAGAGGCGACCGGTGGAGCCGCCGCCGAGGATCGCCGAGGCGATCTCGAACTTCTCCCAGTCGGGGTGCTTGCGGGCGAGGGCGAGGTTGCCGATCCGGATCTCCGACTGCGCCGAGCCGGGGCGGTCGACGAGGTGGACGACGAGCTTGCTCGGGTGCTTGTACTGGTCGGCCTTGAAGGCGTTGAGCGGGTTGGTCGGCGCCGTGCCCTCGAGGTGCTTCCACTTGCCGAGGTACTTCTTGACGACCGGCTCCGCCTCGGCCTTGGTGATGTCCCCGGAGAGGATCAGGTAGGCGTTGTTGGAGCGGTAGAAGGTCCCGTAGAACTTCTTGACCGAGTCGACGGTGATCGCGTCGATCTGGGCGTCGGTCGGCAGCGGCCGGCCGTAGGGGTGCCCCTCGGGGTAGGCGACCATGCCGAAGAGGGTGTCGGCCAAGGTGCCGGGATCGCTCTTCGCCGCCTTGAGGCCGGTCTTCTGCTGCTCCTTGAGCTTCTCCAGGGCGTCGGCGGGGAAGACCGCGTTTTGCACCTGATCGGCCATCAGCTCGACCGCGAGGCCGAGATCGCGCTTGAGCACCCGCGCGTACATCGACGTGTCGTGGGTGTTGGCGCCGGTGTTGATCGACGAGCCGACCTGCTCGATCGCCTCGTCGATCTTGGCCTTCTTCCGCTTCTTGGTCCCCTCGCCGAGCATCGACGCGGTCATGTCGGCGAGGAACTCGTCGTCCATGGTGCCGGCGCGGATGACCAGCTGGGCGGTGACCAGCGGGACCTCGTGGTTCTCGACGACGTAGACCTGGAGGCCGTTGTCGGTGGTGAAGGACTGGATCTCCGGGAACTGGACCGGCCTGGGATCGGTCGGCGGCGGCGGGTCCATGTACTGGCGCTTGGGCGCCTCGACCTCGGCGACGGGCGCCTCGGGCTCGGGCTCGGGCTCCGGGACGACGGTCTCCTCCTCCTTCGGCTTGCAGCCGGTCTGGCTGGTGAAGGTGAGGGCCACGGCGCAGGCGAGGGCGCGGGCGGTCATGCGGGTCAGCGTGGTGCGGGAGTTGGCGGTCATGATGGCGTCTTCCTCTTAAGTCAGGTGATGACGGCGGCTCAGGAGCCGGCTCCGGGGGTGATCTCGAGGGTCAGCCAGTTGGGCCCCAGGTACTCGTTCGCGACCCGCTTGATGTCCTTGGCGGAGACCTCTTGGTACTTGGAGAGCTCGGTGAGCACGTACTTCGGGTCGCCGTGGTTGACGACGCCCGCCGCGATCGCGTTGGCCCGGCCTTGGTTGGTCGCGAGGGTCGAGACGGTGTTCATGAGCTGGGCGTTGATCGCCTTTTGCAGCTCCTTCTTCGAGATCCCCTTCTTCTGGACCTTGGTGACCTCGTCGCGGACGACCGTCTTGATGTCGTCGAACTTCGTCGTGGGCAGCGGCATCGCCTGCATGAAGACGAGGCCAGCCTCCTTGAGGGAGAAGTGGCTGCCGCCGGTGAAGGCGACCAGCTTCTTCTCGTCCTGGAGGATCTTCGGGATCCGGGCGGAGTCGCCGACCAGGAGGACGTTGCCGAGGAGGTCGAGGGCGTAGCGGTCCGGGTGGGTCTCGCCGACCGTGTGCCAGCCGATGGCGTAGAGCGCCTGCTGAGCGAGCGGGTCGGGGGTGACCTGCTCGAAGGGCTTGGACTTGTCGATGTTGGTCGGCGGCGAGGGCTTGCGATCGGGGCCGCGCTTGATGTCGCCGAAGTACTGCTCGACCTTGGTCTTGACCTCGCCGAAGTTGACGTCGCCGACGAGGACGAGGACGACGTTGTTCGGGGTGTAGTAGGCGTCGAAGAAGGCCTTGACGTCGGCGGTGGTCGCCGCGTTGAGATCCTCGATGGAGCCGATCGGCGGGTGGTCGTAGCCGGAGCCGGCCCACGCCGAGGAGAGGAAGTTCATGAAGGCGCCGGCGTAGGGGACGTTGTCCATCCGCATCGCCTTCTCCTCCTTGACGTTCTTCTGCTGGTTTTTGAAGTTCTCGTCGGTGATCTCGAGGGAGCGCAGGCGATCCGACTCGAGCCAGAGGCCCATGTCGAGGTACTGGCTCGGGAGATTGTCGTAGTAGACCGTCGAGTCCCAGGAGGTGCCGGCGTTGTTGTTGCCGCCGACCCGCTGGACGTAGGTCAGGTTGCCCATCGGCGGCACGTTGGCCGAGCCCTCGAACATCATGTGCTCGAAGAGGTGGGCGAAGCCGGTGCGGCCCTTCTCCTCGTCGCGGGCGCCGACGTCGTAGTGGAGCGTCAGGTTAAAGGCTGGCGTCGAGTGATCCTCGACGACGTAGACGCGGAGGCCGTTGGCCAGGGTGAACTCCTGGATCGGCAGGTCGAAGTTGAGATCGTCCTTGTTCGCCGCTGCGTCGGCGCTGCTGGGCGCGACAAACACGCCCGCGAGGGCGCAGGCGACGGCTAGACGGGCAAAACTCGAGATGGAACGGCGCTCGTTAGACAACATCCAGAATCTTCTCCTCGCGGTCTCGACGGCCGCTTCACACGCGACCTCTGACGGCGCGCAAGGTAACACAGAGGGGGGCTATAGGCCCCTCCTACGACCCCGCCGAAGGTCTCTGCGTGCCATTTCTGCGGCGATCGTCAACTCACACTGAAGTTGGGGCCCGCCGCTGCGAGGCGATGAACGCGCAGGGCCGAGGGGGTCCCCCTCGGAGGTCTAGGGCCGGCTGCGAGGGCCGATGAGGTCGTCGTGCGATGAGTTGACAGGCGCGCGAAGCGGGTCCTATAACGCCGCGCGATTGGCGGAGGATGCTCTCCTCTCAGTGCTGGGGCGTCGGCAAGTGGCAAGCCATCGGTTTTTGGTACCGACATTCGTAGGTTCGAATCCTACCGCCCCAAACCCATCCCTCTCCGTTTTGGCTCAGCGAGGAGCGCAGCGTGAACAAGACCCTGACCATCTTCAGTGGTAACTCGAACCAGCCGCTTGCCTCTGAGCTGTGTGACCACGTCGACATCTCCGAGGGTCGGGCGAGGGTCTCCCGCTTCTCTGACGGGGAGATCTTCGTCGAGATCGGCGAGAACGTCCGCAACGTCAATTGCGTGATCGTGCAGTCGACCTGCTCGCCGCCGAACCGCAACCTGATGGAGCTGCTGATCATGATCGACGCGCTCAAGCGGGCGAGCGCCGGCAGCATCGTCGCGGTCATGCCCTACTTCGGCTACGCCCGCCAGGATCGCAAGGTCAAGCCGCGGACGCCGATCACCGCCAAGCTGGTCGCCGATCTCCTCGCGGCTGCGGGCGCGACCCGGATCGTCTCGGTCGATCTCCACGCCGGGCAGATCCAGGGCTTCTTCAACATCCCCTTCGACCACCTCTTCGCGACCCCGGTCTTCCGCCCGGTGCTCCGCGACTTCGGCTTTGGCGGCAAGGACACGGTCATCGTCTCGCCCGACGCCGGCGGCGTCGAGCGGGCGCGGGCCTTCTCCAAGCACCTCAACTGCTCGCTGGCGATCATCGACAAGCGCCGCGAGTCCCCCAACGTCAGCCAGGTGCTCCACCTCATCGGCGACGTCGAGGGCAAGCGGGCGATCATCGTCGACGACATCATCGACACCGCCGGGACCCTCTGTAACGCGGCCAAGGCGGTCATCGAGAAGGGCGGGGCCAGAGAGGTCTACGCCGTCGCGACCCACGGCGTGCTCTCCGGACCGGCGATCGAGCGGATCAACAACTCGACGCTCTCGAAGGTCTGGGTGACCAACAGCATCAACCAAGACGAGCGGGCCGCGGCCTGTGACCGTCTCGAGGTCTGCTCGCTCGGACCTCTGCTGGCGGAGGCGATCAAGCGGATCCACCACGGCGACTCGATCTCCAGCCTCTTCATCTAGGACGAGCGAGCCTGGACCCAAGCTACCCCCCCAAAAAGCTGTCTGTCGGCGGCGGCGAGCCCGATGAGCGTGGCACCCACCCGTCGACAACAACCCGAAAGCAGAGCACATATCATGACTCACGAAGCAAGCGCCCTGACCGTCGAGGTCCGCCACAACACCGGCAAGGGCGTCGCCCGCAGCCTCCGCCGCGCAGGTCGAATCCCCGGCATCATGTACGGCGGCGGTGGCGAGCGCGTCGCCCTCAGCGTCGACCTCCACACCCTCAAGAAGGCGATCGACCCGGAGCTGCGCTGGAACACCTGGTTCAGCCTCACGGTCAAGGAAGACGGCAAGGCTGACGTCACCGAGTCGGTGATCGCGGTCGACCGTCAGATCGATCCGCTCCGCCGCGAGATCGTCCACGTCGACTTCCTCCGGGTCGACCCGGCCAAGGAGATCGACGCCACCGTCCCGGTCGAGTACTCCGGGCGCCCCGTCGGCGTGAAGGCCGGCGGCAAGCTCAAGACCTTCCGCCGCTACGCCAAGATCTCCGCGACGCCGGACGCCATCCCCGTCAAGGTGATGATCGACATCGCTCACCTCGAGGGCGACCAGACCATGCGGATCGCCGATCTCAAGGTTGAGGGCTTCCGCCTCAAGGAGAACCCGAAGGCGCCGCTCGCCCACGTCGAGGCCGCCAAGGCCAAGGTCGCGGAGGCGAAGGTCGAAGAGAAGAAGGGCAAGAAGTAGGGACCCTGTGGCCGTGATCGCTGGCGATGGTCGACAACGCCCCATGGCTGATCGTGGGGCTCGGCAACCCCGGGCCCCGCTACGCCGCCAACCGACACAACGTCGGTTTCATGGCGGTGGACACCCTCTGTGAGTCGACCTATCCGCCGCCCGCCTGGAGCGACCGCTTCAAGGGGCAGCAGACTGCGATCCGAATCGGCACAGCCCGCTGTGTCGTCCTCAAGCCGATGACCTTCATGAACCGAAGCGGTGACAGCGTCCAAGCGGCGGCTGCCTACCATCGGGTCCCCGCCGACCAGATCGTCGTTCTCCACGACGAGATCGACTTCCCCTACGCCCGCGTGGCGGTCAAGGAGGGGGGCGGTCATGGCGGTCACAACGGCCTTCGCGATCTCATCCGGGCCCTCGGGTCCCGCGACTTCATCCGGGTTCGGATCGGCGTAGGCCGGCCGGTGCACGGCGAGGTCGCAGACTACGTGCTCTCGAACTTCTCCCAAGAGGAGGGCGGCGAGCTCCCCGATCTTCTAGGCCGCGCCTCCAAGGCGGCCGAGGCGGTCCTGACCTCTGGGGTCAAGGCGGCCATGAACACGTTTAACACCCACCGCGGCTAGCTCTGAGCGCAGCTCAGGCGAACGTCGCTCGACACGACCTCACACTCCTCCTTCGCGATCGAAAGGAACCCCCCCGTGGACGTCCAGATCCAAGACCTCCTCTACGCGGTGCCAGCAGCCGGCGGAATCGCCCTGCTCTACGCCCTTCTCACCTCTCAATGGGTCTCTAGCCGTGATGCCGGCGACGAGCGCATGCAGGGCATCGCCGCCCAGATCTACCGCGGCGCGATGGCCTTCCTCGCCGCCGAGTACAAGGTGCTCGGGATCTTCGTCGTCGTCGTCGCCGGCGGTCTCGCGCTGCTCTACAACGGCAGCGAGACCTCGGCGTGGACCGTCGGCCTCTCCTTCCTGGCGGGCGCCTTCTGCTCCGGCCTCGCCGGCTTCTTCGGCATGCGCGTCGCCACCCAGGCGAACGTCCGCACCGCCGCCGCTGCCCGTACAGGCCTTCCCAAGGCCCTCACCGTCGCCTTCCGCGGCGGCGCGGTCATGGGCATGTCGGTCGTCGGCCTCGCGCTGCTCGGCTTCGGCAGCCTCCTCCTGGTCTACCTCGGCCAGTACGACGCCCTCGCGGACGTCGACGGTCAGGCCCTCCAGTTCACCCGGGTGATCAACATCCTCGCCGGGTTCTCGATGGGCGCCTCGTCGATCGCCCTCTTCGCCCGCGTCGGCGGCGGTATCTACACCAAGGCCGCAGACGTCGGCGCCGACCTGGTCGGCAAGGTCGAGGCTGGGATCCCCGAGGATCACTTCCTCAACCCCGCGACCATCGCCGACAACGTCGGCGACAACGTCGGCGATGTCGCCGGCATGGGCGCGGACCTCTTCGAGTCCTACGTCGGCTCGATCCTCGGGACCATGATCCTGGGGGCGCTCGCGGTCTCCGGTCGCCTCGAGGCGAGCATCCTCCCGCTGCTCATCGCCGCGGCTGGGGTCGTCGTCTCCGTGGTCATGACCTTCGCGGTCAAGACCCGCGAGGGCGGAAACCCGCAGGTCGCGCTCGACGTCGGCGCCTTCGGAGCCGCGGCGGTCATGCTGCCGGTCTCCTGGTTCATCGTCGACTACACGATCAAGTCGGCGATCGCCCACGGCGCGCCGATCATCCTCGTCCCCGGCGGCGATCCGGTGACGACCATGCAGCTGGTCTCGGCGATGGTCGCCGGCCTGATCGCTGGCGTCGCCATCGGCCTCGTCACCGGCTACTACTGCTCCAAGGGCAAGCGCCCGGTCAACAGCATCGTCGAGCAGTCGAAGACCGGCCCCGCGACCAACATCATCGCTGGCATCGGTGTCGGCTTTGAGTCGACCGCGATCCCGATCCTCCTGATCGCGGGCGCCATCTACGTCGCCAACTACTACGCCGGCCTCTACGGGGTCGCCCTCGCCGCCCTCGGCATGCTCTCGACCACCGGCATTCAGCTCGCGGTCGACGCCTACGGTCCGATCTCGGACAACGCCGGCGGCATCGCCGAGATGAGCGGTCTCCCCCACGAGGTCCGCGAGCGCACCGACGAGCTCGACGCTGTCGGCAACACCACCGCGGCGATCGGCAAGGGCTTCGCGATCGCCTCGGCCGCCCTCGCGGCGCTCTCGCTCTTCGCCGCCTACCAGAACCTGGCGTTCAGCGACGGACAGACCCTCGTCCTCACCGACCCCGAGGTCCTCATCGGCCTCCTCGTCGGCGGCATGCTGCCCTTCGTCTTCAGCGCCATGGCGATGAACGCCGTCGGTGACGCGGCGATGGACATGATCACCGAGGTCCGCCGCCAGTTCCGCGAGATCCCCGTCCTCCGTCGGGGTCTCGAGCTGGTCGCCAAGGCCGAGCGTGAGGAGCGTCCGCTCACCGACGACGAGGAGCGCGAGGTCCTCGCGGCTGGCTCCAAGACCGAGGTCGAGCGCTGCGTGGCGATCTCGACCCAGGCCTCGCTCAAGCGGATGATGGCCCCGGGCCTCCTCGCCCTCGTCGCCCCGGTCGCGGTCGGCTTCTGGTCGCCCTTCGCCCTCGGCGGTCTCCTGGCCGGCACCCTCTGCTCCGGCGTCATGCTGGCGATCTTCATGTCCAACGCCGGCGGCGCCTGGGACAACGCGAAGAAGCAGGTCGAGGACCAGAAGAAGAACCTCGACCCGAAGGTCAACACCGGCAAGGGCTCCGAGCGCCACCACGCGGCGGTCATCGGCGACACCGTCGGCGACCCCTTCAAGGACACGGCCGGTCCGAGCCTCAACATCCTCATCAAGCTGATGACGATCGTCGCGGTGGTGATCGCCCCCCTCATCGCCCGCTGATATCAGCGTGAGATGCCAAACGCGCTCTTGGCGCGTCTGGCCGAGGAGACCGCCGAGCCCCTGGGGCCGGCGGTCTTCGCCGTTCTCGGCCCTGTCCAGGCCCTTGCGCTCGGAGGGGGGTTGGTCTATCAAGCGTGTCCCTCGGTGGGGGCAAGCCCCCTTGCCCCCTTGCCCCCAAGTCCTCGTGACTGGACGGCTCCACCTCGGGATCACTCCTTGCTCCCCGCAGGTCGGGGGGCCCAACACGTCCATAAGGAGACACCCATGTCAGCAACCACAGGCCAAGTGCTCTCGCACGGTGCACTTCGCGGCACCAAGCGTGAGTACGAGACGGTGACGATCCTCGCCCCGTCGACCAACAAGACCGACATCCTCGATCTCGTCAGCAAAGTCCAAGGCATCTTCAAGGACTTCGACGCCTCCCTCCTGCAGATCGAGAACTGGGGTAGCCGCACGCTCGCCTACCCGATCAAGCGCTCGAAGACCGGCGTCTACCTCTACTGGCGCTTCCTCGGGGGCTCCGACATCATCCGCGAGCTCGACCGCAACTTCGAGATCTCGACGGCGATCCTCCGCTACCACACGGTCAAGATCGACGAGGACATCGACCCCGCGGCGCGTCCCTCCGAGGTCACCGAGGATCTCCTCAACGCCGCCGCCGAGCCGCCGCCCGAGCCCGTCGTCGAGCCCGAGCCCGAGCCCTCCGAGCGCCACCGTCGTAGCTACGACGAGGAAGAGTAGGAATCGCCATGGACGAGAAAAAGTACAGTCGCCGGGCGTCGCTCCTGGCCGTCGACAAGACCCTTGTCATTGACTACAAGAACCCGCAGCTCCTGCGCGCGTTCCTCACCGATCGCGGCAAGATCGTGCCTGCTCGGATCTCCGGCGTCAGCGCGCGTCAGCAGCGGCAGATCACCAAGGCGATCAAGCGGGCTCGGATGCTCGCCCTGGTCCCCTTCACCGTCAGTTAGGAGGCCGCCATGCCCGCAAGTATCCAAGTGATCCTGACCAAGGATGTCGACAACCTCGGCCGTGCAGGCGAGGTCGTCACCGTCCGCCCCGGGTACGGTCGCAACATGCTCTTCCCCCGCGGCCTCGCCCTCGCGGCGACCCGCGGCAACATCGCCGAGGTCGAGCACCGCAAGCGGGTGATCGCCCGCGAGCGCGCGAAGATCGAGGAGGAGCACAAGAAGATGGCCGTCCACCTCGCGACCGTCAGCGTCGCCGTCGCCCGCAAGGCCGGCGAGGGTGGTCGCATCTTCGGCTCCGTCACCTCGAAGGACATCTCCGAGGCGCTCGCCGCCCAGAACATCGCGATCGACCGCAAGCTCATCCACCTCCCGGAGCCGCTGCGCGAGGTCGGTGACCACGAGGTGCCGATCCGCTTCAGCCGTGACATCACGGTCGACCTCAAGGTCAAGGTCGTCGGCATCTAGCCGCTCCTTGACCCGACGAAGGCCGGCTCCCGTATCCCGGGGGTCGGCTTTTTCTTTGGTTTTGGAGAGGTTGAGAGAGCGTTGCCAGGGCGAGCGCTGCGCCTCGGAGCGGGTCCGAGAGGGCTCCGGAGAACTCCTCCTAGCCGCGGCCGTGGGGGCTCTCGTGTTACAACCTCGGTCGCCCGATGAACGGCTCACGACAGCTCCCCAACAACCGTGAGGCCGAGGCCGCTGTCCTCGGCGGGATCCTCCTTCGTGGGGTCAACGCCCTCAACGACGTTATCGACGTCGTCAACGGCGACGACTTCTACAACCCGGCCAACCAGGCGATCTTCATGGCGATGTCCGCCCTGGCGCAGCGCCAGGAGCCGATCGATGTCATCACCCTGGAGGCGCAGCTGCGGTCGACCGACTCGCTGCGCCTGGTCGGCGGTATCGAGGCGTTGAGCACCCTCGGCGATCGCTACGCGACCAGCCACAACATCGCCCACCACGCCGATCTCGTCCGCCAGTCGGCGGTGCTCCGCAACCTCGCGATCGCGGCGCGGGAGATCGCCGAGGACGCCCAGAGCGACCCGGAGAAGCCCTACGAGTTCGTCGACGAGGCCGAGAAGAAGATCATGGCGGTGAACGAGCAGGGTCGAAAGACCAGCTACGTCTCATCGCGCGATCTCCTGCTCACGGTCTTCAAGAACATCACCGAGCGGCACAAGCGGAAGAACCCGATCACCGGGGTGCCGACGCTCTTCACCGATCTCGACCGGATGACCTGCGGTCTCCAGCCGAGCGAGCTCATCATCCTCGCGGCGCGGCCGTCGATGGGGAAGACGGCCTTCGCCCTCAACCTCTGCACCAACGCCTGTGTCCCGCAGGCGCGGCACCGTCACCTCCCCGAGGAGGAGCGGCCGGTGCTGAACCCCGTGCTCTTCTTCTCCCTCGAGATGTCGGCCGAGTCGCTGATCGAGCGGATCCTCTGCGCCGAGGCCCGGGTCGACTCGTCGAAGCTGCGGACCGGCGCCTTCATCGAGAACGACTTCCGCGATCTGGTGAGCGCCGCCGATCGGATCTCCAACGCCAAGCTCTACGTCGACGATCAGGCGGCGCCGACGATCCTCGAGATCCGCGCCCGCGCCCGCCGTTTTCGTGAGGACAAGAACATCTTCAACGGCAACCCGGAGCAGCACGGGATGGTCGTCGTCGACTACCTCCAGCTCGCCCGCGGGGGCGGCCGGACCGACTCGCGCGAGCAGGAGATCAGCGAGATCTCCCGCGGCCTCAAGGGCCTGGCGAAGGAGCTGAAGATGCCGGTGATCGCCCTCTCGCAGCTCAACCGGGCGGTCGACAGCCGCTCGGATCACCGGCCGATGCTCTCGGACCTCCGCGAGTCCGGGGCGATCGAGCAGGATGCCGACGTCATCATGTTTATCTATCGGCCGGAGCGCTACCTGACGAGCGAGGCCTCGCCGCAGGAGCGCGAGGCGGTGGAGAACAAGGCCGAGATCATCATCGGCAAGCAGCGAAATGGCCCGATCGGGACCGTCAATTTGACCTTCATCAAGCACCACACCCGCTTCGAGAACGAAGCGCGGCACGACTGATCGGCGGGTGCTCCTCGGGGAGGTCTCTCGCGGTCGCTGTTCGCGCGGTCTCCGCGTTTTGAGCGGGCGGGCGCGGAGGGTCCTGGCGCGCGTTTCGTGGCCAATCTTTGACCGTCCGTGATAGCTTGATCACGGCGTGGCGACCCCAGCGCAGATCGGCCGCTTCAAAGTCAAGCGTCTCCTGGGCAAGGGGGCGATGGGCGAGGTCTATGAGGGCGTCGACGGCAAGCTCGACCGCCGCGTCGCGATCAAGATCCTCGGCCGCAAGCACCGCGAGTCGGAGGAATTCAAGACGCGCTTCCTCCGTGAGGGGCGCGCTCTCGCGCAGATGAACCACGCCAACGTGGTCCAGATCTACGAGATCGGCGAGCACGAGGGCCGGCCCTTCCTGGCGATGGAGTTCCTCGACGGCGAGGACATCGGCGTCCTCGTCAAGCGCAACGGACCGCTCCTCCCGGGCGACGCCGCCGAGGTGATCCGCCAGGCGGCGATCGGCCTCGCAGAGACCCAGCGGGTCGACGTCGTCCACCGCGACGTCAAGCCGTCGAACCTCGTCGTCACCCTGGCGGGGGTCGTCAAGGTCACCGACTTCGGCCTCGCCAAGGCGCTGCAGGAGGACCTCTCGATCACCGCGACCGGCGTCTTCGTCGGCACCCCGGACTACCTCGCGCCGGAGCAGGCGATGGGCAAGGAGGTCGACGCTCGGGCCGACGTCTACGCCCTCGGGTGCTCGCTCTATCATATGTGCAGCGGTCATCCGCCCTTCCGCAAGGGCGGCCAGGATGACCACTACACGGCGGTCGTCCGCCGCCACCTCAAGGCCGAGCGCCCGGAGCTCAAGGTCGAGATCCCCGAGTTCGATGAGGTGCTCTCGGATCTCTGCCGGCGGATGATGAGCCGCCGCCCGGACGTCCGGCCGACCTTTGAGGAGCTCAAAGAGGTGCTCGGCGAGGTCTCGGGGCGGATGGGCGGTCGGGTCCCGCCGCGGCACACCGAGGTCACGCTCCGCGCCGACGCTGGCAAGGCGGCGGCCTCGGCACTCCCCGCCCCAGCGCCCCGCAGCAGCGCCGCTCGGACGACGGCGATCGCGGTCGGCGTCGGGATCACGATCGGCATCGGCCTCGGCGTCGTGATCGCCTTCATGAATTTTTAGCCCGGGAAGTGGAAGCCTCGGAGCTGTAGGCAGCGAACGCTGCGAAGAGGGCTCGCCTGCGGCGGGCTTTGCCGCTAGGAGAAGGACAGCATGGATGCATCAGAGTCCCACCCTGTGACCGCCAAGGCGATAGACACCCTCAGGCGCCGGCTCGGCGGCGCGACGATCGACTGGGCGCTGATCTGCGGCTCCGGGATCGGCAAGGGGATGGTCGCGGAGGGGTCCGGCCTCGGCCTTGAGATCGAGTGGACGATCCCGCTGGCGGAGCTCGGCCTGCCGGCGCCGTCCGTCGCGGGGCACGGCCAGTCCCTCGTCTACGGCACGATCGGCGAGCGCCGCGTCTGCGTCCAGACCGGACGGATCCACGCCTACGAGGGCCACCCGATCGCGACGTGTACGGCCGCGCTCGCGGCGATGCTCGCCTGCGGGGCCAAGGGCGTCGCCCTGACCTGCGCCGCCGGGGGCCTCAGCCCGCTGCTCGTCCCCGGAGAGCTCGGGATCATCCGCGATCAGATCAACCTCTTCGGGCCGACGCCGCTGGTCGGGCCGCGCTTTATCCCCTGCGGCGCGATCTATACGCCCGCCCACCGCGAGCGCCTGCAGGAGATCGCCGCCGCCAAGGGGCTCGGCCAGGGCGGCCGCCTGCGGGAGGTGGTCTACGCCTACGTCCGCGGGCCGCAGTACGAGACCCCCTCCGAGACCGAGGCGCTGCGTCGGCTCGGGGGCGATGTCGTCGGCATGTCCACCACCTACGAGGCGCTGCTCGCCGCGGCCGAGGGCGCGTCGCTCCTCGGCATCTCCGTGATCACGAACGTCGCGGGTGTGGTCGGCCTCTCGCATACGGAGGTCCAGGAGCGGAGCGACGCGGTCCTGCCAGAGCTCGCGTCGCTCCTCGGCGCAGCGCTCGCGGGCGACCCGGTCGCCAGCTAGGGGGCCCTCGTGAGCGTCCCGCCCGTGTCGCCAGAGCGTATCGCGGCGGCGGTGCGGGCTCGCCACGACGAGCTCCTGGAGCTCGTCGCGCTCCGGGCAGAGGCGATCGCCTCGGCTCTGCGGCGCGAGCTCGGCCTCGTCGCCTGGGACTGCCAGGTGGTGATCGGTCGGGCTCAGCTCGGGCTGCGCCGGCTCGTCGGGGGCGGCGTGAGCCCGGGGCGTAGGTACGGCTCGGGGGTCCGGATCATCGAGCGCGCGCGCCAGCCCCTCGAGTGTCTGCCTGCGGTCTGGGGCGCGCTGCTCTGCGGCTGCCGCGTGTGGCTCGGGGTCGAGGGCGGGGCGTCGACCGCCGCGATCGAGGTGTTGCGGACGATCGACGAGCGCCTGCGCGGGGACGGGATCGAGGCCCTGACGATCGGGGCGGGGGATGGCGACGCGGAGGCGCCCGAGGAGGTCGCGAGCTGGCCGCTCGTCGGCGTCGAGCCTGCGCTCTCGCGGCTGGCTGTGGTCAGCGAGGACGGCGATCGCGAGCTTGCGGCCTATGTGCTCGCCAGGACCTGCCTTCGGCGCTCGGGGGACGAGCCGCGGACGATCCACCATGCCCTCGTCTGCGGCCCGACGCACCGCCTCGAGCGCTATTTGCAGCGCCTTTGGGTCGGCGTGGCGATAGGTCCTGCGGAGGATCCTGAGTCGTTCACCGGGCCCGCGGGGGCGGAGCTCGCCGAGGCCTATCTCCGCGCGCTCGATCGCTGGCGGGACGCGCCGGGGGTCCGCGTTCTCCTCCAGGGGGGTCGGCTAGAGCGCGCCGATCATGACGGGATCTTCCTGGCGCCAGCGCTCTTCCGCCTGCCGTGGCCGCTGCCGGAGGGTTGTCCTCTCCCGGGTGGCCCTGAGCTCCCGGTGGTCGGGCCGATGTTGCTCCTCTACACGGTCGAGGCGAGCGCTGTCGAAGAGGTGAGCCGCGCCCTCGGCTTTACCGGGTCACGGCAGCTGTGGATCGCTCCACCGCCCCGAGGGGGGGTCCTGAGCGACGGCCCCCGCTACGTTCAGGGGGCGCTGATCGTCGAGCGGATGCCGCCCGGTCTGCCAGAGCCTCGACCGGTCTGAGGTGTCGCTGTGCGCCGGAGTCCGTGTGTCCGAGCCCTTCGCTCGATCGAGAGCCCGCGATGGATGTCTCGCGCTGAACAGCGCTCTCAGCTCCGCCGACGGGGACGATGGCGGGCAGGGCAATTTATGGTCCGATCCGAGAGCTCCGGAGCAGGTGTGAGCGACCGCGAACACGCGGATCGAGAGGGCGCTCCTAGCGGGCGAGGCCGACGACCCGCCAGGCGCCGAAGCGCTTCTCGACCATCAGGATCACCGGGTCGCCGCCCATCTTGGTCATCGCGAAGATCCTGCCGGAGCCCTCGCTGACCCCCGCGGGGACGCTGCCGAGCTCCTTGCGCAGGGCCGCCGCCGTGAAGATCTTCGGCGCCTTGGGCTTGCTCCCCTGGGCCTCCTCGACCATGGCCTTGAGGACACCCTCAAGCTCGTCCTTGTTGCGAGCGATGACCTGGTCGCCGATGTAGAAGGGGATGCTCGAGCGGGCGACGAGCTTGCCGATGTCGCCGGCGGCGAAGTCGAAGAGCCAGCCGTTGGCCGAGCGCTTGGCGGCGGCGACGGACTCGGCGTTGTCGTCGCTGGTCGGAGACTCGGGGACGCCGGTGGGGCCGGCGGCGGAGCCCGGCGAGGAGCCCTCCGGGGTTCTCGCCTTCGGAGCGCCGGCCGGGGGCGTCGGTCCCTCGGGGCCGACGTTGGTCGGCGGGAGCTGCCGCGAGAGCCGGCGACTCTCGTTGGCGCGGACCTCCGAGCCCGTCGCCCGCACCGGCCTCGACGGGTCCGGACGATCGCCCTGTCCCGCATTGTCGAGGATGAAGGGCTCGGCGCCGAAGGTGCCGCAGGCCCGGGCGTCGCGGTGGAAGGCCCAGTGGATGTAGACCTTGCCGTTGCCGCTGTGGATCGCCCGCGGCGGCGGCGGGAAGGAGGGGGCGGCCGCGTAGATGATCTCGCGGGCGGCCGCGTCGAAGCCGGTGTTGCCGGAGAAGCGCACGGTCTTGACCGAGTCGATCTTGCCGTCGCCCAGGAGGATGATCTCGACGCGGGTCCACAGCTTGACGTCGTTGAGCGGGTGGTTGCGCGGGCGGGTGTCGAGCTGATCGAGGAAGCCCCAGGCCCACAGGTCGTGGATCGTCCGGTGGATCGTCGCGATGTAGCGGGCGAAGGGGTGCTTGCGCGAGCGCAGCGCGGTCTGGTTGCCCGGCCGGACCTCGGGGACCATGTTCTCGAGCGGCGACTGCCAGCGCTCCCGGGCCTCCTCCCAGACGCCCTTTTGCTTGGACTGGCGCTGTGAGATGAGGTTCTTCTCGGCGGCGACGTCCTTGCCAAACGCGGCGGTCAGGTCCTTCTGCGACATGCGGAACTTGTTCGCCTTGAACTTGGAGCGCTGCTTGGCGCGCTGCTCATCGCGGGCGGAGACGGGCGCCTGCGCCTGCCGCTCGGCGTTGAGCGAGCCGTCGTTGGCGGCGTTGGCCAGCGAGTCCTGCTCGGTCATCGCCTCGGCGTGCTCGCGCTTGGGGAGGTCGCGCATCGACAGGAGGCTCTTCGGCTTCGGGTCGTTCTCCTCCTTGAGCTGCGGCTGCGGATCGGGCTTGCTCTGCGGCGCGAGGCGGGCGAGCTGGCTCTTCTGCTCCTGGGTCTCGGCGACCTTCTCCTCGTTCGCCGTCCCCTTGTCCGGCTCCTCGGAGGGCTCCTCCTGCGACGCCTTGGGCACCTCGGCGTCCTCGATCAGGTTGGAGATCTTGGAGCGGGTCTCCTCGAGGACGTCGCGGTTGATGTTCGAGAGATAGTGGGCGTCGTCGGGCGAGTGCTCCTCGTCATGCTCGTCGAGCTGCTCGACCATCTTCAGCTGCTCGAGCGTGAAGTCGATCTTCTCCTTTTGCTCCTCGGGCTCGGGCTCGGGCTCGGGCTCGGGCTCTGGCTCGGGCTCGGGGGTCGGCAGCGGCTGCTCTTCGAGCTCCTCTTTCGGCTCGGGCTTCAGCTTGGGCTCGGGCTTGGGCTTGGGCGGCTCGACCTCGAGCTCCTCGTAGTCCTTGATCTCCTCCTCATTCGGCAGGAGCTCCGGTTCGACGAGGGCGACGAGCATCGGCGACTCCTCGCAGGTCGGCCCGAAGATCACATCCCGGACCTCGAGGATGAGGCGGCCGCCTTCGAGGGGCGTGGTCGCGAACTCAGGGATCGCCTCGAGGTCGCCAAAGATCAGCGGCGCGACGAGCCCCTGGGGCCCGGTCAGGACGAGGTCCGCAAGCTCGCTGGAGATGTCGCCGCAGTACCGATAGTCGGTGATCTGCATCGCCGTCGCCGGCAGGACGCTGGGATTGCTGCGGAGGAGCGCGACGCTGCCAACCACAGCCCCGAGGTTGATCCCGACGGAGACCAGGAGGCAGGCGACGAGAACCGCCGCAGATGCCCGGCGGCGCTGCACGGGCCCACTGTAGCCGAAAGAGCTGGGGGGCGCGGGCGTGCTGTTCATCGTCGCCCTAGCGGCGGGCACGGGCCCTCTTTGTCCGGTTCATGGGCCTTCTCGCGGGCCGCTGCGGGGGCTGCGGCGTTCCCGGTAAATCGGGGGTGAACGCGCCCTCGAACGGGAGCGTCGCCGCCTCGCGCCGGTGATGGGCTGGCGAGGAGCCGAAGTGGCGCCGATCTCGAGGTCGATCGCGATCGACCTCGGCCTCGCGGGGCGGGGGACGATCGCCCTCGCCCGTTGCCCCAGATCACATCCTACAAGGCGTACTTCGTCGTCGCCTGTGGCGGTCAGGCGAGCGCAGCTCTGCTCCGCCCCGCCGTGTCAGCCCTCAGGCTGCCTAGTGGAGGCGGCGGTAGACGCCGATGACCTTGCCGAGGATGTCGATCGAGCGAAAGTCATCGTGGCTGACGTAGATCGGCAGCATCGTCGCGTTCGCCGGCTGCAGGCGGACACGATCGCCTTCGGGGTAGATCCGCTTGACGGTCGCGTCGCCGTCGATCATGACGACGACGATCTCGCCGCGCTCGGCGGTCGACTGCTTGCGGACAAAGATGTAGTCGCCGTCGTAGATCCCGTCCTCGATCATGCTCTCGCCCTCGACGACGAGGCCGAAGACCTCGCGCCCGTTGGCGGCGCCGATGAAGAAGCGGTCGACCATGACGCGGTCGACCACGTTCTCCGAGGCGAGGATCGGCTGACCCGCGGCGACCCGCCCGAGGATCGGCACTTCGGTCTTCTTCTCGGTCTCGAGCTCGACCGGGCGGAGGGCTCGGCTCTTGAGCTCCTCGCGCAGGAGGTAGCCCTTGCGCTCTAGCGCCTTGAGGTGGTCATTGACCCCGTTCGTCGAGCGGATTCCCATGTGTTCGCCG
The DNA here is from genome assembly GCA_030424595.1 of Polyangia bacterium. GTDB lineage: Bacteria > Myxococcota_A > Polyangia > Nannocystales > Nannocystaceae > JADJRG01. Next base: position 54,905 of record JAUHWG010000043.1, read on the forward strand.
ATCTCGCGGAGCGTCGGCGGGTAGCCGCGCTCGCTGAGGCAGGCGGTGATAAAATCGAGCGCCTGCTGTTGACGGACGGTCAGCGGCGGCTTGCCGGTGCGGGGGTCCGGAGGGTTTCGCGGTGAACGCGCCATACGGGACACTGAACAGGTGTATACAAACAATCTGCGGAGGTCAAGGAAGTCGCGAATATTCGCGGTTGGCGGGCTCTCGGGGTCCGTTCGCGCTCCTCTCGGCACATTCGTCGACGGCTGACGGGACCTTCGCCGCGGATTGCGAGGAAGAGCGCGGTTCGCTCGGTCGTGGGTCCGCGTGGGATCGACGAAGGGCCGCGCTTCGAGGCGTTTCCGTGGGCTTCGGCGAGGCGGGCGAGGAGGGTCGTCGCGTGCGGCACTGTCGCCGCGCCCGGGGCTGCTTCGATCGAGCATGTTCGCAGCGGAGAGCGCGGCTTGTGGGGGGGGGATGGGCAAAAATTTTGGTCGCGCCGGAATTTCGGTGAGCGTGGATCCGTGGGGGATGCGAGCTGGGCTTGGCAGGAGCGTCGACGACGGGTGGACCGTCGCGACCCGACCCGCGCTCATCATCCACAGGGGAGGGAGCGGCGACGGGGGCCGCGGAGGTTGGGTCGCTCGGGCTGGCGCGACCTGCCGACCCTGCTCCTCGCGCTCGTCGCCGGTCTCCTCACAGCGCTCGTCCTCGGTCGCTCGACGGCGCCGCCGGCAGCGGCGAGCGCTACTTCGACGGTGGGGGCGGCCTCCGAGGCCGCCCAGCTCGCCCTTGTCCACGAGAACTCCGCAGACCTCCGCGCGGCTCAGGAGCTCCGCGACGGGGCCGAGGCGTTGACACCCGCGGAGGTAGAGCTCGACGAGCGGGCGGTCGAGCTGTGGCTCCCGAGGCTCGTCCTCATCGACGATGCTCTCGCGGATCCCGGCACCGCGGCGAGCGTCCGCGACGAGCTCGAGGCGGCTCGCCGCGCGCTCCTTGACCTCGGCCTCGGCGGCGTCGACGGGGACCGCATCGCTCGCTGATTAACGCCGTTCTGGGCTCATCTCATCCTCCGCTGCGTCGGACGATTCGTGCCCCCGGAGCAGGCACAGTGGGCCCCGCCCAGGGTCGCGCTCTGATAGCGTGATCCCACGGAGGAACAGAATGATCGGACTTAGTAGGAAAGGGATGCTGACGCCTTGTGTGCTCATGCTCGCGGCCTTCGGGCTTGGCTGCGGTGACAAGGGCGGAGCGACGGGCGAAACCAACGCAACGACAACCTCGGAGAGCGCGACAGAGACGGCGAGCGCGAGCGCGTCCGCGGCCGACACTGACACCGGGAGCGCGAGCGCGAGTGTGACGGCTACCGCGACAGACACGGACGGCACCGCCTCTGCGAGCGGGAGCTCCACGGGGGATCCGGAGACCACTGGTTGCTCCTTCCTCAACTGCAACGACGCTGGGCCGATGGGCGGGCAGTGCGATCCGATGTCCCAGGACTGTCCCGAGGGGGACAAGTGCACGGCGGTCTCGCAGACGGAGGGTCAGCCCTGGGAGGTGAACATCTGCGTCGAGGTCGGCGGCGATGGTGGTCTCGGAGATCCCTGCGACATCGAGGGCGGGAAGTACACGGGGCTCGACAACTGCGGCGTCGGCTACATCTGCCTGCTGACCGACGACGAGGGGAACGACGGCACCTGCGTCGAGTTCTGCGACGCCAACATGCTCTGCCCGGATAGCGGCGCCAAGTGTGTGGTCTACAACGACGGCTCGCTGCCGATCTGCCTCGCGAACTGCAACCCGTTGGTCCAGGACTGCGCCGAGGGCCAGGGCTGCTATCCCTCGGGCGGTGAGACCTTCGTCTGCTTCAAGACGAGCGTCGAGGTCGGGGAGGGCGGCGAGGGTGATGGTTGCAACTACACCAACCAGTGCCAGCCGGGGCTGATCTGTCTCGCCCCCACCGCCGTCCCCGAGTGCGCCGAGGACGGCTGCTGCTCCTCCTTCTGCTCGGTGATGGAGGGCAACGGCGTCTGTCTCGACGGTCAGGAGTGCCTGCCCTACTTCGACATGGGCCAGGCCCCGCCCGGCTACGAGGACGTCGGCGTCTGCGCGATCCCGGAGTAGGAGGCGAGGGCTGGGCGTGAGCGCGCGTGGGCGCGGGGCCGGATGGCCCCGTGTTCACCGCTTTCGGGTGCGGGCGCCGGAGTGCTGCTAGGCTCCTCCGCATGTCCATCCTGATTCGCGCGATTATCTCCGGCTTCGGCATGAAGCTCGGGCAGGACATCTACAACGTCGTCAACAAGAAGCTCGGCGTCTTCCCAGACGACGACAACGACCCGCAGAACGATGATGACGACGATCTCGACGAGGCCCTGCCGATCTCGATCTTCGGCGGTCTGTAGCCGGCGGCGGCGGACGCTTCGTGGGCTCCGAAGAGACGTCGCAGGACCGATCTGAGCCGCGAGCTCTCCGGGGCCTGCGAGGGGCGAGAGGCCCACGCGTCGCTCAGCGGCGGTGTTGAGGCGGGGACGTACGGTCCGGAGCCGCGCGCCGCGCGTCGTCAGTCCGTTCACGCGGAGGCGCCGCACCCGACGAGCGCGGCGCGGGGACGGGTGATGCACGAAGTCCGCGCGCATCTCGCGGCTAGCCGCGCCCTCCTAGCGGGGGCGTCGTCGGTCTGCGGGGCCTGTCGTCGGCGGAGTCTTCCCGTCGGCGGTGGCCTTGCTCTCCTTCGGGGGCGTACCGGGCGTGCTGGCCTCGGCGGTGGGCGGGCTCGGAGCAGGGGCCGGCGGGGTCGCTTCTGCTGCGGCCGGTCCGGTGATCGTGCTGTCCCGGTTGGTGATCGTCGGCTGGAGCTTGCCGTCTTCGTCGAGGCTGAAGCGGATCTCAGTGTGGATATCGACGACGAGGCCGGCGATCACCCGCTGGAGCATCTCGACGGAGTCCATGTTGTCGAGGAAGGAGCGGACCTCGTTGGCGAAGATCCGCACAAGCTCACTCTTCGTCCCCTGAGCGAACCCCGCGACGTTGCCGAGGGCGCCCTCAGGGTCGAGGAGGCCGGTCAGGCCCTCGCTGAGTTTGCGCCGAAAGCTGTAGCTCGAGGGGCGCTCGCCTGGGTCTTCCTGGTCCGGGCGATCTGACATGCCTGCACCGTACTCGGAGGCTGCGGCCGGCGCTAGCCCAGATGCGGCCGGCGCAGGCCCTCAAGGGAGCGCGGCGCGTCGACCACGCTCCTGCGGATCCGCCACAGCGGGGTTCTCTAGCGCTCTGGAGCCTCCTCAATCCGCGCGATTTCCGGGCTTTCACAGATTCGTTGGAATGTGATATCTGCGGCCTCGCGTTCCTCGAAGTGACAGGGTCACTCGTCGAGCGGCGCTCTGGTCTTGTCCTACATTGTGCGACATTTTTTCGACGACGCCGCCCCCGTGGTACGTCGTTCTCGCTGACCACTCCTGAACACGACCGGAGCCCGACTCTCCATGACCGCCTATCTCGGAAACATCTGTGCAGCTCTCATCTCAGTCGGCCTCTTGGTGGGCACCCTACGGTTCTCGCGGCGGCTTAGCTGAATCGCGTAGCGCTCGCGCGAGTCGCGAGGGACGGCCGCTGTGAGCGTGCCTTCCGACGGTCCCATCGGCGGAGTGCAGAGCGCACAGAGCCGCTGGCGACGAGTGGAGGGCCTCGGTGGCCTGACCCTCCAGGACACCAACGAGATCCAGCTCCTGCTACGGGGACAGTCGGTCATCGACTGGCACCGTCTCGCCTACACCGACCAGGCCCAGGCGCGGAGCCTGCTCGAGCTCAATTGCATCGACATCGATGATCCCGAGGACCTCGCCCGCCTCGAAGAGGTCCGCCTCCAGGCGGTCCGCTACATCAGCGAGGTCCTCCACATCCGCCTCGACGGGCGCATCGCCAGCGAGCTGCCGTGGCTCGAGCTGCCGCTGATCGCCTCCGGCAAGAGCGGCTCGGCCCAGCGCCAGGCCTGCATGCTGCTGAAGGTGATGCACATCATCTATCACCTCGACGCCCGCGAGCTGCGGACGACCTTGGCGATCTCCGACAATCAGATCTTCTCGTTGGTCGAGGAGAGCGTGACCCTGATGATCGACGCCCTGCGGACCGCAGGGGTGCCGGTCGTCGAGTTTTCGTGGTCGCGCAAGACCAAGGAGTCGCTGATCACCAAGATGCTGGTGAAGCGAGAGACCAACGCCGCGCGGGTGTTTGATCGCCTGCGCTTCCGCTTGATCGTCCGTGAGCCCCGCGACCTCGTGCCGGCGCTCCACATCATGCTCCGCCGCTGCATCCCCTTCAATTATTTGGTCCCGGGGCAGACGGTAAACTCGCTGATCGATCTGGACACCCTGACGACCACCCACGAGGAGGGCGCTCAGGCTGAGGACGGGGCGGAGACCAACGAGTTCTCGGGCGCGGGCTTCAAGATCTTGAATTTCATCGCCGACCTGCCGGTGCGCGTCGGTGAGCTGATCTCCGCCGACGAGCGCCAGGCCCAGGGGCGCGGAAACGTCGTCTTCGTTCTCGCCGAGTTCCAGGTGCTCGATCGGCGGACGGCCGAGTCGAACGAACAGGGCGAGAACTCGCACGTGCAGTACAAGCACCGGCAGCACCAGCACGTCCGTGTCCGCCTCCTCCGCGAGCCGCGGCAGCCGTAGGCAGCGGTGGGGCTCCGTGTGCCCGCCACGGTCGCCCGTCCTGCCGACCGCGGACGAGAGCGCCGCTCCCCGGCCGACGCCGGAGAGCGAGCAGGAGGACGCTCGCGCTTGCCCCCTGTCGCCGTCCGGCGGTACCGTTGTCTGGTGAGTTGGGCCTACGCGTTCTCCATTGCCATCGTCGCGGCGCCTGCGGCTGAGCGTGTTGGCTCCGAGGAGCCGGTGACCAGCGAGGTCATCTCGCTCTCCCAGGACGCGGTCGGCCCCGAGGGCCCCGTCCCCTCCTGGGAGATCTGGCAGGACTACGTTCGGATCAAGCGGCCGAACGGGCGTGGTACTGGGCTCTTGATCGCGGCGGGCGCGACCTACGGGGTCGGGATCCTCGCCCAGCTCACCGACGTCGCCATCAACGACGGTCTGGGGAGCGGCTACGCCGAGCGCCTCTTCTTGGGGGCTTCGATGGTGCTCGCGCCGGTCGGCGGCTTCCTCCGCGGGCGTGACGATGCCTTCGTCGACGCCGCGGTCGGTCGGCGCAAAGCTTCTTCCAAGGTCATGATCGGCGTCGGCCTGGCGATGGCCGGGATCGGGGCGATCGCGGGTCTCGCGAACGAGGGCATGTGGTGGCAGTGCCGGATCAACGAGACCGGGCCCTACTATGTCGAGCCGCCGCCGGACGTCTTCGTCGCGGAGTCGGTCTGTCGCTCGGGGGTCTCTCGTCTCGTCCTCGACGGCTCCGCCCTGATGTTCGGGGGCGGGCTGGCGATGGGCGTGTGGGGCCTGAAGTACCGCAAGGACTCGAAGAAGTACGAGCGGGCCGTGATCTCCGTGGTCCCGCGGATGCAGCGATCCCAGGTCGGGATCGGGATCGTCGGGAGCTTCTGATGATCGGGCAGAGGTCCCCCAGAGACGTCCGCGTCGGCTCCCTCCTCGTCGCGCTCGCGATGCTGGCGCTCTCCTCGTCCGGCTGTGCGGGCAAGGTCCAGGACTCCGAGATGCGCGCGGTGTGGGTGCCGCGCGACGCCTCCCACGGCCTCGTCATCGACGAGGAGGAGAGTAAGATCCACAGCATCTATCGCCCAGCGACCGCCGACGACAAGGGCCCGAGGGGATGAGGATGGGGGCGGCGAAGGACCGCTAGATGTAGGAGCAGCACCCCCTTGCGACGAGCCTAGGGGATCGAGACGCGCTGTCTGCGCTGCCAAAGTGTCCTCTGCCTGCTACACTGCCCCGTCGAGGTCGACCGAGGCATGGTTTCGAGAATGTCGCTTGGAGAGGGGCGTAGCGGGCCAGATCGAGAGCCGCTGTGGTTCTCGACGCTGCTCTCATCGATCGAGACCAGCATCTCGCGCTGCGTCGAGCTGACCGAGCCCATCGAGCAGCACCTCTCGCGCTCACCGGAGGCGCTCGAGCTCGACGCGCCGACGACCTTCGTCCTGCCGCTCTCCGGGCGCACCCCCGAGGAGCTCGACAACCTCCTGTGGTGGTGGTCGAATGTCCTCGAGGACACGTCCGTGTCGATCGCGAGGAGCTGCGCGATCGCGGCCCGCCGGCGTCAGCACGACATCCGCGTCGCCGTCATCGCCAACACTCGGGCGGGCTTCATCGAAGGTCTCCGCTCGCTCGCCCGTGAGAAGCTGGTGCTCTGGTGTGAGCCCGGCGTGAGCAGCAGCTACGTCCGCCTCGGCGTGCAGCATGTGCGCGGCAAGTGGGTCGACTGGCGGAGCCTCTACGGCCGCGAGTTTCACCGACTCTTCAGCTCTGGCTGAGCCCGGCTCGGGTCGGGCGCCGACCGGCGCGGGCTAGCAGCCCGTGGCAAAAGTCCCGCGCGCTCTCCAGCCCTCGTCGTCCCTCTCGGCCCCGCGGAAACTTGCGGTACGGCCCAGTACAGCGGCATTTCGTCGAAGCCGAGAGGGCCGACGATTGCGGCGTGAGAGCACACGGGACTCTTGCCACGGGCAGCTAGGCCTGAAATAAGCGCTGGCGTGAGGTGCCCTCACAAGCCCGCGTAGAACCCCTGATGACACGGATTTCGCGCTTCGACCGTATCTGTGCGGGTGAGCGCTCACCTTGTGCTTGACGACGGGCGGAGCTCGGAGGCTGAAGGCGGGCGGGCGAGGGGCGACGAGGCGGGTCCCTCGCGGACGCGGGTCCTCCCATGCCACGTGCTCGCCACGGGATAGGCTGACGTGCTTGAAGAGACAGGTACGCGTGTCTCCGCGCGAGGCACGGGTCCTCCCGCTGCGTCCCACCCGTCGCCCCTCGCTCGCCCGAGCGAGTCTGTCGGGGCTCCGCTGGACGCTCGGCGATCGTCTCGATCGAGAGAGTGACCCTTGGTACAGATCATATGAAGTCGGGAGCAGATCTGTAGGCGCTCCGCTTGCGAGTACGTGGATCGCTTGCTCCCGTAGGTCTTCGCTCGGTACGTGCTCGTCGAGACTCTCGACGATGATGAGAAACAGCGCGCGTCGTCGGCCGAGCTTCGGTCCGTGTCGAAGTCCAAGCGAGCGCGAGCCTCCGAGGCCCCAGTGAGAACACCGAGCGGGACAACTCGCGCGAGTCATCTCAAGGCCGACCCTCGGCGAGAACGGAGCCCACAGGCAAGCGCTTGACCGAAGTGCAAGAGCTTCGAGCCTCCGCCGGTAGAGTTGGTCGTCGACCCGGCTCCTGTGACCCCCTTCGCTGGGCTCACGCTCGCGGCTCGATCGATCGCCTCAAGCTCCGGCGCTCGATCAACGGCCGCGTGAAGGTCTTCGAGAACAAGCGCGGCTACTAGGAAGCGACGCATGTCCTGAGCCACGTCTACAACCTCTTCCTCGGCGGCAGCTTCGTGCTCGGTGTTCTCACAGGCGTTTCGGAGGCTCTGGATGGCTCTGGCTTCGGTACGGACCGAAGCTCGACCGGCGATGCGCGTTGTCGCTCATCATCGTCGAGAGACTCGACGAGCATGTGTCGAGAAGGTCTACACTCGCGAGTCCTCTACGCACCCGGTAGCGGAGCCCAGGAAGACTTGCTCGGGCGAGCGAGGGGCGACGGATGGGACGCAGCGGGAGGACCCGTGCCTCGCGCGGAGACACGCGTACCCTGTCTCTTCAAGCACGTCAGCCTATCCCGTGGCGAGCACGTGGCATGGGAGGACCCGCGTCCGCGAGGGACCCACCTCGTCGCCCCTCGCCCGCCCGCCGACAGCCCCCAAGCTCCGCCCCTCGCCAAGCACGAGGTGAGCGCTCACCCACACGGATACAGCGCGAAGCGCAAACCCCGTGTCACTGACGATTCTACGCGGGTTGTCTAGGACGCCTCACAGCAGCGCTTATTTCAGGGCTAGAAGCCGACGTCGCGGCACTCGCAGAGCTCTGGATCGTCGCAGGTCTCGGGGGCATCAGCGGCGGAGGGAGAGACGAACACCTCGAAGACGCGGCTCATCTCCTGCGGGTTGGCGTCGATCCGGGCCCAGATCTCCGCGCTCGTGTCGGCGCCGCCGTCGATCTCTGCGATCTGATCGTTGCTCAGGTAGGGGATGACGACGGGGGCTGTGCCCTCGAAGAGAGTGTCGCCGAGGAGGAGCGGCCCGGCCGTGACGTCGAGCGCCGGCTTGTAGGCGCAGAGTGCCGGGTCGAACTTGGCGAAGACGTCCGAGGGGCACTCGGAGCCGACGACGTCGCGGTAGTAGATCGTCGCGGCTGCCTCGCAGGCGCCGCCTGGGCAGCGGTAGGCGTGTCGCATGGAGAAGGCGTTGGTGGTCAAGCAAGGGTGGACACAGGCCTCGAGGCGGATCGGGAGGGCTTGCCCCGGCTTGACCTCCTTGGGCACGCAGGCGCGGCCGCGGAAGTAGGGGACGGTGGTCGGACCTGGATCACCGTCGGGATCCCCTGGGGAGGTGCACTCAGGCGCTGTGTCACAGGGGGCGGGTTCGATCGTCGTCGACTCACCGCCGGTCGGGTTGTCGGTCGTCGCGGTCGTCGACGTTCCCGAGGTGCCGGTTCCAGTCCCACCCTCGGTGCCAGAGTTGGTCCCCGGAGCGGTGAGGGTCGAGGTGTCGGTCGCTCCCTCGGTGAGCGGTCCGTCCGTCGTCACGTCGCTCGCTGTCTGGAGGGCGACCGTCACCATCTCGTAGTTGTCTTGGCAGGCGCTGACTGTGAGTAGGAGGAGTGACACGAAGAGGTGCGATTGGAGCCTGACCATCGCCGCCAGTGTACGGGGGGGGCGCAGGCGCGTCAGCCATCGCCGAGCAGGTGACCGGAGAGCCGGTCGCGGGTTCGCGCTAGATGGCGACGTCATCGGCCGCAGGTCAGCGCTTTCGAGCCCCTGCCTGCGATGACCGGTCAGTCGAGCGAACGCGCAATGTTCGATCCCCGTGCGCGTATACGGCCGCGATGTTCGGCAGGCGGAGGAGAGGACGTTGTCCTGGTGGAGGGTATCTCCAATGCAGACATGCGAACGGCTCACCTACCGGTACAAAGGGACAGGTACGCGAGGTCCACCTACATCATCGCGCGGGGATTTTCCGTGCTTTTCGATTGCGCGGTGGCCAGCGTGCTGCCTAGGCTCATACCCATGCACAGAAGACTTGGTTTGTGGATTGGGGTGGGGACGCTGATGGCCCTGGCGCCGGCCTGCGGCTCGAACTGTCTCGACGACGGCTTCGCCTGGTCGCAGAAGAAGGACGCCTGCGTCGCCGCGGAGTCGGCGACGGAGTCGGAGACGGCGACGACGACGATGACGGCGA
>JAUHWG010000005.1 GCA_030424595.1 Polyangia bacterium
TCGCGGCCTTCTTCTTGGTCGCCTTCTTCGCGGCCTTCTTCTTGGTCGCCTTCTTCGCGGCCTTCTTCTTGGTCGCCTTCTTCGCGGCCTTCTTCTTGGTCACCTTCTTGGTGGCCTTCTTCTTGGCAGCTTTTTTAGCGGTCTTGCGCTTCGCGGTAGTGCGCTTCGGAGCGGCCTCTTCGGCCTGCTCGACGACGGGGGTAGCGTTCTCTTCTTGCATCGTTTCCTCCCTCCTTCAGGGACAACGGTGAGAGAAAAAGCTACATAGCCGGCGCGCGCGGTGTCAACGCCAATTAGCATCTTTTTTACTCAATTATAGGAAGGTAAGCGATCGTTTGACTAAGTTGAGTGCGACAAAGACAGTTTTGTTAGCCTTCAGAGCGGCTCCGCTGCGCGCGCAAATCAGGTCAGATGCACCGATTTGATCACTGACTTTTCCATTCAGTGACGCGGTGGACGTCCTCTTCTGCAGGGTCACAGCCGACCCCACCGAAGGTTCAAAAACGCTCGCACATCGTCGGCCCCCAACCCTCGATGCGTCTTCTGCGCGCGACAGGATCGCACCTCGGGCGTCGGCTCGAAGGGAGTCCGCAGCTGCCCGAGCGTACGTCTCTGGCTGAGGGATGAGACCCTCTGAGACCCGGCCACGGACGTCACGGGGCGAACGCAAAGCCCCGCACACCTGAGGCAGGCATCTCAGGCACGGAGGCGGTCCTGAGCCGCGGCAGCGCTAGGCCGACTTGACGAAGAGCTCGTCGAGCTCAGCGGCCATCGCCGTCTCCTCGATGCCCTTCGCGAGCGCGAGCTCCTGAACGAGGAGCGTCTGCGCCGTGTTCAGCATCTTTCGCTCGCCGAACGAGAGCTCCTTGTCGACGCGGAGCAGACAGAGGTCTCGCATCACCTTGGCGATCTCGGACAACGATCCTGTCTTGATCTTGTCCATGTACTCGCGGTGGCGGCGGTTCCAGGTCGCGGTCGAGATTTTCTCGTCGCGTCGGCGAAGGACCTCGTACACCCCGAGGATCTCCTCATCCGTGACGATCCGGCGAAGTCCGACGTTCGCCGCGTTCTTCCGCGGGACCATCACCTTCATGCCGTTGTCGACCACGCGTAGCTCGTAGAACTCGAGCGTCGCCCCGGAGATCTCTCGACGAGACAAGCCGACGACTTCTGCGACGCCATGCCCTGGATAGACGGCCTTTTCCCCAACCTTGAAATCAGCCATGAACTGTTTCCAAGGGGGCGAACATTCCGACCCCCTACGTTATGCCAGGCTACCATAGAGCCGGAAAACTAGTCAACGGGGCCGGCGCCTCGACGATCGCGTGGACGGCGAGAAGGCACCCCCCGACCGCTCCTCAACAGCCGTGAGTTATACAACACGGCCTGTGCGCAGAGCGGTGTCCGCAGAGAACCCCTCCCAGGCCTCAGCTTGAGCCCAGGGCCTCCGCTCCTGAGAACATCCGGGTCCTAGAGCCGATACAAACGTCTTCTTGCCGGCGCTCACAACTACCTTATGATTGCCGCCATGCCGTGCGCGCGCACTCGCAGGTCGCCCCTCTTGGCCGGACTTCTGCGACTCTCGATCGCAGTGTCGATGGTCGCAACTGTCGCCTGCGCATCTTCGCCAGAGCGCCTCCCACCGCTCACCCGCCAGTTCTATTACAACCTGCCTTCCTCCGAGGACCAGCAGGCGTTCCTCAAGCTCAAGGAGTCCCAGCGCCAGGGCTTCCTCGAAGAGCGCGGGCTTTGGGCGCGCTGGACAGCGCTCCCCGCAGCGGAGCGACAGGCCGTCGAGAATGGCGAGCTTGAGCCGGGCTTTCACGAGTTCGCGGCCTTTATGGCCTGGGGCCCACCTGCGGACACCCAGCCCCGCGGCGACACGACCTATCACACCTTCATTCGCTGCACGAGCGGTCCCAAGGCGGGTCGCTATGTGTCCAGCAACCTGAGCTGCGACGGCACGTCGAGCGAGATCGAGATCGCGGTCAGCGAAGGCCTGGTCACCGAGATCAAGTACCTCAACTAGCCGGCTGGCTCTGCTTCGGCTCCTGCCCGCGCCCCACACGACGCGCGCTTTGTGTGCGCGCCGATCCTCGACGCCCCACCTGACCGAACGGTCATGGAGCCAAGCGTCGGGGCGACTGCGGACGGGCGGCCGCTCAGCTCACCCGAGGAAGGGGCACGAAGGTCCGCGTCGCGCGTCAGCGGCCCGCTCGCTAGATGTCAGCGGTCCGCATGAACATCGGTTGAGCGAGCAACCACAGGCTTAGGAGGCTCATCAAGGCCATGCCGAACATCATCACCAGGTGCACCCGGAGGCTCGCTCGTCGGTCGCCGCGGTAGACCCGGAAGGCCTCGCGTTGGGCGACGTAGATCCCGTAGATGTGGCCGACGATCACGAGGCCGACCTGGAGGTACCAGATCGACTCTGGCGACCAGAGCGCGGTCAAGGGCGCCCTCGCGGTGCCGAAGATGTCGTGACCCCAACCGAGCGGGTCGCTGACGAGACGACGGATCTTCGACCACTCCCAGAACACGTGCACCGCGTTGTGGGCCAGGTGATAGAAGAGCGCGATCGGCAAGAGCGTGTAGGAGAAGCGGATGAAGATGTGGCGGATCCCGACATCGCGACGCCCGCTCAGCGCCCACATCAAGGCGCATAGCCCCAGATAGGTGAGACCGGGGATGATGATGCAGCCGAGCATCATCAGCGTGAAGGTCATCGTCCCGCCGTGGGAGCCGGCAAAGCCGAGCAGATCGGCGCCGAAGACCGCCTGCTGGAGGTCGATCACCGAGCCGCGGAGGCTGTCCTCCCACTCCATCCACAGCGGGATCATCGCCGCGCCGTGGAAGGCCGAGACGATGAAGACGAGGATGGCCATGTACGCCTCGTCGATCTTGCCGCGGTGGGGGAAGAGGATGTCCGCGCCGCTTGATCGGGCGTTGAGCGCGATGTTGTCGTGGGGGCAGCTCTTCACGCACTCGGTGCAGAGCGTGCAGTACTGGTTCTCGTTCATCGCCCCCATGAACTCGTGGGTCGGACAGGGGTACCCGCGGTCGTTGCCGTGGAAGCAGTCCTTGGTCCTGCAAGTGCGGCAGACCTCCGGGTCGCGGCGGCGAAGCTCGAGCATCCCCATCAGCGAATACTGACCGGAGACGCGGCCGACGAAGCAGACGTAGCGGCACATCGCCTTGCGCTCGTAGACGACGAGCAGGCCCCAGGCGAGGACGACCATGAAGATCCCGAAGAGGGAGGTCAGCCAGGGCCGGTTGGCCGCGTCGAAGATGATCTCGAGCCACGTGACAAAGGCGAAGAGAACGATCGCCGGCCACATCCACAGGCGAAAGCGCGGGTACTTCTTGCTGAGCGACTTGATCGCCCGGACCTTGGTCAGCGAGCCCCGCATGATCCAGTCCGGGATCGCCGTCCACGGGCACATGTAGCACCAGACGTTGCCGGCGAAGAGCACCAGGAAGATGAGGCCGATCCACCAGATGTTCCACGTGAGCACCGGCGCTAGGTTTCGCCCCGGCTCCTGCGAGCCGATGAGACCTATGACGATGACCGCGACGAAGCCGATCACGACCGGGATCTGGACCGCGGGTTGGAACCATCGGCTCTTGATCGCCCGCCGCAACCACGCCCAGCGAGTGAGCTCGAAGCGCCAGTAGTTGCGCTTTCGCGAGCGCGGATCCCAGCCCTTGCCGTAACGCTCAAACACCAGGAACGAGAGCAGCAGGATCACCACCGAAGCGCCGAAGAAGGCCTCGTTGGGGATGCCAGGCATCAAGTGGACGTAGGCCTTGCGCTTGACGACCTTGACGTCATCGAAGGCGCCGACGTCGAAGAAACCTCCGCCGGCGAGAGCATCGCGCTGGGCGTCGGTGATCCCGAGCCCGCCCCCTTCGCCGCTCGACCCCTCGTCCTCGAGGATGAGCGCGCCCGACTTGGTGCGCTTGCGGCCGAAGCGATCGATCGTATAGACCTCGCTGTCATCGCCGCTCGCGCCCGCCGGCGGCAGCTCTTCGACCCCCGCTGGCGGCGGCGCTGTGCCCACCGGCGACAGCTCTTCGATCCCCGCTGGCGGTGGGGTCTCGCCCCTCGGCGGTAGCTCTTCGATCCCCGCAGGTGGCGGAGCCTCGCCCCGCGACGGCAGCTCTTCGATCCCGGCCGGAGGTGGTGTCTGAGCCGCGACCGCGCCGAGCTCCGCGAGCAGCGGCCCATGAGAACGATCCTTGGCGATCTCGCTGTGGACGAGGAGCACCGAGCTCGCGGGATCACCCGCGCGGACCTGGGCGCCGACGATCCAGCAGAGACCGACAACACCGAGGCCGATCGCGAAGAAGCGAGCGAAGCGACCGCCGCGGAGGAGAAGGAGCGGATCGTCCTCTGGCTCCGCGCGCGACTGCTCGGCGATGACCGGGAGGCGACGGCGCTGCTTTGTCGGGATCATCCGCCATCTCCCGCGCGTTCGACGATCTTTAGGACGTTCGGCGCGCGCACCCAGGTGTTCGGGTCGGTGTCGACGAAGAGGTCCTTTGTGAGCTCCACGAGCTCGGTCACGGCGATCTCACAGGCGCCGCTCGACGAGGTGTCCAACGTCGCCCAGTGCACCTGCCCGCGCCCCTCGGCGCTCTCCGGGTTCGACGGCGGCCCCGAGCCGATCGCGAGGTGGACACCGTCATCGGCCAGCGCGAGCGCGTAGGGTGCGTTCGCGCTCCCCCCCGCTGGCGTGAACGCCCCCTCGAGGCCGCTCACTCGACCGCAGAGCTGCGGATCGGCCCCGCGCACGACGTAGACCCCAACGCTAGGGACACCCCCGGCGACCAACCATGTCGGGTCGGAGCCGCCCTGGACGAGCACCGCCTCCGAGAGCACGCGCAGGGCGCCAAACTCCGCGGCGACCGACTCGCTCGCCGGCGCGGCGCCACAGGAGCCGCCGATCCGCCACAGGCGAGGACCGTTGACGAGCTGAGACTGGATCGCGAGCACTCCTCCGCCTCCGTCCGGGGCGAGGAAGCGGGTCGTCCAGCCGCCGTCCAGGAGCTTGACCCCGCAGCCGGTGATCGCCCCCGCAGCGTCGCTCGCGGTCATGCTGCTGAGCTCCGGGAGGTCGACGACCGCGACGCTATCGCTGCCGTCGCAGGCGAGGGCGACTCGGCCCGGCGCCGCCGGATCGTCGACCGCGACCATCCCCCAGGCGCCCCGGCAGGGGACGTCGAGACCGCCGAGATCGAAGGCTCCGATCGCGGCGTCTCCCTCCACCGTAGGATCGACGATCAAGAGCTCGCTCGGGTTGGGCCACTCACCCGCTCGCAGATCGTTCGCGAAGACGCCGACGATCATCTTTCCGGAGCTGTGGGGCAGGGCGAAGATCGCCTCGCGACGGTCGAGCTCGACCCCTCGGGCGCCGGCGACGAAGTCGACCCCGTCGAAGAGCTCGGAGGTGGCGACGACCGAGCCCGCCTCCAGCTCCGAGAAGAGCGTCTCCGGGAGCACCAGCAGAGATCCGCGCTCGGTGTCGGGGTAGTGCCCGACCAGGACCCGAAGCTCATCGCCGTACACATCGATCCCGTAGGGCTCGTCGAGGAGGTTCCCGGCCACCTGGAGCCCGGAGGGGTCGGGCTTGAGGTCGAGCGAGATCCGAGCCCGGAGGTGGGAGCCCCCGTCGACCCCGAAGACGTCGACCCGGTCGTCGAGGGTCTGCGAGACGAGGACGAAGGTGCAGCTCGCGTCTGTGCAGCCGAAGAGCCCTGCACCTCCGCCGCTCTCGCTCTCCGACGAGGTCGTGCTCGAGGCGCCCGTCGCCGTCTCGACCATCGGATTGCCCGGAAGACACCCGGCGGCGAGCGGCGAGGCGAGGACGACCGCCGCGAGCCTCCGTCGGCAATACGAGCGACGCATGGAGCCCACGCTAGCACAGGAGCCATGTCGGATTTCACTGCTCTCCGCCACGATGAAGCCCGCCGATGGCGGGCTCTCGTTCAGCTCAGCTACGACGGGCTGAGCGACCTCAGCGACCTCACGAGGGAGGCGACCTATCTCCGGCCGAGGGCGACCTTCATCAGGAGGAGCGCCTCGCGGGCCGCGTTCGCGACGAGCTGGCTCTCCTCAGGCTCACCCGGGACGCCCTTCAAGCTCCCGGAGTCCATCGTGAAATTCGAGGTGAGGGTGTTGCCCCGGAGCTGGTCGAGGAACTCCCCCTTGGTGAGCTCGATGTTCCCGCGATAGTCGTACACCTTGATCCGATTGATCTTCCCCTCCGCGTTGACGCCGATGCCGACCTCGAGGGTGAGGATGCCGCCGTTGAGGATCTTCGGCTTGGTCCGCGGGTCGATGAAGATCGCGACCCCGAGGAGCTTGCCGGCGTCGTCCTGAGCGACGAAGAATTCCGGCTGCTTGTCCTCGGGATAGAGCTCAAACCCGAGCTCCTTCTCCAGATACGCGACCTCCTCGGCCCCGTACTGATAGCGCTTGATCCGCCAGGCGTTCGGATCCGCGTCCGGGAAGAGCTTCATCAGGTTGCGATGGGTGATCTCCCAGGAGCCCCACTTCGCCAGGTGAGCCTCCGCGCTCGGCTGCGGGTTGCCGAGGGTGAAGGACAGCGCGAGGGCGAGGAGAGTCAGTGTCCGCTTGATCATGAGCTCAGGTGCACAGCCTGCGACTATCGTAGGTCGGTGGGTACATGCGACGTCAACCCCGCGGCGGATCTTCATCCTGGGGGGGAATTCGACCGTTGGCGCCACTGTAACGGATCGTTTGGCTCGCGCACAACGCGCGGCGCGCAGGAAGTTCCTCAACGATCTACGCATCGGCAGAGCGCCGCCGCGACTCGCCTCCGACGATCGTCGCGAAGGATCCGCGAGCGGAGGCCACACCTTCGAAGACGAGTTGAGCATACCGACAGTCCGCGGGCAGCCCTAGCAGCCCGGGGCGCAAGTCCCGTGTGCTCTCGCGCCGCAATCGTTGGTCCTCTCGGCTTCGACAAGACGCCGCTGCACCGGGCCGTACTGCAAGTCTTGGCCAAGTCGAGCGGGACGACGAGGGCTGGAGAGCGCGCGGGCCTTCTGCTACGGGCTCCTAGAAGTCCGCGACCGCCTGCAGCGTGAAGAAGTCGTTGTAGAGCTGGTTTGTCGCCCCGCCGTCCTCACGCAGGATCCCGTACTCGGTCTTCAGCGTGAAGCGCGGGAGCACCGGGAGGCGAAAGCCGATCACGTGGGCCTGGAACGCCTCATCGTAGAGGTACGGGTCCGAGAAGTCGGAGTTCACCGGCACGCCGCCCGCCGTCAGCCGCGGCACGGAGAGGTCGGGGTCGGCGTGGTCAAAGCGGTACTGGAGGATCAGCCCCGGGAGGCGGGTCTTCTTGCGCCGCCACAGCGGCTGCGCGATCTGGACGTAGCCGCCGAGCATCCTCCGGTCGCCGAGCACCGCCATCGTCGGGTCGAGCGCCGGCGCAGCCCGATCGATCCCGTAGACGACCTCGCCGCGGATGTGCGGGAGCGGGTAGTTGCTCTGGAGCACTTCGTCGAGGTTGAGATCGAAGTGCCCGCCGGCCCGCCATGTCGGCGCCTGGCGGCTGTCGACGTAGTTCTGCCCCTGAAAGTCTGTGACTGTGAAGGTGCTCTCAGGGTGTTTTCCCCAGATCACCGATCCGCCGATGTTGAGCGCCGGCAGCGGCCGAAGCTGAAGGCGTGCGACCACCGACTTGTTGCCGTTGTTGTCGGGGGTGATCCCCAAGACCGAGCCGTCGGCGCGAGGGATCATCTCGACCTCGCGAAGGCGCCGCTCGCAGACCTCATCGACCTGGCCGACCGGTTGAAAGCGGTAGAGCAGATCGGTGCTCCGGGTCTGGGTGCAGGCGTCTCCGTTGATCACGCCGACGTCGATCTCGAGGGGGCGGATCGGCGCGCTTCGACCGAAGGTCGGCTTCCATTTGACGGTCGCGCCGATGTCGATCCACGAGCCCGGGTAGACCCGGCCGACGCTCATCGCCAGGGGGCGGGTGACAAACCAACGGACGGGCGCGTCATGCTCCTCATCCTCGACGCCGAAGGGGACGATGAAGACACCGGCGGTGATCTTAAACCCCTCGCGGAGCCAGCGACCGCTCTTCTCCGCCCAGGCGAAGGGGTTGACCTCGAGCGCCGCCGACTCCATCAGCACCACCGGCGACCAGACCGGAGAGACATCCGCAGCGCCGACGTCGGCGCGCGGGATCGACAGGAACTCGAAGGCGACGCGGGCGTAGACGACGTCCGAGTAGATCGGCGCGCCGATATAGATGTTCGCCGCACCTCCGCCGAAGTACGGGAGCGTCGAGAGCTGCTCAAAGCCGCCGGTCTCAGGGTCCCTGGCGGCTCGATTCGTCCGCTGGGACGCCATGAAGTTGACCCCGAGATAGCCCCGGATCTGCAGCGCCCCGCCGGCAGGTCCGTCTCCGCCCAGCCGACCGGGATCAAAGAAGCCCGCCCCGCCGCCGCCGATCGGATCGCTGCCGTCGCCGCCGCCGATCACCAGAGGACCGCCGACCTCCTCCTCGATGACCTCGAGGGGTGCAGCGGGGTCGCCTGCCTCCGCCGCGCGGGTGGCGTTGAGGTCCTCGATCTCCGGCATCGGCGGGGCACCGGACTCCGCCGGGGCTGGCGCGCCAGTGTGCGAGGGAGCGCCGGGCGAAGGCGCCGAGTCGGGTCCGAGCGCGTCGAGATCGAAGATCGACGCCTCTCCGCTCGCCTCGGCCTCCCCTGGGACCTCGACCACATCGCTCCCCTCGCGCTCCTGCGGCTCGACCGCGGGCGCGCCGAACACCCCGACGATCGAGCAAAGCGGCGCCAGCGTGATGAGGAGCGGGGAAGGCATGGGCGTCAGCGCCCGTCAGGGGCGCGCCACTTTAACCCACGAGCGTGCTATGTGCTAAGGCCGATGAGACGGCTCTTCCTTGTCGCAACAGCCCTGTCCGTAGCCCTCGCCTGCGGCGCTGACACGACCGCCAATGAGCCCGCAGCAGCGTCCCAGGGGTCGAAGAGCGCCGCCCAGGACGGTACGAGCGCGCTGCTCAGCTCCTACATCACGGTCCAGGAGACCCTCGCCGACGACAGCATCGACAAGCTCTCGGAGCTCGGCGCCCAGATCGTAGCGAGCTCCGAGGGGGTGCAGGACAAGCCGGGGATCGCCGATGTCATGGTCGGCGCCGGCCGGATCGCGTCGCAGGACATCGAGACCGCCCGCGTCGGCTTCGAGAAGATGAGCATGGGCCTCATCTCCTACCTGAAGGCCAACCCGAGCGAGCGCGACGGCCTCCAGGTCATCCACTGCACGATGGCGTTCAACAACAAGGGCGCGTACTGGGTGCAGAACGCGGGCGAGGTCAACAACCCGTACCACGGCAAGATGATGCTCCGCTGCGGCGATCCGATCGAGTGGGACAAGGCGCCGGGCTGACGGGCAGGCGGCAGACACCCGCGACATCGTCTGCCCAGGCCCACAGCGACCGACGGATCGCGTACGGAGGCAGACCGCTAGCCGCTCGCTGGGGCGACTGCGTCGACGTCGAGCGCCCGCTCCACAGCGTCATCGGGAGCGTCGAGGAACTCCCGAGCCCGCGCGTAGAAGGGCTGAGCTATCACCAGCGACGAGTGCCCGCCGGGGAGAACGATGTAGTCTCGCTCCCGATCGACGCCGGGGATCGGCCCCGGCTCAGGGCAGAGCGCGTCCTGCTCGGCGTGGATCTGACGGATGCGGATCCCGGGAGGGAGCGGCGCCTCGTGGAGCTCGCGGAGGAAACGACTGGTCGGTACGACCTGCCAGACCGACGGCGAGATCAGGCCGACCGCCGCGACCCCGGCGAGCGCCATCCAGGTCCCCCGCAGCGGCGCACCCATCATCACGACGCGACGGACGACCCTCGACGCCGGCGTGAACTTGATCGCGTGCAGGGCGACGAGGCCCCCCATGCTGAAGCCGACGACGTCGACCGCGTCGATGTCGAGGCTGCGGACGATCGAACGGATGTGCTCGCCGAGCACCTCTGCGGTCGACGCCAGCGAGCCGAGCTGAAAGGTCCCGTGGTGGTAGGTGAAGACGACGCGCCCGTCCGCCTGAAAGCGGCGGGTCAGCGGCATCATCGTCCCGCGAGTGCCCAGAAAGCCGTGGACGAGGACGATCGGTCGGGTGTTCTCGACCCACGAGAGATCGCCGGAAACGCGGTTCCCGCGGATCAAGTGCCGGGCGTAGCCGAGGCCGTGAGCGACCGTCTCAAGGGCGCCCCGAAGCGGCCCCCGCCTCTTTCGTTCGCCCTTGCCCTGACCATCACGCACGTTGCCAACAGGGTAGCGCCGCGCTGGCGACGTCGGCAATTTCCTCGCCACGCCCGGAGCACAGGACCGCAGACGCGGGCGTCCTCAGCCTGTGAGCTGCGGGCCGCTGGCCGAGGGTGCCTCGGGCAGCATCCCGCGAAACCCGGTCGCCTGGTGGGAGAGGGCGGCGAGCCGGGCGCTCGCCTCGCTCGCCAAGCGCGTCCCGGGGAACACCGCGGTCGCCTCGTGGTAGCGAGCCATCGCCCGCTCGCGATCCCCGACACGCTCGTAGGCCTGGGCTAGGTGGAAGACGTAGACGATCTGCGCAGGGTTGTAGCTGACGGCATCCAGACCCCGCTCGAGCAGGCTGATGGCCTCGCGGGCGCGGTCTGAGCGGAGGAGGGCGACCCCCTCGAGCGCCCCCCAGGCCCGCTCGACGGCCCTGCGGATCGGCTCCGGGACGATCTCGACGCAGGCCTGGCGATCACGCCGGATCGCGAGGATGCGAGCCTCGTCGACCGGCTCGCAGAGCACTTCGAGCTCGTGACGACCGAAGGCCGCCAGCGCCCGCAGGTGGGGCGAGAGGTCGGGCTCCTCGGTGGCGTAGATCTCGCGGGCCTCCTCCAGGCGCCACTCCGCGATCAAGAGCTCGGCGAGCTGGGCCCGGGCGAGCCAGACCCGCTCGACGCTGACGGTCTCGCCGGCGGCGGCGAGGGCTAGCTCCCGACGCAGGCGACGCTCGACCCTGCGATGTCCGCCGCGGGAGAGCGCCCGACGCATGCCCTCGGCCTCGAGCACCAGACGACGCTGACGCTCGCGGCCGACGATCCAGGCGCCCATGGTCATGCCGAAGGTCAGCGCGGCGAGGGCCCCGATCTCGCCGGCACATCCGGGGAGGAAGCAGAGAGCGACGAGGATCACAACTCCTCCGCCCTCAAGCCCGCCCGAGCCCCGACGACCGCTCGGGCGACCCGGGTCGCGGCTACACCTCATCACTCGCCCCACGCCCGTCGATGATACCCGAAGCCGGGGGCGCCGCGTCGACGCAAGAACGCGGGGGCTCCAGGGGGATGCCCCCGCGTTCTCGGGCTCGTCTGGATGTACGGAGGAGGTGGGATTCGAACCCACGGTACCCGGGAGGGCACGACGGATTTCAAGTCCGTTGCCTTCGACCACTCGGCCACTCCTCCAGAGGTCGCACAGTATGATCAAGGGTCGCGCGGACGTCCAGAGCGATCCGCCCGAGGAGTGCGTAGTGAAGCTCCCGTGTTGTGCGCGGGGTGACCTCCCCGGAGGCTGAGCGGTGTGGTGCTCCGAGCCTCGCGGCCGGGGCCGCGTGACCTCGCTCTTCTGGCGAGGGCCACGCGCCCTGCGCCCAAAAGACCGCCTACTTCTTGCCGAAGAAGTACTGGAGGCTGCCGCCGAAGAAGAAGCCGGTGTTCCAGCCGCCCTCGATGTTGATGCCGAAGGTGTCCTTGATCAGGAAGCGGGTGCTCACCAGCAACTTGACGTAGGGGATGACCGGCGGGACGTCCGTGTTCTTGCGCCGGCCGAGGGCGTCGAGGTCCGCCTCGTTGCACTTGTCGCGGGTGCAGTCGGCGAAGCGGAGGGGGTTCGGGCCGGAGTCGTCGAGGCGGAGTTCTCCGTTCGCCGGCGGCGGGCCGCCGTTCTCGTCGCTGTCCTGCGACCACCAGTGGGGGGTACAGGCGTTGAAGTCAGCGTAGTCCCCGAAAGAATTGCAGGTGTCGCCGTTGGGGCTGCCTGCAGGCGAGCCGAGCGGGGTCTGGAAGACGCCCTTGCCGATCCCCGAGATGATCCCGAGG
Source organism: Polyangia bacterium (assembly GCA_030424595.1). GTDB lineage: Bacteria > Myxococcota_A > Polyangia > Nannocystales > Nannocystaceae > JADJRG01. The sequence continues at coordinate 12,120 of JAUHWG010000005.1, forward strand.
CCAAGACCACCACCACCGCCGAGCTGCCAGGCGAACTCAGGGGTCTCGACGATCGTCCCACGGCCGATGAGATCGACCGCGACGAAGAGGAACGAGACGTCGACCTGGGTGTAGTCGGCGGCGGCGTAGTTGCAGTCCGCGCTGCCGTCACCGCCGGGGCACTCATCGCGGTCGAGCCAGAGCCCGTCGGGCGCCTTGACCCGCTGGTAGCCGATCCGCGGGGCCACATCGAGGACCTTGCTGGCCCGGTAGATGTACTCGCCGCCGACGTAGAAGTTGCAGCCGCCGACGCGGTTGAGGTTGCTCGCGAAGTTGCCGCTCGGGACCGTGTCGCCGCGGCAAAGAGAGTTGGTCATCGACGCGACGTAGTTGTCGACGATAAAGGTCGGGACGATCGTCAGACCGCCGATCACGCCGATACCGTGGCGGGTGAACGCGTCCGGAGCCTTCTCCGGGAGGGGCTCAGGCTCAGGCTCAGGCTCCGGGATGACCTCGGGCTCGGGCTCAGGCGCGGGCTGCTCGACGACGGGCCGATCCTCAGAGGGCGGCGCCTTGGAGCTCGTCGGAACGAGGGAGGGATCGGTCGCGGGCTGGGGCGGCTCGGCGACAGGCTGGGCTGGCTGGGCTGGCTGGGCTGGCTGAGCTGCCGGCTGAGCGGGCTGCGCTGCGGGTTGAGCCGGCTGGGGCTGCGCCGCCTCTGGCTGGAGGAAGCTCGAGCGCAGGATCGGGTAGGGGTGAGCCTCGGCCAGCGACGGGAGCAGGGCGACCGAGAGGCAGACCAAAGAGGAGGAGACCAACGAAGAAACGGCCACGGCGCGGCGCATGCGGCAACTATAATCGAAAACCGGAGCACATCGGCAATTCAGGGGGTGACTGGCCGCATGCTCCGCGAGGCCGCGGATGATCCCGCCCGCCTAGAGCCCGCCTAGGGCAGACGCGCCAGAGCGGACGAGGCCGCCGCCCCAAGGGTGATCCACGGAGAGGCCTGGGGGTGCTCACCAGCTCGGCCTCCGAGCGCCCGCTTGGCGATCGCTCAGCGCCCGCTCCTGAGGCCGCGCGGCCGGCTCCAAGCCCAGGTGCGGGTCCACCCACGACTTCGCGCGGCAGAGCTTTCAGCCCGCCCACACCATCCGTCCTCGCAGCGAAGAGGGCGCGAGGCCCCCCAAACACCGCTAGAGCCGAATGTTGCGCCACCCCTTGCTGTAGAACTTGATGCCCATCGCCAGCCCCAAGAGGTTGACGTAGACCATCGCCGCGGCCCAGACCCCGACCATCCCGTAGCCCAGATGGGGCCCGAGAAACCAGGAGAGGGGGACCAGGACGCCGAAGTGGAGCACCCCCTCGACGACCATCACAAAGGTGTTGGCGCCGGCGCCGTAGAGCGCCTGCGAGAGGACCAGGCCGACGACCATCAGCGGCAGCGCGGTCGCGATCATCCGCAGCGAGGTGGCCCCCGCCTGGGCGACCGCCGGGTCGTTCGGGGCCCAGATCGAGATGATCTCCTCGGGCCAGAGGGCGAAGCAGGTGCCGATCACGAGCATCGCCAGGATCCCCACCCGCACCGACTCCCAGCCGTAGCGGGCCGCCAGGTTCTTCTTGCCGACCCCGAGGCTCTGGCTCACGGCGGTCGCCGTCGCCGTCCCGAAGGCGATCAGCGGCATAAAGCAGAGCGCGGCCGTGTCCATGATGGCCTTGGTCGCCGCTGAATTGACGTTTCCGCCCTCCGCCGCGTCGATGTCGCCGACGAAGCGCATAAAGAGCAGGAAGCCCGCCATCAGGATCACCGTCGCCGAGCCCGACGGGACCATGAGGCGGATGATCCGGCCCATGATCGACCGGCTCAGGTGGGCGAGCCGGTAGAAGTTGTACTTCTTCAGGTACTCGGGCCGCAGCGAGACCACGAGCATGATCACGCTGCCGATGTAGGTCGTCAGCGCCGAGGCGATCCCCGCCCCGTAGAGGCCCATCTCCGGGATCCCGAGCGCGGGATAGCCGTAGATCAGGAAGTAGTTCACGATGACGTTGACCACGTTCATCGTCAGCGCCGCCCAGAGGTGGACGTGCGTCTTGCCGATCCCGTCGAAGAACGCCTTGTAGCTGAACGTGATGACCATCGCCGGGACGCCGATCATCCGCAGCTGGGTGTAGTCCGAGCCGAGCTGGGCCTGTTCGGGGCTCGCCGTCGCCAGGAAGCCGATCGCCCCGGGCGTGATCAGGTAGCCGACGATCATCCCGAAGATCCCGGCGAGGGTCGCGACCGTCACCGAGTTGAAGAGCACCTGGCCAGCCTTATCCATCCGGCCCTCGGCGTAGCGCCGCGCGGTCATCGCCTGGGTGCCAAAGGAGACCGCAGAGAAGAAGCCCCCGACCGCCCAAAAGAAGGGCATGCCGAGGCCGAGCGCCGCCTGGGCGACCGTCGCCGCGTCCTTGTCCGCGAGGCGACCGACCATGAAGGTGTCCGCCGCGTTGACGAAGAACTGGGTGATCATCGCCAGCATCACCCAGCTGCCCAGACGGACGACCCGACGGACAATGGGCAGCTCCAAACGAAGTTTTAGGAGCTTAGGGGGCTCATCACCGAGTTCCGTCAGATTCACTGAGTCACGTCCAAACGGCCGGATGCGGGCTTACCCCACGTTCGCGGTGACGACAAGCGAGCAGCCCCGACCGCACCTGCCCATGGGGGCCCCCGCCCGGCCAGGGCGCCCAGATAGGCCGGCTCCCGTGAAGACCCGGACAAGCCCGCGACCGGAGCTGACAGAACATCGCTTGGCGGGGTCTAGCACCGCGATCACAGCCGAGCCGGAGGCAAGGAGAGCAGCCAAGCGCCCGCCGACCCGAGAGCGCTTCTGTGCGCGATAGTCGCTCTTCCTCGCGAGCGGCTGCAGTCGCCGCGGAATCGTGCACAATCCCAGACGTGTTTTCGCTGCTGCCCCCGGCCCACCGAGTATTTCGACCCGTCGCGCTCCTCGCTTCGCTGCTCCTCGTGACCGCAGCCTGCGACAAGGGCTCTGCGGCGCCGGCAGAGCCCCAGGAGCAGCCCTTCGCCCCGAGCTCGACCCACGCAGAGGTCACCCCCGAACCCGAGGCGGATCCCGAGCCAGAGGTCGAGGACTCCGCCGGGTCGCCCATCGCCGCGGGCGAGACCGGAGCCGAGACCGGAGCCGAGACCGGAACCGAGCCCGGAGCTGAGCCCGGAGCTGAGCCCGGAGCTGAGCCCGGAGCTGAGGGAGCCCAGCCCGTCGCCACCGCCGAGCCCACCGCAAAGCCGAAGGAGAAGCCCGGCCTGCCGTCGCCGATCTTCGGCAAGGGCGACCCAAGCTGCGGGCGCGATCCCGGCGTCGGTCAGCCGATCAAGTCGTTCTCCCTGGAGACCACGACCGGCAAGACGATCTCCTCGGCCAAGCTCAAGGGTCGCGTCGTCCTCCTCAACTTCTGGGGCACCTGGTGTAAGCCGTGCCTCAAGGAGCTCCCTGAGTTCGACCGCCTCTATCGCCGCTACCGGAAGAGCGGCCTCGTGCTCCTGGCGATCGCCACCGACAGCGATCCGGAGCCGGTGAAGGCGCTCGCCAAGGAGCGGCGACTCGCGGCCAAGATCGCGGTCGGCGGCGAGGAGCTGGCCAACAGCTACAAGAGCCCGAGCTTCCCGTTCTCCTTCGTCGTCGACGAGAACGGGATCATCCAGGCCTCCTACCGCGGCTTTAAGCCCGAGTGTCTCGGCCAGCTAGAGCAGGACATCCGCGGGCAGCTCGCGGCCAAGTAGACCGGCCTCGTCTCCTCGTGCGCCCGGCCCCTGGTCGAAGCTGATCCTGTCCGAGGCTCTACGAGACCGCGTCCCGTGGCTCCACGACGCCGGACGAGAGCCGGACCACGCCCTAGGGCCGGACCCTGCTCTACGAGGCCGGACCGCTCTACGAGAGCCGGACCCTGCTCTACGAAGCCGGACCCTGCTCTACGAAGCCGGACCCTGCTCTACGAGGCCGGACCCTGCTCTACGAGGCCGGACCGCTCTACGAGAGCCGGACCCCGCTCTACATGGCCGCGCCCGTGCTCTACCAAGGCAGCGCCCTGTGCTCGATGAGCCTGTGCCCATGCCCGACGAAGGCCGTCCCCGCGCCCTACGATGGCCGCGCCCGCGCTCTACGAGGCCGCGCCCGTGCTCTGAAGGCTTGTGGCGATCGCCCGCCAGATCTGGCGGAGCTCCGCCTCGCCTGCGCGATAGGGCAGGAGAAGCCGGACCGTGTGACCGCCGCAGACGGTCACGAGGATCCCGTGCTCGTTCATCAGCGCGCCGTTCAGCGGCCCGGCTGCACGATCCTCGCGGGCGCCGATCTGAATGCCGATCATCGCCCCGAGGCCGCGAAGCTCGCTCACCTGGTCGATCGGCTCAGCCGCGGCGATCTTCTGCAGGGTAGGCGTCTGAGCGCCCGCGGCCGTCATCAACCCCTCCTCCTCGATGATCCGCAGGGTCGCGAGGGCGGCGGAGCAGGCGAGCGGGTTGCCGCCGAAGGTCGTCCCGTGGGAGCCGCCTGTCATCGCCGAAGCGGCGGCCTTGGAGGCCAGGCACACGCCGATCGGAAAACCACCGCCGAGCGCCTTCGCCAACCACATCAGGTCAGGGTGGAGCTCGGGGTCATCACCGACGATGGCCGACCACGCCGACCAATGGCCGGTGCGGCCACAGCCGCTCTGGACCTCGTCGAGGCCGAGCAGGGCGCCGTTTCGCCGGGTGATCTCGCGGAGGAAGACCAGGAACTCGCGGCTCGCCGGGAAGATCCCTCCCTCGCCCTGGACCGGCTCGATGAAGACCGCCGCGATGCGTCCGCCTGCGCCGGCGAAGGCGGCCTCGACCGCCTCGGTGTCGCCGAAGGGCAGGCGGATCACCCGGGCCTCGAGGAAGCTCTCCGGCTCCTCTTCGCCGACGCAGCGGATGTAGGGGCGACGGTAGTTCGGGTTCGCGGTCAGCGAGAGCGCGCCGAGGCTGCGACCGTGGAAGGCCCCCTCAAAGACGACGATCGTGTCCCGACCCGTCGCCTTCAGGGCGAGCTTGATCGCGGCCTCCGTGGTCTCCGTGCCGGTGTTGGCGAAGAAGGTCCGGGCCTCGTCCAGGGGGAAGAGATCTGCGAGGCGGGCGGCGAGCTCCTGCTGCGGCGCGGTGAAGAAGCTGTTGGAGGCGGTGCTAAGGCGCTGGAGCTGGTGGTGGATCGCCTCGACCCAGAGCGGATGAGCGTGGCCCAGAGGGGCGCAGCCGACCCCGGTCATCGCGTCCAGGAAGACCTTGCCGTCGCTCCCCTTGAGGTGCATCGAGCCTCCGGGCCCCTCCGGGAGCACCGCCTCGAGGGTGACGTTGCGAAGTCCGTAGGTCGGCCAGCGGAGGTCGGTCATGCCTTGCTATCGCAGGAGCTTGATCGCGATGCAAGCCCGTCGGAGAGAGGACCAGACGCGCGCCCTGAGCACGGGCGCCCGTGCCCGCCGGCGACCCCCGACCAGGTGCGGTCGAGGGCGGGGCACGCCCAGGGCAATGGTGACGGCGAGGTCGTGACGGCGAGGTCGTGACGGCGAGGTCGTGACGGCGAGGTCGTGACGGCGAGGTCGTGACGGCGAGGTGGCGCCAGCGCGCAGCGCCCGCTCGAAGACCTCCCTCGAAGTGGGCCCGCCTAGAAGGCGGACTCGTCGACCTCCATCAGCTCCAGGGTGCCCGCCTCGACCTGCTTGCGCGCGAGGGTCAGACCGGGGAGCACCTCACGGCAGTAGAAGCGGACCGCCGCGAGCTTGCCGCGGTAGAAGTCGAGCTCCTTGGTGTCGGTGGAGTTCGCCTCCTCGAGGGCGGTGAGGGCCTTGCGCGCGACCACGCCCTGGCGGATCAGGAGCCAGCCGATGACGATCTCCGCGGTCGCGAAGAGGATCCGGTTGGCCTGCACGCCGACGTGATAGATCGACTCGCCGAGCCGGCTCATCATCGCCCCGTAGATCCCCTGGACGTCGCCGAGCGCCCGCATCAGCGCGAGCTTCTCGACCTCGAGCTCGGCCGGGCCGTTGGCCTCGAGATCGGCGACGGTCCCCTGGATCCGCCCCATCAGCCCCCGCAGCGTCGCGCCCTGATCGCGGGCGACCTTGCGGAAGAAGAGGTCGAGCGCCTGGATGTGCGTCGTCCCCTCGTAGAGCGTGTCGATCTTCTGATCGCGGATGTACTGCTCGATCGGGTAGTCCTGGCAGTAGCCGGAGCCGCCGAAGACCTGCAGCGAGGTCGCCAGGAGCTCGTAGGAGCGGTGCGAGCAGTAGCCCTTGACCAGCGGCAGGAGGAGATCGTTGAGACGATCGAGCTCCTTGGCCGCCTTGTCCCCGTGACCGCCGAGGAGCTCGACCTCGTCCTGGATCGAGGCGGTGTAGAGGCACAGCGCCCGCATCCCCTCGGCGAAGGACTTCTGGAGCATCAGCATCCGCCGGACGTCGGGGTGGTTGATGATCGTCACCCGCGGCGCGGTCTTGTCGGTCGCGTTCTTGAGGTCCGCGCCCTGGACCCGGATCTTCGCGTACTCGAGGGAGTTCAGGTACGCGGTCGAGAGGGTCGCCATCGACTTACAGCCGACCGCCATGCGGGCGTTCTCGATGACGTGGAACATCTGGCGGATGCCGTTGTGGACGCCGCCGACGAGGTAGCCGCGGCAGGGGATCTTCTCGCCGAAGGTCATCTCGCAGGTCGACGAGCCCTTGAGGCCCATCTTGTGCTCGATGTTGGTGCAGAACGCCCCGTTGCGCTCGCCGAGCGAGCCGTCCTCGTTGACCCAGAACTTCGGGACGATGAACATCGACAGGCCCTTGGTCCCGGGGCCCGCGCCCTCGGGGCGGGCGAGGACGAGGTGGATGATGTTGTCGACCGCGTCAAAGTCACCGTTGGTGATGAAGCGCTTGACGCCCTCGATCTCGTAGAGATCGCCCTCGATCTGCCGCGCTTTGGTCCGGCCGACGCCGACGTCCGATCCGGCGTCAGGCTCGGTCAGGACCATCGTCGCCCCCCAGCCCTTCTCGAGCATCGGCCCGACGAAGAGCTCGCGCTGCTCGGGGGTGCCGACCCTGGCGATCACCTTGGCGATCACCGCGCTGAGGGCGTAGAAGGCGACCGGGGGGTTCGAGCCGACGGTCAGCTCAAAGCCGGCCCAGCAGACCGTCGGAGGCGCTCCGACCCCGCCGAGTTCCTCCGGGACCTCGAGCATGTGCCAACCGCCGTCGAAGAACGAGCGGACCGAGCGGGCGAGCCCGGGCGGGAGGGTGACCGTCCCGTCCTCGGCGAACTTGAGGTCGACCCGATCGCCCTCCGCCCAGCTCGGCGCCAGCTCGCGCTGAGCGAACTCCTCCAGGCCGTCGAGGAAGCCCCGCACCGTCTCCTCGTCGAGCGACTCGAAGAGTCCCTTGCCGAGCGTCGTGTTGTTGATGTCGAGCACCTCGAAGAGGTTGAAGTAGAGGTCGCGGAGGTTGCTCTTGTAGTGCGAGGTGGCGGCAGTGCTCATATGGGGGCCCCTGTGCGGCAGGTTTGTGCAGGTTTGTGCCCGGGATTGTCAGCGATTCGCGCCGCTTGTCAATCCGAACACCGGCCCGTGACATCACGCGTGAGCCCATCGCCGGAGCTCCGACCCCGGCGAAGGGGCCCCTCAAGAGGCCCTCGCGACGCCTGGCAGCCTGACGTATCATCCCCGCCAGACCATGTGCAGAATCTTCGGCTTCCGCTCGGTCATCCAGAGCCAGGTGCACCGCAGCCTGATAAGCGCCGATAACGCTCTGATGATCCAAAGCGAGCGCCACTCGGACGGCTGGGGTGTCGCGTACTACGTCGCCGGTGCGCCGCACGTGATCAAGAGCGTGAACACGGCGATGAGCGACAACCTCTTCCAGCGGGTGTCGGGCGTCGTCACCTCGGAGACCGTGCTCGCTCACCTGCGCAAGGCGACCCAGGGCCAGCTCTCGACGATCAACACGCACCCCTTCCAGTACGGCTCCTGGGTCTTCGCCCACAACGGCAACATCACCGGGTTTAGCGAGCTGCGGGCGGGGATCCTCGAGCGAATTCCTCCGGTGCTCCGCCGCTTCATCCTCGGCGACACCGACTCCGAGGCGCTCTTCTACTTGATCCTCGGCAAGATGGCCCGGCGCTGCGAGCTTCACCGCCCGGGCTACTCGCTCCGCGATCTCGCAGCCTCCGTCCATGAGGCCGTCAGCGAGGTGATCGCCCTCGCCGGGCCGATCTGCCGCGACAACGACGCGCCCCCCGACAACAACTTCCTCTCCTTCGTGATCACCAACGGTCGGACGATGCTCGCGCACCAAGGCGGGAAGACGATCTACGTCAGCACCCACAAGCAGCGCTGCCCCGATCGCGATCACTGCCCCAGCTACGCGCCCGAGTGTGAGAGCCCGTCGACAGACGGCTTTGTCTCCCACCTCGTCTTCTCGAGCGAGCCGCTGCAGGGGGACAACGTCTGGCAGCCGATGAGCCCGACGGAGATGATCGGCGTCGACTGGCGGATGCAGCTCCAGCGCTTCCCGGCGACCGCCGCGTCGTAGCCCTGGCAGCCGATGAGCCCGACGGAGATGATCGGCGTCGACTGGCGGATGCAGCTCCAGCGCTTCCCGGCGACCGCCGCGTCGTAGCCCTGGCAGCCTCGGGCCGCCTGCGCACGCCGCCCGTGCTGTCGTCGACCCTCGCGGTCGACCCGCGCGGTCGACCCGCGCGGTCGACCCTCGCGAGCGACCCTCGCGAGCGTGGGCCCGATCTGCACGAGGTCGACGATCAGCCGAGACCCGCGGCGGCAGCCCTAAAACCGGAGGGTCAGCGCCCCGCGGCGGAGCTCGATCCCCGCCGACTTTCGTCGGGCGCGCTGCTTCCGCTTGAGCACGCCGCCGACCACGAGGGTGACGACCGCGACGCCGATCCCGACGCCGACGACGATGTTGGTCGCCCGCCGCAGCTCCCCAAAGCGCGCCTCCTCGGCGAAGGGGTAGGTGGCCCCCTCCGGACAGACATTGGTCTCACAGAGGGCGTCGTAGTAGATCTGCCGCTGCCTCAGCGTCAGGCCGCCGAGGGTCGCGACGGCGATCCCCGCAGCGGTGGTGAGACCGACGCCGCCCCAGAAGGCGACCCGTAGACCGCGGAGGGAGCTCGGCTTCGGCGGCTCTTCGACGACGACCGGCGAGGGCGTCGGCCGGTCCACCGGCCTCGGGGTCACGACCACCGGGCGAGGTGAGATCTCGAGCACCGTGGTCTCCCCCCTGCGGACCCGCGAGGTGATCAGCCGCGGCTTTTCCACGTCGACGAAGCGGATCTCGAGGGCGACCTCACCCGGCATCATGCGCCGCGGGAAGTCATCAAACGAGATGCCCTCGCCGTTCAGCGTCATGCTGAGGATCTGGCCCGGATCCTCGATCCGAAGGACGAGCTCGCCGACCTCCGCCCGCAGCTGTCGCAGACGCTCGATCGCCTCGGCGTAGCGCTCGGCGTTATCGTCCTCAAACTCCGCGTACTCCTCGTAGGCGTCGATCGCCGCGAAGGTGTCGCCCGCCCGAGCGTAGGCCCGCGCCGCCGCGACGAGGGCCTCGAGCGAGGGAAAGGTCTCAAAGGAGCGGCGGAATTCGGCCGCCGCTGCGGCGAACTCCTCCGCGAGGAAGAGCCGCCGCGCCTCCTCAAAGGACGCCAGGGCGGCCCGCTTGCGCGCCTCGTCGTCCACCGGCGCCGCCTCGGGGAGGGACCCCTCGCCCGCGTCCTCCGCCGGCGCGTCAGCCTCAGCTTCGGCGCCGACGACCCCGCCCTCATCCGTCGTGAGGGGTCGATCTCCTGCGATCCCCGGCGGGGCCGCGACCGCGTGAGGAGCGACGAGCACAGCGCCGACCAGCGCTACGCTCGGCAGAAAACCCCTCAGGGCCGAAGAAAAGACCATTACTCGCCGTCTGGCGCCCGCTTCTTGATGAGGGGCTTGTCGAAGGTCGGCGGCGGCAAGGGCATCGGATCGCCGGATGTCGCAGCTTCGGTCTTTTTCTTCTTCGGCTTGGTCGAGAGGCGTAGTCCACCGCCGTTCTCGTTGCGAACCCCGCGAACCGGGGGAGGTGGTCCGTCATCAGCGACGGCGCGGAGAACATAGCGGAGATTCTCCGTGACCAGAGGCAGGCGCTTCTCGGTCTTCGCCTGGTACCCGCTCATATAGACCTCGAGGGTCAGGGACTCGACCTCAGAGCGCGGCAATTCAACGTCGAGGGGGGTCGTTCTCCCCGCCAGCTGCTCATCGAGGCTGGCCTGCACCTCCGGCGAAGACGCCCCCGAGATCCGGACCTGGGCGCCGTCCGGGTCCGAATTCACGACCCAGCGGATCGTCTCGGGCTGCCCGGGGATCTCCATGCCAGGATCGACCTCGCCGTCGTCGACCACGGTCGCGATCGCGGTCGCCTCCCCCGTCTCGTCGCTCTCCTCGGGCGTACGCAGCAGGCCGCTGGCCACCAAGATCACGATCGCGAGCAATGCGCCCATCATCGGCAGGGCGATCCAGGCGCCCCACCAGCGACCAGGCACCGTCGTGATCCCGGTGATGACGGAGGTCGTGATGCTCCCGGTCACGGGCTCGCCCACGGCGGAGCCATGGGATCCCGCGGCGGCCACGGCCGCCGCCTCGGCCTCCGCGACCACGGGCACGACCGTGAGGAGCGGTCGGCTCACAGGCTCCCCCCCCTGCGCGCTCGGAGCGGGGTGTCGTCGGGTGGCCTCGTCCTCAGCACCACCCGCGTCAGCGCCGACCAGGGCGATCTTCGGCCGCCCCGCGCGGGTGCTCGCCCGCCGGTACTCCGCCTGCTCGCCGAAGCGCTCGCGCATGATCGCCGCCAGCTTCGCCCGCGGCTCTCCGTCACGATCGCGATCGGCGAGCTCGCGCTGGAGGCGACGGAGGTCTCGGGTCATCGCCGCCGCCGACTCGTAGCGATCCCCTGGATCGCGGGCGAGGGTCCGCTCCAGCACCCGCTCGAGGGAGGCGGGGAGGTCCGGCCGCACCTCCGCGAGCGGCGGCCGCTGGCAGGCGACGACCTTGGCCAGGGTCTCGACGTCGTTCTCGCCGGCGAAGAGCCGCTGGCCCGTGCACAGCTCCCAGAGGATCACGCCCAGCGCGAAGAGGTCGCAGGCCGGCGTCAGCGGCCGAGACTGCGCCTGCTCCGGCGACATGTAGGGCAGCTTGCCGCGCAGCTGCCCCGTGCGCGTGTCGGTCCGCTTGCCCTTCGCCTTCATGATCCCGAAGTCGACGATCCGGACCCAGCCCTCGTGGTCGATCAGGAGGTTTTGCGGCGAGACGTCGCGGTGGATGACGCCGAAGAGGTTGCCGTCAGCGTCGCGGAGCTCATGCGCCGCCCGCAGGCCCTCACAGGCGTCGATCAGGATCTGGAGGACCACCGGTAGCGGCAGGTGCTCGTCTTCGGGGCGCAGCGCCCGGATCAGCGCCGACAGCGTCTCGCCGTCGACGAACTCCATGACCATGTAGTAGTCGCCGCGCTCGTGACCCAGGTCGAGGATCTCGACCACGTGCGGGTTGTGGATCTGGGCCGCGATGCGGGCCTCGTCGAGGAACATCTCGACGAGGTTCGCCTCCGCCGCGAGGTGCGGATGGATCACCTTGATCGCGACCAGCTTCTCGAAGCCCGCACTCCCTGTCGCACGGGCCAGGTAGACCGTCGCCATCCCGCCGTGGCCGAGGCGCTGGAGCACCTCATAGCGGCCGATCCTGCGGCGCAATTGCCTCACATCGGCCTCAGTTCCAGAGGCCGGCGGCTCCAAGGGGACGACCTTGGTTTCGGGCTCGGCTTCCATCTTTGACAAGGGGGGACGCTACGTAAGTTTCACGATACGCCATGACAGCGGGCATATCACCTGCCGGTTCGCGGACTCGTCGGCGCCGGACGGCGTTGGAATTGTTGAGAGATTCTGCGATGAGGACGGCGAGCTTGTGCCGCTTGGTAGCTTTGTGATGCGACGCCCACCGCGGACACGGCCGAAAATCTCTCGCGCGATTTCGTGAACCCACTTACAAATTCTGGATCTTCTGAACGGGTGATATGATTCGGCCCGGCCCGTACCACTCTAGGTACAATGTTCAGAAGAGATCTCGGAGATCTTCCCCGCGCATCGCAAATTTGTGGATTTGCCATGGCCGCAGAAGACTGATCCACCATGGGCAATTTTCTCCTTCTCTCCTGATTTTCCGTATGATTTCAGTTCTTTAAGTGAAATATGAGGCGTGCAAGCGAGCGCGCGCCTCATGCGCCCCCCCAGAGCTACTGGAATGACCCTTGCGTGCAGGAGGGGCATGACGTACGACGCAAGGGAGCCACGAGCCGGAGAGAGGACAGACATGGCGAAGCGACAGACGCGCAGAAGTATTTCGGTCAAGGGCATCACCTATCAGCGCCTGAAAGACTACTGCGAGGCCTGCGGACTCAGCGTCAGCGGCTACCTCGAGGAGATCATCGCTGAGAAGCTCGACGCCGCCGGAGTTCCGGTCCCGACCGTGGTCAAGCAGCGGCCGCAGCCCAAGTTGAACTCCAACCCCGACGAGATCGTTTCGCAGCACTTCACGTTCTGAGCTCAGGCCCTGTGGCCGCCCCAGGACGCCCGAGACGAGGCCGAGATCGTAACAGCGATCTCGGCCTTTCGCGCGCACGGCGCCACCGCTGAAAATGCCGTCCAGACAGATGAGCGCGGCCGGGGTCGCCCGGAGGGCTACCATCCTCGCGAGACCCCATGACGAAGAAGTACCTGCGGTCCGTACGACACCTGCTCTCACGTCGCCGGGCGATCCAGGCGATGGCCACGCTCGCAGCCACCGGCTGCTCCGGGGATGACATCGGCGCCTCCTCCGATACGGGGACGGGCACCGAGACGGGGACGACGAGCTCGACGGAGTCCACCAGCTCGACGGGCTCCACCAGCTCAAGCACCAGCGGAGACGAGACCACCGGCGGCAGCGCGTCCGAGACAGGCACGACGACCTCCGGCGAGACCAGCAGCACCGGCGAGACCAGCACCGGCGAGACCACCGGGGTCGCCCCAGACGAGTGCATGGACGGCTCCGAGGTCGACGCCGACACGCTCCTCGCCGGCATCGATCACATCGTCGTCCTGATGATGGAGAACCGCTCCTTCGACCACTACTTCGGCGCCCGCAAGCTCGTCGAAGGAGAGGCCTCGAACGGCCTGACCGGCGACGAGAGCAACCCCAACTACGAGGGCGAAGAGGTCCCGGTCTACGTCTCGACCGAGTTCGAGCCGAAGGATCCGCCCCACGGCTGGGAGTCCTGCCACTTCCAGTTCAACCTCGGCGACAACAACGGCTTTGTCCTCGAGAACCAAAAGGCGAACCCGGGCTTTGAGCACGAGGCGATGGGCTACCACGTCCGCGAGCACCTGCCGGCGATCTACGACCTCGCCGACAACTTCACCCTCTGTGACAACTGGTACTCGTCGGTGATGGGCCCGACCTGGCCCAACCGCTTCTACTTCAACGCCGCGACCTCCGGCGGCGAGAAGGACAACTCGCCAAAGCCGAGCCTGAAGACGATCTGGCACAGCCTGGTCGAGGCGGACGTCTCGTCGCGGATCTACTTCACGGACGTCCCCTGGGTCGCCGGCGCCTTCCCCCTCGTCCCGACGGTGTGGAGCCGCTTCGCGGAGGGGTTCGCCGGCTTCAACATCCTGACCCTGACCAACCCCTACAGGCTCGACAACTTCTTCGACGACGCCGAAGCGGGCGTGCTGCCCGCGGTCTCCTTCATCGATCCCGGCTACACGTCGAACGACGACCACCCCGAGCACAACATCCAGCTCGGCCAGATCTTGATCGGCTCGATCTACAAGGCGATGGCCGAGAGCCCGCAGTGGGACCGGTCGCTCCTGGTGATCACCTACGACGAGCACGGCGGCTTCTACGACCACGTCGCCCCGCCCAAGACCATCGACGAGCGGGCGAATTTTGAGCAGCTCGGCTTCCGGGTGCCCTCGCTGGTGATCGGCCCGAGCGTCCGCCGCGGCTGCGTCAACAGCACCCAGTTCGAGCACGTGTCGGTGCTGACGACGATCGCCCGCCGCTTCGGCCTGCCCTGGCTCAACGAGCGTCACGAGAAGGCCCCCGACCTGTCCGGCTGCATCCACCCGGACTACATCGACGACCCGCAGCCGCCGCCGAAGATCCGGCCGCTGACCGTGTCCGTCGCCGCGATGCTCCAGGGGGTCGGCGAGAAGACCAGCCAAGAGGAGCTCTTCGCCGCCCTCGGCGTCGAGCTCGACGAGAAGTTTCGCCGCGAGGTCCAGGCGTCGACGCTCCGCCTCCTCAAGCGAGCCGAGTCCCTCGGCGTAGCGATCCTCAGGCCCTGAGCCGACCGCCCCCTGTCGCGGTCGGGTTTCGTGGTAGGTTGCCGGCGCCGTGGCCTACGTCGTCCTCGCCCGGAAATACCGTCCGCAGACCTTCTCCGACCTGATCGGCCAGGAGCACGTCACCCGTACGCTGGGCAACGCGATCACCCACGATCGGGTGCATCACGCGTACCTCTTCTGCGGCGCCCGCGGGCTCGGCAAGACCACCTCCGCCCGCCTCCTCGCGAAGTGCCTGGTCTGTGCGGAGGGTCCGACGCCGACCCCCTGCAACGTCTGCGGCGAGTGCGTCGCGGTGACCGAGGGCCGCTCGGTCGACGTCATCGAGATCGACGGCGCGAGCAACAACCGCGTCGACGATGTCCGCAACCTGCGAGACCAGGTCCGCTACCTCCCGCAGACCGCCCGTCGCAAGATCTACATCATCGACGAGGTTCACATGCTCACGGGCTCGGCGTTCAACGCCCTCCTCAAGACCCTCGAGGAGCCGCCCGAGCACGTCACCTTTATCTTCGCCACGACCGAGGTCCACGAGCTACCGGCGACGATCCTCTCTCGGGTCTCGCGCTTCGACTTCCGCAGGGTGCCGAGCGCTCGCCTGGTCGAACACATGCAGACGATCCTCCGCTCGGAGGGCGTGGCCATCGAAGAGGCAGGCCTCTTCCTCGTCGCCCGCGCCGGCGGCGGCTCCGTCCGCGACTCCCTGACCCTGCTCGACAAGGTGATCGCCTTCGCCGACGAGTCGGGGACGATCTCTACGGAGGAGGTGCGGGTCGTTCTCGGGGTTCCGAGCCACCTCGCCGTCGCCCAGCTCGCGACCGCCGTGCTCGGACGCGACGCCGACGCGACGCTCCGCGAGTTCGACCGGGTCGTCGCCTCGGGGCAGGGCCTCCAGCAGCTCGCGATCGCCTTCCTCCAGCACCTCCGCAACCTCGTGGTGGTCAAGCTGACCGCGAGCCGTGACGTGCTCCTCGACGCCTCGCAGGCGGAGTTTGACCTGCTCCAGGAGCAGGCGGCGGCGATCGAGCCCAGCGTGCTCAGCCAGCTCTTCGACCGCTTCGCGCGGGTCGTCGACGCCCTCGCGCACACACGAGTGCCGCGACTCATCCTCGAGATGGGGTTTCTAGACCTCGTCCACGCCGAGCCGGTCTTGCCCCTCGGCGGACTCATCGAGCAGCTCGAGCAGATCTCCAGCGGCGCACCGGCGCTGAACGGCGCCCCGGGAAGATCTCCTCCGCGGGAGATCTCATCGCGACGAGCCGGCCCGTCGCGACAGCAACACCCTTCGCAGGGGTCTTCATCCCCCACGCCGCGCGAGAGCGCTCCTCCCTACGGCCGCCCGCCGCAGGAGTCGAGCCCCCCCGGGTCTCGGCCCTCCCCGAGGCCCTCAGAGCCTCGGCCGACGCCCAGACCTGAGAGCCGGCCCGCCAATCGTCCGGCCCGGCCCGCGCGGGGGCCCGAGGGTGGAGACTTCTCCGCCGAGCTGATGCGCATGGGCGCAGAGTCCGGAATTCCCGGCAGCGTCGCGTCAAGCGCCCCGCGGCGCCAGAATCAGAGCCAGAGCCAGCACCAGAGCCAGAGCCAGCAGCCCCAGCACGGCGACCACCGCGGCAATCACGGCCCGGGAAACTACGGCCCGGGAAACTACGGCCCGGGAAACTACGGCAGACAGGGCGACCACGGGCCACAGGGCGACCACGGGGGCCCACGGCGCTCCCATGGAGCGCCCCGCGAGCCGAGCCGACCCGCGGCGAAGCCCGAGGAGCCCCCCGAGGAGCCTGCGGAATTTCCTCCCTGGCCCCCCGATCAGACAAGCGCTGCCTCGCCAGCGCACCGCTCCGGACGACCGCCCGGCGACGCCCGCCCGATGGTCAACCCCGGCCCGCCGATAGCCGACCCGGGCCCGCAGGATGACCCCAATTGCGCGACAGGCGCATGCCCAGGAGCTCCGCGCCAGCCCTCCGATCAGGTGATCGTCTGGCCCGAAGACGAGCCGTTTGTCGCTTGGGAGGAGTTCCTCGCCCGGATCAGCGAAGGTGAGCCACAGCTCCACGGAGCCCTCGCCGACATGGGGCTGTCGGCGATCGACGACGGCAAGCTGGTCCTCGCGTGCCCCCCCGACCAGCATCATCGCCGCAGCCAGATCCAGATGAACAAGGCGATCTTCCAGGAGCTCGCCCACGTCCACCTGGGGGCGCCCTACGAGATCGAGATCATCGACGGCGAGCCCGAACTCCCCGGTCTACCGAGCCTCTCCCTGATCCATGAGCAGCGGCGGCTGGCGCTGCAGCGCCAGGTCGACCAAGAGGCCCGGATTCACCCCGGCATCCGCGCCCTCGTCGACTCCTTCGACGCCCAGATCTCCAGCGTCAAACCGCTCATCAGCTCGTAGCAGCGGCCGCCTTCATTTTTCGCTATCCTCCCCGGCGATATGAGCGACTTCGATCTCGGCGCGATGATGAGCCAGGCGCAGCAGCTGCGCGAACAGATGGAATACATGCAGAAGGCCCTCGAGACCCAGCAGGTCGAGGGTTCGGCTGCCGGTGGGAGGGTCAAGGTCGTCGCGACAGGCGGCCAGCGGATCGTCAGCGTGGAGATCGATCCCGCCGTCCTCGAAGAGGACCGCGAGATGATCCAGGACCTGGTCACCGCCGCCGTCAACATCGCCCTGGACCGCTCCCGCGACCTCGCGAAGGAGCGTATGGGCTCTGTGATCCCGCCCGGCCTGATGGGCCCCGGTGGAATCCCCGGCCTGTGACTCGTCCGAACGACGGCAACAACCCGCTTGAGCGACTCTCGGCCCTCCTCGCGAGGATGCCGGGGATCGGCGGGAAGACGGCGATGCGCCTCGCGCTCTCCCTGGTGCGCGCGGATGAGGAGTACGTCGCGGCCCTCTCCGAGGCGATCGGGACCATCCACCAGCGCTTGCGCTTCTGCTCGATCTGCTGCGATCTATGCGCAGAGGAGATCTGCGAGCGATGCCGGGACGCCCGCCGCGATCGCTCGATCATCTGCGTCATCGCCCAGCCCCAGGATCGGATGGCGATCGACCGCTCGGGGGCCTTCAGCGGCCTGTACCACGTGCTCCACGGAGTCCTCGACCCCCTCAGCGGGGTAGGTCCCGCAGAGCTCAAGGTCTCCGAGCTCCTCCAGCGCGTCGGCGAGGGAGAGGTCCAAGAGGCGATCGTCGCCACCAGCCCCAACGTGGAGGGCGACGCAACCGCGCTCTACCTGGCCAAGCTGCTCCGCCCCCTGGGCGTCCGCGTCTCGCGGATCGCCTCAGGCGTCGCCGTGGGCGGGGAGCTCGAGTATGCGGATATGAACACGGTGCAGCGCGCCCTCGCAGACCGCCGGTCCCTATAGATGGCGCTCGCGGGCCTGCGGCGGCGGAAAAGGCTTGAGCGCGAGCCGGCGATCGTGCACACATGTCAAGCTCGATCGGGGGCGCCGTCAGGGTGGGCCCTTTTTGCGCGACAGTCATCGTTCCCAACGACCTTGGATGCTCGCTTTGCACCGCGCATGGTCGTCGATATCCCAAACTTGGGCCGTAGACTTGGCCCCATGAGTTTGTTAGGTTTTTCTCGCCCTCGGACATAGGTCCGAGCTCAACCGCAGCGCCTCAGGAGTCCCTCCCTTGAACATGCTGAATCCCCAGCTCGTGATGTATGACGAGGAGCTCAAGCAGATCCAAGCGATCGCGACAAAGCTCCAGCAGGACTCACGGGCCCAGACGATTCTCCTCGTCGACAAGAATGGCCAGCTTATCGCCGCGTCTGGCAAAGCCGACGAGCTCGACACCACGTCGCTAAGCTCGCTCGTCGCCGGAAACGTCGCAGCGACCGGCGGTATCGCCAAGCTGATCAAGGAAGACGAATTCACCGGCCAGTTCCACGAGGGGAAGGGGATCTCGATCCACATGAGCCTCGTGGGTCGTCGGGTGATCCTGGTCGTGCTCTTCGACAAGAACACGACCCACGGGCTCGTCCGTCTCCGCGTCAAGAAGGCCAACCTCGACCTCACGAGGATCTTCGAGGAGCTCGCGGTCAAGGCTGCCAGCTCGCCGGCGTTCGATCCCTTCGGTGGCGAGATCACCGACGACGACATCGACAACCTCTTCAACGAATAGCAAAGCGAGAGCTGCCGCCGATGTCCTTCATCAACTACAGTTCCCGCGAGATCAACTGCAAGCTGGTCTACTACGGGCCCGGCCTGTGCGGGAAGACGACCAACCTCCAGTACATCTACGACAAGACTCGGCCAGCCGCGAAGGGGAAGATGATCTCCCTCGCCACCGAGACTGAGCGGACCCTCTTCTTCGACTTCTTGCCGCTGAGCCTCGGCGAGATCCGCGGCTTCAAGACCCGCTTCCACCTGTACACAGTGCCAGGTCAGGTCTTCTACGACGCGAGCCGGAAGCTGATCCTCAAGGGCGTCGACGGCGTCTGCTTTGTCGCCGACTCGCAGCTCGCCCGTTGGGACGCGAACATCGAGAGCCTCGACAACCTCCGGATCAACCTCAAGGAGCAGGGCTACGAGCTCGACAAGCTCCCCTACGTGGTCCAGTACAACAAGCGCGACCTCCCCGAGGTCGCCAGCGTCGAGGACCTCGCCAAGGAGCTCAACCCCACCGGTGTCCCGTCCTTCGAGGCGGTCGCCCCCGAGGGGACCGGCGTCTTCGACACGCTCAAGGCGCTCGCCAAGCAGGTGCTCGCCGAGCTCAAGAAGAGCTCCTAGAGGCCCTGGCGCTGCGAGCCAAGCGGAGAGAGCCCCGGCCTAGACCGGGGCTTTCGCGTTCTCGGGGATCGCTCCCAGCTCCGATCCTGGAGACCGATCGGAGCGCCTTTCGATCTGCTCATTCGGACAGATCATCGGTCATCGCCTGAGCACCTCAGCGACGCTCCGAGGAGCCGCGCGGTCGATCATCGCCGCGAGGGCGCGGCCCCTCGCACGCCGAGATGAGCGCCCACGGCGGGGGTCCGCACCTTCCAGATCCACCCGTCAAAGAGGAAGTGCAGCACCGACGTCCCCATGTAGTAGACGAGGTAGACGTCGGTCTTCCGGTGCTCTCGAAGGCTGAGGAAGAGCAGCAAGAGCAGGCCGGAGAGCAAGACGCCGAAGATCCACGGCTGCCGCATCCAGCGGGCGACAAGCCCCTTGTTGGTGGGATCTCGGCTGAACTTCCGCTCGCCGAAGTGATGGACGAAGGCGACGTACTCGAGGGCGTGGGCCACCCCAAAGCAGAGGTAGCCGATCACCGGGCCGTGGACGAGGAAGACCGCGAAGAGCGCTGCGGTCGAGGTGAGGAAGAGCAGACGCGGCGCCCGCGAATTGACCTCGGCCCGCACCTCGTGACGTAGCCAGCGCCCGAAGACCACGGCCCAGAGCGAGGCCGACCCGCCGAGGAGAACCCAGGGGAGCGGGCCCTCGAGGATCGGCCGGAGCACGCGCAGCAGACGGGCCGCGTTCGCGTGGCTCGCGAAGGTCTCCGCACGAAAGACCAACACAAGCGCGGCGACCAGGAGCACCGTCGACCAGAGCAGCGCGAGGTCCCGCTTGCCATGGGCGCTCACCTCGAGGCCCCCGCGACTCTTGCCGCCGTAGACCCGGAGGATCCCGTAGCGCTGCATCACCGTGTGCCAGATGTTCCAGGCGCCGACCACCACGAGAACGACCATCCACGGCGAGACGCCGGCGACGAGCTCCGTGCCTCGGAGGGCACGCATGAGGCCGATGACCACGAAGACGAGCAAGGGCGCAACAACAAATTCACGCGCCCGGCGCGAAAATGTTCCCTGGTCCCCGTAGACGAGGACGAAGGTGTAGTGGCGGTGGACGTAGGTGATCGCGAGGGCCACCAACGTCGCCAACGCCAGCGCTGGGGTCGCCGTGGTGCCCGCCTGCCCGTCTAGACCGAGGCCGTAGACCACCCAGAGGTAGAAGGGCACCCAGCAGAATCCCAAGCAGCCCAGATCCCACCACGGAGCGCGAAGCCAGGCGCTCGTCGCATTCGCAGACGCAGAGGAGGTACTCATCGTAGATCGTAGGGGCGCAGCATGCGTTCTGATTTTGTAGTTGGAGCGGCTGGAGCGCTGTGTATTATGCCTTTCGATCGACATCCCGTTCCACGTCGATCAAACACTGAGCGGAGCTCTCATAGAACGATGGCGTCTGACGACTGGATCCAGGAATCACTCGCGCGACTGGAGGGCCTCGAGGCCCAGCGCACTAGCACCGAAGCCGCCCTTGAGAGCGCGACGGACACGGACGAGCTTCGAGCGCTCTCCCAACAGCTCGAGCAGCTCGAAGCCGAGATCGCCAGCCTCTACGAGGCGCTCGAGGCCGCCGCAGAAGAGGGTGACGACGACGGAGGCGGGGCCACCGACGACGACATCGACTCTGCGCCGACGGGGCTCTTTAGCCGCGAAGACCTGACTGCGATGGCCGCCGCACAGGGCGCTCCTCCGCTGCCGACGAGCGTGCCCCAGCCCGGCGAGGAGCAGATGCCCCCGCCACAACAGCCGGCCGCAGCTCCCCAGCAACAGCAGGGCTTCGGCGCTCCCCAGCAGCAGCAGGGCTTCGGCGCTCCTCAGCAGCAGGGCTTCGGCGCTCCTCAGCAGCAGCAGGGCTTCGGCGCTCCTCCTCAGCAGCAGGGCTTCGGCGCTCCTCCTCAGCAGCAGGGCTTCGGCGCTCCTCAGCAGCAGGGCTTCGGCGCTCCTCCTCAGCAGCAGGGCTTCGGCGCTCCTCCTCAGCAGCAGGGCTTCGGCGCTCCTCCTCAGCAGCAGGGCTTCGGCGCTCCTCAGCAGACCTTCGCCGCGAGCTACGAAGGTGACCTCGACGACGATCTCAAGCCGAAGAGCAAGGGCCCGCTGATCGGGATCATCTTCGTGGTCCTCGCCGCGGCCGGTGTCGGCGGCTACTTTGCCCTCGCTGGCGGAGGCTCCGACGCGGTGGAGCCCGACAGTCCCTCGGGTCCGGCCAAGGTCATCAAGGCCGGCGAGATCCCCCCGGACACGCAGGGCCCCAAGGGCGCCAAGGGTGCCAACGTCGACTCCGTGGAGGGATCGCAATTCAAGGAGGGCTCCTCGCGCCCCAGCGGCGGCAGCCGACCCAGCGGTGGCGGCAGCGGCACCAAGACCAAGAAGAAGAAGCCGGACGACAAGACGAAGATCGTCGAGACTGACGATCCGCTGGCCGGCATCGACGGCCGATAGCCGACACCGAGCCTCGACGAAGCCGGCGCGCAGGTCATCCTGTGCGCCGCTTCTGTTCTCCGTCCTGCTTCTCCGTCTTACTTCTCGTCGTCGACCTCAGGCCGCCAGCCGACTGCTCGACAAGCCGGCGATGGGCCGATCGACGGCCGAGGAGCCCATCGTCGACGATCCCACGGACGAGCGGGCAGGGGACAACGCGAAGTGGCGTCGAAGCACATGTCCCTGGGCCCGCGCGGCCTCAGCGACGAGTCTTGCTCCTTACCTGTCCTCTCTGACAGGACGGGACGCTAGCTCTTGTGGCCCCCCTCGGGCTTGAAGCTCGCGAGGGAGGGGTCGCTCTCAGTCCGCTGTTGGCTCGGCGGGGCGAAGGTCGGGAGCTTCTCGCTGCGGCCGAGACCCCGCCCGAGGGACGGAAACGGCGGCGGCTTCGGCAGAGCGCCGGGGCTCGCCGACGTTCGCCCGCGTCGCATCGCGACCGGCGCGTCCGCCTCGGCCGGCGCCTCTGGCTTCGCCGCCGCGGCGCTCGTCTCCGCCGCCGCCAGCGCTGCGGTCGGGGCCGCGGTCTCGAGCGAGCCGAGGGCCGAGGCCAGCGACTCCGTCAGGGATCCTCGGCGACGAAGAGCGCTCGCCTCGTCGCGCGGCGGCGGAGCTTCGTCATCGCCCTTCACCTGCAGCGACTCGAGCAGCCCGCCGCGGATTCCGCTGGGCTCACCTGTCCCGAGGAGCGTGTCTCCCTGAGCCGCGGCGTCGTCGCCCGGAGCGCTCTCCGCTGGGGAGGTTGGCGTCGCAGAGGCCGCGTGAGCCTCTCCTTCATCGGCGGTCGGCGCCGCCTCGACCGCGCTCGCCGGAGCCTCCTGCGGCTCTGTGCGCGGGGTCTGTGCTGTCTCCGTAGAGGGCTTGGCGACGGCCGCGACCGCGGGCGTCTCTACGGAGAGCGAGATGTCGTCATCATCGTCGTCATCATCGTCCTCGTCCAAGGACAGATCGATGTCGATGGCGGGGCCGGGATCCCGACGCCTGCGCCGCTCCGGCGGACGCTCGCGCTCGATCGCCTCTTTGGTCTTGAGGGCGTAGCTGCCCTCGATGCGGATCGGCTCGCCCACCGAGGTGTCGCGCAGCTCGACCCGGACCTTCGGCTTCGCCTCGGCGTCCTCAGCCTTGCCCGAGAAGGAGCCCGGCTCCTGCCAGCCCCGCGCCTGCAGGGCCTCGCTGTCCGCTGCGCTCTCCGCCGCGGCCTCAGCCGAGGACTCGCCGGACTCTCCCTCAGCCTGGGCGTTGGCCCCGCTGTCGCCGCGCGAGCTGATCTCGCCGGAGATGATCTCGCTGACAGCGTGCTCGCTGGTGACGATGATCGTCGCCCGTCGTGAACGGGCCCTGCGCTCACGCCGGAGCTGAGCCTCGATGTAGCGCCGCATCTCCCGACGGGCGCGGTGGACCAAGACCTCGACGACCGCGTCGGGCTCCTCCTGGAGGGAGATCTGCGCCTTCTCGAGGAGCTCTGCGCTCTCGTCGACGCGCTCCGCCCGTTGCAGGCCGAGGGCCATCGCCGCCTTCACCCGCGGGTGGTCGCCGATCGTCTTCCGAGCGGCCTCGAGATAGGCCATCGCCTGGCGACTCTTCTTGTTGGAGTCGAGCAGCATGACGATGCCGAGATCGAGCTGATCCCGCGGCCCCAGCAGCTTCGCCGCAGCCAGCGTATTGAGGAGCTCTCGCGCCGCGGGCCTGTCGTTGGCGACGACCAGCGCGTGGGCCTGAGCGCTGACCAGCATCACCGCGTCCGGCCGACGGCAGCGCCGAGCCGTCTCCGCGTAGAGCAGCGCCGCAGCCTTGCCGTCGCCGAGCCGCAGCGCGAGCTGAGCCTCCTGCAGGGTCACCCACGCGGCGGGGGCGAAGAGCGAGACCAACGGCCGCGTCTTCAGCGTCTTGCGGAGCTCGAGCGCCTGCTCGCGGGTGGCCCCGCTCACCCGCTCCGCCAACACCTCGAGGCGGTGCTGGATCAGCGCAGGGATCAGGACGAGGAGAACGACGCCGGCGCCGATCAGCGCGACCCTTGCCGATCCCGAGGCGACGAACCCGGCGAGGATCAGCGTCACCGGAATTGCGACCGGCAGGACACGACCCGGCGTGGGGCGCTCACTCCGAGCCCAAAGGTGGGGCGGCACGACTACCGGAGGTAGCTCGCTCTGCTTGCTGCTCGCCGCGGACAAACCTGCAAGCCGGCATACCCAGATCGGCCAAACCCTGCAAGCTTGTTCACATCTCGAGCGACCGCTGCAAAAAGCGGATACGCGAGAGATCAGCGATCTGGCCTGCTAAACTGCCGCCGTGGACTCGTCGATCGACCTCAGCCGCTATATCCAGCGCCGTCACTTCCGCTCCTATGAGCGCGACATGGCACGGAGCACCTACGGCTATGGCGTAGACCTCCGAAGGACGCGCTGGCTCACGACCTCCGTCGTCGGCCAGGCGCCGCTGCGCGCTCTCGAGCACGCCTGGTTCGCCCTGGCTGACACTCTGATGGAGGACGAGCTCCGGGTCCCGGACCGCAGCAGCGATATCCCGCTGCTCAGCGAGGTCGTCGAGATCGCGAGGCTTCTGCGGACCGCTCCGCCGGCGATCCGGATCCTGAAGCGCCGCAGCGGCGGACCCCGGGAGTGGGGGATCGTCACCCCGCTGGGGGATCCTCGCTCGAGCAACGAGTGGCTGGTTCTCGACCTTGAGGCGCTCTCCCGGCTCCCCGCTGAGGAGCGGGCCTTCCTCTTGGGCGTCGGTCTCGGCCACCTCCACTGCGGGCACGGGGCGCTCTTCCTCGCCCACCTGGTCGGTCATCGTCGCGGCGGTCATCGCCTCCTCCGCGGCCTCCTCCGCCCCTGGACCCGAGTCGCGGCCTTTTCTGCGGACCGGGCGGGTCTCCTCGCCTCCGGCGATCTAGAGGCCTGCCTGCACGCCCTCGAGCTCTCCGCCACCCTCGCCCCCGCCTGGTCGCCGAAATTCCCCGGTGTCGAGAGCCGCTGCCTCGCCCTCCAGGAATTCGCCGTGAGCACGGTCGCCGCGCGATTTCGCACGCGACGCCTCCGCGAGGGTCATGACCTCAACCTCGAGGAGGACCTCTCAGCGCTCGCCGAGCCCCCTCCGCCCGGCGAGGGCTCCGACGATGCCTCGGAGGAGAACCCGCGACCGGAGAGCTCGGAGACCGTCGATGACGGAGCCGACCCCCTCACCGACGGGGTCCCTGACGACGCCTGGACCCTCACTCGATGCGATCACCGCCTGACGAAGCGGCTGCGGCTCATCTAGAGCGCCCAGCCCTCCAGCGACCACCAGCGAAGCTAGCGACGACGCCAAGCAGCGGAAAAGCCGAGCCCGGATGACGGACGACGACGTGACGACCCGACCTGAGATCGACACAGCCCAGCGCCTCACGGCCCTCGCGGATGAGCTAGGGCTCGCCACGGCGGGCCAGGCGATCCTCAAGGACACCAAGCGCCGACTCGCCGAGGGGATCCTCCGCGTGCTGATCATCGGCGAGATCAAGCACGGCAAGAGCTCCCTGATCAACGCGCTCGTCGGTGAGCAGATCCTCCCCACAGGCGTCACGCCGACCACCGGCGCGATCGTCCGGATGCGCAGCGCCGACGCGGTGACGAAGCGCCTGATCGCCCCCGACGGCGCGGTCGAGGAGCTCGACGATCAACGCTTCGCGGCCCTCGCCAAGGGCAAGGAGACGGCCGCGGGGGTCATCGAGGCCACCTGGTCGAAAGAGCAGCTTCCGGCGAGCATCGAGCTCATCGACACGCCCGGGGTGAACGACATCAACCGTCTGCGCTCCTTGCTCAGCCGCGGAGAGCTCCCGGGGGCCGACGTCCTCGTCCTCGTCCTCGACGCCACCCAGGCCCTGACACGGTCGGAGCTCGGCTTCCTGCGCGACGCGCTGGTCGCCGTCGGCGGCCTCGGCGTGGACTCCGGCGCCCGCCTCTTGGTCGCGATCAACCGGATCGATCTCGTCGCTGAGCACGAGCGCTCGCTGATCTCCGAGCACCTCACACGTGAGCTCAAGGCGCTGCTCGGCAGCTCCCCCTTTGAGCTCTTCGAGACCAACTCCAAGGCGGCTCTGCGGGCGCCCGAGGCCGGCGGCCACGGGGTCGAGGGCCTCGCCCAGCTCCGCGAACGAATCCGCGAGCTGGCGGGGGATCGCGACACGATCCTGCCGATCCGCACCCGCGCCAGCCTCCGCCGGCACACCCAGCTCCTCGCCCTCAACGCCGCGATCCAGGCCCGCGCCCTCAGCCTCGAGGAGGAGGCGCTCGCCCAGGAGCTGGCCGCTGTCCGCGGAGCCCTCGCCGAGCAGGAGGTCGACTACGACCAGCTCCGCGCGAGGATCTCGACAGCCCAGGCCGAGCTCCTCGAGGCGTCCCGCGCCCGGATCGCGGCCTACCGCAGCGAGCTCCAGGCGGAGGTGCTCGGCCAGCTCGAGCGGTCCGACCTGCGGGCGATCACCGACGTGCTCCCGGCGGCGATCCGCGACGCGACGATGGCCTTCACCCTCACGGAGGCCGAGGAGCTGCGCAACGATCTCGACGCCCTCACCCACGAGGTGCTCCAGACCCACGGCGAGCAGGCCCGCCGACGCCTCGCCCAGGCGACGATCCTCCTCGGGTTCCGCGGGCCTCTGGTCCACCTGGAGCCGCCGTCGACGACGATCGAGAGCGGCACTCTCGCGGTCTCGATCGCGGGCACGCTCGTGATGTACTTCGGCAATATGGTCGCCGGGCTCCTCATGGCGGTCGCCGGACCCCTAGCGACGATGGTCCTGCGGGAGAAGGCGATCCGTGACCTCCGAGCCGCGGCTCACCGCGAGATCCCGCGGGCCCTCGTCAGCAGCTTCGCCGATCTCGAGGCGGCCCTCACCCGCGTCGCCACCGAGCAGGTCGCCGCCCTCGAGGAGCACCTCGTCCTCGCCAACGCCCAGCTCGGCGAGCAGCTCGTCGCGATCCTGGACCGCGCCGCCAGCACCCTGCGGACCAAGGACGAGGGCGATGATCGTCACGAGAGCGACGACGACCCCGAGGCGCCGCGGACGAACGCCCGCGACCGTCTGCGGGCGATCGAACAGGAGCTGGAAGGCATCCACGCGGAGCTCTCGTAGGACCCCGAGCTCCCCCCCAAAGACAGACAGACAGACAGACGCAGACCCATGAGCGCCGACGATCCGACCACGAGCAACGGACCCCCGGACAACGACGACCGCCCTTCGGCCGACGGCGAGAGCGAGCGGGCGGCAGAGAACGCAGTCTCTGCGATCCGGGGCTTTGGCGCCGCACTGGGCGGCTGGGCCCGCAAGGTCGGCAAGGCGATCACCGACGTCGCCGCCCCCGATCCCACCAGCGAGGCGGTCAAGGCCGCCCTCGTCGAGATCGCAGAGCTGCGCCTGAGCGGGCGCTTCTCGAGCGCTCGCGAGCGCCTGAGGACGATCCGCGAGGAGCGTCCGCGCGACCTCCAGGCCCTGACCAGCTACGGGCTCACCCTCTTCGCCGAGACGATCTGCGACCAGCGCCCGCCGGCCGCCCTCGTCGGCTTTATCGGCGAGATCTCGGGGATCAAGCCGCGCCCGGCGATCCTCCCGCTCCTCGACGCCGCCCTGAAGTACAGCCGCGGAGAGCACGACGATGCGCTCGACGAGCTGCGCAGGGCCCATCGCCGCCTCGACAGCCTACCCGTCGCCGCGCGCGACGAGGGTCGGTTCTACATGCATCTCCTCGGGACGATGGCCCAGGCCAGCCGTGGCCGCCCCGACCGTGCCCTTCTCGAGCTGCACAAGGCCCGCGCCAGCGTCCCGGCCAGCGCCGAGGGGCCCTTGCTGCGGCGCTTCCTCCTCGAGGGTGTGTCGGTCCTCCTCGCCGAGGACCATCTCGACGAGGCGATCGCCTGGCTGACGCCGCTCGCCGCGGAGCCGAAGCCCGCCCCTGACAGCAGAGACGACGACGCCGCAGAGCAGACCGGCGACGAGGCTGAGGCGCCCCCGAGCAGCGCCCCCGAGCCCGTCACGCCGCCGGGGACCGGCAACCTCCGACCGCTGGTCGCCCGCGGGCTCCTCGCCGAAGCGCTCGCGGCGAAGGGGGACCATGACGGCGCGGTCGCGCTGGTCGAGACACTCCCGCAGGAGCCCGGCTGGGACGGCGTCCGGATCCGCGTCGGCCTCTGCATCGCCGCGACCGAAGAGCTCCGTGATCGAGCGCTGCGCCACCTCCAGGTCGCACCGCAGGACTGGCGACGCGCCCGGCTCTGGGCCCTCGCCGAGGTCGCGCTCTGGGTCCGCCGCGACTCGCCCCGCCCGCCTGCGACCGTCGAGGCGGTGCTGGAGGCGTTGGTCCATGCGACCGAGAGCGCGCCGCCGGGGCAGCGCGATGACTTCATCCATGAGCTCGCCCACGTCGCGTTGCGGGCGGACGCCTCCGCGGAGGCTGCGATCTCGGTGCTCCAGCGTCGACTGCAACGGGACGGCGACACAGCCGCGGAGGAGCTGCGGCTCGTCCGCGCCCGCGCGCAGACGGCAAGCGGTGAGCTCGACGCCGCCGCCCAGGACTTCATCGGCGCCCAGGCGCCCCGCTTCCGCTCTCAGCCCGACCTCGGCGGTCCCGCAGGCCCCGACGCGATCTCTCCGCTCCGCGATCCGGTGACCCGCCTGCGGACGCTCCGCAGCCAGCGGGCCCTCGCCGCCGCCGAGTACTGCCTGGCTGTCGATCTCCCGGAGCAGGCGCAGGAGCTCCTGGTCGAGGCCCTCGCCGAGGACCCCAACCTCCTCCCCGCCAAGAAGCTCCTCACCAGCAGCGCGAGGCCGCCGAGGAGCTCCCGCCTCGAGGATCTGCTCGCCGCCGCCACCGGGGTCCTCGCCGCCCTCCCCTCCCATGTCCGCGGCGTCCCGCTCACCGGCGCTCAGCAGGCGCTCTCCGGGGTCATCTCCGCCCGCGAGCGCCTCGCCCGACCGCTGACCATCGCCGTGATGGGGGAGTTCTCGTCGGGCAAGAGCACCTTCGTCAACGCCCTCCTCGGCGAGGCGCTGGCGCCGATGGGCGTCCTGCCGACGACGACGACGATCAACGTCTTCCGCCGGGGTCCGACCGGCGGTGCGCGGATCTTCTACCGCGACGACCGGGTCGCGACGCTCGCCCGCGGCGACATCCACAACTTCCTCCACAGCCTCGACGACGTCAACGCGAGCCAGATCCGCCACGTCGAGATCGAGCGCACCGGCGCACGGATGGGCGACGCGGCGGTCGTCGACACGCCGGGGCTCAACGCCCTCGACGCCTTCCACGAGCGGGTCGCCCGCGAGTTCATCGACGAGGCGGACGCGATCATCTGGATCTTCTCCGCGACCCGCGGATCGACGGCGTCCGAGGCCGGCATGCTCTCGACGCTCCGCGCCGACGGACGCCAGGTGCTCGGCGTGCTCAACAAGGTCGACACCCTCGACGAGGACGAGCGGGTGGAGCTCAGCGAGTATCTCCAGGAGCAGCTCGGCGAGGTCCTCGTCGACATCGTCCCGGTCTGCGCCTCCGAGGCGCTCAAGGTCCGCGCCGGCGAGGGGGAGCCCGGCAGCGTCGACTCCTTCGCCGCCGTCGAGGAGTCCCTCGAAGAGCACTTCCTCCAGCGCGCCCGCGAGCTCAAGCGCAAGCTGACCACGCGCCGCCTCCTCGACTCCCTGACCAAGGCCAAGGGCGCGGTCGAGACCGCCGCGACCGCGCTCGAAGAGGCGGCCGACGGCGCCGCTGGCAGCGACAACCTCGACACGATCCGCGCGGCCGAGCACCTCGCCGACTTCGGCGAGCGGATGTACGCGGCGGTGCTCGAGCTCGACGATCTCCTGGTCCGCGAGTGCCTCGCGCTCGGGATCCTCCGCACCGGCAGCGGCATGAGCCGCGACACCCTCGGCCTCCAGGACAGCTGGTACCTGGCCACCGTCGTCCACGACAACATGCTCAGGGCCCTGCAGAGCGCCCTCGGCGAGGTCTCCCGCGAGGCCGACACGGAGATCCTCTACGACGTGCTCACCCAGCACCTCGTCCCCTGGGCCCGCGGCTACCTCGACGGTCTCGGCGCCTCCGGCTGGCTCGTCAGCCTGATCACCGACAACGGCGACGCGATCAGCAAGGGGGAGGCCGCGCTCCGCGAGCGTCTCCGGGCCGCGCTGACGCCGATGGCCGTCAGCTGGCAGAAGTTCGTCCGGACGCTCGACAGGCCGCTGCGTCAGGCCCAGGTCCAGGCCCACCGCCAGGCCGCGACCCGTCCCCGAGCAGAGGCGCTGCGCCTGCGCACTTCTGTGATCAGCGGGCTTGACGGGCTGCTCGAGAGCGTCCGAGAACTCGGGGGGTGAGCACAAGCGCCCTCCGACCCCCAGGATGCCCATGACTGCCGCCGCGAAGGGCCGCGCCCTGCGGGTGATCGGCGTCGACGAGGCCGGCCGCGGCCCTATCCTCGGGCCGATGGCCCTCGCCGCCGTCGCCGTCGACGCGGCGGGCGTCGCCGAGCTCGAGCGTCTCGGTGTTCAGGACAGCAAGCGCTTCGGCGCCGGCGAGCGGGCCAAGGAGCGCCGAGCGGAGCTCGCGGCCGTGATCGAAGAGCTCGCCCTCGAGGCCCGCTGCGTGCTCGTCACCGTCCCGGCGATCGATCATCGGACCTTCCGCGGCGAGCTCAACCACCTCGAGCGCGAGGTCGCGGGCGACCTGCTGCGGGAGATCCAGGCCTCCGACGAGGACCGGATCATCTGCGACGGCGCTCGCCTCTTCGCGCCGATGACCCGACGCTACGCCCACCTCGAGGCGGTCGACCGCGGCGAGTCGGCCCACGTCGCCGTCGCCGCGGCGTCGATCCTCGCCAAGCACGCCCGCGACCAGGCCTTCGCCGCGATCGCTGCGCGCTATGAGCCGGAGTTCGGCGCCCTCGGGGGAGGCGGCTACATCAACGCTCCGACCCGCCGCTTCCTCGCGGCCTACGAGGCCCGCTACAGGGATCTCCCGCCGGAGACCCGGCGCTCCTGGGGAGCACCAAAGCCGCGGGATGCGGCCGCTCCGCCCCCGAAGCCCAACACAGAACAGCTCTCGCTCGCCTGATCCTGCGGCAGCCGACCGCTGCTCCGTCATCCCTCTCGCGCGCGACTGCTCAGGGCAATTCGCGGAGGTCCTGGAGCTCTCCGCGGAGCTTCTCGAGCGCGTAGCGCATCCTGCTCTTCACCGTGTTCTCTGGGGCCCCGACGACCTCGCCGATCTGCTTGAACGAGAGGCCCCCCAGCTGGCGCATCAGGAACACCTCACGCTGGTCCTCGGGGAGGCCGTCGATCGCGACCTTGAGCCTGCCCTGAATGGTCGGGCCCATCGCCTGATCGTCGACGCTCACCTGCTCAGCGGCGGTGCCGTCGAGCATGCTCTCGCGCTGATCCCCGTCGCGTCCCCGCCGCGGCGCGTCGAGCGAGAGGTGGCGGCGAAACTTGGCCCGCCGGCTCTCGTCGACGCAGAGGTTCCGCGCGATCGTGTAGAGCCACGTGGAGAACCGAGCCGTCTGCTGGTAGCGAGCCTTGGCCCGGATCACCCTGAGAAACACCTCCTGCAGGAGCTCCTCCGCCCGACTGTGGTTGTTGACGCTCCGATAGAGGAAATTCAGGATCCCCCGCCGGTGCCGAGCCATCAAGACCTCGAAGGCCCGGGCGTCCCCCTCGCGAAAGTCCGCCATCAGCGACTCATCGGTCGGCCCCTCGCTACCGTGGCCGGTGGTGGTGGCGTCATTCATGCCGAGGCAAAACGGCGAACGTCAGTCGCTGGCCACGAGTTTGCGCATAGCCTCCCGATGCTGGCAAGCAGATCCAGCGGCCTCGCGGCCGCATCCGCGCTGCGGGAAGCGCGCGGGAACGTTCGAGCCGCGATCCGTCGGAAAAGATGTCTCTTGGGACACAAACAATGCCCGGAGCGCTCAGCGGACGCGTCGCGCCGACTGGTCGTAGGGACAGTAGACACCGCTCCGCCCGCCGCTGACGAAGCTCTTGAGCGGACGGCCGCAGTCCGGACAGGGGTCGCCGCCCCGCCCGTAGACCCGCAGATCGTCTTGATTCCTGCCGACCTCGCCGACGACGTTGCGGAAGTCCTTGAGCGTCGTCCCGCCGTTGTCGATGCCGCGGCGGAGGACGTCGCCGAGGGACTTCGCGAGGCGCTCCCAGGCGCTCGCGCGGAGCTTGGCCGCCGAGGTCAGCGGATGGATCCGGGCCTCAAAGAGCGCCTCGAGGGCGTAGATATTGCCGACCCCGGCGACGGCGTGTTGATCGAGGAGCGCGTCGCGGATCGATCGTGCGCTCCGCCCCAGACGACCCGCGAGCACCGCACCGGAGAAGCCGGGATCGATCGGCTCTGGCCCCAGCTTGGAGATAGGCGGCGCCGAGAGCAGCTCCGCCAGCGGGCTCACCCGAAAACCGCCGAAGCGGCGAGGGTCGACGAAGCGAAGCTCCCGCCTGTCGGCGAAGGTCAGGATCATGTGGGTGTGCAGCACCCGGGGCGCAGGGGCCTGCGCGATCCCACAGCGACCGCTCATCCCGAGGTGCAGCAGCAGGCCGATCGCCGACGACGGGTCGCCGCCGTCAGCCCGCGAGAACTCCCAGATGATGTACTTCCCGCGGCGGCGAAGCTTGCCCGGCGTCGCCCCGACCAAAGAGCGGAGGGGTGAGTCCATCCGCAGCTTCTTGCGGCTGCGAAAGACCTTCTCGACAGGGGCGCAGATCTTCGCCTCTTCGAGCCCACGGCGTACGGACTCCACCTCGGGAAGTTCAGGCATCCGCCTCTCCTTACTCCGTAGTCCCCGCCGCGCCAGCCTCGGCCTCGCGAGCCCGCTGAAGCGCCGCGAAGTCCTCGGGTCCGAGCCGCTCTGGACGCACCCGCGGATCGACCCCCGCGGCCGCACACCAGGCGAGCGCCTCTTCGCGGGTCGCGACCCCGCCGAGCGCGTTGGCCAGGACCTTCCGGCGACGCTGGAAGGCCGCCTGGACCAGGAGCCGCAGGCCCTCCTCGTCGCCGACCTCGCCGCGGATCGCCGGCAGCGGGTCGAGGCGGATCACCGTCGAGTCGACCCTCGGCTGCGGGACAAAGCAGCCCCGCGGCGCCTGCGTCACCAGCGAGATCCGCCGCACGCGCGAGAGCATCACCGTGATCCCGCCGTAGGTGCGCGAGCCCGGCTCGGCGCAGAGGCGGTCCGCGACCTCCCGCTGGATCATCACGATCCACGGGCCAGTCCGCCGATGGACCGCGAGCAGGGCGAAGAGCAGCGGTCCCGTCAGCTGATAGGGGAGGTTGCCGACGATCGTCGGCGGCTCCTCGCAGCCCTCGGCGGCCGCCCCGTAGTCAAAGCGAACCGCGTCCGCCTCGTGCAGGGTGAAGTTCGGCAGCTCGCCGAGCTCAGCCCGGAGCACCGTGCACAGGTCCCGATCGCGCTCGATCCCCCAGACATCAGCGCCGGTCTCCAAGAGCGGCCCCGTCAGACTGCCGAGGCCTGCGCCGATCTCGACCACACGCTTGCCCGGCCGCGCTCCGCTGGCGGCCACGATCGCCTGGTGAATCCTGGGATCATGGAGGAAGTTCTGCCCCCAGCTGTGGCGAGCAGAGAGTCCGTAGCGGCGGAGAAGTGTGGGCGCGGAGGCGATCAAGGGAGCACCATGCTTGGGTCATCCAGGGGAACGCTGGCCGCGACGGAGACCCCGCCGCGAACTCCAGCGGCGAAGCGCGCGGCGCCGGCTGCCCCGATCATCGCCGCATTGTCGCCGCAGTAGCGGAGCGCCGGGACCGACACGGTAAAGCCGTCCTCGATCGCCGCAGCCTCGATCGCTGCCCGCAGCGCGCTGTTCGCAGAGACTCCGCCGACCACGTGCACCCGCGAGGCGCCGACGCGAGCCCTCGCGCGCCTGGTCTTGGCCACCAACACGTCGACGACCGCGGCCTGAAACGAGGCGCAGAGATCGGCGAGCTCTGCCCGTGAGCTCGGCTGTCCGTGCTCCTCGATGTGGACGAGCACCGCGGTCTTCAGGCCTGAGAAGGAGAACTCGAGGTTCTTACGATCGCGGAGCATCGCCCGCGGAAAGGCGATCGCGGCGGGGTCCCCCTCTTTGGCGAGCCGATCGATCACAGGCCCCCCCGGGTAGCCGACGCCGACGAGCTTTGCGACCTTGTCGAAGGCCTCGCCGACCGCGTCGTCCCGGGTCGCTCCGAGGATCTCGTAGTCGCCGAGGCCGCGGACGTGGACCAGCTCGCTGTGGCCCCCCGAGACCAAGAGCGCCAGGTGCGGCGTGAAGGGCTCGGAGCTCCGCTGCTCATCGCCGAGGAAGGGGGAGAAGATGTGCCCCTCCATGTGGTGGACCCCGAGGAGCGGCAGGCCCGTCGCCGCCGCGAGGCCTCGCCCGACCTGCACGCCCACCAGGAGGGCGCCGACGAGCCCTGGCCGGTCGGTCACGACGATCGCGTCGAGGTCGCGGAGATCGGTGAGCCCGGCCTTCGCCAGCGTCGCCTCGATCACCGGGATCACCGCGCTCAAGTGGTGGCGACTCGCCAGCTCCGGGACGATCCCGCCGAAGCTCGCGTGGACCTCGATCTGGGTCGCGACGACGCTCGCCCGCACCTCCAGACCCTCGACGATGGCGCAGGCCGTCTCGTCGCAGGAGGACTCGATCGCGAGAACCCGCGCAGGCCTCTGCGGCGACGCTGGAGCGGGCACGGGGGTGGTCTCGACGGGGTGCGTCACGGCATTTTTCGCCGCAGGCTGGCGACCTGTCGACGAATACCGCTGGCGTAGCGCGCATCCGGAGCGAGTTCAAGATAGCGCTCGTACGCGGCGATCGCGTCCGCGATCTCCGCTTGCTCCTCGTGGACGACGCCGATCGTCAGGTAGGCCTCCGCCAGCTCCGGGCTGTACTTCGCCGCCTGCTTTGCCGCGCTGAGGGCCGGCCCGAGCTCTCCGCGATCGAGCGAGATCTTGGCCCGGAGGAGCAGGGCCGCGGCGTTTCTCGGCGTTCGAGCCAGAACCTCAGCGACCAGCATGCTCGCCTCCTTCTCAGCCCCCTTCTGGTGGAGCCGCTCGCCCTCTGCGAGCCGCTTCTCCAGCGCCGCGGTCTCCTCCGCCGTCAGCGTGTTTCCGGCCGCAGGGTCCTCAGAGTCGGACTCGCCGCCGTCGCTGTCCCCCGTCGATGAGGAGCTGACGTCCGAGTCCGCCGAAGACGGACTCTCTGCCGAGCCGCTCGAAGAGTCCGCGCTTCGCACGTCGCTCGGCACGCCATCCTCAGCGCCTGCTTGGCCGCCGTAGTGGAGCCAGGCCCAGAGGCCGAGGGACGCAGCCCCGACGAAGAACACCCACCACCAACCGCTCGTCGACCTGCGAAATTCGACAGGATCGTCGTCATCATCGGCAGCGGCGGGCTCTAGACGAGATATCGCAGCCGCGTCCGCACCAAAGAGGTGGGCCGCCGACACGCCGGCCATCGACCGCGCAGCGCTCGACCTCGCCGCCATCGACCTCTCAGGCCCCCGGCGCTCTGCTCCCGATTGAGCGGGCGACGTGAACAGCGCAGAACCGCTGACGCTCGGCGAGAGCACCACGGATGAGCGCCCCGCGGGCGGCAGAGACCACATCGCGGCGCTCGTCGAGGGCGGAGGCTGTCTCGCGAGGGCCCCCAGCCGCTCGAGATCTCCGGGGCTCTCTGGAACAAGCGCAGTATGCGACGCCGCCGCCCCGACGGGCTCGCCGATCTCGCCGGCGACGACTCCGACCGGCGTCGCCGGCAGCGAGCGCTTGGCTGAGGAGATCGAGGCTCCCCCGGCCTCATCGTCTGTCGCGGGATCTTCGCCTCGCGGAGCCTCGAAGGCCTCCTCCGAGTCCTCGATCGCGCCCATGACGACTTCGCCGAGGCGAACCGGCGAAGCTGGGAGGGAGACGGATACCGCGGCCTCCGACACCGCGGATGCACTCTCCGCGACATCCACGACATCCGCGATCTCCGCGACATCCGCGACCTCCGCGACCTCCGCGACCTCCGCGACCTCCGCGACCTCCGCCGCGACCTCCGCGACTCGACTCTCGCCCGGATCGACCTGCGCCCGGTTGGGGCCCTCGACATGCAGGTCGTCCCCACCAGCGTCGCTCGCTTTGGGGGCCAGCTCGTCGTGGACCACGTCGATGTTGATGAGGACTGAGGGTGTGCGAAGCGCGTGGGCCATCGCCTCTTCACACTCCACGAGGGACGGCTCGGCTTGGGCCACGACGAGCTCTCCCGCGGCCGTCCCGGCGACGAGCGTGAAGGAGGAGGCGCGGTCTGGGGCCGAACGCGGAGCTCGATCGGGGAGAGGCTCCCGGATCCGATCGAGTGACACGACGCGGCTCAGTCGCTTGCTCACCCGCCGCCGCGGAGGTCTCCCGACCTCCGGCGTTTCTTCGCTCGGCGCGCCCGAGGGCTCTTTCTCGCCCGAGCCCGCCTCCGCCCGGTGAGCGGCGGCAGGTCTCTCCGACTGCGCCGCAGGCCTCCCGTTGGCGGCCCCGCGGACTGGCAGCCCCTGCCCCGCGCCTCCTCCCACGGGCTCAAGGCCTGAGATCGCGTCGTCGATCGCCCGCTCGATCGCGGATGTCGACGGGCCTCTCGCACCTCCGACGTCGGCACCGCCCTGCGGCGGCCGAAACACATACTCGTTCGCGAGCTTCCGCCCAGGCGGCCGCAGCCTCTCGCCCGCAGCACCAGCCTCCGACCCCGGCTCTCGCCCAGGCCCCGACCCTCGCTCCTCCGAGATTTCCTGGGAGATCTCCTCAGGGATGCCTGAGACCAGGGGTGTGTCGTGCTCAAACCCGAGCTCTGCGCCGAGCCCGGGGAAGGGCTGGGGAAAGGCGGGCAACGGGGGCAGCTCCTTCAGGCCCGGCTCCGTCGACGGAGCTCCGATCGCTTCGGTCTCGCCGCCGGTCGGCCCCTCGACGAGGATGCCGACCCCGCGGAGGTTTTGGATCGCCTCCAACGCGAGGAGCGGGCCGAGCTCACTGCTCTCGACGACCTCGCGGATCGTCCGTCGGCCGTCACAGCACCGTATCAAGGCGAAGAGCTCCTCCGCGAGGTCGTCGCGCCGGCTCTCGAGGCTCACCTCGTCGACGCGAAGACAGCTCTCGAGCGGGGGCACATCACCGCAGAGGCGCATCCACTCGTCGAGCTGCCGCAGACTGTCACCGATGAGGTTCTCCATCGGCGTCTGGATCACCTCGGCGTGCAGGCTCGCCGCGAGGCTCAGCTCAAAGGACCCCTCGTCGACCATGAGCAGCCGAAAGACCGCGTCTTCCCCCTCAAAGCGACCGAACGCACCGTCGATCACGCGGCCGTCCGTGAACCACAGGGTCGCCGGCCCTGAGGGGGTCTCCACGCCGAGGGTCCCGCTGGAGTCCAGGCGTTCGATCAGCCGCAGCAGATCGATCGCCGTGATCTCTGCGAGGCTCCCCCGGAGCCGTCGCAGCCCCGAGGACGCGCTGCCCAGCCCGTCCACCCGGCGCTGCAGGAGCGCCTCGCGAGTGCGGGTGACCAGCGATGCGATCGTGACTCGTTCGCCGACGACGTCATCGGCGAGGTCGAGCGCCTCCCGGCTCCCCCCCTGGTCGCGGAGCATGATCAGGACGATCGAGGACCACTCCTCCCGCGCGCGGATCATCTCCGCCAGCGACAGGCTCGACGTGCCCTGGGTGAAGCGGGAGGCGCTGACGATCACCTCGGGCAGCGCGTGATCGAGGAACCACAGCGCCTGCTCCGCCGAACCTGCGACCGTAACGCGGAAGCCGGCTCGACGCAGCCCGACCTCCAGCGCACGCCTCCGCCGCGAGTCCTCGTCGACCAGTAGAACGCTGGGCTCCGCCATGGGCCTCCTCAGCCGAACACGGGCAGCGTTCCGCGGCCCCTCGGGCGTCGTCTCGAGGGAGCCTGAGCCGCCCACCGGACGTGCCGAGCCCGACACGCGCTGAGCTGCGGCGCCGTCATCAACCCAAGTAGCGAGCGAAGCACAGGTACGGAAAACTCTATCAACCCACCGCAAAGCGGAGCAACACGGCGTCTAGGCGCATCTCCGCGCGTTTCTTGGTTCTCGCAGCAGATCTGGGGAGGCGCCTGGTAGGCTCTCCGCCGTGCCCTCCCGAGGCGCTGAACAGAGCACCAGTCGCCCCTCGACGTGGAGAGAGCGCGCCCGCGCAGCACCGGTCACGACGAGCCTCGTCTCGATCTGTGCCGCCGCCTTCCTCGTCACGCTGATCGTCGTCGCCTCGCAGTCCGAGCAGCCCCTCCGATCCCTGCTCCGGTCGCTCTGGTCGATCGACAGCGACGCTGGGCTCATACAGCTCGGGGCGCTCGACCTCACTCGTGTCTGGCTAGACGGAGAGTGGTGGCGCCTCGGTTCGGCTGCGCTCCTCCACGGATCCTGGCTTCACCTCCTGCTCAACATGAGCGCCCTCGCCTCGATCGGTGAGTGGCTGGAGCCGGCCCTCGGTTCACGGAACACCCTCCTGATCTTCATACTCTCGGCCCTTGGCGGCTCCCTCGCCTCGCTCGCCTGGTGCGAGGCCCCGGTCGTCGTCGGCGCATCGGGCGGGATCCTCGGACTCGCCGGAGCCCTGCTCTTCGCGAGGGTCTTCGCCGAAGAGCGCGGCGATCTGCGCAATGTCTCAGCGGGCTCGCTCGCCTTGATGATCGGCCTCTGCCTCGGGCTGGGTCTCGTCGTCCCTGTGATCGCCCAGGCGGGTCATGTTGGCGGCCTTATCGCGGGTACCCTCGGGGCGGCATGCATCCTCTTTCGAGGACCCCTTCGCATGGGGGCGCTCGCCGCCACGATCGCCATTTTTGTACTAGTTTCATGTTGGGCCTCCGCCCCTATCGAGAGCACCAACCACCACCTCTTCCTTGGCTACCGACACCTTGACGATGGTGCCAGCGCCGAAGCCCTTGCCTCCTTCGAGGCCGCCCTCACCCTCGACCCTTCGGATCCGAAGCTCTCCAACGCTGTCGCCTATCATCTTGCCATCGTAGGGAGCGAGCTCGCCAGAGCCGATCAGCTCGCAGACCGAGCCCTCGCCGAAGATCCGAACAACGCTGACTACCTCGACACCAAGGGATGGATCGCCTGCCAGCGGGGCGACTCAGTAGAGGGTCTGAAGTGGCTCCGTGCTGCAGAGGTCGCGACGGATGTCGAGATTGATGAGATCACCGAACACCTTGCCACCTGTGCAAGCCTGGACGAGGTCCGATAGTCCGGGGTCTGTTTCACGTGAAACGAGACTGCTCGGGTCCTCGCAGACGACCCCGCATTGCGACTCGGGCCGGCTCTTAGCGGTCCTTCTTCGAAGCCTCGGGTAGCTCGATTGCGATGACCCCAAGAGAACCTGTATCGCGCCTCGGGGACTCTCGACGCTGGATTGGCCGGCTCTTGGCGGTCCTTCTTCGAAGCCTCGGGTAGCTCGATCGGGATGAAGCTAGGGGCTCCCCCGCTCCTCGCAGACGGCACTGGATTGGCCGGCTCTTGGCGGTCCTTCTTCGAAGCCTCGGGTAGCTCGATTGCGATGAAGCCAGGGGCTGCCCCGCTCCTCGCAGACGGCGCTGGATTGGCCGGCTCTTGGCGGTCCTTCTTCGAAGCCTCGGGTAGCTCGATTGCGATGAAGCCAGGGGCTGCCCCGCTCCTCGCAGACGCCGCTGCATTACCGGTTTCTGGGGTCCCTATACTCGAAGCCTCGGGTAGCTCGATGGGGATGAGCCCAAGAGCCCTCGCAGACGCCGCTGCATTACGGCTCGGGGAGACTCTCGGAGCGGGATCGGCCGTCTTCTGGCGGCCCTTCTTCGAAGGCTCGGGTAGCGCGATTGCGATGAACCCAAGGGCTGCTCCAGTCGCCACCTTGCTCCGCCCACAGTCCTGCATCGTTCCACGTGAAACGACTGGAGAGCGCAGAGCTAAACGGGTTCCTTCTCGTGAGATCAGATGGACTGACTGACATTCACGGGCTCGCACTCTCCGGTCCGGAGTCGCTGGCCGCAGAACCGTTTCACGTGAAACGCCCATGGGGATCTCCACCTCGCCAGTCTGTGAATGGCTCTCCCTCGGAGGCACTTCCACCCGCACCTATCTGGTGCAGAGCAACCCCCTCGAATCGTCTCCACCTCGCGGCTCAGAAGCTGAACGATTCTCTCCGGCGAGGCTTGCGACCGCGGAGGTTGCGAGGAGGCCCCTCTTGATCCCGCATTGTGCTGCGCAGGGCGACTGCCTAGAAGAGGTACCCAGTCGCACATTCTTAGAGACGAGCGAGACGAGGCGCTTCAGATGTGGGTCTACCCGGCGGATAGCGCGATTCGACCCTCGTCAGCGGGAGTGCCGGTCGTATTGGACCGAATGGACGATGCCGTCCGGCGCTCGTCCTCGGACGTCGGAACACACCCTTCCTTTACACCCCCTTCCTTCACGCCCGCCACGGCAGCCTTGCTGGCTCCTTCTCAATGGAGCTCATCCAGCGCATGGACAGCATGGACCCCGTTCCGTCGATGAGAGTCGTTCTGCACCCGCCTCACGGACACGATCTCGTCAGCCGAGGATCCGCTCAGTCCGCCCATCCATAGACAGACCGCCTGCCGGTGTCGTTCTGCGCGACAACCGTCCCCGACGCCCTTCCCCGCGGCTCACCACGGCCAAAGCAGAGCCGAGGCTGAGGACGAGGCGGCTCTTCTTTCATCACGACTCAGAGGCGGTCGCCAATCCGAACCTCAATGTGTTCAAGAAGCATCGATTGGACCGCTACCAGAAAAATAGTGCGTCCGCAGGACTCCATCCTGAAGACCAGA
This sequence comes from Polyangia bacterium, assembly GCA_030424595.1. GTDB lineage: Bacteria > Myxococcota_A > Polyangia > Nannocystales > Nannocystaceae > JADJRG01. The sequence goes on from JAUHWG010000005.1 coordinate 52,576, forward strand.
TGCGAGCTGAGCCAGGTAGCAGCGGACCAGCGCGTCGGATCACGTTGCCCAGACTCCGTGGACGCCCAAGAGCAGCCCACGGAGACGGCGCAATACACCTGCCACACCCACGCGATCGGGTGGCCGACCAGTCCGTTCCACGTGGCACGACACCGAACCTCGACGCGTGAGTGAGCCTAGAGCGAACTCCCCGAGCAGCCGATACGTCGAGCCACCGCAGCATGCCAGGCTTCAGCGGCCCCCAACCAACAGGAGAAGACCAGCGACGTCTCATCGGTGCCAGCTTCTCGACCGCGCCACCTCACCAGCCACCATATGGTGTTTCGGCCCGTGGGAGCGCCTCCGACTCTATCCCTGAGCCCGACGCAGGAGACGCCAACACCTCCCACGCGCAGATCCCACGCGCGACGGCGATCAAGCGCTCTCGATGTCTGCGGCGCAGTCAACTCCCGCCGACGAGAACTACGGCCGCGGCCTGACACCAACTGGCCAACCGGTGGCCAGGAGCTGATCTGGGGCCATCTCGCGGGTCCCAAGCACAACACGTGGTCGCGCTCGACACCAGCGCCTCGGTCGGCCGCGCCAGCCTTGCGAGCCGGTTCACGAGACCCGGGCTCCTGAAGTCTGCGCTCTGAAGTCGAGAGGTGCCGTAGAAGGCGCCTCAGCCGCTCCCACGATCAGGAATGAGCCCCGTGCGCTCGCCGATCCGCCTGGTTGTAGATCTCGGCCAGAAACTGCGCTCAGCCGCCGCGTGAATCCCGCGGCCCTGTCAGAACATTGTTATCACTGCTATCGGGCCTGATTGTTCCTCAGCCGGGTTCTCGGCGCGCGTTTATGCGCTCATTTGTTCCCAGATTCTGCTCTGCCGAAAGCACACACTGACCACTGGTCAAAATTCATACTTCGGTAAGTTTTTGATGAAAAATCCGCCTCATTTCCAGGACGAAGATGGGCAAACACCCACCCATGAGGACCCACCCAGCTCGTGCCAATCTCGAGCCAGCGATTCGGCGCGTAGACCGCTCGCGCACTGACCGCATCGAAGCTCCCGACCTCGATGGCCTCCTCATCCGCGCGATCCAGCGGGCGCCACGCGGCGACGTCGACGTGACCCCGCAGCACCCGACCGGATCGCTCGAGCTGGGCCAAGGCCACCTCCAAGAATGACGCCCGGCGCTCACGAGGTTCGACCATCGTCAGCTCGACTTCGGTCAACGCAGCGATCACGAGGCCGGGAAAGCCTGCCCCCGATCCTACGTCGAGCCACCGCGCGCCTGCCCCAAGGCCCACATCACGGGCGAGGGCGACCGCGAGGATCGCCTCGAGCACGTGAGGCACGAGCTCGGCCGGGCTCTTCGCCGACGTCAAATTCATCACTCGCCCGTAGCGGAGCCAGAGGTCGACGAGCAGCTCTAGACGCCGCCAATCACCCCTTTCAAGCGCGATCCGAAGCTCGCCCTCCGCCATCTTCGACCGCAACAAAGCCTCAAAGTGACCGCTCATAGAGACCCCTTCGACATTGCAAAGCGCATAGCCGAGCAGTCTACTCTAGGCCGTGCGATCACTGATCGAGACCCGGGTCGCAGACCGCCTCGCAGAGCTCGATCGGGCCGGTCTGGGACGACGCTCGCCGAAGATCCGTGACCGCCAGGGCACGGCCTATCGACTCGGAGAGAGGCGCGTCATCGGCTTTTGCAGCAACGACTATTTGGGCTTTGCAGACGAGGCGCCGGCGAACCTCGGCGCACCCGGGCGAAGCGCTCCAGCGGGATCAGGCGCATCCCGCCTCGTCAGCGGCGATCTACCTGAGCTTCGGGAGCTGGAGGCCGAGCTCGCCGAGCTTGTCGGTACGGACTCCGCGGTGCTCTTTCCCTCCGGTTTTCAGGTCAACACGGGCGTGCCCGCGGCGCTCATCGAGCCGCACGATCGTGTCTTCAGCGATCGGCTGAACCACGCGAGCCTGATCGACGGACTCCGCCTCTCCTCGGCCAAGGTCGAGATCCTCGCTCATCGCTCCGCGCCCCCCGTAGCGGCGACCTCCGCCCAAGGTGTCCGGTGGTGGTTTAGCGAGTCGATCTTCTCGATGGAGGGAGACATGATCGACCTCGCCGCCGCTCGCTCCCACCTCGCGCGAGGCGGGGCCCTCTACCTCGACGAGGCCCACTCGTTCGGACTCTTCGAGGGGGGCTCGACCCTCGCCAAGCGCCACGATCTCCGCCCCGATGTGGTCGTCGGAACCCTCGGCAAGGCGGTCGGAGCGGCCGGAGCGTTCGTCGGGACGTCGGCGCTCCTGGCCCAGTGGATCCGCGCACGCGCCCGCTCTTTCGTCTTCACGACAGGCTTCTCTCCGCTGCTCGCGGCGCGCGTCCGCGTTCACCTCGCAGCGCTCCGCGGACCGCTCGGCGAGGCCCGCCGCGAGCAGCTCTGGAGTAACGTGCGACTCCTCGAGCGACTCCTCGGCCGCGACCGAGGCGCTCAGCTCTCGCCGATCTTTCCCCTCGTCATCGGCGACAACGCGCGCGCCGTGGCGATCGCCGAGGACCTGCTCGCCCGGGGGTGGCATATCCAGGCCATCCGCCCGCCGACGGTCCCCGCCGCGAGCGCACGCCTCCGCCTCACGGTCTCGGCGTTGCACAAGCGTGAAGAGATCATGGCGCTCGCGGCCGCCCTTGGGGATGTGTTCCGCGCCCATGGGCTCCCGCTCACCCCGCCGTGAGCCCACGCCGCCGCGGTCCTCTTCGCACGACATCAGAGCTTCGTCGCGGCCGATCGCTCCAGCCATCGCGACCGTGGGAGTGCTCCGACGACGAGTTCCGTGAGCCGAAGGACTCCCGTCCTCCTCGGGGTTCGCCACCGCCGAGCGCTCGGCGAACGACGCTCCCTTCGATGAGAATCCGAGCCTCCGCGCTGTCTCAGCTCGCCCCCCGCCACGAGCACAGGTTTGTCCCTCGCGAAGGGAGAAGGGATCCCCCGCTCGAGCAGCCGCTACTTGCCGATGCAGAAGCGGCTGAAGATCCTACCGAGCACGTCCTCGCCGAGCGCACCCAAGGCTGAGCGACCGGTCACCTCCGCCAACCTGCGCTCGGCGACCGCCAGCTGAAAGGCCACAAGCTCGAGCGGTTCAACACGCGCGAAGATCTCCTGCGCTTCGACCAACGCCTCCATCGCCTCTTCGGCGCGATCGCGGTGCCGCGCGAGGCCGATCCACGGCACCTCGCCGTCGCCTGTGGCCCACCGCTCGAGACGGCCGCGGAGGGTCTCCAGGCCCTCGCCCGTGCTGGTCGAGACCCCGATCCATCCGTGCCGGCGAACACCGAGATCTCGCTTGCTCTCGACGCAGATCGACTCACCTTCACCCGCTTCAGCCTCTCCCACCTGCGACTCGCGGTCCGCGGCCTCGACCCAGAGGACAAGATCGGCACCGCCGATCTGTTGCCGACTGTGGATGATCCCTGCGCTCTCCACCCCATCGTCGACCCCGCCCCGGATCCCCGCGGTGTCGACGAGGATCATCGTCCGCCCGCCGATCTCCAGCTCGGCCTCGACATAGTCGCGCGTGGTCCCAGGCGCGCCATGAACGAGCGACCGCGAGCGACCGAGGAGCGCATTAAAAAGAGAGCTCTTGCCAGCGTTCGCGGGCCCCGCCAGCACGACCCGCGAGCGCTCACGGGCGCGACGCCCCGCCTCAAAGCGACGGAGCCAGCCGCGGAGCGTCTCGAGAACGGCCGAGATCTCTCGGTCCCAGCGGGCCTCGTCCCCGCCTTCGACATCCTCGACAAAGTCCAGGTTCGCCTCGATCTCCGTCCTCAGGTTGCCGACCAACCCGCAGAGGCTGTCGATCTCCGCCCCGAGCTCGCCCGCCACCAGACGACGCGCCTGCTCCACCGCCGCGTCCGTCTTCGCGGCGAGCAAGGCGGCGATCCCCTCCGCCTGGTCGAGGCTCAGGCGGCCGTTCGCAAAGGCGCGACGGGAGAAGTCACCGGGACCCGCGGCCGTCGCCCCAGCGGCGAGCAAGCTCGCGACGATCCCCGCCACGTTGCGCTCACCGCCGTGGACGTGGAGCTCGACGATGTCCTCTCCGGTGAAGGATCGCGGCCCCGGCATCTGGACGACAAGCGCGTCCTCGACCGACCCAGGGCCGAGAACAAAGCGCCGCCGACCGAGCTTCCTCGGCGGCGGCAATGTTCCGATCCTCTGGCGAGCGATCGCGAGGGCGGTGGGTCCGCTCAGACGAACGATCGCGACCCCACCGTCGGCGCTGCCTGTGGCGACCCCGACGATCGTTGGCGGCGTGCTCACGCCTGCGCTTGGGATCCCCGACGATCGGGGAAGACGACGACGTGGCGGTAGCGGCCCTCGCCCTCGGACTCGGTGTGAACCCCGTCGATCTCGGTCAACGTCATGTGGACGACGCGACGCTCCATCGCCGACATCGGCTCAAAGTGATAGGGCTTGCCGGTGTCGAGCACCCGGGTGCCGATCCCCTGCGCGAGCTCGCGGAGCGCCTTTTCACGCCGGACGCGATAGCCGCCGACGTCGAGGGTGATCCGCATACGCTCAAAGTTCTCGGCCTGGAGCACCCGAAGGGTCAGGTACTGCAGAGCGTCGAGGGTGGCGCCGTGACGACCGATCAGGAGACCGCCGTCATCGTCGCTGGTGTTGAGGTCACAGTGGAGGCCGTCCTCCTCGATATCAATGTCGACCTCGACCTCAACGCCGAGGAGTCCGAGCACTGACTCGAGGAACACTCGGACTACTGGGACCGCCTTGGCAAAGCGCTCGTCGGCGCTCACGTGCTCCTGCTTCTCCGTGGAATCGCTCATCGTCTAAACCTTCCTAAAGTCGAGTCTCACTTAGCCGTGGCGACAGCCGTCGACTTCGTCCGGAACTGAATGATCGTCTGGACCAGTGAGAGGAGGATGTTGGCGAAGATGTAGACCCCAAGACCCGAGGGCAAGAAGAGCATCATCACCGTGAAGATGATGGGCATCAGCCACATCATCATCTTCGCCTGCTGGTTGTCCCCGGTCGGCGTCGGCTGGAGCCGCGTCTGGAGGAACATCAGGCCGCCGATCCCAAGCGGGAGGATGAAGTAGGGGTCCTGCGCCGTGAGGTCCGGCAGCCAGAGGAAGGGGACCCGGAAGAGCTCCACCGCGGTCGCCAGCATCGCGTAGAGGGCGATCCAGATCGGCAGCTGGAAGACCATCGGCAGGCAGCCGGCGAGCGGGTTGACCCCGGAGCGGGCGAAGAGGGCCTGCATCTCCTGCGCCTGCTTGGTCCGGTCGTCGCCGTACTTCGTCTTGAGCTTCTCGATCTCCGGCTGAATCTCCTTCATCCGCTTCATCGAGTTCATCTGCTTGAGCGTCAAGGGCAGCGTGATCGCCTTGATGACGACGGTCAGCAGGAGGATCGCGACGCCCCAGATCCCGGTCAGACCGTAGAACCAGTGGAGCAGGCGGAGCATCAGCTTGCCGAGGAAGGAGGAGAGACCGCCGAACCAGCCCCAGTCGATCGCGTCCTCGAGGTTCACGCCGCCGACGACGCTGTGCGAGCGCAGGCGATCGAGCTCCTTGGTGCCGAAGTAGAGCCCGTACTCGTAGCCGCGGGTCTCACCCGGGCTGAGGGTCCGGGCCTTCGAGTAGAGGTTCGCGACCAGGAGGTCCTGGGCGCTGTTGGTCGTGATCTCGCAGAGCTGCCCGGCCTCGCTCGGGATCATCGCCCAGAGGAAGTACTTGGTGTCGAGCCCGGCCCAGCTGATCGCCCCCCGGATCCGCTCGGCGCCCTCCTCGACATCATCGAGGTCAAAGTCCTCGACGTCCTCGGTGGTCGCGCAGAGGCCACGGTGCACGTTGTACTGGCTCTGCTCCGTGCCCTCGCCGAGGCGCGAGCGGAGCATCAGGCGGTGCTCCTGCGGCTTGTCGCTCTTGTTGGTGACCTTGACCGTGTAGCGGCCCTCGTAGTCCTCGAGGAGAACGAGCGAGGTGCTGACCTCAACGCCGTCATCGCTGTAGCGGAGGTTCCAGGTCTTCTTGTCGCCGGTCTCGACGACCTCCCACGCGGTGTTGCGCGGGATCTTGAAGTCGGTGCGCTCGGGGTCGAAGCCGACAGCCAGGGTCGCCTGACCGTCGAGCTCGAGGAAGTCGAGGCCGCTGCCGTCCGCCTCGCGGAACTGCGGGTTCAGGAGCTCCGCGGCCCTCACCGTCCCGGCGACGTTGGTCACGGCCAAGGCGACCACGTCGCTCTCGAGGCGACCGCTCACCACAGTGGCGGCGTCGACCGGAGGAGCTTCACTCTCCTCCTCGACGGCCTTCGGCTCGTCGCTCCGCTCATCGCCGACTCGTTGTTGCGGCGCTGCAGAGTCGGCCTCTGGCAGCGGCGGCATGATCCAGGTCGTGTAACCGATCCAGATCAGGACACAAATGGCGATCGCCAAGAGGGTGCGGCGCGAGCTATCCACGATTCAGCCGTTCTCCGGGAGGCATGCGGTGGGGGACGGGGCCGGCGGCTCCATCCCCTCGGGGAGGGGTGGTAAATCAACGCCGCCGGATTGCCAAGGGTGGCATCGGCTAAGGCGCTTGAGCGTCAGCCAGGTGCCCCGCAGAAATCCGTGGTGCCGGTAGCACTCACAGGAGTAGGCGGAGCAGCTCGGGTAGAACCGACAGGCCGGGCCGAGGATCGGCGAGATCAGGCGCTGATAGGCCCGTATCGCCGCAATTGCCAGCCATCTCATCGGCGGTCTCCGGCCCCTACGCGGCGCAACAGGTCATCCATCTCGACGAGCACATCGGAATAATGGATCGCCGAGGCCCCCCGTTTGGCGACCCAGACGATATCCAGACCGGGCGCAAAGTCACGGCGGCGGCGGCGAAACCCCTCGCGGATCAACCGCTTTATCCGGTTCCGGGCGACCGCGTTGCCGATCTTCCGGGTCACAGTGATGCCGATGCGGGTCGGCGGCGCCTCCGCCGACTCAAGCGAAAGGGGCCCGCGAGAGTGCGGCCCCCTGCGTTGGGTGACAAAGACCAAGAAGTGCCGAAGATGGATCTTCTTGCCCTTCCCTTGAACAAAGAGGAACTCCCGGCGCTTCTTGAGGCGACAGGTCGCCGGGAACCCCTGCGGCCTCATTTGCCGCCGGTGGTCACCGTAAGACGCTTGCGGCCCCGACGACGACGGGCCTTGATGATCTTACGACCGTTCTTGGTCGCCATCCGGGCACGGTATCCGTGGGTGCGGGCACGGCTGAGATTGTGGGGCTGGTAGGTGCGCTTCATCGCTCGTCCTTACTACTCTACTCAGGGTGCGTGCGCGACTGCTGTGCGCGGCCACGCCACCCCCGAAAAATGGCTGGAATCGATACCAGCGGGCGAAGAGGCTGTCAATCTCCGCTGACGCGTTGATCTTCGCCCAAAAATCTCCGCAAGAGCGCTTACGCGCAGGGGATCTCCCCCGGCGAGAGCCCGACGAGAAAAATTCTTCAGAGGCCCCCGTGCCAGACCCGAAGGACAGGCGGGCCCGCCCCCCCGAGCTCATCCGAGGAAGTCGGCTTGTCCAGCGGGTTTCCTCGATCGGCCCGGCGCAAGTCCGCTTGTCGTACGGTCGTCCGCTCGTCGGCGACGGAGCCCCATCTCCGGCGGCGATCTGGGGCTTCATCGCGCATCGCGCGGGCTTTCGCGCGCAAAAGACGCATGCTCGAAAGTGAAATAGTTCATTGATCACAATGGGTTGGGGATTCTCTTGGCGAGCGACTTGCCGGGCACGAGCGACCTTGAGTAGAACCCAGAACCCAGCTGGTGACCGGGTCGGTCGCCGCGGTCGCCGCCTCGCAGCGGACACAACCATGCCCCAGGACTCGGCAGTCCACAGGGGTGTGGTCAGGATCCTTTTGTGTCCTGAATTGCTGTGTGTTCACCATGCGTTGAGAGCGTCCACAGGCCGGGGACAAACTGTGGATGGAGGGTCATGAGCAACATCTGGAGTGAGGCACTTGAGGGACTTGAGCCGCGGTTGGGCGCCCAGACGTTTGATCTCTGGCTCCGACCGATCGCCCTCGACAAGGTAGAGGCGGACTGTCTCCATCTCACCGCGCCCAACCGCTTTATGAAGGAGTGGTTTGAGAACCACTACCTCGGCGTGGTGCTCGACGAGATCCGCGCGCGCACAGAGCGCTCTTTCGAAGTCGAGATCGCGATCGCCGAGGGAGAGGCCGAGCCCAGGTCGGAGACCGCGCAGGCCGCCGCTCCCGTCGAGGTCGTCGACGCCGAGGACGTCGCGTCCGCTGAGCCAGCCTCGCTCACGGCCCAGGTCCGACCGACGGCGTTCCTCGTCGAGCCGGCTCCGACCAAGAAGAAGCCCGTCCGCCCCCACGAGCCCCCCAAGCTCTCCAGCCGCTACCACTTCGAGAGCTTCATCCACGGATCGTCGAACGACCTGGCGGCGTCGGCCGCCTGGGCCGTCGCCCAAGCGCCGGGCGAGCGCTTCAACCCTCTCTTCATCTATGGAGGGGTCGGCCTCGGCAAGACCCACCTCCTGCACGCGATCGGTCACCACCTCCAAGAGCACCGCCCGGAGCTCCGAATCGCCCTCCAGAGCGCCGAACGCTTCATGAACGAGTTCATCACGGCTGTCCGCTCGAACTCCTTCGACGAGTTTCGCCGACGCTACCGCGAGGACTGCGACGTGCTCCTGATCGATGACATCCAGTTCATCTCTGGGCGCGATCGGACCATGGACGAGTTCTTCCACGTGTTCAACGCCCTCTACGAGGCCGGCAAGCAGATCGTCGTCACCGCCGATCGGGTCCCGGGCGACATGCAGGGCATGGAGGAGCGGCTGACCTCTCGCCTCAACTGGGGCCTCGTCGCGGACGTCAAGGCTCCCGACCTCGAGACGCGGGTCGCGATCCTCCAGCAGAAGGCTGAGGAGGACGCCGTCGAGATCAGCGGTGAGGTGCTCCTTCACATCGCCGGCCTCATCCGCTCGAACGTCCGCGAGCTCGAGGGCGCCCTGGTGCGGGTCTCGACCTTCGCCGCCCTCAAGGGAGTCCCGATCACCGTCGACTTCGCGACCTCGGTGCTCGGCGATCAAGCGACGGCAGAGCAGGCCGCGCCCCTGACGATCGAGACGATCCAGAAGGTCGTCGCGGCTCACTTCGCGATCCGGATCGCGGACCTCAAGGGGCCACGGCGGCACAAGGGGATCGCGAGACCGCGGATGATCGCCATGTACCTGGCCCGCGAGCTGACGCCGTCCTCCTTCCCGGAGATCGGGCTCCGCTTCGGCGGCAAAGATCACTCGACCGTGATCAACGCCTGCAAGCGCATCCGGACGCTCCAGGGCCTAGAGCCGGAGCTTGCGGCCAACGTCCAGTCGCTGCGGCGCCAGCTCTCCTCCGATCTTCCTGACTGACGAGCTGCTCTGCGGCCTCCCCTGGAGCAGCTGCGAGAACTACTGCGATCCTGCCGCGATCCTGCCGCGAGCTGAGACCCGCTCGAGGTCCCTCGCCGCGCCCGGATCACAGGGCTGATGTGTAGAAGAAGGCGCACGAGCTCGGGTGGACGGTGACTGCAGACGCCGGCCTCGCGACCTGCGGGCCGTCGCTCATCTCGGTCATGGGCTTGCTCTCCACAGGATCTTCGGATCCTGTGGAGTACGGGTTCGGCAATCGACGCGCCCTCTGTCCACCCAGACGGCAGGCGACGCTCGTGGCGGCAAGAGCCCTCCCCTCCGCCTCCCTCGCCTCCGCGTAGGAGGCCCCGTGGAGCGAGCCGATGCCTCTGCGGCGGGCCCAGCAGAGGTGCACAGCGAGTCCCCGATCGACTCGACGAGGACCCTCTCTCGGAGTGAGGACGGCTCCCTCGTTCGCGGTCGTGCAGGGCGCTCAGCGTGCGCTCTGTCGACGAACACGCCGCTCCACACAGCCTGTGCGGGATTGCCTGGGGATAACCTGGGCAGCGGCGAACCCGGCGAACGCCTGTGGGCCAAAGCTCTTCTTGTCCACGCCTCTGCGGATCGTCAAGATCGAAAAAAAGCGATGGATTTCGCGCGGATCTGCGGCACTATCCCCACTTCACAGACAGATCAAGATCAAGACTTAAAACCTAAAAAAATTTGAGAAAATTGATCTGTCTTAAAAGACAACAGCGCCCCGCTCCGCGCATCGACATCCAAGCGCGAGCACCCGCACACCACGCAGCCACGACGAGGCCTCGATGAACTTCGAGATCGAACAGCCCAAGCTCCTCTCTGCCCTCTCCCTCGCGCAGACTGTCGCAGACAAGCGCAGCACTATGCCTGTTCTCGCGAACGTCCTCCTGCGCGCGACGAAGGACAACAAGGTCATCTGCTCGGCGACGGACATGATGATCGCTCTGACCGAGAGCATCGACGCGAACATCGAGGAGGCCGGTGTGCTCACCCTCGACGTCCGCCATCTCCACAGCATGATCCGAACGCTGCCGAGCAAGCCCATCCGGATCCAGGGCCTCGACAATCACTGGGCTCAGCTCACGGTCGGTCGCAGCGAGTTCAAGTTCATGGGGATGCCGCCGACGGACTTCCCCGAGCTCCCGGACCCGAAGGGCCTCGAGTTCACCAAGGTCATGGGTCACGCCTTCGCCGACATGATCCAGAAGACCCAGTTCAGCGTCTCCACCGACGAAGCGCGGGTGAACCTCAACGGGGTGCTCTTCGAGTCCGATGGTGAGACTGCGACGATGGTCTCGACCGACGGTCATCGTCTGACGAAGTACACGGCGCCTCTCACCGGGCCCAAGCTCGCCAAGGGGATCATCATCCCTCGCAAGGGCATGCTGGAGCTGCGAAAGGTCCTCGACCGCGTCGAGGGCGAGGTCGAGATCGCGGTCGACGCCCAGCACATCTTCCTCCAGACCGAGAACCTGCTCCTCTCGGTAAAGCTCAACAACGTCACCTTCCCGCCCTATCAGCAGGTCATCCCGGGGCAGCACAAGCGCCGCGTCGCAGCGCTCCGCGAGGAGCTGGTCGACGTTCTCCGTCGCGCGGAGGTCATGGCCCCTGAGAAGACCGCCACCGTCCGCGTCGAGCTCGGTGAGCATCGCCTGACCCTGACCGCCGACAACCCCGACCGCGGCGTCGCCCGCCAGGAGATCGAGATCGAGTACGACGGCGAGCCGCTGACCGCTGGTTTCAACGCGCGCTACCTCATCGAGGTGCTCGAGGCGATCAGCACCGACAAGGTCCACCTCGACTTCCAGGGCGAGCTCGATCCCTGCGTCGTCCGCCCTGTCGAGGGTCCGGACTTCCTCGGGGTCGTCATGCCGATGCGGATCTGAGCCGTCCGTCGGACGGTCTACCTGCGCAGTCCACCCGGGCGAGCCGGTCTTGGAAATTCAGCACCTACGCGTCCGCGATTTTCGCAACTTCGCGGACGGAGAGCTCGATCTCGGCCCCCGCTTCACCGTTCTCTACGGCGAGAACGGGGCTGGGAAGACGAACCTCGTCGAAGCGCTCTACCTGGTGAGCACCCTCCGATCGTTCCGCCTCTCGGAGCTCGGGCCTCTGATTCGCCAGGGGGCTGAGGCGGCCCGTGTGGAGCTTCGCGGGCGCGATCCGAAGCTCGACCTGACGACGCAGCTCGGCGTGAACCTCGTCCGCTCAGGGCGCTCCGTCAGACGGACTGCCATCGCCGACGGGAAGACGATTCGCTCCGCCAAGGATTTCTACGGTCGCGCGAGCGCTATTTTGTTCACGCCGGAGGACCTTGGGATTCTCCGCGGCTCCCCAGGGGGCCGGCGCAACTTCCTCGACCGCGTCCTCTTCGCCCGTGACCGGACGCACATCGCCGACGTTCAGGGCTACGAGAAGACCCTCCGGTCGAGAAATCATGTTCTCCGGAAGGAGCCCGATCCTGCGACCAAGCGCCAGCTCGCTGAGACCTACGAGGTCGCCCTCGCCGACTTCGGATCGAGGATCTGGGAGCGTCGAGAGGCGCTTATCGAGGCGCTGCGGCCCACCTTTATCTCGGTCTTCTCGCAGATCCACGGGGCTGGGATGTCCGCGTCGGTTGGCTACCAGAGCAAGCTAGACGCGGATCCTGGCGCAGATAGGCGGCTCGCCCTCGCCGAAGGGCTGCGAAACCGGCGAAACGACGACATCATCCGCGGGACGACGACCATCGGCCCCCACCGCGACGACTTCGCGATGACCCTCGACGGTCAACCGGTCGGGATGTTCGCCTCGCAAGGGCAGACTAGGGCGCTGATCCTCGCCTTCAAGATCGCCGAGGTGAGAGGAGCCCGTGACCTCACCGGAGAGCCGCCGCTGCTCCTCCTCGACGACGTCTCGAGCGAGCTCGACCCGACCCGCAACGCCCACTTCTTCGAGGCCCTGACCGAGGATGCGGGGCAGTGCGTCCTGACGACGACAGCGCCCCATTTCATCCGTTTGGGGAGCGCCGCCGATGCTCGCTACGTCGCCGTCGCGGGGGGCACCTTGCGCGACGGCGAGAAGCCGGCATAGGCGCCCGCGAAGTGGGGGCTAGGGCCCTTCTTCGCCGCCTCACGAGCTAGCTAGGACCGGTCGATCGTGGTACCTTCCGCCGGCCCTCCAAAGCTGGCCACATACCCTTTGAAGACCGCCTGAGAGCACCTCTAGGCGAAACCGGATTGAACCCGGTGTGTTCACAGGGGCCGCGGAGAGAAGAGCGACGCATTCATGGAAAACGGCGACAACCAAGGGCCTGACTCGGTCGAGTACAACGCGGAGTCGATCTCCGTCCTCGAGGGGTTGGAGGCGGTCCGCAAGCGGCCGGGCATGTACATCGGTGACACCAGCGACGGCTCGGGTCTCCACAAGATGGTCTTCGAGGTCATCGACAACTCGATCGACGAGGCGCTGGCCGGTCACTGCGACCTGATCACGGTCGTGATCTACGAGGACGGGTCGATGTCTGTCGAGGACAACGGCCGCGGGATCCCGGTCGGGCCGATGGAGCACGCTGGGAAGACCGTCGACGCGGCGATCGTCATCCTCACCGTCCTCCACGCCGGCGGCAAGTTCAACAATCAGGCCTACAAGGTCTCGGGCGGTCTCCACGGCGTCGGCGTCTCGGTCGTCAACGCCCTCAGCGACAAGCTCACGCTCGACATCTGGCGCGAAGGCAAGGCCCACCGCGCTTCCTTCGCCCGAGGCGTTCCCCAGGGCGATCTCGAGGTCCTCGGTGACTCGGACCGGACGGGAACACGGGTGACCTTTCACCCGGACCCGCTGGTCTTCACCGACATCGAGATCGACTTTGAGATCCTGGCGGGCCGCTTTCGCGAGCTCTCCTACCTCAACGAGGGCGTGAAGATCGTTCTCCGTGATCAGCGCAACGGTCGAGAGCGAGTCTTCGACGGCGAAGGTGGGGTCGTCTCGTTCGTCAAGCTCCTCTCGGCGAACAAGACCTGCGTCGGTGAGCTGATCGAGGTCAACAGCGAGACAGAGTTTGAGTTCGAGGGGGCGCCGGCGGTGCTCGGGATCCAGGTCGCGCTGCAGTGGACCGACGCGTACCAAGAGAACATCCTCTGCTACACGAACAACATCGCCAACCGCGACGGCGGGACCCACATGACGGGCCTCCGGAGCGCGCTGACCAAGGTCGTCAACGGCTACGCGAACGACAAGAACCTCCTCAAGAGCCACAAGGGGAGCCTCTCCGGCGAGGACGTGCGCGAGGGGATCGTCGGGATCATCTCGATCAAACACCCTGACCCTAAGTTCAGCTCACAGATCAAGGACAAGCTGGTCTCCGGTGAGGTCACGAGCCTGGTCTCGACCGCCGTCAGCGAGTCGCTCGGTCGCTTCTTCGAGGAGAACCCCAAGGGCGCGAAGCTGATCGTCGAGAAGGCGCTGCTCGCGGCCCGGGCCCGAGCAGCGGCGCGGAAGGCCCGCGAGACCATCACCCGCAAGGGGATCCTCGACGGGCTCTCTCTCCCCGGCAAGCTCGCCGACTGCCAGGCGCGAAACCCCGAGGAGGCGGAGATCTTCATCGTCGAGGGTGACTCCGCAGGCGGCTCCGCGAAGCAGGGCCGAGATCGTCGAATTCAGGCGATCCTCCCGCTCCGGGGCAAGATCCTCAACGTCGAGAAGGCGCGCCTCGACAAGATGCTCTCGAGCCAGGAGATCATCACCCTGATCACCGCGCTCGGCACCGGCGTCGGCGAGGACAACTACAACATCGACAAGCTCCGCTATCACACGATCGTGATCATGACGGACGCTGACGTCGACGGATCCCACATCCGGACGCTGCTCCTGACCTTCTTCTACCGTCACTTCCCCGAGATCATCGAGCGCGGCCACCTCTATATCGCCCAGCCGCCGCTCTACAAGGTGAAGTCCGGGAAGAAGGAGGTCTACCTCAAGAACGAGGCGGCGCTCGACAACTACGTCATCGAGAACGCCCTCGGGGACATCGAGCTCCAGGTCGGCGATCACACCGTGACGCGAGAGGTCTTGACCGAGATCGCCCGGCGCGGGCTTCACTATCGGTCGACGTTGACGTCGCTCTCCCGTGAGCGACGTCCTGAGGTGATCGAGTCCTTGCTCGACATCATCGCTACCGAGGGTCTCGACAAGGTCGCGGCGATGCTCGCCGACGAGGCCTCGGCGATCGGCCTCGGCGAGGCGATCGTCAGCGGCTCACGGGCGACGATGACCGAGGCCAAGATCGACTTCTCGCTCATCGACGGGGCAGAGGGGGTCGGTGGCAAGACCGTCCGCCTGAAGATCCTCAGCGATGGGATCACCCAGTACGAGAACGTCGACGCAGAGTTCCTCGCCTCGCCCGAGATCGCCCAGCTGAGCGGCATTCGGACCTACGTCAGGGGCCTCGGCGGGAGCAGCTTCATCCTCCGCCGGAGCAAGGGCGAGGACATCGAGCCCAAGCGCCTGGTGGACCTGGTCCACCACATCGGTGAGATCGGCCGGAGCGGCGTTCAGATCCAGCGCTACAAGGGTCTTGGCGAGATGAACCCCGACCAGCTCTGGGAGACGACGATGGACCCGACGCAGCGGGCCCTGATGAAGGTGCGGATCGGTGACCACCTCGAGGCCGATCAGGTGTTCTCGGTGCTCATGGGCGACAATGTCGAGCCGCGACGCGAGTTCATCACGACGAACGCCCTGAACGCGCGGAACCTGGACGTCTAGGCGGAGCGCTCTCCGTCGTGCGGCAGCGCGACCCTCCTAGCTGGAGCGGTCGCGCTGCTCTTTGTGGGTGTGGCGAAGGCTCCGAGAGTGGGGCTCAGACGCGCAGCTATCCACGATCTCGGGGATCGTGTCGGCCTCGCCGCTTGATCTTGATGCGCTGTCGATCCCCCTCGATCGACGGCTGGATCGACGGCCGGATCGACGGCTAGATCGACGGCTGTCTTCGCTCGCTAGTAGGGCCTAGCCGAAGTCGACAATCCCGAGCTTGCGCATCGCGACGATCGCTCGGAGGAGCTCAAGGTCGGTCTGCGTGTAGCTGTCGAGGATGTAGGCCCACTGACCCGCGCGCTCGTCGATGTCCTGGAGGATGTCGAGGTGGAGCGGATCGAGGTCTCGCCAGCGAATCGGCGACGGGGAGACGACGCGGATCTCATCCTCGTACGTCGGGACCTTGGTCTTCTCCGAGAGGTGCTGGATCTCGTCCTCTTGCCGCGCCGACTCCATCAGCACGTGCTCGAGCGAGGTCTGGATCTCCTTCGGGACGGCCTCGATGACGCTGTTGTCGAGGGAGAAGCTGCCCTTCGACCACGCGAGCATCCGCATCATCGCCTTCTCGGGGTCGAGCCCCTTGATCCCGTCGATCGCCGCGTAGAAGGCGTAGCCGTCGCGGAGATAGATCTTGCCGACCTGCGCCTGATCGCTGCGGCGAACGTTGAGCGTTCCGGTCTTGCGGCTCGTGCCGAGCCACTGGAGGACGTCGACGAGCGGGATGTCCTCCAGGCTCCCGGACATCGAGCGGCTGCTCGAGTCCTCTGCCTGAGCTGGGGCGGCTCGCGAACGGCCGGTCTTCTCGCCGCCTCGCTTGAGCTTGGTCGCCTGGCTCGCCTCGACCTCGGCGACCGCGAGGAGGCTCGAACCGATCGCGATCCGGTCGCCGACACGGAGGCAGTGGTGACGCTGAGCTGTCCCGTTGATCGTCGTCCCGTTGCGGGAGCCGAGGTCACGGAGCCAAGTTCGGCCGCGTTCAAAGTAGAACCGGGCGTGCTTGCGGCTGACGGAGTCGTCGGCGAGGACGAGGTCGACCTCGCTGCTCCGACCCACCACATAGCCACCGTCCGAGGGGATGAGCGGGAACTCATCGCCTTGGTACTTTCCGGTCACAAAGCGGAGTACGTGAACGTCCTCACCCATCTAGGTGGGGCCAGGATAGGTGGGGATCGAGGGCGCCGTCAATTGACGAATTATCGGGATGGGGACCGCTGCGGAGCGGTTTTTCGTGCGCAGGTCGGGCCTGAACTGTGACACTGCGCACGGGTTTTGCGCCGGAAATCGCGCCCTGTCGCCGCTGTCGGCGCGGTGAGCGGAGGCCTGCCGAGAGGAACGTTGCCAGCCTCGACCTCAGGATGAACACTAGTGGGTGTTCAAAAGTCTTGAACACCTTGGGTGGACCACATGTCGAGCTATCGCCGGATACCAAATTTTCTCAGCAGCGCAGGCGCTATCGCCCTGGCCGTGCTCATGGCGGCCGGCTGCAGGTCGAAGGCTGACAGCCAGTATCCGGACGAGCTCCCCCCCGAGATGGAGATGACCGAGACGGTCGTCTATCAGGACATCTACATCGAGACCGAAGAGGCGGTCGCCCAGCCCACCGAGGAGATTCCCAACCTCGTCGGCTACGAGACCCTGAGCAGCGGCGATCGGGTCGAGGTCGTCACCTACGTGCACACCTACCCCGAGGCGATCGAGACCTATCCGACGGTCTACTGGGGCGGCCGCTACTACTACAACGTCAACGGCAACTTCGTCTTCTACAGCAGCTACTACCACGGCTGGTGTCACTACTGGGGTCCGCCGGTCCCGCTCGTCTACGCCTGGAACTACTACTACCCGTGGAACCCCTACTACTACGGCGTCGGCTTCTACGGCCCCGGCTACTACTGGGGCGGCGTCGGTCATCACGGCTACCACGGCTACGGAACGCCGCCGAGCAACTACCGGCCGCCGCGCGGAACGGTGGCGAGCAAGGGTGGACCGCGTGGGAACCGTGGGGCGACGGCCGGCGGTCCGCGGGGGAACCCGGCGACAGCAGGCGGTCCTCGGAGCGTCGGCGGAGCGGCGGCTGGGAGCGCCCGTGGGGGGATGGCGTCGTCGGGTCGCTTGAGCGGCGCATCTCCATCCGGATCCGGATCTCGGGCGGTCGCGGGTAGCTCGTCGATCGCCGGCATGCCCACAGGGCGCGGTCCGAAGCCGCGATCGCCGAGCGCGTCGACCCTGAGCAGCCGTGGAGGCGCCTCTGGGGCCCGTCCTTCCGGTCCCGCCAGCGGTCAGGTCGGCTATCGCCCGGGGACCTACACGGCGAATTCTGGGCGGCCCGCGGGGTCTGCTCCGGTGTCCTCGGCGGGTCGAAGGACCGCGGCGCCGAGCCCGAGCTATCGGCCGTCGTCCTCGTCGACCAGCTACAAGCGATCGGTCCCGACCGGCGGGACTTCACGTCCGAGCAGCGCCGGCAGCAGCGGCTACTCGGGCTACTCCCGTCCCAGCGGAAGCTCCCGTCCGAGCAGCAGCGGCGGATTCTCCAGCGGGGGCTCGCGCAGCGGCAGCTCGCGCAGCGGCGGATTCTCCAGCGGAAGCTCGCGCAGCGGCGGCTTCGGCTCGCGGAGCAGCGGCTCGTCGCGGAGCAGCGGCTTCGGCGGCTCTTCGCGGAGCAGCGGCTTCGGCGGAGGTTCGCGGGGCGGAGGCTTCAGCGGCGGAGGTTCGCGGGGCGGAGGCTTTAGCGGCGGCGGAGGCTCCCGTGGCGGCGGTGGAGGCTCGCGGGGCGGCGGCGGTCGGCGCTAGCGGCTGCTCCGAGCGAGCGTCCTGATATCGTCAGGGCGATGAGCACCCTCCGTATCGACGCGATCCCGTGCTTGCGTGACAACTACGCCTACTTGATCAGCGGCCCCGGTGGCGACGCTTGGATCGTCGATCCATCGGAGCCCGGGCCGCTGGCCGAGGCGCTCGCGGAGCGGCCTGGCCTCGTGCTCCGGGGGATCCTCGCGACGCACCATCATCATGACCACGTGGGCGGGATCGAAGCGTTGGTGACGGGCGCGGGCGATGCTCCTCCTTGGGTGGCAGGGCACGCCTCGGATCGCGGCCGGATCCCCCGACAGAGCGTGTTCGTCGACGCGCCGGAGGATCGCTTCATCGTCACCGGCGTCGAGCTCAGCGGTCGGCCGCTGCTGGCGATGTGGATCCCCGGGCACACGACTGGGGCGATCGCCTGGTACCTGCCGCCAGAGGTCGACGACGGGAGCGCGGCGGGTGACGTGTTCACCGGAGATACTCTCTTTGCCGCCGGGTGCGGTCGGCTCTTTGAGGGGACCGCAGAGCAGATGCACAGGTCCCTGAAGAGCCTGACCTCGCTGTCGCCAGCGACCCGGCTCTGGTTCGGCCACGAGTACACGGCGGCGAATCTTCGCTTCGCGGCGACGGTCGAGCCCGAGAATCCTGCGATCGTGCGTCGACAGGCGGAGCTGACGGTCCCCTCGACGCCGACGACAGTGGCGGCGGAGGTCGCCACGAACCCCTTCGTGCGCTCTGCGGTCGCAGCCGAGTTGGCCGAGCGTCGGGCGGCGAAGGACGTTTTTCGCGGCTGAGCCGGCGCTCTGCGGATCGACGGAGAGCACGCGGGTCTGCGCGGGTCTGCGCCCAGCCGCGCGACTGTTGCTGACTGTGCGCTTCTGGACTAGACCTGCTCCCGCGAGCAAGCCAATGCGCGAACACCCGTCGATCTCTTCGTCCCCCCTGGTCCTTCTTGCGTTCACCGCGATCGCCGTCGCTTGCTCGCCCGCAGGGGAGACGAAGCCGAAGAGCGCCGATGCTCCGGCTTCCGACGCTCCGCCGGTCGAGGTCAAGGCGCACGCCGGGGACACGCCGACGCAGGCGCACGACGGAGGTATGCCGCCCGGTCACCCGGCGGTCCCCGCCGGACCGATGATGGGGAACGCGCCGGCGAAGCCAGCGACCCCGGAGAACCCGCGCGAGGTGACGCCGAGCGGCGAAGCCCGCTCGGAGGCCTTCGCCGAGATCAAGGTCGATGTCCCCACAGAGTGGACCCGGCGTCCGCCGCAGAGCTCCATGCGCCTGGCGGAGCTCGTCCTCCCCGGTCCCGGCGGCGACACACCCCTCGCGATCTATCGCTTTCCTGGCGGCGCCGGCGGTGTCGAGTCGAACATCAACCGCTGGAAGGGGCAGTTCGTCCCGCCTGAGGGCAAGACGATCGACGAGGTGACGAAGGTCGTCACCGAGGAGCGGGCACCGCTGAAGATCACCCGAGTCGACATCCAGGGGACCAACAACGCCGAGGTGATGCCCGGCGAGGGCGAGCGGCACAACGCCCCCGGATCGCGGATGCTCGCGGCGATCGTCGAGGGGAGCGGTGACCCCTTCTTCTTCAAGGTGGTCGGGCCGAGCGCGACCGTCGACATCTGGGCTCCGGCGTTTGAGACGATGCTCGCGAGCGCAGCGGTCGGCGAGTAGTCCTGGTTCGTCAGCAAGAGAGAAGCGAGGCCCGTCATCGACGGGCCTCGCTTCCATATTAAGCGCAAGTTCTAGGTGCTACGTGGTCCAGCTTGTCGCTCCTCGCGGAGCTCAAGCTCAAGCTCGAGCCCACATCGCCGAGAAGGCCGCGAGCTCGCCGGCGACGAGCGCCGAGAGCTTGGGCGTCGGCGAGAGGCTGTGGAGCTTGCGTCGGCGGACGTCGAGGATCGCCACCTTCGCGGCGGGCGGGACTGGGAAGCTCTCGTACATGATGCAGGCGAGCACCTCCGAGTAACGCTTGGAGAGCGGCGCTTCCTTGAAGTGGAGCTTGATCAGGTGGGGCTCTCCGGCGATCGAGAGGCCGAGCTCCGGGTTCACCTTGAGGTGAAACCCGTCGAAGCGCCGGACGGCTTGCTGGGGCTCGGACCAGACCAGCTCCTTGCGCCCCCACCAGCGGCTGTAGGCTGCGATCAGCGCTTCGTAGTGGTGACGGCGCTTGTCCTCCTCGAGGGTCGAGAGGGCGGCGGGACCGATCGACTCTTTTCCCCGGTTGTCCGCGTGGGCGGCGATGATCGCCTCGCGGATACCCCGGTAGAAGTCAGAGTAGGCGTGGTACTCGCCCCGGTGCTTGAGCTGACGAACTTTGGTCAGCTTGGGCATCCCGGAGCGGGTGACAAAGTCGACAAAATCACTGAGGGAGATCCGGCACTCCGGCATCGGCGGCATCGAGGTCATGGGCAACATCCTGCGAGAACTGGTCATCCATGACCTTTGGGTCAGCTCTTTGAACAAGCAGCTGGCCTCCTTGGCTCGTCGATAATCTACGCGATGTGCTTGATCTATCGCGGATAACGCGGCACTTCTCCGCGGGTCTTCTAGGGCGCTCGGGAGGCCCTAGAGCTGAGTTTTGGGCCCGGTGGGGGTGTCGGGAGGGGGCGTCTTGCGGTGCTTAGCGGACGCTGATCCGGCTGCTCTCGACCAGGGTCCGTCGCCGCGGATCTGCGGGTCTCGCGATGATCTCGTGGTCACCGGCGGTGACCGGGATCGTCGTCCGGTGCGGCCACGTCGTGTGGCCGACGACTCGCCCGTCGAGGACGATCTCGAGGTCGCCGATCTCGGAGGCCATGGCCGGGGGCTCGACGGCGATGTCGACCTCGACGCGCTGAGCCTCGGAGCCGCCGCGGGAGCCGAGGAGCACGACGGCTCCGTTCGCTGGGGCGAGGACCCGGAGGGTCGGCAGGCCGACGACCTCGTCGTCACAGCCAAAGGTGCCGGAGCGGGCGATCCAGGGGGTCTGCTCGCCTCCCTCAGCGGCCCTCTGGTCCGAGCTGTGTCGGGGTCCGTAGCCCAGGAGCCACTCCTCGTACTCGTCGTCGAGGACGACGGCGACGGTCGAAGCGTTGGGGTCACAGCGCCAGCCGCTCGGGGCTCGGCTCTCCCTCCGGACATGGGCGTGCATCGTGCAGGTCTGGGGGCCGTCCTGTTGATGGGTGTGATCGGACGGATTGGCGGACGGATTGGCGGACGGATTGGCGGACGGATCAGCGGACGGATCAGCGGACGGATTGGCGGACGGATCAGCGGATGGATCAGCGCTCGGCTCGGATGCTCCGCCGTCGACCCGCTGGTCCGCTCGCGGGCGCGGGATCTCGAGCCGGCGAACGCTGTCGGGGCAGGCCGGCCCCGCAGGTGCGCCGGAGAGGGGGCAGACGTCGACGCCGATCAACGCCCCTGGATCCCACAGCGGCGCCCTGCTCGGGACGTCGTCCATGACCCGGCGGACCACGTCGGCGAAGAGGTAGCCCGCCCCCGAGGCGCCGGTGAGGCTCGCGGTGCCGCTGCCGTCGGCGTTTCCGACCCAGATCGCGATCGTCCGCTCGTGGGTGTAGCCGACGGTCCAGGTGTCGCGGTAGCCCGAGGAGGTCCCGGTCTTGACGGCGACGTCGTAGGGGAAGACGAAGGGGCCGCGGCCGTGGAGCCCGCGGACTCGGGCGAGGGGGTCGGCGAGGATCTCGGTGATCTGGGCGGCGACCGAGGGCTCTAGGATCCTGGCGCCGCTGCCCGCTGGGAGAGCTTCGCCGAGGCGGGCCTGGTCGTCGACGGTGAGGCGGAGCGGGATCCGATCGC
This sequence comes from Polyangia bacterium, assembly GCA_030424595.1. Classification (GTDB taxonomy): domain Bacteria; phylum Myxococcota_A; class Polyangia; order Nannocystales; family Nannocystaceae; genus JADJRG01. The sequence continues at coordinate 74,392 of JAUHWG010000005.1, forward strand.
CGCCGCGGGCGAGGGCCATGTAGGCCTCTGCGAGCTCCCGCAGGCGGATCTCGCCGCTGCCGAGGGCCAGCGCGAGGCCGTAATGGGAGGCGGGCTCGTCCAGGCTCTCGAGGCCGGCGCGGCGGAGAAATTCGAGCAGCTCGCCGTGCTCGAGCTCCGCGGCGAGGCGGACGGCGGGGATGTTGAGGGAGCCGGCGAGCGCCTCGCGGAGGCTGATAGGTCCGTCGTAGCTGCGGCCGAAGTTCACCGGCCTGTAGGTCCCCGAGGACTCCTCGAAGCGGGTCGCGACGTCCGCGATCGCCTCGCTCGCGCGGTGGCCGTGGACGAGGCCGAGGGCGTAGACGAAGGGCTTGAGGGTCGAGCCCGGCTGGCGACGGGCGCGGATCATGTCGACCTGGCCGGAGATCTCAGGGTCGTGGAAGTCGGCGGAGCCGACGTAGGCGAGCACCTCGCCGTTGCTGTTGTCGACGACGAGGGCGGCGGCGTCGGTGGCCCCCTTGTCGGCGAGGACGGCCATCCGTGTCCGGACGAGGCCCTCGATGTCCCGCTGGAGGTCGAGGTCGAGCGTCGTCAGGGTCTCGTCGTCGGAGCTCTCCCCGCCCAGGGCTCCTTCGGCGATCAGGGCGTCGACGAGGTGCGGCGCGAGGAAGGGGCGGGTCAGCTCCTTGAGGACGATCGGCTCCTTGAGCGCCGCCTGATGGGTCTCGGCGCTCAGGTGACCCTCGTCGTGGAGGGCGCCCAAGAGCGCCGCTTGGCGGAGGAGAACCCGCTCTTGGTGGCGGTAGGGATCGAGGTAGGAGGGCGCCCGAGGGAGGACCGCGAGGAAGGCCGCCTGGGCCCAGCTCAGGTCCGCAGCGCGGACGCCGAAGTAGCTCTGCGCCGCCGCCTCGGGGCCGACCAGGCCGTGGCCGTAGGGCAGGCGGTTGATGTACGCCTCGAGGATCTCTGGCTTGTCGAGGCTCTGCTCGAGGTTCTGCGCGCGGGCGACCTCGCGGAGCTTGATGCCCATCGTCCGCTCCGCAGCGCCGCCGCGGTTGTCGACCAGCTTGACGAGCTGCTGGGTGATCGTGCTCGCGCCGGAGACCATCCGGCCGTGGCGGAGGCTCTGCAGCGCCGCCCGGGCGATCGCCACGCGGTCGACCCCGTCGTGCTCGAAGAACTCGCGATCCTCGGAGGTCAGGGTCGCCTGGACGAGGCGGGGGCCTATCGCCTCGACGCTCTGCTCGCGACCGCGGAGACCCGCCTCGGACGGACGCTCGCGGAGGATCCGGCCGTCGCGGGCGACGATCCGGTGACCGCTGTGCCAGGGGTCTTCGAGGGCCGCCGCGCTCGGCTCACCGACGGTGCTCCGGAGGATCTGCCAGCCTCCGAGGGCCGAGAGCATCCCGAGGGCCGAAGCGCCAGCGGCGATGGCGAGGCGACGCCGCAGCCGCGGGCGCTTTTCGTTCGCTGTCGCCGTCGCCGTCGCATTGGCCTTCGTCTTCGACACTACTTGATGACGACCTTTCCAGCCTCGCTGTAGGAGGTCGAGTCGCCGATGTACATAAACTCGGCCTCGGCCGGCGGGTGGGTGTAGCTGCCGGGGGTGAGGGCGCGGACGAGGTAGGTCGCGACGACCTCGTCGCCCCAGACCCGGTCGTAGTAGATGTTGACGCGCTCGTCGTGCATCTCGATGAAGCTCGCGTCGCTCCCGCCCCAGCGCAGGCGGCTGTAGAAGGGGTGAGCCTCGGTGATGTCGGGGGCGCGCGCGACCGTCCAGAGATCGGTCTGGACCGCCTCAAAGCCGCCCGGGAGGCGATCGGTCACCGCGAGGTGGTTCATCTTGCCGTACTCGATCTCGCCGACCGGGAGCTTGGCAAGCAGGCTGACCCGAAGGACCTGTCCCGGCGATACATCGCCCAGGTCGATGATCTTGCCCTCGGCGTCGGTGATCACGCGGTAGAGCTCAGCGCCCTTCTCGGGGGTGGTCGACTCTAGGCTGCCGGCGTCGGCGAGCGCCCGCTTCCAGTGCGAGCTGACCATGAAGGCGACCGCGGCGCTGCTCTCGGAGGAGAGCTGCAGGCGGGCATCGCGGCCGCGCAGATCGGCGATCGGGATCCGGAACTCCGAGGAACCGCCGCCGAGATCCTCGGCTGGCGAGAGCGCGGTACCGTCGAGCTTGACCACAAACTTGGCGCCCTCCTTGGGGGTGCCGCTGAGCTGCTCGGCCAGGGCGACCAGCGAGTAGGCGGTCGCCTGGGTGGTGTAGGTCGCGTGCACGTCGGAGAGCTCGCGCAGGAGCTTCTGGTAGACGGGCGCGCTGCGGCGCAGGCGGCCGAGGGCGAGGGCGGCCTGGGCCTTCGAGCGGGTCGTGGAGCCGTAGTAGTAGAAGTCGTCCGGCTTGACCGGCAGGGTGAGCTCGCCCTTCTCGTCGAAGCTCGACTCCAGGGTGTCGAGCAGCTCGCGGGTCCGCTCCTTTTGGTCGTCGAAGGTGCCGAAGGCGACAGCCAGGCTGGCGATCCCGAAGACGCCCTGACGGTCGCGGCGCTCGTAGAGGGCGTCGAGCGACGAGGCGGGGAGCTTGCCGACCTCGGCGAGGCTCTGGGCGATCGCGGCCTGGACCTCCGGCTCGCTGACGCTGAAGAGCTGATCCTCGAGGAATTCCAGCGCGCCCTCGAGGAGCCCCTTGGGCAGGGTGAGCCCGGCCTTGTCGGCGATGATCATCGCCCGGATCGCATAGGCGGTGCCGTAGACGTTCGGCGAGGAGTCGCCCGGCCAGTAGCCGAGGCCGCCGCTGTAGGTCTTCATCGTCGTCAGACGGTCGAGGCCGGAGAGGATCCGCTTGTCGATCTCCTCCTTGCTCAGGCGGCTGAAGCCGATCCGCGGGAGGATCTCGCGGGCGGCGAGGAGCGGGAGGATCCCCGAGGTGGTCTGCTCGACGCAGCCGTGGGGGTAGTCGAGGAGGAACTCCAGGCGAGCCCCGAGCTCCGGCCAGAGGTGCTGGCCGACCTTGACCGAGACGTAGTCGTCCGTGCCCTTGCCGACCATCGCCGAGCTCGGGATCTCGAGCTTGATCGTCTGGTCGCCGACGAAGGCTCCGTCGAGGCGGGGGCGCTCGGCGACGCCCGGGGCGTCGATCGGCAGCTTGACCTGGACCGCGTCGTGGGTCTTGCCGCCGCTGTCCTTGAGCGAGAAGTCGAGGGCGAGCTCGCCGGCCTTGCTGGCGGTGATCGGGAAGCCGACGCGCTGGTGGCTGGAGGCGCGAAGCTCGATCTCCTTGACCTGATCGCCGAGCTTGATCGTCGCGGTCTGCTTGCGCGCCTCGTTGTTGTGGACCATCGCCGCGGCCTCGAAGGTGTCGCCGATCGAGGCGAAGCGCGGGATCGCCGGGATCATCATCAGCGGCTTGCGGACGGTGAAGGAGTTCTCGACGCTCCCGCCCTTGCCCTTGTCGTCGAGGACGACGGCCATCATCCGCCAGCGGGTGAGGTTGTCTGGCAGGGTCAGGCTGGTCGTCGCCTCGCCCTTGGCGTTGGTCCGCATGTCGGGCTTCCACAGCGCCGTCTCGAGGAAATTCTTGCGGGAGTTGGAGTTGTTGTCCTCGCCGGCCATGCCGTCGCCGGAGGTCTTGCTGAGGCCGAGGAGCGAGGCGAGCCCGTTGCGCGTGTCGCCGACCTCAAAGCGCAGGGGCATCCCCGGGCGGAGCTCCTTGACCGGGTCTGCGGCGTGGAAGTTGGTCATTCGCAGGATGCCCTCGTCGACGACCGCGAGGGCGATCTCGGCGCCTTCGCGGGGCTTGTCGCCGTCCATGACCTTGACCGTGATCTTGGCCTCGTCGCCGGGCTCGTAGCTCTCCTTGTCGCTCGTCACGTCGACCGCGAGGCTGACGTCCTTGAGGCTGACCGGCATCCGCAGGGCGCCGATCTTCCACTCGGCCTTGCTCTCGGCGGGGGCGTCGATCGGCAGGAGGGTGACGACCGCGTGGAGCTGCGGCGCGTGGCCGGCGTTGATCGGCACCTCGAAGAGGTGGGTGCTGCCGTCGACGCGGACTGTCTGATGGGTCAGGAGGCCGCCCTGCTCGATCGTCAGGATCGCCGTCGCCTTGGGGAAGGGCGAGCGGACGAGGAGGCGCGCGGTGTCGCCGGGATCGTAGGAGGTCTTGTCGGGGATGATGTCGACGGTCCGACCCTTGCTCGGGAAGACCACATCGTCGCCGTCGCGGCCCCAGGCCCAGAGCGAGGCCTCGCCGCCGCGATGGCCGTCGACCTCGGTGATCACGGTGTACTCGCCGGAGCCCTGGGTGTTGAGGGTGCAGCTCACGGCGTCGCGCGCCGAGGTGGCGGTGCAGGTGTCGACCTCGGTGGTCTCGTGGTGCCAGTCGTAGTGGTAGTAGCCGCTCGAGGAGCGGGTCTTGGTGTAGGTCCAGCGGACGCGCTGGAGGCGGGCGGTGATCTCTGATCCGGCGACCGCCTTGCCGTCGTGGTCGATGACCGCGAGGGAGGCCTCGACCGAGGCGTTGGCGGAGGCCCAGGGCTTGGGCAGCTTGACGCCGACGTAGTGGTCAAAGGGGTGGACGACGACGCTGTCGCGGCTGGCGACGTGGCGATAGGAGGTGTCCGTGACGTCGGCCTCGAGGGTGAAGCGCTGCGGCGAGACGGAGTCGCCGAGGTCGAGCTCCTCGCGGACGACGAAGGTGCCGGCGTCGTTGAGCTTGCCGCGGTCGGCCCGCGACCAGCGCTGCTCGGAGCTGTCGTCCCACCAGCGCCAGCTCCTGCGGGCGTCAAAGGCGAAGCCGGCGCTCGTCAGCTTGCCTGCGGGGAGGCTGGCGCTGGCGCGGGTCAGGGTCCACTCGACGCCGGCGCCGTCCATCGGCGCGCCGAAGAGGTAGCGACCGACGATCTTCGCCCGAAGCTGTTGATCGGAGGGGTTCTTGGCCTCGACGTCGACGGTGAAGCGGGGCGGCTCAAACTCGGCGATCTTGACGAAGGACTTCGCGAGGAGGCTGGTGTCGCCGCTGCCGCGCTCGTCTGACTGGAAGAGGAGAACGTCCTCGACGCGGATCTGGTAGTCGCCGAGGCGCGCCTTCTCCGGGACGTCGAACTGGACGGCGACGGAGCCGAGATCGTTGCTCACCGCGGTGGTCGTCAGGACCTCGTCGTCCATCGGCCCGAGGACCTTGACCTTCACCGGCAAGGAGGGGAGCGGCACCATCTGGCTGCCTTGGCGCTTGCGCACGCTCGCCTTGATCCAGACGGTGGAGCCGGGGCGGTAGATGCCGCGGTCGGTGATCACCATGCCGCGAAGATCGTCGGTGCGGATCGCCGCCGAAGAGGTGAGGCCGGGGAAGTAGGTCCGCTCGCGGCTGCCGTCGGTGGCGAGCTGGACCTGCGATTGATTGCCGCTGCCGTCGCTCACCCCGATCACCGAGGCCCGGGCCTTCTCCAGGCCGAAGGGGAGGACGACCACGCCGTTCGCGTCGGTCTTGCGGCCGCGCTGGGTCTCACCGTTGACCTTGATCGTCGCGTTGGCGACAGGCTCTCCGCTGGCCAGGCGGGCGACGTGGAGCACGGTCGCGTCGGTCGTCGCGTGGGTGTGGATCGCGAGGGAGTTCGCGTCGCCGGGGGTGACGATGACGACCGGCGGCTTGGCGGCGGAGCTCCAGCTCGGGTGCTTGATCGGCTCCGCGCCGTGGGCGGTCTCGGCCATCCGGACGCTGGCGACATAGCTCCTCCCCGCCTTGAGATCGCTGAGGAGGTCGATGTCGGTGGTCGTGAAGTCGTCGCGGACCGACGAGGGGGCGAAGGGGATGACGATCTTCGGGTCCCCGGTCGGCAGCTTGCGGGAGGAGACCTGGCTCTGGGCCTGCTTGAGGGCGTCGGGATCGCCGTCGGCGATCGGCCAGAAGACCAGCTCGCCGCGGGAGACGTTGCGGGTCGTCACCTGGAACTTGCGGCTGTGCTCCTCGTCGAGGATGAGCGTCCCCTCCGGCATCGACACGCTGGCGGCGAGCGACGCGGTCTCGAGGTCCACGCTCAGCTCGCCGCGGGTCGCGTTGCCGAACTTGTCGACGAGGGAGCCGACGCGGATCTGGTAGCGGCGCGACGGCTCAAACTCGCCGCTCACCCGGAGCTGGCCGTCACCGTCCCAGCCGTTGGAGACCCAGACGCTGAGGTTCTTCACCGGCGGGCTGACAGAGACCTTCGCCTTCGCGGTCTTGTTGCTGTCGGCGAGGGCGTTGTTGAAGTCGAACCAGACGTCGCGGGTGCTCGATCGCAGGGTCGGTCGGTTCCACTCGCAGCTCGAGGAGTTGTATGAGTAGCCGCAGGTGACGTTGGTGAGCTCTAGGGGCTTGGCGACGGTGAAGTCCCGATCCCTGCCGGTGTCGGCGGAGCCGTCGAAGTCCCAGGCGGTGAGGGTCAGCTGATCGCCGGGGGCGAAGGCCACCTTGGGGCGGACGATGATCACCTGCTTGGGATCGACGCTGACGCCCTGGAACTTCTTGCCCCTGTGGTGGCTGACCTGGATCTCGCGGACGCCGTTCGCGTCCTTGAGGCGGATCTGCGCCTGCGCGGCCTCGAGGGTGATGGGCTGGTCAAAGACGACGGCGAGGGTCTCGCGCTTGCTGATCTTGTCGCCGTAGAGCGGGTGCATCGTGATCAGCTTGGCGTCGCCCGGGGTCGGGATGTACGAGAGGGTCTTGCCTGCGCTCTCGAAGAGGATCCTGGCCTTGAAGGTCGCCTCCCAGGGCTCGGTCAGCTCGAGCGCCTTGTCCTCCTCGCCCTTGTCGGTGGCGGTCTTCAGCCCCTTCACCGTGACCGAGTAGGTCTGGTCTGGATCAAGGTGGTCATCGGCGCAGAACTCGAGCACGTTGCCGGAGGTCCAGACGGCCTTGCCGGCGACCGCAGGCGAGATCGTCAGGGTGCCCTCCTCCGCCTTGACCGGCCGCTTGGGGCTGGCCTTGCGCGGGAGATCGATCTCGTGGGTGAGGACCACGCGAAAGCACTTGCCGCTGAAGTCGAAGCTGCGGTCGTCGTCGAGGTAGGGCGAGCGGACCTTGAGCTCGGTGGAGGTGCTCTGGGTCGACTCATCGTCGCCGAGCACGAGCTCGCTGCGGGGGTGGCGATCGGTGATCGGCGGCGGGAAGACCAGCGCCTCGGCCTGCTTCTCGGGGATCGATCGGATCAGGACTTCGCTCGCGGGGTCCGGCTCGACCTCGTCGATTCCGGACTCGCCGCCCTCCTTGGCCACGGGCTGACAGCCGAGGGCGAGGGTGAGGGCGCAGAGGAAGGGGGAGCGGACGAGGGGTCGGTGTCGGAGCATGAGATGTGGCCTCGGTCGCAGGCGTTGGGCTCTTGTGCATGAGCGCTGCCGATCGGCGAAACCCCAGCGATCTCAGGGGCCTTCGTACGTCTAGAGCAAGCTCGTGCGGGACATCCTCACGGGGATGCAACGATCAATGTCTTTGGCGATTGCAAGGAGCTAGTCGGTCGCGCAAGCCAAGAATAGGGCTCATCCTATCGCGAATTGAGGCCGGAGTGCTCGCGTATCGAGGTCTTGAGCGGCGCAGCGGGACGGTGTTCGCGACGGGTCTTGAGCGCGAGCCGGAGCGTGCGCAGGGCGACTTGCGGATTCGCGCGAATTCATGGCCCCCTGTGGGCATGTATTGCCCTACATCGACGCTCCTCGCCGCCGCTTCGGCGCTCCTCCTGGTCGCCTGCAATGGCGGTGGAGAGAGCGCGTCGACGACAGCGACGACGAGCGCCTCCACAGACCCCACCGCCTCGACCAGCGCATCGTCGACGTCGACGACCGACCCGTCGAGCAGCGATGGGCCGACGGGGGAGACGACCTCCGGTGACGAAGGGGTCCTGGGTCTAGGGCTGATGACCGAGCTCGGCGGCCTCTGGTCTGGCCCCGCGACGAAGACCCCGCTCGGCGCGTTTCCGCTGATGAACATGGACTTCCGGGCGATCGATCCGCGGACGATCTTCGGCCGGGTCGACCTCGACGCGGCGAACAACCTCCGCTTTGGTCTCGCGGTCGAGACCCACGCGGGCGATGACGTGCTCGTCTATCGCAACGGCGGCTATTTCTTGGGGATCCTCCGCGATTCGCGGACGGTCCTGGTCGACCACGACGCGGTCGCCCGGACCTGGCACTTCTGCAGCCTAGAGAAGGGCTGCGACTACATCGACGCGCTCTTCTCGTTCCCGGCCGAGGACGCGATGATCCTCGACGTCAAGGTGATGGGGCAGCCGCACGTCTACTGGGACGCGAAGCGGGTCGAGCCGCGGACGCTCCCGGATCCCTTCCCGATCGACGACGCGCCTGTCGGCGACGGCACGAACCCCTTCCCCGAGATGCCGACGCTCAAGGTCGACGTGAAGTGGCTCGTCCCCCTCGAGGTCGACGGCGAGGTCTGGGTGATCCTCAGCGAGGGCCCCTGTGATCTCCAGGCGACCTGCTACCACAGCCGCTCGCTGCTGGTCGCGGCGCCGGCTGGATCGACGGCGGTGACCCTCACATACGATCAGATCCACGCCGGTCCCTATCGTATGAACGCGATCCTCGATCGCAACGGCAACATGGCCCAGACCGGCTTTCCAGACCCCGGCGACGGGATCTCCGCCCCGAACGCGATGGTCAACGTCAAGCAGCAGGGCGAGAGCTCGGCGATGGCGACGATCATCCTCGATCTCTAGCGTCGGCTCTGTCAGTCCAGCTCTTCGCGGGCGGAGGGTCGCCAGCTCCAGGCCTTCGGGGATTGGTCCTCCGGGCGCGACGTGTCCCCTTGAACACGGCGTCAGAACTTCGGCAGGACCGCGACGTCGCTCGGAGTCTCGACCTTGATCTTGCCGAGCGGCTCGTCGTTCGCACCGTGGACGTTGACGTACTCATCCCCGTAGCAGGCGACGTAGAGTCGTCCGGTGGGGTCGGTCGCCATGTTGTAGAGGTCGTGGGTGCAGGCGACCGCGACAGTCTTCTTGAACTCACCGAGGGGGCCGAAGACGGAGTACTTCGACCCTTCGATGTCGGCGAGGAGCACATCTCCGTTTTGCCTGGTGGCGATAGCGGAGCCCTGCACGACGTAATCCTTGCCGAAGGGCCCCTTGTAGAGAAGGCCGGGCTCCCAGAGCTGGGCCGGCGAGTCGCTTAGGGACGCGACGTAGAAATGCCCCATGGGACCGAAGGTGTTGCCGCGAAGGCTCGCGCCGTTGGGCGATCCGAGGATGTCGACGAGATCACCGTCGAGCGTGAGGACTCGGATCTTGTCGACGAATTTCCCGGAGGCGTAGATGTACCCCTCGTGGACCGTCAGGCCGTGGGGCTCGGCCCCGCCCAGGAGGGCGATGAACGTGACCTCCTCGGTCGCGAGGTCGAGGCTCACGAGGCTGTTCGACTCGCCGACGTAGAGCTTGGGCCCAGGACCGACCGCGACCGAGGTCGGGGCCTCGAAGAGGGGGTAGACCGCGACGATATTGTAGTTCTCGGGCTCGAAGATCTTCGCCTCGCCCGTGCCCTCGCTGACGACGACGATGCAACCATCGCCGCAGATCGACTCGCAGGCGTTGTCGCAGGTGTCCTCGTCGACGTTGTTGCCGTCGTCGCACTCCTCGACGCCGTCGTAGAGGATGCCGTCGCCGCAGGTCGCTAGCTCGCAGCTCGACAGACAGGCGTCGTTGTCGTCCTGGTTGCCGTCGTCGCACTCCTCGGCGCCGTCGACGATACCGTCGCCGCACAGGCCCTGCGGGCCCTCGTTCTTGCACTGGCTGGAGCACCCGTCGCCGTCGGTGTTGTTGCCGTCATCGCACTCCTCGCTGTCGTCGAGGATGCCGTCGCCGCACCCGGTGGGGTCGAGCGTGCAGAGCAGGCTGCAGGGTGATTGAGGGGTCCCGTTGTTCGGGCCCTCGTCACACTCCTCGCCGACGTCGACGGTGCCGTCCCCGCAGACACCGCCGGTCGAGCTCACGGTCGAGGCGCCGGAGGTCGGGTCGGTCGGGTCAGTGGACGACTCGACGCCGATGGTCGTCTCTGGGGATGTCGAGGGGCTCGACGTCTCGCCCTCGGTCGCCTCGGGAGGGGCGACGTAGTAGGGGTTTTGTCCGACACAGGCGCAGAAGATGAGCGCTAGGGGGGCGCCGCGAGGCGGTGCAGGTGTTCGCATCACAGGGTCAGCTCTACGGCAAAGAGAGACTATAGCGTCGACCCGAGGTCCGCGTCCGCCCACGGTGAGCCCGTAATCTGTCCACTAGGTCAGCTATCGAGTAGAGCGCGCCTGTGCCCACCGGCCGTTCGGCACGGACGATCACCGCTCAAGCCCGGGGCGGACACGCTCGTCAGGCCTAGGTCGAGCTCAGCTCTCGACCTTGCCGCCCGGACGTCGACCGACCAGGAAGTAGGTGCACAGCGCGCCCTTGCCCTTGACGTGGATGATCCCGCGGCGCTGGAAGGCGAAGCGGTGGCGCAGGCGTCGGTATGTCTCTTCGGTCACCTGGATCGCGTTGGCGATGCCGTGCGACTCCATGCGCGAGGCGAGGTTGACGGTGTCGCCCCAGAGATCGTAGGCGAACTTCTTGGTGCCGATGACGCCCGCCGTGACGGGGCCGCAGTTGAGACCGACGCGGATCCGGACGTTGGTGTTGTGCTTCGCGTTGAAGCGGTCCATCACCGCGAGCATGTCGAGCGCCATCTCGGCGACCGCCTCGGCGTGGTCCTTGCGGGGCATCGGCAGGCCGCCGGCGATCATGTACTCGTCGCCGATCGTCTTGATCTTCTCGAGGCCGTGCTTCTCGACCAGGAGGTCGAACATCGAGAAGATCTTGTTGAGCATCGCGACCAGCTCGGCCGGCGGCAGACGCTCGGAGATCTGGGTGAAGCCGACGAGGTCACAGAAGAGCACCGTGACGTCGGGGAAGTAGTCGGCGATCTGCCGCTGGCCCTCCTTGAGGCGGTTGGCGATCGGCCGCGGGAGGATGTTCAGGAGGAGCTGGTCAGAGCGCTCCTGCTCGATCCGCAGCTTCTTGATGTAGGCGCGCTCGCGGTCACGCAGGCGCTTCTTCTCGAGACAGGCGCCGATCCGGGCCCGGAGAACGACGGGGTTGAAGGGCTTGGGGAGGTAGTCCTCCGCGCCGAGCTCGATGCAGCGGACGACCGTGTCGAGCTGGTCGAGCGCGGAGATCATGATCACCGGCAGACCGCGGAGCTTGTCGTCGTTGTGGAGGCGCTCCAGCACCTCGTAGCCGTCCATCTCCGGCATCATCACGTCGAGGAGGACGAGGTCGAAGTCCTCCTGCCGCAGCTTCTCGAGGGCGCGGATGCCGTTCTCCGCTAGCCGCGTCGTGTGCCCCTGACGCTCGAGGCGGCGGGAGAGCATGTTGCGGTTCGACTCGTTGTCGTCGACGACGAGGATCTTGCCGGTCTCGGTCTTGCCGGCGAGGACGGTCCGCTTCTTGAGCTGCGGGGTCTTGACCTTCGCGGCGGTGTCGCTGGAGTCGCTGCGGGCGGCGGTGTACTCGGGGTCGGTCCGGGCGGCGCCTGCGGCCTTGTTGATCGTCCCCATGGCGACGAGCTGATCGAGGCGGCGAACCGCCTTCAGGATCCGCTCGATGTCCGGGAGAACGTCGTCGCGCTCGCCCTGCTCACACTGCTCGCGGAGGCGCTCGACGTGGCTGAGGAGGTGGGAGAGGGGGAAGAGGAGATCGCGGTTGAGCCGCTCTTGGCTCGGCCCGCGCGACGACGGGTCGAGGATCTCGTCGACGAGGTTGAGGAGCGACTGAGCGTCGGTGAGGGTGCGGTTGAGGTGGGAGAGGAGGAACTCATCGCCGTCCTCCTCCGCGTCCTCGATCAGCATCTCGCTGTAGCCGATGATCAGGTTGAACGGCGTCCGCAGATCGTGGCGATACTGGGCGGCGGTCGACCGCTGCATCGACGACTCTTCTTCGGTCATCGGCTGCGGTGGAGCTATCGGCTCGGGCGGAGGCTCGGTCGCAGGGGCGCTGCTCTCATCGCCGTCGTCGAGGAGCCCCTCGGCGAAGGCCTCGTCGAGGTACTCGTCCTCGCTGAGCTCGGTCGCCGGCTCTTCGGGCTCGTCGCCGTCGTGGATCAGGGTGTCGGCGAAGAGATCGTCGTCGTCATCCTCCTCCTGGGCAGGCGCCTCGGGAGGCGCAGGCTTCGACCCCTCTGCGGCGACGGTGGTGTCGTCCGATGGCGCCTCTGTGGTGGCCGCGGCCTCGGCCGACGCTGCGTCGGTCGGGTTGCGAGTCAGGCTTTCGTCGTCGTCTCGCATTCTCAGTCGGCGCGGATGGCGTTCCCCACGAGGTTCCATCATGCTCGCGCTAGGCGACGCTGAGCGCAACTCACTTGTCTCCGAATGGCCCCAGAGGGCGCGATCGCGCGAAATTCCGACCAAAGCCGCACCTGATCGAGTCGGCGGCCGGCCGGGGCGCGGGGGCACGCGGCCGCCCTATCCACCATTGCGGGCGCGCTGCGGGCGTTATAGGCCCTATCTCAGGCCCGAGTCGCGGCCTAGGTCGCAGGCCCCTGCAGCCGCGCGAGGAAGGCGTCTGCCATCGACATGAGGTCGTCGGTGGTCAGCGCCTCCTCTTTGGCGATCGTATAGATGGTGGTCCACTCCGACGGAATTTCTTTGAGAAAGCGGCTTGGGAGGCGTTCGACAGCCTGACCGCGCTCGATCCGAACGTTGGCCCGCGAGACGAAGAGGATGTCGCGGGCCCGGGTGATGCCGACGTAGAAGAGCCGGCGCTCCTCTTCGAGGTCGCCGGAGATGGCGTCGCTGATCCTCGGGGCGGAGACTCGCTTGTGGGGCATCGTCCCCTCTTCTACGCCGATGATGAAGACGACCGGCCACTCGAGGCCCTTGGAGCTGTGCAGCGTGGTCAGGGTGACCTTGCCGATCGCCAGCTCCTCGTCCTTGGAGTCCTTGTTCATCGTCGCCAGGTAGTCGCGCCAGCGGGGCTTCTCTCCCTTGTCGAGCGCCCGCTCGTGGAAGCGATCGAGGCTGCCGAGGAGCCCCTCGACCGCTTGCCAGCGGGCCTGACCCGCCTTGCCCGCGCCGGCGTCGCCGACGATGCTGTCCTTGAGGCCGCTGGCGGTGATGAGCGAGCGGAGGGCGGCGACCGCCGCACCGTTGGCGTAGTACTGGGCCTGCGCGCGGCGGACCATCTCTGAGAAGCGGCTGAGGGCCTGGGCCGGGCGTCCGCTGATCTCTTCGATCTGGCCAGCGCTGTGGATCGCGTCGAGGAAGCTTATCTTGCGCTCTTGCGCGAAGGCGTCGAGGCGGGCGACGGTGACCGAGCCGATCCCGCGGGAGGGGACGTCGAGCGCACGGCGGACGCCGAGGTCGTCGCGAGGGGCGACGATGAGCTTGAGGTAGGCGAGCACGTCCTTGACCTGCTTGCGGTCGTAGGTCGCCTGGCCGCCGAGGATCCGATAGGCGATCCCGTGCTCTTGCAGCCCCTCTTCGATCGCCGTGACCTGCTTCGCCGATCGATAGAGCACCGCGATCTCCTCGGGCGCGAAGTGATCCTCGTGGATCAACTTTCGGATCTTTCCGGTGACCCAGCTCGACTCCTGCGGGCTGTCGTCGGCGACGACCATCGTCACCATCGAGCCGCTGCCCCGCTGCGGGATCAGGGCCTTGTCGTGGCGGCTCATGTTGTTGGCGATGAGGCCGTTGGCGCACTCGATGATCGGCGCCCGTGAGCGGTAGTTCTCCTCGAGCTTGATGACGGTCGCCCGCGGGAAGATCATGTCGAAGCCGAGGATGTTGCTGACCTTGGCGCCGCGCCAGCCGTAGATCGCCTGGTCGTCATCGCCGACGACGCAGATGTTCTCGCGCGGGCCGGCGATCCGGCGGACGACCTCGAGCTGGGCCCGGTTGGTGTCCTGATACTCGTCGATCAGGAGGTAGTGGTAGCGCTGTCGCCAGTGGGCGCGGAGCTCCTCGTCCTCCTCGATGCAGTGGGCGATCCTGCAGACGAGGTCGTCGAAGTCGACGGCGCCGAGGCTGCGCAGGCGATCCTCGTACTCGGGATAGACCTCCGCGGCGACCTCGTCGTAGTCGCTCTCGTGGAGGCGAAAGTCTGACGCGGCGCGGGGATCGACGAAGTCGTTCTTCCACAGCGAGATCCGCTGGACGATCGCGCCGATGTCGTAGCGTCGATCGCCGGCCGGGCCGTGGTGGCCGAGGTCGCGGAGGATGCCGCGGACCAGCCCGGTCTGGTCGCCCTGGTCGAGGATCGAGAAGCGCTTGGGGACGCCGAAGGCCTCCGGGGTCTCGCGCATCATCTGGGCGCCGACGCTGTGGAAGGTGCCGAGGACGACCTCCTTCGCCGTAGACTTGCCGATCAGCGCGCTGAGGCGCTCGCGCATCTCGCCGGCCGCCTTGTTCGTGAACGAGAGGGCGACGATCGACGACGGGGCGATGCCCGTCTCGATCATGTGGGCGATCCGGTGGATGATCACCCGGGTCTTGCCCGAGCCGGCGCCCGCGAGAACGAGGAGGGGCCCATCGATGTGAAGGACCGCGCGGCGCTGGTTGGGGTTGAGAGCGCTGAGGTCGACCATCGGCGAGGTCGCGCTTGTACGGCCTCGCACTTCGCGCCGCAAGGCCTCTCTGCGCGGGTCGACGGATTCCCGTGGTTTGGTTGATACTGTCAGGGCCGTGCCGGAGCTCCTCCAGGTCGAGGTCGGCCTCTTGAGCAACCTCTGCACCTTCGTCGCCGATGGAGGTGGTGTCGGAGACGCGAGCTCCGAGCGCGGTGGCGAGGCGGCGATCGTCGATCCCGCGTTTGAGGGGGACCGGCTCCTCCGGATCGCCGCCGAGCGGGGCTGGCGGATCACGACGATCTTGGTCACCCACAGCCACGATGACCATGTCGCCGCCGTCGACGAGCTCGAGAGAGCGACCGGGGCGGTGATCCGTTGTCACCCGATCGAGGTCGAGCGAGTCCGCGCGCTCGTCGGCGGCGGGGGTGAGCGGGTCGTCCCGGTCGCTGACGGCGAAGTGCTCCGGATCGGCGATGTCGCGGTCGAGGCGATCTACGCCCCGGGCCACTCTCCGGGCTGTGTATGTTGGTCGGTCCCGGCGAGCCCCGCGGTGATCACCGGGGACGTTCTCTACGTCGGTTCCTGCGGCAGCGTCGGCGATCCTGCGGCCTTCTTCGCGACGCTCCAGCGCCTGTCGACGCTCCCCGAGATGACCCGCGTGTATCCGGGCCATGACTTTGGCGATGCGCCGACGAGCCGGCTCGCGTGGGAGCTCGTGAAGAACCCCGCCTTCGCGGCGACGACGGTGGCGGAGTTCTGCGCCTACAAGGGGATCCGACCGCCGGTCTCCCGGCCCTGAGCGAAGCTCGAGCGAGCCTCACGGGGCTCGCCCTTGGGGCGTTTGGGAGGCCCCTGTGCGCTCTCGGGACAGCTTCATCGTGTCGAAGCCAAGAGGACCGACGAGCGCGGCGCGAGAGCACAGGCGACCCTCGCTACGGGCCGCTAGCGCTAGCGCTCGGCGCTCGGCTTGCGCGGGGCTCCGCGGATCACGTCGAAGGAGATCCCTGCGCCGAGGAGGAACGAGACCATCATGCGGTCGCCGGTGGAGACCTCGCGCGGGGTCGTCCGGACGCCGCGCGGGCCGAGGACAAAGCCGCCCCAGAGCTCGGCGTTCCACCGCTGGCGGAAGGGCAGGCGGACACCGCCGGAGATCATCCCCGCGTGGTGTCCGTAGGCGTCGGTCGCCTCGTCGAGCTGGCCGAAGGGGGGCCTGTAGCTCGCGGGTCCGAAGGTGTCGATCGTCAGGTACTCGGCGCGGACGAAGGCGAGCCGGGCGTAGAGGCCGAGGCCGAAGCCTGCGCCGCCGAGGCCGCGGTAGACCGCGTAGGGGCGCTTGTGGGTGTTGCCGACGAGGAGTCCGCGGGCGTGGAAGTAGAGCGGTCCGAAGGTCTTGAGCCGGAGCTCGAAGGTCGCGCCTGCGCCGAGGAAGGATCCGCCGTCCTCGCAGTAGAAGACTGGCCCGCGAGGGCGGCAGTCCTGCTCGCCGCGCGAGTAGGGGCCGAGCACCGGAGAGATCGCGATCTGGAGGCGCGGTCTCGGCCGCGTCTCATCCGCTTTGATGAGCGGCGCCGAGGATGCCGTGGTTGGCGCGCCGCTCAGGACGAGGAGCGCCGCGAGGGCGAGGATCCGACGGACGCTTCCTTGCACCCTCACAGGGTGCCGCCAAGTCGCCCGCTTGACCAGATCTCGGGGCTCCTCGGCGAGGTTCACGGCGTCGTCCTGCGCCGCCGGTCTCCCGTTCTCGCGCATCTAAAAGCGCTCCGTCGACGGGCGCGGAGTTGGCCTGAAAGGGAGCGAGCGCCCCTGAACCTTGCGAATTGCGGAGGATCGTAGTTTGCTCAGGGGGTTGTTGGGGACGGGTGTGGTGATGGGCGCCGGGTTTGGGTTTTGGCTTGGGATGACGGTCGTCGCAGGCTTCGGACCGGCGATGTCGCCGCCTGCGACGGCTGAGCCCGCCGGAGGGCCGGTCGTCTCAGCGAGCACCGCGGCTCCCTCCGCCTCGGCGGCGAAGGTGATGCCGGACTCGAGGGAGGTGGCGGAGCCGGCCATCGCAGCGCCCGCGACAGAGGTCGCGGCGAAGCGACCCGAGGCGACCAAGCGTGCGCGCGTGTCCCTTCGCGTGGGGACGACCGAGTACGACGGCGTTCGAGTCTCGGAGTCGCTGCCGGCGCGGATCGAGGGCATCGGCCTCGAGTACCTCCGCGGCGAGGGCATGATCACCACAGTCCGCGGGGAGTACACGGCTGAGGTCGTGGTCGCACCGCTCGGCGCTGAGGGGGACGGCTACATCACGAGCTTCGTCGTCTTTCGCGGCGAGGAGGAGCTCGCTGGTTCACGTCATCGTCTGAAGTGCGAGCTGTGCCTGGAGGACGAGCTGCTCACCCAGGTGCGAGGGGAGCTCGGCGGTGTGGTGAAGGCGATCCAGGACGATCGCTCGCCGCCGGCGGTCGTGCCGGAGCCTGTCCGGCCGAAGCCGGTCGAGGTGGTGAAGCCAGCGCCCGTCTACGTGCCGCCTCCGCCGGAGGAGGAGCCGCCGAAGCGAGGGCTTACGCGACTCGGCGGGATCGGCATCGGCGCCTTCGTCGTCGGCGCGGTCTCCCTCGGAGCCGGCACTGCGCTGCTGATCACCGACGAGGAGGGCGGGCGCGACGTGAGGCGGCCGAGCTTCGCCCTGATCGGTGTCGGCGGCGTCGCGATGATCTCGGGGATCGGGCTCTTGGTGGTCGACCGTGAGCTCCGCCAGCCGAAGTCGACGGTCGTCCCGACGGCCTCCCGCAGCGGCGCGGGCCTGGCGTGGGTCGGTCGCTTCTGAGCCGGGTCGCTCTGCCGCCTGCTGCCTGCTGCCTGCTGCCTGCTGCCGAGGGCGGCGGCCCGGACGAAGAGGTCGGGTTGGATCGTCCGAGGCCGCTCGCCAGGGCTATCGGCGACAGGAGCTCGCGGACGATCGAGCTAGTCTGAGCTAGCAGGTCATCGACAGCTCTCGCATTCCTCGGTAGCGCGCGTCGACGACGGTGGGTTGAGGCGTCGCGCCCGGGTCTGGGGCCTGCGGGACCGGGGGGGTGTAGGGGCTTCGGGATCCCGCCTCCGGATCCGGGCTCAGCGGACCTTCGTGGGCGGAGCCGTCGAGGGGAGCGTCCGCTGAGCCCGTCGGATCGAGGTCTGACGTGACGGAGTATCCGCGGAGGCCGAGGGGGTCGATCATCGTCGTCGGGTCATCGACGTAGGCTGTGGGATCGATCCCGCCTCGAAGTCCGCTGGGGTCGGGGCTGATGAAGCGCCCGCTTCGCGGGTCGTAGTAGCGGTGACGGTTGTAGAAGAGGCCGGTCTCGTGGTCGTAGTAGTGGCCTGGAAAGCCGAGCGGTAGACCGCGCGGGAAGGGGCTCTTGGGGGCTCCTGGGGAGGTCCCTGAGGCCGACCTCGCGGCGCTGCTGGGCGCTCCGACGGGGTCGGCGGGCGATGGGATCGAGGGGACGCTCCGCGGAGGGCTGGAGGGATCCACGGCGCTCGGTCGCCGCCAAACGACGGCGCCGGCGCTGTCTGTCGCGAGGATCGGGGCGCCGATCGGGTCGCAGTGGAGACCGTAGAGCTCTTCGTCGACGAGCACTGCGATCGGCGAGAAGCGGCGCGTTGGCGAGGGGTCGAAGATCCACACTCGTCGCGTCAGGAGGAGCCCGTTCTCGCGGAGCTCTTCGATGAGCGGTCGATCACCCTCCCAGAGCCACGTCGTCACGCGAGCGCCGACGGTCTTGCGGATCCGCCGTCCGAGCCCGTCGTAGTCGAAGCGTACGGGAGGAGCGTCGGCGCGATCGACCTGTCGTAGCCGGCCTGCGGCGTCCCACGTGAGCTGCAGCTCTGCGCCGTCGTGGCCCATTGTCGTGATGTGGCCGTTCGCGTCCACCGCTGTGGGTTCTCTCTGGCTGGCTTGGGGAGGGGACTGGGGAGGGGACGGCGGTGCGGCGCAGCCCCGCGACTCCAGGAGCGTGCGTGCTTGCCCGTCGGCGGCCCAGCGATAGCGATAGCGGGCGAGGAGCGTCGACTCGTCGCGGAGGAGCGCGCCGAAGGCTCCTGCGGTCGCGCAGATCGTCTGCAGGGTCGGGCGCCCGTGGGAGTCACGCTCGACGAGCTCGTCGACGCCGCCGGGGAGTCGTCGACGCAGCCCGCGGCCGCAGCGATCGAGGGCCGTGCGCAGGGGCCAACTCCGGGCTCCGCAGTGGACCACGAGGGTTGAGGGCGAGAGGTCCGTGAGGGCGGCGAACGAGCAGGTGAACACCCTTCCCGTGTCGGCGCGGAGCCCCTGGGCCCGTCCCCGCGGATCACGATCGAGGGCGACCCAGCGCGGCGGGGTCGTGTTGGCGACGACCTCTCCGTCGGCGCGGACGAGCTCGCCGACCACGCGGCCGATGGGATCACGCTCGAGCTCGACGGTATGGCGGAGGCGAGCACCTGCGGGCGAGCGGGGGAGCTCAAAGAGCGGCTCGAAGAGCGGCTCATCGGGCTCCAAGAGCCCTTTGAAGGGGTGATCGAGGGAGATACCCGACTTCGGCAGCGCCGGCAGGGGAGGGATGACCGGCGGCTCGATCCGTCGGCGCTTCCCGGGGCTTGGATCCGCGGGGCCTAGCGACGTGAGCGCGCTGAGGGCGGGCCCCGCCGCGTAGGGGGACGGAGGTCCTGGCTCGTCGCGGAGAGCCCGGACAAGCGCGCCGCGAGGGTCGTAGGAGAAGCGCTCGTGGCTGCCGTCGGCGTAGTCGACGGCGATGAGTCGGCCGCCCCCATCGTAATCGAACCTGGTGCGCTCCCCGCTCGGCCCCACGAGCTCGCGGACCCGCCGGCAGAGGTCCCTGCGGAAGGTGCGGGAGTGCCCGTCGATGTTCACCTCTGCGACGATCGATCCGACGGGGTCGCGGACGAAGGTGTGCTCGCGATCCCCGAGGGCGATCGCGAGGAGACGACCTTCGCTGTCGTAGCGGCAGGTCAGACCGTCGGGGTAGCGGGGATCTCCGATGACCTCGGCGACCCGGCCGCAGGGGTCGTAGGTCATGGCGATCTCGTAGCCCGGGCCGGTCACCACCAGGGGTCGGCCGACGGGATCGCGGCGGATCGTGACGCGCACTCCGTCGACGCCGATCCTCTCGATCAGGCGATCCATGCGATCATAGATGTAGCGCTGCCGGTGGCCGAGGGGGTCGATGACATCGGTGCAGCGACCGCGACGGTCGTAGGCGTAGCTCCAGTCGGAGCCGCCGGGGAGCCGCCGCCGCAGGAGGTCACCCGCTCCGCTAAGGTGGAGCGTCTCGAGGGTGCTGATGGTGGTGGTCCCGTCCCCGTCGTGGTCTGCGCAGGCGAGGACTTCGACGGTGCTCGAAGCGTCGTCGAACTCGTACCGAAGTCGCAGGCCTGACGGGTCTGTGCGCTCGAGGAGGCGTCCGCGGCTGTCGTAGCGCCAGCGCCACGAGCTGCCCTCGCCGTCGGTCGCGGCCGAGCGGCGGCCGTCGGCGGTGTGGTCGAACGACCAGGTCGATCCATCGCCCTGGCGCACCGCACGACGCCGGCCGAGGTCATCAAACTCGTAGCGGGTCCCGTGCCCCATGGGATCGAGCTCGAGGATCCGACGATCATGGTCATCGTAGCCGAGGGTCGTGGTCCCGCCGAGGTCGTCCGTGACGGCGATGACGCGGCCGCGGCCGTCGGCCTGGACGATCGTCCGGCTCCCCTCGCCGTCGATGATCTCGGTCCGACGCGCCTCGGGCTCGTAGGAGAAGGTGCGGGAGTAGACCCCGCCCTCTCCGCTCGTCGCGGTGCACCTGGCCTGCGGCCCCGGGCCGTCGTAGTCGAACGAGAAGGTGCGACCGTCGGCGAAGGTCTCGCGGACGAGACGGTGCTCGTCGTAGTCGAGCTCGTGCCGGTGACCGAGGCTGTCTGTGACGGTCTTGAGATCGCCAGCGTCGTCGAAGGAGTAGCTCGTGTGCAGGCGCTGGCCGAGGGGCGCTTGGCCGCGCCTGTTGGGGCTCGCATCGGCGAGGGTGCCGGGGTCCGGCAGCGTGAGGCCGGCGAGCATCCCGGAGCTGTCGCCCCAGAGGAGGCCGAGCGTGCGGGATCCTTGGCGGGCGGCGACGAGCCGGGCGCTGCGATCGTACTCGAGCGCGACCACGGCGCCCTCGGGACCGTAGAGCCGACGGGCTCGGGCGATGCCGCGGCGGTGAGGGAGCTCGGGCTCCCCAGGGATCGGCGCCAGCTCGACCCGGCGGATCCGGTCGGCCGAGTAGGCGTCGCCGTCGCTGATCGAGATCGTCCAAGCGCCGTCGGCCTCGCCGGTGATCCGGAGGCCGTTGCAGGGGTCGATGAGAACGAGCCGCGAGAGCGCGTCCCGATCGTCGGGGTCGAGGTTGTCCGGGAGATCAAAGAAGAGCTCGCGCCCGTCGGGGGCGCGGTGGACCAGGAGGCCTGGCTCGAGCCAGATCGCGAGGTCGAGCGAGAGGCTCCAGCCGAAGCCGAGGGGTCCGGGGCGCTCGGACCAGGAGGAGCTGTAGCTGCGGCGGACGGGCAGGGTCCAGCGTCCGCGGAGGTGGGCGTCGACGGCGTCCGTGTGCACAGCTCCGGTGACGACGTCGACCGGGTGACCGGAGAGCATCCGCAGCGGTCGCGGGACGGCCTCGCGGACGCGGGCTCGCCAGGGCGCGCCCGCGGCCCGAAGCTTGAGCTTGGCGCCCGCCCAGCCGTCGCGGAGGCCCTGCGGGATCCTCGGGGCGAGCTTGCCTGCGGCGCGCCCTCCGAGCCCCTTGCCGACGCGCTTTCCGAGCTTGGTGACGCGGCCGCCGATGCTCGATCCGAAGGACGGGAAGCCTGCGAAGGTGACGGAGAAATTGGTGAGCGGTAGGAGCAGGCCGCGGCTCGGGACGACCGCCGGTTGGAGCTTGGAGAGGACGTCAAAGACGGCCGCGTTGGCGTCCGAGATCGCTTGGGCGGCGATGTTCTTCGTCCGCTGGGCCTGGCCGACCGCAGCGGCGGCGGCTCCCTCTGCGGTCGCGGTCGCCTCTGCAGCCTCGAGGTCGAGGTCGAACGAGCCTCCGTCCTCTTCTCCCCCGGCGGCGTCGGCCCGCGCTTGCCGAGCCTTCGCTGTCCACTTGGACAGCCTCGCGCGGCGCTCGCTCGCGTCGCGGCCGGGTCTCGACTCGAGGTAGCGGCCGAGGCTCTTGCGGGCGACGTGGAGGAGCGGGAGAGCGAGCGGGTTGCGTCCTCCGGGCCCGGCCGTGGTGGCCCCGTGCATGGTCAGATCGCCGGCTCTGGCGGCTCGACGACCGTTGACGAAGACCTTTCCCGAGCCGGTCGTGACCTTGAAGACGGGGCTCAGAGATTGGCAGAGAACGAGCCCCAAGTCGCCGCTCCGGCCGACCGGAAGATCGTTTATCCGTACGCTCGCGGAGACGCCGAGCGTGAGGGGGCCGACGGCGATCGGACTAGGAGCGGGGTGCAAGTGTGGGAGTCCGCAGCTGATGCTGCCGATGGTCGCGCCGAAGAGGTCGGGTCCGCTTGGCCCGGAGGCGAAGATCGAGCCGACGGCGGAGTTGATCACCTGGTCGATCGAGTCGGAGATGATCTTCTCTGGTCCCGACATCTGCAGGATCTGGGCGAGCGAGACGTCTCCCTCGCGGATCATCTGGGCGACCTGGGCGGCTGGGGTCTCGTCGATCTCATCGATCGCGTGATCGAGGGCCGAGCCGAGCTTCGAGCTGATCGTCGAGTGCTGATCGCTGGAGGAGAATTTCATGGTTGTGTCCTGCGTTGACGGGTCGATGGGCCTCGCATCGGGCGTCGGCGTCGGCCAGACCTGGGCCAGATCTGGGTCAGTCGGGTCAGTCGGGTCAGTCGGGTCAGCCGTGGGCCGAGCCTCTGAGGAGGCGATCGAGCTCCCGCGCGAGATCGGAGGCCGGGTCCTGGAGCTCGCGGGCCAAGCCCCAGGTGTCACGGGCGTCGTCACGGCGGCCGAGCGTGCTCTCGACATCTCCGAGATCTCGCAAGGCGGTCGCCGCGAGCGTGTCAGCGCCGATCTCGGAGCCGAAGTGCGCGGCGAGGGAGAGGAAGACCGCGCCGCTCTCGAGCTCCTCCTCAGCGACGAGCGCACGTCCGAGGCTGAGCGCGATCGGGGCCTTGGCGGCGGCCGACGACCGCTCAGCGCAGGTCCACGCCCGGAGGTGGACTCGCTTCGCCTGCTCTGACTCGCCTCGCTCGGAGAGGAGCGAGCCGATGCCGTGGAGCGCGAGGGCGGCGAGGTTCGGGGCGGCAGGGGTCGGGCTCGGGTCATCGCCGAGCTCGCCGAGCGCTCGCTGGAAGTAGTGCTCGGCCCGGCCACCGTCGCCGTGGCCGAGCTCGTAGAATCCGATCTGAAGGAGCGCGGTGATCCGCTGGTGCCGGGGCTGGCTCGGGTCGTCGGCGGCCTGCCGCGTTGAGGCGACGAGGAGGGGAAAGTCGACCGGAAGATCGAAGAGGTGCTGCGAGGGATGATGCTCGGTCTCCGCGAGGTCGATGTGGACGGGGGGGCGCTCCTCACGGACGACGAGGCGAAGCCGCGGCGCTCGGAGGGTGAGCAGCCCCTGGAGGAGCTGGCGGTAGCCGACGTGGTCGACGATACGAGCTGGTGTCAGGGCGATGAGGAGGCGGTGATCGCCCTCCGGGAGGCGGAGGAGGAGAGCGCGAATTAGCGCCTCTAGGCGCTCACAGGGGCCCCTCTTCGGGTCTTCGGCGATGGCGAAGAGGTCGGCCTCACGATCATCCGTGGAGGGGAGGAGCGGCGGAGCCCCACGGGCCGGGGTTGTGCGGGCAGGGCCTGAGATCGTGTCCGGCGGGTCTCCGCTCGCATCGCCGAAGAGCGCGGCGAGGGCGGGGTCCGGAGGGACGACGGGGACATGGGGGAGCTCGTCCGCGGCGCAGGCCTGGTCCGCCTCCTGGAGGGCGACACGGAGCTGCAGGGCGAGCCCGGTGACGTAGTCGCCGATGTCGTCGACGGGCGAGGAGAAGGCGAGCCCGACGTCATGCTCGCGGCGCTCGTCGAAGCTGTCGATCGCCGCATGGAGGATCCCCGAGGCCATGTCTTCGCAGGAGACGACGAGCGTGCCATCGCTGGGGTCGTCGACGAAGCAGCCGAGCACCTCGTCGAAGTCGCGGAGGATCGCCTGAAGCATGGTCATGCCCTCGCCCTCCTCTCGCTCAGTTGAGGTTGATCGTCGCGCCGGAGATCGTCTGGGTGCCGACAGCCTCGCTCGAGATCGTCGCCGCCCGCAGCGAGATGCCCGTGCTCGAGATGGTCAGGGTCGAATCACCGCACTGGAGCACGAGCGCCTTCGGTGACTTGATCAGGACGCCCTCGCGGCCGACGGCGACCAGGCTCGCGGTGGTGAGCTGGATCCCGGTCGCGGCGTGGAGGCTCATCGAACCCTGTGTGACGGTGAGGCTCATCTCCTCGGCCGCGGCCGCCCTCAGGCAGGCCTTCTCGGCGTGGAGCTCGATGTCGCCGCGGCGGGTGTGGGCCTTGAGCGACTCGCCGGCGACGAGCTCGAGGTTCTCGGTGCTGGACTCGAGGCTGATCGAGGCGTGGGCCAAGCCCTTGATCGACCCGGTCTTGCTCTCCACATCGATGTCCTTCGCCGCCTGGGTGCTGGAGGCGCCCGCGGCGATCGTCGTCGTCATGTCGCCCTCCTCGACGGTGGTGTCGACGTCGCCGGTCGCGACCGTCACGTCGTAGTGGGCGCCGACCCAACGGCTCGCGGAGCCCTGAACGCTGAGGTGCTCGACCCCGCCGACCGTGCGCGCGTAGTTCTCGCCGACATCGAGGGTGCGCTCGCGACCGACGACCGTCTTCTGGTCGTGGAGGACCCGCTCGAGCATGTCCCGCTGCGCCCGGAGGCGGAGGACCTCGCGGCCCTTGGTGTCGTCGAAGGAGAGCTCGTGGTGGCCGCCTCCGCCGGGGGTCGAGTCGCTGCGAAGGCCGCTCCGCTCCTTCTGCTCGGGGAGGTCGAAGGGGGGGCGATGGCGGCTGTTGTAGAGGCTGCCGACCACGAGCGGGCGATCCGGGTCTCCGCCGAGATAGTCGACGACGACCTCTTGGCCGATGCGCGGGATAAAGAGGGCTCCGAACCCGAGCCCGGCCCAGCTCTGGGCGACCCGTAGCCAGCAGGTGGAGGCCTCCTCGGAGCTGCGACGGTCCCAGTGAAAGCGGACCTGGATCCGCCCGTGCTCATCGGTGTGGATCTCCTCCGGAGGGGGCGGGCCGACGACGATCGCGGTCTCGAGGGTGGCCGGGGTTCTCGGCGGAGCGGGCGGTACAAAGGGGCTGTCGTCGGCGATGCACTCGAGCTCGGCGCGGTAGCGCGGGCGATCGCCCTCGGCGTGGGCGTGGAGCTGCACCTCGGGGGCGTCGCCCCGATGACGGACCCGGGTCAGCAGATAGCCGCGGTCGCACTTTGGATCGGTGTGGCCGAGGAGGGCGAAGCGGTGGCCGGCGCGGAGGTTGATCGCGTCCCCCTCGCCGCGACCGCTCGCCGAGGTGAGGCCCCGCCGCTGGTGGCGAACCCGGTGCATGTGGTCCTCCGAGCGCTCGCTGCTCCGGCTGGGGGCGATCATCTCGTGGACTGTCCGGTCCCCGTCCGCCTCGGCGACCCCGGGATCGGGGGCGTAGTCCTCGATGTGGTGCTCCGCGGGCGGCTCTGTGGCGCTCCGCCAGTCCCAGGTCCGGGTGAGCGTGGCGGTCGAGACCAGCTCGCGGCGCCAGGAGAAGCTGCGGATCGCCTCTTCGCCGGTCGATCCTGCGCCGGTGGCGATGAAGGGGAGAACGCCGCGCCTGCGCCGATCGGGGTCGGCGCTCAGCACCGAGATGACCGGGGCGCGCGCGCTGGAGTCGGCGAAGGTGACGAGCTCGCGCCCGTCCTCGACCTCAAAGAGATAGTAGATCCCCTCCTCAGCGAGGAGCCGGTGGACAAAGTCGAGGTCGCTCTCCCCGTGCTGGACGCAGTACTCGCGGGGCTCGTAGGCCGACGGGTCGAGGTCCCAGCGGAGCTCGCGACCGTGGGCGGCGAGCGGTCCGCGGAGGACCGAGGTGATGATGTCGACGACGCTCTCGAGCTGCCAGATCCTCCGGCTATGTCGATGACGGAGGAGGGTGAGCGCGGGCGCGACCCGGAGGAGGATCCCGAGCTGCTCCTCGCCGCGGGAGCCCTCCTCGACGCCGACGATCAGCCCGGCGAAGCTCCGGGGAGCGCCCCCGCGGTCGAGGCTGAGCTGACAGCTCCGCCCGAGCAGAGAACCCGGGTCGAGGTCGAGGCACTTGGTGAAGGCGTCGATCTCGATCGATGTCGGCCGCGAGAGCTGCTCGTGGATGTCGAAGCCGCGCACTGTCCAGAGCGCGGCGTCGTTCTCGTCGTTCTCGTCGTTCTCGTCGTTCTCGTCGCTCCCATCAGGGGGACGAGCGTCGATGGCGAGGGCGAAGCGGACCGGCGCGAGGTGGTTGGCGGGCACATTGAGGTCGTACGCGGGCATCGGGGCTCCGGCCGCAGCGGGTTCGCTGGCGGCTCAGTCCCGTTCGGCCACGCTTCGGCGGCGTTGCACGGTCGCCTCCCAAAAGATCGCCGACACCCGCTCGAGGCGTGCGCGGCCCTCAGCACGCCCTCTTCTCTTAGGTCCCGTGCCTGGCGTCGAGGTAGTCGAGCACCTTGCAGATCTGCTGGCGGTCGCGATCGCTGTAGAGCGCGGCGATCTTCCAGACCCCGTCCTCGAGAACGATCCGATCGATCGCGAAGGCGTAGTAGTCGACCTCAAGCCCGGGCATGGTCCGCGCCCATTCGACGCGGAGGCTGACCTGGTGGAGGCTGATGTTCCAGCCGTCGAAGGACTCGGGGGCGGGCAGCGGGCGGAGGAAGTGCTCGGTGCCGATGCCGGTCGCCGGTCGGCCGAGGCGCGACCAGAGCTCGGCGTCGGTGAGCACCTGCTGGCGGTAGACCGATCGTCGGGTGATCGAGGTGGCCAGCTCGCTCGGCACCGGCATCGGCGGAGGCGGCGGTGAGTCGAAGCTGAGGTAGCGACCTGGGAAGGATAGCCAGGCCTCGACGAGCGACTGGATGGCCTTCAGGTCAGCTACATCGAGATCTGGTGTAAGAGGCCCGGACACGGCTTCCTCAGCTATCCTAGCGGATTCATCGGGTGATGTCGCCAACGCTGGAGGGGCGCCTACGAGCGTCCCGGAGGGCCCGGCGGAGGCTCCTGGCGAGGGGTCGCGCGAGTCGCTCGATCTTGGCCGCGCTCAGCGGAGACTCGGCCAGGGGGGTAAAGGGGTCCGCGACGAGCTCGCGGTTGAGCTCGACGCAGACGACCTGACCGGGGAATCGGCGCGCGTAGTGGTAGCCCATCGCCGACGGGTGGAGGCGGTAGGTCGCGCTCGCGCCGACCTCGAGGCCGAGGGAGCGATAGTTGTCGAGGATGGAGTTGACGAGGGCGGGTGAGCTGAGGGGCGCGTCGTCGGTCGACTCGCAGATGATGTCGATGTCCGGGCGCCTGGCCCATCTCGCGTAGACCTCCGGGGTATAGGCCCAGCGGAGCTTGTCGACGATGGTCTCGTCGATCGTCGCGATCTCGACGGAGCGCGGCGCGTAGCTGTGGAGCTGGAGCGCGAGGCCGCCGGCGCCGCAGACGAGGTCGTAGGCCCGGGCGACGACCTCGTGATAGCGGCGGTGGCGGGCCTTGAGGAGCTGGTGATCGTCTGGCTCGTGAATGTAGCTGGGGAGCGCCGGGGTCAGGCCCTCGACGACGACGCCCGGGATCCCGGCGATGACCCGGTTGCAGTCGATGAAGGTCCTCGGGATCCGGGAGCGGATCAGGAGGACGCCGATCCCCCCGGCCGCGCTGGCGAGCGCGTCGCCGATCCGAAGGGCGCACTCGGGGGCGCCGATGTCGGTGTTGACGTAGAAGAACTCCTCGAGGTTCTCCGGCAGCGTCGACCGGAGCTGGGCGGCGAGCGTGTCGTAGTCGGCGCGCTGGGTCGACCCGTGCGGGATCTCGATCAGGAGCTTCGGCGGCGCCTGGGGGTTGCCGTCGCCGTCGCTCGGACCGAGCCAGGTCAGGTCGCAGACGCTGGCGACGGAGGCGAGGCTGGGTGCGTCGATCATGGGCGCCGAGGATACTCTCGCTTGGGCCGGCCTTCTAGCCGCCGTTGGACTCGCCTAGCAGGTACGTCTTGACGAAGAGGATGGTCGCGTACATCTGATAGTCCTGGTTGCGCTTCTTCTTGAAGCCGTGACCCTCGTCCTTGGCCTCGAGGTACCAGACCGGCGTCCCGGTGGTCTTCATCGTCTGGACGATCTGCTCGGCCTCGGTGACCGGCACCCGCGGGTCGTTGCGACCCTGGATCACGAAGAGGGGCTTTGTGATCTTGGCCGCCTGGCCGAGGGGGGAGATGGACTCCAGGTGCGCGCGCATCTTCGGGTCGCGCTCGTCCCCGTACTCGGCTCGCCGGAGGTCGCGGCGGTAGGGCTTGGTGTTCTCCAGGAAGGAGACGAAGTTCGAGATGCCGACGATGTCGACCGCGCAGCGGATCCGATCGGCGTAGTGGACCGCGCTGGCGAGGGTCATGTAGCCGCCGTAGGAGCCGCCCATGATCATCACCCGGTCGGCGTCGAGCTCGGGCTGATCGGCGACCCAGTCGAGGAGGGCGCCGATGTCCTTGACCGAGTCCTCGCGGCGCTCACCGTTGTCGAGGAGGGTGTAGCTCTTGCCGTAGCCGGTCGAGCCGCGGACGTTCGGGTAGATGAGCGCGATCCCGAGCTCGTTCAGATAGTAGTTGAGGCGGGCGAGGAAGCCGGCGCGGGCCTGGCTCTCGGGGCCGCCGTGGATCAGGATCATGAGGGGCCGCTCGCCGGTGAAGCGAGCTGGGGGGCGGTAGTAGAGGCCTGGGATCGCCTTGCCGTCGAAGCTCTCCCAGGAGATCGGCTCGGGCTCCGAGAAGGTGCTGGGATCGAGACCGCCGACCTCGCTACGGGTCCAGCGCTCGAGGGTGTGTGACACCGTGTCGAGCACGTAGGCGTCCGAGGGCGAGCGCGCCGAGGAGAGGGTGAAGGCGAGGAGTCGACCCTCCGGGTGCCACTGGAGGGTGCGGATCACGCCCTTCGGCAGGACGGTCTTCATCGGCCTCTCGCGGCCGCTCGGGAGCTCGTGGAGCTGGAGGCGGGAGAAGCCGCCGTCGTTGACGACGACCGCCATCTTCGTCCGATCCTGGCTGAGGGCGTAGCGGCTCATGTCGTGCGGGACCGGCGGGATGACGGTCGAGACCTCGCGGCTGCCGACGTCGATCCGGACGATGTGGCGGAACTCGCTGCCGATGTCGCTGGTCGAGAGGACGGAGCGACCGTCGGCCGAGAAGGCGCCGCCGCCCCAGGAGATCGGCGCGTCGCCGGGCAGAGGGTCGGGCGTGATCTGTGCCCGCTCGCCGGTGCCCGCGTCGAAGGTCCAAAGCGAGCTCTCGTTGACCGAGCGGTAGTCCATCGCCAGGATCGTCGCGCCGTCGAGGGACCAGTCGATCGGCCACCAGCCGCCCCCCTCGAGGGGCGCGAAGAGGCGATCGCTGGCGGGGTCTCTCGGGTTGATGATGTAGAGGTCGTTGTCCTCGCCGGTCCGCCGCGTCGAGGTGTAGACCATCTCCTCGCCGTCGGGGGACCAGACGCCGAGGCTGTTCTTGGAGCTCCCGTCGGTGAGGAGGGTGAGCTGTCCGGTCGACCGATCGAGGCGCCAGCTCTGGGCGAACTCATCGCCGCCGTTGTCCTTGGCGAGGACGATGAAGGGGCCGTCGGTCTTCGGCGGGAAGGTGGCGCCGAGGACCCGCTCGTCAAAGAAGGTGAGCTGGTGGCGCGCACCGCCGGGAGAGCGGACCTCGTGGAGCTGATCTGTGTCGGCGAAGCGCGTGGAGATGAGCAGGGCCGTCTCGCTCGGGTGCCAGCCGACGATGGTCGCCGAGCGGGCGTCGTCGTAGGAGCCGACGCTCGCGGCGATCTCCTTCGGGATCGACGGGATACCGTCGGCGACAAGGCTGTCCGGGAGGGGGATGTGGACGCCGTCATCCTCGGGCGGAGGAGCGGCCTCCACCTGCGTCTTCGGGCCTGTCTCCGGGGCCTCCTCGGGGTCGCTCTCCTCGGCCTTCGGCGGATCGAGGAGGTTCGGATCGTGATCGGCCGGCAGCGGCGGCAGCTCGGGGCCGCGTGTCCGGTCGTCCGCCTTGGTCGGGTCGCGGGGGCCGCAAGCGACCGTGAGCAGGGGGATGAGCGCGAGTGCGACGAGGTTGGAGCGGCGTCGGGCGATCACCGGCCATGTGTACCGCAGATCCTCCTGGCTTGCCGGCTTCCGCGGCGCTTGTCGGCGATCCTGGCGTTCGCGCGGGAGCGGAGCTCAGCCCTCGGCCTCGGGCTGTGGAGGGCGCTCGTTGGAGACCTCGAGGATCGTCAGCTCGATCTCGCCGCGGGGCCGGCGGACGAGCACGGCGTCGCCCTCTTCCTTGCCGAGGATCGCCCTGCCGATCGGCGAGACGATGCTGATGAGCCCCGCGTCGGCGTCCCACTCGTCGGGTCCGACCAGGCGGTAGCACTGCTCGTTGCCGTCCTCGTCCTCGAGCGTCACCCAGGCGCCGAAGACCGCCCTCCCGTGGAGCTCTTCGCGGGGGTGGACGATGGTCAGAGCCTCGAGGCGCTTGCCGAGGTAGCGGACGCGGCGATCGATCTCGCGGAGGCGCTTTTTTCCGTAGATGTACTCGGCGTTCTCCGAGCGATCGCCGAGCGCGGCGGCGGCGGAGACCTCGTTGGTCACCCGCGGTCGCTCGACCTTCCAGAGGTAGTCGAGCTCGCCCCGGAGCTTCGCGAAGCCCTCCGGGGTGATGTAGTTGGTGTGGCGCGGCCCGCTCTGACCGGTCGACATCAGCGCAGGTTGGACCCCGCCGCCGTCGCGGTCAACCGAACGACCGCTCCCGAGTCGGCGAGGCCGGCGAGGACCGTGCGCCGTGGAGCGCTCGTGGGCGGGTGCGTGGTCAGACGGAGAGCTGGCCGCGAAGCGCTAGAACTCGCGCCCCTGCGGCGGCAGGGCGACGGGCGTGGCGAGGGGGGGCGCGTGCTCAGCCTCTAGCAGCGCCTCTGCGGCGAGCGCTCTAGCGTGGGCGCGCCCCGCCTCGATCTTCTTTCCGGCCCGCATCAGGAGGGCGATGCCGGCCACGCCCGCGGCGACGCCGAACCACATCAGCATCGTCGAGAGGAGGTAGCCAAAGCCGATCAGCCCGAGGGCGAAGGTGCCGACGATGAAGGAGCCGAGGGCGAAGGAGCCGACGCTCGACATCGAGTTGATCTCGACCTTGACCAGGCTCCCGCCGGCGCCGTCGCTCTCGCCGGAGATCATGTAGACGACGCCGCTCTCGTCGTCGACGATGTCGATCCGACCCCCGCCTTGACGGTGGCCCTTGTGACCGCTTCGGCGCTCCAAGAGGCGACGGACAGTCTCACCTGCGTGCTCCGGCGGGAGAGCCAGGCGGGTCTCCAGGCTGGTCGACGCGAGGGCGCCCGAGGGGGCGTCGATCGTCGCGGGAAGATCGCTGCTCCGCTCGGCGAGCGCCCGCCGCAGCTCCTCCGGTGAGATGCCGGCTTCGGCTGCGGCCTCGCGCAGCTCTGCTTCGGTCAGGTTGGCCGAACTGTTCATCGGGGCGAGCCTAGCAGGCCCCGCTTTTTCTCGTCATCATCCCCGCACAGGCTGTCGATCCCGTCGACGAGCTGGGCGCAGGCGCGGGGCCGGTGGTAGAAGCGGTCCATGGAAGGCGCGAACTCAGGCCTTGGGGGGCCCTCCGCGGGGGTGCTCGAGCGAACGGTGAGCGTTCTCGAGGGGAGGCTGGAGGCGCTCGCCCGCGGCGGGGTGACGATCATCGATCCGCGCCAGACCGTCATCGGACCCGAGGTCGACCTCCGGCGGATCTGCGCAGGCGCGATTCTTCACCCCGGGGCGCGGATCTGCGGGGCGCGGACCTTTATCGGGCCGGCGGCGGAGATCGGGACCGAGGGGCCGGCGACGATC
The DNA here is from genome assembly GCA_030424595.1 of Polyangia bacterium. Taxonomy (GTDB): domain Bacteria; phylum Myxococcota_A; class Polyangia; order Nannocystales; family Nannocystaceae; genus JADJRG01. The sequence goes on from JAUHWG010000005.1 coordinate 106,015, forward strand.
GTCAACGCGGTGTTCGGCGAGCGTGCCCGGGTCGCCAGCGGCTATGTCGACGGCGCGGTCCTGCTCCGCGACGCGAGCCTCGGCGGCAACAGCCACGTCCGCGGCGGGACGATCCTCGAAGAGGAGGCCTCGACCGCCCACGCGGTCGGCCTCAAGCAGACGATCCTCCTCGCCTTTGTCACCCTCGGCTCGCAGATCAATTTTTGCGACGTCTTGATGGCCGGCGGGACCTCGCGTCGTGATCACTCGGAGGTCGGCAGCGGCTACATCCACTTCAACTTCACCCCCTGGGGCGTGAAGGGCGACAAGGCGACGCCCTCGCTCATCGGCGACGTTCAGCGGGGGGTGCTCCTCCGCTCGCGGAGGATCTTCCTCGGCGGGAGCGGCGGGATGATCGGTCCGCGCAAGGTCGGCTACGGGGCGATCGTCGGCGCCGGATCGATCCTCCGCTCGGACGTCGACGACGGTCACCTGGTGATCCAGCGGGGTCGGCAGATAAACCGCGAGCTCGCGGCGGACTACCTCGACGGGATCGAGCCCCGACGGGCGCGCAACCTCCGGTACATCGGTGAGCTCGTCGCCTTGCGGGCCTGGTATCTCCGGGTCCGTCGGCCGCGGATCCCCGCAGGGGAGGTCCACGAGCACCGGCGGATCGTCATCGACGGGGCGATCGCCAACCTGGAGCAGGCGATCGCCGAGCGGGAGAAGCGGCTGCGGGACTTCGCGGCCGAGCGCGGCGCCGTGGCGACGACCCCGGCAGCGCTCGAGGAGGCGCCCGCCGCCCCGATCGATCCCTGCGGAGGTGAGAGCCAGCCGGTCGACGATCATGTCGACTGGGTCCGCGGCCTCCCGGGGGCTCAGGTCGAGGCGTTCGCGGCCTGGCTCGGGGGGATCGCCGCCGCGGCGATCGAGCGCCGAGAGGCCGCGGCTGAGGGGTCGGCCTAGGCCGAACCCTAGGCCGAACCCTAGACCCGGGCCTGGAGGCTGGGCTCCAGCAGCGCGATCGCCCGCGCGGTGCCCATCGTCGTCACCAGGGTCGTGATCTTCGGCCCCTTGGGGCGGCCGATGAGGAGCTCGTAGACCACCGGGAGGAAGCTCTGGTTGTCGAGATCTGTCCCCTCGGTCAGCGTCTTCATGTGGGGGACCATCCCCTTCTCGGTGATCTCTGGCTGGTCGCGGAGGAGGCTGACGAGGCGACCGAGCACGGTCGCCTCTTCGTCGTTGAGGGGGTTGACCACGGCCTCCTCACGGATCCGGTAGCAGAACTCCTCGGGCGCGTAGGTGGTGATCCAGCGCCAGGCACAGACCGCGCGCTGGCGGCACAGCTCGCGCTCCTCGTCGCTCGTGATCTCGCCGGCGGCCGCGTAGTAGCCGATCGTCCCGTCGATGTCGCCGTCGTGGATCTGGAGGATCATCGACAGGTGGCGGAAGGGCGGGACGTAGGGGGGAGGCGTGCCGGCCTCGATCCGCCGATGCTCCGGCGAGGCGAGCTCCATCGCCCGCCGGGCCGCCTGCCGCTTCTTGTCGGACTTCGCGCCGGAATCTGGCTCATGGGCCAGGCGTCGGGTGCGATCGAAGTCCTCGTAGATCTTGATGACGTCGAGGTCGAAGGAGATCTGGAACTCGGTGTTCGGCCGGTAAGAGACGAAGATCCAGCGGAGCACCTCGGGCTCGTAGATCTCGAGGCAGTCGCCGACCGTGACGACGCTGCCTGCGGAGCTCGAGATCTTGCCGGCGCGGCCCTTGATCCGGACGAAGTCGTAGCCGACGTAGGAGGGCGCGAAGCCGCCGTAGATCGCCTTGACGACGCCCTTCGCGGTGTCGAAGGAGCCGCCGGCCGAGGAGTGATCCTTGCCGCCGGGCTCAAAGCAGACGCCCTCGAAGGCCCAGCGCATCGGCCAGTCGATCCGCCACGGGAGCTTGAGATCGCCGCCCTCTCGCAGGTCGACGAGCTCGTGGTGGGCGCAGCTGCGGCAGGTGTAGGCGACGTTGTAGGGGTCGTCGCCGACCTCAAAGTCGAGCTCATCGCGGCCGCAGGCGCTGCAGAAGCCGGCGAGCGGGAGCCAGTCGTCGGCGAGCATCGTCCGGGCGCCGGTCGCCTCGCGGGCGCGGTTTAGGATCGCGACGATCTCTGCGCGGCGTCGGAGCGCCTCGGCGATGCCGTCGGCGTAGGCCCCGGCGCGGTAGCGCTGCGACTGGCGGATGAACTCCGGCTGGATCCCGAGGGGCTCGATGCTCGCCTCGAAGGCGGCGATGTTGTGGTCGGCGTAGCTCGGGTGGTCGCCGTAGGGATCGGGGACGTCGACGATGCTCTTGCGCAGGTTCTCGGCGAGGAGCTCCGGCTGCGGCATCCCCTCGGGGACCTTGCGGAAGACGTCGAAGTCGTCCCAGGAGTAGATGAAGCGGACCTCGACGCCGCGGTCACGGAGGGCGCGGGCGACGAGGTCGACGGTGATCACCTCGCGGAAGTTGCCGACGTGGACGACTCCGGACGGGGTGATCCCGGCGGCGACCGTGTAGACCTCGCGGCCGGGGTGCTCGCGGAGGGTCTTCGCCGCCGCCTGGTCGGCCCAGTGGTTGAGGTGTGGATCTGCGGAGCGCTTGCCGTCCATCGTCCTGGGGTTGTCGCGCACGACGCAGGGCGGCGCAAGCCCCCCAAACGGGCCGTGGCGCACGGTCGTGGCCGGCGGCCTGCCAGGCGGTCTGACGTGCGCTAGCTCGGCTGGCGCGGTATCCCGACCTCGACGAGCACCGAGCACCGAGCACTGAGCACCGAGAGCCGAGAACAGGCGAGGCCGCGGCGGTTCGCGCCACGGCCCCGAGGGCGGACAGCGAAGGGGCGGCGTAGACCGCCCTCAACGCGGGCTCACTCCTACTTGCAGAAGGAGGCGTCCTTGAGCGCCTGGGCGCCCGAGGTCAGCCACTCCGAAGCGCTCGCCGCCTCGTACTTGGCCATGCCCTCGGCGACCAGCTCGCACGCCTTGTCCTTGTCGTTGCGGTAGCGGGCGATGGCCGCCTCGTTGACCAGGGCGCGGCCGAGGAGGATGTCGCTGCCCTGGGTGGTGGCGAGGTCCTTGGCCTTGCTGAGCGCGGTCGAGGCGACGTCCAGCTCCTCCGGCTTGGTGATCTGATCGGTGCCGCCGAAGGCCATCGAGATCTTGACCTCGGAGAAGATGATCATCGCGAAGGCGGCGTTCGGGCCCTGCTTGTCGGCCTCGTAGGCCTTCTCCAGGCTGGCCGCGGCCTCCTCGAAGCTCTCGACGCCGAGCTGGTAGGTGCCGAGCGCGGTGTAGGCCGCGGAGACGACCTCGGGGTCGCCGGTCTTGTCGGCCATCGACACCGCGTACTCGGCCGGGGCGTGGGCGTTCTCGGCGATATCACGGACGACGGCGAGGGCGTACCAGGCGGCGGCGAGGCCCGAGGCCCGGTACTGCTCGCGATCCGTGAGGTCCTTGACCATCGGCTCCAGGGTCTCAGCGGCGGCGGGGAAGTCGGCGGCGAGCACCTGGAGCCTAGCCGCGGCGATCTCGGGCGGGTCGGGCTCCTGCGGGACCTCGGGCTCGGCGGGCTCGGCCTCGTCACCGGTATCGGCGGCGCTCTCGCTGCTGGTGGCCTCGTCGTCGGGGTTTTGGGTCTCGTCGTCCTTCTTGCAGCCGGTCGTCATGGCGAGGGCGGCGCAGAAAACCATCAGGCGTTTCATCGTGTCTCTCTCTTCTCTGTGCTCGAGGTGGCCGCAGGATCGACAGGATCGGCTGCGGCGTCATCGGAGGTGTCGTCGGGGGAGTCGGTGGCGGGCTCGGCCTCGGGGGTGGCCTCCGGCGTGGGGGCCGGGGGGCGGTGGACCAGGCGCACGTGGAGCTTACCGTCTTGGCCGAGGGTGCCGTAGATCCGGGCGCTGGGATCCGCGCTCGCAGCGTCCTCCGGCGCTGGTTCGGGCTCAAAGCGGCCGATCACCTCGATCTCGTCGCCTCTGTAGAGGCCGACCCACTCGAGGCCACGACCGCCGCGCTCCGGCGGAGCGATCACCAGCGCGCGCTCCAGCCCCTCGATCGCAGCCTGGCCGCTCGCATCGCGGAAGAAGACGATCTCCGCGGCGACGGCCGCCCCACGCCGTCCGTCTGCGCGGTTTCGCCAGAGGCACTCGCGCCCCTTTGCGCCGCCGAGGTCGGTGTCTGCTCCGGTCAGGACCCCGCGGAGCATGACCATCCCGGCGGGCGCGTCGGCGATCTCCCCCGGGTTGCCGCGGTCCTGGAAGCGGCGGACCTGCGCTCGGAAGGCCTCGTCGAGCGGCTCATCGTCCTGACCCCAGCGGCCGCGGCTCAGGCCGCCGCCGAACTGGTTGCCGACCCGTCGGTTGCCGTACCAATAGACGGCGATCGCGAGGGGGATCATGAAGGCGAGGGCGATCGCCAGTGGGGGGATCCCCGCGCCGAGCTCGAAGAGTTCGCCCATGGTCGCCCCAGCCTACCAGTAGGCCTCGGAGATCGTCAGCGTGAAGCCGAGCTCCCCGCCCTCGCGGGCCTTGGTCTTGCCCTCGACCAGCGATCGCCCGACCGCGCCCGGCTCGATCCGCTCGATCACCTGGCCGCGGAGGCGGAGGCCGTCGGAGAAGTTGATCTCGGGGATCACGCCCTCGATCGGCACGGTGCTGAGGTTCTCGACGAGGACGACCCAGCGCACCCGTCCGAGCCAGATCTCGGGGCGACCCTCGACCTCGAGGCCGAGCGCCGGGCCGATGTCGTAGGCGCGATTGGGGTGATCGTCGATCCGCGGCAGGAGGCGCATACGAGCGGATTGGTAGTCCATCTGCACCAGAAACTCGCGGATCACGTTGAGCCCCAGGAGGCCCTCGGAGCGGTCGTTGGTGCAGCCGTCGCAGACCGAGACGAGGAGCCCCTGGAGCTCGACGTCGCCGAGGCGCAGCGCCGGCAGGTAGACCATCTTGCTCTCGCGTGGTCCGCTCGCGGTGTTGAAATGGAGGGTCGGCGCGTCGCCTGGGACCTCGATCCCCAAGGTCGCCGCGGCGGAGCTGCTGATCGTCGTGAAGGACGCGCCTGTGTCAAAGAGGTAGGGGAAGACGGAGCTCCCCGCCGGTCCCTCGAGCTCGACATCCATAAGGATCGCGTTGCCGTCGGCGGAGAAGGGGACCGTGATCGCGTCAGGGGGGGCGCTATCGCCCTCGTCTGCGGTGAGGGTCACGGGCTCGGCGGCGTCCTCGAGCGGATCGATGAGATCTGCTGTGTTGTGCCCAAGCGCGCTCAGGTAGCGGGTCCACGTATGCGAGTCGCCGACGCGGTCGATGATGAACCACGCGCTGTGCTGGCGCAGCGCGGTGCCGACGAGATCGGGGATCAGCTGTCCGGCGAGGGCGAGAGCGGCGAAGTTCCAGACCAGCGGGGCCCAAGCGAGTGTGCTGGCGACGCGGCGCCGGTCTCCGCCGTGCTTCCAGAAGGCGAGGGCCAGAGGAGCGCCGACGACCAGCAGCGCGGCGAGGCCCCAGCTGCGTACGGAGAGCCAGAGCGCGCCAGCATCACCGTCGGGGGGCTGAGCCCTGGCGAGCGCCGAGGTGATCCAGAGGGCGACGAGGATCACGACCACGGACGCGACGCAGAGCGCAGACCAGCCGACGACCGCGATGATCGACAGGACGAGCGACTTTACGCCGCGGCCATTGCTGCTCTCGTGCCCCCGTTCGCGCATCATCGCGTCGTCGCTCTCTGCGCTCGTCGACCCTGACCTGCGAAGGCGGATATCATGCCGGTTGAGGCGCGAATCACCCACCTCCGGGATACTAGCCCATGTCGCCGAGGCGGGGGTCTGTCCTGGATTCTGGCCGCAAAACCCGTACGATACCTAACAAACATGGGCACAAAGCCGCAGTCCGGGAAGATCGCGACCTTCGGGGTTCGCTTCGAGTCCCACGATCATTTTCTGGTCGAGTACACGGATCACCTCCGCCGCGGATTCTTGGTTCTCCCCGCCGTGCGAACCCTCGCCGAGGGAGAGCCGGTGCGGATCAAGCTGAGCCTGCCCAACCGCGGGATCCTCTACCTCTCCGGTCATGCCCTCAGCGCTGATCATCCGGACGCGGGGGGCAAGGGCACGCTTGTCCGGCTCACCAACTTCAACCGCGAGCAGGAGCGGATGATGGAGCTCTGCGTCAGCGCGGTGATCGGCACCCACGCCGACGCGGCGCCGGCGGAGAAGCGAAAGCCGATCAACGTCCTCTTGGTCGAGGACTCCGACAACATCCGGGCCGAGCTGACCGTCGCCCTGACGCAGCGCGGCCTCAACGTGAGGGTCGCGGAGAACGGGCTCGTCGCGATCTCCTCAGCGCTGAAGATCGAGCCCGACGTGATCCTGACGGACGTCGAGATGCCGGTGATGGACGGCTGGACGTTGCTGCGGATGGCCCGCTCACGCAAGCGCCTCTCGCACCTTCCGATCGTCTTCCTCACCTCGCTCAGCGACGAGATGTCGCGGCTCCAGGGCTATCGCATGGGGGTCGACGACTACCTGCCGAAGAACCTGCCGGCGGACGAGATCGTCGCCCGCCTCGAGGGGGTCCTGACCCGGCAGCGCAAGCAGGGCGCGCGGGCTGACGCGAAGGCCTCGTCTTCGGGGCTCCGCGGCGATCTCCGCCACGTCGGCCTCGCCTCGGTGCTCTCGTTCCTCGAGTCCGAGAAGAAGACCGGCGATCTTCGGGTCGAGTGCGGCTCAGACCACGCGGTCCTCCGGATCGTCCACGGCTTCCTCCGCGACGTCCGCAACCTCGGCGCCTCGGCCAAACACCTCGATCGGGTCTTTGAGCTCCTCTCCTGGAAGGACGGGCAGTTCGAGTTCATCTCCTTGCCCGAAGGACAGGAGATGGACACGGGCGCGATGAAGCCGACGTCGATGACGTTTATCCTGATGGAGTACGCGCGACGTGAGGACGAGGCCTCGGCGCGCAACGAGTAGTTCGTAGCCTCGGCCCGTCGCAGCCAGCTCCGGCCCGTCGCAGCCAGCTCCGGCCCGTCGCAGCTCAGCCCGTCGCAGCTCGGTCCGTCGTAGCTCGGCCCGTTACATCTCGACGCGTCGCAGCTCGACGCCGGCAGGGAGAACAAGGACGCCCGACTCGAGAGATCTCGGTCGGGCGTCATGAGCGGGCTCCGCTCGTCGGGGCGGAGCGCTCGTCCTAGTTGATCGGCTTGCCGCCGGACTTGCCGCCGGACTTGCCGCTGGCGGCGACCGGCTTGTCGCTCTTGGCGCAGGTGGCGTCGACCCGCCAAACGCTGCCGGACTGGAAGGGCTCGGTGTTCATGATCAGGAGATCGCCGCCGCCGCCGCGACCGCAGTGCTCCTTGGCGAGGTCGACCGCCTCGTCGGCGCTCGGCGCCTTGGCCCGGGCGACGCCGAGCTCCTTGTAGGGCTCGCTGAGATCGTCCTTGGAGTGGACGACCTGGACCTGAGAGGCTGCGACCGGGACGCCGGTGCCGTCCCCCCGAAAACCACCGGAGGTGCCGCCGCAGGCCGGGAGGGCGAGGGCGAGGGCGAGGGCCGAGAAGAGGGACGAGATGGCGAGGGGGCGACGCATGGGAGACTCCTAGGGTCGGAGGAGAGCGGAGAGAGACCGACCCCGAGAAAGGTACGCGAGGTGCGGGGGGGACGCGAGCCGGCGAGAGCTGACTCGCGTAGGTCGAGGTCCGGGCTGTGGTGTGGGGCACAGCTGTCTCCAGGCTGCGTGCCTTGGCTGACGGTTGGGGGTTCTCGCGGCGGTCAGGGCCGCCACCTTGGGGTGACGGGCGCGTTGGAGCCCGACCGGCGAGGTTCTCGGGCCTACCCGCGGTCGGTGGGGCCGCGCGGCAGGACCTGAAGGCCCGCGGCTCGGATTCCCCCACCGGGAGGGTCCGCTTTGGTCCCGTCCTCGGCTGTGGAGCATTTGCCGTCCAATGCCCGCTCGCAGCCGTCGCAGGCGCCTCCACAGCCGCTCTTGCGCCTCAGAACGCGGATCGTCAGCCAGCCGCTCGCGACGGCGACGGCGACGAACGCGGCTGCGTATTGGCTGAGCTCGCCGAGCCCGACACCCGCGACCTCAGCGATCATCGCCCTGGCTCAGGTTTGGCGGGCTGCTGGTCGTCGTTGGGGCAGGATCCGCCCTTGATCCCGCGGGACTTGGGGCAGAGCCCGTAGAGCTCGAGGCGGTGGCGGACCAGGTTGAAGCCGAAGGAGCGGGCGACCCGCTCCTGCTCACGCTCGATGTCGTGATTCTGGAATTCCAGGACAAAGCCGCACTCGACGCAGATCAGGTGGTCGTGGTGCTCTGTGTCACCGGCGGTCTCGTACATCGTCTGCCCCTCGCCGAAGCGACGATGGGCCGCGAGGCCGCACTCGGTCAGGAGCTTGAGGGTCCTGTAGACCGTCGCGTAGCCGACCCTGGGGCTCTCCTTGCGCGTAAGCGCCAGGAGCTCCTCGATGCTGATATGACCGTCGGCGGCGAAGAACTGCTGAGCGATCAGATCGCGCTGCCGCGTCGTCTTCAGCTGATTCTTCGCGAGGTACGCATGGAACTGCTCCATGAGGCTCTCGACGTCGCTCTCGTGCCCGCGCTCACGCATCGACGTTGGGTTTCTATCGCGACGGGGCGCCTGCGGCAAGCGTTGCAGCGGCGAAAGCATCATCCCTATACTCCGCGGCCCATGGCCCGTGCCAAGAAGACCCCCACGAAACCTGGCCTCGAGGCCGAGGCGCCCCTGGCGATCGACGAGGTCCTGCGTCAGCTCGAAGAGGTCGTCCAGGAGCTCGAGGGCGGCGAGGTCCCGCTCGAGACTGCGCTCGGTCGCTTCGAGGTCGGCGTTCGCCTCGCCCGCCAGGGGGGGAAGCTCCTCGACGGGATCGAGGAGCGCGTCGAGGTGCTCCTCGCCGATCGTGACGAGGCTGTTCCCTTCGCTACGGATCTTGAAGGAGGCGACGATGCCTAGCTCGAATTTCGATCTTCTGACCTATCTCGAAGAGAAGCGCGCCCTCGTCGACGAGACGCTCGGCCGGGTCCTCCCGGAGGCCGCCTCGGACGATCCCGGCAAGCTCAAGGACGCCATGCGCTACGCGGTCCTGCAGGGCGGCAAGCGGATGCGGCCGATGGTGACGATCGCCGCCTGCGAGGCGCTCGGAGGGGCCGCTGCCGAGGCACTGCCGCCCGCTTGCGCGGTCGAGATGATCCACGCCTACTCCCTCGTGCATGACGATCTTCCGGCGATGGACAACGACCTCGAGCGGCGCGGGCTGCCGACGGTCCACGTGAAGTACGGCCAGGCGAACGCGATCCTGGTCGGTGACGCCCTCCTCACCCACGCCTTCACCGTGCTCGCCGGCGAAGGCGGGCTCCCGGGTGCGCGGGCGGCCGCGGCGATCGCTCGCCTGGCGAAGCACGCGGGGATCTTCGGGATGGTCGGCGGTCAGGCGCTGGATCTGGTCCATGGTCAGGACATCCGCGAGCTCGAGATCCTCGAGCGGGTCCACGCCCTGAAGACCGGCGGCCTCTACGCTGCCTCCGGGGCGATGGGGGCGATCGCCGCCGGCGCCGATCCGGCGACCGCGGACCGCCTGGAGCGTTGGGGCCTCTGCTTCGGCATCGCCTTTCAGCACGCGGACGACGTCCTCGACGACGATCAGCTCGCGCTGCGGCCCAAGGCGCTCGCGAGGGTCGACGCGCTCGTCCGCGAGTGCGACGAGCTCGCCGCGTCCTACGGCGAGCGCTCAGCCGCGCTTCGTGCGCTCTCGGCTTGGGTCCAGGGGCGGGCGCACTCTGCGGCCCGCGGAGACAAGGCCGCCGATTAGGGGCTGTGGTGAACGTCCCGTGTGCCGCGGGACTCCTTGGCACGGCCCCCTCGCCGGGGCCGATCCTCCAGGGGCGAGGTTGACGGCTAGTCCCGCTTGTCGACGCTGCCGAGGCCGCCGGCGACGCGGGCGGCCTCCTGGACGGTGCGGGCGAGAACGGATCGGATCCGTCCATCCTCCATCGTCAGGATCCCGGCGATCGTACAGCCGGCCGGCGTGGTGACCTGGTCCTTGAGCGCGGCCGGGTGGAGACCTGTCTGAAGGACCATCCGAGCTGCGCCCTGGAAGACCTGGGCGGCGACCTGAAGGGCGGTCTCGCGGGGGAGGCCCATCATCACCCCGCCGTCGGCCATCGACTCGAGCATGACGTAGACGAAGGCCGGGCCGCTGCCGCAGAGGCCCGTGACGGCGTCCATGTGCCGCTCCTCGAGCTCGACGCAGAGGCCGACCGTCTCAAAGATCCGGGTCGCGAGGGCGATCGTCTCATCACTGACATCGGGCCCGCGGCTCAGGACGGTGGTGCCCTCGCGGATCAGGCAGGGGGTGTTGGGCATCGCCCGGACGAGCGGGCTCGTCGGCAACCACCCGCGGAGCTGCTCCAGGGTCAGGCCTGCGGCGACGCTGATCGTCGGCTTGCCCGCGAGGGCCTCCCGGATCGCCGCTTGGCTCGCGACCTTGGCGACGCTCTGCGGCTTGAGGGTGAGGAGCGCGAGGTCTGCCTCGCGACAGGCGGCGACGCTGTCGGTCGTCGCCTTGACGCCGTAGCGCTCGCGGAGTCCGGCGGCGATCTCCTTTCGTCGGGTGGTGACGGTGATCTGCTCCGGTGCGATCGCCTCGGCGCTGAGGAGGCCGCTGAGGATGGCCTGGCCCATCGTTCCGCAGCCGATGATCGCGAGGCGCTCGGCGATGTTCTGCATGGCGCCGCTTACCACAGCGGCGCCAGGCCGTCATCGGAGCGTCGCCCGGTCGCCGCTCCGACCTCATCCCCGAGCCTGCCTGTCGCCGGTGGGCAGAGCGCTAGCTAGCAGCCGGTGGCGAAAGTTCCGCGCACTCTCCAGCCCTCGTCGGCCCTCTCGGCTCCGACGAAACTTGCGGTACGGCCCAGTACAGCGGCGATTTGTCGAGGCCGAGAGGGCCGACGATTGCGGCGCGAGAGCACACGGGACTTTCGCCACGGGCTGTTAGGTCCCGGGGGTATGGCCGAAGAGCTCGATGTGGAGGCGCTGTCCGAGGCGAAAACCACGCTCGACGCAGGCGTCGATCAGGGCGCGGTAGCACCCCGTGAGCGCCCGCGGGGCTGTGGTCTCGGGCATCAAGAGGACCCGGGACCGGTCCTCGCGGGCGACGCCGAGGTCCGTGAGCAGGCTCTCAATCTCGTCGAGCTCGCCCGGCAGCCGCTCATCTCCGTGGACGACGAACTTGAGCTGCCAGGGAAACGCGGCGAGCAACCTCTTCAGGACGTCGGTGTCGAGACGGCGGGCCTCGTGGCGGGCGGCCCAGCTCGGATCGCGCTCCCAGGGCGTGCTGTGCCCGAGCTTCGGGCTCAGGGAGACGAGGTCGGCGACGAGCCCGTCGAGCCAGACCGTGCCGGCGGTCTCGACCGTGATGTGATGACCGGCCGCATGAAGGCGCCGGCTGAGGGTCGCGAGCGCCGGGAAGAGCAGCGGCTCGCCGCCGGTGAGGACCACGTGCTTGGGGCCCCGACGGCAGCCCTCGACCAGCTCGTCGAGGCCCCGCTGCGAGCCCTCGGGAGACCAGGAGCTGGCCGGCGAGTCGCACCAGGTGCAGCGGAGGTTGCAGCCGCTGACCCGGACAAAGGAGCTCGGGACGCCGACGAGCATGCCCTCGCCTTGGAGCGAGACGAAGCGCTCCTGGATCCGCAGGCTCTCTTTGCCTGGGCGCGAGCTCGCGTCGTCGGCCATGCGCCTGCTTGCCATAGATGCGGGCGCTCTGCCAGAGCGCCCGCGCCGGTGCTACCCTCCGGTGCCCATGCAGACGCCGCGAACCAAGATCGCCAGCGCCCTCCAGCTCGCCCCCCCTCAGACCGGGCTCCGGCTGAAGGGGTGGCTCAGGACCGTCCGGAAGAGCAAGAGCGTCGTCTTCCTGGAGCTCAACGATGGGTCGTGCTTCGCCAACATCCAGGTGGTCTGCGGCGCGGAGATCGAGGGCTTTGACGAGATCGCCCACCTCACGACCGGCTCCGCGGTCGAGGTCCTAGGCGAGCTCATCGAGTCCCCCGCGAAGGGCCAGAAGGTCGAGGTCAAGGCGACGCAGGTCTTGATCATCGGCCGCGCCGATCCCAGCTACCCGCTCCAGAAGAAGCGTCACACCAACGAGTTCCTGCGGACGATCGCCCACCTGCGGCCGCGGACGAACACCTTCGGCGCGGTCTTCCGCACCCGCAGCGCCCTCGCCCAGGCGATCCACGCCTTCTTCCAGGCCCGCGGCTTCTACTATGTGCACACGCCGATCGTCACCGCCGCCGACTGCGAGGGGGCCGGCGAGATGTTCGGCGTGACGACGATGGACGTCGGCGCGCCGCCGCGGACCGAGTCCGGCGCGGTCGACTGGAGCGAGGACTTTTTCAGCCGCCAGACCTACCTCACGGTCTCAGGTCAGCTCAACGCTGAGACCTTCGCGATGGGCCTCTCGGAGGTCTACACCTTCGGCCCGACCTTCCGCGCCGAGAACTCGAACACACCCCGGCACGTCGCCGAGTTTTGGATGATCGAGCCGGAGGTCGCGTGGGCCGACCTCGACGACGACTGCGACCTCGCCGAGGACTTCATCAAGCACCTGCTGAAGACCGCGCTCGACGTCTGCGCCGAGGACCTCGCCTTCTTCAACCGCTGGGTCGACAAGGGGCTCATCGACCGCCTCACCCACGTGGTCAACTCGGACTTCGAGCGGATGCCCTACGCCGAGGCGGTCAAGCGCCTGGTCGCGAGCGGCGAGACGTTCGAGTTCCCGGTCCACTTCGGGGCCAACCTCCAGGCGGAGCACGAGCGCTACCTGACCGAAAAGCTCATCGGTCGCCCGGTCTTCGTCACCGACTACCCGAAGGAGATCAAGGCGTTCTATATGCGCCGCAACGACGACGGTCGGACCGTCGCTGCCGTCGACCTCCTGGTCCCGAAGATCGGCGAGCTGATCGGCGGCTCTCAGCGCGAGGAGCGTCTCGACGTGCTCGAGCGGACGATCGCGGAGGCGGGCCTCGACCCTGAGATCTACTCCTGGTATCTCGACACCCGCCGCTTCGGCACGGCACCCCACGCCGGCTTCGGACTCGGGTTTGAGCGGCTGCTGATGTACGTCACCGGGATGGAGAACATCCGCGACGTCATCCCCTTCCCGCGGACCCCGCGGAACTGCGACTTCTAGCCGGAGAAGTCCGCCGCGACATGGACGGGGCCTCGATCGACGAGGGCGCCGTCGCTGTCGCACGCCGGGGCTCGCGGGCTATGTGAAGAGGTCTGCAGCGTACCCCCGGCGGTGACCGTGCATCGTCACAGGTTCGGCGCTGGGTGGCGCCAGCGCAGTGGCACAAGGCGTCGCTTGTGCCACTGCGAAGGACTGGAGAAAACCGCCTAGTTGTGAAGGTTTAGGGGCTCTGGCGGGAATTTGCCTAGCGCGGCGGAGGGACCGCAGGTAGCCTCGATCTTCATAGGATGAGGTCCAGAAGTGTTGAATCGAGCCGATCGTGAACAAAGTGCAAAGCGATGAAGGTCTGGTTTGGACCTGCGTCCAAGAACCCGACTGTTGCACGACGACTGGTCACCACTAGCCTCGGAAAGAAGGAATTGTCTTATGTACCTACGTAGAAACAAAGTTCGTTGCGGTGATACCCGTCGCACCTACCTCTCGATCGCCCACAACGTGTGGTGGGCCGGCGATGGCGCGAAAAAGGCGCAGAGCCGCCCCGTCGTCGTCGCGAGCTTCGGCGTCGAAGAGCGAGTGGACGTCGACCTCGCCCGCGAGCTCGTCGAGGCTGTCGAGCGTTGTGCGCCCAAGTACCCCGTCCGCCGCGGCGAGGGGAAGAAGGCGACCATGCGGGTAGCCCAGGAGATCCGGAAGATCGAGCCCTTCCTCAAGGTGCTCGTTAGCCGCAAGCTCGGCCTTCGCCAGCACCTGCCCCCGGGCCCTGAGCGCGAGATGATCCTCGACGCGCTGATCCGCGACAAGCTCAGCGACCCCGACTCGATCACCCGTGACCTCCGCGAAGAGGCGATCCTCTCGTCGCTCCGCAACCACTCCGCCGAGTAGGTCTCTGCAGACCGGCAGGGTTGGCCCCCTGACTCGACGAGGAGCTGCGACTGCATGAGCCGGCGAGCTCGAGCGGTCACCACAACAAGAAGAGCCCGCGCCTCCAGGCCGCGGGCTCTCTCTTTGGTTGGTCGCGAGGCCTGCGGAGCTGGGATATGCGGGGCCCTCTTGGCCCCGAAGAGGCTGTGATGAGAGCCCGGCCTGCTCTCACGCCGCGATCACGCCGCGATCACGGATCCGCGTCGTGACAAGTCGCCGCCGGACCGGACGGACCCGTAGGGTCGGCGGGTGACGAGGCCTAGCCCAAGAGCTTGCTGAGGAACTCCGCGGGGAGCGGAGCGTCGGGCCTGCGCGAGACAAAGACGTTGCTCTTGCCCCGGCGAAGGAGGCTTCCGGCGCCGAGCCTGGGGGCGAAGACCTCGAGGATCTTCACCGTCTCGCCGGCGAGCTCATAGTCCGCGGCCTTCGCCTCGAAGTCCTGCCGCGTGAGCGGGCGGTTGTTGAGGAAGACTTCGCTCAGGAAGTCGACCTTGACCGCGAAGTCGAGCGCTCGGCCCTGGAGGTCGACCCGTAGGTTGTCGGGGAGGCCGTCGGGGAGGCCGCCTGAGATCTCCTTGACGGCGTATTGGGCGAGGACCTCGGTCTCTTCGAGCTCTGCGTCGGGGGCGACCAGGAGGCCGCGCTGGTCGACTGTGTAGGGGAGACCTTCGCGGAGCTCCGCCGAGCGGGCGGCGAGAGCTGCGCTCTCGGCGGCGTGGGCCGCAGCGCGCCGCTTGATGTCGTCGTCGACCGTGAGCCTCTTCGGGCCTGCAGGTGCGCCTGTGCCGCGGCCCGGCCCGCCCGGCCCGCCCGGTCCGCCTGGCCCGCCTGGCCCGCCCGGAGCTTGGGCGCCTGCTGGCTCGAGATCGTCGACGGGCTCGTCCCCCTGCCCTGCGAGGATCATCAAGAGCTTCTGGTCGTCACCGACCGGATCGGCGAGGGGAATGCTCACCCGGGGCCCATCGGCGAATCCCTCCGCGAGCTCCTCGACCGAGAGGCGCATCTGCTCACAGAGGCGACCGACCGGCCACTGATCGTCCGGGGTGTTCTCGGGGATGGTCTCCGCGGTCGCGTCGTGGGCGACCAGGACCTGGCCCCGCTGGGCGACGATGAAGCCCTCGCGGCGGTCTTCGCCGGAGCGGACGTAGTAGATGAAGCACTGCCGCGGGAGCTCTTGGCTGGCGTAGATCGCCAGCTCTGCGTTCTCGCGCCAGAACTCCGCGGCGTCGTCACCGACGACGGTCCCCTTGATCTGGGCGATAACGATCGGCGCGGTCGGATGGCGGGCGAGCTCGAGGGTGGCGTCGAGCATGTTGCGCGCCTTGGAGGCGAGCCCCTGGGCGATGACGGCCGCCATCATCGTCGGCCGGAACATCTCGAGCTGGAAGAGGATGCCACCGTGGCTTGGCTGCGTCGTCGTCGTGGATTCCATCAGTAACCTAGGCGGAGGATATTAGCCTGGCCCTAGGACGACCAGGGAGAAGTGCCACTGGTTGGCGTCGAGATCGCGAGGGAAGCGACCGACCGCGATCACGGTCCCGCTGGCCATGGGACACGTGTAGAACTCTTCGTGAGCATTCTCAGCGTCCGCGGGTATTCCGGTCCACGTCTCCGCGCAGAGGTTCGCGAGTCGGGACCGCGCCTGCTCGAGGAAGGTCGCGCTCTCCTCCTCGCTGATGTTGGTGGCGATGAAGCTGACCACTCCGGAGTCGTCGAGCTCGACCATCACCGGCTCATCGTCGAGCAAGATGAGCGGCTCTGGATCGCAGTTGTAGACGAGCGTCCCCTCCTGATCGATGGGCTCCGTAGACCGGCCGCACAGGCCCTCCGCGACCTCTGCAAAGTCGACCGTGGCGACCCCGGAGGCCAGGGTCTCGCCGATCCGCTCGATCGACCCCGCGATCTCCTCCCAGGAGCGATGACCGCTCTCATCGTCGCCGCCCTTGCCGGCGCTGTCGCGACCGGGGCCGCCCTTGTCGTCCTCGCCGGTGTCGCGCACCGCCGAGTTCCAGGCTTGGCGGGTCGCCTGCTCGGTCTTGTTCGCGCAGCTGGCAGCCCCGAGGAGGACGCCTAGCGCGAAGAGGGTGGAGCGACGAGGCACAGATCTTGTTGCGTAGCACCGGCGCTGAAACGGCGAAAGGACTCGGCCTCAACGTCGGCGCGTACCGCCGACGAACACCTGGTCGACGGGCGCGGCCGAGCCGGCGAGCATGAGGGCGTCGACCAGGTGGGCCTGCTCGACGTCTGCGAGCAGGCGGTGATCGAGGTCGACCGTGAAGGCGTCGAAGGGGCGTCCACAGGCGAGACGGCCGAGCGCAGGCTGTCCCAGGGAGGAGGCCCCCGCCTCCGTGGCGGCGCCGAGGAGATCGATCCCGAGCCCTCCGGGGCCCTCCGCGAGGCAGATCCGCGCGCCGGTGCGCAGGCGCTCGTTCATCTCGAGGAAGCGGGCCTCCTGGATCAGATCGATCACAGCGTTGCTGTCGCTGCCGAGCGCGATCGTGGTGCCAGCCCGGCGATGGTCGATCGCCGGGACGATCCCATCCCCCAGATCGGCCTCGGTGGTCGGGCAGGCGCAGACGTGCTGGGCCCCGAGGTGGTCACGGTCACCAGCGTCGACGTGGACCGCGTGGACGGCGGTGAAGCGCCGCGGGCGGTCGAGACAGCCGGCGTCGGCGAAGGCCGCGGTCGGGGTCTTGCCGTGCTCGGCGACGCACTCTTGATTCTCGCGGGGCTGCTCCGAGACATGGGCGTGAACCACCAGATCATGGGCCCTGGCGTAGTCGGCGAGCTCACGGAGTTCATCCACGGCCACCGCTCGGATGCTGTGTGGCGCCAGGCCGACCACAACCCCCGAGCTGCGGAGGTCGTCGACCCGACGCAGATAGGCGTCGACCGACCGGTCACAGAAGCGTCGCTGCTCCGGCAGCGGGGCCTTGCCCGCGCCGGCGCGACGGTAGAAGACCTCGAGCAGGACCAGGCGGACGCCGACCTCTGAGGCCGCGCGGATGATCTGCCGGGAGAGCTCGTTGGGGTCGTCGTAGGGGGCTCCGTCGACCTGATGGTGGAGGTAGTGGAACTCGCCCACGCAGGTGATCCCGGCGGCGAGCATCTCGCTGTAGCAGGCCTTGGTGGCCCGGTAGAGCCCCTCGGGGTCGAACCCTTGGGCTGCGCCGTACATCGCCTCCCGCCAGCTCCAGAAGTCGCTCGGGTCGCCCGCGCGCCTGCGGTGGGTGGCGCCGCGGATCGTCCGCTGAAAGGCGTGGCTGTGGGCGTTGACGAGGCCCGGGAGGAGGAGGCGACGGCCGAGATCGTAGCGCGGAAGCTCAGCGGGGGCCGCCGCCGCGTCCCCGTAGATCGCGGTGATGCTCCCCAGGGCGTCGACCTCGATCGTCGGCTCGGAGACGAGGGCGCCGTCGAGCACCGCCGCCGACACGCTGTAAAGGCGCGCCCCCGACTCGGGCGCGGAGCCCAGAGCTGCCCCCGATTTGGCGGCGCTTGGCGGAGCTCCGCTCGGGTCGCTCACTTGCCCTCGGCCTTCGCCTTCGCGGGCTCTTCGCCGGCGGAGCCCGGCGGGTCGAGGTAGAGCTTGCGCTCGGCGAAGTCGAGGGTCCAGCGGCTCTTCGCGAACACGCCGAGGCCGAGCATCCCGTCGATCCGGAACTCGTCTGAGCTCTTGCTCTGCTCGAAGTAGCCGTAGGCGGCGCGGAGGTTGGTCGCACGGAAGTCGCCGAGGTGCACCTCCTCGACCTTGACCACCGCCGGCTCGCCGCGACGGAGCGGCGGCGCGCCGATCGCAGAGCGTCCGTAGGCCTTCGTCGTCGCCGCTAGGTCGACCCCCTGCATGCCGGTGTTGAGGAGGAAGAGCCCCTCGGCGCCGTTGAGCTTGGCCGGGACGTAGATGAAGTGGGTCTCGTGGACCCAGAAGGGGGTGCTCGGGCCGTTGCGCTGGGCGGCCATCGCCTTCGAGCACTTCTTCTTGGTGCCGTCGACGAGCGTGAGCGTCGACGCCTGCGGGTCAACCGTGACCTGGAAGAGCTCGAGGAAGCGGACCCCCAAGACGGCGCGGGCGACCTTGTTCTGGCTCCCGGACATCGCGGCGATCGTCGCCGTCGAGAAGATGTCGACCGGGACGTTCTTCACGGTGATGTCGCCGACCGTCAGGGACTCGACCTGGCCGTGGCCGATCTCGTCGCCCTGCTGGTTGACCGGCGTCCGCGAGCGGATCGGCACCTTGATCTGGGCGGCGAGCTCATCGTCGAGGATCACGTCGGTCGCGCCGGTGTCGATCATCGCCATCACCTCGACGCCGCCGAGCTCGATCTCCACCAGCGGCAGGCTCGTGTTGGCCTGGGCGAGGGGGATCAGGGCCGAGCAACCGTCGCCGTCGTGGCTGATCTCGAAGGGTTTTCCGGCGAAGGTGCGGTAGCGGGCGGCCATCGCCTGGTTGGCCTCGCCGGTCTCGTCGAGGGCCTTGGCGACGCCGATGAAGTCGCGGCTGTGGCTGGCGATCCAGGCCCTCTGGGCGGCGACCAGCTCAGGGCGGATGCCGGCCTTCGCGGCCTTGTCGAGGGTCTTCGAGGCGTCCTTCCACTTGCCCTGGAGAACCTGGGCGCGGGCGAGGATCCACAGGGCCTCGCTCTCCTTGGAGTCGAGCTTGAGCGCCTCCTTGGCGAGCTCCGCGGCGTGGTTGAAGTGAGCCGCCGCCCAGAGCTGGCGCGTGTAGGAGATGACGTCCGAGAGGTCCTTGGGGTTGTCCTTGTAGGACTTCTCGGTGATCGCCAGCGAGTTCAGGATCTGGTCGGGCGCGGGAGCGGGCTTGGGCAGCTCCGGGACGGCGAAGACCGAGGGGTCGATGGCGCTGTGATCGACGCGCTGCGAGGTGAAGACGACCTCCTGAGCCCGCTCGCCGAGCTCGGAGACCAGGCGGATCGAGTGCGGGATCAGGACGCCGTCGACCTTCTGGTAGTCGTCGTAGAGCACCCATTGCTTGAGGGTGAGGCCGTCGCCGGTGGGCTCCTCGACCAGCTCCTCGCGGAGGAGGCCGGTGCCGCGATCGAACCACATCGTCTTCTCGGGGATCGCCGGGTTGGCGTTGGTCCAGCGCAGGCCGTCGAGGAGCGCCGGCTTGCCGGCGAAGTCCTTCGCCCGCGGCGGCTCCTGGGTGAAGGTGATCCCGCGCTTGGCGAGGTCAAAGTACCAGTGGAGGACCGCGTCCTCGCGGGTGACCGCGGCGGCGGCCGGATCGTCGAGGACGAGGACGCCGCTTTGCAGCTGCCAGCCCTCGTTGCCGTCGTAGCCCCGCTCCTCGATCGCGTTGCCGAGCACCGTGCGGCGGTAGAGCTTGCTCTGGACCGTCGTCTGGAGGGTGAAGGTGCCCGTCCGCTCCTCCCGCATGCACTCCTCTTCGTCCTCTTCGCAGCCCTCCTCCGGCTTGACCAGCATCCGCGACTCGACCGTGCGCTGGGTGATCTTGCGCAGCGCCTCTTCGCCGCCGACGGCGGTGATGTAGCGGCTGAGCACCGCCTCCGCCGACTGCGGCGCGCCCTCATCGCCCGGCGACTCGGTCTCCTCCGGCGGGACCTTGAGGCAGCCGACGGCGGGGGCGAGGGCGAGGGCGAGGGCGAGGCCACTCACTTTTGCGCCAAAGCAGCGGCGTGGCGAGGCAGCGGGGCGGCGGGAGTGCAGACGAGGCATGCGCCGGGAGAGTGCCGCAGGAGGGCCTTCCGCTCAACCACCGGAGGCGCTGACTCCTGCTACCCTAGGGCCCTGTGGCCGTCGCGGATCCCGAGAGCTGGCAGTGTCAGGGTGATCTTCGCCGGTGGAGCCGAGGCGGAGCCAAGATGGAGCCCGTCGCGGTCCAGGCGCCGAGAACACCGCGAATGCGCCGCATAACCCTCTTGGCGGCCCTGTGCGGGCTCCTCATGGTGTTCTCAGCGCCTGGGCCTGCGAACGCGAAGGGGCGGGCCAAGGCGCCGCAGACCAGCGCCTTGAGCCCCGCCGACGCCGAGCTCGCCCTCGCGACCTTGGCCGCGGGAGATCCTTGCCGCGACGAGGTCCGGGCGGGGCTGGTCAGCGGTGAGCGTACGCCGGAGCTGACGACCCGCTGCGCGCGCGCGTGGGCCCGGACAGCGGGGCGCCTCTACCGGGCGGAGCGGCCCCGCTTTGGCCTGGTCGACCGTCGCCAGGAGAGCCTCGCGCAGGTCACCGTCCTCCTCTCGACGACCCGATATTGCCGTCGCTGGATCCTCCGCGATGGCGGTCGAGGGGGCTTGATCCCGGCCGACGCGCGCCGCGAGAAGTGCTCCATTCGCCGCTTTCGCGGGGCTCTGCCGGTCTACGTGATCGACGCGGAGGGTGCCCGTGTGCGGGCTTTGGAGGTCACGGACGCGGAAGACGGCCGCTATATCGTCCGCTACTCCGAGGTCGACGCAGCCCTCCGCCTGCGGGGCCAGGCGCCGCTGGAGCGCTGGTCCTACGTGGAGCTGGGCGAGACCGGCTGGGCCGGCCGCGTCGACCTCCGGGAGATCCGCACGGAGCTCGCCGAGCGGCATCGTGGCTGGGTCGAGCGTGGTCGCGGGGTCCCCGCGCTCTTCGTCATTCGCCATCCGGAGCACCGCGATGCGGATGAGGTCCGGCTCCTCGCGGAGGAGGCTCGCTTCCTCCGCCAAAGCGAGGACTACCAGGCGGTTCTCGCCGGCGAGATGACCCCGCGGCGCTTCCTCGACCGCTACCTCGTCTCCCGCTTTCACCGCTCGGTCCGCTCCCTCGAGTCGTTCTTGCCCCCCGAGCCCGGTGAGTTTGACGGGAAGGTCCCGCTCACCGATGAGGACCTCGGGAGCGCAGAGGCCCCGGACCTGCCGCCGACGGTCGACTCGGCAGCGAGCCCGGCCCCCAGCGAGGCTGCTAGCGTGTGCCCACCAGGAGCCGCGAACGACGATGAGTGCACTCCCTCGACTCCGCCGTCACCTGACGATCCTCGACCGCGACGTCGGCGCGGTGATGACCGCCCACCCGGCTTCCTTGGAGTGCCGTCCGGGCTGTAGCGAGTGCTGCCACCAGACCTTTCGCGTCTCCGAGGTCGAGGGCGAGATGCTCGCCCTAGGCCTCGCCGCGACAGCTCCCGCCAAGCGAGCGGCGATCGTCGCCCGCGCCCGAGCCTACCAAGCAGACCAGCGCCAGCCCTGCCCCGTGCTCGACGGCGAGGGGTGCTGCGGCCTCTACGAGCATCGGCCGCGGATCTGTCGCAAGTACGGCGTACCGCTCTGGCACCCCGACAGGCCCCACGAGCTCCGCATCTGTCGGCTCAATTTTACTGAGGGTGCGCCGCCCGACCTCGACGTCGACGCGCTGGTCGAGGCTCAGGCGGAGTGGGCGAGCGACTGGATTCGCCTGCGCGAGGAGCTGGAGCTCGGCCCCCAGGACAACCGGACCATCGCCGCGTGGATCGTCGCCGCTGCGGAGACCAGCGAGCTGAGCTGAGAGCGGAGTCCCCGTGAGAACGAAGAAGCCGGCGCTCCCTCGGGAGGCCGGCCTCTCTGTCTCTTCGCGGGGTCGGAGTCGGGGGACTAGCTCTCGACGAACGCCTTGAGGCGCTTCGAGCGGCTCGGGTGCCGAAGCTTGCGGAGCGCCTTGGCCTCGATCTGTCGGATCCGCTCGCGGGTGACCGAGAAGTCCTGTCCGACCTCCTCGAGGGTGTGGTCGGAGTTCTCGCCGATGCCGAAGCGCATCCGCAGGACCTTCTCCTCGCGCGGGGTCAGGGTCGCGAGCACGCGACGTGTCTGATCGGCCAGGTTCATGTTGATCACCGCCTCGGTCGGCGAGATCGTGTTCTTGTCCTCGATGAAGTCGCCGAGGTGGGAGTCCTCCTCCTCGCCGATCGGGGTCTCGAGGGAGATGGGCTCCTTGGCGATCTTCAGGACCTTGCGGACCTTGTCGAGCGGCAGCTCCATCTTCTCGGCGATCTCCTCCGGGGTCGGCTCGCGGCCGAGCTCCTGGACGAGCGAGCGGCTGGTCCGGATCAGCTTGTTGATCGTCTCGATCATGTGGACCGGGATGCGGATGGTCCGGGCCTGGTCGGCGATCGCCCGGGTGATCGCCTGCCGGATCCACCAGGTCGCGTAGGTCGAGAACTTGTAGCCGCGCTTGTACTCGAACTTATCGACGGCCTTCATCAGGCCGATGTTCCCCTCCTGGATGAGGTCGAGGAACTGGAGGCCGCGGTTGGTGTACTTCTTGGCGATCGAGACGACGAGGCGGAGGTTGGCCTCGACGAGCTCGGCCTTGGCGCGCTCGGCCTGGCGGCGCGCGGCCATCAGGTGGTCGTGGATCTCGCGGAGCTCCGAGGCCCGCATGTTGGTCTCCTGCTCGACCTGGCGGATCCGCTTGGTCGCCAGCTTCATCCGCGCCTCGATCTCGTGGAGCTCGGAGGGGTGGAGGCCGAGGCGACGGCAGAGCTTGAACTCCTGCTCCTCGGAGAGGCGGACGTCCTTGAAGAGCGTCTTCAGCTCCTTGAGGTCCATCCCGGCCCGGCGCTCACACTGGATCAGATCACGCTCAGCGCGGGTCACCCGCTCGACGAGATCGGTGAGGTCGTTGACGATCCCGTCGATCGGTCGACGGTTGAGGCGGATCGCGCCGATCGAGTCGGCCATCGACTGGCGATGGTCGAGCACCGACTGGATGACCACCTCGCGGGCATCCTCGTCCATGTCGACGGTGATGAGCTGGGCCCGCAGACGGTCGATGTCCTTCTGGTAGCGGCGGAGCTTCTCGACCTGCTTGGCCAGGTTCTCGAGGGAGAGCTCCTGGTTTAGCGGTCGGTCGGCGCTGTTCGGCTGGTTGTCCGAGGGGTTGGCGACGACGATGACGTCCTTGACCCGGAGCTGACCGCGCTTGATCCGCTCGTACATGTCGATGATGTACGGGACGGCGACCGGCGACGAGAGGGCGATGTCGAGGACCTTGAGCTCGCCCTGCTCGATGCGCTTGGCGATCTCGACCTCGCCCTCGCGGGTGAGCAGCGAGACCGAGCCCATCTTGCGGAGGTACATCCGCACCGGATCGTTGGTCCGGGTGCTGTCGTCGTCGTCGTCCTTGTTCTTGGCCTTGCGCGCCGACCTCTTCTTCTTGGCCTTCTTGGCCTCCTCACGGCTGAGAACCATGACCCCCTCAGCGGAGAGCAGCTTCTCCCAGTCCTTGAGATCCTTGGGATCGACGAGGTCGGGCGGCAGGAGCTCGTGGAGCTCGTCGTAGGTGACGTGCCCCTTTTTCTGGCCGTATGCGATCAGCTGATTCTTCAGCTTCTCTACGTCTACAGTGCGGGCTTGCATCCTGGAGGTCATGTCCTCTCGCTTTAACTCAGGCCGTTCACCCGTGGGTGTTCGGTGGGTTGGGGGGGTTTAGATCGAAAACCTCGAGTTGGCGACGGAGCGCGATTCGCTCCTGTGCGAGGGCGCGCAGCCGGTCGAGGTCTCCGCTCGCGCGGGCCTCGGCCATCGCCCTGTCGTTCTCGAGCTTGGCGGCTTTGAGTCGCTCCCGGCGGGCAGCCGTGAGGAGCTCGTGGAGGATGGCGTCGATGTCCGCGTCCGTGTCGCGATAGGTGCCGGAGAAGACCCGGTCGTGGATTTGGCGATGTTCGCGGGGATCGACGAGTTCTAGCAGCTCTCCCTCGCCGGGGCTCTCGCCGCGGAGGGCGGCGTCGACGACCGCCTGCCCGAGGGTTTGAAGTCGCGGGTCGGTGAGGGCCTCGAGCGCCCCCGAGTCCACCGCCGACACTGCGAGCTGGGGGTTGTCGACGAGGAGCATCACCAGCTCAGATTGACCGCGCGGGAGCGGGGCGATCGGTGCGGCGGCTTCGTACATCGGCGGGGGGGGGTGGGGAGGTCGGCGATGGTCGGGTCGACCTCCGCGGACCGCCGAGGATATGCGACCTCTTGGGATTTTCAGCAACTTCGACGCGAGGTCGATGTAGAGATCGCGGGCAGCCTCCCGGCGGACCTTCCTCAGAAGCGGAGCTAGGGCGTCGAGGGCTCGGATCTGCAGCTCCGGCGACTCCGAGGCGCCCTTTTCGACCATCCACAGCATCAGCCACTCGAGGGCGGCCGTCGGCCTGTCGAAGAGACCGGCGAGGCGCTCGCCGTCGACGGTGTCGGGGTCGAGGCCGTCTCCCAAGACGACGATCCGAGCGTCCATGTCCGCGTCGAGGACCAGCGGGATGGCCTCACGGGCGGCCTTGCGACCAGCGCGGTCGCCGTCGAAGCAGAGGAGCACGGTGTCCGTGAAGCGGCTCAGGATCTTGAGCTGGGAGGCGGTGAGGGCGGTCCCCAGGGGCGCTACGGTCTCGTTGAAGCCCTTTTGGTGCATGCTGACGACGTCAACATTGCCCTCGACGAGGATCGCCCGGCCCCGCTGCCGGATCGCCGGGCTCGCCGTGTGCAGCCCGAAGAGGGTCTGGCTCTTCGAGTAGAGCACGGACTCCGAAGAGTTGATGTATTTCGGCGCCTCGCGATCCGCGCCGCTGTCCTCGGCGTGGATCGGCAGGATCCGCCCGGAGAAGCCGATCACCGACCCGCCTGGCTGAATGATCGGGAAGATCAGGCGCCCTCGGAAGCGGTCGTAGAAGGAGCCCGTCCGCTCCGATCGGCCGACGAGGCCGAGCTTCTCGGCGACCCCCAGGTCGAGCTTGCGCTCGGCGAGGCGGCGGGCGAGGAAGTCCCAGCCCCCCTCGCTCGGCGCCGGCCCATAGCCGAGGCGGAAGGTCTCTGAGATCTCAGGGTCGAGCCCCCGCTCCTGCTGATAGGCCCGGCCGGCCTCGCCCTCGGGGCTGCGCAGCAGGGTCTCGCGGAAGATCTCGGTCGCCGCCTTGACGACCGCGTAGGCGACATCGCGCTCCTCTTGCTGCTCCGCCGCCTTCTCCCGCCCGGGCGAGTTGGGCAGGAGCACCCCGTAGAGCTCCGCGAGCTTGCGGCAGGCCTCGACGAAGCCCTTGCCTTCGACGTTCATCACGAAGGCGATCCCGTCGCCGTAGACGCCGCAGCCGAAGCACTTGTAGCTCCTGCGCTCGGGGTTGACGTAGAAACTAGGGGTCTTCTCCTCGTGGAAAGGGCAGCAGGCGCTGTAGTTCTTGCCGGAGCGGCGAAGGCCCACGTAACGACCGACGAGATCGACGATGTCGACTCGCTCCTTGATCTCCTGCAACTTATCGTCCGAAATTGCAGCCATGGGCCAACAGGCGACCACTGGCGGCAACGCGCCGTGAGCGGAGCAAGATACTGCAATCATTAGCCTTTGGCAGGTACTTTCACGTAAGGATCCCCACGACCTGTCGCCCTCGCAGTCGATGCAAGTCGAGTGCCGAGACCCTCCAGATATGTAGAAAACTTGCCGCAGAGTCGCCTGACGTGCATCCGATAGAGACATGCTCCCGGCAGATCGTTCCGCTCCGTCCTCTGAGCCCCGCCTCCGCGCCCGAGCTGGGGACCCCCTCGTCGCTAGCGAGCCCGCCGCGGGCA
Organism: Polyangia bacterium; assembly: GCA_030424595.1. Taxonomy (GTDB): domain Bacteria; phylum Myxococcota_A; class Polyangia; order Nannocystales; family Nannocystaceae; genus JADJRG01. The sequence continues at coordinate 131,643 of JAUHWG010000005.1, forward strand.
AAGAACGCCGCCGGAGCGGCCGTCGCCGCCGCGCGAGCGACCGGATCTTCGACCGAGCGAGCACCTCCTACGAGGCGACGGAGGCGCTCTCGCAGGTCCGTAACCTCGAGAACCTGATCCTCTTTATCGACGATGACATGCGGGAGACGGCGCTCGGCCTCCGCCACATCGAGGACTACCTGATCCGCACCGTCGGCCTCCTCGAGCAGCCGCGCCTGAGCCGGGCGGATGTCCACGCGGTGGCCAACGACGAGCGTGTCCTGGAGCACGTCGACACCATGGTCGAGACCTTGGAGAGCCTCCGCCGGCGGCTCGCTCGCCTCGCGGCCTCCCTCCGCTAGCTGACCAGCAGCGCGGAGCGCGTCGACGCCTTCGGAGCGGAGCCCCAGTCGCCTTGAGGACTGTCGGCCGGGACACGAGAGAGTGCGCAGGCCTTGCCGCGGCGCGCTCGACCTGCGTCGACTTCTGGCGTGACCGCCGGGGGCGCTAGGGCATAGTGACGACCGTGTCGCGCCCCCATGAGTTGGAGCCGGGGTCGGAGCCCAGGTCGGAGCCCAGGTCGGAGCCCAGGTCGGAGCCCAGCCCGGAGCCCAGCCCGGAAGCCGAGCCGGAGGCCCCGACGTCCGACGCCGTCCGTGCCCGCGCTCGCCAGGCGATCCTCTCCGCCTGCCTGGTCTACGTCGGCTTCGGCCTGATGGGTCTGGTCCCGGGGCTCGCGGGGATCCGCGGCCTCGCCCTGGTCGCGGCGTTCTACTTCCTCCCCGGGTGGCTCCTCCGCGACAGGCCCGCGGTGCAGGAGCGCTATCAGGTCGGCCCCGAGGGGCCGGTCCCGCGCTGGAGCCCCCGTGGCGCAAAGATCGCGGCCCTCGCGGCGCTGATCGTCTTTCCCCCCTTTGTCCTCGGGTTTTGGTGGTTCTACGCCCAGATCTGCGGCGGCGACCTCTCCTGGATCTCGCCGCTCTCCTGGGTCGAGGCCCAGACGCCGCTGCACGGCTCCCTCGACACCTTTCTCAACCGCCTCTGCCGTCACCATGACGGCGGCCTCTTGCCGGAGGCCCTGCGCCTGCCGGCGCGCTGGACCGCCTATTACGGCTTTGGCTTCCTCTACGAGCTCGCGGTCGGGCTCTTCGCCGTCGCCCTCGCCGAGGAGGTCTTCCACCGCGGCTACCTGATGAGCGCCCTCGACGATCGCTGGCCGCCGAGGCGCCGCTACTTCGGGGTCAAGCTCGGCTGGGGAGCGCTCCTCTCGAGCCTCCTCTTCGCCGTCGGTCACCTCGTGAGCATGGCGCAGCTCGGCCGCCTGGCGACGTTCTTCCCGGGGCTCATCTTCGCCTGGCTGTGGCGGAGGAGCGGCTCCCTGTGGGCGCCGGCGCTCTTCCACACCGCGTCCAACCTGTTGATGGACCTGCTCCTCGCCAGTACATTCCCCCCATGAGCGACGGCTCCCTCGTGGCAGCCTTCTTCGACGTCGATCGCACGCTCCTCTCGATCAACTCAGGTGAACTCTGGGTGCGCCATCTGTGGCGAACGGGGAGGCTGCCGATCGGCGAGGCGGCGCGGACGCTCCGCTGGATCCTCCAGTACCGGCTGGGGTTTCTCGACTTCGAAGCGGTGACAGCCCGCGCGGCCCGGGACTACGCCGGTCGTGAGTACGCAGAGATCGCCGCCGAGGTCGGGACCTGGTTCGACGTCGAGATCGCGGCGACGGTCACCCGGGGCGGCCGGGCCAGGATCGAGGAGCATCGGCGCCAGGGGCATCGAGTCGCCCTGCTGACGACCGGCACCCGCTTCGTCGCGGAGCCGGTCGCGCGCCTGCTGGCCATCCCCCCCGACGATGTCCTCTGTACCGAGCTCGTCGTGGAGGGGGGACGCCTCACCGGGCGGCACATCCCCCCCGCCTGCGGCGGTCTCGGCAAGGTCGCTCGGGCCCAGGCCTACGCCGAGCGCTGGGGCATCAGCCTCGAGCGCTCCTTCTTCTACACTGACAGCTACTCCGACCTGCCGATGCTGAGGCGGGTCGGTCATCCTCGGGTCATCAACCCAGACCGGCGCCTGCGCCGCTACGCGCGAAAATACGAGTGGGAGATCGAAACATGGTGAAGTCCGACAACCACAATCCCAACCAAAGCCACGACGCGACCGGCTGGGATCCCGCTGAGCTCGGCGCCGCCAGCGAGATCATCGACCGGGCGTTGGCGGAGGACCTCGCCACCGGCGACGTGACCAGCCGGGTCGCGGTGCCGGCGGAGGCGATGGCCCGGGCCCGGCTCGTCACCAAGGCGCCGCTTGTGCTCTCGGGGCTCTCGGTCGCCGCGGCGGTCTTCCATCGCGTGGATCCCTCGACCTGGATCGAGCTGGTCGCATCCGACGGCGATCGGGTCCCGGAGGGGACGATCGTCGCCCGCGTCCGCGGCCGGGCCCGCTCCCTCCTCGCCGCCGAGCGGACCGCGCTCAACCTCCTCCAGCGGATGTCCGGCGTCGCGACCCTGACCCGCCGCTTTGTCGACGCGGCCGGCGGTCGCTGTCGGATCACCGACACCCGCAAGACGATGCCGGGGCTGCGCTCGCTCGATCGCTACGCCGTGCGTTGTGGCGGCGGTCACAACCATCGCAACGATCTCGGCGCCGGGGTCCTGATCAAGGAGAACCACATCCGCGCCTGCGGCGGGATCACAGCCGCGATCACAGCCGCCAGGGAGACCGCGCCGCACACCCTCCGGATCGAGTGCGAGGTCACGGACATGAAGGAGCTCAGCGAGGCGCTGAACGCCGGCGCCGACGTGGTGATGCTCGACAACATGGACGACGCGGAGGTCGCCGAGGCGGTCGCGATCACCGGCAAGCGAGCGCTCGTCGAGGTCAGCGGCGGGATCTCCTGCGAGCGGGTCGAGGTGCTGGCGGCGCTGGGGATCGATCTCATCAGCGTCGGCAAGCTGACCCACTCCGCGACGGCGGCGGACATCTCCCTGCTCTTCGAGCCCCCCGGCGGCTGGCACTGAGCGGCGAGCCGATGACGGACGAGCGCAGAGCGACCTCCGAGGCCGACGGACTCGACCCGCTCGATCCGCTCGACCCGCTCGACCCGCTCGATCCGCTCGACGAGCGCGACGAGCTCGAGGAGGTCGACGACGATCTCGGGGGGCTCGGCGGCGACCTCAGCACCGCCGCCTTCGGCCGCGCCCATGAGCACTACGGGGAGCTCGACTCGACCAACGACCGGGCGCTCGCGTGGTCCCTGGAGGGCGCCCCCAACGGGGCCCTGGTCACCGCCGATCGTCAGCTCGCCGGTCGCGGTCGGCGAGGACGGAGCTGGGAGTCGCCGGACGCCGGCGATCTGTACTTCAGCGTCGTCGTCCGCCCCCCGTCCTATGCCTCGAGCCGCGGCCTCGCAGCCGCGTCGTGGGGCGCCTACAGCCTCGCGGTCGGCGTCGGCCTGCGCGAGGGTCTCAGCCGCTGGCTGGAGGGGCTCGAGCTCAAGTGGCCGAACGACCTGCTCTGGCGTGGCCGCAAGCTCGGCGGGATCCTCTGCGAGGGTCGCTGGAGCGCTGGCGGCCTCCAGGTGATCGTCGTCGGCGTCGGCATCAACGTCGGCCGTCGCAGCTTCGCGGCGCCGCAGCTCGCGACCACGGCGACCAGCGTCGCCCTCGCGAGGGAGGGTGCAGGCATACCCGCGGCGTCGAGGATCGTCGGTCGTCGGTCGATCCTCGCGGCGCTGCTCAGCAGCCTCGAGGGGGCGACCACGGACTTCGCAGCCGGCGGCTTTGCGGCCCTGCGCGAGCGCTACGAGCCCTACTCTCAGCTCCTCGGGCGCGAGGTGGTCACCGAGGCGACCCCGCGCGCGCCTGGGCTGCGGGGGGTCGCCGTCGGCCTCGACGAGGACGGAGCACTGCTGATCGCCCCCGCCCGCGGCGGGGGGCGACAGCGGGTCGAGGCCGCGGACGTTTGGCTGGCGACCGAGCGCTAGGGCCTCAACTTTCGCCGCGGCCCGTCTAGCCGCCGCTGCAGGTCAATGCTAGTTGTGGCCCGACGATGCTGATCCGCGAGCGCCTCAACCACAAGCGGCCGATCTTTAGCTTTGAGTTCTTCCCGCCGAAGACCACAAAGGGCCAGGAGGCTCTCTGGCGGAGCCTCGAGAGCCTCTCCGCCCTGAGCCCGGACTTCGTCTCGGTGACCTACGGCGCCGGCGGCTCGACCCGGGCCCGGACCCTGGAGGTCGTCACCCGGATCAAGCGCGAGCTCGGCATCGAGCCGGTCGCTCACCTCACCTGCGTAGGCGCGACCCGGGATGAGCTGCGGCGCAAGGTCGGCGAGCTCGGCGATCGCGGGATCTTCAACATCCTCGCGATCCGCGGTGATCCGCCGCGGGGCAAGGCGGACTTCGTCGCCACCGAGGGCGGCCTCAAGTACGCAGCGGAGCTCGTCGCGCTGATCCGCGACGAGGGCGACTTCTGCGTCGGCGCGGCCTGCTACCCGGAGGTCCACACCGAGGCCGCCGACGCTGCCAGCGATCTCCGTCACCTCAAGGCGAAGGTCGACGCGGGCGCCGACTACCTGATCACCCAGCTCTTCTTCGACAATGAGCTCTATCGGCGCTTCGTCCGGTCGGCGACCGCGATCGGGATCGACGTGCCGATCATCGCAGGGGTGATGCCGGTGACCAATTACCAGCAGATCGATCGCTTCTCGAGGATGTGCGGCGCGAGCATCCCAGCCGTCCTCCGCGAGCGCATGCGGACGATCGAGGATGATCCGCAGGAGGTCTTTTGGGCCGGGGTGATGTACGCGGCCCACCAGTGCCGAGCGCTCCTCGAGCCGGGCATGCCCGAGCCCTTCGTCCGACCGCAGACGGGCGCCCCTGGCATTCATTTCTATACGCTCAACCGCTCTCCGGCGACCCGGGCGATCTTCGAGATCCTGAGGCTCGCCCGGAGCGCGAGCCTCTAGCAGCCCGTGGCAAAAGTCCCGCGCGCTCTCGCTTGCCCTCGTCGCCCCTCTCGGCCCCGCCGAAACTTGCAGTACAGCGGCGTTTCGTCGAAGCCAAGAGGGCCAACGATCGCGGCGCGACAGCACACGGGACTTTTGCCACGGGCTGCTAGGGGCGCGCCCCCTAGCGCTGGAGGAGAGCGCCGAGGACGAAGGCGCTCAGCAGCGCGCTCGAGACCGTGAGGACGTAGCGAGCGACCCACGCTCCTCGGCTCACAGCGGCCTCGTCGACGAGCTTCGCCGCGCCGACGACGAAGAAGCCGAAGAGCATCGGCATCACCCCGAGGAAGATAAAGAGCGTGAAGCCGAGGTCCTCGCCGCCGACCGCCTTGTCGGCGGCGAAGCTGAGGACAGAGGAGAAGCTCGACGCGAGCAGGACGATCCACGGCAGGGAGAGGAGACGCGTGACCCGATCCGAGAAGAAGGTGGGCAGCGACAGGTACCCCTGCGAGAGCGCGAGCGCGACGGCGACCAAGATCAGGACGAGCCCGGCGTAGGTGTTTTGGATCGAGACGGCGACGTCGAGCTGCACGAGCGTGGTGGCGCCGACGATCCCCGGGAGGAGGAGCGCCGAAAGAACGGTCCGATGGTCGCGGTCGCGGGCTCCCTCCCCGAAGAGGAAGGCGCTCGTAAAGGCCGCGCCCGAGGCGATGACCGCCGCGCCGGCGAGGGTCGGCGTCGCCGTGGCGATCGCGCTCCCCGGGACGAGCGCGCCGAGCCCGAGCGCCAGCTCCATCTTCTTGTCGCGGATCCTCATGGGATGCCTGAGCTTGTGCCTAGCATCGACATGGGCCGATGGGCAGCGATTGTTGATGGGACGTGCGAGCGCCGTCGGCTGCGTCGAGGTGATCGTCGCAGCGCCGCGCCCCGTAGTGGCTGCCGCGATCATGCCCCGGGTATGAATGGTCCCCGCCGACCAGGACCGGCCTTGGAGGGCTGAGCTCCTTGGAGCCCGAGTTGCCGGTGTCGGAGCCGGAGAGGCCAGCGGCTGGGCGGAGCAGCGGCCTGCGGACGAGGCCTATCGGGCGCCAGGGCGCCCTGGGAGGCCTGCCAACGCCGACGCCAACAGCGTTGCTGGCCCGCTGCCGTCGGATCCTGTGGTCGCCGGTCGCCGCTGAAGAGCCGGCGGAAATGCGGTCGAGGAGGCTATCCTGGGGCCCATGAGCGCTCGAACCCTGGGCCCCGACGATCTCCAAGCGCCGCGCCCGATCTATGTGGTCTGGGAGACTACGCTGCGCTGCGATCACGCCTGCGCCCACTGTGGTTCGCGGGCAGGCCCCTCCGCCCGCGACGATGAGCTGAGCACGGAGGAGCTCCTCGAGGTCGCCGACTCGCTGATCCGCCTGGGCTCCCGCGAGGTCACCCTGATCGGCGGCGAGGCCTACCTCCGCGGCGACTGCTATCGGCTCATCGAGCACCTGACCGCCGGCGGCGTGCGGGTGACGATGCAGACAGGCGGGCGAGGGCTGACGCCGAACCGGATCCGTCGCCTCCGCGACGCAGGGCTCGCGGCGGTCGGCGTCTCCGTCGACGGCCTCGAGACCAGCCACGACCAGCTCCGGGCGAGCCCGGGGAGCTGGCGGGCGGCGATGGAGGCGATCCGCAACGCCCGCGCGATCGGCATGACCGTGACCTCCAATTCGCAGATCAACCGGGTCAACAAGGACGAGCTGCCGGCGACGGCCGCCGCCCTCCGAGACGCGGGGGTCGCGGTCTGGCGGGCGCAGCTCACCGCGCCGATGGGACGGGCCGCCGATCGCCCCGAGTGGATCCTAGAGCCCTACATGATCCTCGAGGTGATCGACACGCTCGCCGAGATCCAGCGCTGGGCGCTCGCCGAGGCCGAGCGGGCCGGGACTCCGAGCTCGCGGGCCTTCCACGTTCGCCTCGGCAACAACGTCGGCTACTACGGCCCGCACGAGCTGCTCCTGCGCTCAAGGCCAGGTCAGGCCGAGGCCCACTGGCAGGGCTGCTCCGCCGGGAAATTCGTCATGGGGCTGGAGTCGGACGGGACGATCAAGGGCTGCCCATCGCTGCCGACAGGGCCCTACACCGGCGGCAACATCCGCGACGCCGACATCACCCAGGTGTGGGCCGAGGCCGAGGCGATCACCTTCGCGAGAACCCGCGGCACCAGCGAGCTGTGGGGCTTTTGCAAGTCCTGCTACTACGCCGAGGTCTGCCGCGGCGGCTGCTCCTTCACCGCCCACAGCACCCTCGGCCGCCGCGGCAACAACCCCTTTTGCTACTACCGGGCGAGCAAGCTCAGGCGTCAGGGGCTCCGCGAGACGCTGGTCAAGCGGGTCGCGGCTCCGGGGGCTCCCTACGACTTCGGTCGCTTTGAGATCGAGGTCGAGCCCTGGTCCGACGAAGCGCCCGCGCCCGCGCCGAAGCGCCTGCCGGTGATCGCCTGAGCGGGGGAGGGCGAGCCCCCGCTCAGGCCTTCGCCGCAGGCGATCCGCCGACGGTGGAGCCTGTGAATTTGTACGGGCCCGCTCCTCGTCGCGGGATCGCGGAGGAGAGGGCCCGGGAGAGCGCAGCCCGCAGGCAGTCGCTCGTCGCCGCGGCTCAGGCGGTGTCCGGGACGCCGTAGTCCGGCTCCGGATCGGTCGTCGTGTCGGGCACTCCGTACTCCGGCTCACCGGTGACCGTCGAGCCCTCCGTGGTCGGCACCCCGTACTCTGGCTCGGCGGTCGTCGTCGGCACCCCGTAGTCCGGCTCGATCGTCGTCGAGCCCGTGGTCCCGGTGCTCCCCGTCGCGGTGCCGGTGCCGGCGGTGGACGAGCTGCCCTCCGAGTCGGTCCCGCTCGTCGCGTCCGTCGCCGACGCCGACGCCGACGCCGACTCCGACGCGGACGCCTCCGTCGCCGGGACCCCGTACTCCGGCTCGGGGTCGTCCTTGCCGTTGCAGCTCGCGAGGGCGAGGCCCATCAACACGGCCGCAGCCGCACGACCGACAGCGCCGCCGGTAGTCCCGAGGGTCGTGTCACAGTGGGGACAGACCGATTCGTTCGACTTCACATGCTCCTGGCATGAGGGGCAGGCGACCAAGCGGGTAATGGGGAGCAACGGGGGAGCCATGACGGTCCCCATCGGACCACGGAGGTCGGGCCCTGTCAATCTCCCGCGGTCGGTGCTGAATCCTGCGGGATCAGCCGCCGAGGGCCCTCCCTTCGCAGATTTTTCGGCGGTGCACCGGCCCCACGAGGACCTGCCCGGAGGCTGGCCTGCCCCAGAGCATCTCTGCTCGACGAGCAGCCGCGGATGTCGAGCAGCCGCCGATGTCGAGCTCGCGAAGCATCGGAGATGCCCCCCCAAGAACCGCTCGACTACGCGTAGAGGCGGAGCCAGACCTCGAGGGTGATCAGCGCCCAGAGCTTGGGGGCGTGGTCGCGAGCGCCCCGCTGATGCTCATCCCAGAGCCGCTCGACCGCCCGCGGCTCGAGGATCCCGCGGCTCGCGAGCGCCCGCGGATCGAGCCAGGTCTCGCGGATCCGCTTGGCGTTCGCCGGGCGCTTCATCCAGGCGCCGAAGGGAGCGTTGAAGCCGAGCTTGCGCCGCGCGGTGACCTCAGGCGGCAGCCTCGGGCCGACGATCGTCTTCAGCAGGCGCTTGCTCGCGAGGGGGCCGACCTTGTGACGCGAGGGGACGCGGGCCATCACCTCGACCAGGCGGTGGTCGCAAAAGGGCACCCGCACCTCAACGCCGTGGGCCATGCTCATCCGATCCGAGCTGCGGAGGACGTTCTCGGGGAGAAACCCGTGGAGGTCGGCGTAGGTCGAGCGGCTGACCAAGTCCCCCTGCGCGGGTCGAGCGAAGGCGTCGACGACCGGCGTGATACGGCCCTCTGTGGCCACTCGAGCGCGAAATTCAGGGGTCAGGAGCGCGTCGCGCTCGGCGGGGGTGAAGTAGCCCACCCAGCCCGCGTAGCGGTCGGCGGCGGGGAGGCGAGCACCGTCGACAAAGCTCCGCGCCCAGCGACGATAGGAGCGGGCGACCGCGGGCTCCCCCGCCGCCGCGAGGGCCCGGCTCGCGAGGCCGAGCCCCCACCTCGGCGCCCGCCCGGCGAGGCCCGAGAGGAGCATCCCGCGATAGCGCGGGTAGCCGCCGAAGACCTCGTCGCCTCCATCCCCGGCGACCGCCACCTTGACGTGTCCGCGGGTGAAACGACAGAGGTGCCAGCTCAGGAGCGCCGCCCAGGAGCCGAAGGGCTCGTCAAAGCCGCGGACGACCGCCTCTAGGTCGTCGAGGATCCGGACGTCCAGCTCGATCTCATGGTGCTCTGTCGCGAAGGCTTGGGCCACCCGCCGGGCGAAGGCGCGCTCGTCGTAGCTCTGCCCGTCGACGTCGTAGCCGACGCAGACCGTGGTCAGCGGTCGGCTCGAGCGAGCCGCCATCACGCCGACGATCGTCGACGAGTCGACCCCCCCGGAGAGGAAGGCGCCGACCGGGACATCGGCGACCATACGGTCTCGGATCGCGCTGTCGAGGATCGGCGCGACGATCTCGGCCCACTCCTGATGGGAGCGGCCACCCTCCGGCGCGGGAGGAGCGTCCCAGGTCTGCTCGACCTCGGCCTGACCCTTTGACCATGTTAGCCGATGACCCGGCGGGAGCTGGCGGATCCCGCGGAAGATCGACAGCGGCGGCGGCACATAGAATAGGCCGAGGTAGGCGTCGAGCGCCGCGGCTGAGGGCTCGCGGTCGACCGCCGGCAGGAGGAGCAGGGCCTTCGGCTCCGACGCGAAGGCGAGGCTCGGCGCCCCCTCTCCCCGCGGACCGCGGGGCAGGATCGCGTAGTAGAGCGGCTTGACGCCCACGCGATCGCGGTGGAGCGTGAGCTCCCGACGGCGCCGGTCCCAGAGCCCGATCGCGTACATGCCGACGAAGCGATCGACCGCCTCCAGGCCCCAGCGCTCGAAGGCCGCGAGGATCACCGCGGTGTCCGACGAGTCGAGCAGGCGAGCGCCCTGCTGCTCCAGCTCCGCGCGCAGCTCTCGGTAGTTGTAGAGCTCACCGTTGTAGGTGATGACAAAGCGTCCGCTCGCCGAGGTCATCGGCTGGGCCCCGCCGTCCAGGCCGATGATCGCGAGGCGACGGTGGCCGAGCGCCACCTCCCCCTCGCTCACCGACGTCGACGTCGATCTCGACCGGACGACGGCCTCGTCGTCGTGATCCTGATCCTGATCCTCATCCTCTAGAAGGCCAGCGTCGACAAAGATCCCCTCGCTGTCAGGACCGCGGTGGACGAGCGCGCGCGTCATCGCCAGGACGAGCCCGCGGTCCCCCTCGCCGACGATCCCCGCAATTCCGCACATCGGCTGGAGTCTACCAGGGAGCCCCCGTCTTCGACGGGCAGGCCCAAGTTCCCAGCGCCGACCCAGGCCGACCCAGGCCGACCCAGGCCGACCCAGGCCGACCCGTATCCCGCGACCTCGACCATTCCTCGCGACTACACCTCAGACCGCCGCGAGAGGCCCCCATAGGCCCGCCCCCCCGCTCTTCGCCGACGCATGACCTCTCCACGCCCTTCACCGGCGCCTCCGCGTGACCCTCACGCAGCAACCAGCCCTTCTCACGATCCCCGCGAGCCTCGCTCCCCGCGTCCCCTGGAAAGCGCTCCCGTAGGAAGCCCCCTTTGCCGTACCTGCGGGACCTCTCTGCTAGGATGGCCCACCGTGGCAAGCAAGCCCGACTCCTCCGAGACCGCCGACGAGCTCAAGCGTCGGGTCCAGGCCCACTGGGACCGCGAGCCCTGCGGCACGCGCGGCCTCGAGGGCGACGATCTCCGGGCCGCCTTTCGTCAGCAGGAGCGGGAGCGCTACGAGGTCGACGCCCACATCCCCGAGTTCGCCGACTTCCCCGCGGCCCGCGGTAAGCGGATCCTCGAGATCGGCGTCGGCGCGGGCACCGACTTCATCCAGTGGCTCCGCCAGGGGGCCGACGCCTTCGGCGTCGATCTCAGCGTTGAGAGCCTCGCCCTGACCCGCCAGCGGATCGCCGCTGAGGGCCCCGCGATCCACAACGCCGACGTCTATCTCCAAGACGACCTCCCCCCTGCGCAGCGTCGCCTCCAGGTCGGCGACGCCGAGCGCCTGCCCTTCGCCGACGCCTCCTTTGACCTCGTCTACTCCTACGGGGTCATCCACCACTCGCCGAACACGACGGCCGCGATCGCGGAGATCCACCGCGTGCTCCGCCCAGGCGGCGAGGCCCGGGTGATGATCTATCACGTGCCCTCATGGACAGGTCTTCTCCTCTGGGGCGTACACTCTGCGGCGCGGCTGCGCCCGTGGGTCAGCCCGCGGGAGGCGATCTACCGCCACCTCGAGAGCCCCGGGACCAAGGCCTACACCCTCGCCGAGGCGCGAGGGCTCTTCTCGGCCTTCGCCAGCGTCGAGCTCTCGACCGCCCTCCTCGCCGGCGATCTCCTGGCCATGCGCCCGTCGGAGCGCTACCAGTCCCCGATCTTTCGGGCGATCTGGCGGCTCTACCCGCGGGCCTTGATCCGCCGCTTTGGCCGTCGCCTCGGCCTCGGTCTCCTCGTCCGCGCCGTCAAGGATGGCGCCGGGGGCTGAGCCTTGACCGCGCGCCGCAGCAACCTCGCGACCCTCCGCGACATGGGGGCCCTCTCGGTCATCACCCTCCTCCTGGGGGCGGGGCGAGAGCTGCTGATCGCCCGCGACCTCCAGGCGAGCGGCGACGCTGACATCTTCTTCCGCGGCCTCGTCGCGGTCGCGACCGTTCGGGCCTGCGCGCTGGCTGTCTACCGCGCCCGCTGGATCCCGGCGGACGCCCGGATCCCGACGGTCGCGCTCCTCCGCGACGGTGCGCGCTCGGCCTCGCTGCTCGGGCTCATCGGCGTCCTCGGCCTCCTGCCGCTGATCGGCCCCCGCGACCTCGTCGCCGCGGCCAGCGAGGGTTCACAGGCGCTCGCGCTCGTGGCGCTCGCCCTCGCGGCGTTCCTCGCCTCCTGGGCCGGACACCTGCGGGCGCTCGCGGAGCGACGGGGCCGCGAGCTGCGGGGCTTTGGCGTCGACTGGGGCCTCGCGCTCGGGACGATCGCCGGGACCCTCGCGCTCGAGGACAGCGGCGCGCTCGGCCCGAGCCTCGGCCTCCTCGCGGGGTTGAGCGTCGGCGTCGTCATGCTCTGGCCTGCGCGGGTTCGGCTCTCGCTCGATGGCCCGGCGATGGACATCCCGGCCGCCCCCACGCCCGAGGCGACAGAGAGCCCCGGGGAGAGCGAGCGGCCGCTGTGGCTCCTCCTCGACGCGCTCCTCTACGGCAACCTCGGGGTCGTCGACTCGCTCTTCTCGCACCTCTTGATCGCGGGCTCGCTGGCGGTGCTCTCCTACGCCGGGCTCTTCGTCAACTCAGCGTTGATGCTGCTCACCGGCGCCGTCACGGTGGTCGCCCTGCGGATGGCCGCGAGCTCGAGCGGGGGCAGGTCGATGCGTCGCTGGTCGCTGCTCGGAGGCGCCGCGGTGACCCTGGGCCTGGCCGTGATCGGGCTCCTCCTCGGCTGGGCGCCGATCGCCGGCGGGATCGAGCAGCTCCTCGGCTGGGACCTCGCCGGGAGCGTCCGCCCGGTGGTCCTGTGGAGCCTCCCCTACGCCTTTCTTCGCCTCGCCAACACCGTCGGCCGTCAGCGCCGGCTCGTCCGCGGCGACCTGCGCGGTGTGATCGGCTGGGATTTGGCGGGGCTCACGGTCCGCTCGCTCCTCCTCGCGGCGGCGATCGGCACGCTGGGGCTCGTCGCGTTTCCAGTCGCGGCGGCGGCGGCCGAGCTGCTCCAGCTGATGGTGTGGTGGCGGGGGCCGACGCCAGACCGCTAGGCCTCCTGCGGGTTTTGCGGAGCGTCGCGCCTCGGCGGAGCAGCGGCTTCAAGACGCTTCAGAGGCGGGTCTGGGCGGGACCGAAAAACTCTGGAAAAAGATCCTTGACACAACCCGGACTTTGGATGATTCTCCCGCTCCCTGGTGCTCGTCACTGGGAAAGGGGTGGTAGTTAAGTTGGTTATAACGCCGGCCTGTCACGCCGGAGGTCGCGGGTTCGAGTCCCGTCCACCCCGATACGAAGAGCCCTGAGGAGACCCCTCAGGGCTTTTTCAATTTCAGCCGAGAGATGCCGCAGGACGGCGTTCTGGGCGTTCTGGGCGTTCTAGACGGTAGACGGTGCGTCCTCGAGGCCGACGAGGGCGACGAGGTTCGCGCCCCAGGGGCACTCCGCGCCGAAGACGCCTTCGAGCGCGGGATCGACGCGATCGAGGCCGTCGAGGAGACGTTCGGTCAGACGACCGAGGCGACCGCCGCCCCGGACCCGGCTCGCGTCGCCGACGGGGGCCGGCGCGTCGCGTCCTCCCCGCGCCCGACGGAGGAGGCCGAGGCCGAGATCGAGGCCGCTGAGGAGCGATGGAAAGAGGAGCGAGCCGGCCTGGGGCGCGCTCCACAGCTCGAGCGTCGCCAGCGAGGCCCGCTCGAGGGCGCGGAGCAGGGTCCTGCGGTCGAAGAAAGAGAGATGATCGCCGAGCTCGAGCGGACGGTAGGCGAGGCCCCAGCGCTCACGGGCGAGGTCGTCGAAATTCGGCACTTCGACGACCGCGAGCCCCCCAGGCGCGAGGTGTCGCCGGACCCACTCGAGGGCGGCGACCGGCCGCCGCAGATGCTCGAGCACATGGGTCATCGTGATCAGGTCAAAGCGAACGCCGAGGTCCGAGGCCCCCTCGATGTCGGCGCGGCGGATCCTGTGGCCCGCCGCGCTCGCGTCGGCGGCGGCCGGTGAGCGCTCGATCCCCTCCGTGCGGTACCCGAGCTCGCGAAGGGCGTCGAGGAGGAGCCCGGTGTTGCAGCCGATGTCGAGCGCCCGCGAGCCCGGGTGGGGGCTGCGGATCCGACCGTGGCTGAGTCGGTCGTAGAGGCGGAGCCGTGCCCGCTTGCGAGCGACCCCCGGGCGCGCTCGTCCGACCGCGGACGCGGCCGTTCCCTCGCCGCGATCGCGGGCCGCTCGCGCGTCGTACTCAGCGCCGAGCTCCGCCGCCGTCGCGCCCGAGGTCGCGAAGGCGAGGCCGCAGCGCTCGCAGCGGCCGATCCCGACCCCCGCCGGACCGATCGGATAGAGCTCCCGCGCCAGCGCCGCGTCACGCTCACACAGGGGGCAACGCTGAGTCGCGACCAGAGCAGGCATCGACCGCACTATAGCCGCACTACAGCCGCAGGGGCGCCGCAGAGGCGCCGCAGGGGCGCCGCAGGGGAGCCGCAGGGGCGCCGCAGGGGCGCTGCGGCCGGACTTCGCCCGAGGTCAGCGCGAGAGATCGCCGATCAGACCAGGAGCTCGCCGCGAGAGATCGTGACCGTCTGGCCGCCGAGCAGCACGCGATCGCCGGAGATCCGGACCCGCACCCATCCGCCCCGCTCCGACGCCTGATAGCCGGTGAGCACCGGCCTGTCGAGGCGGTGGGCCCAGTAGGGTCCGAGGCAGCAGTGGGCGGAGCCGGTCACCGGATCCTCGCTGATCCCGACGCCCGGGGCGAAGAAGCGCGAGACAAAGTCGGCACGCTCGGTCGTCCTCGCCTTGGCGCTGACGATCACTCCGCGAGCGCCGAGCTTGGACAGGCGCAGCAGATCGGGGCGGAGCCCCCGGACGATCGACTCGTGGGGGACGACCACCAGGTAGTCGTCGGCGCTGCGGCCGAAGAACTCGGCCTCTTCGATCCCGAGGAGCCGCAGCAGATCGTCGGGGGGCACCTCGGCCTCCGGCGGGCGGCTCGGGAAGTCGAGCTCGATCCAACCGTCGACGCGCCGCGCCAGGAGCAGACCGCTCGCGCTGGTGAAGCGGATCGACTGCTCCTGCGCGACCAGGCCCGCCTCCCAGAGCGCGTGAGCGCTCGCGAGCGTGGCGTGTCCGCAAAGCTCGACCTCCGCCGTCGGCGTGAACCACCGGATCGTCCACTCGTCGCCGAGCCGCTCGACAAAGGCGGTCTCGGAGAGGCTCATCTCCCGCGCGACCACCTGCATCCACTCGGCGCTGCGCGGCTCCTCACCCAGGAGACAGATCGCCGCCGGGTTGCCGGAGAAGGGGGCGGCGGCGAAGGCATCGACGTGGAAGAGCTGGATCGGCATCGGAACCTCGGATCGCGTCTGCTCAAAGGTAGACCATCCAGCATCGCGCGCCTAGGAGGTTGGCGCACAAGTCGGCTTGACCTCGCCCTGAACGACCATCAGCGGCAGAGACCGGCGGGGGAGCACAGGGTCGAGACATGCGGCCCCCCGTGTCGAGCCGCCCGGCCGCGAAGGATCCGAGCGCAGAGGACGAGCGGCGGACGTGCACGCAACCCCCAGCGACGGCTCTTCGCAGGGGGCAACGCGGCGTAGGCGCACGACGACCCCCGCGCGAGGTCTCAACGCCGCTTTGCAGCAGACGCCTTGTTCTTCGTGGTCTTGTTCTTCGCGGTCTTGTTCTTCGCGGTCTTGTTCTTCGCGGTCTTGTGCTTCGCGGTTTTCTTCGCAGCGGTCTTCTTCGCAGCGGTCTTTTTCTTCGCAGCGGTCTTCTTCGCAGCGGTCTTCTTCGCAGCGGTCTCCTTCGCAGCGGTCTTCTTCGCAGCGGTCTTTTTCTTCGCAGCGGTCTTTTTCTTCGCAGCGGTTTTCTTCTTCGCGGTCTTCTTCGCTGGGGTCTTTTTCTTCGCAGCGGTTTTCTTCGCGGTTTTCTTCGCTGGGGTTTTCTTCGCGGTTTTCTTCGCTGGGGTTTTCTTCGCGGTTTTCTTCGCTGGGGTTTTCTTCGCTGGGGTTTTCTTCGCTGGGGTTTTCTTCGCGGTTTTCTTCGCTGGGGTTTTCTTCGCGGTTTTCTTCGCGGTTTTCTTCGCAGCGGTCTTCTTCGCAGCCTTCTTACCCGCCACGGTCTGCGCTCGCACGGCCTCGTAACGCTCAATGAACGCCTCGACGGAGGTCGTGGCGAGCACGTCGGCGAGCACGTCCATCGCCAGATCATCGAGCTTCTTGAAGCGCAGGCAGGCCTTCCCCATGTTCAAGCGTTTGCCTGCCGCAGCCCAAGCCTCTTCGAACGCCTCGGCCTGCCCGGGCCCGGAGTAGACGCCCATCAGGTAGAGCGACATGTACTGCTTTTGCGAGGCGAGGGCGACGATCGCGAGGGGCTGCTTGTTGTAGGTGATCGGGTAGCGCGCGAGGGGGATAAACCAGCTGATCATCCCGTACTGCATCCCCTCGACGAAGCCTGCGGGGAGCGCTCGGTTCACCAGATCGCGGACAGCTGAGACCGGCGCCCGGCGATCTTCGGGGAGAGAGGCGAGGTATTGCGTGACGGTACGTGCGTCGCTGCTGACCATGGCCAACCCTACCAGCTTGGGCCCTCCGCGCGCGCCTCCAAGCGCCCGCAACGGACCGCTCCGACCCGAGGAGCATGCACGTACAACGTCGTGGTGCGCCCTCGATCTCTGCCTGACCCGTGGCGGCCCCGGGTGCTCCCAACACCCCCAGCCACGCGGGCCCGCGCCCGTCGACGCTGGCGCTGCGGGCCGACAAACGGCGCATCATCGGCGCCAGGAGGACCGCTCTCGCGAGCTCCCAGGGCCGAGGATCCTCGCGGGGGTGCTCGAGCGCAGCCACCGTCGGTATCCAAGATCCGCGTCGCCGAGGCCCTCGCGTCGCGGCCCGCGGTCTCGCCGTCGGAGCCCGCGGTCCTCCCATCGGAGCCGGCGGTCCTCCCATCGGAGCCTGCGGTGCTCCCATCGGAGCCTGCGGTGCTCCCATCGGAGCCGACGGTCCTCCCATCGGAGCCGACGGTCTTCCCCGTCGGAGCCTGCGGTCCTCCCATCGGAGCCTGCGGTCTTCCCCGTCGGAGCCTGCGGTCTTCCCCGTCGGAGCCTGCGGTCCTCCCCGTCGAAACCCGCGGGTCTACGCCAACGCCCGCGACCGCCTCGTGACGTCGCTCAGCTCCCCGAGAGCGGCCTTGGCCCCGGTGTCTGCGAGCGCCCCTTCGCCCCTCTGATGATCCGGTCTGTCGGCCAAAGCCTTGCCCGCGGCGATCCGCTGCTGCACTCTCAAGGCCATGCGTCTCCCACGCAAGGGCATCCTGATCCGCCTCGTCATCTACGGTGGACTTCTGAGCTACTTCGGCTGGCAGGCGCTCGAGCACTACTTCGCCGAAAAAGAGGCCGAGGCAGGCGTCGCCGCGGAGAACGACGACCGCGGCCTACCGAGCCGGAAGGTCAACCTCCCGGACGGCCGCTCCGTCGAGGTGCTCGAGATCACCCCTGAGCAGGCGGAGCAGATGTACGGCGTCCCCCCCTCTGTGATGCCCGGAGAGCCAGAGGGGGGCGCCGCAAAGACCCCTCCTGCGGAGGCTCCTGCGGAGGCCCCTCCGAGCGTCCCCCCTGCGGATGCCCCCGAGGCGAGCCCCGAGCCCGCCCCCGCCGCCGAGCCGCCCGCGGATCCCCCCGCCGCGGATTGACCGGACTCCGGACCTCTCGCAAGCTCCCCTCACCATGGACGCCAAGCTCTTCCACAAAAAGTCGGCCGAGGCGCTCGAGCACATCGACGATCACCTCGGGGACCTCGAGCATGACGATCTCGACGTCCAGCTCTCCGGGGACGTTCTCAAGCTCACCTTCTCCGGCGGACAGCGCTTCGTCATCAACGCCCATGGCGCGGCTCGCCAGGTCTGGATGGCCGCAGGGACGACGGCTTGGCACTTCGACTACGATGTCGACAAGGATCGATGGATCGCTCACCGGACCGACGAAGAGCTCATGAGCACGGTCGCGCGGGTTGTGGGCGACAAGCTCGGCGAGACGATCAGCCTCTAGCGATGGCCCGGCGGGTCCTCGGCCCCGTCCTCCTCAGCGCCTGCCTCGCCTCGCCGGCTGCCGCTTGCGCCCAGCTCACGAGCGAGACCGAGGTCCGGCTCATCCCCCACGCGGACCCCTCGCGGGCACCTCCGCCCCGCGCGGCCGAGGAGTTCACACGCCGGACGATGACGGCGACCTGGGCGCAAGACGGCGACAGGCTCGACGTGACCCTGACCGAGCATCGCCGCTGCAAGACCCTGACGATGGTGCCGATGATCCGCGAGGAGCGGACGACCCGGACCCTCGACGCGGGCGTCTACTGGGAGTTCGGGATCGCCGCGGTGACGGCCGCCGTCGCCACCTACGCCTTCATCCGCCCCGAGGCCTTCTCGCGGCCTTTGATCAACGCCGAGGGGCAGATCCTCCGCGACCCGAGCGCGGGCTACACGAGCGGCGGAATCTTCGCGGGGATCGCAGCGCTCAGCCTCGGATCCGGGATCTACGACACGGTCCGCGCTCGTGATTCGATCACCTACAGCGACGCAGAGGCGCGGATCGAGGGCCCCGAGGCCCCCTGTCACCTACCGGAGAGCCCCTGGTCGAAGCGGACCGTCGCCCTCATCGTCGACGACCGCCCGATCGCGACGGCGATGACCGACGAGGCCGGCCGCGCCACCTTCACGCTCCCGCAGATCGACGCGACGTCAGCGGAGAACGGGCGCCTCCAGGCCTCGATCCGCGCCGACGACGAGCACGCGGTGGCGATCGAGCTCGAGCGACCGCACCCGCCGACGGTAGGCCCCGCGCCGCCGCCCTAGGAGCCGGCGGCGAAGCTCCGGTGCGCTCTCGCGCCGCGATCGTCGGCCCTCTCGGCTTCGACGAGGCACCGCTTGGGCTCTACATCCGAGCTCCGGCGGGGCGATCGAGGACGACGGGCGAGCGATGGCCCGGGCTCGCCATCGGCTACGAGGACGGGGGCGTCGCCACCCGCCCGGGATCGCGGTCCTTTTTGCCGAGCCCCGCGCGCGACCGCTGTGCTAGCCTCCGCGCCGTCCAGGCGGATAGCTCAGTGGTAGAGCGGCGCCCTTACAAGGCGCGGGTCGCAGGTTCGATCCCTGTTCCGCCTATTCCTCGAACCCTCGTCAGCGGTGAGCGTAGACCAGCGCTCGCCGCCGCGCTCAGCCCCGGCGCCAGCGCAGGGGCTTCGACTTCTCCCGGAGCACCTCGCCGGTGAGCTCCAGGTCGAGCTGGACGGTCTTCACCCACCAGCCCGCCTTTGCGCCGCCAGGGAAGAGCTCCTCCGGGAGGTGAGGCTTCACGGCCTCGAACATCTCGGCTTGCGTGAGGCCCGGCTCGCGCCTCGGGAGCACCCGAAGCAGGGCCTTCTTCATCGCCGTGTACTTGCCAGCGTCGACGTTGGCGCGGTGACCCGGCACGTTGACATTGCCGACGGAGATCTTCGGCGCATCTGCTCTCTTGCTGACCATCGTGGCTCCTCTCCCGGGCCGATCCTAGCCCGGGGTCTCGCCCTGAATCCTACCCCAACAGGCCTCAGCCCAGGCCGACGTAGCTCAACACGGCGGGGCAGAGCGCGGGGCCCTCGCCGTGCTTGTGACGGCCGGGCTTTGACGGAGGCTCTTGGCCGGCGACCGCCTTGAGCTCGTACTCACCGCTGCTGCGGTGATAGACGAGCTCGACCCGCTTCTCGCTGCTCGACTCCTCGACGTCCGCCGGCTCTCCCTCGATCATCGGCCCGATCCCCGTGACGATCGAGGTCTTCATCGCCCCGAGCCAACGCGGCGTATCGCCGTCGACGCCGAGGTGGACCACGATCGTGTCGTCGCCGAACTCCATCGTGTTCTCGCCGTAATCACCGTCGTGGTACTGCCAGAGCGCGGTGACGATGACCTCCGGACGCCCGCCGGGGACCAGCTCGTCGGAGACCACGGACTTCACCTCGAAGCTCTCGCCGATGTAGCCGACCCCGGGGTTGTACTCCCCGCCGAGCGTGCCGACATACCAGTGATCCGGGTAGAGGATCGCCACGTAGGTGGTCCCCATCTCGCCGCCTTCGATCATGTTGTGGGTCACGCCGAAGGTCGCGACCTGGACCCCATCGCCGAGGTCGAGCGCGATCCGGGTCGCCTTCTCGCCGCCGAAGCGGGTCCCCGCCGCGTCCTCGGCGACCTCGGTCACGTAGGTGTCGCGCTCGTCGCAGGAGGACGACTCGAAGTCCTCTGTGGTGCCGAGCTTGCCGGCCATGAACGCGGCGCAGAGATCGAAGGGCGGTCGCCCGTCGATCTTCGTCAGCTCGCACTCGTTCTCCTCCGCCTCCGCCCCCTCGCCCTCGAGCGCCGCGAGACGCTCGGCGACGACCTTGTTGTCGCGGAGCCGCAGCGAGCGGGTGTAGGCGGTCACGGCCGCGACCTTGTCAGCGCGCTCCTCGTGGATCCGTCCGAGGTTGTAGAGCGCCGCGCCGCGGGTCCGATCGCTCGCGCCGGTCGAGTCGATCGCCCGCCGGGTGTAGCGCTCGGCGACGGCGAGATCTCCGCTGAGAAACGCCGCCCAGCCCAGCTCGGCGAGCGCCGACGGATGGTTCGGGTCGATCTTGAGGGCGGCCTCGAAGGCCTTGATCCCCTCGGCGTAGCGCTTGGCCTTGACCTCCTTGCGGCCCTGACCCAGGCTCTCGCGAAAGGCGCTCTCCTGGGCCTTCGCCTCGTCCGGCTTGAACGACTGTGCGGCCCGCTCCTTGGCCGAGAGCTTCGGCGCCGCCGGCTCCTGCACAGCCTTGCTGTCCTGAGCCGCGGCCGCCTTGCCGTCCTTCCCGGCGTCCCCCCCCGGAGCGCCGAGCTTGGACTCCTCCGCGGCCTTCGCGGCGGAGTCGCCGCTCGGGCTCGACGCGGCGCCACCGCAGGCGCTGACGCCGAAGAGCAGGAGAGCTGCCGTTCGCGACCAGCGGAGACCACAGGGGAGATCAGACGAGACGAGTCCTTGCACGGCCGCAGTATCGCCGAGAGTCCAGGGTCTCTCCAGAGGCGGCGGTCGATGCGCGATTTCCTCCAGGGCAGACACGAGGAAGATCACAAGTGCGCTGGCGTCCCGCCGGCCACCAGCCCGTCCGCGAGAGCGGCCGCCGGCCCGTCCGCGAGAGCGGCCGCCGAGGGTCCGCTCCGAGGCCCTGATGAAGACGGCCGTGTTCATCAGGACAAGCGATGGCGGGCGCGCTAGGGTTGGCCGCGCTGGCCATGGAAACCGACCTTACTCCCGCGAGCATCGGCCGCTACCGGGTCCTCCATCACATCGGCAGCGGCCGCATGGGGGTCGTCTACGCCGCCTACGATCCGCACCTCGACCGCCGCGTCGCCCTCAAGGTCGTCGAGCGCGACCTGGTCGAGCTCGCCAGCCCCGACGACACCGGCATCCGCCTCCAACGCGAGGCCCAGGTGATGGCGAAGCTCGCCCACCCGAACGTGGTCCCGGTCTTCGAGGTCGGCGCGACCCACCAGATCGTCTACATCGCGATGGAGCTGGTCGACGGCGTCGCGATCGGCGAGTGGATCCGCCAGACCCCGCGCTCCTGGCGGGAGCTGGTCGCCGCCTATCTCCAGGCCGGGCGCGGCCTCGCGGCGGCGCACCACGCCGGCATCGTCCACCGCGACTTCAAGCCTGAGAACATCCTCCTCGGCACCGACAACCGGGTCCGCGTCGTCGACTTCGGCCTCGCCAGGCCCTGCCCGCGCGTCGACCCCTCGACGTCGGGCCTGAGCACCGCCTCCTGGGGCGACGAGGACACGGAGGGCTCCAACCGGGTCGTCTACGGAACGCCGGCCTACATGGCGCCTGAGCAGCATATGGGCCGTTCGGCGGATGTCCGCGCCGATCAGTTCGCCTTCTGCGTCGCGCTCTACGAGGGCCTCTACCACCAGCGCCCCTTCGCCGGCCGGACGATCTACGCGATCGCCGACAATGTTCTCGCCGGAAACCTGGTCCCTCCGCCAGCCCACACCCGTGTCCCGGGCTGGCTCTTCCCGATCCTCGCGCGGGGGATGAGCGTCGAGCCGGAGGCCCGCTACGGGTCGATGCGCGAGCTGCTGGCGGCGATCGTCTTCATCGCCAGCATCATGTGATCGGCCGCGCGCCTTCGCCCCCTGCGACGTCCTTCGCAGCGCGATTTCGCGACGTCTGCTCGCGCCTCTCCGCGCCTCTCCGCGCGCGCTCGTCGACGTGAGGAGACAGGTGATCCGCATGAGATCACCGGGCCGCGATAGATCGTTCTGCGAACGATGGCGACGATCTGCTCGATAGCGACAGCGCCCGCGCCGAAGCGAGCCGCGCCCCCGCATGGGATCGAGCGTGGGCGAGCGAGAGTGCGCCAAAACAGCCTCTATCGCGCCAATCTCGCGCTTTCTCGCGACATGCGGCGGGATGACCTAAGCCTTGATCCGCCTGCGCTGGCCGATCCACGGTTGTGATCCGCCTGGTGATCGCCGCTTCCATGACCTGGCTCCGCCGCCAGGTGAATCGCCTCCGAGACCCCATGTCTACTCGCCTCCCCGCACTCGCAGCTCTGACCGGCCTCATCCTGAGCGCCGGCTGTGACGTCCCCCTTCAGGATCAGTACGAGCTGCGGAGCTCGACCTCGGTGCCGAAGGGGATCGCCTACGACTCGGAGCCGCAGGTGTTCTACGCGACAGCCCTGAGCGGCGGCGAGATCACGATGATCACCTCGCTCGGCCGCGAGTACCTCTTCTACGCCAGCGACGACGCCAACCTCTCCTTCACCGGCGCTGCTGTCGACGTTGAGCGGCGGCTGCTCTGGGTCTGCGCCGTCGACCGCAAGAGCGAGCCGGCGCTCCCCCGTTCCGAGCTGCTGGGCCTCAGCCTCAAGGATCGTGAGGTCGTCCACCGCGTCGATCTTCGCGACATCCGCGACGACTATGCGCCGAACGTCTGCGAGGCCCTCGCCGTCGGCGAGGATGGGGTCGTCTACGCCGCCGACGCGCTCCAGCCGGCGATCTACACCTTCGACCCCGCGGCGGGCCGCACCTCGATCCTCCTCGAGGATCCGGTCCTCGGCTCGGAGCACGACCACGGCGTCGGTCTCAGCGGCATCGCCCTGCACCCCGACGGAGAGCACCTCCTGGCCGCCAAGAGCGACCCGCCAGAGCTCTTCGTGATCCCGCTAGGCAGCCCCGAGGAGCTCGAGCAGGTCCGCTTCCCCGGCGAGCCCCTCGGGCGGGTGGGCGACCCGCGACTGCCGGCCGCCGGCGGGATCGGCTTCGTCGACGAGACCCTCTACGTCACCTTCCCCGGCGCCGTCCAAGAGCTCACCTTCACCGATCAGGAGAGGCTGCGGACGGCCCGCGTGCGGACGACCACCGCCGTCCCGAGCGGCATCTCGGCGGTGACCTCCGCCGACGGAGCCGCCTACGCGATCGACAGCGACGCCTACCGCGTCGAGCAGCTCGGCCTCCGGCCGGACTCCAACTTCAGCATCGTCCGCGTCGGCGACCACCTCTTCCGCGACAAGTAGTCGAGCGGTCGACGGGTCCGCCGAGCGACGAGGCGGCCGCGAGCAGACATCCGCGGGGACTGGCCGAGCGACGAGGCCGCCGCGTGGAGCCGCCCTTCGCTCTGGACGGGCCTTCGCTGGGCATCGCTGGGCATCGCTGGCGCCGAGGCGGCCCTCGCGGCCCTCCTCCGAAACGAGCAGGCTAGGTCGGCTGCGAGCGCCCTGGCCCGTGATAGTGGTAGAAGTTGCGAAGGGCCCTTCGCCCTCACGCCGCGCATATGACGACCGTCCGCTTTCTCCTCAACGACCGTCCCATCGAGGCTGTCGGCGTCTCACCGACGACGACGCTCCTCGGCTACCTCCGCGCGAGCGGCTGGACGGGGACCAAAGAAGGCTGCGCGGAGGGGGACTGCGGCGCCTGTACGGTCGCCATCGTCGACGCCGAGGCCCCCGGCGGGCCCCGCTTTCGGGCCGTCAACTCCTGCCTCGTCCTCCTGCCGATGGTCCAAGGGCAGCGGGTCTACACGGTCGAAGGGCTCCGCCGCGGCGGCGCCTATCACCCGGTCCAAGAGGCGCTGGTCGACGCCCTCGGATCGCAGTGCGGCTACTGCACACCCGGCGTCGTCATGTCGATGTTCGAGGCCTGCTACAGAGGCGACCTCGACAAGCCGTGGAAGCTCGACGATCAGATGTGCGGCAACCTCTGCCGCTGCACCGGCTACCGGCCGATCCGCTCGGCGACGGTGACGATCGCGGGGCGCCGGCCGAGCGATAGCTTCAGCGGCGCCCTGGCGGAGCCCGCCGGAGATCGGGGCTTCCGCAGCGAGCACCCGGGCGCCGTCTTCATCACCCCGACCCGCGAAGCGGAGCTGTGGGAGGCCTTGGCCGAGCACCCGGCGGCGAAGTTCATCTGCGGCGGCACCGACCTCAGCCTGGCGGTGACCAAGCGCTTTGAGGAGCTGCCCGAGGTGATCTCGCTCGAGGGCCTCGCCGATCTCCGGCGGATCGAGCGTACCGACGGGGGCGGCTGGCGCTTCGGCGCGACCGCCCTCCTCGCCGACATCGAGGCCGCGACCGAGGGGGAGCTCGTCCCGCTGCACCGGATGCTCCGCTACTTCGCCTCGCGACAGATCAAGAACCGAGCGACGATCGGCGGCAACCTCTGCAACGCCTCGCCGATCGGCGACATCGCCCCGGTGCTCCTCGCCCTGGACGCCGAGCTCGAGCTCCGCTCCGCCGGCGGGAGCCGCTTCGTCGGCGTCGATCACTTCTTCCTGGGGTACCGCAAGACCGCCCTCAGCCCCGGTGAGATCCTCGCGTCGATCTCCATCCCGCCGATCCCAGCGGGCGCTCGCGCCTCCGCCTACAAGGTCTCCAAGCGGCGCGAGCTCGACATCTCGGCGGTCGCGGCCGCCTTCTTCGTCGAGCTCGGCCCCGCAGGGGAGGTGACGACGATCCGCGCCGGCTACGGCGGGGTCGCGGCGACGCCCGCTCGGGCCCGTCACTTCGAGGCCGCGCTCGAGGGCAAGCCGTGGAACCGAAGCTCGGTCGAGGCCGCGATCCTCACCCTCCACGACGACTTCACCCCCCTCGACGATCACCGAGGTTCGGCCTGGTATCGCCGGACAGTCGCCGCCAACCTCGCCCGCGGCTTCTTCCTCGAGACGGAGGAGGACGATCACCCAGACCTGCCCGACAGACCTTCCGGGACGGTCGCCGTGGAGGTGAGCCGATGACCACGCCACCCGCCAACCAAGACCCTGACATCGCCACCCTGGCCAAGCTCGACCGCGATCCGAAGGAGAGTCCGCTGCACAAGCCGGCCCGCCACGAGAGCGGCTACGCCCACGTCTCCGGCGACGCCCGCTACGTCGACGACCTCCCCCCGCCGGCGGGGATGCTCGTGGCGATGCCGATAGGATCGCCTGTCGCCCGCGGCCGGATCACCCGCCGCGACGGCAGCGCGGCCCGCACGAGCCCCGGGATCCGCGGGGTCTACTTCGCCGACGACCTGCCGGCGGAGCGCTACATCGGCCCGGTGATCCACGACGAGCCGCTCCTCGCGATCGACACGATCGACACCGTCGGCCAGCTCGTCGCCCTGATCGTCGGCGACTCCCTCGCGGCCTGTCGAGCGGCGGCGAAGCTGCTCGAGATCGACTACGAGGAGCTCCCGGCGATCCTCTCGATCGACGACGCGATCGCGGCCGACTCCTACCTCGGGGAGCCCCACCGGATCCGCCGCGGCGACGCCGAGACGGCGCTCGCCCGCGCGAGCGTGCGGGTGAACGGCGAGGTCCGGGTCGGCGCCCAAGACCACTTCTACTTGGAGACCCAAGCCTCCCTCGCGATCCCCGGCGAGGCGGACGAGATGCTCGTCTACTCCTCGACCCAGCACCCCACGGAGGTCCAGTCGCTCGTCGCAGCCGGCCTCGGGATCAGCCGCAACCAGGTCGTCGTCCGGGTCCCGCGGATGGGCGGAGGCTTTGGCGGCAAGGAGTCGCAGGCCGCCCCCTTCGCCGTGCTCGCGGCGATCGCCGCCCGCGACCTCCGTCGCCCGGTCAAGATCTGGCTAAACCGCGACCAAGACATGGTGATGACCGGCAAGCGTCATCCCTTCCTCGCCCGCTTCGACGCGGGGCTCGACAACGATGGCCGAATCATCGCCGCGAAGATCGAGATCTTCGCCGAGGGCGGCTGGAGCCTCGACCTCTCGACCCCGATCCTCGACCGGGCGATGTTCCACTTAGACAACGCCTACTACATCCCGGAGCTCGACTTCTACGGCGCCGTCACGCGGACCAACAAGTCGTCGAACACCGCCTTTCGCGGGTTTGGCGGTCCGCAGGGGATGGTCGTGATCGAGACCATCCTCTCCCGCGCGAGCGAGCGCCTAGGCGTCGATCCGGCGGAGATCCGCGCCCGCAACTTCTACCGCGAGGGACAGCGCACCCCCTACGACCAGGAGCTCACGGACGTCCGCCTCCAGCGGATCCACGACGAGCTCCTCGCGAGCTCCGACTACGCCGAACGCCGCGCTGAGATCGCCGCGTTCAACGGGAGCTCGGAGCATGTCCGCCGCGGCATCTCGTTTCAGCCGGTGAAGTTCGGCATCTCCTTCACCAACTCGATGCTCAACCAGGCCGGCGCGCTGGTGCTCGTCTACACCGACGGCAGCGTCCAGGTGAACCACGGCGGCACCGAGATGGGCCAGGGCCTGCACACCAAGATGCAGGCGATCGCCGCCCATGAGCTGGGGGTCCAGACCGCCTCGATCAGGGTGATGACGACCGCCACCGACAAGGTCCCGAACACCTCGGCGACGGCGGCGTCGAGCGGCTCGGACCTCAACGGCGCCGCGGTGCGCGAGGCCTGCGAGACCATCCGCGAGCGCCTGCGGCCGGTCGCGGCGGACCTGCTCGAGATCGCCGACCCTGAGGCCCTCGTCTTCGTCGGCGGCGAGGTCCGCCATCCGCCGACGGGCGTGTCGATCGCCTTTCGCGAGGTCGTCAACACCGCCTGGGTCCGCCAGGTCTCGCTCTCCGCGACCGGCTACTACTCGACGCCGAACATCCACTACGACCGCGCGCTGGGCCGGGGAAAGCCCTTCCACTACTTCGCCTACGGCGGGGCGGTCTGCGAGGTCGAGGTCCACGCGCTCACCGGCGAGCACCGGCTGCTCCGGGTCGACATCCTCCACGACGCCGGCAAGTCGCTCGTGCCGACGATCGACCGCGGCCAGGTCGAGGGCGGCTTTGTCCAGGGCCTCGGCTGGCTGACCTGCGAAGAGGTGCTCTGGGACCGAAGCGGCAAGCTCCTCACCCACGGCCCCTCGACCTACAAGATCCCAGCGGTCGGCGACCTGCCGCCGGACGACCACTTCCGGGTCGAGCTGCTGAGCCGCGCCGATCAGGAGTCGGTCGTCCACGGCTCCAAGGCCGTCGGCGAGCCGCCCTTCATGCTCGCGATCGGCGTTGTCACGGCGCTCCGGCAGGCGATCGCGACCTGGGGCAGCCCCGGCCGAGAGGTCGCCCTCGCCCTCCCCGCCACCCCCGAGGCGATCCTCCGGGCGATCGAGGATCTTCGCTCTCCGGCGGCGGACCTCGCCGCCGCCGCTGAGTAGGGGAGCCACAGCCGTCGCCCTCCCGCGGCCCCGAGGCGCTCCTCCGGGCGATCGAGGATCTTCGCTCCCGACACGGCCGAGGGCGCGATCCTCGTCGGTGCTACTCGGGGCGTGAGACGACGAGGCCGAACATCAACGGCACCGTCGCGGCCCCCTCGGGGACCCGCCAGCGCCGATCCCCCGCGCCGCTCTCGACCAGCCCGGGCTGCACGCGACAGCCGTTGCTGTAGGGGTACTCGCGCAGGAGCTCGATCCGCAGCCCCGCGCCGGCGAACGCCGTGACCAGCTCGGCGAGCGTGTGCTGCCAGGAGACCGCGGGGATGTCGTTCGTCCCGGCGGGCCCGCTGCCCTCGGCGCTCAGGCCCTCTCCCGAGTCGGCGACGTAGTCACCGACGGGCTCCACGAAGGGGACGCTCTGAAAGTAGTCATCGCCGCCGCGGAGGTCGATCGCCTCGCCGAGGCTCCAGCACAGCGGGTGGAACTCGACATAGACGAAGCGCCCCCCCGGCCGGAGGATCCGCGCGACACCGCGGGCCCAGGCGTCGAGCTCCTTGATCCAGCCCGTCACCCCGTAGCTCGCGAAGGCGACGTCAAAGCGCTCGTCGGTGGTCGACATCCAGGCGATCGCCTCGCCCAGCTCGAAGCGCGCCGGGATCCCCGACTCCGCGCTCAGGCGCCGCGCGAAGCGGATCGCCTCGTCGGAGAAGTCGACGCCGACCACCTCCTCGGCGCCCAGGCGGGCGACGCAGAGCGAGTCCTGCCCGGAGTTGCACTGGACGTGGACGATGCGCTTGCCCCGGAGATCGCCGAGAAGCTCGATCTCCTCCGCGAAGAGGGTGGTCCCCCCACCGCGGAGAAATGCCGCTTGATCGCCCTTGTGCGCGTTGTGGTTGGCGGTCGCCCGGTTCCAGCTCCTGCGGGTCTGGTCGAGCTCCGCGTCGAGCTCGAGCCCGACATCCCTGTTCTCTAGAGTCTCGTCGCCTTGCATGAAGCGTGCTCTCTTCCGTCGCTCGTGGTCCGGCCCTGTCTGCGTCGAGACGACGGAGCAGCACCCCGCCGGACAAGCTCAACGCGGTCGCCGTCAGGTCGACCGGTGCGGGCTCGCCCCTCGTCCGACCCTAGGCCCTAGGCTTCGAGCTCAGTCGAGGAAGAAGTCCTTGATCAGCTCGTGCCCCGGCTCGACCGCATAGCGCTCGAAGTCGGTCACACCGTTGCTCCGCAGCAGGTCCTCGTCGATGAAGAATTGCCCGGTGTGCTCCTTGCTCGGCCGGCTCAGGATCAGGTGGGCGGCGTCGGACATGATCTCCTCGGTACGACAGGAGGCCATCGCCCCCTTGCCGCCGATCATCATCATCGCCGCGGTCGCGATCGCGGTCTGGGGCCAGAGCGCGTTGACAGCGACCCCCTTGCCCGCGAACTCGGCGGCCATGCCGAGGACGCACATGCTCATCCCGTACTTCGCCATGGTGTAGGCGACATGGTCCTTGAACCAGCGGGGGTTCATGTTGAGCGGCGGCGAGATGTTGAGGATGTGCGGGTTTTCGGCCTTGAGCAGGTGCGGCAGGCAGAAGTGCGAGCAGGCGTAGGTCCCGCGGGCGTTCACCTGGTGCATCAGGTCGTAGCGCTTGAGCGGAGTGTGGAGGGTGCCGGTCAGGCTGATCGCGCTGGCGTTGTTGACCAGGATGTCGATCCCGCCGAACTCTTTTACCGCCATCTCGACCGCCTCGGCGATCCGGCCCTCGTCACGGATGTCGACGACGAGCGGCAAGGCCTGTCCGCCGGCGGCCTCGATCTCCGCCGCCGCGGTGTAGATCGTCCCGGGGAGCTTCGGGTGGGGCTCCGCCGTCTTCGCGGCGATGACGATGTTGGCGCCGTCCGCCGCCGCTCGCAGAGCGATCGCCTTGCCGATCCCTCGGCTGGCGCCGCTGATAAAGATGGTCTTTCCTGCGAGGGGCTTGGTCTGCTTCTGATCGGCGGTCATCGGCGCCGAAGATAACCCCAGAGGGGCCCCCGAGGACAGCAGCGCCGAGGAGAGGCCTTCCATAGCCCCTGCGACCGCGGCAGCCCTCCCCAGGAGCCCCTCCCCAGGCCCCCCAGGCCTCCCCAGGCCCCCCCAGGCCTCCCCAGGCCTCCCCAGGCCTCCCCAGGCCCTGCAGACGGCCCAGGAGACCCCTTCCTACTCTTCGGCGCCAGTGAGCGGGAGCTGCTCACCGCGACGACAGATGTCGAGGGAGCGGGCGATCAACGCCTCGAGGGCCCAGATCTGCGCGGGGTCGTCGAGGAGAACCCGGGAGACGCCGAAGCTCTGCGGCGCCTCTTCGACGACAAATCCGCGGACGAGGGTGCTCGCCTCCGACACCGGCACCAAGGTCGTCAGGGCTCTCCGTCGTGAGCCGTCGAACCACCGGACAAACCATCGACTCGGCGTCTTCAGGCCGACACCGTGGTAGTTCGTCGTCTCGCGGTGGACGATGTCGACAGGCTCGGCGCCGGCCCTTGATGCGATCGATCGGATCATCGTGATCGCCTCGGGCTCCCCCGCAGGGCGAGCCTCTGCGGCGGCGATGAGCCCGAGCCCGACCGCCTCGCTCGCCGCCCGCAGGCGGAGGCGAAGCGCGTCGATGTAGTCCTCGCTGAGGAAGGTCAGGATCGCCGGGGTCACGGCCTCCTCCGCGAGACGGCCGAGGCGCTCGAGCACGGGCCTCGTCCGCTTGCCCTCGTAGACACCGTCGCTGAGCCAGCGGAGGAAGTCGGGCTCCGCCGCCGGCGCCCGCAGTGCGCAGGTCAAGCGCTCGCGCAGCGCCGACCGGAGCACCTCATCTTCGGCGCGGCTGATCAGCGCCCGCGGCTCAAAAGCATCCCTCGAGAACCTGCTGAGGAGCTGGCTCGCGATCGCATGATCCGCCTCCGGGCCCGCGACCGCGAAGGCGCAGAAGGGCGTCGGGTCGAGCGTTCCTGGCGACTGAATGTCCGCGTAGATCTGGTAGCGGGCGCCGTCGGTGATCATCAGGAAGCGGAGCCCGTCGCCGATCGCCTTCGCCAACACCGAGCGCGACCATAGATCGCTGCCCAAGGGCCGGACGTCGACGATCATCCGCAGGGTCTTCCCGTCCCCCTCGTAGATCGCGATGTCGGCGGTCGCGGAGCCGCCGTCGGCGAAGGCCAGCGGCTCGCCGCAACGCAGCTCGAGCGGGTTCGACACCGCATAGCCAAGACTGCGCAGAAGGGGCAGTACGAGCACTTGTGTGATGCTCTCGCGGCTCGCCAGGAGATCACGGCTCCGCTCAATCGTCTCCGCCAAAGTGCTCAGAATTCGCGCGTCCATCGTCCACCAACCTCGTCTTTGTCTACGTTCTCCAACGTAGGTCAGGAGGACGATCTAAAGGAGATCAAGGGACAGGCGATGACGCGCTCTCATTTGACACCAGCGACGTGGAGGGCGATGTCAGGGAGCACGCGCGCGGTCGCGTCGACGATGCTCAATCCTGTCGCAGAAGACATGTCCCGATGAACTTCGACGCGGACGTCGTCCGCCTGCGGTGCTCGGCCGTGCTGGCCGCGATCTCACGCGCCGCCGGATCCCGGTCCTCCTGACTCGTCGTCGGTCCTGGTCGCTCACGCCTCCCAGGTAGGTGTCGCCCGCACCCACGCCGAAGCCGCCGCAGACGGTCTCTCGGGGCCGCCAGCCGACCGTCTGGCCCGCTCTCGACCCTGCGGCTCCGCGCTCGACGTACACTCTAGAGCCATGAGCGCAGTTCTCGTACTCCACGGCATCACGATGTCGGGCCCCTCGGTTCTTCATCACCTCGGCCCTGTCGCCGATGCCCTCCGCGGGCTCGGCCTCGAGCTCATCGCCCCCAACGCGAGCCGACGGATCGACGCCGACGAGCTGCAGGGCCTGCTCGGCTGGCTAGGGGGTGCCTACGCGAAGGCCGACCAGAGCGCGGGCGACGTCTTTCGCGACGGCACCTTCTGGGAGGGCGAGGGTGAACACTACGATTGGTTCGGCTCCGAGACTGTCGATGAGAAGAGGGACTACAGGGCGCTGGGGGCGAGCCTCGAGGTGATCCGCAGCGCGACCGAAGGCCGTTATGTGGTCGGCATCATCGGCTTCTCCCAGGGCTGCGCGATGGCGGCGTTGACCGCCGGGCTCGCCAGGAAGGGGCACCTCCCCTTCGGCCAGAGCCTGCGCTTTGGCGCCTTCTTCTCCGGGTTCAAGGCCGTCTTTGATCGGCCCGCGCTGGACCCATGGCCAGTCGGCGATCTGCCGGCGCTCCTGACCTGGGGCCGCAGGGACCCTGTCTTTCCGAAGGAGGAGACGATACGAGCCCTCGCCGCGGAGTTCAAAAGCCCGGAGCTCGTCATCCTCGACGAGCTTAGCCACGTCGTCCCGAGCGACCCCGTGACGGTGGCTCGGGTCGTCGAGTTCGTCCGTCGTCACCTCCCGTAGGGGCTCTGAGGGCAGACCGCAGGGGCGAACCCCCGCCGATGAGTCGACCGGGCGCGACCGGGCGCGACCGGGCGCAGGGCCCCGACGAGCGGATGGTGCCCCGCAGGAAGGAGCGAAGGAAGGAGCCGCCGCGGACGGGGCTCCGAGCTGGCGCATGGCCGCTACGAGCGGATCACCGGCAGGCTCCGAGATCCCTTGGCCGCCACGGGAGCCGTCTCTTCGCCGGAGGCGGACGCCCCCGCGATGAGGTCACGGTCGAGGAAGTGCGTCTTCGACACGTTCCGCAGCGCGTTCAGCATCACCGAGCGGACGTTGGGGTTGTCCTCCTCGAGCCGGGCCAAGAGCTCCGCCATCGCCTCCCTTCTCAGCCCATTTTGTGAGCCACAGAGGTTGCACGGGAGGATCGGGTAGGCCGCGCTCAGAGCCCAGCGGGCGATGTCCGACTCCGCACACTCGATCAGCGGGCGGACGACCCGAAAGCGACCGTTGTCCGTGGTGTAGCCCGCGGGCATCGCCTGCAGGCGACCGGCGTAGAAGAGGTTCATCAAGAGGGTCTCGAGGGCGTCGTCGCGGTGGTGACCGAGGGCGATCACGCCGCACCCCAGCCGCTCCGCGGCCTCGTAGAGGATCCCCCGGCGCAGGCGCGAGCAGACGGCGCAGTAGGCCTTCCCCGCCGGGGTCTCCTCGATCACCCGCGAGTAGGTGTCACGATGGAGGATCTCGTGCTCGATCCCGGATCCCTCAAGCCAGGCCCGCAGCGGCGCTCCGTCGTAGCCCGGCTGGCTCTGATCCAGGTGCACTGCGACCAGCGAGAAGTCGAAGGGGGCCCGTCGCTGCGCCCGGCTCAAGAGGTCGAGGAGGGTGTAGCTGTCCTTGCCGCCAGAGACCGCGACCATCACCCGATCCCCGGGCCCGATCAGCCCGTAGGTGGCGATGGTCTTGGTCATCGCCCGCGAGATCCGCCTCCGGAGCGCCTCGTCCGACCTGCTCTCGCGGGGCACAGCGTCCATCACGGTCTACTCCCAGCGGATCAAGCGGGCTCGGAGAGGATCTTCGGTGGCCTGCGCGCGCCCTACTTCTGGTGGTTGGCCTTCCACTCGGCGTAGGTCATCCCGTACACCCGCTCGCGCGAGGCGTCCTTCGAGAGCTCGATCCCCCGCTCCGCCGCCGCCTCCGCGTACCAGCGCGCGAGGCAATTGCGACAGAACCCGCTGAGGTTCATCAGGTCGATGTTCTGCACGTCGGTGCGCCCGCGGAGGTGCGCCACCAGGGAGCGGAATGCCGCGGCCTCGAGCTCGATCTCTGTCTGCGCGTCGATGGTGGTCTTGGCTTGGGGGTCGCTCATCTTGTCGTCTCGCTCCTTGAGATGCACAGCGTGGGGGCTGGCTCGCGGCCTGAGCTCGCTCGGGAGACAAGCCTCCGGGGGCGTCGTCCTCGCGAGCCAGGGGTAGGCTCGAACCAGGGGGGTCGTGGGCTAGAAAAAGATCCCGCGGAAGAGCGTCCACGGCTCGCGCTTGACCACTCGCCAGGTGAAGTCGACGAGCACCCGATCAAAGTTGTCGCGGGGATAGGCCGCGAAGATCTCGCCCACGGCCCCCTTGTCGAGCCCGAAGCGGGCGACCCCGTGGGTGTGCTCGATCTGGACGGCGCGGCGGAAACAATTCGCCTGGCGCGAGAGCCCGGTCACCGGCAAGAGCCGATGGTTGAAGACCAGGCACTCGCGGAGAATGTCGTCGGGCGCGCCTCCGAGGTCCTGACCGTCCGTGACCCGCTCGAAGAGCGCGTGGCTGCGGTGGAGGTAGGTCTTGCCCTCGAGCTCCTCCGAGACCAGCCCGAGATCGTGGAGCATCGCCACGAGGTAGGCGACGTTGCGGTCGAGCTCCACCCCTTCGCGCTCCATCAGCATCACCGCGAGGTGATAGAGCCGCCGACAGTGGTTGCGCAGGCCGTCACCCTCGTAGGGGCTGACGCTGTCGAAGATCCGATCGGCGAGCTCGATGAGGCCGTGGGTCGACGCGCGGGGCTCGGGTTGGGTCGCTGCGAGGGCGCTCATGTTCATCGCTCCTGGGCTGTCGATGGCCACGCACTGTGGACCTTCGATCGGCCCCTACGATGGCCGATCGTGCGCGACCGCGTCAAATGTGCGGCAGTGCACGAGGCGGGCCCCGAGAGTCTCTCTCGCGCGCCGCGGGGCTCATCCCGCGGGGAGGGGGTGGGCCCCCTCGCAGACGGTGATCGTCCTCACCGCGACCCTTGCGGGTCATCATGGATCATCACTCCTCAGCCGGGGACCAGCGGCCCGAGGCCGACGCCCTCGAGGAGCAGATCGACGACCCGGCGCTGCATCTCGATCCGCCGGCGCTCCGGGAAGCCCATCCAGGTCTCGACGCAGACGCCGATGCAGTCGACGGCGTCGACGATGACCTCCGTCGACGAGGTCGAGACCGGGTAGTACTGGGGAGCCCAGCGCTCGCTCTCATCCGCCAGCTCCGCGTTCATCTGATCGACCACCTGGCCGACCAAGGCCGGCATCGGATCGACGCCGTAGACCAGGGTCTGACCGAAGGAGGGCGTGACCGCCGGATCGTAGCGCTTATGGGACTCGTGCAACGTCGTGACCAGGACCGGCCGCTCGTCGAGGACCAGGTCCATAAAACGACGGGCCAGCCGCCGCTCGACCTCGGGGGCGTCAGCGTCGCCGGGGAAGCAACGGTTGAGGTCGAGCCCGCCGGGGGAGCAGCGCTCGCGCGCGCGGTAGGCCGCCGGGTTCATCACCGGGACGACGATCAGCTTGCCGGCCGTCGGCAGCACCCTGCCCTCGAGGAGCTCCGCGAGGGCGTGCACACCCGCGACCTCATCGCCGTGGATCCCCGCCTGGATCAGCGCGGTGGGGCCGTGCTTGGCGCCGACGAAGACGTGCAGCGGGAGGGTCGGGGAGAAGTAGTGAATCCCGGGGGAGAGGGGCATCGGAGGCAGAGGATCCGCCGCACCGGCCCGCCGCGCAAGTGTCGATCGGCGCAGGGAAGCCCATCCGCGTGACCAGGCGGGCGGGCCCTGCGTGCCCTCTTCGCCCTCGACGGAGAAACCCCGCCGAGCGACGCTCGCCGGGGTTCTCGGAGCCGGAGGCGGGCTAGAGATGCGCCCGCGTTTGCCGCTAGGCCGGGGTCTCGACGCCGAGGGTGCGCGTCGTCTTCGACTTCGCGACGTTCTTGGGATCCTTGGGGAAGGTCCCGAGGACACGGTCGCCGAGGTTGCTCGTGACCCCGAGCCAGTAGTGCTCGTTCTTGAAGTGGTGGAGCCGGTGGTAGCGCCAGCGCTTGCGGTAGAACTCGGTCTTCGGCAGGTAGTTGGTGTGGGTCAGGTAGTGGATCCACTCGTAGGTGAGGGCCATCCCGAGGGTCGAGAGCATCGCCGTCGCGAAGAGATAGGGCGTGGGTGCGACCAGGTACCAGCCGACCGCCGCGATCGCGAGGCCGATCACCCCGGTGAGCTTCGGGATGAAGATCAGGCTGAGCTGCCAAGGCGCACGGTGGTGCGCGCGGTGGAGGCGGGCGGCGTGAAGATCGAGCTTGAGCCCGAGGATCGTCCGCGGCTTGAAGTGGAGGACAAAGGTGTGGATCAGCCACTCGACGAAGGGCTGGACCGCGACTACCGCCGCCGGCAGGACCAGGTCCCAGAGGGTGAAGTGACCCATCGCGAGGCGGACGATCAGGGCGCTCGCCGTCAGCAGGATGAGGAGCGCGGGGCTGGAGTAGCGGATGAAGACGAGGAACACCTTGAGGAGCGAGGGGTTCGGCTCCTGACGCGAGCTGTGGGGGTCCAGTGAGCTGTTCTTCGGGCTCTTCTTGTCTCGGCTCATGACAACTCCTCGTCCTCTTCGAAGCCTGTTCCTAGGCCTGCTTGTGGGTTTGTTCCTGTGTCGGTTCGTGGGTCTGTTCCTGTGTCGGCCTCAGCGGCGTCGCCCGGGCTGACCTCCTCGAGCGCCGCGAGCACCTGGAAGATCGCCTGTGTGCCCTTCTCCATGAGGGCTCGCGAGACGTGGGTCGCGGAGAGGTCATCTCCTCGGGCGACCGCCTCAGCGATCGCCCGGTACGAGGCGCGATCGCGGAGCTCGTCGGCGAGGACCTCGACCAGCACTTCTCGGAGCGCGTCGTAGGTCCCCCGCAGGCTGTTGAAGGCGAGCTCGTAGGCGATGTTGTCCGCGCCCCGCACGAGGACGTCCCAGAACTGGATCGCCAGCTCCTGGAGGTCGAGGAGATCTGCGCTCGCGGCCTCCATCGCCGTGACCAGCGAGAAGAGGCGGGCGCCGATCGCCGGCGTCGACCGTCGGGCGCAGAGGCGGGCGATGTCCGGTCCGAGCGCCGCCCGCATCTCCATCACCGAGCGGGCGACCTTGAGGTCGATCGTCCCGTCGGCGTCGTAGAGGAGCTGGGAGAGGAGATCGAGGTTTCCGGTCCGCTTGAAGTCGAGGACGGTGGTGCCGCCCCCGTGCTGAATGTTGATGAGTCCGGCCTGGGAGAGGCGCTTGAGCGCCTCGCGGATCGCCCCGCGGTTGACCTGGAGCATGTCGCAGAGGGTCCGCTCCGAGGGCAGCGCGCTCCCGGGGGCCATCCGACCGCGGACGATCGCGTCCGAGAGCTGGTCGAAGACCGCGTCGGAGAGGGACTTTCGTTCGATGGGCTTGAGGCTCATGGGTCGCTCCTAATCCTGAGCGAGAACCATCGGATGGTCAACTGGTATGACCACCGAACTTCACGGAACAATTCGCGCAGGACCTACGCAGAGTTTGCGCAGCGAGCGATCCTTCAGCGATGCCCGACCACGAGGAGCGAGGCGAACCCAGTCGACGGGTGTCTCGCTGCGGCCGGCGAGACACCGGGACTCTTGCCGGGCGCCGCTAGGGGCAGACGACCCAGGCGCCGTCGATCAGGCGCTCATGGGGCCGGTACCGGGCCTTGTACGCCATCGACCGGCACGCCTCGATGTAGAAGCCGAGGTACAGGTATTTCAGGCCCCACCGGCGGCACAGCTCGAGCTGCTTCAGGATCGAGAAGACCCCCGGAGAGAGCGCCCCGTAGTCGGGGTTGAAGTAGAAATAGACCGCGGAGAGGGCCGTCGCGGCTCGATCGACGATCGCCACCCCCATCAGCTCACCGGCGACCCGGTAGCGGATCTCGAAGGTGTCACAGCAGGTCTCGACGAGGAACGCCCGGTAGCCCGGCTCGTCCATCGCATCTTCCGTGGAGGCGAGGCCGCGGCCTCGCTTGTGCAGGTTGTAGAGCGCGAGGCGCTCGAGCGAAAATTCGGGAGGACCGATCTCGACGTCGATCTGCTCCAGACCGCGGCGAAAGATCCGCCTCGGCGTCCGCCCCTCCTTGAACGCCTCGACGTCGATCCGGATCGGCTCGCAGGCCCGGCAGGCGGCGCAGGAGGTCCGGTAGAGGAGCACTCCCTGCCGGCGATCACCGGCCTGCAGCCGGCTGTCGAACTCCGTCGCCGTCAGCCAACGCGTCGGCAGGCGCATCGGCAGCCGCGCCCGCTGCCCTGGCAGATAGGGGCAGGCCATCGGCTCGTCGTAGACCACGAGCTCGGGCGGAGCGGACGCAAACACGCGAGGGCGCCAATTCATCGGCCCCGAGAGTATAGGGCCCTGCCTGGGCCGCCGCTCGTCGATCCGCTAGTCTGCGAGGATGTCAGCGCTCGAAGCGGTCGCTCCCGGGCTCGCACGCCTCGCCTTGCGGACGCCGACGCTTCCCCCGGCGACGACCACGAACACGCTCCTCGTCGGCCATCGCGACTTCGTCGTCATCGAGCCGGCGACGCCCGATCGCGCAGAGCAGGCCCGCCTCAACGCCGCGATCGAGGCCAAGCTCGACGACGGCGGCGAGCTCGTGGCGATCATCATCACCCACCACCATGTCGATCACATCGCCTACGCCGACGGCCTGCGCGAGCGCTACGGCGGTCGCCTGCTCGCCCATCGCGCGACGGCAGATCGGGTCCCCTTCGCCGTCGACGACGATCTCGCCGATGGTGACGTCATCGCCCTGGACGGCGGTCTGCAGGTGGAGGCGCTCCACACCCCAGGTCACGCGCCCGGCCACCTGGTGCTCGTCGAGCGCTCATCCCAAGTCGCGCACGTGGGCGACCTCGTCGCCGGGATCGGCACGATCCTCATCGATCCCGACGATAGTGGGGACATGGGCCTCTACCTTGAATCGCTCGAGCGCGTCGCCAGGCTCGGTCTACGAGCACTCGTCCCGGCGCACGGCCCCGTCATCACAGACCCCGAGGGGCACCTGCGACGCTACATCAAACACCGATTGATGCGGGAGAACAAGCTGCTCAAGGCGCTCGAGGGGGGCCCCCTCAGCCGTGGACAGCTCCTGGCGCGTGTCTACGATGACGCGCCCTCCGCACTCTGGCCCCTCGCGGACCGATCCCTCGAAGCCCATATCCAAAAGCTAGAGCGTGAAAGACGTCTGCACCGCGATGACGTCGTGATCCGCGCTCTTTCCTGTCCGGGCGCGAGCGCTTCGTCGTGAAGCTCCTCTGCCGGGTCGAGTACGCGGCGCTGCGCGCTGCCGACCGCCCGTTTTTCTAGCGACAGGCGGGGTTTCGGCGGGTACCATCCCTCTATGGGTTGGCCCTTGTTCACTTTTGGGTGAAGAGGTCGTGATTCGCCAACCAGAGAGAGGCCCATGCCGACAATTTTGCTCGTCGAGGATAACCCCCTGAGCTCGGACATGCTCTCGCGCCGCCTCCGTCGGAAGGGGTACGAGGTCCTGACCGCAGCCGACGGTGATGAGGGGATCAAGCTCGCCCAGGAGAACATCCCGGATCTGATCCTCATGGACATGAGCTTGCCCCGCAAGGACGGCTGGGAGACGACTCGTTTCCTCAAGCACGACGATAAGACCAAGGCGATCCCTGTGATCGCCTTGACCGCCCATGCGATGTCCGGAGACCGCGAGAAGGCGCTCGGCGCCGGCTGCGATGACTACGACACCAAGCCCGTCGAGCTCCGGCGGCTACTGACGAAGATCACCCGCTTCGTCGCTGACCCGAAGGCCTGAGTCCACGCTGCGCCGCGACCGTTCAGGTCGACCGCGCCCGGTACGAATCTCAGCGCCCGCTACCCCAGGAGACGTGCGATCGCTGAGCCCCGTAAGCCGAATGGACCGACTCCTGACGTCAGCGAGACCGCGTCCAACGTGAGCCCCGCCGACGCCGCCAGGTCCGAGCTGGCGGGGATCATCGGCGAGATCAGGCGGCGCTTCGACCGTATTCCGGCGATCTTCGAGCCGGCTCTGAGCTCGGCTGCGCAGCTCCGGAGGATCTGGGAGCCGCTCCAGGAGCTCGTCGAGGGCGATGAGCTGCCGACGAGCTTTCTCCACCGCCTCCTCGCCCTCCACTACGGACGACAGGGCGCCTCCTACGGCGTCGCCTGGCACCTCCTCGCCCTCGACGGGCTCCGCGTCGACGCGTCGGTCTACGTCGAGCTGGTCCATCTCCTGGAGCGGAGCGCGAGAGGCTCAACGGCTGATCTCGCCGCCCTGCGCGGCTGCGAAGAGCCCATCGCCGGCGACCTTGCACAGTCCCCCTCGGTCGCCCGCGCGCTGCTCCGCCTCTCCCTCGCGAGCACCTCGGGCGAGCCCGAGAGCCGCTCCTATCGAGCCCAGCTCCGCCGACTCCTCGGCCCCGCGCGCTACGCCGCTTGGACGGCCGCGATCCTCCACGTCCGAGCCTGGACGGAGTGGCTGAGGTCCTTCCCGGAGATCGACCTCGACCGCGAGGCCCAGCTCTTCGAACCACTCAGCGCGCTCTTCGCCTCGCAGCCGGCCCTCGCGGCCCTCCTGCGCGTAGGACCACCGATGGGCGCCGAGCGAC
Organism: Polyangia bacterium; assembly: GCA_030424595.1. Lineage (GTDB taxonomy): Bacteria > Myxococcota_A > Polyangia > Nannocystales > Nannocystaceae > JADJRG01. The sequence goes on from JAUHWG010000005.1 coordinate 171,400, forward strand.
CTCGCGGCCCCTCCGATGTCGCGCCTCGCAACCCTCACGACGGACCGACCGCGAGCTCGCCCGCCGCAGCGCCCAGCGCTCCGTCGGATCGACCCCGCAGCGTCGACGCCGACACGATCCACACAGGGATCCTCCAGGCCGACCTGAGCGGACAGATCTTGATGAGCAACGCCGAGGCCCATCGGATCTACAACGTCAGCGCCGACGAGCTCGACGGGCTCAACCTCCACGACTTCGGCGGACGGGTGTTTTGGGAGGACGGGACCCCCTGTCCCTCCGAAGAGCTGCCCGCGATCCGCTGCCTCCAGACCCGCTCGCCCCACGGCCCCGAGATCCTCAGCCATCTACGCGACGATGGCTCGAGAGTCTGGGCGAAGTACACAGCGACGCCGCTCTTGAGCCCCGACACCCAAGAGTTCATCGGCGTCACGGTCACCGTCGTCGACATGACCGACCGCAAGCGCGAAGAGGCCGCGCGGGAGGCGACAGAGCACCGCTATCGCCTGATCGCTGAGGCCTCGGACAGCATGATCCTCCTCTTCAACGCGAGCGGGGCGATCATCACCGCGAACGAGGCGGCCGCGTCCTACCTCGGCACCACCGCGGACGCGCTCACCGGACGATCCCTCGATCAGGTTCTCCCCGACTCGAGCCTCGCCGAGACCTTCCTCGCGCGGAACTTCCAGGTCATCGAGACCGGCAAGAGCATGGACGTCGAGGAGATGATCGAGCTCGGCGACGAGCGCCGCTGGCTCTCCACGCGCCTGCGACCCGTCCGTGATCCCGACGGCAACATCTACGCGGTCCAGGCCCTGATCCGCGACATCTCGCCGCGACGCCAGGCGGAGGTCGCCCTCAAGGAGCGGGAGGAGCTGGCCCGCCACGAGTCGTTGCACGATCCGTTGACGCGCCAGCCAAACCGAGTGCTCCTCCGCGATCGCATCGAGGTCGAGGTGCTCCACGCCAAGCGCCACCCGGAGTACCGCTTCGCGGTGCTCTGCCTCGACCTCGACCGCTTCAAGAACATCAACGACAGCCTCGGCCACACCATCGGCGACGAGCTGCTGATCCAGTTCTCGAACCGCCTCCTCGAGACCATCGGCCCCGAGGACACGCTGGCGCGGACCGGCGGCGATGAGTTCGCGATCCTCGTCAAGGACCTCGCCGATCCGACTGAGGCGCTCAAGCTCGCAGAGCGGGTCTTGGGGATCCTGCAGCGGCCCTTCTCGGTCGCCGGGCACCAGATCTACACGCCGACCAGCGTCGGCATCGCCCTCTCGTCGCCGGACTACGCCCGCCCGGAGGACATCCTCCGCGACGCGGACACGGCGATGTTCCGCGCCAAGAGCCGCGGCAAGAACCGCTTCGAGATCTTCGACACGAAGATGCACCGCGAGGCCGTCGACCTCCTGGTTCTCGAGAATGACCTGCGCCGAGCGATCGAACGCGGCGAATTCTGCCTCTACTACCAGCCCGTCGTCGACATGACCAACGGCGACATCGCCGGCTTTGAGGCGCTCCTACGCTGGAACCACCCGACCCGCGGTCTCGTCAGCCCTGGCAAGTTCATCTCTGTCGCCGAGGAGACCGGGATCATCATCGCCATAGGCGAGTGGGTGCTCCAGGAGGCCTGTCAGCAGATGCAGCGCTGGCATCTCCGCTACCCCCTAGAGCCGCAGCTGACGATCTCCGTCAACCTCTCGGGCAAGCAGTTCGCCCAGCCGGCGCTGATCACCAAGGCGCTGCGCGAGACCTCGCTCAACCCGGCGAGCCTGAAGCTCGAGATCACCGAGAGCGTGATCATGGAGGATCCGCGGGCGGCCTCCACCCTCCTCCAGGAGCTCAAGGGTCAGCAGATCCAGTCCTATGTCGACGACTTCGGCACCGGCTACTCGTCGCTCAGCTATCTCCACCGCTTCCCGATGTCCGCCGTCAAGATCGACCGCTCGTTCATCTCCGGGATCGGCCCCTCCGGGGAGAACGCCGAGATCGTCCGGACGATCGTCAACCTCGCCCACAACCTCGGGATGAAGGTGATCGCCGAGGGGGTCGAGACCGACGACCAGCGGCGCTTCCTCCTAGAGATGGGCTGTGAGTGCGCGCAGGGCTACTTCTTCTCGGAGCCCCTCTCCCAAGAGGACGCCGAAGCGTTGATCGCGACGGCCTACGCCTCGCATCAACGGGGCGACTCCGCCAGCGCGTAGCGTCCCTGCCGCGCGTAGCGTCCCTGCCGCGACGGCGATCGCACGGGGGGCTAGGCGAGCCGCCGCGAGCGTCCACATCGTCCTTGGCGCGACAAAGGCGAACCGGACATCGGCGTTCGCACGATGTCCGGCTTTGGCCCGCCTCCGGGCTTCGCGGGGCGGTCTACTCTTCGCCGCGGGCGAAGGCCAAAAGCTCCCGAATCTTCTTCGGGGTCATCTGGCTGGCGACGGCGTGGAGCTCGTCGAGGAGCTCGTTTTTGGTGGACGACCGACCGCGGACCTTGGGCAGCAGGTCGTTGGGTTCACAGCTGAGCGCATTACAGAGGAGGAGGAGCGACTCAATGCGCGGCGATTTGTAGGCGAGTTCGATCTTGTTGACCGTCGTCACCGTCAGGCCTGTCGCGTTGGCGAGCTCTTCGATGGTCATGTGATCACGCCAGCCGGTCTCACCGCGCCGCTTACGGCGGGTCTTCGGTGGCGGGGTTGCGAGTCGCCACCTCCGGATGCGCTTCCCGATCTCTTGCGATATTTCGTTCATTCGTGCGGTCTCCTCAACATGACCGTACCGTCATGGCGCGAAGTTCATGGCGCTTAGAACAGTCTCCATATGGAGGAGTCGCCTGCTCCAAACAACAATCAGAATACACCACGAAGACCGATCGAAGGCAAGACGTAACGGAGCGCCTGAGCGTTACAACCAGCTGCACCGAAGACCATGGTCGCCGCGCCCGATGTGTCGGGCGGGAGACAGGCGAGCACCTCGGACGCATACGTGCTGTTGATCACGTCTAGCGTCGCTTGCAGCATCCAGGTCCGAAAAACCCAGCGTCGCTCAATTCGCAGATCGAGCTGGAAGAAGGGCGTTAGGCGCCGATTATTGCGGTTCTGCGAGAGGGCGTCAGCGTAGCTTTGATCGCCGATCATCGAGGTGTAGGGGCGTCCCGAGTGGGCGTGTACGCGGCCGCCGAAGCTCCACTTGCGGCCGAGCCGATAGCCGAGGACGACGTTGAGGATGTGTCGCTGATCCCAGTTGGAGGGAGCGCTGCCGCCGACTCGGAACTCACGGGTCGAACGGGAAAGGGTGTAAGCCGCCCAACCAAAGAGTCTCCTCTGCGGGGCTAATCGCAGCATGGTCTCGAGGCCATAGGACCAGCCATTGACCTGAGTGACGAGGTCTTCGATCTCCAGCACCTCGCCGGTGAGAGCGGCCGAGAGGTCGTAGTCCTGTAGGTTGGTCAGTCGCCCGAGGTACGCGTCCTGGGTCAGGATCACCTGATCCCCGAGGCTCAGCTCGTATCCGGTAGAGCCCTGAATATTGCGCTGTAGGCCCCGCTCAAAGCCAAAACTCTCAAATCCAGGGATCGGAAAGGGAGCGCTCGGCGGTTGGTGATAGGCGCCGATGTTCTGGCGCAGGGTCCAGCGATCGTTGAGCCGCTGGCGGACGAGGATGCGGGGATCGAGCCCCCACGCGTGGGTGACGCTCGAGGCCTCGGGGAGAACCGGCGACGCTCCGTTTTGGATGTAGACGTCGGCGCGCAAGCCCGGTCGCACCTCGAACTTCCCCTTCTTCCAGAGGAGCTCGCCGTAGAGTCCGGTCGCCGAGACAGAGCGATCGCTGAAGAGCTGGGTCGTCGCGTCGGTCGTGTTGGTCGGGTCGTTGACGTCGGGGCTCCCGCGGAAGATCTGGAACTCTTGATCGATGCCGAAGCCGATGACGGCGTTCTTCGAGCGGCGGACCGGGAGGCGGATGTCGGTCCGCGGGGCGACGATCCACTCGTTGGTCCGGGTCTGACCGAAGCCCGAACGATCGAGCCCGAGGGCGAGGCTGTAGTCGACGTAGCCGTCATCGCGTAGACGCTGGCGGACGCGCTGGACGACGCGATGGAATTCAAAGCGCAGGAAGGGGTCGGGGGCCGCCTTCTCGCCGATCTCATCGTAGGAGCCGAAGACGAAGGCGGTGTAGTTGGCGCGGGAGCCGAGGCGGTGATCGAGGCGGGCTTGATAGTCCCAAAAGGCGATCTTCGCGGTCGACTGGACGAGCGAGAGGACCCCTGCAGTGTAGCTGTAGCGACCGGCGACCGTGAGCGAACCGCGGGCGTCTCCCCGCTCGCACTTGCGGCGATCCTTCTCCTTGCAGCCGGGCTTGATCCGGCGGTCGAAGGGCACCTCGAGGATGCCGCCGGCGTCGGTCAGGCGGATCTCAAAGTCGCCGCGGGGGCGGTCGCGCCGCGCGGCCTTGGTCCGCCCCTCGATCATGCCGCTGGTGTAGCGGCCGAGGCGGACGGGCGCGCCGCTCGGGTAGAAGTCGACGGACTCGATGAAGTACGGGTGGATGACCGAGGGGCCGACCGCGACGTGGAAGATGATCGGTACGCGGACCCCGTCGAGGTAGTAGCCGGTGTTGCCAGGGGCCGCGCCGCGGACGACGACATAGGGGAGGAAGCCGGCGACCTGCGAGGCGCCGGGCAGGCTCTGGATCACCCGGAAGGGATCTCCGCGGGCGCCGGGGACCGCGTGGATCTCATCGCCGGTGAGCGAGGTCTTGGAGATCGCGACCTCGCGCTGCTGGCGGACGACGGTCCTGTAGCGGTTGCCGTCGATGTCGGTGTCGAGGCGGTACTCGTACTCGAGGTCATCGCTCGGCCGGAGGGAGACGCGGACCTGGAGATCCTCGTAGCCGTCGGCGCGGACGATGACGGTGTGGTCTCCCGGCTGTAGCCAGAGGGAGAAGAGGCCGTCGGCGTCGGTCGTCGCCTGGGGTCCGTCGACGGCGACGATTACGGCGCCCGCGAGGGGATCACGGCTGCCGAGCGGGAAGACCTTGCCGCGGAGGCGAGCGCGGCTGGCCGTGAGGCTGCCGAAGTCTGAGATGCCTGTGGAGGAGGGGGTCGGCTGGGGGGTCGTCGGCGCCCTGGGTGCCGGGCTGGTTGCCGGGCTGGGTGCCGGGCTGGGTTCCGGGCTGGCTGGTCCTCGGCTCGGCTCGGACGGCGCCTCGAGGGGGGTCTGCGCTGGACGCCCCTGCGCTCCGACCGGCGCGCCCGCGAGGGCGAGGGCGACGGCCAGAGGGGTGGCGAGCGGCACCGCGGGAGGATAGCGGAGGGCCCCACGTTGAGGCCACGTCGCTGGGGCCTTTCGCGGGCGCTCGGATGCGGGCTCAGGGCTGTCAGCGGATGCTCGACCAGAGGGGCGGCCCTTCGGCAAGATCCTCCGGGTCGCCGCGTCAGGAGCGATGCCGCGATCGTCGCGCGAGGCCCAGAGCGCGAGACCCAGAGCGCGAGGCCCAGAGCGCGAGGCCCAGAGCGCGAGGCCCAGAGCGCGAGGCCCAGAGCGCGAGGCCCAGAGCGCGAGGCCCAGAGCGCGAGACCCGGAGCGTAGGGCCGGCGCGCGCGGGCAAAGCGTAGGGCCGGCGCGCGCGGTCAAAGCGTAGGGCCGGCGCGTGAAGCCCGGAGAGCGAGACCGGAGCGTGAGGGCCGGAGCGCGGGGTCGGAGCGGAGGGCCAGCGCGCGGGGTCGGAGCGTAGGGCCAGCGCGCGAGTCCGGAGCTCTTGGTTGCCCGGTAGTCCCGCGTGCGAGCCCCGCTACGACCCTTCGGGGGGAGCCCCAGCGCCGCCGAGGCCGAGCTCACAGATCAGCTCGTCGGCGTAGGCTTGATAGTCGCCGAGGCACTTCGAGAGGGCGCACGCCTGCCAAAAGCCGGTGTTGACGGCGGTGCTGAGCTGTTGGAGAAAACCCTCCCAAAATGTCCCCGAGACCCGCCTCGCGAGGGCAGCGTTGGCGAATTCGCGCAGCCTCGAGCCGAAGTTCTCCGACTTGTTGGTGCCCTCGAAGCAGACCACGCCGATCGCGTTGCGGGTGCCGGCGTCGCCGATGATCGGCACGCCGACGGCCCAGTCGTCCTCCTGGAGCTCGCCCCACTCGGGGCTCCAGGACTGGCTGAGGAGGCTGGGGTGCTGGCGAAGGCCGGGGAGCGGCTGGCACGAGGCGCAGACGCGGTTGAAGCGGAAGGCCTGGCCGCCGACGCCAGCGCCATAGGCGAAGGAGACCGCCCACTGACGGTTGGGGAAGGAGCCGAAGGCGGCGCGGAGGCGTCGCTGGCCGTTGTCCCAGATGAGCCCGCGCCAGGTCAGGCCGTGCAGCGAGGGGACCTCGAAGACCGCAGAGAGGGCGCCGGCGATCGCCTCGTGGAAGAGGAGCGCGAGGTAGTGCGGATCTTCTTTGTCGTCGAGGCAGCGCTCGATCAGCTTGGTGGCGATCCTCGCCGGCATGTAGTCGAGGGAGGTCCCCTCGCTGCGCGGCTCCATGGCGACGCCGTAGCGGTAGCCGACGATCGGCGCCTCGATCGTAAGGGCGATGTTGCAGGGGTCGTCGGCGGAGAGCTGGCAGCGCTCCTCCTCGGCGGGGACCCGCTCCCAGAAGATCTCACCGGGCCCATGGGTCAGGCGCTCGACCTGGGGGTAGGCGGTCTTCGGGCTGAGCTCGTCGCCCTCGAAGTGGAAGCTGAGCTCCAGGCGCTTGCAGGGGAAGGCGATAGGGTGGGTCTGGATGATCGCCCCGGCCCGGGCGGGGTCGGGGCTGCGGCGATGGTCGGCCTCGTAGAGCGGGACCTCGGCGCGGTTCAGCGGCAGGGCGTTGGCGGCCCCGTAGCTCCACGAGAGGTCGTTGGCGCGGTACTCCAGGGGGTAGAGGGTGAAGCGGATCGTCCCCTCGCTGGCGACGTGGGTCCGCCGGATCTCAAAGCCGGGAGAGTTGGTCAGCGCGTCGGCGTCGGCGTCGGTGAGAACGGGCGGCGCGACCTCGGCGAGGATGACCGGCCGCGGGCTCTGAAACTCGGTGAGGCGGACGTCGACCGTGACCGTGCCGTTGGCCTTGACCTGGTAGCGCCGGCGGTGGAGGTCGGCGGTGACCTCACGGTGATCCTTCTCGATCGGCGAGAGGAGCGAGAAGGTCCGGCTCCGCTTGCGGATGTAGGCCGAGATGTCGCCGCCGCGCTCGTAGACCTGGACGTAGGCCTGGTGGGGGTAGAGGCGCGCGATCGAGAACTGACGGCCGACGGCGTCGGGGCGGTGGTGCTGGTTGGCGCCTAGGGAGCCGGTCGAGACGATGACAAAGCGATCCGTGAGCCAGTCAAGCTGCTCGGAGGAGGCCTTGTGGGTGTGACCGTGGAAGCCGACCTGAAAGCCGGAGATGATCAGCTCACCGATGTCGGCTTGGTTTAAGTAGTCCGGGCGGTAGGAGTCGGTGTGGACCCCGTGGTGCCAGACGGCGATCCGCAGGCAGCCCGCCGCTTGCTCGTGGAGGTAGGTGGTCGCCTGGGCGATCGACTCGCGGGAGATCGCGGCGCCGGTCCAGTAGCGGTCGTTCATGAAGCAGGAGTTGAAGCCGACGAAGGCGACCTGCTCCTCAGGGAAGACGTGCGCCGACCAATCCTCGCCCTCGCGGGGGTCGAGGAGATCGAAGCGGCGGCAGGGGGGGGCGAGGCTATCGCCGTAGAGCTCGTCCAAGAAGCGCTGGACGTTGCGAAAGCGGTTGGCCTGCTTGGCCTCGTCGAGGAGGAGCCACTCGACGTGGCCGTACTTGGAGATCACCTGGCGGATCCCGGAGCGGGCAGGATCCTCGCGGTAGCGGCGGAGGTGTCGCTCGAGGGTGCTGTCTCCGCCGAAGGACTCGAGCAGCGCGGAGATCTGGAGCGGCGCGCCGAGGTCCGCGCTCCAGTCCACGTCGTGATTGCCGGGGACGAAGATCAGCCGCCGTCGATCCTCGGGCTCACGGAGATAGGCGCAGAGCGTGCTCTGCGTGAAGTCCAGGAGCTCGTCGTACTCGCTCGGGTGGGCGCGCTCGGAGAGGTCGCCGCTGACGACGATAAAGTCGAAGCGCTGCTCGCTCTTCGGCAGTTTGCGGAGCGCGCTTTGGGGGCCGCCCCAGATCGACTTGAGGGTCTCGGAGCCGCCGCGGTGGAGGTCGGAGATGTGGAGAATACGCATGTAGACGAGGCCTGGGCCGGCCCGCAGAGGTCAACGAGCGTCGGGCTCAGGGGGCGACGAGGGCGCGCAGGATAGCACTCAGAGGGCCGTTAGTGCGCACCGAGAGCCTATTTCAGGGGGCCCCGCGGGCGAGACAGCGGCGAGAGCGGCGGTCGATCGCCTCCGCGAGGAGACCTGAGTAGGGGCCCCGTGGGGCACGCATTGGGGGCGACGAGGGCGCCCAGGAGACGGACAAGCGAGTGTTGGCTGCGCTGCTCAGGGGAGCGCCGCAGAGGCCAGACAGGAGGCCTCGGAGTGGTGGCTGGGCGCCCTCAGGGTTGGGCGGGGGTCTTGTGCTCGGGGGCCGACGGCAGGGGATCGACCTTGGCGGAGCGGGAGCGACGGGGCGCTCCGAAGCGGGCGGACATCCATTCGAGGGCCGCTCTCGCGGCCTCGGTCGCCTTGTCTACGACCTCCGTGTTGACCTCGAATGGCTCTGGCAAGAGAGCTGTGTCGACCTGGGGGTCAAGATTGGGCGAGCTCATGGCTGACCTTCCGTGGAGTGGACCACAACGCCTACTAGCATTGCGGACTGTGCAGAGGATCGTCAAGTACGGGGCCGGCGGGCCGGCAGCCTTCGGGGTCCTGTAGCGGGCCTCGTGCACCGGTCAAGCGGGGTTGAACGCCTATTCGCGGCGGGCTGGGGCGAGCGCGGTGATCGCGTATGACGACCCGAGGCGTCGAGCGGCGTCGGCTCCGCTCAGCGTCCAGGGTCCGGGGTGGAGGACTGCGAGGGGTCGACGCGGAGGGTCGTCGCGTCGACGGCGAGGCCTCCCGGGGCGATCGACGGCAGCTCGAAGACCGGCACCTCGGGCGCGACCTCTCGGGTCAGGTCGACGATGTGGTGGTGACAGGTGAAGAGGAGCACCTGGGTGGAACGGGCGACCTCACAGAGCGCCTGCAGGGTCGAGCGGGCCCGACCGCGGTCGAAGTTGACGAGCACGTCGTCGATGATCACCGGCAGGGGCTCGGCGCGGTCGCAGTAGTCGAGCACGTAGGCGAGGCGGAGCGCGAGGAAGAGCTGCTCGCGGGTGCCGGTCGACAGCTCCTGCGACTTGCGGGGCTCGCCGGCTGCGTCGTGGACGAGGAGGGTCCCCGCCTGGCGATCGGCGCTGACCCGGACGTGCCGGCCGCCGGTGATCCGGCTGAGGAGGGTCGAGATCTGCTGGAGGATCGCCGGCTGGCTCTCGCGAGCGAAGCGCTCGGTCACGGCGTCGAGGATCCTGTGGGCGACGTGGACGAGGACGTAGCGATCGACCTGTTCGCCGAGGCCTGCGAGGAGGGACTGCGCCTCGGCGCTGAGCCGCGCCGCCCGATCGCCGCCGAGGGACTCGATCTCCTGGTCGAGCTTGCCGCGCTGCTCGGCGAGCTGGGTCCGCTGACGCTCGCGCTCCGCCAGGCGCGGCTGGATCGTCGACAGCTCGGCGCGGAGCGACTCGGGGTCGGAGGAGGCGAGCTCTCCCTCGAAGACCAGGCGCGGCGTGCCGGCGTCGCGGAGGTGCTGCTCGACGCGCTCCTGGAGCTCGCGCTGCCGGGCCTCGAGGGTCTCGCGCTGGAGGGTGTGCTCGGCCGCGGCGGCGAGCTCTCGGTCGTCGGCGCAGCCCGAGCGTCGCCGGAGCTTGGCGAGCTCGGCGTCTGCCTTGGCGAGCTCGGCCTGCGCTTGCTCGCGCAGCGGCAGGCGCTGGGCGAGGGTCTCGCGGGCGTGGGCCCGGGCGAGGGCGTTGCCGCGGGCGGTGGTCAGCCGGCGGCTGAGCTCGTCGACGGCGGCGGCGAGGGAGCGGGGCTCATCCGCGGCGCCGAGACGATCGAGGAGCGACGCGGCCTCGGACTCGGCCTCGGCGAGCTCGGCCTCCTTGCTGGCGAGCGCCTCCCGACGCTGGCGGATCGCGGCGCCCTGATCGCGGAGGATGCCGCGGCGATCGAGGCGACGCAGCGCCTGCTCTGGATCGAGCTCGGGGTCGAGGCCGACCTCGGCGAGGAGGCCGCGGAGCTGGTCGCGGAGCTCGACGCTCGTCTGCTGGGCCCGCTCGACCTCGCCCTGGGAGTGCTCGCGGGCGGCCTCGAGCTCGGCGAGGCGCTCCCTCGTCGACTCACGGCGACCGCGGCGGGTCTGCGCCTCCGCGGCGCGCTCACGCAGGTGCTTGACGAGGAGGGGCCAGCCGGCGTGCTCCTGGCCGACGTGTCGGCGCAGGCGGGCCTCGTAGTCGACCACGGGCGGGCGCAGATCCTCTTCGCGGCGGCGGGCGTTGGCGAGGCGGATCGCGGCCTCGCGGGCGGCTTCGAGGCCGCGGTGGAGGGCCGTCGCCGTCGACGGCTCCGGCGGGGCGCTGCCCGGCACCGTCGACCAGAGTTTTTTCCAGCGCCCGCGCCAGCTCCTGCGGGCGGCTTCGAGGGCGGCCTTGTCCGCCTTGAGCGTGTCAGCGGCGGTCTCGAGCTCCTGCGCCTCGAGCTCTTCGGCGCGGAGGCGGGCGAGCTGGTCGGCGTGCTCGCGGAGGTGATCGGCGGCGGTGTCGGCCGCCTCGATCGCGGCCTCGACGGAGCGGAGGATCCCGTAGCGCTCGAGCTCGGTGATCCGCTCGGGGCCGGTCAGCCAGGCCTGACGGAGATCCTCCCAGGCGCTGCGCCGTCGTGAGCGGGCGTCGTCGATCTTGGCTATGGCTTCGCGGGCGGCGAGCTGCTTCGGTCCGGCGCTGCGCCGCTTCGGGGTCGCCTCGCGGGCGGCGTCGATCCGGGCCTGCTCGCGGGCGAGGCCGCGGTCCCGGTCGTCGAGCTCGGTGTGCTCGGCGAGGAGCTTCTTCAGGGCGTCGAGGTCGGGGCTCTCGATGACCGCGGCCGCGTCGGCGTCGAGGTGGAGGCCGAAAGGGGCGAGGGCGGCGGTGAGCTCGACCTCGCCGCGCTGGATGTCGGCGGAGATCCGCCCGAGCTGGGCCCGTCGATCGCTCAGCTCCTCGAGCTCGGTCGCGAGGAAGATCGTCTCCCGGTCGGCGAGATCATCGTCCTGGCCGCCGCCGAGGGATCGCCTGGCGGCCTCGATCTTGGTCCGGTGTTGCTGCTCATCGCGGCTGGCTCGGGCGGCGCTCTCGGTCGCCTCACGCCAGGCCGCGGTGCGCTCGCGGAGGCGGAGGAGGAGGGCCGGATCCGGGGGCTCCTGCCGGTCGCCGTCGACCCCGAGGTCGCCGGCCTCCTCTTGGAGGCGGAGCGCGGCGGCGTCGAGGGAGGCCCGCTCCGCCGGGACCTCGCGGCGGAGCGCGGTCAGGTGGCCGAGGCCGCGGCTCAGGCGTTCGACCGCGGCCTCTTCGGCGAGGAGCCCCTCGTCGACGGTGAGGGAGTCGATCCGCTCCTCTAAGCGCTGGATCTCGGCGTCGAGGCTGTGGAGACGGGGACGGGCGGCGTTGGCCTCGGCGAGGAGCTGCCCGGCGCGGCGGGCCTCGGCCTCGCTGAGCCCCTCGGCGCTGGCGAGGAGCTTCTCGTCGAGGGTCCGGAGCTCGCGGAAGTCGGCGGCGGCGCGGAGGAGGAGGCTCGCCCGGTCGCGGCGGGCCCGGAGCGCGGCGATGTCACGATCGGCGCGCTCGAATTGCTCGTGGATCTCCGCCTGCCTGCGCGTGAGCCCCTGGTAGGCCGACTGTTGCAGGGTCGAGTCGCGGAGCTGCTGCTGGGTCTCCTTGACCGTGGTCAGGGAGCGGTTGATCGGCCGCACCTTGCCCTGCTTGCGGTAGAGGTCGCGGCTCTCGTGCTCGAGATCGGCGAGCACCGACGCGATCCGGTCACCGCCGCCGCCGAGGGCGGAGCCGCCGAGGACCTCCTTGAGGCCGGCGCTCTCGAGGGCGACCGCGCCGCGCTGGAGATCGTCGAGCGAGAAGCCGAAGAGCGCGTTGTAGAGGTCCGCCTTGATCCCGCCGAAGTAGGCGGCGAACTCCTCGGCGTTGATCTCGGCGACGCCGGCCTGGGAGCTGAGGGTCCCGGTCAGCGAGGCCTTTCGCTTCTTGCGGCGCTCGACGTCGAGGCGCTGACCGGCGCTGTCGCGGAGCTTGGCCCGGATGAGGATCGACTTGTAGTCGTAGCGGAAGGCGAGCGGGGTCCGATCGTCGACGCCGAAGAAGAGGTCGCGGACCGACTGGAGGAGGGTGCTCTTGCCGGCCTCGTTGGCGCCGTAGATCACCGTCATGCCCCCGCGACCGGGGCCGAGGTCGAGCTCCATGCGCTCAAAGTGGCCGTAGCGCTCGACGATCAGGCGGTCGATGATCACAGCGAGCCCTTCGGGGTCGTCTTGCCCTTGCCCTCGCCCTTGCCCGGCGAGAGCGCCTGGCCGGCGCCGAGCTTGCCGAGGAGCAGCGACTCGATCTCGTCGATGCGCTCGCGCAGGGCGTAGGGGTCGTCGGGGCGGGCGTCGAGGAGGGGGGCGACGCTCGCGGCGAGGGGCTCCAGGTCGCCGAGGTAGGCGCGGAGCGCCTCGGGGTCTTCTTTGAGCCGGAAGAGCTCCGCCCGCAGCGCGGTCAGGAGCTCGACGTTGCCGCCGAGCGCGGGCTCACCCTCGGGGTGGTGGGTCGCGAAGCGGACCTTCTCGGGCCAGACCGGGCCGAGGTCCGCGGCGATCGCCCGGATCTTGGCCTCGACAGGCTCCGGGTTGGCGGCGAGGGCCTCGTGCATCGGCGTCGGTCCGTCGATGATCACGCGGGTGAGGAGGGGTCGGCCGTCGGCCGCGGCGAGGGCGTCGCTGAGGCCGCGGCGGACCTCCTGGAGCAGCTCGTCGACGTCCGCCGCCCCGCTGGCGGAGGCGCGGACGGTCTCCCAGCGGACGACGTCGACGTCGCGCGGCTCGACCTTGGTGATCACGAGATCGTCGACGTCGATGAGGACGCAGCCCTTGGGCCCGGTCTCCCGGGCGTGGCGTCCTTGGAGGTTGCCGGGGTAGACGACCCAAGGCGCCGGGCCGGCGCTCAGGACCTCGCGGCGGTGGACGTGGCCGAGGGCCCAGTACTCGTAGCCGTGATCGACGAGCTGGCCGACGGTGCAGGGGGCGTAGTTGGCGTGATCGCTGGAGCCTGTGGCGTTGGTGTGGAGGAGGCCGATGTTCAGGAGGTCGCTGCGGCGGCTCGGGTAGGCCTTGGCGAGGTTGGCCTCGACGCTGCGCTCGCTGTAGCTCTGGCCGTGGACCGCGACCCCGAGATCCTCGAAGATCACGGTCTCGGGGGCGTCGGCGGCGAGGATCGTGACGTGCTCCGGCAAAGGCACGGAGCGGGAGATGACCGACTCCGCGTCGTGATTGCCGCGGATCATCACGACCCGGGTCGCGCTCTCCCGCAGGCGGCTGAGCTCGCGGACGAAGAAGAGCCCGGTGTTGAAGTCTCGCCAGTCGCCGTCGAAGACGTCGCCGGCGAGGAGCAGGAGCTCGGCCTCCTGGTCGAGGCAGAGCTGGATCAGGGCCCGGAAGGCGCGGCGGGTCGCGAGGCGAATATCCTCGACCGGCGCACCCTCGAGGCGTCGGAGGCCGCGGAGGGGGCTGTCGATGTGGAGATCTGCGGCGTGGACGACCCGCATGCGGGAGGGGACGTTCGCACCTTCGCGATCGAGATGCCAGGGCTCTCCGCGAAATCCTGATCCCGGGGCCCTCATGGCGGGCGCTGCGGGCTGTGCCTAGGGCGCGTAGGTTGTTAGGATGCGGCCGACCACGGGGCTCCGCGAACGCCGCGGGGTCGGCGATCTTCGCCCTGAACCCGCAGACCCTGAACCCGCAGACCCGACCGCGAAGCCCGGAGCAAGCATACGGTGGCCGACAAGAACGACTCCTCTCGGACGGTGCAGCAGACCGCGCGCACGATCCTCCGCTTTCTCCGCGACAACCCGGAGGGGACCACGAAGGACGTGCTCTCGAAGCGCGCCGGGGTCGCGCCGGTGACGGCCCAGCGGGCGCTGAAGTTCATGCGCGAGGAGTGGGACGCCCCGCTCGAGTTTCACCACGGATCCAAGCGCTGGGTGCTCCACGATCCCAAGTTCACCCTGCCGTTGACGGATCCCGATCCGGAGGACTTGACCGCGGTCGTCTTCGCCTCGGCCCTGCTCGCGCCGGTCGGCGATGAGGAGCTTAATTCTCGGGTCAAGCGGCTGATCGAGCAGATGGACGACGCCCTCGAGGAGAGCGGGCCGCGGAGCAAGAACGACGCGAAGGTCCGGCCCCGGAGCGTGACGGCGACGGTGACCACCGGCTCGCAGGTCGACTACCGGATGGTCTCGAAGCTGCTCCTGGCGATCGGCAGCGGCGTCGTCCGGATGGAGTACGAGAGCCCCTGGGCGAACACCCACAAGACCTACGACATCGAGCCCTGGCAGATCCGGATCCACGACGGGCAGATGTACATGCGGGCCTACTCGCGGACCCACGGCGAGGCGCGCTCGTTCCGGGTCGCCCAGGTCACCCACGCGCGGGTCCTGCCGGAGGAGACGCCGCGGGAGACGGTCCCCCCTAAGGACGAGCTGTGGGGCGGCGGGCCGGCCTACGGGATCGACTCGGATCGCCCGGGGGTCGCGACCGTGCGTCTGCGCGGCGGCGTCGCCCGCTGGGTGGCGCGGATGCTCTGGGATCCAGGCCAGGAGGACCGCTGGATCGAGGAGGCCGAGCTGCTCGAGCGCACGGTGCCCTACCACTCGTGCCGGGAGCTCGCCCGCCGCCTGCTCTTCCACGCCGACGGCCTCGAGATGATCGAGCCGGAGGAGCTGCGCAACGAGGTCTTCGCCTTCTCGCGCGGGCTCCTAGAGCGCATGGGCGCCGGCTGAGCGGACCTGCCTTCAGGGCCAGAGACGCTCCGCGCCCGGCTTGATCTCCTCTGGATCACCCGCCCCTGTCAGACTCTCTGAGCAGGGAGGGGCGGACGTGGTGCCCGCTCCGTGTGGGGAGCGTGCGTGCGGCCTGGAATCCATGCGTGCGCTGCCCACATCCCTGCTCTATTTTTGGTTTTTGGTTTTTGGTTTTTGGCTGACCGGCTCTGCTCGGACACAAGATGATGTCCGAAGAGTCAGGACCGCTCCTGGGAAGGTCCTCGGGCTGACAATCGGGTCGCGGCTCGCCGGGCGGGCTCTCACTCGCTCTTCGCCGGCGTCCTCGGGCGCGAAAGGTCAGGGTAGGGGCGGAGGCCGAGGCGAAGGCCGGTCAAGGGGGGACACCACTCTCTCAGACAGGTCGGAGCGCGGGTCGCCCCCTTGTTCCAAGGGGTCGATCCGCGTCCTAGACTCGTTCGCGGTGTCCCCCCTCGCCCGTCCACCAGCTCGTCCTCCTGTGGAGAGTGAGCTGAGGATGAGGGCCGCGCTGCTTCCACCAGCTCGTCCTCCTGTGGAGAGTGAGCTGAGGATGAGGGCCGCGCTGCTTCTCCACCGCATGGCGCCGCTCGATGGCGATCGTGAGCCCGGCAGTCTTTCAACCTTCGCGGGCTGTGAAGAGCTACTCGTCGGATCGTGGAGGGATGCGCGAGGGCGATCGGGGCGCGAGGCCAAGCGGAGCGCGAGGGCGATCGGTGCCAAGGACGATCGGTGCGCGAGGAGGATCGAGGCGCGAGGAGGATCGAGGCGCGAGGACGATCGGAGCGCGAGGACGATCAGAGCGCGAGGACGATCGGAGCGCGAGGACGATCGGAGCGGGAGTGGCGGGAGCGGGAGGAGTACTGGGGCGCTAGGCTTTGCGGCTGGTCGCGAACCAGTTCGGCAGGGTCGGCTCTAGCCCTTCGCCTTCGAGGCGGTCGATCGCCTCTTTCATCTCCTCGAGGGCGGCGCCCTCCGAGTCGAGGAGCACGAGGACCGGGTAGGAGCCCTTCTTCGGGTACCAGCGGGCGCGGAGCTCGTTGAACTCCGACATCCGCGTGACCTCGGTCCAGTCTTCTTCCTTGAGCTCGAAGACCCGGACGTCCTCGATCTGCTCGGCGGGCTGGAGGTTGCCGAGCTCGGCCTCGATCTGCTTGCAGGGGGCGCACCAGTCGGCGCTGAAGAGGACGGCGACGCGCTTGCCGTCGGCCTTGGCCTGGGCGTGGAGGCGCTCGAACATCGCCGCGAGGGTCTCGTCGTCGCGGGGGCGGAGGCGGCGGAGGTCGTAGCCGATCATCTTCGCCGGGGCAGATGCTCCGGCCGCGGGCGACTCCCCGCTCTGGTCCGCGGTCAGGGCGCCCTTGGTCGCGGCGGGGGGTGGGTGGCTCGGACCGCAGGCGAGGGCGGAGGCGAGGGCGAAGGCGGCGAGAGGAGAGAGGATGTGGCTGCTAGGCGTCATGATCGGCCAGGGGGCTTGCGGTCTCGGGGGCGCGGGGGCGGGGGCGTTGGCTGGGATCGGCGATGAGCTCGCCGGCGAGGTCCTCTTGGATCCGCGCGCGGACGTCGGCCGCAGGGGTGCCGGCGGCGAGGAGACAGTAGAGCTTGGTCAGCGCGGCCTCCGGGGTCATGTCGTAGCCGCTGGTCACGCCGGCGCGCGCGAGGGTCATGCCGGTGCCGTAGCGGAGCTGGTCGACGCGGCCGCCGTGGCACTGCGAGCAGTTGATGATCACGGTGTCGCGGGGCGGGGCGATCGCCTCGGCCAAGGCGTTGAGGAAGGACTGATCGCGGCTCGGCGCGTTGCCGTTGCCGTAGGTCTCGAGGACCAGGCCGTCGAGGGGCTCGACCATCCGCCGGATCATCTCGCCGTCGATCCCGGGGAAGATCCGCAGCGACGCGACCTTGGGCTTGCGGACGAGCTTGAGCGGGCGGAGGGGGCCCGGGGGCGGCTGCCGGCAGAGGCGGTGGGCGACGCGGATCGACGCGCCGATCCTGGCGAGCGGCGCCAGGTTGCCGCTGTTGAAGGCGAAGAAGTCCTGGTTGTGGATCTTCTGGGCACGGTTGCCGCGGATCAGCCGGGCGGCGAAGTAGATCGTCACCTCCGGGATCGGCACGGACCCGGCGAGGTAGATCGCGGTGATCAGGTGCTCGCGGCCGTCGCTGCGGACATCGGTGAGGCTGAGCTGAGAGCCGGTGAGGATCACCGGCTTGCCGAGGCCAGGGAGGAGGAAGGAGAGCGCCGACGCCGTGTAGGCCATGGTGTCGGTGCCGTGGACGACGACGAAGCCGTCGTAGTCGTCGTAGTGGCGGGCGATCTCCTCGGAGATCCGGAGCCAGTCGTCCGGGTCCATGTCCGACGAGTCGAGCAGCGGATCGAGGACGACCAGCTCGTGCTCCGGCATCTCCTCGCGGAGGAGCTCGGGCATCGCCCCCATGTAGTCGGCGAGGAAGCCCGGCTGCGGTCGGTAGCCGTCGGCGTGGGCGACCATGCCGATGGTCCCGCCGACATGAAGCACGCAGACCCGAGGACGTTGGCTCATCGCCGCGGATTGTACTGGATAGGTCGGAGGGCTGGAGCGGGTCGGCGGTGGGGCTGCCGCAGCGGCGCCGCAGGGGGTCCCCTGAGCGCTTGGAGGCAGGTGGGGGCGCTCGCCCGGGCCGCTAGCTCGAGCGGCCGCCCGGTCCGCACCCGCGCATCTGCCACATCCTCGCGACGAGGACGTCGAACCAGGCGAACGCGGCGTCGAGGTCGAACGTATCCCCGTTTGCTGCCCCGTCCGCCTCGGCGTCGACGGCCGCGCTCGCCTCTCCGCGGCTCAGCACGTCGGTCGCCCTGCAGATCGCCTCGAAGGTCGAGAGCGCCTCCGGTCGCGGCGCGGTCCGGATCCGCCAGCGCGAAGGGGGCCCCTCGGGGAGGGAGTAGCAGGGCATCTCGGTGATAAGCGGCGCGCGCCGGGCCATCCGCGAGCACTGGTGCCAGGTGCCGTCGAGGACCACGAGGGTCCGCACTCGCCCGGGAGCGGGGAGCGGCGCCTGGGCGAGCGGGCGAGCCTCGTCGCCGGGGAAGAGGAGAACGTAGTCGCGGTCCGGCTGCTCCAGCGGGGCCGTGTCGAGCTCGCTGTCGCGGGCGCCGTAGTGGATCATCTGCGCGCCCTCGAACATCGCCAGGCCGAGGCGGGCCGTGTTGGTCGGCTTGTGGCGCTCGCGGTTGTGCTGGACGATCAGGAGCTTGGTCGCGAGGTCGAACCTCGGCATCGACGGGCAGACGCAGAGCTCGTCGTGGAGCCCGCAGACTCCGCAGCGGTTCGCCTTGTTCTTCCGTTGACCCACAGGGTGGCTCCGTTGTCCTTCGTGGAGAGAGCAGTTCGACGAGCTCGCGGGCCTAGCGGAAGTCGGCGAGGGCCACCCGGACCTCGGCTCGGATCTCCGGCGGGAAGATCACGCGGTGTTGGACGAAGCGCTCGCGGCTGAGGCCCCGCAGCACCGGCGAGGCGTCGATCAGCCGCTCGCGCCGGCCGCTCGAGGAGATCACGACCAGGGCGGCGTCGTCGGTGTAGGCGTCGAGGTCGACGCGGTCGACGATCCCGAGGTAGGCCGGCCGCACGCCGGCCTTCTCGAGCACCGCGTCGAGGCGGGCCTTGACCTCCTTCGAGTCGGCCTCGGGGCGCAGGCGTAGGCTCTTGAAGAGCTTTCGGTGCCGGAGGCGGCTGGCGAGGTCGGCGAGGACCGGATCGGAGCTCCCGCAGTAGGCGTGGAGCGCCGTCTCGAGGGTCCGATCGTCCATGTCGAGGTACTCGCCGGTGCTCAGCGGATCGCCGCGGAGGAGCTTGGCTATCGCCGAGGGCGTGCCGGGCTGGGGCCCGAGCTCGCAGAGGCGGCGGACGAGGGAGCGGAGGACGACCTCGGCGGAGCGCACCGCCTTGTGGAGGTAGACCTGGCGGTACATGTAGAGGCGCGCCAAGAAGAAGCTCTCGACCGCGGTCAGGCCCTTGTCGCCGTCGACCGCGAGGTAGGCGGCGCTCTGCCCCTCGGGGACGTAGAGGCGCAGGGACGCCAGCAGCCAGTCGAGGTCGAGGGTCCCGTAGCGCACCCCGGTCATGTAGGAGTCGCGCAGGAGGTAGTCGCAGCGGTCGACGTCGAAGGTCCCGGAGACGGCGCGGGCGAGGTGACGGATCTCGCTCTCGCCGTGGATCAGGCGGTCGACCTTGTTCGGCATCGTCGGGTCGATCGACGCCAGCGTCTGGTGGACCTCGCTGTCGGGGTCGAGGAGGATCCGCGAGGTCCACAGCTCGTGCCGCGGCATCCCAGGGATCACCGCCTCAAAGGTGTGGCTGTAGGGTCCGTGTCCGAGGTCGTGGAGGAGCGCCGCGGCGAGGGCGATCATCGCGTGCTCGTCGTCGATCCGATCGTGGGCCGGGACATCCTCGGCGAGGGCGGCGACCCGGTCGAGGTAGCGGCGCATCACGTGGGCGGAGCCGACGGCGTGGGCGAAGCGCGAGTGCTCGCCGCCGGGGTAGGCGAGGCTGGCGAGGCCGAGGGCGCGGATCCGGCGCAGGCGCTGGACCTCGCGGCAGTCGAGGAGGCGGACGACGACTGACTCGACCGGGCTCTTGAAGGCGATCAGCCCGTGGACAGGGTCGCGGAGGATCATGGACGGCGGAAGCCTACACGGGCTCGGCCGCAGCGGCCAGCCGCGGGCCCCGCGGTCGCTCGCAGCCGGTCACCCATCGACGGGGAGCGCGTCGGCGAAGAGCCCGCGGAGGATCGGCGATGGGTGCTCGGCCCGCGGGCGGACGAGCAAGCCGAGGGAGAGTCGTCCGGGGAAGCTCGACCCAGGGAGCTCAGCCCGCCGATGAGGTCATCGCCTGCGCGAGCTCAGCCCGCCGATGAGGTCATCGCCTGCGCGAGCGGGGTCGCCTGGGAGTCGAGCTCGAGCTCCGCGTCCGTGTTTGTGTCGCCGATCTTCCGCTCGCCGCGGCAGCGGCTGTTCCAGTCCTCGCAGCGGAAGCGGACGTGCATGTGGTTCACGTGTCCGCGCCAGTGCTTGATGATCGCGCTCGGCGAGTCCGGGTGGCGCGGATGCTGAAAGATCCGCCGCAGCTCCTCCTCCGGCAGACCCTCGGCCTTGGCCGCGCGGTAGAGGAACTTTTGCAGGCGCGAGGAGATGAAGATCGTGTCGACGTTGCCGCTCTTGATCAGCTCGTGGATCAAAAACCAGCTCTTCTCGGCGTCGAGCGTCGACTCCCCCATCCGCTGCCAGCGGACCTCGCCGTCGTCCTCGGCGACGCCGATGTAGCCGAGGTCGACGTCACGGCCGGTGCGGTGGGAGGCGTGGGGCTTGACCCGGCCGCCCTTGCGCTTGGCGATCTCGCCGACCCGGACCGGCGGCGCGTCGGGGTAGCGCTCGCCGTAGGCCTGGAAGGCGTCGACCAGGGTCGAGATCGTCTTGTGGGTGCCGAAGGTCCGGCGGCGGTTCGGGCGTAGGCGCCACGAGCTCCCCTCCGGCAGCGGCAGTCCGTTTTGCAGGCGGCCGCGGTTGGGGTGGCCGACCGAGCGCGTCGGCTTGGCCGGGTCGGCGGCGTAGACCTTGATCCGGGCCCCGGTGTCGACCTTCTCGCCGGGCCTCAGCTCGGGGTTGAGGGTGAAGAAGGCGCTGCCGAGGCCCCAGTTGGCGGCGAGGAGATCGGTGGTGCTGCGCTCGGGCACCGTCCAGTAGACCTCGCGCAGGCGGTCGTCGACCTTGGCCAGGCCCTCGCCCACGTCATCAGCCTCGGCGGGCAGGGGCTCGCCTTGGGTCGGAGCCCCGTCCTCCTGCGAGAGGCGGATCGACCGAGAGATCGCCCGCAGGACCAGCGGGTTGGGCTCAAAGTGCAGGGCCTGATGGGTCGTCACCGTCGAGGGCTGCGGCGTCGCCTCGGTCCCGGGCGTTGTGAGGAGGCTCGCCGCTCCGACGCCGCAGGCGACGACGACTGCGATCCCGAGGGCTCGCGCGAGGCGGTCGCGGATGGTTGACCTTGGGGAGCCTGTGGTCATGGGAGCGCGTCGGGTGGGTCGGGACAGAACGCTGTCCGGGAGGAGAACTAGCTTAGGCGCAGAGGCCCCTGGCGCCAACCCTGCGAACGCGGCAAAAACCGTCGATTAGCCCCTGCAGACCCCTCCCAAGGGGCTTTGGGTAGGCGCAGGTCGGGGCCAGGACGACACCTCCGGACGTCTTGGGGGGCGTCGGCCTCGCTCGGAGGTGATCTCCTCTCCTCGTGGGGGCAGCGGCGCCGATTCGCGTTTTCGGCGCGCTCTCGTGACTTGGGCGTAGGAGCCCGATACGGGCGCGGAGTCCCGCTGCGGGCGGCCTGGGGAGTCCCCAGGCCGCGGCTCCAAGGCCGCCGCCGCGGGGCCAAGGGGATCCCCCGGGGCGTGACCGGGGCGCTCAGGGGGCCTTTCCCTTGGCTTGGAGTCCGGGGTTCACCGGATTGCCAGCGCTTGTCGTCATGTCGCCCAATGTCCAGGTACCGCACGTCATTCGGGGGCTGCGTGCGGGGGTCGATGATGGCTCCTCACGCAGCCCCCGATTCATTGACTAGGCGCGCGCTCCCGGTAGAGGTTCTCGATAAATGCTCCGTCTTGGTTTGATCGGCTCTTGGTGCTCCTCCTGCTGCGCGCCCGTGGTGTCGCTGGGTCTCGGCCTCTTCCTGCTCTCCGGATGTCCCGCGGCGGATCCGATGGAGACCGCGACGGAGGGCGGCTCCGCCTCCGAGGGCTCGGGCAGCGAGAGCGAGACGGGAGAGATCGATCCGAGCTGCGAAGGCTTGGAGCTCGCGCCCCTCGAGGAGGCCAGCTGCCAGCCGCAGGAGTCGGACTACATGCCCCGCGTGGACAACTCCGCGGGCGACTCCTGGGCGGCCTGCGCCCCCGACGGGGGGGCCTACCCGCTGATCGCCGACACCCCGAGCTCGGTCGCTCGGGTGGAGGCCTACGAGGCGATCGCCGCGCTCCTCTGGGCCGACGGCGCGAGCCCCAGCTCCGAGGACTTCACCGCCGCGCGCGACATCTACGCGACGCCGGAGGGGCTCGAGTCCCGGCTCGTCCGTCGCGAGGATCTCCACTACCCCGAGATCGACATGGCCGACTGGGACCCGCTGGTCGACGGCGACAAGCAGTGCACGGTCGAGGAGAACATCGCGAAGTACCCGGAGCGCTGCGCCGGCCCGGGGCAGATAAGCCCGCTCATCGTCGCCGCCTTCGCGGCGGGGCAGACCGGCGACGGCAGCCCCGAGGTCAACGCGGCGAGGATCCACGCCGGGCTCCTGTGGTTCCTCTACCTCTCGGTCTACAAGGAGGCGAACACCTGCGCGACGAGCAAGGCGAAGGACTGCGACTCGGCCTGGGCCTACTACACCGGCGGCTCCGACATCTCCGGCGGGCTCGGCCTCGCCGCGGCGGTGCGGGGGGTCAGCGTCCCGAGCCACGAGCGGATCTGGGACGGCGTGCTCGCGGTCCGCTGCTGGCGTGATCTCACCCAGGAGGCCGGGGAGTACCCGCTCCTCTCGGAGCTCGACGCCGCTGACCAGCAGCTCTTCGCGCAGGCCGCCGAGCAGCTCGATCAGGGCCTCCACCGCGGCTACGCTCGGGTCATCCGGGCGCGCCTCGAGTCGATGATCGCCAGCAAGTGTGACGGATCGTCGACCGCCGCGGACTGGGCCTTCCTGCAGGTCGCCGGGGCGGTGCTCGACCGCGAGGCGCTCGACCGAGGCTCCCCCGAGGCGGCGACCCTCCAGGCGCTCTGGGACCTCGAGGAGCCGAGCGCGCAGAACCTGGCCGACGGGATCACGGCGCTCGACACCGTGTTCCCCTGCGGCTGAGGTCGGGGCGGGCTGCACCTCGCCGTACCAACGACACAAAGAGGCCGCGCCGATCTCCGGCGCGGCCTCGCCTCGTCCTGCGGTCGCAGGACCCCGCTTGTCACGGCGTTCTAGAGCTCCTCGCAGTCGACCGGATCGCTGATCACGCAGGTCTCGCCGAGGTCCTTGTCGGCGAGGCGAGCGAAGGCCCAGTCGCGCTGGTAGCGGAGGGAGTAGATCGCCCCGTCGGTGTGACCGGCGCCGGCACACTCGACGACCTCGATGTCGTAGCCCTGCTCGCAGAGGGTCGGGATGTCGTCGCGGACGGTCGGCGTGTAGACGAGGTCGTCGAGCTCGCCGAGGGTGACGAGGATCGGCGTGTCGTTCAGCCGCTCGATCACCGAGGAGTGGAGCGTCGCCTGCTCGAGCATGCAGCCCCAGTTGCCGATGTCGTCGATGTTGCCGTCGGCGAGGGCGTCGCGGATCGCGGGGGTGTAGACATCCTCGACCTTGGAGATGTCATCGAAGTCGGAGAAGGAGCAGCTCTCGAGGAGGATCGGCTTGAGGTCGACGTCCCAGGGCGAGACCAGGACCTCGGAGAGGGGCTCCTCGAGCTCATACCAGTCGTGGCCGGTGGCGAGGGCGGCCGCGAGGGCGCCGGTCGCCGGGCTGATGCCGCTCGTGGCGTAGGCGGTCAGGGCCGTGGTGTCGGTCGGCGGCACCGCGGCGACGACCGCCGTGATCTCCAGCTCGGGCGCGTAGTGGGGCGCGTAGCGGTCGGCCCAGAAGGCGGCGAAGCCCCCCTCGGAGGCGCCCCAGAGGAGGGTCTGCGCGGAGGCTGTGACCGCCTCCTCGGACTCGACGAAGCGACGGACGGCGCGGATCGAGTCGAGCGAGGCGAACGCCGTCGGCTCGGCGATGATGTAGGGGTGGAGCATCCCTGAGGGGGCGCCCCAGCCGTTGAGCCCGAGGTAGTCCGGGGCGACGGTGATGAGCCCCATCGACGCCATCAAGAGGGGGACCGCGCCGGACTCAGGGTCCGCGGTCGGTCCGCAGGCGTCGTTGAAGCCGGAGGTGCCGTGGAGCCAGACGGCGACGGGCAGCGGCCCCTCGAGGTCGGTCGGGAGGGCGACATAGCCGGTGGTCTCGACCGTGATGCCGCGGTCCTGGGTGGTGTAGCGGATCAGGAAGAGGGTCGCGCCGCTGGTCGCGGGCCCCAAGCTGCCAAAGCCCTGGAGCTCGAGGAGGTCGTCGATCTCCGGGGCGGTGAACGTGAAGAGCTCGAGGGCGTCGGTGATCTCGCCCATCTCGCCGGCGTCGACCAGGGGGTACTCCGGCAGGCCGCAGCCGGCGACCGGGAAGTCGTTGAGCATGCCGCCGGTGTCGGTGTCGGAGTCCGTGCCGGAGTCGGAGTCGGAGTCGGAGTCGGTGCCCGCGTCGGTCGTCGTGATCGTCGTGCCGACCGTGCTGTCGCTCTCGGAGCTCGAGCCGGTCGTCGTCGTGTCGTCGGTCTCGGACGCGGTGGCGGCGGTGGTGGCCGAGTCGTCGCCGCAGGCGCTCAGGCCGAAGAGGCCGACCGCGAGGGCGAGGGGGGTCGTAAGAGAAAGGCGGGGCTTGAAGTCCATAGGCGGGACTATAGCTCCGCTCTCGCGGCCGGTGGCGAGCTCTTGGCATTCCCTCCAGAGCGCTGCTGGGGGCCAATTATGTGGTAATTGCGCCCCCGAGGTGAGCGATGACCAAGGACGCAGATGAGGGATCGATGAAGGGCAAGACCGTGGTGATCACGGGGGGCAACTCCGGGATCGGCAAGGAGACGGCGATCGGGCTCGCGAGCCGAGGCGCCCGGGTGATCATCACCTCACGGGATCCGTCCCGCGGCGGCGCCGCCCTCGCGGAGATCTGCGAGCGGTCGGGATCCGCCGAGGTCGAGGTCGTCGCGCTCGACCTCGCGTCGCTGGCCAACGTCCGCGCCTGCACCGACGAGCTCCACCGCCGCTGCTCGCAGATCGACGTCCTCGTCAACAACGCGGGGCTGATCCTCGGCGAACGGGCGGAGTCGGAGGAGGGCATCGAGATGACCCTCGCGGTCAATCACTTCGGGCCCATGGCGCTGACGCTGCGGCTCATCGATCTCCTCGCGGCGAGCGAGGGCGGCAGGATCGTCAACGTCTCCTCGGACGCCCATCGCATGGCCCGGGCCTTTGACTTCGACGACCTCCACTCCCGCCAGCGCTACCGGAGCATGAAGGCCTACTCGCAGTCGAAGCTCGCGAACATCCTCTTCACCCGCGAGCTCGCGCCGCGGGTCGACGGCCTCGGGATCACCGTCAACGCGCTGCACCCTGGGTTTGTCCGCTCGGGCTTCGCCCGCGACGGAGATCTCGGCGGGTTCTTCGGCCTCGTCTTCGCGGTCTCGACGAGGATCGCGGCGATAAGCGCCGAGGCGGGGGCGCGCACGTCGATCTATCTCGCGTCGTCGCCGGAGGTCGCGTCGACCACCGGGGAGTACTTCGCGCGCTGTCGTTCCCGCCGGCCGAACGGGGCCGCGCGAGACAGCGCAGCGGGGCGCCGGCTCTGGGAGCTCAGCGAAGAGCTGATCGGCGAGTCGCTCGCCCCGGCGAAGGCCCCATAGACGACCCGTCTAGGACCCACGGCGGTCCCGAGAAGGTCCAGTGAAGGTCCCGAGAAGGTCCGCTGAGTCCCGTGAGCGACCGACGAAGGGCCGTCGCCGCCTCGGCGCTGCGAGCCGAGCCCCGCGGGTCGTCGCCCTCGACCTCGCGATCCCCACGAGGTCGCTTGCGTGCGAGGGTCTAGCTCGCTAACCAAGGAGGGTGCGATGCGAGCCGCTCCCATACCCGCCCGGTGAGGGCCCCTTTCGCGCCCGCGGGATGATCTTCAAGGGCTACATGAGCTACTTGAGCGCTCGCTATCCCGGGGGCCTGGCGGCGCTCCACCGTGACCTCGGGGATCCCGAGGCGGCGGTGTTCCTCGGCCGGATCTTCCTCGCGATGAGCTACTACGATCTTGGCCCGCTGCTCCGCGCGGTCCAGATCGCCGCGAAGGCTGAGAAGGTGCCGCTCGCCAGCTTTGTTCGCGACAGGGCGGCCGCGTCGGCGAAGATCGACGTCCCCGGGGTCTACGCGCCGCTGCTCAAGTCGGGCTCCGTCGAGGCGATGGCGAGGAGCCTGCCGAGGGTCTTCTCGCGCTACTTCGAGGGGGTCACGGGCGAGGTGCTGGAGGGGACGACGGCGCAGCCGCGGGCGCTCGAGTTCCGCTTTGGCGGCCTCCCGGAGCCGATGCTCGGCTGGTACGTCTGGTCCAACGAGGGCTTCATCGGCGAGTCCCTCGCCCTCGCCGGCGCTCGCTCGCCGACCTTCGAGCTGCGCGAGCTGGCGCCGGACGGCGAGCGCGACGGGATCCCCCTCCGCTCGGTCGTCACCCGCGTGAAGTGGTAGCGCCCTTGCCTCGATCCGCCGCGGCGGGCACCATCGGCCGCTCGATGGTGCCCCGCTTTCTCTACTGCGTCTGTCAGGTCGGCGCCGAAGCGGCCCTCCGGCGGGAGATCGGCGGGATCGACCCGACCCTGCGCTCGGCCTTCGCCCGCCCGGGGCTGGTCACCTTCAAGCTCGAGGACGGCGCCGACGTCGACGTCGCGACGGCGGCGATAGGCGCCCGCTCGGTGCTCGCGCGGGCCTGTGGAGGATCGCTCGGCCCGGCGAGCTCGGCGATCGAGGTGACGGACCTGCTGCGCCAGGCGACCGCCGCTGGCGCTCGGCTTCGCCTCCAGGTCTGGGAGCGCGACCGCTGGCGCCCCGGCGAGGAGCCCCCGGGCTTCGTCTACGGGGTCGAGGCGGCGGCGGCTCGGCGCTCGCTGGTCGAGGCTTGGCCCGCGGGGCTCGGGCTCGCCGACGGAGAGCTCGCCCTCGCCGGAGAGCTCGTCGCGGACGTGATCATCGTCGGCCCCGGCGAGCCGTGGCTGGTCGGTCTGCGACGCCAGCGGCAGGGACAGCTCCCCTACGGCGGCGGGCGGATCCCGATCGCGGAGTGTCCGCAGGCGCCCTCGCGGGCCTACTACAAGCTCGTTGAGGCGCTCGTCTACGCCGACGTGCCGCTGCGCGCGGGGGATGTCGCGGTCGAGCTGGGCAGCGCCCCCGGGGGCGCGAGCTTTGCCCTCCTCCGCCGCGGCCTCGAGGTCCACGGCGTCGATCCGGGGGCGATGGATCCCCTCGTTCTCGACTACGCAGGGGTCGGCGGCAACCGCTTCACCCACCACGCGTCGACGATGGGCAACGTGAGCCGCGATGACCTCCCGGAGGCGCTGCACTGGATCGTCGCCGACGTGAACTTGGCGCCGCAGATCGCCCTGCAGACGGTCCGTCGCCTCGGCGCGCGCCCACGGGCGGCGCTCTTGGGGGTGCTCCTCACCCTCAAGATCGACAACTGGAAGGCGATGCGCCACCTGCCGGGCTGGCTCCGTCAGATCGAGGCGATGGGGATGGCCGAGGTGCGGGCGACCCAGCTCTCGCGCAACCGGATGGAGGTCTTCGCCTGCGGCTTTACGCCGGTGGGGCTGGCGCGGCGGGCGGGGTCCAGCCCGCCTTCTCCACGTCGGCGCCGCACTCGTCGCAGCTCGCGGGCGCGCGGATGACCGAGAGGGCAGGGCCCATCCCGCTCAGGTAGAGCATCGTCAGCGGCAGCATGACGACGAACTCCGAGCCGATGATCGGGATGAAGGGGATAAAGGGCACCCCCAAGAAGAAGTAGCCCTTGACCCAACGTCGCAGCGTCGGGTGCTCGTAGCTCGCCGAGACCTCGGTCTCACATCGCTGGCAGTGGCGGCGCATGGAGTGCCTGTAGTCTACGCCTGTGTCGGGTCCAGGGCGACGCTGCGACCCGCCGTCGCATCGTCAGGGGGGAGAGTCCTGACGACGCCGAGATCTGTCCCCTGTGCCAGGTAAACGCTGTTGCAGCGGCGGGGCGGCTGCGCGCTCAGGGCTCGTCTGGGCTCTGGTCTGGGCTCTGGTCTGGGCTCTGGTCTGGGCTCTGGTCCTTGTCCTTGCGCATGCCGAGGAGCCCCTTGATCCCCGCGATCCCGCCGATGACGATGAAGAGGATGAACTTCTTGCCGGCGATCAGGAGCTTGAGCAGGCCCGCCCAGAGCCCGGCCTTGAGCGCCACCTTGCCGGCGATCAGGCCCCCGAGCCCGTAGGCCGCGACCTCATCGATGTCGGGGTCGAAGTCGATGTAGCGGTTGCCCTCCTCGAACTCGACCCTGGCGAAGATCGCCTCCATCTCCGGCTTGATCGCCGCGAGCTGGTCGATCCCGGAGACCGCGTTGAACTCGAGCACGCCCTTGCGGCCGAGCACCCGGATCGCGTAGTTGAGCGAGTGCTGGGGGGCGCCGTCGACCGCCAGCTGCTGGGCCCAGTAGAGGGAGTGCTTGTCGCCGACATAACGCGGCGGCTCGGCCCAGCCGACCAGGTGCATCGGCTCGTAGCCGGCCGAGACCCGGCCAGAGTTGGCCTCCTCGGTCGCCTCCTGCAGCTGCTCTAGGAGCTCGTCGTAGTCGATCTCGTCCGCGTCGTCGTCGCTGACATGACCCTCTTCGCTGTAGGTGATGACGACGCCCCAGCCCTTCGTGGGGTCGAGGGGGCTGATGTCTGCGGGGACGATCATGCCGAGGCTGACGTTGCCGGGCGGGTTGCCCCAGGCCTCGGTGAGCACCCGCTCCGCGTCGCTCGGGCCGAGGTAGCGGAACTCCTCGCCGAGGTGGAGCGTGGCGAGCCCATCGCTCAAGGTGACGTCGCCGAACTTGTAGTTGAGCTCGCTGTCGAAGGCCTTGAGCATCGCCGCGGTCAGGGCGTCGACGACCTTGCGCTCGGCCGGGCTGAGCATCTCGCCGCGCTGGGCCTTGTCAAAGAGCTCGCGGGTCGTGGTCTCGTCGAGGGTCAGGAAGAGGGCCCTGGACTCGTCGTCGAGCCCGGCGAGCAGCTCTAGGATCTCCGGCGAGTAGTCCTCGGCCCCAGCGCTCTCGTCCGCGCCCTCTGGCGCGTCGGCGTCGGGGGCCGCGTCGATCGCCTCGGCCGCGTCCGCGGTCGTCGGTGGCGGGGCGATGTCGGCGAAGATGAGCGCGGCGGACAGAGCGGTGAAGAGTGGCGAGATCAGCATCGGGGCTTCGATCCTCCGTCGCCCTCGGGCGGCGGTCTGGGTGACAGGGGGTGGGGTCGTCCTACCGAGCCCCGGTGCGTGCGGGGAAGCCCGCGCCCGTCGACGATACGCGCTTTCTCAGGGGGATGGACCCGAAGCGCGGCGAAAGTACTCGGGAGCGAGGCGGCGCGAAGCCGGCTTAGAGGCCGTCGCGAGGGGCTGGGGTCGCTTTCCGGGCGTTTGCGGGCGTTTGCGGGCAGCTCGCGGGCAGCTCGATCCCTGGCGATCCAACCGCGGAGTGAGGCCTGTATGACCTGGGCGTAGGAGCCCGTGGCAAACGCCCCGCTCGGCCAGAGCGTGCACTACGACCCGGTAAAGCGGCGTTACGTCCAAGCCAAGAGCACACAGGACTTTCACCGTGGGCTGCTAGCCGAGGGGTCCGAGTCGGGGCCTGGGCTGCTCACGGGCCTGGGCTTGAGCATCCCGTCGGCGAGCATCGCCGCCTTCGCCCGTCGCATCCGCGCGGCCTCCTTCGGGTGGAAACCGCGCTCCGCGAAGGGCGGTCCGCCAGGGCGCTTGTTCATCAGGCTCCCTGCGTAGGTCGAGTGGGGCAGCGAGAAGAAGTGGCCGAGCTCATGGGTCAGGGTCATCGATCCGGCGATCGACGACAGGATCACCCAGCGGCGGGCGGTGTTGCTGCGGTCGCGCCAGTGGACGCCGCGGATCTCGCCCGGGTCGTCGACGTCGGCGAGCGAGCCGACGATGAAGACATGGACGACCCCGCGGCTGAAGTGCGGTCGACCGAGGCGATCACGGTCGAGGCGGCTGACGATGTCGCGCTTGTCGCTCGCGAGGGGGTCGACGGCGACGACCTCGAAGCTGGCGTCGACCGAGCTCATGAAGCGGTCCTGGGCCCCCGAGAGCTGGGCGCTCACCCATTCGAGATCCTGGACCGGCACGCCATCATCGTCGGTGACGATGTGGAGATGAACGCCGAAGCAGTGCTTCGACGGATCGGTGCAGCGGGGCGTGTGGGTGAGGAGGGCGTCGAGCGGGCCTGGGGGCGGGGCGGGGGCGGCGTTGGAGGCAGGCGTATCTGCGTCGGCCGAGAGCTTGGGCGCGGCGCTGCTCTCCGAGCTAGGCTCTCCGCTCTCCGCCTCCGCGGAGCTCGCCGCTGAGGTGGGACGCTTCTCGCCTGCCGTCGCCGTCGCAGCGCCGAGCTCCGGAGCTCCGGCAGGCGCGGAGGCCGGGTCGGGGTCGGGCAGGGCCAGAGGCGCGGGCGCGGCAGGGGGGCTCGCGGGGCTCGAGCAGCCGAGTCCGAGGCCGAGGCCGATCGCCAAGGCGCAGAGTGACGCTCGCCGGTCAGCGTTCGACGGCCCCCGTCGATGTCGAGAGTTCGGCGCACCCTCGCTCGCCCCCGCTCTTGCCCATGCGGACACGGCGGCGAGGTGTCCGAGAGATCGTCGCGGAGCCGGGCTGACGACGGGGCTGACGACGGTCGTGACGTCGCTGGCGACAGTGCCGGCGACAGTACCGGAGACGGTACCGGAGACTGCGCCGGAGACTGCGCCGGAGACAGTGCCGGCGACAGTACCGGAGACAGTGCCGGCGACAGTGCCGGCGACAGTGCCGGCGACAGTGCCGGCGACAGTGCCGGAGACAGTACCGAAGGCGGTCACAGGGTGGCCCGTGCGGATCGCTGCGCGTCTCACGATGATGCCGCGGAGCGGGCCTCGATCGCCGCGGCGAAGCGCTCGACGATCGCCCCTGCGGGCTCGACCGCCGTGACCCCCTCGACGCTCTTGCCAGCCTGCCAGTAGTCGCGGTAGCCCGCGCCCTTCAGCGACGCGCGCTTGAGCTGCCAGGCGCTCCGCAGCGAGTAGATCATCCGCATCGTGTGCTTGAGGCGGGGGTGACGGAGCATACGCTTGGCGATGAAGCCCGCCTTGGTCCCGATCTTCTCGATATAGGGGGTCTTGATCACCGCGACCGGGACCCCGGAGATCCTGTCGGTGAGGACGATGTCCTCGGCGTGAGCGCGGACGATCGCGTCCTTGTAGTCGGCGTGCGCCTTGCACTCGGCGGAGGCGATGAAGCGGGTGCCCATCTGGACCCCGGCGTAGCCGATGTCGAGCGCCTCGGCGAAGTTCTCCGGCGAGCCGATCCCGCCGGCGCAGATGAGCGGCACCCCGAGGTCGGCGAGCTCTCGGTAGAGGGCCGCCGGGTCGCGCTCACCGGCGTGGCCGCCGGCCCGGCTGTTGACGCAGATCAGCCCGTCGACGTCGTGCTCGAGCGCTCGCATCGCCCACTTGCGCTCGGTGACGTCGTGGTAGACGACGCCGCCGACGGCGTGGACCTTGTCGACCACCCAGCGCGGCTTGCCGAGGGCGGTCACGAAGAAGCGGATCCCCTCCTCGAGGGCGATGTCGACCCACTGGCGCATCCGATCCTCGTAGACCTTGGAGGACTGCTCGACGATCGCGTTGAAGCCGATCGGCTTGTCGGTCAGCTCGCGGATGAGCCGGAGCCCGGCCCGCAGCTCGTGGCCGTGGGCGTAGATCATCGAGATCGGCTGGACGATGCCGATCCCGCCGGCGGCCGAGGTCGCGGCGATAAGCTCGGGGTTGGAACAGGGGTACATCGCCCCGCAGATCAGGGGGACGTCGATCCCGACGGCCTCGGTGAAGGGGGTGACGATCCTGGACATGGAGGGCTGGGAACGTAGCAGCCCCCGGGAGAACCCGACACTCCCCGGGGTCCTCCGCAGGCCGGCCCGGAGCGCGGCTGCGAGCGCGGTCGCCGAGGGCGGCCCGCGCTGGCGGTGCATACAAGGGCCTAAGGAGGCGGGCGAGGGTCGACGGGGACGGGCGAGGGCTGAGAGCGCGCGGTGCATGCCGCCGCCTCCGAGCTCCTGGGTCGCCCGTTCCTCCCGGGCGAAGCCATCCGCTGCGCCCGCGCGAAGGGGCGTGCTATAGGCCGGGCCATGCGTATCTGCATCCTCGGCGCCACAGGGCTCGTCGGTCACGAGCTCCTCGACCTGATCCCTCGAGCCTGGCCGGGCGCGGAGCTGCAGCTCTTCGCCAGCCGCGGGCGGACCTTGGAGGTCGCCGGCGAGAGCTACCAGGTGCGCGCTGCCGAGGAGCTGGAGGGGGAGGGCGCGCCGACGGGGGATCTCGCGCTTGTCGCCCTCGACGACGCCTATTCGGCCCGCTACGTCCCCCGTCTCCTCGAGCTCGGCTACCGGGTGGTCGACAAGAGCAACACCTATCGCCTCGATCCCGCGGTCCCGCTGGTGGTCGCCGGGGTCAACGACGCGGAGGTCCACGGCGAGGTGCGCCTGGTCGCCAACCCCAACTGCACGACGATCCCGCTGATGCTCGCGCTCGCCCCGCTGATCCGCCGCCTGGGGGTCGAGAGCGTCCTCGTCGCCAGCTACCAGGCGATCAGCGGCGCCGGAGCGGCGACCCTCGACGGGTTTCTCGCCGACGTGAAGAGCGGCTACGCCGAGGCCGACAGGCTCGGGCTCGGGCTCGACCCCGCCGCCTACGTCGGCAACACCGTCCCCCACAACGGGGGCACCGACGAGGGCGGCTTCTCCAAGGAGGAGCGCAAGCTGATGGCCGAGAGCGCGAAGATCCTCGGCCGCCCCGGGCTCGAGCTGGTCGCCCAGTGCTGCCGGGTGCCGGTCGCCGTCGGCCACTACGAGCAGGCGTGGGTGACCT
This sequence comes from Polyangia bacterium, assembly GCA_030424595.1. Taxonomy (GTDB): domain Bacteria; phylum Myxococcota_A; class Polyangia; order Nannocystales; family Nannocystaceae; genus JADJRG01. Next base: position 204,113 of record JAUHWG010000005.1, read on the forward strand.
TTGGCGAGAAGGCGGAGGGGCTCAGCGCGGCGGACCTCGAGTCGATCTACCTCGAGGCGACCTCTCAGAGCGCCGGCGAGTCGGGCGGGCGCTTCCTCAAGCTCCTGCCGGGCGCCGCTGGCGAGGGCCTGACCGGGCTCGCCTGCGTCCACGACCGAGACGTCGCCCTGGTCGGGCGGATCCGCCGTGATCCGCGGCCGCGCGCGAGCCGGACCTTCTGCATGACCGTGGCCGCCGACAACCTGCGCCTCGGCGCGGCGACCAACGCGGTCCGGATCGCCAGCCGATGGTTCCGCTCCGCCGACCCGGAGCTCCAGGGACCCGGGGCCGCCGCGGCCAGCGACGCCTAGACGAGAGAACAGAACATGGCTGAAGGAACATTGACTGGGACGGACAAGAAGCCGCGACGGATCGGGATCACCACGGGCGGCGGCGACTGCCCTGGCCTCAACGCGGTGATCCGGGCGGTCGTCCTCCGGGCGTCGCTCGAGGGGATCGAGGTCGTCGGCATCGAGGACGGCTTTGGCGGCCTGATGTCGGGGACGGACTCGGGCGTCCGCACCCTGACCCCGCGCGAGGTGCTCCCGCTCCTCGACCGCGGCGGGACGATCCTCGGGACGACCAACCGCGGCGATCCCTTCTCCTATCCTGGCCCCGGGGGCGCCCGCGTCGATCGCTCCGCGGAGGTCGTCGCCAGGGCGCGCGAGCTCGGGCTCGACCTCGTGATCACGGTCGGCGGTGACGGCACCCAGCGGATCGCCTTCGACTTTGACGCGCTCGGCCTGCCCGTGATCGGCGTGCCGAAGACGATCGACAACGACCTCGCGGCGACGGTGGAGACCTTTGGTTTTGGCACGGCGGTGCAGGTCGTCGTCGACGCCCTCGATCGCCTGCGGACCACCGCGGAGTCCCATGACCGGATCATGCTCCTCGAGGTGATGGGGCGGGACGCCGGCTGGATCGCCCTTCATTCGGGGATCGCCGGCGGGGCCGACGTGGTCCTCCTGCCGGAGCTCCCCTACTCGGCGGAGAGCGTCGCCGCGGCGCTGCGCGAGCGGATCCGGAGGGGGCACCACTTCTCGCTCATCGTCGTCGCCGAGGGCGCCTCGGCCATCGGCGAAGAGGTCGCGACCAAAGCGGCGGCAGGGACCCTCGGCGGTCGTCAGGCGCCGCTCCTCGGCGGCGCTGGCCACCGCGCGGCGTCACAGATCGCCGCCCTCCTCCCCGACCTCGAGTATCGCGTCACGGTGCTCGGTCATATTCAGCGCGGCGGTACGCCGACCGCCTACGATCGCCTGCTCGCCTCGCGCCTCGGGGTCGCGGCGGTCGAGGCTGCGCTGCGGGGCGAGCACGGCGTGCTCGTCGCCTCGTTCCCGCCGGACATCCGCACCGTGCCGCTCGCGGACGCGGTGAACCGCGTCCGGTGCGTCGACCCGGAGGGGCAGCTCGTCGCCCACGCCCGCGGCCTCGGGATCGAGTTCGGCGATCGACCGCCCGGTGTTTCGGGGGGACCTCCCCCTGAGGGGTGAAAAAGAACAGCGTTCGCGGGCGAAAACACGCCTTGGGAGAGGCTCTATGGGTGGAAGTGCGCGGCGAGCGGCGGCTATCGTGGAGGCTCCTATGGTCCGTCTCGCCGCCTCGCTCTTCGCTCTTCTCCCACTAAGCGCCTCAGCCGCGCTCCAACCGGAGCCTGAGCCGGCAGGGGAGTCAGCGCTTGAGGAGCCGGGGGAGCCGAGCGCCGCGCCAGGGGAGGCGAGCGCGCTCGAGGATGTTCCGGACGCCGCGGATGCACCGGTCGAGGGACCGGCTGTCGCCGAGGATCCGCCCGCCGCCGAGGAGGCGCCCGAGGGGATGGCGGCGCCCGCTGAGGGGGATCCTGCGGTCTATGACGGACCGGCGGTCGATGATCCCGTCAAGCCGGAATTTCCGCCCAAGCACTCGCTCTACTACGGCAACACCACGGCCCTCCGCCTCAACCCGCTCGGGCTCGAGAACCGCTTCCAGATCGACTACCGCTGGCGGGTCTACGACAACACGACGAGCAAGCTGAAGAAGGGCTCCTACGTCGCCTTCGGCGTCGAGCCGCTCCTGAACCCGGCGATCACTCGGCTCAGCGCGGTGCTCACGGTCCAGCCGCTGGCGGTGCTCCAGCTCCGGGCTGCCTACGGCTTGCTCGCGCACTTCGGCACCTTCGACTTCATGCAGTCGTACAACACGCCGACCGCCGAGCACTACACCGCCGAGTACGAGTCGACGACCGACAACCGCTACAAGTCGGTCGGCGGTCAGGCGCAGCTCGCCGCGCTCCTCCAGGCGAAGGTGGGGCCTATCGCGATCCGGAACAATTTCCAGGCCTACCGGACGGACATCAACCTCCGCGACAACGACGACGACGGCCGCGAGGACACGGTCTTCTACTACGTCCGCGACGACATCATGATCCAGGGCCACGGCTGGCACCTGATCAACGACAGCGACATCCTCTTCGTCTCGAATTTTGGCCTGACCGCCGGTGTTCGGGCGACGGTCGTCAAGCCGATCTACAAGAAGGAGGCGTTCCTCCCGGGAGAGGCGAACGACGACCCGAACGGGCCGACCTTCCGGGTCGGACCCCTGCTCGCCTACACCTTCTTTGATCGCCCGGGCAAGCGCTTCAACAAACCGGCGATCCTCCTGATCTCACAGTGGTGGGTGAAGCATCGCTACCGCGTCAGCGGCTCGCCCGAGACCAGCAGCGACGGCACGGTCGAGCGCGGGAGCCTCGGCGACAGCCTCGCGGGGATGCCGACGCTCGTCCTCGGCTTCACCTTCCAGGGGCAGCTGTGGGGCAAGAGCTAGCGGCGGCTCTGTCCCAAGGCGCAGGAGGGGGGAGCCCGCGGCGGAGCGCCGACCGGGAGCGGTCTCGGCGAGCCCTGGCGGAGAAGGCCACAGGGAGGTATCCCAAGGCCCGCTCCGTCGGGGTTGCGCGACCGCGCGCCCGGGGTGACCATCCCCCCATGGGAGAAGCGCTCCGATCCGCGATCATGGAAGCCGCAGCCGCCGAAGGGGAGCGCGGCGTCGCGATGGGGGCGATCGTCGACGCGCTCACCGGCGCGGGCTACCGGGCTGAGGAGGTCGAGCTCGCGATCTGGTCGCTCCTCGGCGCCCGACTCCTGACCCCGAGCGGCTTCGTCTGTCGGATGCTCCAGCGCCGCGGCGAGGATGAGCGCCCGCGGGTCTCTCGCTCCTACGAGCTGCTCCTGCTGCCGTGGTCGCCGGCGGACGATCGTCAGCTCGACCTCGACCTCGACCGCGACCGCGACCGCGACCGCGACGACGGATGAGCAGCTGGGAGCAGAGATGGGCGGCGCGGGCGACGATCGCCCGGGCACCCGGGGACGACGGGCTCTTCCTCGCGCTCGCGCCGATGGACGGGGTGACCGACTGGGTCTTCCGCGGGCTCGTCACCGGCCAGTTCGGCGGTCGCTCGGGGGTCTCGCTCTGCGTCTCCGAGTTTGTCCGGGTGACGACGGATGTGCCGCCGGCTGGGGTCTTCCTCCGCCACTGCCCAGAGCTCGCCCGCGGCGGGGTCACGGCGGACGGTGTGCCGGTCTTCGTCCAGATCCTCGGCGGCGACGCGGAGCCGATGGCGGGGGCCGCTCGCCTCGCCGCCTCGCTCGGGGCGCCGGGGGTCGACATCAATTTCGGCTGTCCCTCGAAGAAGGTGAACAACCGTGACGGCGGAGCGACGCTGCTGAAGTTCCCCGCGCGGCTGCGAACGATCGTCGCCGCGGTCCGCGACGCCGTGCCGCCGGAGATCCCGGTGAGCGCGAAGATCCGGGTCGGCTGGGCTGATGATGACGACCTCGAGACGATCGTCCGCGCCGCCGGGGATGGCGGCGCCTCGTGGATCACGATCCACGCCCGCACGCGCACCCAGGGCTACAAACCGCCGGTGCGTTGGCCGGCCCTCGCGCGGGCGGTGGGGCAGACCGGAGCGACCATCGTCGCCAACGGCGATCTCAACACGGTCGAGGATCTCGGCGCGTGCGCGGAGCAGAGCCGCTGCCACGCCTTCATGATCGGACGCGGGGCGATGTCGGCTCCGGACCTCTTCGCCCGAGCCCGCGGCGAGCGAGCAGCGCAGCTGGGGCTCGGCGACTTCATCGAGCTGTGGCGGCGGTACTACGCGCGCCTGATCGCCGACGGCGCCGCCGAGATCAAGGCGATCTCGCGGGTTAAACAGTGGCTCCGCTTCGCGTCGCCCGCCTCCCCGGCGATCACCTCGCTCTTTGGCGCCTTCAAGACCCTGCGCCGCTGGGAGCAGGGGGACGCGCTCCTCTCCCTCGCGCTCGAGTCGCCGGAGCAGCTAGGGATCGAGCCGCGCCCGTAGTCCCCTCGCGCTCGGGCTTCGCGCTGCGTGTGGTCGGGCCGCACGCGGTCCGATCCCCCGGCCTGAGCTTTGCCGCGTGGGATCTGAGGTCTGCGCCTCGACAACCGCCGGTGTTTGCCCCGACACGGGTCTGCTAGGGTAGGCGCGATGTCGAGCCTCACTCGAGCGGAGGAGCGAGCCTTGGCGGACGAGGCTGTCGCCGGGGATCGGCGGGCGTTCGAGCGGCTCCTCCGCCCGCACGTCGGGCCGCTGCGCTCGTTTCTCTACCGGATGATCGCCCATCCGGAGGACGCGCAGGACCTCGCGCAGGAGACCGCGCTGCGGGCCCATCAAAAGCTCGCGACCTTCCGCGGCTCGTCATCGTTTCGGACCTGGCTCTTCGCGATAGGCTCGCGGCTCTGCCTCGACCTCCTGCGGACGCGCCGGCGCTGGCCGGTCGAGGCGCAGATCGAGGGTGAGAAGGCCGCCCTCGCGTCGACGTCGCTGATGCAGAGCCTCGACGAGATCGTCCGCCAAGAGGACTTTCGCTTTGAGTACCGCCAGCACGTCGCCTACTGCTTCTCCTGCGTCGCCCGCTCGCTGCCGCCGGAGGAGAGCGCCGCCCTGCTCCTGCGGGAGGTCTACCTCTTTGACGGGCCCGCAGCGGCGAAGGTGCTCGGGATGTCAGCCTCGACCTTTCGCCACCGCCTGAGCGCCGCACGCGAGACGATGAAGTCGCGCTTTGAGGGATACTGCGCCTTGGTCGGCAAGCAGGGGGTCTGCTACCAGTGCGCGGCGCTGCGCGATCATTGCCCGGAGGAGCGCCGCGGCGACGCGCCACAGGCGATCGCCGCCGCCGAAGCCTCCGCCGACGACAAGCTACGTCATCGTCTCCGTGTCGTCCGCGACGCGGACCTCGAGGGGGGCAGCGGCCACGAGGTCCACGAGCTGCTCTTCCGCTTCATGAGCGATCTCTGGGAGCGGCCGCCCGGCGAGGCTGCGCCGAGGGCGAGCGACCGTCGCCGCCCAAGCTCGCAGAGCGGCGCTTGAGCGGCGAACGCTCGCGGTCTCCTGGGGCACTTAGGAGGCCGTGGCAAAAGTCCCGCACGCTCTCGCTGGCGAGCGGTCCCTGGGTGTTCATCGGCGCTTCGATCCCGAGGAGGCCGCCGACGATCGCGGCGCGAGAGCACAGGGGCTTTTCACCATCGGCCCCTAGCGCCGCTCGATCACGGAGGTGTGGGTCGAGCCCTCGCGCTCGACGGTGACCTCGACGCGGGCGCGGTCCTTGGCGAGGGCGCGGCCGATGTCGTCGCGCGAGCGGATCGTCTCGCCGTTGATCTCTTTGATCCTGTCGCCGCTTCGGAGCCCGAGATCCGCGGCGAGGGAGCCCTGGAGCACCTGGCGGACGCGGGTCGTGTCCTTCGGATCGATCTCGACGCCGAGGCGCGGAGGGTTGGCGCCGTAGAGGTCGCCGGGGGCGCCGGGGGGGCTCGCGCTGGTCCCTGCGGCGAGCCGGCGCAGCTCCTCGTCGCTCGGGAGGGAGCCGAGCTTGACCTTGACGTCGCTGGTCTTGCCGCTCTTGTCGCGGACGACCCGCATCGTCACCGTGCTCTCGGCCGGGATCTCGGCGACCCGCCCGCGGAGGTCGGAGAAGTTCTCGATCGCCTTGCCGTCGACCGCGATGATCCGATCGCCTTGGCGAAGGCCCGACTTGGCGGCCGGCGTCCGGGGATGGATCTGGCCGATCACGGCGCCGGCGACCGGGGCCTGGCCGACCGCAGGCTCGATGTCACGCCCGCCGATCCCGAGCCAAGCCCGCTTCACCTCGCCGGTCGCGAAGAGCTGAGGGATGACCGTCTTCGCCTGATCGATCGGAACCGCGAAGCCGATCCCGCGGCCCATCGCCGAGATCGCGGTGTTGATGCCGATGACCTCGCCCTGGAGGTTGAAGAGGGGGCCTCCGCTATTCCCCGGCGAGATCGCCGCGTCGGTCTGGAGGAAGTCGATGTAGGAGTTGCTGTAGAGGCCGAGGCTGCCGCGCTTCTTCGCCGAGACGATCCCGGTGGTCGCGGTCTGCTCGAGCCCCATCGGCGAGCCGATCGCGAGGACCCAGTCGCCGACGCGGAGGTTGTCGCTGGCCCCGAGCTTGACCGTCGGCAGGCCGCTCGCACCCTCGAGCTTGATCACGGCGACGTCGGTGTGGGGGTCGCTCCCGAGCACCTTGGCGGCGAAGAGGCGACCGTCGGCGAGCTTGACCTCGACCTTGTCGCTGCCGTCGACGACGTGGTTGTTGGTGACGATGAGCCCGTCGCTGCGGATGATGAAGCCGGAGCCGAGCCCCTGCGCCGGGGTCTGGGGCATCTGCGGCAGGAAGGGGAGCATCCGCGGATCGACGCCGCCGGCCTGCGGCCGCTTTCCGAGCGTCTTGACGCTGACGACCGCCGGCGAGATCGACTCGATCAGGGGCGCGAGGGAGCGCCGGGCCGCGTAGGCATCTGCGCTCGCCGACGGGTCGGCGGCGCCCTCTTGCCACAGCGCCGGCGCGGCGGCGACAGCCTGGCCCTCGCAGGAGGTGGCCATGGCTAGCGTGCCCGCGGCGGAGAGCGAGAAGAAGAGGGCGAGCGCCCTGGGGGAGCGGAGGCGTTTTCTTCGGATGCTCGAGACGCGCATGTTCGGGCAACCGACGCAGGTTGGTGTCTATTCCCGGACGTCGGCGAGCGCTCGCGTCGACCAAAATGCGCGTGAATACCCGCCAGGACCGCCCCTGTTGCCGTTCTCTCGCGAATTTCTGACACTTGAGCGGGGACGGGTTGGAGGTTTCATGAGCTACCAGGAAAAACGAGTTCGAGTGAAGCGCTACGGGAAGATGCAGCGGCGCTCTCCGCTGCTGGCGACGGTCCCGTCGGCGAAGGAGAACCGGACGATGCGTCTGCACAAGCTCGCGGCCGCGGGCATGGAGGCGATGGCGGAGGCGATCCTCCGCGACCTCGGGATCGAGCTGAAGATCGTCTCGGGCTGGCGGGCGCACCGCTGGAAGTCCTGGGAGCACTACGAGGAGACCCTGATCAAGAAGTACGGGTCGCTGAAGAAGGGCCGCCGCTGGCTCGCGTACGCCTCGCCCCACGAGACCGGGCTGGCGATGGACATCGGCGTCGGCGGGCTCTGGCCGAGCTCCAAAACCGCCGCGGCGCAGCGCGAACAGCCCCTGCACGACTGGCTCGTCGAGCACGCCTGGGAGTACGGCTGGCACCCCTACAAGAACGAGCCCTGGCACTGGGAGTTTCCGATCTCCAAAGAGGCCTGGAAGACCGGTGAGCCCGACACCGACGAGGCGATCGCCTTCGGCCTAGAGGACGAGTACGACGACTACGACGAGGACGACGAGGTCATCGAGGACAACTTCCTCGACGAGGGGGATGTGCAGGACTAGCGGTCTGTCTTGAGCGGGGGCGCTCGCCCTCGCGGAGCGGGCTGTCGTCGACAGGCACGCTCGACGACCTCTCCTTTGCGGCTGCGGCTGCGGCTGCGGCTGCGGCCTCGTCGGTCGCAGGAGCCTCTACTCGCGCGGGCCGAGCTGTGGCTCGAGCTCGACCGGGGTCTTGCGGGCGAAGTAGACGAGCGCGCCGGCGAAGCAGAGGAAGGAGACCGCGCCGGTCACATAGGAGGCGCCGACGAAGAATTCGAGCCAGGAGAGGTCGGCCTGGCCGAAGTTCTTGTAGAGCAGGAGGCCGACGCTGCCGACGTAGCCGAAGGCGTCGGTGACGTAGATCATGAAGCCTGCGGTGCCGACGAAGCCGACCGCCGCGATCAGGCGATCGAAGAGCACGCAGCCGAAGGGCACATAGCCGATGTAGAGGCCGAGGCCGACGAGGATCATCCACGCTGCCGGGCCGAGGAGCCCGACCTGCCAGGCCGCGGTCGAGCCGAGGATCAGGAGGGCGCCCGCGGCCATGATCGCGTGGACCGCGAGGAGCGCCCGCCGGTTGTCGCGGATCGTCATGATCGACGCCAGCACCAGGAGGACGCCGAAGGCGATCGGCAGCTCGGCGGTGGTCATGACCGAGGGGGTCTCCGCGTAGCCGAGGGCGTCCCAGATGTCCGGGCCGAAGTTGTCGCGGAAGTCGCGAAAGGCCGTCAGCAGGACGTAGAGCCCGGTGAGGAGGAGCAGACCCGGGGCGAAGCGGGCGAAGAAGCGGCCGCGGGTCGGTCCGTCCATCGGCTCGCGTCGGGTCCGCAAGAGCTCGTCCTCCGCGCTCGGCGGCGGCAGCTGGGTGAGCATCCAGACCGCCAGCAGGAGGACCGGGAGGAAGAGGAGGCCGGTCGCCGCCGGCATCCACGGCTCGGGGATCCCGGCGTCCAGGAGCCAGCGGCCGACCGTCTTGACGAAGCCGCTGGCGACGATGTAGCTGGCGCTAAGGCCAGCCCCGAGGATCTCGGAGAGGCGCCGACCCTCGAGGTAGCCGAAGACCAGCCCCCAGATCATCCCGAGGGGGAGGCCGTTGACGAAGAGCCAGGCGACCGAGTAGGGCGCCGGGGTCAGGGCGAAGCCGACGAGCGCGAGCTCGGCGACGCTGATCAGGGCGAGGATCGCGAGGCCACGGCGACCGCCGCTCATCTCCGAGATGACCTTGATCCCGAGGAACTTCGACAGGCAGTAGCCGAGCACCTGGGCGATGATCAGGGCGATCTTGAGCTCGATCTCGCCGCCGCCGGGGAGGGCGACCTGGCCGTCCCAGGCGCCCACCGTGAACGGCTTGCGAAAGCCGTACATGCAGAAATAGGCGGAGAAGGCCGCGGCGATGGCGAAGGTGGCGAACCACGTCGGCGTGGTCTGCTTGAGCCAGCGGGTGACCGCTCCATCGTCGCGGGCGCCCATCCTGGTTCCTGCCCCCGATCAGCCGTCAGCTGACGGCCGGGAGGACCCCGAGGCGGGAGAAGATCTTCCAGATCGGGGCGGGCAGGCCGGCGAGCGGCTCGGCGAGCTCGTCCTTCTTGAGGTAGATCTCCTCGCGGCGCCCGTCGCCGTGCTCGACCTTGAGGGAGAGCTCGTGGCGGTTGGGGCTGCGCCGGCTGATCTCTTGGGCGAGCGGCGCGAGGGTGTCGACCAGGCGCTCGAGCATCTCCATCAGGAGATCGTGCTCGAGCACGTCCTTCTCGTCGAGGCGGACCCAGAGCAGGCGATGGCGCCGTCGGATCGACACCTTCACGGTGTCGCGCAGGGCCTCCACCAGGCGGCGGAGCTCGGCCGCGTCCTCCGGGCTGGCGGCGAGGACCTCGTCGTCGCCGCCTACGCGGATGACCTCGCCGAGGGGGGTCTCGCCGAGGGGGGTCTCGAGGCGGATCATCAGCCCCTCTTCGGCGTCGAGCTTGCGCTTGAGCAGGACCTCAGCGATCTCGTCCGTGAGCTCGACGGAGGCGATGTAGTAGTCGTTGAGGTAGCTCCGGTCGGGGACCAAGGTCTTCGACAGGAACTTCTTCTTCATCCCGACCTGGATGTTGACGTCGCTCGCCAGCTCGCTGACCCGTCGGGGGTGGCCCCACTCGGTCTCGGCGTCGAGCGTGAAGGCGGCCTCCAGGCCCTGGGGAAAGGTGATCACCGCGCTCGCGTCGACGGTGTCGGCGGTGCGGCGCATGCTGAAGGCCCAGGCCTTCTCCTCGAGCGGGGAGTGGACGAAGAAGCTGTTTAGGCAGGCGGGGATCTCGGCCTTGAGGTCCGCGATCTCGCGAGCGGTGGTGCCCTTGGTCGACTCGAGCTCGGCGAGGGCGCGCGAGCGGGTGCCGTCGTGGAGACGCCGCGCGAACTCGCTGAGCTCGGTCGCCAGCGGTCGGACCTCCGGCCCGCGGGCCTCGCCCAGGCTGGAGATCTCAGGGATGACGACGTCGAAGTAGCCGGCCGCGGCGTCGAGCTGCTTGGTCGTCAGGGCGACGGCCTCGGCGAGGGTGCGCTCCTTGGCGGCGATATCGGCCTGGACCATCGCCGCCCGGCCGACATGGATGATGAAACCGCGGAGGATCTCGAGGAAGTTGTTCGAGCCGGGAAAGAGCCCAGAATCGCCAAATAGGTAACGAGCGGACATCATCGTCAAACCGCGCAGAAGCGTTCGCCAACATACGTCGGGGGCGTTATCGCTGTCCATGTTTTGCCAATTTCGCGGGGCTCAGGGCGCTTGTCGCCGGGCGCGTCGTGTGCGCGGGGCCCCCTGACAGACATTGTTGCCAGCGGTGGAGCGGCACCGCATGCTTGCTCGCCATGGCTCAGGCTCGCCCCGTCTCCTCGCGCCCCCTCCGTCCGTTGCTCGCCCTGCTGCTGCCCCTCGCCGTAGGTGCCTGCGACGCGAAGCCCAAGCCCGGCGCGGAGGCGGAGCCGGCGAAGGTCGAGACCCCGGCACAGGCCGCCCCTGCGACGCCGGCGGCTCCTCTCGTCACCAAGAACGCCTGTTCGGACGCGGCCCTGACCCTGGCGGCGGACGAGGTGATCGCCACGGTCCGCGGCGAGGGGATCGTCGCCAGCGAGCTCGGCGATCAGCTGAAGAACGCCGAGCGCGAGGCGCTTCGCACCTACTGCCAGGGGATCGCCCAGATCCGGCAGCAGGCGCTCGACCAGACGATCGACCGCGTGGTCCTGGAGGCCGCCGCCAAGGAGGCGGGGATGGACGTCGAGTCCTTCCTCAAGAGCAAGGTCGAGGGCAAGGATCCGACCGACGAGGAGGCGCTCGCCTACTACGAGGCGCACAAGAGCCCGACCGCGCCGCCCTTCGAGGCGGTCAAGGACCAGGTGCTCGCGGCGATGGTCGACGAGACCACCGGCAAAGCCCTCGAGGAGCTGGTCCGCGGCCTTCGTGCGGACGCGTCGGTCGAGATCAAGCTCCCCGACGTCCGCCCGCCGCCGCTCGACCTCAGGAGCGGGCCCGACAACCCATGGGCCGGGGACCCGAGCGGCGTCGTCGAGGTCGTCGAGTTCTCGGACTTCGAGTGTCCCTACTGCTCGCGCGCCGCCGACACCCTGAGCGGGCTCAAGGCGCGCTATCCGGAGAAGGTCCGCTTCACCTTCCGTCACTTCCCGCTGAGCTTCCACCCGCGGGCCAAGCCCGCCGCCGAGCATGCCCAGTGCGCCCACGAGCAGGGGCTCTTCTGGCAGTACCACGACCTCGTCTTCGCCAATCAGAAGGAGCTCGGCCCGGACAAGCTCGCCGAGTACGCGGTCCAGGCCGGGGTCGACAAGGGCAAGTTCGACGAGTGCCTCGCCTCCGGCCGTGCGAGCGCCCACGTCTCCGCCGATCTGGCCAAGGGCCAGGAGGTCGGCGTCGGCGGGACGCCGAGCTTCTACATCAACGGTCAGGCCTTCGCGGGCAACCCGACCGTCGACGGTATCGCCGCGGCGATCGACGCGGAGCTCGCCGCAGCGGGCTAGGTCTCCGCGCCTCGGCCCGCCCTCGTGAGCGCCGGTGGGCGGGAGCGGAGGCGGGGATCGAGGGTGCTCGTCGGCGGTCCTATACCGACGAGCGCCGACGAGCGCCGATGTGCGCCGATGCGTGCCGATGCGTGCCGACGAGAGCCCGCGCGGCCGCCTTGCCGGCGGTCCAAAGTCAGCGGATCCGCGGTAGAGTCCGCGGCCATGGCCGAGCCCTTCACCTTCCGCTCCGACAACAACGCCGGGCTCTGCCCGGAGGCCCTCGCGGCGCTCCAAGAGGCGGCCTCGGGGCATGTCATCGGCTACGGGGACGACGAGGCGACCGCGTCGGCGATCGGGGCGCTGCGCGAGCTCTTCGGCGAGGACACGAGCGTCTACTTCGTCGCGACGGGGACCGCCGCCAACACCCTCGCGGTCGCGGCCCTGACCGAGCCGTGGCAGCGCGTGCTCGCCCATAGTCACGCCCACTGGAACGACGACGAGTCGACCGCGCCAGAGCGGATGACCCTCTGCCGGACGACGGTCGTCGAGCCCCGCGGCGAGCCGACGAGGCTCACGCCCGCGGACCTCGAGCGGGCGCTTATCGGCGGTCGTGGCGACGTTCATCAGCCAGCGCCCGGAGTGTTGACGCTCTCGAACACCACCGAGTTCGGGACGGTGTACACGCCGGAGTCCCTCACGGAGCTCTGCGAGGTCGCCCATCGTCACGGCTTCTCGGTCCACGTCGACGGTGCCCGCTTCGCCAACGCGGTCGCGGCGATGATCTCGACCCGCGGTTGGTCTCCGGCGGGGGCATGCCGTGCGCTCAGCGTCGACGCGGGGGTCGACGCGCTCTCCTTTGGCGGGACGAAGAACGGGCTCGCGCTCGGCGAGGGGGTGCTCTTCTTTCGGCCGTCGGAGCGGGAGCAGGTCGCTCGGGCCGCCCGACGCTTTCCTTTCCTCCGAAAGTCCACCGGCCACCTCCTCAGCAAACACCGCTTCGTCAGCGCCCCCTTCGCCAAATGTCTCGAGGGGGACGCGTGGCTCCGGCATGCCGAGCACGCCAACCGGATGGCGATGCGCCTGGCCGCGGGTCTTGAGGCCAGGGGGATCGCGCCCGCCTTCCCGTGCGAGGCGAACGGCGTCTTCGTCGATCTCCCGCCCGAGGTCGATGCGGGGCTCCGGGCGCGGGGCCACGGCTACTATCCCTTCGCCTCGCCGATCGGCGTGGTGTCGCGCCTGATGTGCTCCTTTGACACTCCCGTCCGCGCGATCGAGGGTCTGCTCGCCGACATCGACGGGATCCTGGCGGCGACGTCGTAGGGGCGGGGCCACCGAGCCTGGGGCGCTTCAGTGCGAACGGGATCGGCGCGCGCGATTCTGCCAGTGAGACCTCCGCACATCGATCTCGGACGATGTCGCGCGCGGGCCCCTGCTCCTTCAGTCAGGTCACCCTAGGGGCCCTTCGTCCGTCCTCTACGGGCGTTCAGGCGCAAGAGCGCGCGTTCTTTCCTCTCCTTGTCGCGGGCCGATCGTCGGTACATTGACCGCCGAGCATGGGTAGGCGAGCCGTTTTGCAGGATGTCTTTCGCGTAGGCGAAGCCCGGCGACTGGGCCATGTCTGCGGGGTCCCTCTCCTCGCTCTTGTCCTAGGCGCATGTCAGCCGACGGCGACGACCTCTCCCGGGGACGATCCTGCGGGGCCATCGTCACCCGGCTATGATCCCGCCTCGTGGGTCCCGCCCCCCGGCGTCGGCGCCTCGACCTCGGCGGATCCCGGCGGCCAGTCCGAGACGCCGACCCTGAGCTGGAAGCAGCGGATGGCGATCGACGTCGACTCGTTCAAGCGAGACGACGCGCTCCGCTACATGCGGGTGCGGACGGCGATCCCGGACGAGGAGGATCCGGACGATCCCGCGTTCGCCCAACTCCTCAGCGGCGACCCGCGCTCGGCTGGGGTGATCCTGCAGCGGCTGATCTCGGGGGCGGAGCCCCTCGAGGTTCGCGTCGCGCTCGCCGAGCAGCTCCCGTACACCCGCGGGGACTGGCACGAGGGCGCGGCCGTGTTGATCCGCCTCGACCCTGATCCCGAGGTCCGCAAGGCGCTGGTCGAGAAGATGCGCTATGCCGAGGCGCCGCACGCGGCGATCGGCCTGCGGAGCGGTCTCGAGGACGAGTCCCCGAGCGTACGGGCAGCGGCGGCGCGAACCGCAGGCTTTCAGCCCAGCGCTTCGTTGATCGAGGCGGAGCTCACCGCCAGCTTGCTAGGGGACAGCGACTGGGAGACCCGGGCGGCGATCGCCCACAGCCTCGGGGCGCTCGGCCTGGTGTCGGCGTTCCCCGCCCTGACCGAGGCGCTCGGCGATCGGGACCGGCGGGTCCGCCTCGCCTCTCTCCAGACCATGGCGCGACTCGACCTCCAGCAGACGGCGGGCCTGGAAGAGGTCAAGGCGCTCAGCCGGGGCGGCGATCAGGCGACGAAGGCCGCGGCCCGGAGGATCCTCAAGCAGGCGAGGGCCGCCGAGGTCGCTGGCGCCGACCCGTCACCGCCCGCGGGCGCAGCACCTGCTGAATAGATGTCTAGTAGGTCGGGCCCCGAGCCCGTCTCCTGGTCGATCCGTGGCCGTGGGGTATAACCCCGCCCACTCCGATGGCCAGCTCTCGCCCCAAGACTCCTAGCGTCGAAGATCTCGGGCCGCGCTTTGCGGCCTTCGCCAAGCGCCTCGAGCGACCGGTGATCTTCTTCGACACCGAGACCACCGGCACAGAGCCGTCGAGCGATCGAATCGTCGAGATCTCGTTGGTTCGGGTGATGCCCGATCCCGACGGGATCGAGGCGCCGCGTACCTGGAGGATCGACCCCAGGGTGCGGATCCCGATCGAGGCGACGGAGATCCACGGCATCACCAACGAGGACGTCCAAGGACTGCCGACCTTCGCCGACATCGCCGACGAGCTCCTCGGGCTTTTTAGCGGCGCCGACCTGGCGGGCTTCAACCTCGGCCGTTTTGACATCCGCGTGCTCCAGGCGGAGCTAGTGAGGATCGGCAAGACGCTCGATCTCTCGCCCACGCGGGTGATCGACGCGCAGGTGATCTTTCACCAGAAGGAGCCGCGCAACCTCGGCGCTGCGCTCCGTTTCTACTGCGACCGTGAGCTCGAGGGGGCTCACGGGGCGGAGGCCGACACGATCGCGACGCTCGAGGTGTTCGCCGGTCAGCTCGAGCGCTACTCCGACCTCGATCTCGACGTCGGTGCTCTGCACGCGACCTCCAACGCGATCGGCAGCGGCTACGTCGACGTCACCCGGCGCTTCGCCTGGCGGGACAACGAGCCGGTCTTCAACTTCGGCAAGCACAAGGGCAAGAGCCTGCGCTGGGCCGCGAGCGAGCCGAGCCAGCGGGGCTACCTGCGCTCGATCCTCGGCTCGAACATCGACGAGGGCGCCAAGCTGATCATCCGCGAGGCGATGGAGGGCCGGATCCGCAGCCGCAAGCCGAGCTGAGCGGCCGTTTGTTGGCTCGCGCGTCCGCTCGTCCGCTCGTTGGTTCGTTGGCTCGTTCGACCTCCTGCGAGCTTCGCGAGAGACACCTCGGTAGCGCTCCTGCGACTCAACTCGAACCTCGAGGCGCCGCTCGGCTCGGCTCGGCTCGGCGGCCGCTGCGGCTCACGCTCTGCTCATCGCCCCGGCCTTGCCGCCCGCTCGGCTCAAGCGAAGCCCGCGGCTCTGGCTCCGCCGCAGCGTCTCACGCTCTGCTCTTCGCCTCGGCTTTGCCGCCGAGGTAGCGCTGCGAGGGTGCTTCGAGGATCACGGTGGTGCCCGCGGGGATCGACTCGGTCAGCCAGACATTGCCGCCGATGGTCGAGCCGCGGCCGATGACCGTCTCGCCGCCGAGGATCGTCGCGCCGGCGTAGACCGTGACGTCGTCTTCGATCGTCGGGTGACGTTGGGCGCCGCAGCGGTTCTTCTTGGAGACGGAGAGCGCGCCGAGGGTGACCCCCTGGTAGAGCTTGACGCGCTCGCCGATCCTCGTGGTCTCGCCGATGACGACGCCCGTGCCGTGGTCGATGAAGAACGAGCGGCCGATCGACGCGCCGGGGTGGATGTCGATCCCGGTCCGGTTGTGGACGGTCTCGGCCATCATCCGCGGGATGAGGGGGATCCGCTGCTTGTAGAGGTAGTGGGCGATCCGGTGGAAGGTGATCGCGGAGATCCCCGGGTAGCTCATGATCACCTCAGAGCTCGAGCAGGCCGCAGGATCCCCCGTGAGCGCCGCTTGGACGTCGGTGTGGATGATCTCGCGGAGCTCCGGCACCGCCTGGAGCAGGTCGAACGCCAGCTCGTGGGCCTTCTCTTGGAGCTCGGGCTTGGCGCCCGCCTGGCCGGGGCGACGATCCGCGCACTCGACGGAGAGGGCCCGGACGAGCACGCCCTCGAGGTGACGGAGGATCCTCGCGCAGCGCTCGCCGACAAAGTAGCGGGAGGTCAGCTCGTCGAGCTGGTCGCCGCGGAAGTAGCCGGGGAAGATGATGGAGACCAGATCATCGGCGAGGTCGGCGACCTCGCTCCGGGTCGGCAGGTTGCTGCCGTCGAGGTGGTTGATGTTGCCGTGCTCCTGGTACGACTCGAGGATCTCCTCGACGACGCGAGCTAGGCGATGTTCGTGGTCGTTCACGGCAACGAAAGGTAGGACACCCGCGGTGTCGAAGCTTGTACGGGCCGGCAGGCCGCATCGTGCCAAGGCTCACGTGCTGAGCGCGGTTTATTAGTGGGCCTAGCGGCTTCGGGATAGGCTCTGCCGGCGTGTCGACGCCCCTGCACATCCTCGTTCAGCAGCTCCTCTTCGGTCGTACCGAGGGCCTCACTGCGCCGCAGCTCGCGGCCTTTGTCGACGGCTGGAGCAGCCTTCTGGATCTCCTCGAGCGGCCCGACCTGTGCTTGCCTGACGCCTCGGACGAGGTCCGCGAGGGCCTTTCCGCGCTCGCACAGCGGATACGCCAGGCTCAGGAGGAGATCCTCGAGGACGACGGCGGGTGAGCTTGCGAGGATGTTCATGGTGGATCCACCATGACACCTCTCCTGAAAGGTCATCGCGAGTTCGCGCAACGACGGTCAAATTGATCGATTGATCGTTGTGGTGGCTATGTATGGATCTCTGTGGGGGCGATCGTTCCCGACCATGATCGATCCTGGGGGCGGTGAGTAAGACTCACATAGCCACCGTTCAGGACAAGTGCCCGTCGGCGCGGATGCGATCCTCGGCGACCCTTTGTCGACTGGCGGATTCGAGCGGGCCGCTGCCGTATGTTTTCGAGCAGGATCGCCGAGTTCGCTAGGGTGTTTTTGCTAGTTTATCTAACAAAGCTGATCTTTGATTCGGCGCTGCCGACGTCCGCGATTGCCGCGGCTTATGTCCCCCAGCCCAGGGTTTGGCCCCGCTCGACGCTCGAATTCGCTATCACGATTTCGATCAATTTTCCCGACGGGAGATCTCACGCGGGGCGATCTCCCCCCGCCTCGGTTTCGCACGACGAGCTCCGGCGGTGATCGGTGCTGCGCCTCGGCGCGCGCTCGCACCCGCCGATGATCGCATGCGCTCACCTGTCCGAGCGTTCATGCGCGAATCGTCGAGCTTCGGTCCAGGCGAGCCTCGGTTCTCTCACCTGTGACCTAGCCAGGCAGCGCGGCATCGATCCCCCCAGAGGGCCGCTCTGGCGCTCTGCAGACGCGGCCTCTGCGATGGACCTGGCGGCCGGGTCAGGACAGGAAGCTCGAGAATCCTGGGGGCGACAGGCCCCGTACACCAGGACACGGAACAATCTTATTGTGATCACAGTCGAGCACCGGCCGACGGGCCATTTCGGCCATCTTCGGGCTCCTGTGGCGCGAATTCGAGACTTTTTGGTCTGCCCGATGCGCGATCATGGGCACAAAAAACGCGAGAACGCGCGATGGAGACCCATCGCGCGTACCCGCGTGTCTGTCGACTCTAGAGGTCCCGGCTACTGAGCCGGAGGAGCGACAACAGCATGCTGAGGAACAGCCTGGACCGTGTTCTCGATCGACTGGACGACGATCGGCTTCTTGCTGCGGGGCCAGTCGATCTTGTGCTTGATGATCCGACGCTTGAGCGCGTGCCGGGTGATCCCAAGCAGGTTGGAGGCTTCGACGATGCTGCCAGCGGCAGTCAGGGCCTCCTCACAGAGGAGGCGTTCGGCGTCGGCGAGGTTGAGGCTTTCGAGGTGGAGGCGCATGACGGCAGTCTAGACAAAGACTTCGGAGCGAATAAAGCCGAAAACGTATTCTTGAATTTCAAAAAAACGAGCATGTAAGCGGGAGTCTGAAATGGTAGCTATAAAACTAAAGATAGCTAAAGCCTCGCACCTCGCACCACGATCCTTCTTACAAGGGACCTACAGGTGTGATCGCGTACGTCCTTTACTTCCCACGCGCTTCATTTTCGGCGATAAGTAGGACCTCTTCAGCACCTAGGAACATGGCGTATCTGCCATGTGAAGAGCTGCGCTGAACGGCCGGCTCTCAGGGTCTGCAAGCCCTGACGCGCTAAGATAGGCGGCCCGCGTGTCTGCATCGTCCCGCAAACCCTCAATCCACATCCTGATTGTTGTGGATGAGCCGACTCTCCAGGCGTCCATCGACAGGCGTCTCGTCGAGGAGGGCCATCGTACGGCGTCCGTGAGCAACGTCCGCAAGGCGATCGAGCGCCTGCGCCGCGAGCCCTACGACATCGTCATCTCGGACCTCCACGCGTCGCCGGGTGACGGCGCAGAGCTCCTGCAGTGGTTGGGCTCATACTATCCATCGATCCCGGTGCTGGTGCTCCTCGAGGGCCTCGGCGCCAAGGCGAAGCCCGACAGCAGCGGCCAGGTGAGGATCATCGAGAAGCCGGTCGACCTCGATCAGCTCGTCGAGAAGATCGAGGGGATCGGCCAGCGCGACGGGTTCTACAGCAACGCCATCGAGATCGAGCTCTTCGACTACGTCCAGATGATGGCGATCACCGGGCGTGACAAGCACATCCTGGTGACAACACCGCTGGGCGTCGGCTCGATCTGGTTTGAGCACGGGGACATCGCCCACGCCCAGTTCCTCAGCTTCCGCGGTGAGGATGCGTTCTACAAGATCCTCGCGGTCGGTCAGGGGGTCTTCCGCGAGACGCTCTTCCGACCGCCGCCGCAGCGGACCGTGGTTCGCTCCAGCACCCACCTCCTGATGGAGGCGGCGCGGCTCCAGGACGAAGGGCTCCTCAACGTCGAGGAGGTCCGGCGGGCGTCGGCCGAGGCGGCCGCAGCCGCGCCGCCGAAGCCGAAGCCGAAGCCTGAGCCTGAGCCCGAGCCCGAGCCCGAGTACGAGGACTGGACGAGCACCGCGGCGGAGGTCGCGGCCGAGGCGATCGATCGTCTCGAAGAGTTCACGATGCCCACGGACGACGACGACGACGAGCCGCTCGAGCCCGACGTCGGTCCGACCCCGGGAGGCGTCTCGAAGCCGAAGAGCCGGCCGACCTCGTCGGACGTCCCTGTCCCGCGGCGAGCCCAGGAGAGCGACGGCGTCCCGGTCATGCGCCGGCGGGTGCAGACCCTGGAGCGCGTGGTCAGCAAGCCGCACACGCAGCCGAACCTGCCCGCCCAGCCAGATGTGATCGCGACGCCGCGACGCAAGCCTGAGCCGGTCCGTGAGCCCGCGCCAGAGCGACCTCCGCCGAAGAAGGGGGCCAACGATCTCTTCGACGATCCCGAGACCCGCGAGGCCCTGCTCGGCCAGTTCTGGCAGTACGAAGGGGTCGACGGCGTCGCGATCATCTCGAGCACCGGCAAGGTGATGGCCGAGGACATGCGCAACAACAGCACCGCTGTGACCCTCGCGGGCTTCTTCATGCGCGGCGCGGCACGGATGGCGCGGATGCTCGGGTACAACGTCTTCGACGGGGTGATCGCCCGGTCGAAGAACGGACAGCAAATCATCATGATCGGCATGGGGGCGACCTCCGCGGTGCTCTCCGTCGACCAGGAGCACGACCCCGACGTGATCCGTGATGAAATCATGGGGGTTGAGAGCGACCGATGAACGCCGACTCTGAGCGCCAGCTCGACAATTTCCTCAAGGAGATCGCGGGGATTCCAGGGGTCCGCGGCGCGTTGATCACCACCGGGGACGGGGCCCTCTTCGCTGGGGATGGGGTGTTCAACGAGAGCATCGCCTCGGACCTCGCGCGCACCGTCAGGCGGATGGTGGTCGCGTCCGCGACCGTCGGTGCTCCGCTCGCCGAGCTCCTGATCAACTTTGGCCGCGCGCGGATGATGATCATGCCGCTGCGCGAAGAGGCGAACCTCGCGATCCTGCTCGAGCGGGACAACGTGACGTCGACGGTCCGCTCGGTGGTCAAGCTTCAGATCGCCTCGCTGAAGGCCGTGCTCCGCTCCGCATCGCCGGACGCCGCCGAGAGCGGGGTCCACCCGCAGCTCTCGCAGAGCGAGCCCGAAGACGAGGTCGATCGGCTGATGCTCGGCGAGCTCGGCCCGGTGCTCCGCGACGTTCAGTCCTGCTTCACCGGCTACATCGAGCGCATCGGCAAGAGCCAGGCCGACGCCGCGACGATGATGCGCGAGCAGATGCGCGAGTGGCTGCTCTGCTGCAACCCTTCGCCCTACACCTTTCCGCTGCTCATCGACGGGCTAGCCCAGCTCCTCGGCGATGATCTGGATCGCCGGACGGCGTTCATGACCGACGTGCAGCAGGCGATGCGCCGGTCGAAGATCTGGAGCGGCAAGAGCCGCTAGCCCGCTCTCAGGCGTAGGTCTGCGTGCACTCCGCGGGGTCTGAGCGCCACGTCGGCGCGGACCTGGAGGTGCCAGCGGGACCTCCGTTCGCGCCGGTCGACGGAAAAATACCCGGCCTTCGTGGCGTCGCAGGGCAAAGCGTTTAGAGTCCGCCGGTGCTCGCACTCCTGCGTGAATGTCTGCTCTCGGTCGCGCTCGCGTCTCCCGCGGCCGCAGCTTCGCCAGAGGTCAGCGAAGTCCCTCCGGGGGCCGCGCTTGAGGGCGACGACTCGGAGGCCTTGGAGGCCTTTGCCGCGGACGATCCGCGGCGCTGCGCTCGGAAGAAGGGCGCACGCGGAGAGGGGGCGGGCGGCGAAGGTCCCTCAGTACAGGCCGATCCCCCAGCACAAGCGGACGCGGTCGAGGCTGTCCCGTCGCGGCCGATCGACTGCTCGAACTACCGGACCGTCGTCGACCGCGAGACTGGCGAGACGCGCATCGTCTTCCGCAAGAACCGCGTCGTCGCCCTGCCGCAGGTGCTGCAGGATCCCGCGTTTGGGACGATCTTCGGCCTCCGCGGGCGCTATGTGAACCGGGTCCCGGGGAGCTCGTTCGATCGGATCCAGCTCGATCTGGCGGCGAGGATCTCGACCCGCCTGATCCAGGATCACGATCTCCGGCTCCAGCTCCGCGATCTCCTCGGTCGTGACGAGGTGATCTTCGTTCTCGGCGGGATCGACGTCGATCCCGCCTTTCCTTACCTGGGCGTCGCCAACAACAAACGCCTGGTCGGCGTCGACTTTCGCGATCCTCGCTACGCGGTGAAGCTGCGGACCTTCCTCGGCTCTGTCGCCTATGCGGAGCCTGTCTTCGAGGTGCCGGCGACGATCGAGCGTCCGCGGGGGGTGCTCCGTTGGTTCGCCGGGGCGACCTTCGCCGTCGATCGCTTCGAGGCCTACGAGGGGAGCCTCTTCGCCGAGGAGCGACCGGAAGAGGAGGGCCTCCAACGCCGCGGCTACTACACAGGCGGGCTCCAATGGGATCGCCGCGACAACGAGTGGCACCCGACGACAGGCGCGTTCCACGAGGCCTCGTGGTCGCTCGCAGGTCCCTGGGCCGGCGGCTCGCGCTCCTGGTCGCGCTTCAACGTCCTCGCCCGCTATTATCGGGCGCTGGGCACCGACAAGCTGGTCTTCGCCCAGGCGGCGATCGTCGACGCGCTGCTCGGTATCCCGCCGCTCATCCCCTTGGGACAGGTCGGCGGGATGGAGCCCATCGAGGGCCTGGGCGGCCGCTTTATCGGCCGCGGCTTCTACCGACGGCGCTTTGTCGGTGACACCAAGGCGGTGTTGATGACCGAGCTGCGCTACACGCCGATCGACTTCAAGCTGCTGCGCTGGTCGGTGGGCCTCGGCGTGCGGGCGTTCCTCGACACGACCAAGGTCTTCCAGCCCAACGAGAGCCTGCACGCGAACATCCACCCGAGCGGCGGCGGCGGCCTCTACGTCCTCTGGGACCGCTTCTTCGTCCTGCGGATGGACATCGGCTACTCGGCGGAGGGGGCGGGCCTCTACCTCGCCGGGGGGCACCCGTTCTGAGGTCGCAGGGGCGCTGCCGAGCTGTCGGCCGCCGCGGGCTCGCTAGCTCTCGCTGCGGCTCGCCTCCAGGGCGGCCTTGGTCGGGATCAGGCTCATCGCTCGCTCGGCGAGGGCGGTGATCGTCAGCGAGGGGTTGACCCCGGGGTTGGCGGAGATCGAGGAGCCGTCGATCACGTAGAGCCCCTCGTAGCCGAAGACCCGGTGTTTGTGATCGATGACCCCGTTCTCGGCCGAGTCGCCCATGCAGCAGCCGCCGAGGATATGGGCGGTGGTCGGGATGTTGAGCGCTGTCTCGGTGATCAGCGAGTAGGGGTCGCCGTCGATCTTGTCGCTGATCCGACGGGCGAGCTCGGTCGCCTCCGGGATCGAGGCCGTCGGCTTGGCCCCGCTCTCGAGGCCGCTGCCCATGCGCTTGCCGGCGAGCTTGCCCAGGCGAAAGCGCAGGGTCCCGTCGGTGCTCCGCATATAGAGGAGGATGATCGAGTACTTGGCCATGTCCGGGACCGCAGCGGCCCGGAGCGTGCGGATCGGGTGGCGGGCGACGGTGCCGACCATCCGCGCGAGGCGGACTGCAGAGTTCTCGCCGGCGACGTGGGGGGCCATCAAGGTGCGGAAGAAGCCGGAGCCTGCGGGGTAGCGGACCGGCTCTAGGTGGGAGTGCTCGTCGGTCTGGATGATGGAGCCGATCGCGATCCCCCGCGAGAGGTCGTGCTTGCGCTGCTGACCGATGACGCCGATCAGCGACTCCGAGTTGGTCCGGATCTTCGAGCCGAGCCGGTCGGAGAGCCTGGGCAGGCCCTTCGGGTCCTTCTTCAGCTTGAGGAGGAGCTCGACCGAGCCGAGCACTCCGGCGGAGAAGATCACGTTGCGGGCCGTAAAGGTCCGCTTGCGACGGCGCAGGCGGGTGTGCCCATGGCGAGCGACGACTCGGTAGCCGCCGCCGGCGAGTGGTTCGACGCCCTTCACCTCTGTGTCCGCGTGGAGGTCGAGCCCGCGCTTGCGCGCGAGGTAGAGGTAGTTCTTGTCGAGGGTGTTCTTGGAGTTGTGACGGCAGCCGAGCATGCAGCCGCCGCAGAGGTTGCAGCCCGTCCGGTCGGGGCCCTCGCCGTCAAAGTAGGGGTCCGGGACAGTCTTCCCCGGCTCGCCGAAGTAGACCGCGACGTGCGGCTTGTCGAAGGGTCGATCGGTCTCCTCGGCGACCTGCTTGATGATCCGATCGACGGGCGTGAAGGTCGGGTTGGGGACGGCGCCGAGCATTCGCCGCGCGGTCGCGTAGTGGGGCCGCAGCTCGCGCTCCCAGTCGGCGAGGTGGGCCCATGAGGGCGACTCGAAGAAGCCGCGCTTAGGGATCGGCAGCGTGTTGGCGTAGACCAGCGAGCCACCGCCGACGCCGACCCCTGCGAGGACCGTGACGTGGCGAAAGAAGCGCATCTGAAAGAGCCCGCGGAAGCCGATGGAGGGCATCCAGAGCCACTTCTTTAGGTTCCAATTGCTCTTCGGAAAGTCCTTCGCCTTGAGCTCGCGACCCTTCTCGAGGACGAGGACGCGGTAGCCCTTCTCGACGAGGCGGAGGGCAGAGACGGAGCCGCCGAACCCGGAGCCGATGATGATGTAGTCGTAGTCAAAGCTGTCGGACGGGGCTGCGCTCACGATCCGAAATTAGCACGCTGTCGCGCCTGTGGGCGTGGATCGCTCTTGCTCAGGAGCGCGCATCGGCGCAAGATCAGCGGCATCTGAGGACCATGGAGCATCTGAGCAAAGAAGAGATCGACGAGCTGCGCGAGCTGCTCCTCGGCGTGCGGGAGAACCTCCTCGCCCGAGCCGGCGCCTTTGTCCAGGAGAGCGCTGGCTATGCGACAGACAGCGGGGATCGGCAGGACGCGGGGGCGCTCGAGGCCGGGCGTGCAGCGATCGCTCGCCTCGCGGCCCACGATCGTCACCGTCTTCGCGAGGTCGAGGCGGCGCTGCGACGGTTGGCGGACGGGACCTACGGTGTCTGCGAAGAGACTGAAGATCCGATCCCTGTGGGTCGCCTTCGGTTAGAGCCGACCGCACGCTACACGGTCGAGGCCCAGGAGGATCTCGAGGCGGAGGAGGCCGCGGCGCGACAGGGCGACGACGGCGAGGCGGGGGCGTACTAGGCGAGGGGGCAGCTCGGCCCGTTGCGAGGCGGATGCGCTACCATCTGGTCGATGTCGCGCTACGCCGCCCTCCTGAACTCCCCTGCGCTCGCGCTGGTCCTCGCCTCGGGTCTTGGCCTCGGCGGCGCCTGTGGCGGTGATACGAGCCAACGCAGCGCCGCAGCGCCAGCGCCCGCGGTGAAGACCGCCGCCTCGGCGGCTGCCGACGCGGGCCAGGAGCAGCGGAGGGCCACGCCTCCGAGCGCAGCTGCGGTCGTCGCCGACAGCGGCGCTCCGCCGACCAGAGCTCCCGCCGCCGCTCGAGTCGTCGCGATCGGCGATGTGCACGGCGATCTCGAGGCGACCCGGACGGTGCTCCGCCTAGCCGGCGCGATCGACGACACGGATGCCTGGATCGGCGGGGAGTTGGTCGTCGTCCAGACCGGCGACCAGCTCGACCGAGGCGACGGCGAGCGCGAGATCCTCGACCTGCTCCAGAAGATCCGCGATGAGGCGAAGAAGACCGGCGGCGCGGTCTACATCCTCAACGGCAACCACGAGCTGATGAACGCCGCGGGGGATCTGCGCTACGTCACCGCGGGGGGGATGCTCGACTTCACCGACGTGCCAGGGGTCGACATCAACGATCCGCGGGGGCAGAGCGTCGCGCCGCAGATGCGGGGGAGGTTCCTGTCTTTTATGCCAGGTAGTGTCTACGGCCGGCGCTTCGCTGAGCGGAATGTGATCCAAGTGGTGGGCGACACGGTCTTCGTCCACGGCGGAGTGCTGCCGGAGCATGTCCGGTACGGGATCGAGCGGATCAACGCGGAGACGCAGGCGTGGTTGCGGGGCGAGGGACCTCCGCCGGAGAGCGTCGTCGCTGACGATCAAAGCCCGGTCTGGACTCGACGCTACTCGGACAACCCCGGACCTGGGGACTGTGCGGTGCTAGGCGAGGCCCTCGCGGCGATCCCCGCGAAGCGGATGGTCGTCGGTCATACGGTCCACACCGAGGGCATCTCCTCGGCCTGCGACGACAAGGTCTGGTTGATCGACGTCGGCATGGCGTCGTACTACGGCGGACATCCAGAGGCGCTCGAGATCGTCGGCGATCAGGTCCGGGTTCTCCGGCCCGAGTAGCGTCAAGCCCGGTCGCCGCCCTGGGGCGGGAGCGACAGGGCGCTGTGAGCGCGTTGCGTTCATGACGCGGCGGCTGGCCAGCTCTCGGGTCGTGATGACGGCCTGCGGGCCAGCCGGTGCGCGAAGAGAATCTGACGGAGATGCCCTGCGGGCCCCACGGCTGTGACAGATCGCCAACACTGGCCCCATCGGCTGGGTCCTGGAGGGCATCCGGCGCCTCGATAGACCCTGGCATGGTGCATGCATAAGAAGTCAGCACCATGCAGCCCCCCAGCTCCACCTTCATCCGCGCTCTCGTCGACGACGCCTCGCTCAACCCCTTCTTCTCCTCCCTCCTCGGGCTCAAGCGCCAGCGCGAAGCGGCCGAGCGCCGCTCCCTCGCGCGCTTGGACCGCGCCACGATCCCCCGCATCGAGCCCGCCGGGCAGATCCGCGAGCGGGCCGCCTAGCCACACCCGAGAGAACGCCAGCGCGGCGCCAGCACTTCTTCTCCTCGAAAAATTGTCGCCCTGCGGAACCTTCGCGCAGGTCCGCTGTCAGACCCCCAGGCACCTGAATTCGCCGGCCACAACGCCGCCCCAGCCCGCCAGGGCCGGTAGGCACACCGCTCACCTGGACCGCAGGCTCCCGATCCGTCACCATCGATCGTCGTGCTCCGCTCCTCCACACTCCTCGGTCTCGTCGCCGGCGTCGGTCTCACCCTGGCGTTTCAGTCAGGATGGTCGATCAGCCAGGCAGAGGCAGGTCGCGCGGATCTGACGCGTGGGCAATTCGACACGGCGCTCGACACCGTTCTCGACCGCTATGTCGACCCCGTCGACCGAGGCCGCATCCTCGCGGTCGCGCTCAAACACCTGGTCAGCGGTCTCGACGAGCACAGCCACTTCCTCACCGCCGACGAGCGTCGGACGATCAAGAAGCGGGGCCAAGGCGGCTCTGCCGGGATGACCGTCCACCTCCATCGCAGCGACAACGACGCCGAAAGTCGCAAACCCGCGTGGCTCGAGGTGACGACCGTCTTCCCGGACTCACCCGCCGCCAAGATTGGCCTCGCACCAGGCGACCAGATCCTGAGCATCAACGGCCACGACGTCGCCTTCTTGCTCTCCCAGGCCGAGGTCCACGGCCTCCTCGCAGGACGCCCCGGGGAGACCGTGCAGCTCTCCGTCCAACGACGGGTCGACCCCTCTCCGCAAGCCCTCGCCCTGACCCTCGCGCGCACCGACGCCAAATTCCTCGTCGAGTCCCACCTGCTGGAGCGAGGCGGCTCCAAGCACGCCCACATCGTCATTCGAGCCTTCCGCTCGGGGGTCGGTGAGCAGGTCAAGCGTTCGCTCGTCGATCTCCGCCGCGCCGCCGGATCTGCGGGCCTCTCCGGGATCATCCTCGATCTCCGGGGTAACCCCGGCGGCGACGTCAAAGAGGCTGTCGCGATCGCCGATCTCTTCATCAGCGAAGGGGTGCTTGTCAGGACACGCGGACGCGGCGGACAGATCCTCCGCGAAGAGACGGCTCACGTCGGTGGCTCCGACGAGAGCACTCGTCTGGTCGTGATCCAGGATCGCCACTCCGCCTCCGCCTCAGAGCTCCTGGCGTCGACCCTCCAGGACCACGGGAGGGCCTCCGTCATCGGCGAGCGGAGCTACGGCAAAGGTACCGTCCAGGACGTGATCGGCATGCCTGACGGTTCACTTCTGACGTTGACGATCGCCCGCTACTTCTCCCCGAACGATCGCGTCATCGACGGCAACGGCGTCGATCCAGACATACATGTCGCCCTGCCGATCACGGGCTCAGCTCGGGACCTCCCAGAGATCGCCGTCCAGGCGGCGCTGCGCGGCCTGGCGAGCGCCGCTCCATCGGTCGCGGAGCGGTAGCCTGACGCTGACGCAGAGCGGCAGCCTGACCGAAGCGGAGGGGTAGCCTGACGCCGAAGCGGTCGCCCAACGCTGAAGCGGAGGGGTAGCCTGACGCTGAAGCGGAGGGGTAGCCTGACGCCGAAGCGGTCGCCCAACGCTGAAGCGGTCGGCCAACGCTGAAGCGGAGGGGTAGCCTGACGCCGAAGCGGCCAATGCTGAAGAGGGGTAGCCTGACGCCGAAGCGGTCGCCCAACGCTGATTTAGAGGGGTAGCCTGACGCCGAAGCGGTTGCCCAACGCTGAAGTAGAGGGGTCGCGTGACGCCGAAGCGGTCGCCCAACGCTGATTTAGAGGGGTAGCCTGACGCCGAAGCGGTTGACGTTGAAGTGGAGGGGTAGCCTGACGCTGACGCAGAGGGATAGCCCTCACGTTGAAGCGGAGGGGCAGCCTGACGCTGAAGAGGATAGATCCGCCTCGCGCGTCGGCCTGGCCCTCGCGCCGTCGCCGCGCTCACGCAGCAAGCAGGCTGCAGAGAGCCTTCAGCTGTTGAGAATGCGGTCTGTGGCAGCGGCGATCATCGTCGTCTCGCGCTCCCGTGGATCGCGCGATCCGCCGAGCGCCGCGACGTAGAGGGTCTCTCCGAGCACCTCGACCTCGCGGACGCAGAGCTCCCGAACCTTGCCGCGACGACGGATCGCGGCGGAGGCGAGCCCTCGGGCGACGATCGGTGTGACCGCGGCGAGCTGGTTGAGGTCGAGGCCCGTGGTGCTCTTCGACACGAGCATCCCGTACTCGTCGACGAGCAGGGCCGCGTCGAGGTCCGCTCGGCGCACAGCATGATCGAAGGCCGAGATCAGCGCCGAGGCGGTGTCGCTGGGACGGTTCCGCCGCCGCTCGAGACGACGCGACGGGTGGGGCAAGGGCAAGAGACGATGGCGGTCGGGGACACTTGAGGTCAGCATCGGCAGGTCCTTCTTGGGTCGTGGGAGTATCTCCTACATGTACGCATCGTCCCACGAAGGCGCAGATTTCCCTGCCTGAGCGCATTATGGCGCGCGCCAGTTTCGCAGGACACGATTGATGTCGTTTGCGACATCAAAATTCCTTGCGCTAGGGGGCTGAACCTGGCGCGCAGATGAGCGAAAAGCCGGCTACACTTGCGCCATGTCACTAGAGCCTGCGGAGACCGAGCAGATCCGCCAGTCGCTGCTGCGTTTTGCGGGTTGGGATCAGGTCCCAGAAGAAATCATGGCCGAGCTGTGCAGCTACGGCGAGATCATCGAGGTCAAGCGCAAGCGCTCGGTGTTTCGCCGCGGAGAGCCGGGGCCAGGCCTCTTCATCGTCAAGACCGGTGAGTTTAAGCTGAGCTTGATCTCCTCGGAGGGCCGCGAACAGATCCTCTACCTCGCCGAACCTGGCAAGCTGATCGGCGAGGGTTTCCTCCCCCCGGACGTACAGTGCGCTGCCTCAGCGTTTGCGATGGTCGACTCGGAGGCGTGGCGCTTTGACACCACCAACGTCATCCGCTTGACCGGTCGCTCACAGCCCCTGGCGATGGCCTTGATGCGGCACATGGCGTTCCGCGCCAACCGACTGATCGATCTCGTCCTCGATCTCTCGTTGCGCTCGGTCGAACGGCGCCTCGCGTCCTTCCTCTTGACCCTCGCCACCCGCGCCGACGCGGAGCAGGGCAAGCCCTGTGTGATCCCACGGCAGCTCGACATGAACACCGTCGCGGCCCGCCTGGGCACCGTTCGGGAGGAGATTTCTCGCGCCCTCAACCGGATGCAGCGAGAGGGGATCCTCCGACTATCGAGGCAGGAGATCGTCGTCCTTGATCTCAACTCCCTCGAGCGCATCACCTACGAGTAGGCCGTTGACGGCGCTCTCTTCGTGCAGCGGAGGGCTCCTCGCCCGCCGTGCTCATCGGTCCTGCGCTCGGATCACCGAGGCTCTCCTCGCCACGATCCTCGGGGTGGGCCTCGCCGCCTGCAGTCCGGGCAGCGGTAGCAAGCAGGACTCTGGCGCAGCCGTCGATGGGGCTGCGGTGTCGGTCGCGGCAGGCAGCGCCATTGCGGATGAGGTCAAAGCTCAGGAGCCCGCCGCCTGCGTCGATCACAGCAAGCTCGATCCGACGGCCCTGCCGGCGCTGCCCGAGACCCCCTACACGGCCACCTTTGAGGCTGTGTGGCGGATGGTCCTCGAAAAACACTTCGACCCGACCCTCGCCTGTCAGGACTGGCCAGCGCTGCGCGTCGAGCTCGGAGCGAAGCTCGTCGACGCCGAGGACCCCGCGGCCGCCTACGCGATCATGAACGAGCTGCTCGACCGCCTAGGTCAGAGCCACTTCCGCGTGATCCCCCCGAGCGCCAACACAGACGCCGAAGCCGGCCCTCGCGGCAGCGCCCAGGCACCGCTCTCCGCTCGATGGATCGACGAAGAGCTCGTCGTCGTCGACGGCGCGGTCGGCGGTGTCGACAGCGGTATCCCTCGCGGCGCGGTTCTCCTCGAGATCGGCGATCACAAGCTGGGCGAGCTCACCGCCAGGATCAAGGCGAGGACCGAGCGCCCGAGCGAGCTCGCCTTTGAGCTCACCCGCGGGGTCGCCAACCTCCTCTCAGGAGATGACGGCGAGACGAGGACCGTGCGCTTCCGCGACCCAGCGAAGGACCAGGAGCGGACCCGCGAGGTCACCTGCGTCACGCCCACAGGCGATCTGATCTCCCTGGGCAACCTCCGCAACATCCCGACGACCGTCGAAGGGCGGATGATCGCGGGAACGAAGACCGGCTACCTCGCGTTCAACTACTGGATGCTGCCGATGATCAACAAGGTCGAGACCACCATGGCCGAGCTCCGGGCCGAGGGGATGGAGTCGTTGATCATCGATCTTCGCGGCAACCCGGGGGGCGTCGGCGCGATGTCCGTCCCCCTCGCGCGGATGCTCCTGCGCGAAGACGGCTCCCTCGGGACCCTCCAGTTCCGCGACTTCAAGCAGGAGTTCAAGGTCACGGGCAACCCCGACGCCTTCGCCGGACCCCTGGTCCTGCTCATCGACGAGGGCACGGCGTCGACCTCCGAGATCTTCGCCACCGGGATGCGAGACCTCGGCCGGCTCCAGGGGATCGTCGGCGGCCGTGCGTCCGCCGGCGCCGCCCTCCCTTCGTTGATCGAGAGCCTGGAGAGCGGGGCTATCCTCCAGTACGTGGTCGGCGACTATCACAGCTCCAAGGGCACCGTCGCCGAGGGCGACGGCGTGCTCCCCGACGTGTTGGTACAGGAGCACCGACAGGACTTCGCAGCCGGTCGCGACCCGGTTCTCGACGCTGCGCTGCGGACCCTCTCCAACCCCGCCGTCGGCGACTGAAGCGTCGACGACGGAGTCACTCCCGCGACCTCCGAGCTACACCGAGGCACCCTCCATGGTCAGCATCTCCAGCCCACCCTCCAAGCCGAACCGCACCCGCCCCTCGCTCGTCGCCTGGACCCTGGCCGTCGCCCTCGCTGGGGGCTGTACGGAGAGCGAGCGAACCGAAGCGCAGGGCGACGCTCCGACCAGTCCCAGTGAGCACAAGGGGCGTGACGCGGACCCCGAGGCGAAGGACGCTGCCGCCGCTCTCCCGGCCGCAAAGGAGCTGCTCGCCGAGTCGGTCGAGGCCCTCGGCGGCGCCGACAAGCTCAAGGCGATCCGCTCCTACCACACGGTGTCGAAGATCGAGATCGAGGGCCAGGGCATCTCCGGCACCGCCGACACCTGGTGGCGCGACGGCGACTTCTTCGTCGAGACCGATATCCTCGGGGTCGGCAAGATCCGCCAGGGCAGCCAAGGCGGAAAGATCTGGAGCGACGACCCGATCAACGGCCCCCGCACGATCACCGGCGTCGAGGCCGAGCAGTCCGCCTGGAGCACCAGCCGCAGCCTCCCCCTCGACTGGGAGCAGTACTTCAAGAGCGCCGAGACCACGGAGATCACCGACTTCAACGGGACCCAGGTCGCGGTCATCAAGTTCACCTCCGAGAGCGGCGACGAGGTGATCCTCCGCCTCGACATGGCGACCAAGATGCCGCACTCGCAGAGCTTCAAGCAGGCGAACCCGCTCGGGGCGATGCCGGTCACCGTCTCGTTCGCCGACTTCCGCGACGTCGCCGGGACCAAGGTCGCCTTCAAGCAGGTCATCGACGCGACGTTGACGAAGATGACCTCCGTGAACGAGAGCCTCGAGGTCAACGTCGAGGTCCAGGACGAGCTCTTCGCCCCGCCCGGACCCAAGGCCATCAAGCTCCCAGAGGAGGCCGCCGAGCAGCCAACGCCGGCCGAGCCAGAGGCCAAGGGCTAGCTCGCCTCCGAGGGCTGCTCCAAGAATGTGCGCCCGGGAAGGCTGGCTTCGTGGAGCCTCTTCCCGGAAGGCGGTCGCTCACCGAGGTTGGCGACCCGAGGCTCAAGATCGGTCCAGGGCGAGCCCGTCCCCGGAGGGACGAGCGAGCGCCGGAGCTCAGCCGATCTGCTGGGCGAGGTAGTGCGCCTCGCCGATCTGCCGGATCAGCTCGAGCTGCGTCTCAAGCCAGTCCGCGTGCTCCTCTTCGCTGACGAGGATCCCGTTGAGGAGCTCCCGAGTGGCGTTGTCGCCGATGTCGCGGCAGACCGCGATCGCGCTGTTCAGGCGGCTGATCGCCGTCTTCTCGAGCTCGAGGTCGAGGCCGAACTGCTCCGCGACCGTCTCGCCGACGTTGACCTTGCCGTAGCGCTGCACGTTCGGGAGCCCGTCGAGGTAGAGGATCCGATCGATGAGCTGCTCCGCGTGTCGCATCTCGTCGATGGACTCGGCCCGGACCAGCCCAGCGAGCTTCTTGTAGCCCCAGTCCGCGCACATCTTCGCGTGGATGAAATACTGGTTGATGGCCGTGAGCTCCGCGGTAAGGACCTCGTTTAGCAGCTCAATGACCTTTGGATCGCCTTGCATCGGGGCGGAACCTAGCACGACTCGGGACGCCGTCGATCCTCTCGATGCCTCGAGCTGGCCTCGAGCGACGGGACTTGAAAATGAGTTTCACTCCGCCGAAGACGAGGGCTTTCGCCGGCATTTTTTGGCGACGGGTCGCGGTCATCAAGACCGACGTGGGGTCACGAACTCATCGTCGAGGAGTACGGTCGACCTTCGCCGGCTCGCGAACGACGAGCCCACCCCGTGACGACAGGGAGCCCAAGACCTTTCGCGAGGGTCTCGTCATACGCGAGAGGCTCGGACGATCGTCATGTGGAGGCGACAACGCGTCAGACGGACTCGTGACCGGTCGCGGGCTCACTGCGCTCGTGCCGAGCCCCGCCCACGGTGTCGAGCAGCGACCGGATCTGGCGTACGCAGGCGCCGCACCCACTGCCAGCCTGACAGCTCTGACGGATCTGCTTCAGCGTGCACGCGCCCCGACGAGCCTCGTCGAGGATGGTTCGGCTCGATACGCCCTTACACAGACAAACGATCATCGCGTTGAACTCCGGTTCAAGGCTGACGCCTGAGCGAAAATGAAAACGGCGTTGAAAGTCATTTTCATTTCTGTTCTTTTGTACTCCTCACCTGAGACCTCGGCAAGTCCTCCACGTCGATTCTCTGGCGCAAAAAGCGCGCCCGATCCCGCGCCTGCTCAAGACGCTCTGTCCAGCTCTGCAGGGCCGAGGGGGGTCAGAGCGAACGGCAGCGATCGACGAAGATCGTGCCGTTCGGCGTGTCGACCGCCACAGAGGCACAGCCGACCTCGCCGGGGTTGTCGAGCTCAAAGCAGCAAGGGATCACAGGATCACAGTTCTCCCCGCCGACGACGCAGCAGTTCGCCTCCTCCGGGGGGGGCGAGACCATCATCGTGCAGTTCTCCTCGCACTCGAAGTCGCAGCGGAGGGTGAGGTTCGAGGAGGCCGCGCAGACCTGCTTGCAGTGCTTGTAGACGGTCTCGTCGGGGGCGTCCTGACCGTCACAGACCTCGGCGCCCTGGGGCACCTGCTTTCCCTGGGGTCCGAGGTCAAAATAGGAGTCGTCCTGGACCCCATCCCCGCAAAACGAACACTCCTTGCGGGAGAGCTGGCACGAGTCCGTGCAGGCGCTGATGCTCACCGACCCGTGGCTGTAGCCCTTGTACTGGATGGAGCCGATCGGCTCGAGATCGGCGCAGTCGACCTTGTCGCCCTCGACCGCCTCGCCCGGGTCGTAGTTCCAGTCGCACTCCTCCCCGAGATCGGCCTCAAAGAGGCCGTTGCCGCAGGCCGGGCAGGCGTCGAAGTTGAGCTGACAGGTGTCGAGCTCGCAGGTCACGAGATCCTCACCCGAGGGGCATCGTTGGTTGCCCAAGCTCGCGCCGTCACACTGCTCCCCCGGTGAGATCACCCCGTCTCCGCAGACAGCACAGAGCTCCGCGGAGACCTCGATCGTACAGGTCGTCGGGTCGCAGCGCGCCTGTCCGCGGGCAAAGCCGCTGTCCTTACAGGCGTCCTCGAGGCTCAGCGGATCCCCTGGGTCACACTCCTCTCCGGCGAGTCGGTCCGTGTAGCTGTCACCACAGCCGACACGATGCTCGAGCTCGGCGAAGCACCCCGCCGTCCCCCCGACGAGGAGGCCCGCGAGTCCGAGCTTCCAGAGTGAGCTGCCCATATCGGTCGATTGTAGGATCACCGCGGCGTCGACGCGAGCCTCTGACGCGAAAGACAGCCGACGGCAACACAAAGAGCGACGAGCTGCACCGCGCAGCTCGTCGCTCCTTGAGCGCTATGGGAGGATCGTCGCCCCCGCGGACCGCCCGGCTACTCCGACGACGCGTCGAGGCGAAGGAGCACCCGGCGAGCGAGCCAGAGCGCGACGCCAGCGTTCGCGAAGAGCCAGAGACGGTCGACCATCTCTCCCCCCGGAAGCCCGGAGATCAGGGTCGGCAGGACCACCGCGCTGTGGAGGAGGACCGCCGCGTAGCCGAACGCGAGGCCGGCGAGGAGCCCACGGAGCCGGCGCACGCTGAAGAAGAGGACGATCGCCAGCAGCGGCGCGAGGGCGGAGAAGAGCAGCGGAGAGCCGAACCAGGCCCCGCCGCCGAGCATCGCCGCCGCTCCGTAGGCCGCGGGTTGGAGGCCGAGGAGGCCCGCACCGAGCAGCCCGCCGAGGCCAAGCCCGGCGAGATCGAAGAGCTTGCGCCTCCGCTGACCGGCGCCGACACGGGCGATCGCGGAGCCGGCCGCCGCGGAGCCGCCAAGGCCCAAGAGGCCGCCGAGACCGAGCAGTCCGAGCAA
Organism: Polyangia bacterium; assembly: GCA_030424595.1. Lineage (GTDB taxonomy): Bacteria > Myxococcota_A > Polyangia > Nannocystales > Nannocystaceae > JADJRG01. Next base: position 238,615 of record JAUHWG010000005.1, read on the forward strand.
CCCAGCGAAGCCAGCGCGCTCGGCGGTGTAGGACTCTGTCGCCCCGTCGACCGCGGCCGCCGCGTCGAGGAGACCTGCGCCGTACTCACGGTCCCAGTCGACGCCGTTCGGGTGGACCGCGGTCTCCTTCATCACCCGCTCGACCTCGACCGGGTTGGTGATCCCGCGGGCGACGATCAGCGCGGCGACGCCAGCGGCGTGGGGCGAGGCCATCGACGTGCCCTGAAGCCACATGTAGTCGTTGTTCAGCGGATCCTGGAGCTTGATCGTGTTCTGGAGCACGCCGTCGGGGTGACCGTCGCCGTTCTTGTCGGCGCGGGTGTCCCCGCCAGGAGCGGAGACGTCGAGGGCGTCTCCCCAGTTCGAGTACCAGGTCCGCTCGCCGACGGCGTCGACGGAGGCCACCGCGACGGAGCCCTTGCTGGCCGCCGGATAGCCGACCCGCGAGCGTCCCTCGTTGCCGGCGGCGCAGACGACGGTGACGCCCTTGTTGTTGGCGTACTCGATCGCCTTGGTCAGGACCCGCGAGGGGAGGGGACCGCCGAGGCTCATGTTGATGACGTGGGCGCCGTTGTCGGCGGCGTAGCGGATCGCGTTGGCGATGCCGGTGATCGAGCCGCGTCCGTCGCCGCCGAGCACCTTGAGCGGCATGATCGTCGAGTCGAAGGCGACCCCGGTCACGCCGATCCCGTTGTTGGTGGTCTGAGCGATCGTCCCGGCGACGTGGGTGCCGTGGAGGTGATCGTCGAGGCCGTCGGCCAAGCCGGGGACAAAGCTCTTGCCGTGGGTGAAGGTGGTCCCCGCGAGGTCTGGGACCATCCGCGTCGCGTCGGTGGTCTTCCAGGCGACGCCGGTGTCGATCACCGCGACCACGACCCCCTCGCCGCGCGTGACCATCCAGGCCTCGGGGGCGCGTAGCATCTCCATGTGCCACTGGAGGCCGAACATCTCGTCGTTCGGCTCGAATCGAGCGAGCGGCTCGCCCTCCAGGGCCTGGGGCTGGCCCTCGCCCGCGTCGATCAGCGAGTAGACGAGCTCCGCCTCGACACCCTCGACGAGCGGATGATCGGCGAGCGCGGCCTCGATCTTGGCGAGGCTCGAGGCCGGACCGCTGACGCGGTAGAGGTGCTCCCCCTCGCTGTAGAAGCCGGCGGCCTCCACTGGCACGCCGAGGCTGGCGATCAAGGCGTCGAGCTCCGCCTCGGTGCCGCCCTCGCCGTCCTCGGGCTCGACGAGGTCGAGGATGAGGGCGCCGGTGGCGTCTTCGCTGGCGAGCGCGGCGGCGTCCGCCAACGTCGGGGCGTCGAGCTCATCGGAGCTCAGGCCGCGATCGTCGGGGCTGTGGTGATAGGCCAGGGCCGCGCTCAGTGCGACCAGGCCGAGGCTGGCGATCGTCGAACAGTGGCGGCGAAGGGCGCTACGAGCGTCATGCATGGGTTTCTCCTCGATGAGCCGCGGTCAGCGGCGATATCGGCGGCCGGTCGAGCCCCCGCTTGCCGGCCAGTATAGGGGCGGGCTGTCGGCGGTGCACGACGGAGCAAGCTCCGACCCGTCCGCGCCGCTCTGGGGAGGGCCCGCGCTTGCTGCGCCTGCCGAAGGCCGTCCCAGGTCGTGTGCTCTCGCGCTGCGCTCTCCGGGGCGCCGCGCAGGACGTGGCGACCGTTCCGAGCGCAGATCGTCGCGACCTCAAGCCGGCGGTCGACGCGAGCCACGACCGTCGCGATAGCCCATGACCGCCCTCCATGACCGTCGCTCACGCATGGACCTGGCCCCTGAATTCGCCGCGTTTGCAGGGGCGATCTGGTATCGTCCGCGCTCGCGCGTCCGTGGCTCAGTTGGATAGAGCATCGGGCTTCGAACCCGAGGGTCGCAGGTTCGAGTCCTGCCGGGCGCAACCCTATCCGAGAGTCGGTCATCTCCCCCCGCCGGGTGTGATGACCGCCCCTCTCCTCCTCGTCACTCCGAGGCTTGCTCTTCCGCCGGGCTCCGCCCTGGGATGTAGGCCCCGGGAAGACGAGAGGCCGACGGCGTCGACGGACGGCGCCCTCCCCCCTCGGAGCTCGAGCTCGCCGAGAGCGAGGCGCTCCGGGGTCTGCGCCGGGTCGCCCTCTTCTCCTTGGGGTCCTTGGCCGAGGCCGGAGCGTAGGTCGGAGCCTCGACGTACTCTCCGAGCACGCGCCCCTTGGCCTCCTCTAGCACCGGGTTGATCCGACCGCGGGCGCCGCGGATCAGCTCCCGCGCCTCGCGGGTCTCGCCGATCCGATCGACGTGCTCCGCCAGGGTCCGGGAGCCGAGCGGGACCGTAAAGGAGCAGTACACGAGCAGGCTGAGGAAGAGCAGGCTGATCGCGGTCCGGAGGAAGCCGAGCACTCTCGCGAGGTTCGCCGCGCGAGACGATGCGGGCAAATTTCGGCCGATCTCAGGTCGGCGAGGAGATCTCCCCGCCGCCGGTTCTCCCGGAGGAGCCGCTCTCTTCGGTCGATCGCTGGGCCCCGACCGCTACCCGTCGGGCATGCAGATCTTGGTCTCGTCGGTGTCCTGCGGCGTCTCGGGGTCGATCGCGACGTAGACGCCACCGCTCCCGGTCGGGCGACAGGAGTACCCTTCGCGGCACATGCTCTCGCGGCTGCACTCTTTGCGGCAGGTCGCTCGCGCGGTGTTCGCGTCGGCGCAGAGCCCCTCTGGAAGGCAGATCTCGTTGGCGTCACAGTCGTCGAGGCCGCCGGGGCGATCCTCGCGATCAGGGTCGCAGGCGACGCTGAGAAACTCCGTGCTGTAGATCTGGACGCAGACGCCCTCCTTCGGGCAGGAGCCCGCGGTGCAGCCCTCGATGATGCACTCGCCCTTGCCGTCAGGGTGCTCGAAGCCGTCCTCGTCGACGAGGTAGGAGAGATCGCAGATCCGCTCGCCCCGAAGGGAGCAGTCGATGCTCAGCTTGCACTCATTGCCGATCCGGCGGGTACACCCCGAGGCCGCCACGACCGAGGTCGCGAGCGCGAGCTTGAGCCCAATCGTGAGCAGGGACGAGAGGGGCGCGAAGGGGCGCAGAGGGCGGGTCATGAGCGCGCGGAGCATACACTGAGATCGGCCCCCGTGGGGATGACCTGCCGCAACGCTGGCCGCGCCGACGATCTGGCGGCTGGCCCGCGGCGGAGGCTTCGTGGCACGCTTGGGCGGTCGTGGCTGTCGATATTCCCGCTCTCCTGGCCGAACTCACAGAGATCGTCGGTGACTATCGATCCGCGCAGGCGAAGGCCGCCGCGGCCGATGACAACTTCCGCTGCGAGGAGTGCGTGAACTGCCACAGCAGCCGCTTCTGCAACGGCTGCCGAGACTGCGACGAGTGCACCTACTGCGAGGCCTGCGTCGGCTGCGAGAAGTGCACCCGCTGCAAGTCCTGCGAGTCCTGCCGCGACGGCAACCAGCTCGAGCATTGCCGGGGCTGCGAACGATCGCAGCACCTGCTCCTCTGCCTCGACTGCAGCGAGTCCTCGCACTGCATCGCCTGCGTCGGCCTGGTCGGCGAAGAGCACTGCATCCTCAACCGTCGCTACGATCGCAAGGACTACTTCCGCCTGGCGAAGGCCCTGAAAAGACACCTCGAGAGCGAGGGCGCCGGCGGGATCTTCGAGGCGAGCGCTGCTCCGGCCGAGGACCGGGGGGGCGACACCGCGACGGCCTCCGGGTTCATCGTCGACGGCCTCCGGAGGGTGCGCGGCAAGGTCCAGGGCAACCCCGCCCCGCTCGGCGGCGAGGATGATCCCGAGGAGGACGAAGAGCCGAGCCCTTGGCTCGACGAGGCCCGCGCCGACGTCGATCGCGTCGAGGAGGCGCCGACCCCTGCGCCCCCCGCCTACGGTGTGATCACCTGGAACGGCGCCTAGCAGCCCGTGGCAAGAGCGCCGCGCGCTCCCCAGCCCCCGCCCGTGGCAAGAGTCCCGTGTGCTCTCCCGCCGCAATCGTCGGCCCTCTTGGCTTCGACGAAACGCGGCTGTACCGGGCTGTACCGCAAGTTTCGGCGGCGCGGAGAGGGGCGACGGGTAGGCGGCACAGGAACGACCTCGCGCCCCGGCGAGCCCTCAGGCTCGCTCGCCCGTTCGCCGGCCGCAGGCTCGCTCGCCCGGCCGCCAACGCGCCCTATGGAAGGCGCTTGCCGCCGCCGCGGCCGACGGCGATGATCACCCCCGCGCATGGATCTCAGCCACCCGACACGGGCGACCGCGAAGCTGCTCCTCGGGGGGCTGCTCCTCGCTGGTCTCTCCTGCGACAGCCCCTCGTCGCTGTGCACCTCTGTGAACGGTGACGTGATCCTCCTCGCCCGGGTCGACGACACGGACACCAACACCCGGATCGAGCTCGCCTTCACCGAGGCCGAGGGCAGCGGAATCTCGCGCAGCTTCTGTGTTAACGACACGGTGACCGTGAACGGCGATGTCGCGACGCAGGTCCGGCGACCGAGCGGCAACACGGTCTTCGCCCTCAATCTGGAGGCCACGGCGGCGACCTACTCGATCGTCGTCACCCACGACGATGAGCCGACCGAGCTCTTCGTGAGCCCCGAGGCGCCGAGCCTGAGCCTGTCGCAGCCGGAGGCGGGGAGCGTGCTGAGCCGGTCCGAGCCGATGACGGTCGCCTGGGAGCCTGCGCTTGGGGAGTCCGGGGAGGTGACCGTCATCGCCGGTGACACGATCGGCGGGACCGCCTGCCTCGCAGGGCTCTTTACCCGCGATGCCCCCGACACAGGCACTTTTGAGGTCCCGGCGGGCTCTCTCGAGGCGGGGCCCGGCTTCCCGGACAGCATCAGCTGCGAGGCCTTCGTCGAGGTTATTCGCCTCGACGAGGTCCCCTTTGAGCTTCGCAGCGGCACGGCCTTCCACCCGGACTCGCGGATGATCGCGGCGAGCGAGCGTTCGCTCGAGTTCGAGTCTGTGCCCTAGCAGCCCGCAGCCCGCGGCAAAAAGTCCCGCGTGCTCTCCCGAGCTGGGCGGCGACAGCAGGCGGCAGCCGAGCACGCCGACAGGACCGAGCGCTCCGGGGCACCCCAAAGCCCGAGGTCCGCGGACACGCTTAACGGCGCGTCGGAGGAGGGGTCGGCGTGTCGCGGAGAGGAGCCCTCAAGGGCGGGCAGGTCGATCCTGGGGGACCGGTCGTGCGGCTGCGCATGTGTCCGCGCGCGGCCCTAGCGGGTCTTCGCGGCCGGTCCTCACCGTGCTATCTCCATCTCCGTGCGCGGCTCGCCGCGGCGAGGAGTCCCCGACGATGAGCTGGTCCAATAGCAACGAGCCCACCTGCACCGCGAGCGCCTCGGACGCGGTCGAGCTTCTCATCCGCGGCAAGATCCACGACATCGGCGGGATCACTGTGCGTCGGGTCCTCCCTTCGCAGGGGCGCCGGATGGTCGGTCCCGTGATCTTCTTCGATCACATCGGTCCGGGGGAGCTGCCGGTCGGTGAGGGGATCGACGTCCGCCCCCACCCGCACATCGGCCTCTCCACCGTCACCTACCTCTTTGAGGGGCAGCTCAGCCATCGTGACAGCCTCGGCGTCCACCAGTCGATCGAGCCCGGCGCCGTCAATTGGATGACCGCCGGTCGCGGGATCGTCCACTCCGAGCGCAGCAGCCCTGAGTTTCGCAGGACCGGCGGCAGGCTCCACGGCGTCCAGCTTTGGATCGCCCTGCCGACCGACAAAGAGGAGACCAAGCCCTCCTTTCGCCACTACCCCGCGGATGACTTCAAGGAGGCTCGCGTCGGCCCTGTCAGGGTTCGGGTGCTCGCCGGTGAAGCCTACGGCGTCAAGTCCCCCGTCTACGTCCACTCGCCGCTCCTCTACGCCGAGGCCCAGCTGCCGAAGGAGTCGCTCCTTCATCTCCCGGACGATCTCCCCGAGCGCGCGGTCTACGTGGTCAGCGGCTCTGTTCGCTGCGGCAAGCGGGGAGGAGGCCTCTCCGGCGCCGGCGAGATGCTCGTCTTCCACGGGGGGGAGAAGGTCGACATCCGCAGCCCCCACGGCGCCCACGTCATGATCATCGCTGGCGAGCCGGTCGGTCGCCGCTACATGGAGTGGAACCTGGTCTCGAGCTCGCGCGAGCGGATCGAGAAGGCGAAGGAGGACTGGCGAGAGCGCCGCTTCCCGGTCGTCCCGGGCGACGAAGAGGAGCGGATCCCCCTCCCCGAGTAGCCAGCGCCCCTCAGTCGGCGCTCTCCACCACGCTCCAGCCGATCTCTGCCCCCGCCCGAAAGGGGACGACCGCCTGCTCCCCGAAGGGATAGGTCTCTGGCACAGACCAGCCCCTTCGCGCGAGGGTGATCGTCCCGGCGTTGCGGCGCAGACCGTAAAAGTCTGGCCCGTGGCAGCTCGCGAACCCTTCGAGCCTGTCTAGCGCCCCCGCGGCGTCGAAGGCCTCGGCGTAGAGCTCGATCCCTGCGTGCGCCGTGTAGCAGCCGGCGCATCCGCAGGCGTTCTCCTTCGCTCCGCGGGCGTGGGGGGCGGAGTCCGTCCCGAGAAAGAAGCGCGGGTCACCGGAGGTCGCCGCCGCGACCAGGGCCTGCCGATGACGCTCACGCTTGAGCACAGGGAGACAGTAGTAGTGCGGGTGAACCCCGCCGACGAGGAGCGCGTTGCGGTTGAGCAGCAGGTGGTGAGCGGTGATCGTCGCCGCCACCCGGCCGCTCCCTTGGGCGAGGACAAAGTCGACCCCGTCCGCGGTCGTCACGTGCTCGAGCACGACCTTGAGCCCGGGGAAGCGGGCGACCAGCGGCGCCAGGACACGGTCGATGAACGCGGCTTCCCGATCGAAGATGTCCACCGCCGGATCGGTCACCTCGCCGTGGATGAGGAGCGGCACCCCCATCCCCTCCATCGCCGCCAAGACCCGCAGGATCGCCGGCCCCATCAGCTCGCGGACGCCCGCGGCGGAGTTGGTCGTCGCCCCTGCAGGGTAGAGCTTGACGGCGATCACGACCCCGCTGGCCCGAGCGGCGCGCAGCTCCGCGGGGGTCGTGTTCTCTGTCAGGTAGAGGGTCATCAGCGGCTCGAAGCTCGAGCCCGGCGGCAGGGCTGCGAGGATCCTGCGGCGATAGGCGAGCGCGTCCGCGGTGGTGACCACCGGTGGGCGCAGGTTGGGCATGACGATCGCGCGGCCGAAGTGCCGGGCGCTATGGCCGACGACGGCGGCCAGGGCAGCCCCGTCGCGGAGGTGGAGGTGCCAGTCGTCCGGGCGGCGGATCGTCAGCGTCCGCGCGCGCTCATGCTCGTCTTCTCTCACGCTCGTCTTCCTCTGTCTGGGTTGGGCGACATCCGAGGCCGAGGCCGACGCTGACGGGCTCTCCCGCCTACGGCTTGCACTCGACGGGTTGAGGCCGGACCGCGATCGCGTTCGAGTTGTAGTTCTTGCCGAGGTCGATAAAGGTCGCCTCGTCCGCGTCGAAGATCAGCTTGTAGACGCCGTCGTTGCCGAGCACGTCGCCGCTGACGATGTAGGCGGCGTTGCCGAGCACGTCGACGTCGCGGGGGCGGGCGCCCATCGGCAGCGGCTTTTCGAGGGTCGAGAGGTCGCCGAGATCGACGAGGTGGACGGTCGAGTCGTCCTCGCAGGCGACGACGAGGATCCCCTCGTTCTCGGCGATCTCGATCCCCCAGGGGTCGTCGCCGACGGCGATCACGTCGGTCTCGGTGAGGGACGCCGCGTCGACGACACGGACCTGATCGGTCCCGCGATCGGTGACGTAGAGGGTCTCGCCGTCGGCGGTGATCCGCAGGTCCCAGAGCGACTTGCCGAGCTCCTCGGAGTCGATCTTCTTGGCGCCGACGTCGATCCGCATCAGCTCGCCGCCGAACCATTCGACCATGTAGACGAGGTCCGTGCAGGGGTCGAGGGTCATCTTGCCGCCGTCGATCCCGGCCGGCAGGGGGAGCGTGTCCTGGACCGTGTAGGTGTCGGCGTCGATGATCACCAGGGCCCCGGAGTCGCGCGACGAGACGTAGGCGAGGGAGCCGTCGCTGTTGAAGAGCACGTCGATCGCGTAGTCGCCGATCCCCGCGAGGTCGATCGACTGGGTCACCGTCTGGGTCGCGGTGTCGATCACCTTGACCCCGTCACCGACGGCGCCGACGACCCAGACCTCGGAGCCGTCCGGGCGGATCGTCACGTCGTAGGGGTAGTTGCCCTCGGGGAGGAGGTCGATGTCGGTGACCACCTCCTCGGTCATGAGATCGAAGGCGACGAGGCTGTCGGTGAGCGACATGCCGACGTAGGCCGCGTCGATCTCATCGCCGCCGGTGGTGGTGGCGTCGGTGGTCGTCCCGTCGGTGGTGGTGGTGGCGTCGGTGGTCGTCGACGTCGTCGCGTCGGTGGTCGTCCCGGTCGTGGTGGTGGTGGCGTCGGTCGTCGAGGTCGTCGAGGTCGTCGAGGTCGTCGAGGTCGTCGTCGTCTCGCCGGAGGTCGAGGTTGTAGTTGTGGTCCCGGTCGCGCTGGCGCTGCCGTCCGAGGTGGTCCCTGTGGTCGTGGTCCCGGTGCTCTCGGCGACCGTCGTGCTGCCGCTCGAGGAGGAGCCCTCGGTGGCGCTGCTGCTGGCGGTGCTGATCGCATCGTCGCCGCAGCCGAGACCGCTGACGGTGAGCGCGAGGGTGAGCGCGGCGGGGAGAGGTGAGAGAGCGCCGCGGAGAGAGCTTCGATGGTTCATGGAGATCCCGTCGTCCCGTACGCGGCGCGGGAACGCGCAGCAAGCGCAACGTAGCAATCGGCGCGCCTCTGCGTCAATCGCAGCGGTTCTTTCACGGGCTCGGCCCCGCCGACGTCAGGTCACCGACGCATGCCTCGTCGCGGACCTCCACGGGCGGCTCACCTAGGCAAGAACGCGCATGTCTGCGATAAGACGCGGAGTGTCAGGAGTAGCGATGATGGTCCACGCCAGCACCAGCGACTCGCCGATCCCGGAGCGCAACCCCGGGATGCCCCTCGACCTCGCGTGGGTCCGCGCCGTGCAGGCGAACCTAAGCGCGATCGAACGGCGAGCGGCGACGATCCCCACCCGCCGGTCGGTCAAGAAGGATTGGCAGGCCGCCTGGCTCCTCCGGGCGATCACCTGCATCGACCTGACGACCCTCTCGGGCGACGACACGCCGGGGCGGGTCCAGCGGCTCTGCGCCAAGGCGCGCAACCCGGTCCGCGGCGATCTGCTAGAGGCGCTCGGCGTCGCCGATCTCGGGATCACGACGGCGGCGGCCTGCGTCTATCACCGCTACATCGAGACCGCCCGGCGGGCCCTCGAGGGCTCCGGCGTCTCGGTCTGCGCGGTGTCGACGGGCTTCCCCGCCGGCCTCAACCCGTTCCCGCAGAAGATAGGCGAGATCAAGGCCTCGGTCGCCGCCGGCGCCCAGGAGATCGACATCGTCATCACCCGCGCCCACGCCCTCACCGGCGACTGGCAGGCGCTCTACGACGAGGTCTGCGCCTACCGCGAGGCCTGCGGCGACGCCCACCTCAAGACGATCCTCGCGACCGGCGAGCTGGCGACCCTGCGCAACGTCGGCCGGGCCAGCCTCGTCTGCATGATGGCCGGCGCCGACTTTATCAAGACCTCGACCGGCAAGGAGTCCGTCAACGCGACCCTGCCGGTCAGCCTGGTGATGGTCCGGGCGATCCGCGAGTACCGGGAGCGGACCGGCTACACCATCGGCTACAAGCCCGCCGGCGGGATCAGCTCGGCCAAACAGACCCTCGCCTGGCTCGCCCTGATGAAGGACGAGCTCGGCGTGCCCTGGACCCACGGCGAGCTCTTCCGCTTCGGCGCCTCGTCGCTCCTCGGCGACATCGAGCGCCAGCTCGAACACCACGTCACTGGCCGCTACTCGGCGTCCTTCCGCCACCCGATGGCCTGATGGCCTGGCCCACCCTACGACCAGGACGCTCCGACCAGGACGCCACGGGAGACCACGATGACCCGCATTCGCGAGATCTTTGAGACCATGGAGTACGGCCCCGCCCCCGAGAGCCCCGCGCCGGTGATCACCTGGCTGGAGGGACACGATCGCACCTTCGGCCACTACATCGGCGGCGAGTGGCGCGACCCCGGCGACGGCGAGCGCTTCCCCTCGGTGAACCCGTCGAATTGCCAGGAGATCGCCCAGATCGCCCAGGGCAGCGCGGCTGACGTCGACGCTGCGGTCGCGGCCGCCCGCGCGGCCTTCCCCGCCTGGCGGGACCTGCCGGGCCACGCCCGCGCCCGCTACCTCTACGCGATCGCCCGCCAGATCCAGAAGCACGCCCGCTTCTTCGCGGTGCTCGAGAGCCACGACAACGGCAAGCCGATCCGCGAGTCGCGGGACATCGACATCCCCCTGGTCGCCCGCCACTTCTATCACCACGCGGGCTGGGCCCAGCTGATGAAGGAGCAGCTCCCGGGGCAGGTGCCGGTCGGCGTCGTCGGTCAGGTGATCCCGTGGAACTTCCCGCTGCTGATGCTGGCGTGGAAGATCGCGCCGGCGCTGGCGATGGGCAACACCGTCGTCCTCAAGCCGGCCGAGCTGACCTCGCTGACGGCGCTCGCCTTCGCCGAGCTCTGCCACGAGGTCGGCCTGCCGCCGGGCGTCGTCAACATCATCACCGGGGACGGCCGGACCGGCGCCGCCCTGACGACCCACCCGGACGTCGACAAGGTCGCCTTCACCGGCTCGACCCAGGTCGGCCGGATCATCCGCAACGCGACCGCGGGCTCGGGAAAAAAGCTCTCGCTCGAGCTCGGCGGCAAGTCCCCCTTCATCGTCTTTGACGACGCCGACCTCGACTCTGTGGTCGAGGGGGTGGTCGACGCGATCTGGTTCAACCAGGGCCAGGTCTGCTGCGCCGGCTCGCGGATCCTCGTCCACGAGGGGATCGCCGCTCGCCTGATCACCAAGCTCAAGGCGCGGATGGAGACGCTGCGCCAGGGGGACCCGCTGGACAAGGCGATCGACATCGGCGCGATCATCGACAAGAACCAGCTGGAGACCATCAGCGGCCTCGTCGACCAGGGCGCCCGCGACGGCGCGACCGTCTGGCAGCCCTCCTGGGCCTGTCCGACCGAGGGCTACTACTACCCGCCGACGCTGCTCACCGACGTCACCCCGGCGTCGACCGTCTGCCAGGTCGAGATCTTCGGACCGGTGGTCACCTTGATCACCTTCCGGACGCCGAAGGAGGCGGTCGCCCTCGCCAACAACACCCGCTACGGCCTCGCCGCGAGCGTCTGGAGCGAGAACCTGAACCTCGCGCTCGACGTCGCGCCGAAGATCAAGGCGGGCACCGTCTGGGTCAACTGCACGAACATGTTCGACGCGGCCTCCGGCTTCGGCGGCTACCGCGAGAGCGGCTACGGCCGAGAGGGGGGCCTTGAGGGCCTGTGGGAGTACTGCAAGCCGGGCTGGCTCGCAGAGGCGAAGGCCCGGGCGAAGGCCGCACCGCCAGCGCCGGCTGCGGCTCCGGTCGACGAGAGCCCCAGCGACGACGCCCACCCCTTCGCCGGCGCCAGCCGAGGGATCGACCGGACGCCGAAGATGTACATCGGCGGCAAGCAGGCCCGCCCCGACGCCCCCTACTCGATCGCGATCCGCTCCCCCAAGGGCGAGGTCGTCGGCGAGGTCGGCCGCGGCAACCGCAAGGACATCCGCAACGCGGTCGAGGCCGCCCACGCCGCCTCGTGGGCGAAGAAGACCGGCCATAACCGGGCGCAGGTGCTCTACTACATCGCCGAGAACCTGGCCCCGCGGGCAGAGGAGTTCGCGGGGCGGATCCAGGCCCTGACAGGGGTCAGCCGCGGCGAGGCGGAGCGCGAGGTCAACGCGACGCTCGAGCTCCTCTTCTATTACGCGGCCTTCGCCGACAAGTGGGACGGCCGGGTCCACCACACGCCGCTGCGCAACGTCACCCTGGCGATGCCGGAGCCCATCGGCGTGATGGCGATCGTCTGCCCCGAGGGGCCGCCGCTGCTCTCCTTTGTCGCGACGATCGCCCCCGCCCTGGCGATGGGCAACCACGTGATCGCGGTCCCCTCGGAGCGCTGGCCGCTCATGGCGACCGACCTCTACCAGGTCTTCGACACCTCGGACCTGCCGGGCGGCGCGATCAACATCGTCACGGGTCACCGCGACGAGCTCGCCAAGGTGCTCGCCGCCCACGATGATGTCGACGCGATCTGGTACTTCGGCTCCGCCGAGGGATCGGCGGAGGTCGAGCGCCTCTCGACCGGCAACATGAAGCGGACCTGGGTCAGCGACGGTCTCGTCCGCGACTGGTACGTCGCCGAGCAAGGGCGCGGCGAGTCGTTCTTCCGCCACGCGACCCACATCAAGAACATCTGGGTCCCCTACGGCGAGTAGGCCCGACGAGAGGCGCGGCGACCCAGGATCAGAGGCCGCGGCGAGACGCTGCGGCCGCTGCTGTTGTCGCGTCTTTATCCTCGCCGTCGGTCGACAACACCGCTGGGGGCCTGCTCCGGTGTGGGGGCTGCGGTCGAGCTCGACTCGCGCTTGGCAGTGCCCGGCGGTGAGCGGGCGCGCGGGGAAGAGGGCTGGGCGGGACATCGCGGTGGTTGGGGCGAGGAGCTCTCGGGCGGGCTGGAGCCGAGGCCGCGAGGGCTCGGCGCAGGCAGTGGACGAGCGCGCAGGCAGTGGACGAGCGCGCCGAAGGGTAGAACACGCCGAAGGGTAGAGCGCTCCGAACGTTGGAGCGCGCCGAAGAGTAGAGCACGCCGAAGGGTAGAGCGCTCCCTCGCGGTAGAGCACGCCGAAGGGTAGAGCGTCCCTAGCGGCGGAGCTCAGCCCGAGGATCGGCGATCAGGGCGGCGAGCCCGGCCAGGGCGCGGCGATCCTGCGGCTCGTGGTCGAGGTTCGGCGCCTGTACCTTGAGACATCCACGCGGAGCCCCATCCGCGAAGGCGAGGGCGGCCGCGTGTGCCCGCTGATTGCCGTCGGCGATCCGCTGACGGAGGGCGCGGATATGGTCGAGGAGCGCTGAGAACCCGGCGCGCTCCCCCTCGCCCGAGGGCTCCAGGAGCGCGAGCGCGTCGCCCAGGGGGCGCGCGTCGGCGCCGGCCGACCAGGGGTGATCGCCGAGCGGCACGTAGGCCCGGTTGACGATCAGCGCCCGCAGGACGACGCCCCGCCCGGCGAGCCCGTCGCGGAGATAGGCCGCGTCGGCGAGGTTGTCGGCGAGCGGCGAGGTGACCAGGGCGAAGGCGGTCTCTGGGGCCCGCAGGCGCCCCTGGACGGCGAGGGCTCGCTCCTGAAAGCCCGGCCGCAGGCTGACGAAGAGCTCGAGGAAGGCGGCGAGATCGTCGACGAGGGTGTCGCCGGCGAGGAGCGATAGGAGGCCGCGGGCCGCCGCCCCGCCGCGGGCGAGGAGCCGGGCTCGGAGCCCCTCGGGCGGCTGGCGGAGGAGCCAGCCGATGACGCGCTCGTCGAGGAACGCGAGGAGCCTCCCCGGCGCGTCGAGGATGTCGAGCGCGTTGCGGGTCGGCGGCGTGTCGAGGATCACCAGGTCGAAGTCGTCGCTGGCGGTCGCGTCGTAGAGCCGCTCCATCGCGACATAGGCGTGGGCGTTGCCGAAGGCCCGCGACATCAGACGGTAGACCCGGTTGCTCAGGATCCGCGAGCGGTGCTCCTCGTCGGTCGCGACCCTGCCGACGAGGGCGTCAAAGGAGGCGCCCGGATCGAGCATCGCCGCGTAGAGCGGCGCCTCGCCGCCGAGGTCCCCGAGCGGGACCCGGCGATAGGCGTCGCCGAGCTCATCGAGGCCGAGGGTGGTGACCAGGCGCCGCGCCGGGTCGATCGTCAGGACCAGCGTCCGTCGGCCGAGCTGGGCAGCTCGCACCCCGAGCGCCGCGGCGACCGTCGTCTTGCCGACCCCGCCCGGGCCGACGCAGACGAGGAGCTCGCGGCTGCGCAGGAGCTGGTCGATGGCGCTCATCGATCACCGCCAGCGCTGGCCATCGCCGATGACGCCCGCTCGACGCCCTCGCCTTGGCCCTCGTCGACGGCCAAGGCCAGCTCGCCGAGGCGGAGCAGGTCCGCCTCGCCGTGGATCCCTCCGTGGATCATCGGCAGCTCGACGCGCGGGATCCCTGGCAGCTCAGCCCTGAGGCGCTCGATCTGCGCTCGGGCGCTGCGGTGCTCGTCGTCGAGGCGACGGGTGAGGCGGAGATCGGCGGCGAGCCGTCCCTTCCCTCGGCCCTTCTCGCGGAGCCGATCCTCTGCGACCGAGAGCCAGGGGAGGAGCGTCGACGGCAGGGCAGGCGGCGGCACCTGGTTGACGAAGAGGGAGCCGACCTCGATCGCGTGCCGCTCGTGGAGATCGGAGTAGAGCTCGATCGTCTCCTGGACCGGAACCTCGCGGGCGAGGCTGACGAGGCTCAGGATCGTCCGCTCGCGGTCGGCGATGAGACCGCTGAGGGACTCCGTGACCCGCACCAGCGGCCCGCTCTCGACCAAGCTCCGGAGGAGCTGCGGGAGCTCTAGGAGCATCAGCGCGTGGCCGGTCGCGTCGAGGTCGACGAGGATCGGCTGCCAGCGTCGGCGCCCGTCCTCTAGGAGGTCGTCGGCGAGGGCCTGGAGCTTGGCTAGGGTGATGATCTCGCGGACCGCAGGGGCGGCGCGGAAGAGGCCGCGGAGGCTGGCGTTGCCGGCGATCGCCCGGGCGATCCGGCGGATCTTGACCTGGCCGACGATGTAGTCGAAGAGCGCCTCGTCGAGCTCGAGGTTCATCGCCGCGAGGCGCCCGCCGCAGGCGACCGGGTGCGGCCTGTGATCGATGCTCGAGCCGGGGAAGATCGACCCCATCGACGCCCGATGACCGAGCTCGACGAGCAGCGGCCTCAGACCGCGTTCGGCCGCGGCGACGCCGAGCGCGGCGACGACCGTCGACTTGCCGACCCCGCCCTTGCCGGTGAAGAGCAGGAGCTGGCGGTCGAAGAGCCCCGCTCGGGGCGTGTTCGGGGGAGAGGTCGACACGGTGCTCGTCGGGTTCGGGGGGCTGGCCGCGGCATCGTAACCGCTGCGACCCGGCGACCCGAGCCGATACGTAGCGCGGTCGCGGGCGATCACCAGGGGCTGCGACCCGCGGTCGCTCGCTAACAGCTAAAACACGCCAATCCGCGGGGCCGCTCGCCTCGACGGGGTCAGCCCGAGGGGGCTCGGGGCGCCCCCTCTTGTCTGGCGGGGTGATCGACGATCGCCTATCGTGGCGAGCACCCATGTCGAACGTCGCCTCGTGGATCCAGGCCGCGCGCCCGCTCGCCCAGGTCAACATCGCCGTCCCCTTGCTCTTCGGACAGGCGGTGGCCTTCGCCCGCTACGGCGCCTTCGATCCGCTGGTCTTCGCGGCGGTCGCGGTCTACGGCCTGGCCGTCCACCTCTTCATCGTCTTCGCCAACGACGTCGCCGACGAGGAGGCGGACCGGCTCAACAGCGGTCGCTCGCGCTTCGGCGGCGGCTCGCGGGTTCTCTCCGAGGGGAAGCTGCGCCGGCGGGACCTCCAACAGGGGGCCCTGCTGATGGCCGCGACGATGTTCTCGGCGACCCTCTTCCTCGCGGTCCACGGCGGCCGGCCGTGGATGCCGCTGTGGTCGCTCGCGCCGCTCGCCCTGGTCTGGGCCTATTCTTTCAAACCGCTCCGCCTCGCCTATCGCGGCTACGGCGAGATCGTCCAGGGGATCGGCGTCGGCGTCGTCCTGCCGCTGACGGGCTTCTACGCCCAGGCTGGCGACCTCAGCCTGACGGCGCTGCCGCCCCTCGCCCCAGCCTTCATCCTCGGGGTCGCCGGCAACATCCTGACCTCGCTGCCCGATCATCCGGCGGACGAGGCGGCCGGCAAGCGGAGCTACAGCGTCCGCTTTGGACCCTGGCAGGCGCGGCGCCACGCGATCGAGCTGACCCTCTTCGCCGCGGTGCTCGGGCACCTCGTGATCCCGGACTTCTCGCGGGCCCTCGACCTGGTCTTCGCAGCCCCGGCGATCACGCTGGCGATCCTCGGCGCTCGCCTGCTCGGATCGGCAGACGCGAACAACGCTGACGAGTGCGAGCGCTTCGTGATGCTGGTCGGCGGCGCCGGGCACCTGCTGCTGCTGGTCTGGTCGATCGCCTTGGTCGCGATCGGCCTGGCGCTCGGCGCTAGTCTCTAGTCTCTGGGAGTCCACAGGGCGCGGGACGCTGCGCTTCTTGCGCGATGTGCGCGGGGCCTCCCGTCGAGGGAGACGTGTGCGCCCTGCGCCCTGGGCCAGACGAGCAGGCTCGGCTCAGCGGTGCTCCGCGCCTGCGGGCGGAGCCCGAGCTTTGGCTTCCCACTGCGTTGAGGGCGCTTATCGTGGGGTACGCGCCGGTCGCAGGCCATCCTCCATGGCGTCGAGCGGGAGGCCGGAATCTTCCGCGAACGCGGCTCGTACGTTATGCACTCGGCATGTCTGGCCTACGCGATACCGTCTGGATCACGGCGGCCGTCTCCTTGGCGCTCCTCGGCTGCGGACCGTCCGGGGGGGAGGCGCAGCGGACCACCCCGGAGGTGACCCCGGCGAGCACCCTGCGACCGGGCGCGCCAGTCGAGGGCGGCAGCAGCACCGTCGTGGTCGCGGAGGCCGGCGGCGATGAGGCGACGAGCGCGACCGTCGGGACCGACGGGACGACGACGGACACGACGGGCCCGGAGGAGGAGCTCGAGCCGGTCGCCCCGGAGAGCTACGGCAAGGTGGTCTACACCTCCGATCCGCCGCCCGAGGAGGAGCTGACCGTGCACGGCCTCGCCGGCTACGAGGTCGTCGCGATCTACGATCAGCCGGACCTCTCCAGCGACAAGCTCGGCTACCTCCGGATCGGCACTCGCTTCATGGTCACGCCGAAGATCGACGACGCCGGCGAGGGCTGCAAAAAAGGATTTCACGGGCTGCCGATGGGGGGCTACGTCTGCGCGAGCAAGGGCTGGGTCGTCGACGCTGAGCGTCCACCCTTCATGCCCCACGCGCCGCCCAAGCCTCGGCTCGACGACGCTCACCCCTACGACTACGGTTACGTCCGGCGGTGGAACAGCCCGATGTGGTGGCGGGTGCCCACGGCCGACGAGCTCAAGGCCGCCGAGCTCCAGCGAGCGGTCCGCGAGGCTGAGCGGACCGGGGCGCCTCCGCCGGGCGCGAACGGCGACGGAGGCGACGGAGGCGACGGAGGCGACGGAGGCGACGGAGGCGACGCAGAGGACGTCGCGGACGGCAGCGGCGACGCGGCGGCGGACGAGCCAGCCGGCGAGCCCGGGCCTGATCTCGCGTCGATGAAGCTCCCGCTCAGCCCCGGCTCGCCGTGGCTCGAGCGCGGCTTCTTCCTGTCTCTCGGCGAGAAGATCCGCGAGGGGAGCCGATCCTATCGACGGACCGCGCGGGGGGCCTACGTCGAGGCGAACGCGCTCTCTGGCTACGACGCGAAGGACTACAAGGGGATCGCGCTCGACGACGAGATCGCGTTCCCGGTCGCCTTCGTCAAGAGCAAGAAGAGCAAGCTCCTAGAGCTCAACGACGAGGACAAGCTCAAGGTCGTCAAGGCGCTCGAGCGGCGCGACTTCGTCGACGTCAACGAAGAGACCGAGATCGGCGGCAAGGCCTACATGATCACGGCTGAGGGGAAGCTCGTCCGCAAGGACGACCTGATGATCCCCGAGCTCCAGCCCTTGCCCGCCGGGGTCGAGCCCTGGGAGCGCTGGATCGACGTCAGCCTGTCGACGCAGATGTTGGTCGCCTACGAGGGGACGCGGCCGGTCTACGTCACGCTGGTCTCGACCGGGAAGAAGGGCTCGAAGGAGGAGCCCTTTGACACGCCGACCGGCCGCTGGCGGATCTACTCCAAGCACATCTCGTCGACGATGGACGGCAACACCGCCTCGGACGGCAGCTACTCGATCCAGGATGTCCCCTGGACCATGTTCTTCTACGGCTCCTACGCGCTCCACGGCGCCTTCTGGCACAGGTCCTTCGGCCGCGTGCGGAGCCACGGCTGCGTCAACCTCGGCCCGAGCGACGCGCGCTGGCTCTTCTTTTGGACCACGCCCTTCCTCCCCGAGGGGTGGCACGGGGTCCACGCGACCGACGAGAGCCCTGGGACGACGGTGATCGTCCGCGAGTAGGCGAGGCTCGCCGAGGACTACCGCGCTCCGAGCAACAAAAAAGAGGCCCCACGAGGGGGCCTCTTCGTTCGCCATCACTGGCGGTGTCGGGCGATCGGGATCAGCCGCCGCACATCTCGGTGGCGAGGGTGTCGTTACAGAACCACACGTTGCCCTCGCCGTCGCAGCAGCCGAGGTTGTCGATGTCGCCGCACTCGCCGTCGACCTCGAGGGGCTGATCAGGGCAGGCGTAGGGGGCGATCATCATCGGATCCTCGGCTCCTGGGACTCCGCCGTTGCCCTCGCAGTCGTAGTAGTTCTCGCGCGAGTTCCAACCGCAGGGGAGGGCGCCGTCGGTGTCGGTGCCGGTGCCGTCGGTGTCGGTCGCAGAGGCCGAGGCGGACTCCGAGGCTGAAGCGGAGGCCGAGTCGGTGGCGGTCTCGGTGGCGGTCTCAGTGGCGGTGGCGGTGACGGTGGCGTCGGTCTCGCTCGAGGTGGTCGAGGTGCCGTCGGTGCTGGTGCCCTCGGAGTCGGTGCCGGTGCCCTCGGAGTCGGTGCCGGTCGTGCTGGTCGAGCTGGTCGAGCTGGTCGAGCTGGTCGAGGCCGTCGTCGTCTCGGAGTCGCTGTCGCTGCCGCCGGTGACGATGACGCAGCCGGTGGAGAGGGCGAAGACGGCCGCGAGGGAGAGGGGGATAAGGTTCTTGGACATGTCGAAGTTCTCGCTAGGTAGGGTCGAGAGGATGGATAGGTTGGTAGGTGGGTCAGACGGCGTTCGCGAGGCGGCCGTCGCTGAGAGACGGCTCATCTACTTCGAGGATTCACCGCCTCTGAGCGGCGAATCCTATCAGCCCATGGAGGGAGCTCTGCGCGCTCTCGCCTCTCGTCGCCGACCCGCGGTGAGTCGCAGATCTTGCGCTTGGGCTCGGTTCCACGGCTGCCGCGGTGCGTGTACCACGGGGCGTTCGGACCCCGAGACAGGCCCCGCGAAGGGCGGCGCCCTCCCTCCATGGAGGGTCCGCGTTCGACTCAGATCACAGGCGGAGGCGCGCCGATGAACGCAGCGTGGAGCGCCTCGACGGCCGCGCGGCGTTGGCTACGGCGGACGACGAAGGCGAGCGAGCGGGTGTCGGTGTGGACGCCTTCAAGGCTGATCCCCGCGGCCTTGAGGGCGCGGTGGGCGTGGGCTGCGATCTCCGGGCGCTCCTCGATCCCCGCGCCGATGCAGCTCACCAAGGAGAGACGGTCGCGGATGCAGGCGCTCTCGACGTTGGCGCCGAGGCTGCGGACGAGCTCGGCGAAGCGGCGGACGATCGCGCCGCTGTCGGTCCGTTGGCTGTGGGAGAGGAGGCCGCCGGCCCCCCGGCTGTCGACCTTGAGGTAGCGCAGGCCCAGGGCGGCGAGCTCCGCGGAGAGCTCGCCGAGCACGCGCGGGGCGACGCAGCGCAGCTCGACGCCGAGGTCGACGATGGTCGGATCGGAGGCGACGGCCCGGACCCCGAGCTTGGTGACCGGGTTGCGCCGGATCACAGTCTGGCCGGTGATCCCGGGGGAGACGTGGCGGGCGTAGATCGCGATACCGCGATCCTCGGCGAGCTCGACCGCTTGGGAGTGCAGCACCTTGGCGCCGGCGCGGGCGAGGGCCTGCATCGTCTCGTAGTCGAGCTCCGGGATCGGCCGGGCGCCGCTGACCTCGCGCGGATCTGCGCTGTAGACCCCGTCGACGTCGCTGTAGATCTCGCAGTCGGCCCCGAGGGCCGCGGCCAGGGCGACGGCGGTCGTGTCGGAGCCGCCGCGGCCGAGGGTCGTCACCTCGCGCTTGTAGCTGACGCCCTGAAAACCACCGACGATGACGACGCTGCCGGCCGCCAGCTCGTCGACGATCCGAAAGGGGCGGACCTCCATGATCCGGGCCCGTCCGTGCTGATGATCGGTGATGATCCCGCACTGCGATCCAGTGAGGGAGATCGCCGGCTGGCCGGCGGCCTGGATCGCGATCGCCAGGAGGGCCATCGACGAGCGCTCGCCGGTGGTCAAGAGCATGTCGAGCTCGCGCACGGGCGGCGGTGAGGAGAGCTCGCGGGCCATGTCGACGAGACCGTTGGTGGTCTTGCCCATCGCCGAGACCACGACGACGACCGGCTGGTCGCGGGCGCGCAGGGCCACCTTGGCGGCGACGCTGCGCAGACGGTCGAGGTCGGAGACGCTGCTGCCCCCGAACTTCATGACGACGGGGGCGGCCAGGGCGGTGCCGGGGGCGTCTGGGCCGGGGTCTGCGGCGTTCACAGGCGGGTTATAGGTTTTTTTTTCGCCCGGAGCGAACGATCGGCGGACCTCAGGCATACCTGGTGGGTGACGGTGAATCTTCTCGATGTCGACCGATCACAGCAGGTGCGCTGACGAGGAGCTGGTCCGGATCCTCCGGGGCGGCGACCTCACGGCGTTCGACGTGCTCTACGACCGCTACGATCGTCGGCTCTTCGGCTACGTCCGCCGCCTGATCAAGGACCCCTGCGCCGCCGAGGACCTCTTTCAGGAGATCTTCGTGACGGTGCTCCGCGACCGGACCTACGAGCCCGACCGCGGTCGCTTCGCCGCTTGGCTCTTCATGGTCGCCCGCAACCGCTGCCTCGCCGAGCTTCGCCAGCGAAGGACCCGCGAGGGCCTCGCCGAGGAGGTCCGCGCCCGCTGGCAGCCGAAGGCGCCGCCGAGCCCCGAGCGGGCCGTCGGCGACGCGAGCCGGGTCCAGGCGGCGATGTCCGCCTTGCCCGACGGCCAACGCCAGCTGATCCTCCTCAAGCAGATAGGCGAGCTGACCTACCGTGAGATCGCGACCCTGCTCGGCGTCGCCGAGGGGACGATCAAGTCGCGCCTCCACGCCGCGACCGTCGCCTTTCGCCGCCTCCTCTCCGAAGGGAGCCCTGAGACATGAACCCCGAAGGACAAGGACCCACGCGTCGCGATCTTCTAGCGCATAGCCCGGACCGCGGGGACGGAGCGGCGGCGAGCCGCGGGCTGAGCTGCTCCGCCTGCGACGCGCTGATGATCGACCACGCCTACGGCGAGACCGGCGACGACGATCGGGTCGCCGTCGCCCGCCACCTCGCGACCTGCTCGACCTGCGCCCTCGCCTTTTGTCGGCTCAAGGCCGACCTCGACGGGGTGCTCGAGGCGACCGTGATGGCGCCGCCCGGGGCGCTCCGCCGCCGGATCCGGGCCGAGGTGGCGAAGAGCTTCGGACCGCGCTGGACGACGCGCCTCCTCGACCTCTGGAGGCGACCTGTGCCCGCCTACGGCGTGGTCTTCGCCTCGCTGATCCCGGTGATGATCTGGGTCGCGGCGACCTTCCGGCCCGCGACGGAGGCGGTTTCGGTGGAGGTCAGCCGCGACTCTCGGCCGCCAGCGCTGATCGACTACGACTCGATGGTGCCGCTCCTCCCAGAGGACCTGCCGATCTAGGCCGCAGGACCCGGACAACCTAGGACCCGGACAAGCTGCGGACTCCCAGGGCCCGCGCCGCCGACAGAGCCGCTCGCTGCTCCGCCCCCGAGACCCGACCCGACCCGACCCGACCTGACCTGACCTGACCCGCGCCGCGCAGAGGCAACCCGAGGACAACGATGATGAAGACTACGAACTCCCGCTCCGCGACGATGACCGCGACGATGACCGCGACGATCGCCACGACCCCTTGGACCCC
Source organism: Polyangia bacterium (assembly GCA_030424595.1). GTDB lineage: Bacteria > Myxococcota_A > Polyangia > Nannocystales > Nannocystaceae > JADJRG01. The sequence continues at coordinate 260,424 of JAUHWG010000005.1, forward strand.
GAACAACGCGCCGCGCCGAGGGGCTCGCGGACGGCTGCGCGGAGCTGCTTGGGTCGCAGCGCTGGCCCTCTTCGCCTGCGATCCTGATCCTGATCCTGAACCTGAGGATCGAGGGGCCGTGGTCGAGGCGGAGGTCGAGGCGGAGGTCGGCGCTCAGCCTGCGGCTCCCGGGGGCCGCGCGCAGGCGATGGGCCCGATCAAGGCGCAGAGCGGGGCGGAGCCCAGCGAGAAGTCGGAGCACCGGATCGGGCTCCACGAGCACGGGGTGATGCCCGACGCCGAGCGGGCCTTCGCCCAGGCGCTCGAGATCATCGACGAGCGCTACGTCGACGCTGCGGACCGCGACAGGATCTTCACCCACGCGCTCGACGGGGTGATGGCCGGGCTCATCCAGATCGACGGCCACCCGATCAACGCGCTCCTCAGCCCCGATGAGCTCGGCGAGCTGATGAGCGGGACCCGGGGCACGATCGTCGGCGTCGGCGTGATGATCGAGATGGTCGCCGATGTCTTGGTGGTCCGCGGCGTCGTCCCTGGGGGGGCAGCTGAGGCCGCAGGCCTCCAGCGAGGCGACCGGATCCTGGGGATCGACGGCCAGCGGATCGCCGGTCAGGAGCTCGGCGAGATCGTCGGCAAGATCCGCGGCCCTGCGGGCACCGAGGTCGAGCTCTTCCTCCAGCGCGACACCGAGGAGTGGGAGCAGAAGCTGCGCCGCGACATCGTCGAGCTCCAGAACGTCGACGCGCGGAGCTTCGCCGACGGGATCGGCTACGTCCGCCTCCGCGGCTTCGCCGAGACCACCGCGGAGGAGCTCGACGCGGCCCTGAGCAAGCTCGAGGCTGAGGGGATGAAGCGGCTGATCGTCGACCTCCGACACTGCCCCGGCGGGCTCCTCAGCGCGGGTGTCACGATCACCTCGCGCTTCCTCAGCGCGGGCGACGAGGTGGTCTCGATCACGGATCGGATGAAGGGCGACAAGAAGATGGTCGCGACCGAGGACGGCCGCTGGCGCGAGCTGCCGCTGGCGGTGTTGATCGGACCGTGGACCGCGTCGAGCGCAGAGATCATGGCCGACGCCCTGGCGACACACGCGGGGGCGACCCTGGTCGGCGCGCCGTCGATGGGCAAGGGGAGCGTCGAGAGCATCCACGACCTCGACAACGGCTGGGCGCTCAAGCTGAGCAGCGGCCGCTTCGTCGGCGCGAGCGGAGAGCTGCGCCTCGGCCACGGTGTCGAGCCGCAGCTGCCGGCGCCGGAGGCCGCGGGTCACAGCAAGTCGAAGCCGCGGCCGGTGGAGGAGCTCGACGACGGCACCGACGTCGCCCTCGGCCTCGCCCGCTCCTGGCTGGCCGGCGGCAAGTAGCGCGGTCGGGGCGCGGGTCGTCGCGGACGCGTCGGGGCCGACGAGGGCGACCGGCGAGGGCGGCCGGCGGCAAGTAGCGCGGTCGGGGCGCGGGTCGTCGCGGACGCGTCGGGGCCGGCGAGGGCGAGCGGCGAGGGCGAGCGGCGCCAAGAGAGCTTCGGTCGCTGTTCCCGTGCGCGCAGCTCTCGCCCGGGAGCCGCTAGGCGCTGACGAACTCGAGCACGTCCGGCTCTTCGTCGGCGGCGAGCGTGTCCTCTAGAAAGGTGCGAAAGCCGAGGTGCTCGATCCGGAGGGCGCGCGCGAGGGCGAGCGGCTCGTCATCCTCGAGGGCGACGACGAGGTCCTCCGGCGTACGGTCACCGAGCTCCGAGAGGACGCGCGCCATCTCGGTCGGGTCCTCGCCTCGGGCCCAGCGCAGGCCGAAGGTCTGCCGCGGTCGACCGTCGCCGCAGACGAGGAGGAGGTCCCGGCTCGGCGGGGTGGCGAAGAGGTCGGGGATGTAGCGGTAGGCGAGGAGCGCCGCCGCGCCGCCGCGGAGCAGCTCCGGGGCGAGGAGGGGGAGGAGCGGCTGCTGCTCCACCGGACAGCCCTCGAGCCGCTCGCTGAGGAGCGCGACCCGGTCGCCGCCCTCTCGGGCGATGGCGATGCGATCGGGGCCGATGGTCGAGAAGACCTGGAGGTCGGAGAGAGGCCGCTCCTCGCCGACGAAGGTGCGGGCCCGGAGACCGTGCGGGCGGAGGGCCCCTTCGAGGACGGTGCGGATCGTCGAGGCCTCGGCGCCGAAGACGTGCATCCCGCCCCAGGCGTCGATCGGCAGGAGGAGCTCGGCCCTCTCGTGGATCGTCGCCAGGCCGAGGGCGGTACGCAGGCGCTCGACCGCGGCGACATCCGCCGCCGTCGAGCGACGGAGGCCCTCGACCGCGGCGGCGCTGTCGAGGGCGACGAGGTCTCCCCAGGTGAAGACCCGGAGGCGTTGGAGGAGGGAGACGTCGCCGGGTCCGATCCCTGGGAGCTCGAGCACGCTGGTGTGGGCGTCAAAGCGGCTGGACATCGCGCCTCGCGGGTTCCTTGTATGGTCACGCGGCCAGCCCCGCGGCGCAAGCTCCGGGCGAGGCAGGGGATCGGCGCTCGTTCCTGCCCTTCGCGGGTCTTCGCGGGCGTCGGCGACATCGGCGACATCGGCGACATCGGCGGCATCGCTGGGCATCGGTGACATTCGCTGGGCACCGGCGGCATCGCTGGGCATCGGTGACATTCGCTGGGCATCGGCGACATCGCTGGGCATCGGCGACATCGCTGGGCATCGGCGACATCGCTGGGCATCGGCGACATCGCTGGGCATCGGCGACATCGCTGGGCATCGGCGACATCGCTGGGCGTCGGCGACATCGGCGACATCGGCGACATCGGCGACATCGGTGACATCGCTGGGCATCGGCGACATCGCCGAGCATCGGCGACATCGCCGAGCACCGACGAGCACCGCCGAACACCGCCGAACACCGGCGACAACGGCGACAACGGCGACATCGGCGACGACGGCAGTATCGCTGGGGCATCGCTGGGGCATCGCTGGGCATCGGCGACATCGCCGAGCACTGACGACATCGCTGCTCGTCGGTCGTCGTGGGCGGCGCTCAGCGCTGGCCCAGTCTGTCGCGGAGGGCTGGGGCTGCGGTGCTGGCCTGCCGCGGTCTGCGGAGGCTCGCGGTCGCGCTGCGGAGGCGCCTGGCGTGTGTGCTTACTCGCGTCCGCTCCGCGGCGAGCCCAGGGCGAGGAATGCCCGCTGGGCGCGCCTTGACGGCCTGCCAGGGCCACGGATACAACCCCGAGGCGATGGCGCGCGGGGATCGCTCGTCGTCGCCGTGAACCCCCGTCGACCTGCGTCGACCGCCTCTGCGTGTCTCCGCCGGCTACCGCATGAACATGGAACAATCGCCCTGGGATCCGGAAGACGTCGAGATCGACCTCGATCATGAGGGGGGCCTGAGCGCCGACGCTGAGGTCCTGCTGCCCGCCCTCGAGCCGCGGGCGCTCTACAAGCGGTTGGTCGCCGCGCGGCTCCTCGACCACCGCCTGAGCCGCCTCGGCTTGCCGATGTGGGCCCCGTCCGCCGGCGAGGAGTCGGTCAGCGTCGCCGTCGCGATGCTCCTCGGCCAAGGCGAGTGGGTCTACCCGGGCAACCGCGATCTGGCGATCGCGCCGATCCTCGGGATGGATCTCGACGAGCTCGCCCGCCAGGTGCTGGGCCTCGCCGACGCCCACGGGCCGGCGCTCTACAACGGTCGCGCCGGCGCGGTCGCGGCGACGGATCTCGGCGTCGCTCACGTCCCGGAGTCCCTCGGGAGCCACCTGGCGATGGCCGCAGGTCAGGCCCAGGCGTACAAGCTCGACCACCACGAGCGGGCCAGCGTCGCCCTCTTCGGCGAGGGCGTGACCACCTCGGGGCTCTTCCACGAGACCGTGGCGATGGCGGTCTCCGGCGACCTGCCGCTGGTGATGATCTGCAAGACGCAGCTGTGGCCCGAGGGGGCGCCGGCGGAGGCTGGCCTGCTCGGCGATAGCGTCGGCGAGCGGATGCGCGCCTGCGGTCTGTGGACCCGGCGGGTCGACGGCGCCGACTTCTTCGGGGTCTACCGGGCCCTGCAGCAGGGGTTCGCCCGGGCCCGAGAGGGGCGCGGACCGGCCTTTGTCGAGGTCGTCGTCACGCCGCTCTACAACCCGGACGTGCCCGCCCACAGGGACCCGGTCGAGCGCCTGCGGCGTTACCTCGACCGCGCCGGTCATTGGACCCCAGCGGTCGAAGAGGCGCTCGAGCAGGAGCTCTTGGGCCAGCTCGACCGCGCCTTTGACTACGCCCGCGGGCAGGCGTCTTGAGCCGTTGGAGGCACAGATCGAGATGAGCGGAGCTGAACCCCACGCCAACTCAACGTCCACGGGCCCGCTGCGGCGGCTCGGCGACGAGATCGCGGCCCTCCTGCGCGAGGATCCCAGGCGCGTCGTCGTCGGTGAGGACGTCGCGGACGGCGGCTTGCTCGGCCTGACCCGCGCCTGTCGGGACGACGAGGCCCTCGCGGCGCGTCTCCTCGGGGCGCCCCTGACCCCGGCGGCGACGGTGCTCCACGCGGCTGGCCTGGCGATGGCCGGCCGGCGACCGCTGGTGATCCTGCCCTCGGCGACGGCGCTCCTCGAGGGCCTCGCCGGTCTCCGCGAGCTCGCTCGCCTCAGCGGCAGCGCCGGGGGAGAGCGCAGCGGGGCGGTCGTGATCATCGCCCCGACGGGCCCTGGCTTCGGCCTCGGCGGCGACGGTGCGGCGAGCCCCGAGGAGCTGCTGACGGCGCTCCCGGGCCTGCGCGTGGTCAGCCTCGGCGATGTCCGCGAGTCGGTCGCGCTCCTCCGGGCGGTCGCCGACTTCGACGCTGGCGAGCAGCCGACGCTGCTCCTCCTGCCGCGCTCGCTGATGGTCGCGGAGGTGAAGCAGGGGTCCTTCGCGGGCAGCCTCGGCCGCAGCCTCGGCGAGGCCCGCTTCGCCCGTCACGGCCAGCAGGCGACCGTCTACGCCTGGGGCGCGACGGTCGAGCTCGCCCTCGCGGCGGCGGAGGCGAGCGGTCTCGACGTCAGCGTCATCGACATAGGCGGCCTCTCGCCGCTCGACGTCGACACCCTGACGGCCGCGGCCTGCACAGGCAAGCTCGTGATCGCCCACCCGGGCGAGCGCAGCCCGATCGCGGCCGAGGTCGCGGCGCTCCTCGCCGACCGAGCCATCCTCCACCTGGACGCGCCGATCCGCCGGGTCGGCGGCGCCGCAGGACCCCTCGCCTACACCGAGGAGGGGCGGGCGCTGCCCAGCGTCGACGCCCTGGTCGCGGCGATCCGCGAGGTTGTGAACTACTAAGAGTGCGAACCACGGGGTGTCCGCGGCGAGCGACATCTGTCTCCAACGGACACCGACACCGAGACGACGAAGAGGACCGAGCGATGACCGAGTTTAAGCTGCCAGAGATCGGTGAAGGGGTTGTCGAGGGCGAGATCGTCCAGTGGCTCAAGAAGCCGGGCGAGGCCGTCGAGGCGAACGAGGCGCTGGTCGAGGTGATGACCGACAAGGCGACGATCGAGGTCCCCGCGCCGCAGGCCGGGCGCCTGGTGGAGATCAGGGTCGAGGTCGGCGAGATCGCGGCGATCGACGAGGTGATCGCGATCCTCGAGCTCGGCGCGGCGGCCCCGAAGGCAGCTGCAGCGGCCGCGGCTCCGAAGGCGGCAGCGGCCGCGGCCGCGGCTCCGAAGGCGGCAGAGGCCCCGGCAGCCCCGAAGGCGGCAGCGGCCCCGGCAGCCCCGAAGGCGGCGGCACCCTCCCCCGCGAGCGGCGGAGCTGTCCTGGCGACGCCGGCGGCCCGCGCCCTCGCCCGCGAGTCCGGGATCGATCTCCAGGCGCTCCCGGTCGACGAGCGTGGGCGGATCACCAAGCGCGACGTGCTCATGGCGAAGAGCGCCCCGGCGCCGGTCAGCGCGAGGCCTGCGAGCAAGCCGGCGCGTCCGGCCGCCCCCGCCTACGTCCACGCTGGCGAGCCCGTCGAGGGCGACGAGATCATCCCCTTTCGCGGGATGCGGCGGAAGATCGCCGAGGGCATCCACCGCTCCTACTCGACCGCCGCGCACTACACCTACGTCGAGCAGATCAACGTCACCCGCCTGGTCAAGCTCCGCGGCGAGGCGAAGGCGCTGGCGGCCGAGCACGGGATCTCCCTCTCGTACCTCCCCTTCATCGTCAAGGCGGTGGTCCACGGCCTCAAGCGCTTCCCGATCGTCAACGCCGAGCTCGATGAGGCCGGCGGCCGGATCATCGTCAAGAAGCGCTACGACATCGGCATCGCCACGGCGACCGAGCAGGGGCTGATCGTCCCGGTGGTCCACCACGCCGACCGGCGCAGCATCTTCGACGTCGCCGCCGAGATCGGGCGCCTCTCCGAGGCCGCCCGCCAAGGCACCGCGAGCCGCTCCGATCTCACCGGCTCGACCTTCACGATCACCTCGCTGGGGACGATCGGCGGGGTCTTGGCGACGCCGATACTCAACTTCCCCGAGGTCGGGATCCTCGGCGTCCACGCGATCCGCAAGACGCCGATCGTCGACGACGACGATAACATCGTCATCGGTCATATGATGAACCTCTCGGTCTCGCTCGATCACAGGATCGTCGACGGCTTCGAGGGCGCGAGCTTCCTCCAGGAGGTCAAGCGCTACCTCGAGGACCCGAACCTCCTCCTCTTGGCGGGGATCTAGGCGTCTAGGCGTCTGGGCGTCTAGTCATCTAGGCCGCCGAGCAAGAAACCTCAGCCCGACCTCACTCAAAGGACCCATCGGAGAACGCTATGGCTACGATCAAGAAAAAGGCGCTGGTCATCGGCGCAGGCACCGGCGGCTACCCCTGCGCGATCCGTCTCGCCCAACTCGGCGTCGACACGATGATCGTCGAGAAGGCGGAGCCCGGCGGCGTCTGCCTCAACTGGGGCTGCATCCCCTCGAAGGCGCTGATCTCGGCGACCAAGCTCTTCCACAAGGCCCAGCACAGCGAGTCGATGGGGGTGAGCTTTAAGGGCGCCGCCGTCGACATGAAGCAGATGCAGGCGTGGAAGTCGGGGATCGTCAAGAAGCTCACCGGCGGCGTGAAGGGCCTGATCAAGGGCAACGGCGCGACCTACGTCAAGGCGACCGCGAGCTTCGTCGGGCCGAAGTCGGTCCGCCTCAAGTACGCCGACGGCAAGCCCGACGACATCGTCGAGGCGGAGCACATCGTCATCGCGACGGGCTCGCTGCCGATCGAGATCCCCGGCTTCAAGATCGACCAGAAGCGGATCGTCGACAGCACCGGCGCGCTCGAGCTCGACTCGGTGCCCAAGCGGATGCTCTGCATCGGCGGCGGGATCATCGGCCTGGAGCTCGGCCAGACCTTCCAGCGCGTCGGCACGAAGCTCGTCGTCCTGGAGGGGCTCGGTCGGATCTTAAACGGGGTCGACGAGGAGTGCGCCAAGGTCGTCGCCAAGCAGATCAAGAAGGACGGCGGCGAGATCCACACCGGCGCCCGCGCGACCGGCTGGGAGGAGCGCGACGGGGCGATCGTCGTCAAGGCGGACGTCGGCGGCGAGACCAAGGAGTTCGAGACCGACATCGTCCTCGTCGCGGTCGGCCGCTGGCCGATCACCGCCGGGCTCAACATCGAGAAGAGCGGGGTCAAGCTCGGCGAGCGCGGCTTCATCCCGGTCGACAACCGCAAGCAGACCAACGTGCCCGGGATCTACGCGGTCGGCGATGTCGTCGGCCAGCCGATGCTCGCCCACAAGGCCTCCCACGAGGGCGAGGTCGTCGCCGAGGTGATCGCCGGCAAGAAGACCGTCGACGACGCCCGCTGCATCCCCAACATCGTCTTCACCGAGCCTGAGATCGCGTCCGTCGGCATGACCGCCGAGGAGGCGAAGGCGGCGGGTCACGAGGTCTCGATCGGCAAGATGCCCTTCGCGGTCAGCGGTCGGGCGATGGCGATCGACGAGACCAACGGCTTCGTCAAGGTGATCACCGACGCCAAGGACGCCCGCGTTCTCGGGATCCACATCGTCGGCCCCGAGGCTTCGGACCTGATCTCCGAGGGCGCCCTGGCGATCGAGATGGGGGCCTTCGCGGAGGACATCAGCCTGACGGTCCACCCCCACCCGACGCTCGGCGAGGCGCTGATGGAGGCGGCCAAGCACTCGATCGGCGAGGCCGTCCACCTGATGAACCCGCGCAAGAAGTCGGCCCACTAGGTAGGGGCCTCTCCCCGGCCTCGGATGGCTGGGGGCTGCGGGGCCCAATTGAGGCTAGAAAGCCACGGGCAGGCCCGTTGGACAACAAAATCGACGCGCAGGGTCGGAATCGCCGACCAGGTCTCGGTCACACTGAGAGTCGCGAATGTCGACTAGAATACCCGGGCGGCAGACCACCGCCCTGAGGAGTCCCATCATGACCAATACGCCGAATTCCGCTCCGTCCCGCCGCCGCCGCCGCCGTCTTCGCGGGCTCGTCCGAAACGTCGCGCTCGGCGCTGCGCTGGCAGGCGCCGGGTTGAGCAGCGGCGAGGCTTTGGCGGCCGATATCCCGAGCGTGCTCAGGCCTCCGCCCGAGAACTCGAACACGATGCAGTTCCTCTTCGGCCTCGGGAACTCGTCGCGGGTCGGCGGGCGGGGCTGGTACGGCTACGACTGCGGTCGCAACGGCTGGAACTGCGGCTACGGCGGCGGCTACGGGGGAGCGTTTAAGCTGCACCAGCAGTTCCTCTTCCACCTGACGGGGAAGTGGCACGGACCGGCGCTGGCCCTCGTCTCCGAGCAGGAGTTCGCTGGCAACTACTTCGGGCTGAACCTGCTGCCGCGCTTCGCCTGGGACATCCCGGTGTACAAGCCGCTGGCGCTGGTGATCTCGCCCTACGTCGGGCTCGGCTATCACCTGAGCCACTACTCGCGCTACTGGTACAACCAGTACTTCGGCTACTACGGGAGCCCGAACTACCACTCGGCGACGCTCCAGTTCGGGGTCACGGCGAAGCTGATGATCGCCCAGCGGTGGCTGGTGTGGCTGCAGTTCCCGAGCGCCGACATGCACATCGGCTCCGGGCGCTACTACTGCAACCCCGGGACGGCGTACTGTCCGACCTACTACGCGGCTCGCTTTGACGTGCTCGCGGGCGGCGGGATCGCGTTCTAGGGTAGGGCTGGTCGTCCGCGACGCGAGCGCTTGAGGGCTTTTCGGGTCCTTGGGCGCTCGTGTTGCATTTTGGAGTCCGAAGGCGAAGAAGCTCAGCGGGAGACTTCGCGGGTTGGACTTCGGGGGCTGGGAGGCGGCGCCCGGGAGGCTGTAGGCGGGCGGGCGAGGGGCGACGAGGCAGGTCCCTCGCGGACGCGGGTCCCCCCATGCCACGTGCTCGCCACGGGTAGGGGTGATCTGCTTGAAGAACAGGGTACGCGTGTCTCCGCGCGAGGCACGGGTCCTCCCGCTGCGTCCCACCCGTCGCCCCTCGCTCGCCCGAGCCAGGCTGGCTCGGGCCCCGCATGAGGTCTCTCCGCAGGTGTGGACGAGGTGCTCAGCTCGCTTTGACGTGTTCGCGGCGGGTGGGGATGAGCTGCTTGAAGAGACAGGGTAAGCGTGTCTCCGCGCGAGGCACGGGTCCTCCCGCTGCGTCCCACCCGTCGCCCCTCGCTCGCCCGAGCCAGGCTGGCTCGGGCCCCGCATGAGGCCTCTCCGCAGGTGTGGGCGAGGTGCTCAGCTCGCTTTGACGTGTTCGCGGCGGGTGGGGATGATCTGCTTGAAGAGACAGGGTACGAGTGTCTCCGCGCGAGGCACGGTCCTCCCGCTGCGTCCCACCCGTCGCCCCTCGCTCGCCCGAGTCAGGCTGGCTCGGGCCCCGCATGAGGCCTCTCCGCAGGTGTGGACGAGGTGCTCAGCTCGCTTTGACGTGTTCGCGGCGGGTGGGGGCTGATCTGCTTGAAGAGACAGGGTACGCGTGTCTCCGCGCGGGGCACGGGTCCTCCCGCTGCGTCCCACCCGTCGCCCCTCGCTCGCCCGAGCCAGGCTGGCTCGGGCCCCGCATGAGGCCTCTCCGCAGGTGTGGACGAGGTGCTCAGCTCGCTTTGACGTGTTCGCGGCGGGATCGCGTTCTAGGGTACTGCGAGCTGGCCGTCGGCGAGGCGAGCGTGCGAGGGCATTTCGGGCGCCTTGGCGCTCGTGGTGGCTTTTACAAGGCGGAGCCGTCGCGGAGCTCGGAGCGCTCTCGTCAGAGTTCTCGCGGGACGGTGAACGTCAGCGCTGGAAGGGGTAGACCGGGCCGAGGTTCAGGAGCGTGGTCAGCTCGTCGAGGGCGGTGCGGGACTCGGTGAGGAGCTGGGGATCGCGGAGGTCGTCGAAGCTCAGGCGGTCGCGGTAGTGGCGGTCGATCCAGGCCTCGAGCTGGCGGTAGAGGGGCTCGCTGAGGAGGCAGCGCTGGTTGGCGGCGGCGAGCTCGTCGTCGCTGAGAACGACCCGCAGGCGGAGGCAGGCCGGGCCGCCGCCGTTGCGCATGCTCTGGCGGACGTCGATGTAGTGGAGGGCCTTGATAGGCCCTCCGGAGTCGACGAGCGAGCTGAGGTAGGCGCCGACAGAGGGGGTCTCTCGGCACTCCTCGGGGGCGACCAAGGTGGCCCCCGCGGGGCCGACGATGAGCTGGGTGTTGAAGAGATAGGAGGCGACGGCGTCGGCGACCGGGACGGCGGCGGTCGGGACCTGGATCGCCCGCAGCGCGGTGTCTCCGAGCTTGGCCTGGATCTCCTCCAGGGCCGCGTCGGGGGCGAGGAAGGCCTCTTGGTGGAAGAAGAGGATGTCGAGGTTGCCTACGGCGATGACGTCGTTGTGGAAGACGCCGGCGTCGATCACCGCGGGGTTTTGCTGGACGAAGACGGTCCGCTCGGGGGCGAGACCGTGGAGACGGGCGACGGCCTGGCTGGCCTCGAGGGTCTGGCGGGCGGGGAAGCGGGTCGGCTTCGGCGCGGAGGTGTCGCTGACGGTGCGCCCGTAGACGAAGACTTCGACCCCGGGGGCGCCGTAGTCGGCGCAGAGGCGGGTGTGGTTGGCGGCGCCCTCGTCCCCGAGGGAGTCGTGGGAGGGGAGGTGCTGGTGGTGGGCGAAGCGCTCGTCGCCCGGGAAGATCGCCCGCAGGACGCGGCCCGTGAGCTCGGGCTCGATCGCCCGGTGGAGCTTGTTGGTGAGGTTCGCAGGGGTGAGGTGGACGCGACCGTCACCGCTGTCGGGGCTGGGGGAGATCGTCGCCGCGTTGGCGACCCACATGCTCGACGCGGAGGAGCAGGCGGCGAGGAGCGTCGGCGCCTGACGGGCGGCGGCCTCGAGCACCGCCGCGTCGCTGCCGCCAAAGCCGAGGCGGCGGAGGGTGCCGATGTCGGGCCGCTCCTGCGGAGGGATCACCCCCTGGCGCAGGCCGAGGCCGCGGAGGGTCCACATCTTCGCCAGCCCCTGCTTGGCCGCCTGGCGCGGGCTCGCGACCGCGCTCGCGTTGGAGAGCGAGGCGACGTTGCCGAAGGAGAGCCCCGAGTAGTTGTGGGTGGGGCCGATAAGACCGTCGAAGTTGACCTCGTGGTGCGCCATGCGGGGCGAGGATATCAGGCGCTGGACGGGCGGAGGCGAGCTCGGTGACCCTCGCGCCGGTGACTGGTAGCGAGGGTTCGCGAGGGCGAGGACCCGTGCGCCTAGGCGTCGAGGAGCCGCGCCAAGTACCGGCCGGTGTGGCTCGCGGCGACCTTGGCGACCCGCTCGGGGGTGCCGGAGGCGACGAGCTCCCCGCCCCCGTCGCCGCCCTCGGGGCCGATGTCGAGGACGTAGTCGGCGTGGGCGATGACGTCGAGGTTGTGCTCGATGACGACGACGGTGTTGCCCTCGTCGACCAGGCGATCGAAGACCCGGAGGAGGACGGCGATGTCGGCGAAGTGGAGCCCGGTGGTCGGCTCGTCGAGGACGAAGAGGGTGCTGCCGGTCGACTTGCGCGCGAGCTCCTTGGCGAGCTTGATCCGCTGGGCTTCGCCGCCGGAGAGGGTCAGGGCGCTCTGGCCGATCGTCAGGTAGCCGAGGCCGACGTCGCGGAGGGTCTCCAGGCGCTGGCGGATGTTCGGATGGTTGGTGAAGAATTCGCAGGCGTCGCCGATCGAGGTCGCGAGGACGTCGGCGATGCTCTTGCCGCGGTAGGTGACGGCGAGCGTCTCGCGGTTGTAGCGGCGACCCTCGCAGGCCCGACAGGCGACGTAGATGTCGGGGAGGAAGTGCATCTCGATCCGGCGGACGCCGCCGCCCTGGCAGGCCTCGCAGCGGCCGCCCTTGACGTTGAAGGAGAAGCGCGCCGCGGTGTAGCCGCGGATCTTGGCGTCGGCGAGGCCGGCGTAGAGGTTGCGCAGCTCGGTGAAGAGGCCGGTGTAGGTCGCGGGGTTTGACCGCGGAGAGCGGCCGATCGGCGACTGATCGACGTAGATCACCTTGTCGAGGTGGTGGAGGCCGGTGATCTCGCGGTGCGGCAGGCCGAAGCTCGAGCCGCCGCTGACCCGGCGCTGGGCCTCGGCGAGGAGGGTGTCGATGATCAGGGTCGACTTGCCGGAGCCGCTGACCCCGGAGACCACCGTCAGGGCGCCGAGCGGGATCCGGGCGGAGACGTCCTTGAGGTTGTGGCCGGTGGCGCCGCGGATCTGGATCGAGGTCCGGCTCTGGCGGCGCTGGGCCGGCCGCGGGATCGTCCTCCGCCCGGTCAGGTAGGCGCCGGTGAGGGAGTCTGGATGGTCGAGGATCTCCTCCAGGCGGCCGGCGGCGACGACCTGGCCGCCGTGCACCCCCGCCCGCGGCCCCATGTCGACGATGTAGTCGGCGGCGCGGATCGTCTCCTCGTCGTGCTCGACGACCAGCACCGAATTGCCGAGGTCGCGGAGCTGCTCCAGGGCGGCGATGAGGCGCTCGTTGTCGCGCTGGTGGAGGCCGATGCTCGGCTCGTCGAGGATGTAGGTGACGCCGACGAGGGCGGCGCCGATCTGGGTCGCGAGGCGGATCCGCTGCGACTCGCCGCCGGAGAGGGTCATCGTCGGTCGGTCGAGGGTCAGGTAGCGGAGCCCGAGCTCGATCATGAAGTGGAGCCGCTGCCTCGCCTGGCCGAGGATCGCCTCGGCGATCTCGCCCTCCTCGCTCGGGAGATCGAGCGTCGCCAGCACCTCCGCCAGCTCGCCCAGCGGCAGGGCGGCGATGTCGGCGATGTTGCGCTCGCCGAGGCGGACCATCCGCGCTTCGAGCCTGAGGCGCTGACCCTCGCAGCTCGGGCAGGGGATGACGCTCATGTACTCGTCGAGCTCGCTCGCCGAGCCGGCGCCGACCTCGAGGTCCTCGCTCTCCTCGTCCTCACCCCTGCGCGTCGCCTCCTGGAGACGTCGGCTGAGGGCCGGGATGACGCCCTCGAAGGGGCCGTCATCCTTGCTGGGGCCCTTGGCCCGGCCGGTCTTCGCCGCGCTCGCGGCCCGGGCCCGGGCGCTGCGACCGGCCTTCGCCAGGCCGGGGATCACCTCGTCGCCGCTGCCCTGGAGGAGGATGATCCTGTGCTCGTCGAGCAGCTCCGCCCAGGGGATGTCGAGGCTCATCCCGTAGTGGGCGGCGACAGCGACGAGCTGCCGCTGGAGGGCCTTCGATCGGCCGCGCACCCAGGGGCGGATCGCCCCCTCACGCAGGCTTAGAAGCTCGTTGGGGACGATCCTCCGCGGGTCAAAGACCCGCCGCTCGCCGAGCCCGTCGCACTCTGGGCAGGCCCCCGCGGGGTTGTTGAAGGAGAAGAGCGCGGGGGTCAGCGGCGGGTAGGAGAGGTCGCTCTCGAAGTCGGTAAAATGCTCCGAGAAGCGGAGCTCGGCGCCGTCGACACAGAGGATCTCGAGGAGCCCGCCGCTCAGCCGGAGGGCGACCTCGATCGAGTCGGCGAGGCGACCGCGGATCCCGTCCTTGAGGACCAGGCGATCGACGTAGACGTCGATGTCGTGGCGCTGGTTCGGGTCGAGCGTGATGGTCTCGGAGAGGTCGCGGACCTCGTCGTCGATCGCGACGCGGACGAAGCCCTGGCGCCGGAGATCGGCGAGGAGCTCCGCCTGATCCCCGGCCTGGCGGCGGGCGACCGGTGCGATCACCGAGAAGCGGGTCCTGGGTTCGAGGGCGAGGATCGCCTCGACCATGTCCTCGACGGAGTGGCGCTGCATCGGCGCGCCCGTGCGGTGGCTGTAGACGACGCCGACGCGGGCGAAGAGGAGGCGGAGATAGTCGTAGATCTCGGTCGCGGTGCCGACGGTCGCCCGCGGGTTGCGACCGCCGGTGGTCTGCTCTAGGGCGATCGCCGGCGAGAGGCCCTCGATCAGGTCGGCGTCGGGCTTGGGCTGCTGGGCGAGGAAGAGGCGGGCGGAGGCGCTCAGGCTCTCGACGTAGCGGCGCTGTCCCTCGGCGAAGATCGTGTCGTAGGCGAGGCTCGACTTGCCCGAGCCCGAGGGGCCGGTGATCACGACCAGCTCGTCGCGGGGGATGTCGAGGTCGATCCCCTGGAGGTTGTGGGTCCGGGCGCCGCGGATCCGGATCGTCGTCGGCGCGCTGACCCGCGGGGCCGCGGCCCGTCGCGAGGGGGTCCTGTCGCGGCTTCGAAGCCCTGGACCGGGTGGCTCGGGGGCGGGCTTTTTGGAGGTGGGCTTTTTGGAGGTGGGCTTTTTGGAGGTGGGCTTCGTCGCCGGGGGCTTCGTCGCCGGGGGCTTCGTCGCCGGGGTCTTCGTCGGCGTGGCCTTCGTCGCCGGGGTCTTCGTCGGCGTGGCCTTCTTCACAGCGGGCTTCTTCGCGGCGGGCTTCTTCACAGCGGGCTTCTTCGCGGCGGTCTTCCTCGCAGTCGTCTTCTTCGCGGCGGTCTTCCTCGCAGTCGTCTTCTTCGCGGCGGTCTTCTTGGCAGCAGCCTTCGTCGTCGTCTGCGGGGCCGCGTCCCCCTCCCGCTCGGCGCCGTCGGCCTTCGCTCGGCTCATAGCGCGAAGGAGGCCCGGCCGCGGGCGAGCGTGAGGGCGGCGAAGATGCTCGACGGATCCGCGATCCCCTGGCCGGCGATGTCGCGGGCGGTGCCGTGATCCGGGGAGGTCCTGACAAAGGGCAGGCCCAAGGTCATGTTGACCCCGTCGTGCATGTGGAGGAGCTTGAAGGGGCCCAGGCCCTGATCGTGGTACATCGCGACCAGCCCGTCGTAGTGGCCGCTCGCGTGCTGGGGGAAGGCCGTGTCCGCCGGGATCGGCCCGCTGAAGGTGAAGGGGGCGCCGCGCTCGTCGGCCCAGGCCTGGAGGTCGGCGATCGCCGGTCGGATCACCGTGTCCTCCTCGCTGCCCAGGAGGCCGCGCTCGCCGGCGTGGGGGTTGAGCCCGAGGATGCCGATCGTCGGCGCGGCGATGCCGAAGTCGCGGTGGAGCGCGAGGGCCAGGAGGCGCCCGGCGGTGATGATCCGCTCGGGGGTGAGGGCGTCGGGGACTTGCCGAAGGGGCAGGTGGATCGTCGCCGGGACGACCCGCAGCCGCGGTCCCACCATCAACATCGCGACCTCGTCGACGCCGGCCCGGTCGGCGAGATACTCCGTGTGCCCGGGGAAGGCGAAGCCCTCCGCCTTGCAGCGGGCCTTGTCGATCGGCGCGGTGACGAGGGCGATGCGGCTCGGGTCCCCCTGCGCGATCAGGTGATCGAGGGCACGCGCGAGGGCCTGCACCTGGGTCAAGCCAGAGGGGAGATCGGGGGCCAGGAGCGGCTCGAGCGCGGTCCAGCCGCGGCGGGCCCAGGCCTTGCCCAGGCGCTCGCGGAGGCGCTCTAGGTTCACGCGGTCGGCGAAGACCCGATCGCCGGCGTTGAGCAGGCCCGCGTCTCCGAGCCGTAGGAGCAGCTCTGGGCCGATCCCCTCAGGATCTCCCTGAGTGACGACGAGCCGCCGCTGGAGCTCCTTGCCGCGGCTTGGGGCGCGGTGTGGAGCGCTTGGGGGGTGCGAGCTTGAGGGGTGCATCGACGGCTTCGCCCAGTGGCGCGAACGGGTCCGGGATCCTACCATGACGTCCGCATGACGACGCGTCGCAGCGAGCTCCCCGTGGGGTGTCCGGGGGTCCGCCGCCGAAGGCCTCGGGTGTCCAGGCCGTCGGTGTCGCCGGTGTCGCCGGTGTCGCCGGTGTCGCCGGTGTCGTCGGTTCTCCGCAGGTCAGCGGGGATGTGCCGTGCGCTCGGGGTGCTCGTCTCCGCGGGCCTCCTCTTCGCGAGCTCGCCGGTGTCGGCGCGAGGGAGCTCCGAGCCGGGCGAGGCCTCCGCGGAGGAGCCCGCGGAGGGCGGTCGAGCGGCGATCCGGCTCCAGCCGAAGAAGGGCCCGCGCGCGACCCAGCCGCGCTCTGCGGACGCTGACGCGAAGCCCGTGACGAAGCCCGTGACGAAGCCCTTGACGAAGCCGGCGAAGCCCAAGCCGTCGCCCAAGCTCGGCAAGCCCGAGGCGCAGGGGATCGGCGCAGCGATCGGTGTCGTCGACCAGGCGAAGCTCCCTCGCCTCGGAGATCCCCCGGTCGTGCCCGGCTATGATGATCGCTTCGCCGGGATCACGGGGGTGCCCGCGGCCGCCACCGGTTGGAGCGGGAGCATCGCCGACCCCGCGTTTGTCGACCGTCGACGGCGCTATCCGCTGGTCCCGCGGCCCGAGCCCTTTGGCGACACGCTCCGGCCAGGGGAGCGCTTCCGCTACGACGTGACCTTCAGCGGCAACCCGACAGGCATCGCCGAGGCCGAGGTCCTCGCCCGTGAGCCCGGTGCCTTCGGCGCGCCAGACCAGGTCCACCTCGAAGGGTTCGCCCGGACCAGCGGCGTCGTCTCGCTGCTCACGACCCTCACCTACAAGATCAAGTCGACCGTCGACGCGGTCAGCGGCTCGCCGCTGACGACCTACGCCGAGACCAAGCGCACCGGCTTCGGCCGCGACCGCTACCGCGAGGTCAACACGACCTTCGGCGGCCACGGCTATGTGTTCATCCACGACAAGCGGATCTCCGACAAGAAGTCCGAGATGAAGATCCGCGAGCGGCTCCCGGTGGACACGCTCGACTCCCTCGCGGTGATGGCCTGGGTCCGCGCGCTCGACCTCGAGGCGGGCGAGCGGGCGCGGGTCTACGGCCTCGACGGCAAGGTGCTCCTGCGGGTGGACATCACCGGCAAGGGACCGGCGAAGCTCGAGCCGATGCCGGGGATCGCGACCGCGCTCGGCCTCGGCAGCAGCGATGTCTATGAGCTCGCCGGGACGATCACGCGGGTGGATCGCTTCGGCGGGCCAATACCCGGCAAAAAGGTGTATAAACTCCGGGTCTGGCTCAGCGACGACGGCAGGCGGATTCCAGTGGCCCTGGAGAGCGATGTCTGGCTCGGCGTCGTCCGCCTCAACCTGACCCAGTACGACCCGCCGAGCGGAGACAGCTCATCGGCGAGCGGAGACGGCCGCCCTGGAGCGACGGCGTCCGCGGCCCCGTGAGCGGGTCTGCGTCCGGGGCTGGGTTCGGTTCGGTTTGGGTTCGGTTTGGGCCGCGCAGGACCCCGGCTCGGCGCCTGCGCCTGACCTGCGCGGCCGTGTTCGGGAGAACACCTCAGCGGCGTCTGGGCGTATAAGGTATGCTCCCGCGGCGGCTGGGGGCTGGTACCCCAAAACCATCGCATTCGTGCCATGACGCAACGCTATCGCCCTCTTTACAAGCTCGACGCAGGTGGCATGGCCGAGGTCTATGTCGCCGAGTCGGAGTCGATGGCCGGCTACTCGAAGAAGGTCGCCATCAAGCGGATCCTTCCCGGGCTTATCAAGGACCAGCGCTTCACCCGGATGTTCCTGGATGAGGCGAGGATCTCGCTGCACTTCAACCACGCGAACATCGTTTCGGTGTTCGACCTGGGGGAGAGCGAGAGCACCTACTTCATCGTCATGGAGTTCGTCGAGGGGACGAACCTCAAGACGCTGCTCGAGCATCAGGCGAAGCTCGGCAAGACGATCCCGGTGCCGCAGACCGTCTGGATCCTCAACGAGATGCTCAAGGGGCTGCACTACGCCCACGAGCTGAAGGACAACAAGACGGGCGAGCCGATGGGGATCGTCCACCGCGACGTCTCGCCGCCGAACATCCTCGTCTCGTGGAACGGCGAGGTCAAGCTCACCGACTTCGGCCTCGCCAAGGCGACCACGCAGATGGAGTCGACCGACCCCGGCGTGGTCAAGGGCAAGTACGCGTACCTGTCCCCTGAGGCAGCTTTTGCCAAGCAGGTCGACCATCGGTCGGACATCTACGCGGTCGGCATCCTCGCCTTCGAGATGCTCACCGGTCGCCGCCTCTACAAGGGCAAGAACGACTTCCAGACCATCGCGATGGTCCGCGCCAGCGAGGTCCCGAGCATCCGCTCCTTCAACAAGGAGGTGCCGAAGGAGCTCGAGAAGATCATCATGAAGGCGCTGACGAAGGACGTCGACAAGCGCTACCAGACCGCCGACGAGTTCGCCCACGACCTCCTCTCGTTCCTCTTCTCGAAGCGGATGATGGTCGGCGCCCGCGACGTCATCGCCCTGGTCAAGCCGCTAAGGGAGGAGCGCGAGAAGCAGATCGCGGTGCTCCGCGCCCAGGTCGAGGCCGAGCACTCCCCCGGCGGAAACCTCATCATCGACCTCATCAACGAGGAGATGATGAACTTCAAGTCGATCGGCGAGGCGGCCGCTGGCTCGCAGCCGGTCGTCAGCGCCGGCTCGGCGATCCCCTCGGCGCAGATCGGCAGCGATCCCTCGCGGCCGATCAACATCGACTCGTTTAGCCCCGGCTCCGGCACCCTCGGCCTCTCGCCGACGCCGGCGCCGTTGCCCTCCCAGCGCGGGATCCCGTCGATGGCGGACGCCCTCGGCCTCGATCTCCCGGAGGTCGGCAAGCCCCGTGAGGATGAGCCCGAGCCGAGCAGCGCCTCGGCGCGCGATCCAAACCAGCAGCGCAAGTCCGCGGGGCTGGTCTCCTACCCGACGCTGGCGAAGACAGCGGCAGCCGCGGATGAGCCGTCGGGGGCGAGGAGCAAGCCGACCGGGGGCAAGCCGACCGGGAGCACCGCGAAGCCCTCGGCTGGCGGCAAGGAGGCGGCCCCGTCGGGCAAGCCCCTCTCGCCGCCGATGCCCACCGCCTCCGAGCAGTCGGCCCCTCTGTGGCTGATCCTGGTCGCGATCGTCGGCGTCGGCATCGTCGTCTACGTCGTCCTCAGCAGCAGCTAGGCGCCCGATGTTGGAGAGCTTCCAGGGGCGGTCACCCAAGGTCGATCCGAGCGCGTTTGTCCACGTACGGGCGACCTTGATCGGCGACATCACGATCGGCGCGAGCTCCAGCGTCTGGCCAGGGGCGGTGCTCCGGGCCGACGACGCGCCGATCATCATCGGCGAGGCGACCTCGATCCAGGACGGGACGATGGTCCACGCGACCGAGGGGGTCTCGGCGACGACGATCGGCTCGCGGGTGACGGTGGGCCACGGCGTGATCCTCCACGGCTGCACCGTCGGCGACGAGTGTCTGATCGGCATGGGCTCGATCATCCTCGACAACGCCGTGATCGAGCCCGGCGCCTTCGTCGGCGCGGGCGCGCTCGTCGCCCCGAACAAGGTCGTCCGCAGCGGCGAGCTCTGGCTCGGGAACCCGGGCCGCTTTGTCCGTGCGCTCGGCCCGAAGGATTACGCGTGGATCGAGCACTCGTGGCGCGCCTACGCCAAGCGAGCGGGCGAGTACCTGGCCGAGCGGTCAGCTCGCTGAGCGGGCCTCTGCGGTCTCTGCGGTCTCTGCGATCCCCGGCATCGCCGTATCACGCGGGCTCCTCACGCTCATCGTCCGCGTGCGCTCCTCCGGGGGCCGGGCGGAGGCGGAGGTCGAGCGCCGCTGCGGCCTTCTCTTGTAGCCGCCTGAACTCTGGGGCCTTGGCCGCGAGGTGACGCCGGAGCTCGGCGGAGTGGGGGAGGATCATCGGCGCCGCCTGGTAGCCGCTGGGCTCGTCAGCGTTCTCGTCCCACAGGCGCTGGTCGGCGAGGGCCTGGCTGGCCTCGCCGAGGTCGAGCCCGGCGAGGGCCTGTTGGAGCGCGCCGAAGCGGGCGGCCGCGCCAGGGTCGACGAAGCGGAGGCGACGATGCCAGTGGACGGCGAGGTGGTACTGCGAGGGGACGACGGCGAGGCCGTCGAGCTTGAGACGCTCACAGATCAGGATCAGGAGGCCGACGACCTCAAAGAAGAGGCCGAGGCCAGGATGCTCCTGGCCGGGGAGGCGGGGCTTTTTGCGGGTGAAGCGGCCGGCGGGGTGCTGGAGGAGGAGCCACTCGACGAAGAGGAGCTCAAAGCCGGCTATGGTCCGTCGGTCGCGGCGGAGGCGGACCTCGATGAGCAGCTGCTGCCGCTCTGCGTCGCCGAAGATCCGCATCGTGTGGGTCTCGCGATCGCTGGTGTCGAAGACCGGCGTCGGCCGGGCGTAGCCCTTGGCCCGGAGGCGATCGAGGAGCCCGTAGCGCTCGAGCGCGAGCTCCAGCCCGCTCGGGGCGTAGAAGCCGAGGAAGCGGCGGGGCGCGGGCTCGTGGCCGAGCCCCGGCAGGACGTCCTCGGGGGTGATCCCCCAGTTGTCACCGTCGAGGTCCAGCTCCTCGCCTGTCAGCTCGCTCAGGGTCATGACCTTCGCCAGGTGGCGATAGCGCATCATCGTCAGCTCGGCGTTGCCCGGGGGCTCGTAGTCGCGGACGCCGCCCTGCAGGAGGGCGAGGGCGCGGGCCGAGTGTTTCCAGGTGCCGAGGCCGTAGCCGCCGGCGAGGACGATGACGCGGGCCGCGGCCGGCGCGAGCTGGTCCAGGTAGTCGTGGACCGTGCGATCGCGGCGGAGCATCCCCGCTGCGCTGATCGACCAGTCGCCGAGGGGATCTTCCTCGGCGGGGTCGGTGCCGGCGACGATGTAGACGAGCTGTGGCGCGTGCTCGCGGAGGATCTCCGGCACGTGCTCGACGATCGCCGCGAGGTATTCCTCGTCGCCGACGTCGTGACCGAGGTCGACGCTGCGTGAGGCCTGCGCCTCGACCGGCCCCCAGTGCTGGTTGTGGATCGACAGGGTGTAGACGCTGGGATCGGCGGCGAAGCACTCGCGGGTGCCGTTGCCGTCGTGGAGGTCGAGGTCGATGATCAGGACCTTGCCGCGGAACCCGCGAAAGCGCTGATCGGCGATCGCGACCGCGACATCGTTGATCGCGCAGAAGCCCGTGCCGCCCTCGGGGCCCGCGTGGTGGAGGCCGCCGCCGAGGTTGGCGACGATATGTCGGCTGCGCAGGGCCCACTCCGTGGCGAGGATGGTCCCGCCGGTCATCGTCCGCTGCAGCTCGAGGATCCGATCGACCGCGGCCGCGTCGACCTTGGCGCCGAAGATCCGGGTGAGGGAGTCGGCCTCGCCGAGGCGGTCGAGGTAGTCGTCGCCGTGGACCCGACGAAGCGCCTTAAAAGTGGCGGACGGGGGCTCGCGGACGAGCTCACGACGGGTGAGGCCGGCCGCCGCGAGAGCGGTGAGGATCCGCTCACCGCGCAGCGGGTCAAAGGGCATGCCGTCCCACTCAGAGCCGTAGGCCGGGCTGTAGACCAGGCGAAGCGGCCACCCGCGGAGGCCTGCGCGGATCCTGTGGACCTGACGATGGAGGCGACGGCGGAGCGTCCTGGGGAGGCGGATCGGGGAGCGCATCGGCGGGGAGGGGGGCGGCTGATATCATGCCGAGTCTATGGCGGCGACGCGAGCCGGCCGCTGGCAGGTCTGGATCGACCGCGGGGGCACCTTTACCGACTGTATCGGCCGCGATCCCGTGACCGGCGCGCTACGCGTTATCAAGCTCCTCTCGGACGATGAGGCGCCGCTGCGGGGCATTCGCCGCCTCCTCGGCGTCGACGAGGGCGAGCCTATCCCCCCCTGCGACGTGCGGATGGGGACGACGCTGGCGACCAACGCCCTGCTCGAGCGCAAGGGGGCGCCGACCGGGCTGCTTATCACCCGCGGCTTCGCGGATCTCCTCGTCGTCGGCGATCAGGCCCGGCCCGACCTCTTCGCCCTCGAGGTCGCGACCGCCGAGCCGCTCACCTCCGCGGTGGTCGAGGTCGACGTCCGCCGCAGCGCGAGCGGTGAGGTCGTCCATGGGATCGATCCAGAGGCGGTCGACCGGGCCCTGGACCTGCTCCTTGAGGCAGGCGTTCGGAGCTTGGCGATCGTTCTCCTCCACGCTTATTTGGACGGCGACGACGAGGACTGGATCGCCGCGCGGGCGAGGGCTCGGGGCTTCTCCCACGTCGCCGCCTCCCATGAGGTCGTCGGCGAGCTCGGCCTCCTCGGGCGCGGCGAGACCACGGTCGTCGACGCCTACCTGACGCCGGTGCTCAGCGCCTACATGCGCCGCCTGCGGGGGGCGCTGCCGGGGAGCAGCCTCCGGATCATGCAGTCGAGCGGGGACCTGACCGACGGCGGCCGCTTTCGCGGGCGCGACGCGATCCTCTCCGGCCCGGCGGGGGGCGTGGTCGCGGTCGCCGCGATCGCCCGCTCCCTCGGCATCGACCAGGCGATCGGCTTTGACATGGGCGGGACCTCGACCGACGTCTGCCGCTGGGCGGGGGAGTTTGAGCGGAGCTACAGCGCCCGGGTCTCGGGGGTTCGGGTGCGGACGCCGATGATGGCGATCCACACGGTCGCGGCCGGCGGGGGCTCGCTGTGCACCTTTGACGGCCATCGCTTTCGCGTCGGTCCGGAGAGCGCAGGGGCCACGCCGGGGCCGCTCTCCTACGGCCACGCCGGGGCGACCCTGCTGGCGCTGACCGACGTCAACCTCCGCCTCGGCCGCCTGGTCGGCGACAGGTTTCCCTTTGAGCTCGACCGGGCGGCGGTCTCGCGCAAGCTCGGGGAGCTCCGCGATCGCCTCCCCGGGGAGCGTCGCTCGGAGGTCGAGATCGCCGCGGGGTTCTTCACCGTGGCGATCGAGCACATGGCGGCGGCGATCCGGACGATCTCCGTCGGCCGCGGTCACGACGTCCGCGACCACGCCTTGGTCGTCTTCGGCGGCGCCGGGGGCCAGCACGCCTGCCCCCTCGCGCGGGCGCTCGGGATCCGCACCCTGGTCTTCCACCCGCTCGGCGGGGTGCTCTCGGCCTACGGGATCGGCGTGGCCCGGGCGGGCTGGCACGGCGAGCTCGACGGCGGCCGCCGGACCCTGGCGCCGGGGCTCCTCGCCGGCCTGGGTCCCTCCTTCGCAGCGCTGGTCGCTCGCGGTCAGGCGCTCCTCCGCGAGCACGAGGGCCTGGATGCGGAGGACGTCGAGGCGATCTACCGCGTGGACCTGCGCTACCGCGGCACCGAGGCCTCGCTCTGCCTGACCCTACGAACAGGTGAGGATGAGCTCGGGTTGGCGCGGCGCTTCGCCGAGGTCCACCAGCGGGAGTTCGGCTACGCCCGCCCCGAGCATCCGATCGAGGCCGTGACGATCCGCGTCGAGCTCTGCGAGCGGCCCGCCGACGCGCTCCCGGAGCAGGCGGCGACGAAGGGCGCGGCGAAGGGCGCGGCGAAGGGCGCGGATCGACCCTCAGCCCCGGGCATCCCCCCCGAGCCCATCCGCTACGCGACGATGTGGGCCGAGCAGACCGAGCATCCGCAGGTGCCGGTGTACCGCCGCGAGTCCCTCGGCGGCGGGGCCACGCTCGACGGCCCGGCGCTGATCCTCGACGCCACCGCGACCCTGGCGATCGACCCCGGCTGGCGCCTCGAGGTCCGCGACGACGGAGCGCTCGTCGCCCGCGACCTCCGGGGGGCGGCGGCGCTCCTCGGCGGGGCGGCGGGGGGCGTCGACCCTGTGCTCCTCGAGATCTTCGCCAACCGGATCACGGCGATCGCCGAGCAGATGGGGGTCGTGCTCCAGCGGACGGCCCTGTCGACGAACATCCGCGAGCGCCTCGACTTCTCCTGCGCGGTCTTCGACGCAGGCGGTCGCCTGGTCGCCAACGCGCCGCATATCCCGGTCCACCTCGGGGCGATGAGCGAGTCGATCCGCGGGGTCCTGGCGGCGCACCCGAGGCCCGATCGGGGGGCGGTCTACATCACCAACGATCCCGCGGCTGGCGGCTCCCATCTCCCGGACGTGACGGTGATCGCCCCGGTCCACGACGCCGACGGGGTGCTCCGCTACTTCACCGCGAGCCGGGGCCACCACGCCGACATCGGCGGGATCACGCCAGGGTCGATGCCGCCGCACTCGACCTGCCTCGCCGACGAGGGGATCGTCTTCCGGGCGCTGAAGATCGTCGACGACGGCCTCCTCGATCGTGAGGGGCTGCTGGCGGTGCTCGCCGCGGGCCCCTATCCCGCCCGGCGGCCGGAGGAGAACCTCGCGGACATCGAGGCCCAGATCGCCGCCTCCAGGACGGGGGCGCGCCTCCTCGGCGAGCTGGGGGCGCGGATCGGCACAGAGACGGTCGTCGCCTACATGGGGCATCTCCAGGACTACGCCGCGGCGACGGTCGCCCAGGCGGTCGCGGAGCAGCCGGACGGCACCCGCCGCTTCGCCGACGCGATGGACGAGGGCACCCCGATCGAGGTCGCGATCACGATCTCGGGGTCGCACATGATCGTCGACTTCGCGGGGACCGGCGCCGCGGTCGAGGGGAACCTCAACGCCCCCCGGGCGGTCACGGTCGCGGCGCTCCTCTACGTGCTCAGGCTCCTCTGCGGGCGGTCGATCCCGCTCAACAGCGGCTGCCTGAGGGCGATCGACCTGCGGATCCCGACGGGCTCGATCCTCGATCCGCCCGCCGATCGGGCGGTGGTCGCCGGCAACGTCGAGACCTCGCAGCGGGTCGTCGACGTCCTCCTCGGCGCCCTCGGCCTCGCGGCGGCGAGCCAGGGGACGATGAACAACCTGACCTTCGGCAGCGCGACCTTCGGCTACTACGAGACCATCGGCGGCGGCGTCGGGGCGACCGCCAGGGTCGACGGCGCCAGCGGGGTTCACTCGCACATGACGAACACTCGGATCACCGACGTCGAGGTGCTCGAGTCGCGCTTTCCGGTCCGGGTCCGCGAGTTCGGGCTCCGGTCGGGCTCTGGCGGCGCCGGGGCGCATCGCGGCGGCGATGGCCTGGTCCGCGAGCTGGAGTTCTTGGCCCCGGCGTCGGTCTCGATCGTCGCCTCCCGTCGATCGCGGGCCCCCTTCGGCCTCCACGGCGGTCTCCCCGGGACGCCGGGGATCGACACCTGCAACGGTCGACGGCTCGCGGGCCAGGTCTCCTTTGAGGTCGTCGCCGGTGACCGTGTGCGGATCGCCACCCCCGGGGGCGGCGGTTTCGGGGCGCCGCCGCACGCCGGGCCTGAGCTCATCGGCGGGGCGGAGTCTCCTTCGGGCCAGAGGCCTCCCCGCGGGTAGGAGCGCCGCAGAGGGTTCGTTCTCGGGGGAGTGGCCGCGGCCCTGGCCCTGGCCCCCGGGTCCACCGACGCGGCCCGCTTTTGCCTCGCCCCTGCCCCTGAGTTAGGGTAGCGCCGCCCATGCTCGAAGCCCTGATCCCCTACCTCAGCATGCCGGAGAAGACCCTGGTCGATCTCCCCGTGATCGGCCAGCTAAAGCTCCAGGTCTTCGGGCCGCTGGTGGCGGTCGGCGTGATCATCGGTCTCCAGCGGGTCCTGACCTACGCCAAGCACAAGGACATGGACGAGTTCATGATCCGCGACCTGATGTTCTGGGTCCTGATCTTCGGCTTCGTCATCTCCCACTGGGTCTCGGTCATCTTCTACTTCCCCGAGGACGTCGCCAGAAACCCCTGGCTCCTGCTGATGATCTGGAACGGGCTGTCGAGCGTCGGCGGCTTCTTCGGCGCGCTGGTCGGGGTCTGGTGGTTCTCGCGCAAGCACAACCAGCCTCGCCTAGCGCTGATCGATCCGCTGGTCTTCGGCTTTCTCACCGGCTTCACCTTCGGCCGTCTCGGCTGCTCGCTGGTCCACGATCACCCGGGCACCTTCGTCGAGAACCTGCCGAGCTGGCTAAGCTGGCTCGAGGTCATGGCCGTGGGCCCCTGGCCGGGCACGGGCGGGCGCTTCCGCCTCGACCTGGGCCTCCTCGAGTTCATCTACGACGTCGGCATCGCGGTCTACTTTTACACGATCTACAACTGGAAGAAGGATCGTCGGCCGGGGCTCTTGACCGGCTATGTCTGCATGGCCTACGCGCCCTACCGCTTCATCCTCGACTTCGCCCGCGGGGCGCAGGATGCCCGCTACTTCGGCCTGACGACCGCGCACTACGCTACGCTGGCGCTCTTCTGCATCGGCGTCTACCTGGTCTTCATCCGCAAGGAGCAGCCCGGGGATCGCGACTACGCCAAGGACAGCGTCCGGATCGCGGCGGAGAAGGCCGCGGCGGAGAAGGCCGCGGCGGAGGGCGGGGACGCCGACAAGGGCGCTGCTGCGGAGACCGGCGCCGACGCGAGCGCCTAGGACCTCTCGACCGAGAGCTCCGACAAGGAGCGAAGAGAGAGACGCCGTCGTCACCGTCTGTGGTGCGACGGCGTCTCTTCGTCGTCGAGCTGCCTGGTGCCGCCTGCGGGGGCTCGTGGGCGGCCCAGTGTCGCCGAGGATCAGCCCGGATCGATCGGCTCGCAGGAGAACTTGAGGTCGATCTTCGCGTCCTTGTCGCTCTGGACCGCCTCGCAGGCGCTGGGGCAGAGGTGGACGAGGCCGTCGGCGATGTAGAAGGACTTCGGCCCGCACTGGTCGATGCCCGGGACTTGGTCGTAGGTCTCGGGGTCGCCGACGCCCATCGGCGAGTACTCGAGGAGGATCGACTCGAGGTCGAGCGTCTTGTTCTCCGGCGGCTCGGGGATCGGGAACTCGCAGGCGATCTTCGCCCCCTTGATCACGCCCTCGGCGATCGCCTTAAAGATGACGTCGTAGGAGGTCGTGTCGCAGAGCGGGAAGCGCAGCGCGTCGGTCAGGTTGCTCATCGCCTGGTGGCCGGTGCCGGGGTCTGCCGCGCCCGGGCACTCGCCGGTGATGATCGGGTCCTTGGGGGTGTAGGGCTCGGTCTGCGGGTTGTTGTAGGACATCCCGACGATCGAATAGAAGAAGTAGTTGCGGGTCTCGGGCGAGTCGCCGAAGTGGAGCGGCGAGAGGGTCTGGAGGTCGGCGTCGAACTTGATGGCCGCGTTGTTCCCGTTGTTGACGCTGTTGCCGTCGTTGTAGGGGCCGCAGCTCGAGCCGTCGTCGGAGATCGCGATAAACGTCTTGAGCGAGTCCTCCCGCAGCCACTCGCTCCAGCCGTTCGGGGCGAAGTTGTATTGGTCGGGGAGGGACCCGTCGTAGCCGTCGATCAGGCGGCACCAGGCGTTATGGGACGAGACCGGGACGCTGTAGTGATAGAACTTGCCGGGGTTGTTGACCGGCTGCGGCGGCGGGTTGACGCAGCCGCCGATCTCGATCCCGCTGAGCGGCGCCTCGACGCAGATGCTCTCCGGGCCGTTGTACTTGCCGTGCTCGCTGACCAAGATGACGCGGTAGTCGAGCCCGCTGTCCTCGATGATCGAGGCGAAGTTGATGTTGATGTTGTCCTGAACCCCCTTGATCTCGCCGCCCATGCTGCCGGAGTTGTCGATGACGATGATGATGTCGACCGGGCTCACCTCGAGCATCGCCTCGTACTCCTGGACGCCGCAGGAGGAGGGGTTGATCGTGCACATCGCCGAGCAGGCGCCGTCCGGCCCGTTCTCATCGCCGGTGTCGCACTCTTCGAAGGGGCTCTCGATCCCGTCGCCGCAGACGTTCTCGGTGCAGTCGGGGTTGCAGGCCTCGCCGACCCCGTTGGCGTCGCCGTCGTCGCACTGCTCGCCGTCGTCGACCACGCCGTCGCCGCAGTTCGGCGGGATGACGTTCGTCGTGCTGTCGCTCTCGCTGCCCTCAGTGGGATCGGTGGTGGTCGGCCCGGTCGTTGAGGAGCTGGCGGAGGCCGAGCCGTCTGTAGCGGAGGTCTCCGTGCTCCCGGAGCCCTCGGTCGCTGAGTTGCTGCCGCTCATCTCGGTGTCGCTGCCGGCCTCGCTCGCCGACGCGGTCGCGCTCTCCGTGCCGGACTCGGTGGCGGTGGCGGTGGCGGTGACCGTGACGGACGTCGAGCTCGCGCTCGCAGCGGAGTCCCCATCATCCCCGTTGCAGGCGCTGAGGAGCGCGAGTGATGTCAGGAGCCGCAGCGCTGGGGAGAGGCTTCGCGAAGAGGTACTTGAGGGCAGATAAGGCAGCTTTGTGGACATCGCGAAGGCTACGCTATCACCCCACCAGTGTCCGATTTCGTCGAATATCCCCCGGCCCGCGGGACGGATCTGGGGCGCGATCGCGGGCCTTCTCGCGCCCGCCAAGGAGCGAGCCTCGTCTTCGCGCAGAGGTCTCGCAAAGTAGCCCCCCTCGCGCCGAGGTGATGACCGACGGTGCGACTCGAACATGTCCCTTGGGCATGGTTCCTTGAGCGCCCCTGGGGTCGAGGTGCGAGGTGACGGGAGGGGCCCTGGGACTATATTGCCGGTTTTGTGTGGGCTATTGTGACCTGAAAAATTCGTCGCCTCAACCGGCATTCGAGGGGAGATGTGGCTATCCTTCGCGAGCCGAGCCGGATAAACAACGGCTCTCTGCGAGTTTTTGATCAGGCTGCGCACACGGACGGCGACCGAGCGAGGCGAAGAGAGACGTGGAGACGAGGAGGTTGCCGATCGCGCCCCAGCCGAGGGTGACGCCGCCCGAGTTCCCGGAGCTCCGCGCGGAGAGCGAGGATGCCCCGTCGGGGATCGGCCGTTGGATCCCCGCGTTGGCGTCGCTGCGCGGGTATGGCCTCGCCTCGCTAGGCGCAGACCTGTTCGCTGGCGTCACGGTCGCCGCGGTCGCCCTGCCGCAGGCGATGGCCTACGCGACGGTGATCGGTCTGCCGCCCCAGTACGGCCTCTACACCGCGATCGTGGTCACGGCCGTGGGCGCCCTCTTCGACTCGTCGAGGCAGCTGATCAACGGCCCGACCAACGCGATCTCGATCGCCGTGCTCTCGGCGCTCTTGGTGGTCCCCGAGGCCGAGCGGCTGAGCGGCGCGATCCTCCTCGCGCTGATGGTCGGCCTCATCCAGACCGGCATCACCCTCCTGCGGTTGGGCGACCTGACCCGCTTCATCTCCCACGCGGTGATCGTCGGCTTCACGGCTGGCGCCGCGGGGCTGCTGATCATCGAGCAGCTGCCGCTGGTCCTGGGGCTGGTGCCGGTCGGCGGCGGAGGGCACGTGCTCGCCCGCTTCGCCCAGACGCTCCTCGCGGGGGCGCCGGCGAACGCTTGGCCCTTGGCGCTCGGGCTCGGGACGATCGCCGTGGTCCTCGTGATCCGGGCGATCAATTACTACGGGCTCGCCCGCCGGGGGTTCGTCCGCCTGCCGGAGCTCCTCCTGGCGATGGGCGCGGCCTCGGCCTGCGTCGCGATCTTCGACCTCGAGGCGGCCGGGGTCGCGGTGGTCGGCTCGATCCCGGCGGAGCTGCCGAGCTTCGGCGTCCCCGAGGTCGCCTGGCAGAGGGTCCGCGAGCTCGCCGGTGACGCGATGGCGATCGCCCTCCTCGGGCTCCTCGAGGCGGTGGCGATGGCCAAGGCGATCGCGAGCAAGACCGGCCAACGCCTCGACATGAACCAGCAGTGCCTGAGCG
Source organism: Polyangia bacterium (assembly GCA_030424595.1). GTDB lineage: Bacteria > Myxococcota_A > Polyangia > Nannocystales > Nannocystaceae > JADJRG01. Next base: position 290,097 of record JAUHWG010000005.1, read on the forward strand.
AGGGCCTCGCCAACCTCGCCGGCTCCTTCTTCCACTGCTTCCCCGGCTCCGGTTCGCTCACGCGGTCGATGGTCAACCGCGAGGCGGGGGCCGTGACCCAGTGGTCGGGGGTGATCGCCGCGGCCTGCGTCGCGGTGACCGTGCTCCTCTTCGCGCCCTACGCCGCCTACATCCCCCGCGCCTCCCTCGCGGCGATCCTCGTCCTCATCGCCCTGCGGATGATCGATCGCCGCGAGCTCCGCTACTACCTGAGGACGACCCGCTTCGACGCGGGGGTCGTCGCCGTGACGGCCTTCTCGGCGATCGCGATCTCGATCGAGTTTTGCATCCTCATCGGCATCTTCCTCTCCTTTGTTCTCTACGTGCCGCGGGCGGCCCGGGTCTCCCTGACGGAGCTCGTCCTCACCGACGCGCGGACCATCCGCCCGCGCGACGAGGGGGACGCCCTGTGCACCAAGATGCTCCTCTTCAACATCGAAGGAGAGCTCTTCTTCGGCGCGGCGCCGGAGCTCGAGGCGCTGCTCTTGGGGATCGAGGCCCGGGTCGACGAGAGCGGCGTCCGGGCGCTGATCCTCCGCTGCCGTGAGATCCGCAACCCCGACGCGAGCTGCATCCGCCTCCTCGACGACTTCATCGCCCGGGTCGCGGCCCGCGGCGTGCATCTCCTGCTCTGCGGGGTGCGCCCGGACCTCTACCAGACCCTGGTCCGCACCGGCTCCGCGGCGCGCCTCGGCGAGGAGTCGCTGCTCCGCGAGCGGCCGAAGGCCTGGACCGGGATCCACGACGCGGTCGCCAGGGCGCAGGCGCGGCTCAGCGGCGAGCTCTGCGACGCATGTCCTCTGCGCCATGGCGAGTCGGCGGAGCGGGAGAGCTGGTACTACATGATCTGAGCGCCTCGGCGCCTCGGCGCTTCGGGCCTCGGCCCTCCCTGTCAGGGGCCTGCGCTCTGCGTCGCGCGGCCTGTGGCGCGGCAGACCGGACCCGTCTGGCGGCGGGCGGCGACAACGGTCTTTCCGCCCCTCGGCGGATGGATTAGAGTCCCCGCGTGTCTCGATCCGACGCCGCGCAGGGGGCTGTCATCGCCCGGCTCCGGAAGGGTCTCTGGCTAGGTCTCTGGCTGGGTCTCTGGCTAGATCTCTGGCTCACCAGCGGCTGCCTGACCAACCTCAACCAGGCGAAGTACTTCGACAAGCTCGAGGACGCCGCGCCTGAGCTCGCGGCCCGGGTCCGCGCCCATCGTCCGGCGATCGAGGCCTCCCTGCGCGAGGCGATCACCGAGACGAGCGAGAGGATGAGCGACGCCGAGGTCGAGTCGATCGGCCTCTGGGGCGAGCGTTGGGAGCCCCCCGTCAAGGTCACCAACGGCGAGGAGCTCTACATGAAGGGTCGTGTGTTCTACGTCGACAGGCCGGCGGCGCCCTTCTACATCGCCTTTCGCGTCGCCGAGGACGGCCGGGTCGATGTCCGCGAGGGGCGGGTCTTCGGCCACTACAGAGGGCTGCGGTGAGGGACGGCCTCGGCTGGCTGGGCGGGCTCCTCCGGACCCTCGCGGTGTGGGCGGGCTTCTCCCTGTGGTTGATCGTGGGTTACGGGCTGCGGCTCTACTTCGGGAGCCTGGCATACCTCGGCAAGGTCCTGGGGGCGGAGGCGTCAGAGCTGGCCGCGCAGCAGCTGATGACGCAGACCTCGAGGGGGTTTGGGCTCGGCGTGCTCGGCCTGGCGACGGATCTTCGGGCGCTCGCGATCGGCCTGGCCTTCGTCCTCTCGGGGGCCTTCGTCCTGCTCCTGCTCTGGCCGATCGAGGGGGTCGTCCGCCTCGTCGAGTCGCGTCGGGCCAGCTCGGAGCCGGTGCTCCTCGGGCGGATCGTGCCGAGCGTGCTCGCGGCGATCGGGGCGACGGCGGCGATCCTCCTCAGCGTTCATCCGCTGCTCAACCTCCGGGCTGTCCCGGAGGGCCCGCGGATGCTCCTCAACTACGCCTGCGAGGCCGCCGGCTACCCCTGGGTCAACGGCATCGCCTACGCCGGCGCGATCGCGACGGCGCTGGTCTTTAGCGGCCTCCAGCTCCGTCGTCGACGAGCTGTGTGGAGGTCGCGCAGCGCGGACGCGGCAGCACCCGCGGGGTCCGCCGCCGACCAGGCCTGATCGGCCCGTCGCCAACGTCGCGAGGCGTCCGCGGCCCTCGCTCGCGGGGTCTCCGAAGCGACGAGCGGAGACTCTACGCGTCGATCGCCCGGCGGCGGAGCACGAGCGTGATGAGGCTCGCGGTCGCGATCACAAAGAGGGCGTAGAGCAGCGGGATCCACATCATCTCGCCGTGTCTCTCCGCCGGGAAGGTGGCGATGATGATCCCCAGCGCGAGCGGGCTGTTCTGGATCCCGGTCTCAAAGGCGACCGCCCGCCGGCTCGGCTCGGGGAGGCGGAAGAGGGCGGCGCTGAGGTAGCCGAGGAGGATGCCGACGAGCCCGAGGCCGATCCCCGCGACGTAGATCGAAGCGCTCGACTCGAGCAGGAGGTGGCCGTTGCTGATGAGGCCGCTGACGATCAGCAGGAGGAGAACGCCGACCCCCGAGAGGCCGCCGATCCGCTCGATCTTCCGCGCCGCCGCGGGGCTCCGGGCGCGGACCAGCATGCCGATCGCCATCGGCACGAGCATCACCGCGAGGGTCAGGACGATCGAGCGGGTGGGGACCGCGAAGTCAGCGTCGGTGAAGGAGCTGCTGTAGAGGCTGAGGGTCAGGGGCATCATCACCAGGGCGGTGACCGAGGAGATGGCGGTCATCGACACGCTGAGGGCGACGTCCGCCCCGGCGTAGTAGGTGAAGAGGTTGGAGGTGGTCCCGCCTGGGGTGCAGCCGACGACGATCAGCGAGAGGGCCATGGCGTCGGGGAGGTCGAGGGCGACGGCGAGCCCGAAGGCGACGAGCGGCATCCAGCCGAACTGCGAGGCGAGGCCGATCAGCGGACCCTTCGGGCTGCGGAGGATCTCGCGGAAGTTGGCGACGGTCAGGGTCGAGCCGAGCCCCATCATCAAGACGATCAGGAGGACGCCGAGGAGCGCTTGCTGGGGTCCGGAGAGCACGGGGAACAGTCGCACAGAGGCGGGCGTTGGACGAGGACGGCGGGCCGTCGGGGGCCGGGAAGACGCGTTTTCGAGCCTTCCGTGGGGCGTGGGGCCTCACAATGTCGACGCCGCGCCGGGCGACTTCCGGCGACGCGCCAATCGGATCCGACCTCGCGCCAGAGCCCCTGCGGCGGCGGGAGACTGCGTATGGATCGGCCATGAAGCGCGTTTCACCGTGGTCTCGAGCTCGATCCTTCTCGTCCGCAGGCGCCCCCGCGATCGCCGTCTGCGCGCTCGGCCTGGCCTGCGTCAACGTCTCTGTCGGAGATACGGCGACGGCCGGCGAGAGCGGGGGCCAAGGCACGGAGAGCGCCTCGGCGACCGCCTCGGTGAGCGCCTCGGCGAGCGCCTCGGCGAGCTCGATGACGGCGACGGAGACGAGCGCCTCGGCGACCGCGACGACGGGTGAGAGCGCGACGGTGACCGACACGGACGCGGGGACGGCGACGAGCACGGACACCGCGACGACGGAGACCGACGGCGCGACGGAGACCTCGACCTCCGGCGGCGAGGCGAAGATCGTCGGTCTCAGCCCGGACAAGCTGCTGACCGACGATGGTCCGGGTCAGCGGGTCGAGGCGTTGGCGGTGAGCCCGGACGGGACCAAGCTCGTCGCGGCGCTCGGCGGTCGCCGGGTCGTTCTCTTCACCCTCGCCGACGGCTCGTCATCGGTGGTCCACACGATCGGCAACGGTGATCTCTTCGAGGCGGGCGCCGCCGTGTGGGGGCCCCATGGGTTCGCGGTCGGCACGTACAGCGCCTGTCTGCTCTTCGGCGAGGGCGGGAGCCTCGAGCATGAGCTCGCCGATCGCTGCTCCTATCTCGCCCTCACCGACGACGGGGAGACCCTCGTCAGGACGACGCCGACCTCCGTCGTCGCGGTCGACGCGGCGACCGGCGAGAGCGGCAAGGTGGCCTCTCTCAGCAGCAGCGCGGGGCTCGGCCTCGGCGGGTCGACCGTCTACGTGCTCGACCTCACCGACGCCGACTATGTGCTCCGATCGTTGACCTTGCCCGAGCTCAGCGCCGGGCAGACCTACCCGCAGGATGTCCGCCAGCTCTTCGGCGGAGCGCTGCGCGGCACCCTCTTTTACTCGGAGGCGAAGGTCTGGACCGACTTTGCCGGGACGCCTGTGTCGCTGGAGACCGGCGGCCTCGAGGATCAGAAGCGGCTGATCTTCAGCGACGACGGACGCTGGACCGCGTCGCTGGGCTTCTCCGGCGGCGTCCACATCTTCGACTCGGAGAGCGGGGCCCACGTCGCCGAGGGGATCGTCGTGGCGACCGCGTCGAACGGCCTGGCCTTCGACGCGGGCGCCGAGCGGCTCTTCGCGGGGAGCGAGGAGGGGGTCCAGGTCTTCACGATCCTGAAGGAGTAGGCGGCGATCCGGAGCCCTCGGCGGAGGCGATCTCGCGTCGCTGCGCGGCTCGCCAGGACGCCGGGGCGAGGCCCGTCTCGCGGGCGAAGAGCTCGCTGAAGCGCTGCGGCGCGGCGAAGCCGAGCTCGAGGGCGATCCGCTTGATATCCGCGTCGGTGTCCCGAAGCTCGAGCTTGGCCGCCTCGACCAGGGTCTGGGCGCGCTCGCTGGCGAAGGTGGTGCCCGCCGCTCGGAGTCGGCGCTGCAGGGTCCGCGGGCTCATCCCGAGGGGGCGGGCGGCGTCGGCGAGGGTGAGGCCCGCGCCGTCTCGGCGGAGGAGATCGGCGAGCGCGGCGAGGAGGGGACCGCCGGGGTGGGAGCGCCGGAGGAGACCCTCACGGATCTCGGCGACCCAGGGGGAGAGGGAGCCCAGCCCCAGCCACTCGAGGGCTCGCCGCTCGGAGGTGAAGACCCGACCGGCGAAGGGCAGGGGGACGACCCGGTGAAAGCCCTCCGCGAGGAGGGCGACGACCCCCTCCGGGCGGACCACCGCCTCTTTGGCGATGCCGCCGAGGTACGCCGGTCGCGACGCGTAGTACCGCATCAGCTCGGCGAGGGCCTGCGGGGCGACGGCGACGACGTCGCGGAGGAGCACGAGGTGCAGGCGCTCGCGGGGTCCGTGACGCTCGCAGGCCTTGAGGGTGGTCAGCAGCTCGCGAAGATCGTGGAGCTCGAGGTGACCCCAGGCGACGAGGAGGAAGAGCTGAGCGTCGGGGCTGGCGCAGCGGAAGCGTCGCCCCTCGAGCTGGTAGGTCTGCGGGCTCGAGAAGTAGGCATCGGCGTCCGTCGTCCGCTTCGTCTCGTTCGTGGCGGTCATGAGCCGGCGCCAACACTAGCGCAGGGGTCGGCCGCCCGGCGCCAGTCTGGGAGGCGCATGGGCGGGCTTGTACGCGCTCCTGTGGCGTTCTTGCGAGGCTCCTGGCGGATCCTCGCGGGTACCGGCGCGCGCGCGGGAACGCGCTCCCCCGCGCCTGTCGATCGCGGGGGGATCGCGCGCTCGACAACAGCCGGTGGTTCGCGGTACCGGCATGTGTGGCCGCGTCTGGCTCCCGTAGGTTCATCGCCGTCGCTGGCAACATCGGCGTGGGCAAGTCGACGCTGGTCCAATTCCTCGCCCGCGACTACAACCTCACGCCGCGCTACGAGCCGAACGAGGGGAACCCCTACCTCAAGGACTTCTACGGCGACATGCGCCGCTGGTCCTTCCACTCGCAGGTCTACTTCCTGGCGAAGAAGTTCAGGATCCACCAGGAGCTGAGCGAGGCCGAGGAGCGGGTGATCCAGGACCGGACGATCTACGAGGACGCGGAGATCTTCGCCGAGAACCTCTACCGCCGCCGGCAGATGTCGAAGCGCGACTACCAGACCTACCGCGATCTCTACGAGTCGATCGTCCGCCAGCTCCGGCCGCCGGACCTGATGATCTACCTGACCTGCTCGATGCGGACGGTGCGAAAGCGGATCAAGATGCGCGGGCGGCCCGAGGAGCAGGCGATCCCGATAGGCTACCTCCGCCGCCTCCAGCAGCTCTACGACGGATGGTTTGAGCGCTACGATCGCAGCGAGACGGTCGTCATCGAGACCGACAAGCTCGACTACATCCAGGACCTGGTCCACCGGATCGACCTCCGTCGGCGGGTCGAGAAGGTCCTGCGCTAGAGCCCACGGCGGTCCCGCGCGTTCACCCGTCCTCGTCGGCGCCTTCGATTTCACCACACCGCACGCGGGCTTGCGCGTGTGTGGGAGACGTCCTCAGAAGGGGACAACTCCGGCGTTTGTCGACAATCAAGGACCCTTCCGCAATGATCGGCCCGCTTGCGAACGCCCTCAGAAGTTGACGTCATCTTCCGTGATGACGGGATCTGTCTCCTCCACGACGGAGAGACCTGCGAGCTCAGCTATGAGGCGCATCAGCGCTGGATCGTCGACGGAGAGGCCCCCTCGGAGGTCTTCGCGGCGGGCTCTTCAAGGCCCGAGCCGGGGGAGACGAGAGGCCCGGAGAGCGGGGCGACGAGCTTTCCGCTGGTGGTCGGCGAGCACCTCCTCCTGCGCCCGCTCGGCAGCGGCAGCTTTGGCGAGGTCTTCGCGGCCTGGGACCCGCTGTGCGGCGAGCAGGTCGCGGTAAAGGTTTTGCGCCGCGTCGACCCCTGGTCGCTGCAGGCGTTCAAGAACGAGTTTCGCCGGATCGTCTCGCTCGCCGCCGTCGACGGGCTGGTCGTGCCGGAGGAACTGGTCGAGGCCCGCGGCCGATGGGCCCTCGTGATGCGCCTCGTCGGCGGTCGTGAGATCGACGCGGCCCTGCGGGAGGCGGCCGGCGCCGAGGGTCCGCTAGCCGATGAAGACCGGCTCCGCGAGCTGACGATCGATCTCGTGCGGACGCTGGTGACGCTGCACTCCGGCGGCCTCATCCACATGGATCTCAAGCCCGGCAACATCCGGGTCGACGAGGGGGGAAGGGTCTGCGTCCTCGACTTTGGCCTCTCGCGCCTGCGCGGGCGGGACCGGGCTGAGACCCACTTCGCCGGATCGCCGCTCTACATCGCCCCGGAGCAGCTGCTCCGTCAGCCGCCGACCGGCGCGGTCGATCTCTACGCCCTCGGGATCATGCTCTACTCGGCGTTCACCGGGGAGCATCCGTTTCGGGGCGCTCATGATCTGATGATCGCGAGGCTCGAGGAGCCGGCGCCGTCGCTCACGAGGCGACGCCCGGAGGCGGGCAAGCTCTGGGCGAAGATCGTCGCCGGTCTCCTGCATGATCGGCCGGCGAAGCGCCTCGGAGCGGAGGAGCTCCTGGCGCTCTTCGGCGCGCGCCCGCCGAAGAGCGTGGCGCCGCCTCGCTTGATCGGCCGGGAGTCGGAGCTCGCGGACCTGCGCTCGGGGTGGCGCGGCGTCTGCGAGGGGGTGCCGTCGCTGGTGGTCCTCAGCGGCGAGCCGGGCGTCGGCAAGACCGAGCTGGCCCGGGCCTTCGGCGATGAGCTGGCCGAGGGATCGGCGGCGATGGTCTGGGGCGCCTGCTACGACCGCGAGACCGTCCCCTACAAGACCGTCGACGTGCTCGTCGAGGGGTTGGTCGACCTCCTCCTCGGCGACCCGGAGCGGCTGGCGCTGGCCCGTGACCTCCCGGCGCTCGCGGGCCTCGCCCGGGTCGCGCCGGCGCTCGCGGCCGTCCTCGGCGAGGGCGCCGGGGAAGAGAGCGACGACCGGAGCGGCGACGGGCAACCAGCGGCGCAAGGGGGCCGCGGCGAGGGGCTCACCGCGCTCGTCTCCCTGGTCGCCGAGCGGGCGCCGCTGCTCCTGGTGATCGATGATGCGCAGTGGGGCGACGCCGACTCCGCTGACCTGCTGGCGCCGCTCCTCGCGAGCCCGAGCCCGGGGCGGGTGATGATCATCTTCACCGTCCGCGCCCGGGACTGGGAGACCTCGCCCTTTGGCCGGGCGTTGGAGTCGCAGATCGCCAAGGGCTTGCCCCGCGAGCTCGCTCGCCCGGAGATCGGCCGCCTAGGCGCTTTCCAGGCCCGGGCGATGCTCCTCGCCTGCGCCCCGGAGGCCGCCTCCGAGGGGGCGATCGCGAAGGTGCTCGAGCTCGCCTCGGGCAGCCCCTACCTCCTCTCCGCCTACGCTCAGCTCCTCACGGGGGAGCGCGGGATCGCCGAGGTCCAGGGGGGAGATGTCATCGGCCTCCGCCTCGCCGAGCTCAGTGAGCATGAGCGTCACGTGATCGACGTGATCGCTGTCGCGGGCGCGCCGCTCGAGCTCTCGATCGTTCTGGCGGCGGCGGGGGTCGAGGCGCCGTCGCGGCGGACCCTCGCGAAGCTCCGCGCGGAGCGGGTGTTGACGTTGGACCATCGCGGCGTCGAGCGGCGGGTGGCGATCGCCCACGGGCTCATCCGTGAGGGAGTGCTGGAGCGACTCTCCGCCGAGGAGGTTCGTCTCCTCCACGCCGACCTCGCCCAGGCGATGCTCTCGCGGGGCGCCGAGGACCCGGGGCGGATCGCCCAGCACCTCTACAGCGCTGGCCGCTTCGCGGAGGCCCGCGAGCTCGGCCTGCGCGGCGCCGCAGAGGCCGAGGAGGCGGGCGCCTACGCCCAGCTCGCGGAGCTCCTGGGGCTGGTCTTGCGGGCAGATCGCGATACTCGCCGCGATCACGAGCGCATCAAGCTTCGGCGGGCGAGGGCGCTCATGGCCGCGGGGCGAGGCGGAGAGGCCGGTGAGATCTACGCCGCGCAGGTGGGGGCGGACCCGGCCGAGGTGCGGGCGTTTCGGCGGGCGGCGGTCGAGGCGTGGATGACCGTCGGACAGGTGGAGCGCGGCCTCGAGGTGTTCCGGCCCCTCCTCCGGGAGCTGAGGATGCCGAAGCTCCACGGCGGCGTCGCGGGGCTCGCTCGGTTCCTGTCCCGGCTGGCCAAGATCGCCGCCCAAGGCGGACGACTTCGCCCCGCGGAGCTCGAGGATCCGCGGGCGGCTGAGCGAGCGGACACCTGCTGGGTCGGGATCAAGGGGCTGTCGACGGTCGAGCCTGTGTACGCGCTCAACCTGATGGCCGACGGGCTCTTCTACGCCGCGGCGAGCGGATCGCGGCTGCGCCTCGGGCGGGCGATGGGGCACCTGGCCGCCCTCTTCGGCGATGCCCCAGGTCTTCGTCGACACGTCCCGCGGTGGTTCGATCAGCTCGTGGAGTGGTCGAAGGACGAGCCCTACCTGGCGGCGACCCTGCCGCTGTGGCGGAGCTTTCGCGCCCACTCCGAGGGCGAGCTGACGCGGGCTCGCGAGGAGGGGCAGCGGGCGATGGAGCTCCTCGGAGAGCTCCCGGAGGCGAGCTGGGAGCGGCTGCAGGCGGCGAGCTGCGCCGCCCGTGCGCTGCGAAACCAGGGGGAGTACGTCGCCTGCGCAGCGCTCGCGAGGTCCCAGCTGCGCACCGCGGAGCGTTGCGGCGATCTCTACGCGCAGGTGCTCTTCCGCCTCACGCCGCTCCTCGCGGTGCTCGCCCGCGGCGGCCAGCGTGAGGTCCGAACCGCCTGTGATTGGATCGAGGAGGTGTGGCTGCCCGGGCGCTACACGGTGCAGAGCTTCTACGTGATGGTCGAGCGCTGCTACGAGGAGCTCGCCCGCGGGGACTCGAGCGCCGCCGCAGATCGCCTGAGCCGCGGGCGCTGGGCCTATTTCCGCAGCGGCGGCGAGATGATCTCGCTCATGAGGGTCGAGTGGCGGCTCATCCAGGGGCGGGTCCTCCTCGCGCTCGAAGGTCCGCCGCCTCGGGCTCTGACGCCTGTCGCGAAGGTGATAGCTCAGCTCCGCGCCGCCAAGACGCCGGAGGCGGTCGGCAACGCGGAGCTGATGGCGGCCGCCCTCGCGGCTCGGCGGGGCGATCGAAGCGACGCTCTCGCGGCGCTTCGGCGGGCGATCCAGAGCTTTGACTCGGTCGGGATCGCGATGGAGCGGGAGGCGGCGCGCCTGCGGAGCGCCGAGCTTATGGGCGATACGGCGGAGGCCGAGGACGCGCTGCTGCAGATCCGCCGCTTGGGCGCGAGGGAGCCGGAGCGCTGGGCGAGGGTCATCGCGCCCGGCTTTTCGCAGGTCCAGGTCGCCTGATCGCCCTGCCCATCACGACCTGGGGGGCCGCCGCTAGGCTGTCGCGCGAAGCTCGACCTGGCTGTCCTGGGCGCACCGCCGACCGGGCCTTCGGCGGCGCAGGTGGAGGCCGAAATAGGCCTTCACCTCGACCGCGGCGTGGGGGTGGAGGACGAGCTTGAGGTGGACGCTGCGGACCGTCCGCGGATCGGCGTCGTGAGGGGCTGGACCGTGGGTCCAACGCTCGAGCGCGGCCACTCGCCCGTGGTCGGTCAGGCCAGCCTCGATGAGGCTCGTGAGCAGGCGCGCCCGCTCCCGGCGGTCGACGGTGGAGAGCTCGGTCTGTCGAGGTTCGAGGCCGAGGTAGGCGGTCGGGGCCCCGTCTGCGACCTCGACCTGGAGGAACACATCCTCCCAGGGGGCGGCCACGAGCGGCAACCAGCGGCGCACTCGGGCTCGCTCGCCGGGCCAGCCGATCGAGTCGAGCCAGGGCAGGACGAGCGGCAGGGGGAGGCTGACGAAGAGGCGAGCGCCGTTCTTGCCGCGGGGGCGGAGGCTGGTCGCGGAGAGCGCCCGAGCGCCCCGCGGCAGGCAGGTGACAAGGCGGCGAAAGGCGGCGAGCGTCGCCGCGTCCGCGGGCTCGCCGAAGGTCGCCCGGTGTCCGTCGTCGACCATCGCCACGAGCTCCTCGCGGGGAGACGGAGCGGCCTTGGGGTCGCCCCAGAAGCTCTTGGCGATGCAGGGGTGCTGGAGGGGCGGAGCGCTGTAGGGGGCGTCCCACTCGAGCCAGAGGATCGTCGTCCTCTCGAGGCAGCTCCGCTGCGGGTGCTCCTCAGGCGAGGCCCAGGCGTTGAGGAGCGGGCGGGCGCTCTCCAGGAGGGGCGACGTGGAGCCGGCGAGGGTGTCGCGGAGGGCCTCACGAGCGCCCGGCGCGTCGACGATGCAGGCGAGGAGGTCGACCTTCGGATCGTCGCCGGTGAGGCGGGTCTCGAGCATCAGCCAGTGAAAGATCGGGGGGAGCGTCGAGGCGGCCGCGCGGGCCGCCTCGACGCGATCGGCGGGGAGCAGCGCCGCCGGCCATAGCGGTCTGTGGACTTCGATCTCCCGGGCGAGGGAGAAGTGGATCAACTTGTGGTCTATGGCTGGCATGGCGGGGCTCGCGTTCCGATGTGTGGTTGTTTCTCTCTTCGATGGTTCGGTCTGGCGCTACTTCACCCGCAGGAGGCCGTCTTCGGTCCCCGGGATCGCGACCGTCTCGTGGTGATAGGGGCCGCTCATGTCGGCGCCCTGCGGCCAGTGGATGACCACCTGGTAGGCGCCGCTCTCGGGCGCGTCGAAGACCAGCCGGTAGGTGCGGTCGCCGTCGTCGTCGCCGCCGGCGATCCGCGCGACCGTCCCCCGCTTGGCGACAGCGCCGTCGAGGCGGGCGTCAGCCCCCTCGTCGCGGCGGTAGAGGACCGCCTCGATGACCTCGTCGGCGGGGAGGACGTCCTGCTCGACCGCGTCGATGTCGACGTCCATGGCGACGACGCGACCGACGGTGATCGAGTTGCGGAGGACGGTGGTGAGGATTTCAGCGGATTCTTGGCTCCAAGTCATGGTTCTTTCTCTCTTCTTGTTTGTGTTGCTGTGTTGCTGTGTTGCTATTGCGTGTTGTCTGTATTCAGTTGTGAGCGCGCGATAAGAAATGCGTGTACGTAATGGCGAATCTCGGGCGCTAGGGCTTCGACTGGCGCCTCAGGGATCGGGCAGGCAGCAGGAGCTGCGAAGGGGGCTCAGGACGGCGGCGGCTCGAGGTCGGGCTCGATGAGGACGCTGGCCCCGGCGAGCTCGATCGGGCTCGCGCTCGTGACCAGGAAGCCGGGGTGCTTCACCAGCCGCCAGCGGACGGTGACGGGCCCGTGGGGCGGACGCGCCAGGCTGATGTGACGATCGCCGTAGATATGTCCATAAGAGAGCGGACCATCGGCGTCGCGGACCCCATCGACGCCGATGACTGTCGCCGGCCCACGGTGGGTGACGATGGTGGCGGGCGTGGTCGTCGTGAGCGCCGTGGTCGAGGTGGCGCTCTCGCAGCCGCCGCAGGGGCACGCTTGGTTTGCCGGGCCGCCGTAGCAGCGGGTCTCTTCATCGTCGTGGTGGAGCCCGCGGGCGCTGACATAGGGGAGCATCCGCGCGGCCATCGGCTCGGCGAGCGAGCGCCGTCGTGGGTTCGCGAGCGGGAGGGGTCGGGGGTTGCTGTCTAGGTGATAGGTGTCCTCGTCCCAGCGGCCGCGGAGGCCGACCAGGGGAGCGCCGATACAGTGGCCGTTGCTCCTCGACTCCGGCTCGCACTCGCCGACGGTCATCCGCCCGACGAGGAGGTCGAGCTCGGCGCTCGCCGGGCCGTCAGGCTCCTCGCTCCTGGGCGCTCTGGGGAGCGTGGTCCAGCGCAGCGCCGAGGCGATCCCGTCGAGCTCGACGAAGCTCTCGGCCCAGGCCTGGTCTCCCTGTCCACTCGCTGCGAGGGAGCGCTGCCAGAGGTGGACACCGGAGCGCCCCAGGGCCCCGCAGGTCCCGCTCGTCGAGCAGGAGCTGCTCGCCGCGATCAGGGCTCGGGCAGACCCTCCGCTCGGGGGATCGACGTGGACGATGTCGATCCCGATCGAGTAGTCGTCCGCTTCGCCGCCGCCCAGCCGCTCGCACAGCGGCCGGTCGTCCTGTCCCAGAGGCCCGTAGAGGACTTCGACAGCGCGGCCGGCGACGAGGAGGTCGAGGTGGCCGTCGAGGTCGACGTCGGCGAGGCGGAGCTGGAAGGGGCTGACGGAGGGGATCCGCAGGCTGCGGGTGAAGGCGCCGTCCTCTTGGAGGTAGAGATAGACAGGTCCGTGCGCGCCGCGGGGGAGGAGCTGGCCGACGCTCGGGGCCGGGCTCGGGGGCTCGGGCTCGGAGCTGGCGCAGGAGCTCGCCTGCGGGGTCCCGTCGACAGCGCTCGGCGGCGCCCAGTAGGTGGCGACGGCGAGGTCGAGGTCGCCGTCGCCGTCGAGGTCCCCGATCGCGATCGACGAGGCGGCGATGCCACGGTCGATCCAGCGTTCGTCCCCCTCCGGGCCGAGGAGGAGCAGCCCGCCGGTGGTGGGCTGAGCGTCGGGGCCGGCGAGCGCGGTGAAGATCGCCTCGTCGCGGCCGTCGCCGTCGAGGTCGGCGGTCGCGACGTCGGTGTAGAAGAGCGCGCGCTCGGAGGTCGCCGCGGGCCTTCTCCGGGGCGTACAAGCGGAGCCCATCGTCATGGCAGTCGCGTACTGAGGGGTGTGATCGTGGCCGTTGGCGACGAGGATGGATCCACAGCTTCGATCCCGGTCGCGGCGGACCGCGACTCCATAGCTATAGAGGTGACGGGTGAGGAATGGGGAGACTCGCCACGGGGTTTGTGCCGAGGACCCCCGTTCTCCGTCGATCAGCTCGATCTGCTCGATCACAGCTCGCGGATGGACGGAGCTATCCTTATAGTCCGGGGCAGAGTCGTGGGTCGTCGGCGTCGACGTGGCGCGGATCGTGGGAGATGTCTGAGGCGCACAGCGCTCCCTCGCCACAGCGCCCCGATCGACAGCGCCACAGGCGATGCAGGTGAGGCCGGTGAGGCAGGCGAGGCCGGCGACAATGCCCGTGAGCGGGCCTGAGCAGGGTCCCCCGCCGGTCTTCGGCGATGTTTGGGCCGCGTGTCGGGGCTGAGCGTGTCGGGACTTGGTCATCGGCTTGTACGGTCTTCGACCCCGAGCTTGGGGCGAGCGAGGGTGGCGAGCGGCGCGAGGTCGCCGCAGGACATATCGTCATATGCGGTCGCGTCGCGACCGGTGTGCTATCAACAGTCTGTCTATATGTGGCCTAAGGAGACCGTCGCCGACCGGGTCGGGAGAGGACAGGCGCGGGACCACCTATGGAGGAGATGCTCCTACGCGCCCTCGAACTATGCGTCGAGCGCTCGCGTCGGACTCTTCTTGGTAGTGCCCGGCGAACCGAGAACCGGTACACACTTTCTGAAAAAAAATTGTCCTCCGACGTGAACGGGTGTCACTCGCCGGGTGACCGCTGGAGCTCTGACGCTGCGGAGGTCCGGTCACGCCGTCGGATCGCCGGGGACGGCCCGCAGCGCCGGTCCCGAGGCGGGCCGGGACGGCGCTGTGAGTCCAGGCCCCTGTGCGGGCTCGCTCATGGCCCCGAGATGTCCAGCGCAGAGGACATGTCGAGAAATTCTTTCATCCGTTCTCTCGCCGCGGGGCCACTGAAGCGGCGTGCAGATCGAACCAGGCCGACGCCCCTCTGTTCTCGCCCTCTGGCTCGCCCTCCTGGGGCTCGGAGGCGGCTGTGCCAGCGACGACGTCGCAGGGGAGACGGACGCGTCGTCAGGGCCGGCGAGCGTGACGATGGGAGCCTCCGGAGCGTCGAGCGCGACGGCCTCGACGGAGGGGAGCGGGACCGAGACGGCGACGACGGGCGTCAGCGCGGGCACCGGCGGGGCGGACCCGACCAGCTCGACCTCGCAGCCCTCAAGCTCGGGGACCGGCGAGCCGCTCTCCTGCGCCGACCTCCCGCTCTGCGACGGCTTTGAGGGCCCCGCCGCCGGAGGTCCGCCGGACCCCTCGATCTGGTCCGTGGTCTCGCCCAATTGCAGCGGTCTCGGGACCCTGGCGATCGACGATCAGGTCGACTACCGCGGCGGGAGCTCGCTCCGGGTCGACGGCGCAGGGGGCTACTGTGACCACATCTTCATCGCCAACGAGGGGGCGATGGCCGCGATCGCCGGGGAGGGCTCGCCGGTGTACGGCCGCTTCTACCTCCGCCTAGGTGCGGCGCTCGGGTCCGGTCACGTGACGTTCTTGACGCTCCGCGACGACGCCGACGGCGGCAAAGATCTTCGAATGGGTGGGCAGAGCGAGATCTTGATGTGGAACCGCGAGTCCGACGATGCGACCCTGCCAGCCCTGAGCCCCGCTGGAATCGCGCTGAGCGTGCAGCCCCCGGTCGACGCCTGGTCCTGCGTAGAATTCATGGTCGACGGAGCGAACGGCTCGTTGCGGACGTGGGTCGACGGGGCCGAGGTGCCAGGGCTCGAGGTCGACGGCGAGCCGACGATGGACGTCGATCAGCAGTGGCACCAAAAGGCGGACTGGAAGCCTGGGCTCGGCGACTTCAAGCTTGGGTGGGAGAGCTATGCGGGGCAGTCGATGACGCTGTGGTTTGACGAGGTCGCCCTTGCGGGAGAGCGGATCGGGTGCGGGTAGATCGGCTGTCTGCGGGCCCTGGGTGTGGGAGGCGATAGAGGAGCGGGCGTAGGCTGTAGGGCGGCGCTCGGCCGGTCCCTTGCGACGCGGGTCCCCCATGCCACGTGCTGGCCACGGGGGGGTGAGCTGACGGAAGAGACAGGTTGCGTGTGTCTCCGCGCGAGGCACGGGTCCCCCCGCTGCGCCCACCCGTCGCCCCTCGCTCGCCCGAGCAAGGCTGGCTCGGGCTCCGCACGAGCGGATGTACGAAGCTGGCCACGCGAGGCTGATGTACTGATGGGGAGTACTGATGGGGAGCACCGCCGGCCCTCCGGGCCGTGATGCGAGCGAGGAGCTAGTCGAGGTCCCAGCTCACAGGCTCGCGGGGCGTGGTCGCGTTGCTGTCGTGGCGGAGCTTCGCCAGGGCGCGGTAGGCGTGGCGACGCAGGCGGTTGATCCCGCCGAGCGGTCGGTGCTCCGGGAGAGCGCGCCAGGGGTTGAACGTGAGCTCTTCACAGAACTCTCGCAGGCTTGCGCTCTCGACCTCCTGCTGCGGCAGCTTCAGGGTCGCGAGCTTGACCAGCGTCGAAGGCTCGGAGGCCCACTCGATCCGCGGGTCTTCGATCGGCGTCGACGCCGGATCGATCCGGAGCTGGATCAGGAGGTCGAAGGCGGCGCTGCCCTCCGCGAGGCGAGCGGCGAGCCTTTTCCTAAGAATGTCGGGCGAGTCGTCCTTGGGGTGTCGGCTCGGGTTCTGATTCGGCTGCGGCCGGAGCAGGTATTTCACCGCACGATCGCCGAAGAGGTAGGGCGTGACGCTCGAGTAGGGGATGTCGAGCAGATCGTCGCAGCGGACGAAGCTCGCCCGCATCGTCCGCCAGGCCCGAAAGCGCAGGGTCCCGAGGCCGATAAAGAAGCCGATGATCTTGGACAGCCCCCCGTCTTCGGCCTTGATAAGCGTTTCGGTCTCGGCGACGTCGCGGGTCATGAGCGCGGGGTAGCTCGAGAGGAGGAGATCGTGGGTGGTGTCGTCCTCGCGCCCCTCGAGGAGCTTGGCCCCGGGGACGTCCATCAGCTTGATCGCGAGGCCGCGGATGTCCTTCTTCCGGTCGGCTTGGGGCTGGGCGGCAGCGTTTGAGAGGCGGATCCAGGCCCGGTACTCGCGGGGCTCGCGGAAGAGACCGATGCGGTATTCGGCGGGGAGGTCAGGCTCGACCTTGAGGGTCGCGCGGACGCAGGCGTGCCCCTTGGCGAAGCGACCGCGGAGCGTCCTCCGGTAGAGGTTCTCGCGGCCCATCCGCGCGCGGGTGATGTCGATGATGCTGTTGACGTGGAGCTCTTCGTCGGCCGGCACTTCCTCCAATTGCTCGCCCGGGGGCGCCTGGCCAAGCGCGGCGCCGAGGAGCCGCACCGCGGGGAGCGAGGGCATGAAGAGGTAGGCGCTGCCCCGGACCTGGACAAAGCCGCCCATCTCGGTGCAGCGCCCCCGCAGCCCGAGCTCGACGTCGCTCTGGATCGTGAAGGTGGGCGGATCTGTCCCGAGCTCGGCGTCATAGCGGACGCCGACCAGCGGGTCGGGATCCGCGTTGAGGCCGGCGAAGTTGGGGTTGTTGCACCATTGCTGCTGGATGAACTCGAACTGGCGCTCGATGTTGGCGTTGAAGCAGAGGAATTGCAGCCCGCGCTCGGTCGCGGCGTCGGTCGGTCGGTCGGCGGCTCGCTCGGGTCCCTCCTCCGCGGTGGCGGCTCGGAGCATCGCCTCCGGTCGCAGCTCCGGGTCGAGCGGCGGGCCGTAGGGGCGTCCACGGCGGAGGATCCGGTGGAGGTTGGAGAGGCGCAGCGACTCTGCGCGGGAGACCCCGAGCGACCAGTCGCGGGGGTTGGTGCGGCGGACGTGCGAGCCGAAGGGACAGCGAGCGCCGTAGCGATCGTTGTCGCCGCCGTTCTCGAGGTAGTTGAAGTCGTCCTCGTCCTGGAAGCGCGCCCGCTCAGGGTCGCCGTCGGGGTGACGGACGAGCGAGGCCCCGCTCGGCCAACGACCGACCATCTTGCTGGCGACCGTGAGCCCGTCGAGCTCCTCGCTGCGACCGTCGCAGTAGCGCCAGAACGCCTCGACGTCCTGCGAGAGCTGGCGGAAGACCAAGTAGCTGCCGTTGCGGCCGAAGTCGAAGCCGCTCGCGGTGGTCGGGCTCGGCGAGACGTTGCCGTAGCCGTCGCGGTGCCCCAGGAGAAACTCACCGGCGGCGAGGGTGTTGCCGCTGACCTCGGGTCGTCCGCTGCCGGCGACGACCGGCTGGGCGATGCCGTCGCGAAAGCCGAAGTGCTCTTTGCGCCCGTGGAGCGTCCGCCCCTCGAGGTCGACGACCAGCTCCGCCCCGCAGCGCTCCGCCTGGAGCTGGTAGTGGTCGCGCCAGCGGAGGACCGCCTCCTCGGTAGAGGCGTAGATCATGAGGGCGATGTGCACCGGGTTCTCGCGCGAGCCCCAGCGCCAACGCTCGGGCGCGTTGTCGCCGACATCGCCGTTGACCCGCGCTCGGTAGGGGCTGTGCGAGTCGTCGACGAAGGCGGAGGAGAAACGGTCACAGAGGGTCTTGTCGAGGCCCAGCGCCCGCAGGCCGGCGTGGCTGAAGGCGACGTTGACGAAGGGGTCCGCGGAGGCGGCGGAGGCGGGCGCGGAGGCGGCGGAGGTCAGGGGCAGCTCGCTCAGCCAGCGGAGCAGCGCGTCGCCGGGCTCGCGGACCCGCAGGAGCAAGAACCTCGCCTCCGTCTTATGACCATAGCCGCGGAGGATGATCCCCTGGATCTCCTCCAGCGGCAGCGGCGGGTCCCGGGTCTGCTCCGCCCCGTAGAGCCTGTCGACGCCCTTGCGGTTGACCGAGCGCAGGCGGAAGAGCCAGCTCGTCGCGTCGACGGCCTCGGGATCGGCGAGCCCCCGCCGGATCATCGTGTTGTCGTTGACGTTGATGATCGACAGGCCCGGGTAGGCGCAGTACCAGACCTGGGTCTGGAGCTGGTGGTGGCGGGTCCAGGCGAGGAAGCGGGAGGCGTCGCGGGAGCCTGCCTCGAGCAGCCACTTGGTCCGCGGATAGCGGTCGGTGTTGCTCCACACCGCGGTCAAGCCTGCGCTCGCCTGATCGATGAAGTCTCCGAGGTAGCTCTGCCAGGAGTTGTCGAAGTTCGAGAAGAAGAGCACTCCGCCCTTCGCCGTGAAGACCCAGCGGGCGAAGTGGATCGACGGGATGTCGCCGAGCTTGCCGTGGTTGAAGACGTTGGTCGCGAGGAGCTGGAGCACGCGGAAGACCGCCCGCAGGAGCACCCAGCGCAGGGGCCCAGGCTTGCGAGCGACGAAGTGGGTGAGGGGGTTTTGGAGGAAGAGATTCTCCCCGCTCGACGCCGCTCGGAGGCGCTCATCGGCCTCTGGGGAGCGCTCTGGCTGGAACTGGGGGTCGCGTTCCTCGAGCATCCGCAGGCGGAGGACGCCGAGGAGGGCGATGAGCACGAGGGCGCCGAGGAGCCCGTAGAGGGCAGAGCTGAGCGGAGGCGCCGAGACCCAGGCGCCGAAGAGGAGCCCAGCGACGGCGACGACGAGGGCGAGCTGGAGCGCGATCGCGAGGCCCGTGACCCGGCCTTGGAGGTCCGGCTGCGGCGGAAACTCGGGCACGCCGTCGGCGTAGTCAGGGTGCTCGCCGATGGCCTCGCAGATCGCAGCGCGGACAGCCTCCGGGCTGAGCTCTCCCCATTGTCTGGCGTCGAGCTCGCGGTCCACCGCGCGCCGGAGCTCGGCCTCCCAGAGGATCTGCGCGCACGAGCGGCCTGGGGCGCCGACGAAGAAGGTCTGCGAGGGGACGCGGCTTCGCTGGAGGTAGCGCTTGAAGTCTCGCTCGACGTAGCCCTCGCAGCACTCGAAGACCCTCGCGAGGCCAGCCCCTGCGCGCTCCAGCAGCGCGTCCAGGTGGAGGCTGCGGGCCCGCCGCTCGGAGCAATCGCTCTCCCCCTCGGGACCGTCGTAGTTGGTGGAGAAGGCGAGCTGTGGCGCGGTCAACGGCTCGCGATCGACGATGACGAAGCGGGCGTAGTGGAGCCCGGTCAGGGCCTGGAAGGGGACGGTGACCTCCGCCGGTGGACACCCGCGCATGACCTCGACGGTCTCCTCGCCGATCCTCTCGAGGAGCGCCCGCAGCTCCTCGATCCTCCCGGGCTTTATCGGGACGAGGACGAGGAGCGCGAACTGGCGCGTCGGCGTTGTCGAAGGTCGCGGCAATGGTCAGTGCCTTGAGTGCGGCGGGGCGAGGCTGCGCCTGCGCAGTCCGAGCGCGATCGCGGAGCCGATGATGAAGAGCGTCGGAGCGCGTATCGAGGTGCTCCCGGAGAGGATCACGCTGACCCCGGCGAGGCCGAGGAGGAGGGAGATGAGGCCGAGGCTGCGGGCTCTCGCTCGGCGCGACAATCCGCGGCTCCGCGCTGCGCTGATGCCGACGCGGAGGGCGTGGATGAGCGCGATCAGGGCGGCGAGGAGGGTGAGGATCGCCGTCGCGAAGGTCATCAGCCCGCGCCAGCGGGCCTTTCCGGAGGACTGGACCCGAGCGCCGTTGCGCTGGACAAAGCCGAGGATGGCAGGGAGCGCGCCCTCGTTCGGCGGGGCCAGGTAGGGGAACACGGGGGAGGGGGGCTGCGTCGCCCGATCGACGCCGTCGCGGATCCGCGGGCCCTCGCCGCGGTTGACGAGCAGCGTGTAGAGGTCGTCGATGATGTCGTCGTCGAGCGAGCGACCGCCGCAGCCGAGCTCCTCGACGCCCTCGAGCATCGCCCGCTCGATCGCGAAGGTGGGGGCGCGAGAGCGGCTGCACTCGCGGTGGACGTCGACCACCAGGTAGTCGTCCAGCAGTAGCTCTGCGAGGGCGTCTCTGTCGGCCGTCGGCCATTGACGGGCGCCGTCCGCCGCGTCGTACCAGTCGATGCTGGCGCGCAGCTGTTCACGGTACGCGGGTCGGCCTGAACTCTCGTCTGCGAAGGGTTCGTCGGCGTTGTACATCGGCCGCAGATCCGCCGCCCCACGCGGAGCCAGGAGGATGTTGGCGAGCTCGGGCCGGCCGAGACGATCGAGGCGGCGGAGAGCTCCGCTGCGGCGATCGGTCGTCATCGCCTGCGCCGCGACAGCGACCAAGCCTCCCCCTCCGTCGAGCCCCTCGGCGCCGACGTTGATCTCGAGCGCGAGGGCGAGGACATTCGCGTGCTGGAGACCGTTGCGGCCCTGCGGCTCCTCGAGGACGCCGCGCTCGCCGAGCGCCGCAAACCACGCGGTGTTGATGAAGAAGGGATCTGAGCGCCGCCCCGCGAAGACCCGCAAGCGCTCGCCCGGCACGGGGTCGGAGATGTCGTCAACATCGGCGAGGGCGATCGCCCCGGCGCTGCTCTGGCAGCGAACCTTGTGCGCGGCGAAGGGGCGGTGTGGAGTCTCGAAGGAGCACTCGATCGCGTAGTCCCCGGCCGTCTCAAAGCTCCGAGCCTGTCCGGTCGTTCGGGCGCGGGCGGGGCGGAGAAGGATGTCGTAGCGGACCTGCTCGGAGAAGTGCCCGCTGCTGCGGACCAGCGGGTAGACGCCGAGAATGACCGATAGATAGCCAGGGCGGTCAGGCGTCGGGAAGGCGTAGAGATCCGTGAGATCGGCGATCGGGTGGTCGGTGGTGATAGGGCCGTCGACGTGATCGCTGGCGACCGCGACCTTCGGGGCGTCGAGGGCGACGAGGAGCGCGACGAGGAGCGCGACCACCGGTGCCCTGCCTGCCATCATTGAGGATCATCGCTCTCGAGAGGAGCGTCGCCGTCGAGCATAGCGGTGATCGCCGACGTCGTCGTGGTCGCCATCGCCGTCGTGGTTCAGCGTAGCCTGCGAAGCCGAGCGCCGAGATCGGGACGCTCGGATCTGCGGGCCGAGTCCGCGCACAGCGGCGCCCGGCGGCTGGACGCGCGAAGCCGACCGCGGCGTTTCGGCGCGGGCTCGGACGAGCACGCAGAACTGTTCATGCGGACAGAGTTGCGGCGGCGCCGTGCAAGGGCGCCGTGGAGGAGCGCCGCGATCGCGCCGCGATCGGTGACGACCTCGAGGAGTATCGTCCGCCCGCCGCGCTCCGAGCAGACCGTCACGTCTACGGCGAAGACCCGCGAAAGGAGGGCGCCTGACCGATGCGACGGGGCAGTCGATGACGCTGTGGTTGGACGAGGTCGCCCTTGCGGAGAGCGGATCGGGTGTGGCTCGGTGCGCTTGTGTATGGTCCGGCTTGGCCTTGCGGGCCGGAGAGTATGTCGGAGGCTGGAGAAGAAGGGGCGTCGGCGTGGAGGTCGGGTCCTCACGCAGCTCCCGAGCCGCCGCCGCTGCTCGCTCGTACGAGGGATGGTTTGGTCTCCGTAGGATATCCTCCAGAGGTGGACGATGAGGTCGGCGAAGGCGGTGCTCGGTGAACGCTCGGCGAAGGGGGGATACGGCGCTCGCAGAAGGGGTGGAGGCGCTGTGTGCGGAGGTGGAGGCGGAGCTTCGACGGGCCGAGGGTGCAGGCTACGACGAGCGCCACAACGGGCTCGCGAAGGCTTCGTGGGCCGCGCAGCGCCTGTGTTGGCGGTTGACCGCGAAGGAGGCGCAGGCTGCTCGGCGGGCCTTCCTCGCGGTCGTGGCGATGCCTGAGATCAGCGGGTGTGCGCCCGCCTGCTGCAACGCTTCGTATGTGCGGGCGGAGATCCTGCGGGCGAAGTTGCAGGTGCTGCGAGCGTGGACGGCGAGGGATCCCGGCGTGGCGACGGAGCTCCCGAGAGAGCGCGTAGAGCTGCTCCTGGCGCCCTACTCGACGCGGATCGCGTCGGCGACGGCGGAGCTCTTCGCGCGGTCGCCGAAGGGGACGGCTGCGCACCTAGACACGCTCCTCGACGTCGCCAAGAACCACCCTCGCTGGCAGGTGCAGTGGGCGCTCGTGCGGGCGCTGGGGCGCGCTGAGCTGAGCTCCCGGACGCCCAAGCGGGTGAGCGATGCCCTTCAGCGGGCGGAGAAGAGCGAGCGCTCCGAGATCCAGCGGGCGGCGACCAAGGCGACGGTGATCCGCAAGCGCCGTGATCAGGCGCTCCTCAAGGCCGCTCTGGACGGCTGAGGCCGACGGTGAAGATCCTGCCCTCTCGCGGAGCGCTGCGAGCGTCGTCCCGCGAGCGTCGACAGGATGCGGTCGGGGGCACCCGGCGAGCCTCGGCCGCGCAGAGGGGAGGCGACGAGCATGGGGAGGCCGGAGGGCGCGCTCGGGGAGCTGCTCGTTCGTTCGTTCGTTCGTTTACCGCGGGATTCCTGTCTCTTTGGACATGTGTAATGGCGACCGCTGGTCAGTCGATCGCCACGAGGATGAGCGGCACGACGACGAAGAAGAGGAGGCCGAGGAGGGGGATGATCCGGAGGAGGGAGATCCGGGCCTTGAGCTGGTCAAAGACGAGGGTGAAGGCGTTTCCCTCCATAAAGGCGACGAAGCTCGAGAGAGAGATCCGTCGTTCGGCCCGGTCCCCTGCCTCGGGGCCGGCGCTCTGTGTCTCGTCGGAGTCGCCGGCCTCGTCGGAGCGGTCGGCGGTGTCGGCCCGATCGACGAGCGAGCGGAGGATGACGGCGCGGATCGTGCCGAAGAGCGCGCGCTGCATCCCGCCCGTCAGGCGTCTACGTAGACGCCTCCCACGCCCGGCGGGCTCTTCGGCGGTGGCGATGAGCTCGCCTATCTTGTCGTCGAGGAGCTCGGTGAAGCGGTCGGCTCCGATCGTTCGTCCGAGCTTCTCGCCGGCTCGCTCGTAGGCCTCGCGGACCCTGGCGAGGACCGCCTCGATCGCGGTCGCGACCGCCTGCTCGACGGTCTCGACCTGGATGATGAGGCTGCGGTAGACCCCCCAAAGGACCCCCGAGATCAGGCCTGCGAGGGGGAAGAGGAGGATGATCGCCACAAA
The DNA here is from genome assembly GCA_030424595.1 of Polyangia bacterium. Classification (GTDB taxonomy): domain Bacteria; phylum Myxococcota_A; class Polyangia; order Nannocystales; family Nannocystaceae; genus JADJRG01. The sequence continues at coordinate 313,409 of JAUHWG010000005.1, forward strand.
CTCCAACACCTTGATCGGGAGAGAGACCGACTGGGCGTTGACCTCGACGAGCTGGAGGACGACGCCGACGATCGTAAAGCCGATCGTCCACAGGAGGGCGTTGCGGAGCACGCGGCCGACGCTGCCGAGGGTCAGCTCCCGGAGAAAGCGGGCGCCGCCGGCATGGATGCGGCCGACGGCCCGCTGGCCGAGGTCGAGGTCGAGGTCCTCGCCGTCCGCTGTCTGGCGCTCCGGAACGACGGTCGCGGAGGCGTGGGGCTTTGGCTCCATAGTCTCTCGACGATAGGCGAGGTCGAGGCGAGAGTGTGTACATCCTCGGCGCGATTGCGTGGATATCGGAGGTTGCCCTGCCGGGGGGGATCCGCGATCGTAGATCTATGGTGTCGCGCAGAGCCGGGGTCGGGTGGGCGCTCTTCCTGGTCGGGGGGTGCATTCTCCCGAACCCGGACTTTGACGGGGCTGGCGCGAGCGGTGGCGCGAGCGGTGGCGCGAGCGATGGCGCGAGCGATGGCGCGAGCGATGGCGTGACGACAGCGACAGCGACAGCGACGACAGCGACAGCGACGACAGCGACGACCGTCGACTCCGCTGCCTCGGAGACCGAACCTACGTCGGTGACGAGCGCGACCGGTGTCGACACAGACGGGACAGACGGGACAGACGGGACGGACGGGACAGGCGGGACAGAGTCGACGAGCGGGACAGAGTCGACGAGCGGCGGCGGGGTGGTCTGCGAGGGTCCCTCCGTGGAGTGGGTCGTCCGCCTGCACGGGCCGGGCGTTCAGCATGTGGAGAGCGTCGCTGTCAGCAACGTCGGGGATGTGGCGGTCGTCGGGACCTACGACGGTACCCTCCAGATCGACTCGAGGGCGGATGGCATCGGTCAGCCGAGCGACGGCTCGGACGTCTTCGTCGCTCGCTTTACTAGCAGCGGCGAGCTGCAGTGGCTGAAGACCTTCGTCGGCGTCGGCGAGCAGAGAGGCGAGGCGCTCGCCTTTGACAGCGTGGGCAACGTCATCCTCGCGGTCCGCAACAGCGGCACCGTGAACTTTGGCGGCGGCAACAAGATCGCCGCAGGCGAGAGCGACGCGGTGCTGGTGAAGCTCAACACGGCGGGCGGGCACGTCGACTCATGGCTCTACACGAGCCCCGGCGAGGCGCTGATCCACGACGTCGCGGTCGGTGCGAATGACGACATCCTGGTGGGCGGCGCCTTCAACCTCTCCCTCGTCCCCGAGCCCGGCAAGCAGCTCGTGATGGGCTCCCCCCAGATGACCGGCTTTGTCGCCCGCCTGAAGAGCGATGGTTTCCCAAAGTGGATCAAGCTGCTCTCCGGCCCGGCGACGAGCTACGTCTACGGGCTGGACCTGAGCGGTTCGAACAAGGTGGTCTTCGCCGGGGCGTACGCCCAGGGGACCCTGGTGATCGACGGCGACAACCTCGTCCACGAGGGGGAAGAGGACGCCTTCGCGGCGAGGATCGACGGTGACACCAAGGTCCTGCTCTGGGCTGACCGCGCCGGCGATGAGCTCGGTCAGAACGTCCGTCAGGTCGGCCTCGGCAGCGCGGGGACGGTGCTCTTCGCCGGCTCGTACCGCGGCGCTCTGGGGAGTTCTCTCCTGAACCCGAGCATGGTCGAGGACGCCTATCTCCTCCAGTACTCGGGAGATCAGGAGATGTGGTCGCTCTCGGTCGGCACGGGCCTGCCCCTGCAAAGCCGGGCCCTCGACGTGGGCTCGACCGGTGCGAGCATCTGGGGCGGCGATCTGCGCGGGAACGCAACGCTCGGGGAGTGCTCGCTGAGCAGCCCAAACCCGGGCTTCTTCCTCTCGGAGGTGAGCGCTGACGGTGAGGTCGTGTGGGCCACGGCCTACAGCGCTGGGTCTGCCGCCGGGATCGAGGGGGTGGTCTACCGGAAGTCGACGGCCGTCGCGGCGGTCGGCTGGCATCAGGGCGCGATGAGCCTCGGAGACGTGGCCCTGCCGGCGCCGGTCGACGCGTCTGAGGATTCGTTCCTCGTCCGCCTCGACCCCAGTCGTTGAGGTCGCGGCCTTCGCTCCACGCTGACCGTCGAGCTCAGGGCGACGAGCGCGAGCCGCCCACGCATCTGCGAGCCGAGGCCGAGGAGGCTCGCTTGGGCGAGCGGCGCGGGACTCTTGCCGGGGTCTGCTAGGGGCGGGTCTTGGCTTCGGCCTTGGCTTCGGTCTTGGCTTCGGCCTCGGCGTTGACCTCCCGCCGGAGGTTGGCGTCGAAGATAAAGGTGCCGAAGGGGAGGACAGAGGCGATGAAGCCGGCGGCGATCTTCTTGAGCGGCCACTCGCGCTCGCTCGCCGCGTGGAAGAGGGCGAGGATGAAGACCAGGAAGAGGAAGCCGTGGGCGGAGCCGACGATCCGGACCGCTTCGGGGCGGCCGGCGAGGTACTTCAGCGGCATCGCGATCCCGAGGAGGATGAGGAAGGAGGAGCCTTCGAGCAGTCCGATGAGGCGGAGTCGGCCGATGGGGGTCGTTAGCTGCATGGTTCGCTCGCGGGGCGGAGGATAGTCGATGCGGTGGCTGCCGCCCACCTGTGGGACCAAAGGCCGCGGGCTGCGGGGCTCAGCGGACGACGGAGCGCCAGGCCGCCTGCGCCGAGAGGGTGAGGTCCTCGATCAGGGAGTAGGTCGCCGGGAGGAAGACGAGGGTGATCACGGTGCTGGTCGCGAGGCCGCCGGCGACGATGATCGCGATCGAGTGGTAGTAGACGCCGGCCAGGGTCGGGTGGTGGAGGATCATCGGCACCACCCCGAGGATCGTCGTCCCCGCGGTCATCAAGATCGGCCGGATCCGATCCTGCCCGGCCTGGGCGAGCGCCTCGCCCCGCGGGACGCCCTCGGCCCGGAGCTGGAGGGCGCGGTCGACGAGCATGATCCCGTTGTTGACGACGATGCCGATCAGGATAAAGAGGCCGATCATCGCCGCGGTGTCGACCGTCGTCCGCGTCGCCCACATCGCCCAGGCCGCGCCGAAGCAGCCGAGGAGGCAGGTGACGAGGATCGAGAAGGGCTGGAGGAAGCTCTCGAAGAGCGAGGCCATCACCGCGTAGACGAGGATCAGGCAGAGCACGAGGTTGATCAGCATGTCGTCGCGGGACTGCTGATCCTTCCACCACGGGACCCAGTCGCCGACGGTGTAGCCGGCGGGGAGCTGGAGCCCTTCGAGGGCCTCGTCGACCAGCGCGCGGTTGGCCTGGGCGTCGGCGTTGACGAAGCGGATCTTGATCGAGACCAGGGTCTCGCGGTCGAGGCGCTGGACGAAGTGGGGGGCGCGGGTCGTCGAGAACGAGGCGAAGTTGGAGAGCGGGACCTCCTCGCCGGACGCGAGGGTGATCCGCAGGTCGCGGAGCTCGGCGAGGCCGGGGGCGCTCTCCTGCTCGCGCAGGCTCATGGTCCCGGCGCTAAGGCGCAGCTCGATCTCCCCCTCCTCGCCGCGGACCTTGCCCATCGGCACGCCCTGAAAGGCGGTCGTGATCACCTGCGAGATCGCGTCGGCGCGGAGACCCGCGCGGATGATCCTGGCGGCGTCGAGCTCGACGTGGACCTCGCGGGAGCCCTCGTCGTAGGGGCCGGAGACGACGTCGTAGCCGCCCGACTCCGGGTCTTGCACGTCGCCCTTGGGGAGCCGCTCGCGGAGGCGGTCGACGACCCGCTGGGCGAGCTCCATCAGCACCCCCATGTCCTCGCCGCGGACGGCGATCCGGACCTCGTTGCGGTCGCCGCGGCGACGGCTCGAGCGGCGATCCTCGCCCACCAGGAAGCGGAGCCCAGGGCGCTCCGGGAGGTTCTTGGAGATAGCCAGCTTAAAGGCCTCGATGTCCTCCTCGCTCTCGGCGCGGGCGCTCGGATAGGCGTCGCATTGGCCCCACCAGTCGGAGTACTGGCAGGAGAGGTGATCGAGGCCGATCGTCTCCTTGACCGCGAGGAGCGCCTTCTCGACGGCGAGCACATGGCCGCCGATCTCCTCGTGGTCGGGCGAGCCGGAGAGCTGGAAGGTGATCGGCGTCGCCTCGGTCTGGGAGTCGAGATCGCCGAGCTGGTAGGTGAGCTGGGTCGCGGGGAAGGCCGCGCTCGCGGCGAGGCAGAGGCCGGCGAGGACGGTCAGCCGCGGCCACCGGAGCGAGCGAGCGATCAGCCAGCGGTAGCCGCGGGCGATCGCCTCCAGGACGGGGATCCGCGGCTGCGCCTTCGCCTCGCCGAGCGACCTCGACATCATCAGCGGCACCGCGGTCTGCGAGATCACCAGCGAGCAGAGGAGCACCGCCGCGAAGGTGATCCCGAGCGGCCGCAGGTAGGCGGTCATCCGATCGGCGGGCGGGCCGAAGACCAGGGGCAGGAAGACGATCACCGACGAGAGGGTCGAGGCGATGGTCGCCAGGCCGACCTCACGGCTGCCGCGGAGGATCGCCGGCTCTTTTGCCTCGCCGCGGGCGAGGTGGTTCTCGATCGCCTCGACGATGACGACCGCGTTGTCGATCAGGGCCCCGACCCCGAGCACCAGGCCGAGGAGGACGATGCAGCTCAGCTCATCCCCGCGCAGGAAGAGCACGCCGGTGGTCGCGAGGAGCGTCAGCGGGATGCACATCGCCGCGATCAGCGTCACGCGCATGCGCCGGAGGAAGAGGAAGAGGACGCCGATCCCGAGGAGGCCGCCGAAGATCCCGGTGGTCCGGAGATCGCCGAGGGTGTTGAGGATCTGCTCGCCCTGGTCGGCGAAGATCATCATCCGCACGTCGCCGAGCGCCGGGTCTCCGCCCATCTCGGCGATCGCCGCGCGGACCCGCTCGGAGAGGTCGACCGGGCTCGCGCCGGCCTCGGCGTAGATCGCCAGGTTGATCCCGGGGCGGCCGTCGAGGCGCCTGAAGTGGCGCTGTTCTTTGGCGTGGACGGAGACGTCGGCGACCTCGCCGAGGCGCGCCTGGATCTCGGGGGGGCCGCGGGCTCCGAGGCCCGAGCTCGCCCCCTGGGAGCCGCGCAGCTGCGAGAGCATCGCGCTCGTGAGGGCCGGAGAGGTCCCGAGCTGGCCGGAGAGGGCGAGGGTGGCCGCGGAGCCGATGCCGACGTCGGGCATGGTCTCGGCATCGGTGGCGGCGGTGGCTGTACCGCCGCGGCGCAGGGGCAGGGCGGCGTAGGCCTCCGGGTCAGCGTCGATCCCAGGAGCGCGGACGCCAGGGGTGACATCGCCCTCCTGGATGAGCCCGAGGCTGCGACCTTGCCTGGCGGAGCGGACAGTCTCCGTGATCGACTGGGTGGCGACCCCGGTCCGGCGGACGCTCTCGAGGTCGAGGGCGATCTCGAGCTCGTCGGGCTCGACCCCCTCAAACTCGATCCGCGAGACCCCCGGGATCCGCTCGAGCTTGCGGACGATGTGGCGCTCGATGGTCTGGTAGCGGAGGTCGCCGTCGCTCGCCAGGCGGAGCGAGAGGACCGGCTCGTCGGCGGAGCTCCAGGAGTCGATCGTGATCCGCTGGATCGTGTCGGGGAGGTTCGGCTTGGCGCGATCGAGGCGCTCGCGGATCTCCGCCTTGCGGGCGTCGATGTCGGTCCCGGGGGCGAAGTCGAGGTTGACCCGGACCCCCCAGCCGCCGCTGCCGACCTGGATCTGCTGGAGGCCGCGGAGCCCGGCGATCTCCTCCTCGATCGGGCGGATGACCTCGCGCTCCAGCAGCTCCGGGGTCGTCCGCAGGACGCTGAAGCGGATCGAGATCTTCGACGCGCCGACGTCCGGCATGAACGTCAGCGGCATCTTGAAGGTCGCGATCACCCCGAGGACGAAGGCCGCGACCAGGAGCATCGTGATCATCACCGGCCGGCGCAGCGCCAGGTTCGCGAGGGTGAAGGTGCGCGCTGCCATCTAGGAGACCGGGTTGCTCGGCGGGTTTGTCGGTGAGGTCGGCTCGCTCGCGGAGGTCGGAGCGTCCGGCGCGGCTGAAGCCTTGGAGGAGTTGACGGCCTCGGGATCTCGCGAGCGCCGGGGCTCGGTGGGCACCGCGGGCGAGCTCGTTCCGTCGCCCGGGCCTCCGCCTTCGCCGGCCATCTCCGCCCAGGCGTCGCGGCGACGGCCGGGGAAGAGGGAATAAACGCAGGGGATCACCACGAGCGTCAGCAGCGTAGCCAAGGCGAGGCCGCCGATCACGGTGATCGCGAGGGGCTGGCGCAGAGCCGCGCCGTCGCCGAGGCCGATCGCCATCGGCACGAGGCCGAGGATGGTGGTCGCGGTCGTCATCAGGATCGGCCGCAGGCGCAGGGCGCCGGCGATCTCCAGCGACTCGCGGACCGAGCAGCCGAGGCCGCGGCGGTGGTTGACCGTGTTGATCAGGACGATCGCGTTGTTGACGACGATCCCGCCGAGGATGATCACGCCCATGCCGACGATCGCCGAGAGCGGGGTGCCGGTGCCCGCGCAGGCCAGGAGCGCGCCGGCGATCGCGAGCGGCACCGTGAACATGATCAGCAGCGGGTGGTGCAGGCTCTCAAAGCTCGAGGCCATCACCACGTAGATCAGGAAGACCGAGAGGAGCGCGGTGAAGCCGAGGCTGCGCAGCGACGCGCCCATCTCCTCCGCCTGCCCGGCGACGCTCGTCGTCACCAGCGGATCGTCCGCGGCGTGGGCGTCGAGGATCGCCTGGACCTCGCCTGCGACCCCGCCGAGGTCGCTGCTGGTCAGGCGCCCGCGGATCCGCAGGCCGCGGGATCCTTCGATCCGGCGGACCTCCGCCGGGCCGACGCTCGGCTCGAGATCGGCGACGGCCGAGAGGAAGATCGGCACACCGTCGGCGACCCCGACCTGGATCCGACCGACGTCGTCGATGTTGTTGCGGTCGACCCGGGGGAGCTGGACGCGGACGTCGAGCTGGCGGTCGGAGGCGTGGAGCTTGGTCGCGATCTCGCCCTGGATCGACCGCTGGACCGCGGCGGAGGCGACGGCGACGTCGAGGCCGAGGCGACCGAGGCGCTCGCGATCGAAGCGGACGCGGACCTCGGGGCGCCCGCGGAGATCGTCGGGGGTGACGTCGGCGAGGCCTTCGAGGGCCTCGAGCTCCGGGAGGATCCGGCGGGCGTGGGCGATCGTCCGCAGCGGATCCTCGGAGAAGACCCGGACCTCGATCGGCGCGTCGACCGAGAAGAGGGCGGGGCGGCCGAGCTGGAGGGTCGCCTCGGGGTCGTAGGTCGCGGCGGCGAGGCGCTCGAAGAGGGCGGCGACGACCGCAGGCTGCTCCTCGGCGGTGATCGAGGGGTCGAGGCGGAGGTTCACCTGGGCGAGGTGGGTGCCGGTGATCGACCCGCTCGCCGAACCCGCGGAGGTGATCGAGCCGACCCGGGCGAAGACCCGCGCCGCCGCGGGATCACGGTCGGCGACCGCGACGAGGCGGCGGGTCAGCTCGGTGGTCCGCTCGAGCGCGGCCCCCTGCGGCAGCGTGAGCTGGACGAAGACCTCGCCCTGGTCGATCTCGGGGAGCAGGGTCTGGCCGAGCTTCTCCCCCTGCTGGAGGGCGAGGGCGCAGAGGGCCAAGGCGGCGGCGATGATCCCGACCCGGGCCCGCAGCGCCCCGCGGAGGGTGACCGGGTAGACCCGCTCGACCGCCGCGTAGCCCATGGAGAAGGGGGAGGCGACGACGCCGAGGACTCGGCTCAGGACCTTGATCAGCGCGCGGATGACGACGAACAAGAGCGCGATCGGCAGGACGAGCCAGGAGAGGAGCGTCTTCGGGGCGTCCTCGACCTCGCCGGAGCTCGGCTCCAGGCTCTGGAGCACCGGCACCAGGGTCAGCGACACCAGCATCGACGAGACGATGCTGAGGGAGACCGCGTAGGAGAGGTCGCGGACGAGCTGACCGGCGATCCCCTCGACAAAGGCGATCGGCAGGAAGACGGCGACGGTGGTCAGGGTCGAGGCGACGACGCTCGGGGCGACCTCGCGGGTGCCGGCGACCGCGGCCCCCTTGGCGCCGAGCCGGGGGTCGGCCTCGCGCACCCGGGCGATCGCCTCGAGGACGACGATCGCGTTGTCGACGAGCATGCCGACGCCGAGGGCGAGGCCGCCGAGGCTCATCAGGTTGAGCGAGACGTCGAGCGCCTGGAGCGGGACGAAGGTGGCGAGCACCGAGATCGGGATCGTCACCGCGATCACCAGCGTCGCCCGCAGATCGCGGAGGAAGAAGAGGAGGACGAGGACCGCCAAGAGGCCGCCGACGAGCACGTTCTCGCGGACCTCGGAGATCGCCGAGGCGATGAAGTCGGCCTGGTTGGAGAGGACGACGACCTCCTCGCCGGGCTGGAGCTTGAGGTGCTCGATCGAGGCGATGACGGACTCGGCGACGGCGACGGTGTTGGCGTCGCCCTCGCGGAAGATCGCGAGCTCGATCGCCTCGCGGCCGTCGACCAGGGAGAGCTCCTCGCGCTCCTTGGCGACGCGGACGACGGTCGCGACGTCGCGCAGGCGCAGCTCGGCGCCGTTCTCAGAGCGGAGGATCGTCTCGCCGAGCGCCGCGGTCGTCCGCGCCTCGTGGACCGTGCGGATCAGGTAGCGGCTGCGCTGCTCCGAGAGGGCGCCGCCCGGGCGGTTGATGTTGTCGGCGGTGATCGCCGCGACGATCTGATCGGCGCCGATACCGAGTGCGGCGAGCCGCTGGGGGTCGATCTCGACCCGGATCTCATCCTCGTCGCCGCCGTGGAGCTGGACCGCGGCGACCCCCTGGACCTTCTCCAGGGCGCGCTTGACCTGACGATCGGCGCGCTGCCGGAGGGCGCCGAGGTCGACCCGGGCGTCCTCGGAGGGCTCCCTGTCCGCAGCGTTCTCTCCCGCGGGGTTCGCCCTGTCGGCGTCGGCGTCGGCGTCGGCGTCGGCGTCTTCGGAGGTCTTGGCGTTGTCCGGGTTGTCCGAGCTGTCCGAGGACTTCGCATCGCCAGGGGGTCCGCGTGCGCTCCGTCCGCTGACCAGGGCGAGGCGGAGGATCGGCTCCTGCGCGGGGTCGTAGCGGAGCACCACCGGGCGATCCGCCTCCTGCGGCAGGACCACGCGGTCGAGCTTCTCGCGGACGTCGTCCATCGCCCGGTCGATGCCGGTGCCCCAGGCGAAGTCGAGGACGATCTCCGAGCGGCCCTCGCGGGAGACAGACTCGACCTGGACCAGCCCCGGGACCGCGCCGACGAGCTCCTCGATCGGTCGGGTGACCAGCTCTTCGACGTCGGTCGGCGCCGCGTCGGGGTACTCGGTCTGGACCGTGAGGCTCGGGTAAGAGAGGTCCGGGAGGAGGGCGACGGGCAGGCGGAGGAGGGCGACGATGCCGAAGATCAGCACCGCGAGGGTGGCCATGGTCGTCGTCACCGGGCGGGCGACGGAGCCGGCGATCCAGCCGCCGAGCACCGCCAAGCTACTTGTCCTCGCTCTTGCGGGGGCGTTTTCCGGCGCCGCGTTTGTGCTCCCCGGGACCGCGCTTGCCTGCGCCGCGTTTGCCCTGCTCGTCCGCTCCTGCGGCGGCGTTCGCCTCTTTGCCCTCGTCGCTCGTGTCGCGCTTGTCGCTCTCGCTGCCCCCGGCGTCCGCCGGCGCGAGGGCGTTGGCGGCTCCGGTCGCGCTCGCCTCGCCGGGGCCAGCCCGGTCGCCCGCGCCGAGCATGCGGACCGGCATCCCCTCGACGATCCCGCCGCTGGCGTCGGCGATCACCGAGGCGTCGCTGGCGATGTCGCCGGTGACCTCGAAGCGCTGCTCGCCGCGGAGGCCGACGCTGATCCGGGTCCGCTTGGCCTTGCCGTCGACGACCGTGTAGACGTGGGGCTCGCCCTCGTAGTCGAAGAGCGCCTCGATCGGCAGGGTGAGGCTCGCCTCGCGGGCGGCGACCCGGACCTTCGCCCGGGAGAACGCGCCCGGTACGGCCGCCGGGGGGAAGGTCTCGGCGCGGGCGATGAACTTCACGGTGCCGGTGAGGGCGTCGACGATCGGCGCCCTGCGGATCACCGAGGCTGGGAAGCTCGAGCCGTCGAGGAGCTCGAGCTCGACCTCCGAATTGACCGCGACCTCGCCGGCCTCCGCCTCGGGGATGTGGAGCTCGAGGTCGAGCTTGGAGAGATCGGCGATCGAGAAGAGCGGGGTCGCCTGGGTCGCCATGTTGCCGACGTCGACGTGGCGGGCGATGATCGTCCCGGCGAAGGGCGCGGTCACCTTGGTCTGGGTGACCTGATGCCGCGAGACCTTGACGCTGGCCAGGGCCTGCTCGACCGCGTAGCGCTGCTTGTCGAGCTCTTCGCCGGAGACCGCGTCGAGGGCCGCGATCTGCTCCAAGCGGCGGAGCTCCGCCTGGGCGTTCTTCGCGGTCACCTGGGCGGCCGAGGCCTGGAGGTTGAAGGCGCGGCCGTCGAGGCGGGCGAGGAGCTGGTTGTCGGTGACGACATCCCCCTCTTCGGCCCGGAGCTCGAGGATCACGCCGGCCTGGGTGGCGACCAGATCGGCGCTGCGCAGGGCTTGGAGGGTCCCCGAGGTGCGGTAGAAGCGCTCGACCGTCGCCGGCGCTGGCGTGGTCACCGCGACAGGGAGGGCGTCCTCGCCCTTGCCGCCCTTGCCGTCCTTGCCGCCCTTGCCGCCCTTGCCCTGCCAGGCGGCCTTTCCAGCCTTGCCGCCCTTGCCCTGCTCCTCGCCCGCGGCAGCGCCGCAACCGGTCGCGATGGTGAGCGCGAGCATGAGTGCGTGGTGGAGGCGTAGCTGGGGCATGGGCGGCCGGGAGAGCGTACTCGAAGATCCGAGGAGTGCGGACCCAGGAGGGGGCGAACGAGTGTGAGCAGGGCGTAAAGGATCGATGAAACAGCGCGTTTCTCGCCCTCTATCGAGGGTCCTGCGGAGGGTCGCCTCTCGCTGGAGCGCTCGTTTGGGATCATCGATCGAGCGGTCGACCTGCGCTCGGGTTGTGGGCGGCTCGACGCACAGACACCGCGTTCTCCACTACAGGAGTTGTCGGAGCCGGCACCGAACGCAGGGCGTCGCTCGCGGGACGAGCCTCCGCTCGGAATTCGCAGGGGCCGCGGTGTGACGGCTGCGCTCGAGGAGACGCCTCGATCGCCGGAGCTCCGCGCGCCCCATGGCGTTCGACGTCGGCCCTAAGCGGGCCCTAAGCGGGCCCTAAGCGGGCTGGACAGGAGCTAGACGTGACGCTCGAAGCTGCGCTAGCGTGCGCGAATGCGCTCCTTGTCTGCCGGCCTCTCCCGCATGTCCTTGCTCGTCGGCCTGTGCGCGGGCGCGGGTGTGAGCGTGAGCGCCTGCGCCGAGGACCCGGAGCGAGAGGGGACGGCGGCGACCTTCCAGGCGAGCGCATCGGCCGGCCTGGCCTCGGGCGAGGGCAGCGAGGGCAGCGAGGAAAGCGAGGGGAGCGGGGACTCGGAGACGAGCGAGGGCACCTCCGACTCGGCGACGGGGACCTCCGGGGCGTCGGCGAGCGCTGGGACCTCGGGCTCGGGCGAGCCGACGACGACGACGGAGCCGACGACCGCCGGAGGATCGTCGACCGGCGGGTCGAGCGGCAGCGGCGACGTCCTGCCGCCAGCGATCGCTTGCTCCTTTCAGTCGCTCACCTACGGCAGCGGTCTCTTCGAGCTCGACGTCGACAAGGGCTCGAAGGAGACCCTCAGCTTCTTGATCCCGGGCCTGCCCGCGCCGGAGCTGGTGACCGAGGCCACGCTCCACTTTCGCGGCTACGACATCGATCATCCCGGGGAGGAGGGCGACGTGCACATGAACGGCGGCGCCGCGATCCCGCTGCCGGCGAACGCCGGCTGGGACAACCAAGAGCACGCGCTGCAGCTCGACATCCTCGGCGAGACGGTGGCGGGCGACAACAGCGCGGTGTTCACCGCCGGGACCTTCTCTGGCGGGACCTTCTACCGGATCGGCGACGTCCGGATCGAGGCGATGGCCCAGGTCGAGGAGTGCCCCGAGCCGCCGGAGTCGATGGGCGAGGAGGTGATCCTCGACTACCACCAGGCGGTGTTCACCAAGCGCCACAACTGGGTCGACCGCTGCGACTTCAACGGCGGCTACGCCTACACGGCGAAGAGCGACGAGCACATCCCCGCCGACTGCGAGGGCCTCTACGCCCCCGACGGCACCCGCCAGGGCAAGGCGATCTTCACCTTCGAGGACCTGGCCCCGGCGACCTACGAGATCGGAGTCCGCTCGCGGCACACCGAGAACCGCAACCCCAAGGGGGCGTTGGTGATCGTCGACGGCGAGTCCAAGCGGATCAAGCAAAACGACGACAAGGACTTCGTCGAGGACATCTGGGGCGCCAAGGCGCTCTCGGGGACGATCGAGGTGATCATCGACAGCACTCAAGAGGACGCCAGCGACAGCGTCATCCACGTCCGGGTGACGCCGATCTAGATCTAGGCGGCCGAGAGGAGCGCGGGCAGAGCCCGGATCTGCGGTCGAGCGGTCGGCTCGCGGAGCGTGTGGTGGCGACACCTCCGCCCTGATCTAGGCGCGGCGACGCCGGCGACGGATGAGCCCTGCGAGGCCGAGCCAGAGGGCGAGGCTCGCGGCCTTCTCCCCCGCGCTCGCGCTCTCGACGGTGCAGCCGCAGCCGCTCTCCCCGTCGATCTCACCGGTCGTGGAGGAGGTCGCCGAGTCGTCGTCGGTGTCGAAGCCGCCGGTCTCGGTGTCGAAGCCGGTCTCGCTGTCGGAGGTCGGCCCCATGCCGCAGTTGTCGGGGATCCAGGTCGGGAAGGGCGTGTTGGAGATCCCGCTGACGGCGATGTTGTCGATGTTCCAGCCGGGCGCACCGGCGGCGGAGTCGGTGCCGATGCGGAAGCGGAGGTGGACCGTCTTGCCGGCGAAGGCCTCGCCGAAGTCGAGCGTCATCGGCTGCATCTTCGGGTAGCCTGGGCTCTCGTCGGTGAAGGCGTTCGCGCCGTTGATCGGGTTGGCGGCGGAGTTGATCACGCCGTTGTAGCCGGGGTCGAGGTAGTTGGACACGTCCTCCCAGCTCTCGCCCTGATCGCTGGAGACCTCGAGCACGCCGCCGTCCCAGGCGATCTCCTCGGAGAACTCGAACTTGAAGGCGTGGTCGAAGGTGATCACCAACGGCTCGCCGGCGACGGACTCGAGCGCCGGTGAGATCAGCGAGGTGTCGCTGACATTGCCGATGTCGCGGCCGGTCCAGACGTAGCCGCTCTCGGTCGTCGCCTGGCGGCTCCAGACGGTGTCGCCGGCGGTGCCGTTGATCTGCCAGGGCGAGTCCGGGACCTCGACGTCGTCGGTGGCGGAGCTTTGCGGGTAGATGTCCGCGTGGAGGACGACCGGCAGCTTGAGCTCGCGGACCTCTTCGCAGCCGCCTGGGGTGGAGAGCCGCACCGTCAGGTTGACGTGCTCATCGTCGACCAGACCCTCGACCACCGAGACCGGGAAGGAGAGGTCCAAGTTGTCGAGGCGGGCGACAGCCGGGAGGGTCACGGATGAGCCCTCGGGGAAGGTCAGGCTCGGGGTCGGCGAGAGGACCTCGACGGTCGCCCCCGCCGGCAGCTCCTCGACGCCGTAGTTGAAGAGCTCGATCGAGATGAGCCCGGACTCGCCGCCGTCGATCACCCCGTCGCCGTCGCAGGAGTCGTCGCCCTCGCCGATGTTGAGGCTCGTCAGGGCGGCGTTGGCCCGCAGATCGTAGGACTCGACGATCCCCGTGAAGTCCTTGGAGTCGCGGTCGGGGCCGACCGCGCAGGTCCCGGCGCCGCGGCGGGCGAAGGCCTGGGCGGCGGTGATGAAGTCATCCTCGTCGATCTGCGAGATCGCGATCAGGATCGCGTCGCGCTGCTCGGTGTAGGTCGGCGCCGGCGGTGTCATGATCATCCCGGCGACGACGTAGTCGGCGAGGGAGCGCCGGACCTCGGCGAAGCTCTTGTCGCCCGCGTTGGCCTTGTGGAGGCTGATGTAGAGCTCCCACATCATCGTCGCCCAGACCTCGCCGGCGTTGTGCACCTGGGAGTTCAAGCCGCCGCCGTTGAGCGGGGCGACCTGCGGCAGGCTGTTGTCGGTGCCGATGTGCTTGAACGTCAGCGGGTCCTTCTCCATGTTGACGGAGTAGGGGACCCGGCGGATCCCGAAGTACCCCGTGTCGTCGAAGCCCGCGTAGGTCTGGCTGGCGTAGGTGCCGTCGAGGTCGTCGCCCTCGCGCAGGGTCTGGTGGAGGGCGATGAAGTCGCCCCAGCCCTCGCTCATGGCCCCGCACTGGGCGCTGCCGCACTCGACCAGGCGGTGGTGGATGTAGTGGCCCCACTCGTGGGCGACGATCTGGTTGTCGATGGTCCCGTCGCGCTCCGCGTCGGAGTCGCCGACCATCGTCGCCGTGACCTCGCCCTGCTCGAGCTCCGCCTTGATCAGGGCGCCGTCGGCCTTGGTCACCGCCTGGGTCGGGATCGACGGGTCCTCCATCATGCTGTCGTTGCCGAGCCCGGGCGGCGAGTTGCCCTCGACGTTGTCGGCGATGACCACCGCGATCGCGCCCTGGGACATCGCCCCGTTGACCTTGGTCTCGAAGGTGCAGTCGCCGCGGTCGATGAGGACGATCTTGCCGGCGACGTCGTTCTTCGGCGGCTCGCAGCCGTCGGTCGGGCTCATGCCCTCGCCGTCGTCGACCAGCACCATCGTCCCGGACAGGTCGTACTTGGTCGGCCCGAACTGACCCTTGGTGACCGTATAGGTCGCCTCCGAGGGGGCGAGGGTCAGGCTCGCGCTGCTGTTGCGCGGGGTCCACAGGTACATCTGCATGACCGGAGAGACGCCGTCGCTCGGCGTCATCATGTTCGCGTTGTTGCGGGCGCCGGTCAGGGCCGCGTCCTGGGCCTGGGCCTGGAGGCGGTCACCACCTTCGCCGCCGCGGCCGAAGTTGTCGTCTTGGGCGTTGCCTGCGGCCTCGTTGAAGCCGGAGTCGTACCAATAGTCGTGGAGCCAGTTGATGTCGTAGAAGAGCTGCGTGATCGCGGCCAGCGACTGCTCTTCGTTCGCGAGCGGCTCCGAGTTGGGGTCGTAGACGTAGTCGAAGGTGGCGGGGGCGCTGGTCTTCGCCCGGAACTCGCCCTCCTCGGGGTTGAAGCCGCTGGGGCTCGTGTGGTCGACATAGGCGTCGACGTTGTTGCCGAGGGTCTCGACCGCGCCGTCGGGGAGCCAGGGATCGCTGCCCCCGTCGGGGTTGGTGTTGAAGGCGTCGATCGTGATGAGGTTCGGCTTGGTGTAGTCGGTGGGCCCGACGTCGGGGAAGCCGGTCGGGTGCGGCGTGTGATCGGCGAAGGGCCCGTCGTGGGGGCGATGGTCTCCGTCAGCGTCGGCCCAGACCCGGTAGGAGACGGCCTCGTTGGCCTTCATGCTGCGGCGGTGGAGGATCCGGCCGTCGTCCGCCGCGATCACGTACTGATAGCCGTCGAGCTCCGGGTCGGCGCCGACATAGGTCTGGGTCTCGACGAAGAACGCCGGGACAAGGCCGTCGCCGAGGGGGAAGTAGACCGGCTTGACCCGCGCCGGCGCCCGCATGTGGACGGCGGTCGGGCCCGCGTCGGCGGCGAAGTCGAGGAGGGTCTCGCCGGGGAGGTTCGCCCGGCTCGCGGTGCGGGTGAGCTGGGCGGCGAGCACCTCGCTGCCGTAGAGATCGCCGAGGGCGCTCGCGGTCGCCTCTTCGGGCTCGAGATCGAAGTCGAGCGCAGCGTCGGCGCGGGCCCTCGGGTGCGGGCTGCCGGAGACCGCGACCAGGCGATAGTCGCGATCGAGGAGCACCTTGACGTCACCGTGGAAGACGTCGACGCCGTCGACAGTCTGCCGGAGGACGACGATCACGCCGCCGCGACCGATGTCGTGGGTGAAGAGGGGGCGAGCCTCGTCGATGACGGCCGCTGAGACCCCGTAGGTGTCGCGGATGTTTCGCAGGTGCTGCCGGGCCGCCTGGTCGGCGGTGCTCCCCGCCTTCGCCGGCTGCGTCGGCGCGCTGACGAAGATGGACGGGACCCCGCGGGTGGTCTCCCGCGCTTGGACCACGCCAGGGGCTGCTTTGAAGACGTCGCTCGCCGGTGAGGCGGAGGTCGCCGACCAACCGGCGTCGTAGAGCTCGCGCTCCGCCGCCGTCGCTGTTGATGAGTGCGCGATCGTGGCGGCCGAGATCACCCCGGTGATCAAGCCCAGGCCGACGCCGATCCTCCTGCGACGGGTTGGCGAAGAGGAGAGGCGATGCGGCGGGACGTTCTTCATGTTTGCTAGGAACCTCAGGCTCAGAGGTAGGCATGGTAGCCCTGGGTCCAGGGGCGGTCTATGGGGCTTGCGCGGCTTTGGGGCTATCTGACGCACTCGGCGAGTCTCTCCGGCTACCGAGGATCCATGGGGAAATAGGTTCGCAGGCTGCGCCCCTGCGATGAGCGGGGGCGTACGCGCCGCTTCCCGGCGGAGCGCGACTTCGCGCCTGGGCTGCGGGTTCGAGAGCGGCGGGAGGCTACTGGTCAGCGGGGTGGGTGT
This sequence comes from Polyangia bacterium, assembly GCA_030424595.1. GTDB lineage: Bacteria > Myxococcota_A > Polyangia > Nannocystales > Nannocystaceae > JADJRG01. The sequence continues at coordinate 329,914 of JAUHWG010000005.1, forward strand.
GCGTGACGACGGGTCCGGTGCTGGTGTCCCCGCCGGGCTCGTCGCCGGGCTCGTCGGGGTGGCCCTTCTCGCTGGCGCTGCGCTCTGGTGGGCGCGCTCCCTGGGCCTGATCTAGCTAGGGGACACAAGCTCCGTTGAGCGAACGCATCATCGCATCGCTAGGCGAGCCCTCGACCGGCGCGGGACTTGCCGCGGGACTTGCCGCGGGACTTGCCGCGGACTTTGCCGCGGGACTTGCCGCGGACTTTGCCGCGGACTTTGTCGCGGACTTTGCCGCGGCCTCCTAGCCCTGAAATAAGCGCTGCTGTGAGGCGTCCTAGACAACCCGCGTAGAAACGTCAGTGACACGGGTTTTGCGCTTCGCGCTGTATTCGTGTGGGTGAGCGCTCACCTCGTGCTTGGCGAGGGGCGGAGCTTGGGGGCTGTAGGCGGGCGGGCGAGGGGCGACGAGGCGGGTCCCTCGCGGACGCGGGTCCTCCCATGCCACGTGCTCGCCACGGGTCAGGCTGGTCTGCTTGAAGAGACAGGTACGCGTGTCTCCGCGCGAGGCACGGGTCCTCCCGCTGCGTCCCATCCGTCGCCCCTCGCTCGCCCGAGCAAGTCGTCCTGGGCTCCGCTACCGGGTACGTGGATCGCTTGCTCCCGTAGGTCTTCGCTCGACACATGCTCGTCGAGTCTCTCGCGCACCTGGTGAGCGACAACGCGCATCGCCGGTCGAACTTCGGTCCGTGCCGAAGCCCAAGCGATCGAGAGCCTCCGAAACGCCTGTGAGAACACCGAGCACGAAGCTGCCGCCGAGGAAGAGGTTGTAGACGTGGCTCAGGACATGCGTCGCTTCGTCGTAGCCGCGCTTGTTCTCGAAGACTTCACGCGGCCGTTGATCGAGCGCCGGAGCTTGAGGCGATCGATCGAGCCGCGAGCGTGAGCCCAGAGAAGGGTGTCACAGGAGCCGGGTCGACGACCAACTCTACCGGCGGAGGCTCGAAGCTCTTGCACTTCGGTCGAGCGCTTGCCTGTGGGCTCCGTTCTCGCCGACAGTCGGCCTTGAGATGACTCGCGCGAGTTGTCCCGCTCGGTGTTCTCACTGGGGCTCGGAGGCTCGCGCTCGCTTGGACTTCGCCACGGGCTGGAGTTCGACCGTCGATGCTCGTTGTTGCTCGCGATCTGCTCCCGACTTCATATGATCTGTACCAAGGGTCACTCTCTCGATCGAGACGATCGCCGAGCGTCCAGCGGAGCGCCGACAGACTCGCTCGGGCGAGCGAGGGGCGACGGGTGGGACGCAGCGGGAGGACCCGTGCCTCGCGCGGAGACACGCGTACCTGTCTCTTCAAGCACCTCAGCCTCACCCGTGGCGAGCACGTGGCATGGGAGGACCCGCGTCCGCGAGGGACCCGCCTCGTCGCCCCTCGCCCGCCCGCCCTCAGCCTCCGAGCTCCGCCCGCCTTCAAGCAGGAGGTGAGCCTTCACCCGCACAGATACGGTCGAAGCGCGAAATCCGTGTCATCAGGGGTTCTACGCGGGCTCGTGAGGGCACCTCACGCCAGCGCCTATTTCAGGCCTAGCGCGCCGCGAGCTTGTTGAGCGCCCGGAGGGCGTCGACCGTCGTGAACACGCCGAGGACCTCCGCGGGGTGCTCACGGTCGACCACCACGGCGGTGCCGTACTTGTGCTCGGCCATCTCCAGCGCCACCGCCCGGATATGCGCCTTCGGCCCGCAGGTGAAGGGCTGGACGGCCATCGCCTGGTCGACAGGACAGGTGTCCAGGTCGCAGCCGGGGACCGACTGGAGCACGAGGATGTCGCGCTGGCTCAGCACGCCCACCAAGTTGCCGTCTTTCAGCACCGGCAGGTGGCGGATCCCGTTGACGTGCATCCGCTCCGCCGCCTGCGCGAGCGTCAGGTCGGACTCGATCGTCGCCGGGCTCGCGGTCATGTACTCGCTGATGATCGGCTCGTGGGTTGGGTTCATGACGGGGACAAGCCTACTCGCCCGCTGCGCGTGGCCCCTGCGCAAGCTTTGCGAGGCCGCGCGCGCTGCTGACCCTAGCGGCCGTGGCAAAAGTCCCGAACGCTCTCCAGCCCTCGTCGTCCCTCTCGACTCGGCCAAAAATTGCACTACGGCCCAGTACAGCGGCGTTCTGTCCAAGCCGAGAGGGCCGACGAGTGCGGCGCGAGGGCGCGCGTTTTCATGCACGCGTGGTGGGCCGGATGCCCATGGGGTCTGTCATGAAAATAGGGCGCGGGGTCGCCGACGAGTTCGATCTCCAAGCGCGATTCTCATCGAGAGGTATCCATGCGAGGATTTCAAGAGTGCAGTGTTCACAGACTGCCCAGGAGTTTGGGGGAACCAATGAATGCCAGGCAGAGAAACCGAAAAGAGTGCCTGGCAAGGGTTTCTCTGCATATGATCATGTTGAGCTCCATCCTTCTCCTTGTTGGATGCGAGAAGAAGGGCGATGGCAAAGCCGAAGATGCATGTCGGGCAGGCTATACAACTTTGCTTTGTGAGGCCGACTTTGTGGAAGACTCGGATGACGAGTTCATCAGAGAGTGCTTGGACGACGTTGATGCGGCAAGTGGGGTTAGTACAGAATGCGAGGAGAGGATCGTTGGCCTTCTGAGCTGTCTCGGCGACCTTGCTTGCATGGACATTGAGCACTGGCGCGATGATAAATGCGGGGAGGCGAGTGAAGGCTACTGCGGGCCAGAGTCGGCTGCGTTCTGCGAGGAGTGTCCAGGTGTCTGGTACGCAGAGGGTGAGTGAAATGGGCCCTCGCTGCCGCCAACCGCCTGAAGGCATTCTCGTCACAAATTCATATGAAGCATAAAATAGTTAATGGGAAAGTAGGCCTGGCTGCGCTGATGTTGCTGCTTTTTGCGCCAGGTTGCGAGGAGAAGAACCCAGAGGTGGAAGTCGAAGAAGCTTGCAAAGCCGGGCTTGGACGACTCGGGTGCGACGGCGATCTGTTCGATGAAGACAATGATGAGGAGATTAAGGGGTGCGTGGAGGATGCTGAAGACGCGCGAGCGATCAGTGAGGAGTGCGGTGACAGTCACCTTGAGCTTCTGAACTGCCTAGGTGGACTTGCATGCACTAACATCGGGACATGGCGCTCCGATAAGTGTGGCGAAGTGACCCCCGATTACTGCGGGCCAGAGGCTACTGCGTTCTGCGAGTTGTGCCCCGGAATTTGGTACGTCGAGGAGTAGGTGAGCGGAGTGCGGCCGAGTATCCGGACGCTGCACGGACTTCCCCTGGTGGCGAACCAGGGGCGTCTCGTCGACCTGGGACGGGTCAGCTCGAACTCTCGCTGCTCGGCATCAGCAGCTCATGAGGCTCAACGTCGAGCGCCGCGGCGATCTTGGCCAGCCGGTCGAGGGTCATGGACTCGGTTCCGCCCAGGCAGCGGTAGAAGGATGCGGGCGCGCGTTTTCATGCACGCGTGGTGGGCCGGAGGCCCATGGGGTCTGCCATGAAAATAGGGCGCAGGGTCGCCGACGAGTTCGATCTCCAAGCGCGATTCTCATCGAGAGGTGGTGCGGGCCTGCCCCCGCATGTGGGTCTGCTAGGGCGCCTCGAGCTCGCGGAGGCGACGCTCGCCGCTCTCCGTCACGCAGCCGAGGGCGTTCGCCTCGCGGTCACCCTGGGAGCGCCACTCGCAGGTCGTCCGCCCGGACTCGCAGGCCGGCGCGCTCGAGACCCAGAGGTCTTGGCCGCAGAGACAGCGAGCGCCGGTCGGCGGCAGGAAGGGACACTCCCCGCTCTCCTCGAGCGCGTCGAGCTCGCGCTTGAGCTCTGTGCACGTGGAGTCGGGATCGATGACCGGGAAGAGGGGGCCTAGACCCTCTCGGAGCAGCTTCTTGCGCTCGCTGAGAGATTCCGTGAGCTGCGCTTTTGAGCAGATCCTCCGGCTCGGGGCTCTCCGCTCGACGTAGTAGGTGAAGAGCCCGAGGCCGACCAGCGCCGCGAGGGTCCCGAGGACCGCGACCGCGCGCAGGCTCGCCTTGAGCCGCTCCTCGCTCGGCCAGCTCTTGATCCAGCGAACGCCGCCGACGATCGTCCCGCTGAGGGCGAGGACCGCGAGCGCCTGCATCACCCGCCAGAGGTTGCGCGGGACGCCGCCCCAGAGATCGTAGGCTGCGTACACCGAGCCGAAGGTGATCAGCGCGGCGACCCCCGTGCAGAAGTAGGCGGCCCCTCGAGTGCGCGGACTCATCGCCCTTGATGATAGCTCGGCGATCGATGCCCCCTCTCGGCGCATCGCCTCCCATGATCGCGCCCAGAATTGAAGACGGGCAGCTAGTCGCCTAGCTGCCCGTCAGGTTGTTGGAGGCGCCGGGAGTTGAACCCGGGTCCGGAAGTCGTCAGGCTGGGTATCTACGTGCGTAGTCGGTGGATTTGATCTTGGAGCGAGGCATGCCCGCCGACAGGCCCTCCTCGCTCCGATCCCCTGAATTTCGCCTGCGATTCGGGGCGTCCCCGCAAGCTAGCTCCCCGTTTTGACACCTTCATCCCTACTGGGAGCACCTCAGAAGAAGATGTCACCGTTCTTAGGCGGCGATGGCCATACGGCCGTAGTTGCTGTCGTTGGCAGCTGTGTTTTCCCGACCGTTTTGACGCGGGGATCGAGATCCGCGGCACGCAACCTTCGCGTTCAGAGCCCCCGTCGAAACCGTAACACCCCCTGAAGGTGGAAAATTCTCGCTCGTGTGGGCCCGCGGACGGAGGTCGCGAACCCAGTGGTCGAGTATGGGGGTCCTCTGCGGCCGGCGCAAGAGGGGCGTCGACCGCGGCCTCTCGGGGGGCTGGCGCAGAGGGCGCGCCTGCGATCGCCGCTGGATCTTCCGAGGGACGGGCGCGGGTTGGCCCGATAGTTGCGGGGCCTGTGGCGGCGCGCCTACGATCCTTCGCGCGCGGCCCTCTGCCCGCCCAAGCTACTCCGATGTCCCCCTCCGACCCGCACACTCCGGCTCCGCCCAGCAGCACGGACCCCGCAGGTCCCGCGGGTCGCGACAAGAAGAGCGCGAGCGGGCGGCGAGCCTACGTCGTCGTCCTCGCGGGGGACCGGATGGGCGAGATGTTCGCGCTCGGCCCCGGCACCTCGTCGATCGGCCGCGGGCTGACGGCCGACATCCGGATCAACGACGAGGGAATATCGCGGACCCACACGACCGTCGTCTATCAGGACGACGTCTACTACTTGATGGACGCGGGCTCGACCAACGGGACCTTCGCCAACGGTGAGCGGGTCGATCGCTACCCCCTGCACGAGGGGGATCGGATCCAGCTCGGGGCGACCAGCGTTCTCAAGTTCACCTACCGCGATGACACCGAAGAGGATCTCCAGCGCCGTCTCTTTGAGTCGGCGCTCCGCGACCGGCAGACCGGGCTCTTCAACCGCGGCTACTTTCTCAACCGCCTCGAGAGCGACGTCACGGTCGCGCTGCGCCAGGGGAAGGCGCTGACGCTGGTGCTCTTCTCGGTCGACGACTTTGAGGGGGTGCTCGGCCGCCTCGGGATCGCCGACGGCGAGATCCTCCTGCGGGAGCTGGCCCAGCGGGTCCAAGCGATCACCCGCGAGGACGACGTGCTCGCCCGCTACGGCCACGACGTGATGGGGCTTACCTGCCGCTGGGTGGACGCGATGCGGGGGTCGCGGGCGGCGTCGCGGATCCGCGACGCCGTGGCGTCGGAGCCCTTCGTCGTCAGCGGCGAGCGGGTCGTGATCAGCGTCTCGCTCGGGGTCGCCGATCTCGGGATGCTCCTCGAGGCGACGGCGGACGGGCTGGTCACCGCCGCGGAGCTGGCGATGCGCCAGGCCGGTCGCCTCGGCGCCGGCCGGGTCGAGCTCTACGACCCCGAGAGCGAAGCGACCCACCACACCTGATCTCCTCCCCTCTGCCTCCAGCTCAGCTCAGCTCAAGATACGGACTCGACGACGATGACGACTCAAGGACGCGATGACAGCGGCACAGCAACGCGCGAAGAGAGCCCCTCGCGCTCTCATGGCCCGGTCGTCGGCGGTCTCGTCACGGTGAGCGGCGACGATCCTGGCCCTCTCCCTCCCGCGCTACGGCGGACGCAGGGCTTCGCCTGGGGGCTGACCCGGGGCGCGGTGTTGTCGGGGCTGGTCGTGCTCGCGGTCGGGGCCTGTCGCTCTGAGGGCAAGACGCCGCCGCTCTTCACCGGCACGGAGGAGCCGTCCTCGCCGCCGACGACGACCACAGAGGCCGAGGCGCAGGAGCTCGAGGCGGTCGCGGAGCCGCGCCGCGATCTGTGGTTCGCCCGGGGTCCGGGGCGCGACGCGATCCTCGCCCGCGAGCAGCACGACTACGCCCGCGCAGCGGCCCTCCTCGACGAGGTGTTGGCGGACCCGAGCGCGACCGCAGACGAGCGCGGCGCGGCGCTCTGGCTCCGCGGCCTCGAGGATGTCCGTGCCGGGGATCATGCTGCGGCGGCGGAGCGCTTCGCCGGGGCCCGCGAGGTGCCGGGGCTCGCGGCCGTGGGCGGTCGCCTGCGCCTCCTCCAGGGGCAGGCGCTGCTCGACTCGGGGCAGCCCTCCGCGGCGCTCGCGGTGCTGGAGGGGGGACCGCTCGACGGGGCGATCCGCGGCGATGGCCTGATCGCCAACGGGGACGCGCGCCAGCGGACCGGCGATCGCCAGGGCGCTGAGACGCTCTACGAGAAGTACATCGCCGAGCACCCGAAGGCGTCGCGACGCCACGAGGCCAAGGCGAAGCTCGCGCGGATGCTCGTGGAGTCCGAGGAGGCGCCGGGGCTCGAGCGGGCGCTGCAGCTCTACGAGCAGCTCATCATCGAGGTCCCGCTCTCGGACTACGGCGAGGAGGCGGCGGCGGCGATCCCCGGCCTCCAGGCGAAGATCGGCGGGCCGAGGACGCTCTCCAACGAGCTCAAGGCGACCCGCGAGCGGACGATCGCTCGCCTCCAGGAGCTGCTCTCGCGCGGGCGCTACAAGACCCTGATCGCTGAGGTCGGCTCGTTCCTGCGGACGCGCAAGCTCCCGCACGAGGATCGCTGCCAGGCGCTCTACCTCCGGGCTTCGGCGATCTTCAAGCAGCGCAAGCGCAGCGAGGCGCGGCCGAAGTTCGACGAGGCGGCGGCCGAGTGCAAGCGGGCGGGCAGCTTCGACACCGAGGTGCGGGCGCGCTACCAGGCGGCCCGCGGACGCTACGCCGCCGGCGAGTACGCCCGCGCGGCCAAGGAATTCGAGCGCCTCGCGACCGACTATCCAAAACACTCCTACGCCGACGACGCCTACGTCCTGGCCGGCGAGTCGTGGGCGGAGATCGGCAAGGAGGCGGAGGAGCGGGCGGCCTACGAGGCGGCGGTCGACAAGGGCGGCGACATGTCGGCGGAGGCGCGCCGACGCCTGGTGGTCGGCGCCTTCGTCGGCTCGCGCGAGGGCGACGCGCTCGAGCTGGTCGAGGCCGGCCTCGCGAGCGGCGAGTCCGATCCGATCGAGGTGGCCAAGCTCCACTACTACCGCGGCAAGGCGCTCGCGGGGCTCGGTCGGGCCGAGGAGGCGCAGGCCGCCTGGATCGACGCGATCCGTCCGGCGCCCCTCAGCTATCCGTCGATCCTCGCGCTCTCGCGCCTGCGTGATGTCGGCGAGGAGGCGCACGCGGCTGGCCTTGCGGTGCTCGAAGGGTCGGCCGCGTCAGGGTCGATCCCGAAGGCGGGCTCGCTCGAGCTGCCGAAGGTCGAAGGGGCGACGCGGGCGAAGATCCTCGCCGAGCTGGGTCTCGGCGTAGAGGCCCGCGACGAGCTCCAGGAGGCGTCGATCAAGGGCTGGCCTGCGGCGAAGATCCTCGCCCAGGCGGGGCTTTATTCGGAGTCCCAGCGGCTCCTCGGCGCGCTCGGACGGAGCTGGCGGTCGACGCCGCCGGTCGGCGAGCAGCGCGAGTATTGGGAGCTGGCGCACCCGCTCGCCTTTGAAGACGTGATCCGCAGCGGCGAGGGGGCCCACCAGGTCCCGCGGCTGCTGACCTTCGCGATCATGCAGACCGAGAGCCGCTTCGATCCGGGGGCGACCTCCTGGGCCGGCGCTCGCGGGCTCATCCAGATGATGCCGGCGACCGCCAAGGACGTCGCTAAGCGGGCTGGGCTCGGCAAGCTCGACCCGGAGAAGCTCTACGATCCGGCGTTCAACCTGGACCTCGGCATGCGCTACCTCGGCGGTCTTGTCGGCCGCTACGGCGGCGGCGACGAGGTCGTGCCGCTCGCGATCCCGAGCTACAACGCGGGTCCCGGGGCGGTCGAGCGTTGGCTCGAGAAGCGCGGCGAGCGGGACTTTGATCTCTTCATCGAGAGCATCCCCTACGACGAGACCCGGAAGTACACGCAGTCGGTGCTAGAGCGCTGGATGGTCTACCGCTGGGTCTACAGCGAGGGGATCCCGGCGGCCGAGCGGGTGCCCTACCTGCCGCTGAAGATCCCGCGCAACGGCGACGGGGCGAAGTCTGGCTAGCAGCCGGTGGCCCGTCGCGGGGGATCAGGCTTCGGGGGTCTTCACGTGGCTCTTCGCGAGCTCGACGATGTCGCCGCCGCCGGTGAAGGTGCCCGAGGGAAAGTTGAAGGGCTTGCCGTCGAGCCGCTCGACGGTGTGCGGGGCCATGAGAGCGCCGAGCAGTCCGGCGGCAGGGGCACGCCTCACCTCGGCGATGTCCGCCCACTCGACCCGCTTGACGGTCAGCCAACGGTACTCAAAGCCCTTCTCGTCGGTCTTGGCGTAGGCCCGGAAGGCGATCAGGAGGACCGGGACGCCGGCGAGGAAGATCGGCAGGGCGATGATGCCGAGGACCACAAAGAAGATCTTGAAGCCGGTCTTGAGCCTGTACTCGTGGGCCATAGGATGTCCCTCCAGACAGGAAATCTAGCAAGGGCAGGGGGGCTCCCGGAGGTCGATGATCGCGCGTCGAGCGGCGGTCGGCGAAGCGCGGCGCTCAGGCCGGGCCGTCGCCCGCGGGGCGGGCGAGGAAGGCCTGGCCGACCTCGACGGGGGTCTTGCTGGCGGTGTCGGCCCAGGCTTCGTCGCCGGTCTCCTTGGCGAGGAGGAGGCGCAAATTCTGGACCCTGCGCTTGACCTGCTGGGTCGAGAGGTCGACCTGGCCCGCGATCGAGGGGTAGGAGATGCCCCGTGCGAGAAGGCGAGCGATCTCCGCCGCTTTGCCGAACTCGCGGCGTCTCCCTCGGGTCATCCGCGATTGTTATCGGTCATTCGTGCGATATGCAACACGGATAAAATCCGATCCTGCGGTTCGGAAATGTTGGTAGTCTGTTTTCGAGCATCACGGACGATGCTCGGAGGTCACGATGACTCTTGCATTCACGAGGTCCCAGGGGCCGGCGCTCACCGGCCGGACGATAGGCGGGCGTTATGCCCTCCACGATCGTCTCGCCCGGGGCGGTGCTGCCGACGTCTACGCGGCGACGGACGCTCGCCTCGGCCGAGAGGTCGCGGTCAAGGTGTTGCGCCTCGACGGCTGCACCTGCTCAGAGTGCCAGGTTGGAGGAGAGGTCGACGCTGCGGCGGAGCCCTGCGGGCGGCTCGCCCGTTTCGCCCACGAGGCCGCGATCGGGGCGCGGATCGACGACCCCCACGTGGTCGAGACCTACGACGCGGGCGTCGATCGCAGCGGCCCCACGCCGCTGCCCTACCTGGTGATGCCGCGGGTGGCTGGACGGAACCTTCGCACGCGGATCCTCTCGGGTCCGCTCCATTGGCGCAACGTCAGCACCTTCGGGCGGCAGCTCCTCGCCGGCCTCGCGGCGATCCACGAGCAGGGGGTGCTGCACGGCGATCTCAAGCCTGAGAACTGCATGATCTGCGAGCGCAGCGGCCGAGAGCCCTACCTCCGGCTCATCGATCTCGGCGAGGCCGTCGCGGTTCGGGCCTCCGGCGTCCGGCCGGTCTGCACCGTCGCCTACACCGCCCCGGAGCGGATCCTCGGCCAGGAGGTCGGGGTCCAGGCCGACATCTACGCGGTCGGGGTGATCCTCTACGAGATGCTCTGCCGGCGGCAGCCCTTCGTCGGCACCGACGAAGAGGTTATCCGCGGGCATCTGCGGGCTCCGCCGCGTCCGCCGAGCGAGCTTATCGGACGCTTGGGGGTCCCGCGCCCGCTGGAGCAGCTCGTGCTCGCGGCGATGAGCAAGGATCCGCGGCATCGCCTGGCGAGCGCGTCGTCCTTTGAACGGGCCCTGGAGCTCGCCTGCCCCGATGTGCGGCAGGGTTTTGTCGGCGAGCTGGGGCAGAGCGATCGGCTCATGGTGGGGCACTCTCGCCTCGGCAGCGCGGGGTTTCCCGGGCTCAGCTGCTCTGCCACCCATGCCGGCAGCGCCCAGGCCCAGGCCTCGCTCGCCGCCTGGACCCGCTTTGAGTACGAGCAGGCTCGGCACGAGGCGGAGGTCGCCTCGGCGCTGAACCGGGCCTGGTCGCCGCTGCGGCTCTTGATGAGCCTGGCGCCCGAGGATTAGGCGGAAGTAGGCGGAAGTAGGCGGAGCGCGGCCCCGCTGCGGCAGACGTCGCGGACAGGGCGGAGCCGCGGCCCCGCTGGGCCAGAGACGTCGCGGACAGGGCGGAGCCGCGGCCTCGCTGGGCCAGAGACGTCGCGGACAGGGCGGAGCCGCGGCCCCGCTGGGCCAGAGACGTCGCGGACAGGGCGGAGCCGCGGCCTCGCTGGGCCAGAGACGTCGCGGACGAGCGAGACCTCAGGCAGGGTCGTCGTCGTCGCGCTCTGGGGCGTCGACGATGTCTGCGAGCTGCCGCGGCCAGGGTGCCCGGAAGGTCATCCGCACGCCGGTCCGCGGGTGGTCGAGGCTTAGGCGTATCGCGTGCAGAGCGTGCCGTCGCAGCCCGAGCTTGTCCCCGAGCTCGCCCAGCGAGGTGAGCTCGTCGGCGACGGCGAGGAAGTGCTCCTCGTCCAGCCCGTAGAGCTTGTCGCCTAGGAGGGGGTGACCGACGAGGGCGAGGTGGACGCGGATCTGGTGCTGACGTCCGGTCTTGGGGGAGGCCTCGACGAGGGTGACGGGCTCGCCGCGAAAGGTGCCGCGGGCGAGGGGGCGGACGGCGGTGCGGGCTGGGACACCGCCGTCGTCGAGCTCGCGGGCGCCCATCTTGATCCGGATCTTCGAGCCGAGCGCGGGGCCGAGGGGGATGTCGATCATCTGCGGCGCTCGGAGGTCGCCGCGGGCGATCGCCCAGTACCGCTTGTCGATCGTCCGCTCGAAGAAGCTGCGCTTGAGGACCGAGCAGGAGGCGCCACGACCACGGCGGCCGAGGAGGAGCACCCCCGAGGTCTCGCGGTCGAGGCGATGGGCGAGCTCCCAGCCGTGGCCCTCGCCGAGCCGGGTCCGCAGGAGGTGGGTGAGCGTGTGCCGGTGGTAGCGGGCGGAGGGGTGGACCGGGAGCCCGGACGGCTTGTCGAGGACGAGGAGGTCGTCGTCTTCGTAGAGGATGTCGTAGTCGAGGACGACCTCCGGCTCGCTGGGGGCGGGCCGCTCGATGATCAGGCGCTGGCCGAGGCGCACCCGCTTGGAGGGCCGGAGGATGATCGTCCCGGTGTCGGCGGCCCGGACCTGGCCGGCGGCGATGATCCGCTGGATCCGGCTGCGGGAGAGCCGGACGATGCGGCTGGAGATGAAGCGGTCGAGGCGGAGCCCCGCACGGTTGGCGTCGACGTCGAGGGGGATCTCGATCAGGTCGTCGTCGTCGGTCGGGTTTGCGACGGGGTCGTCGGTGCTCAGGTTGGGATGCTGGGAGGCGGAGGCAGAGTCGCGGCCTCGGACGGGCTGGGAGCGGAGGTCTGTCGTCCCGTCGATCGTCTGCGGTCCGCCCTCGGCGCTCTTGGTCGAGCTGGAGATAGGGCTGGAGATAGGGCTGGAGATCGGGCGGGCCTCGGGTTCAGGTCGCGGATCGTGGCGCTCGGCGGTCTCCTCGGGAAGAGGCCCGCAGAGAGATTGTTTGGGGCCCTCGCCTCGAGCGTGATTCATCCGCAGGAGCCTGCCATCGTGCCCGTGCTATAACCTGGGGGCCATGAGCACCGAAACCCCGCCCGCTAGTCCGGAGGAGGGCAGCCCGCTGCCCGCGATCGTCGCAGGTGTCGCGATCCTTGGTGTTGCTGCCTTCCTGATCTTCGGGGGAGGAAGCAGCGAGGAGGCGACCGAGAAGACCTCAAGCGCCAAATCGAGCCAGTCTGCGGACCGGGCTGAGGAGGTCGTGGCGGGCGGTGGGGGCCGTGTGCGCGGTGGCGTCGGCGCCCGCAGCATCGACGACGCGAAGGGCCGGTCGACGGCCCGACGCAACCCGAAGCTCGGCGCGCCGATGGAGGGGATGAAGCTCGATCCGACGCCGCGCCCCAAGGAGCCGCCGGACTTCCAGAGCGCGGCCGAGGAGATCGAGTACTACGAGAAGAAGCTCGAGCGGGAGCGGGAGATCCTGGTCCAGCGCGAGCGCTTCGTCGAGCGCCTGGAGAAGGTCAAGAAGGAGGCCGTCTCCGCCGAGGAGCGGGAGGTCGCCGAGGGTCGCGGGAAGATCGTCACCGACAACTACGCCAAGCAGCAGCAGGTCGTCGAGGAGCTCGAGAAGAAGCTCGAGGGGCTAAGGGGCTAGGGGCCGGGCTCGCAGAGGGGCTCTGCTCGGGCGCCTGCTGCAAGCCGGCGTTTCGGGGCTGCACCGCCCGGAGCGGCGGCGGTCGAGGTGCTGTGGTCGTCCGAGGTAGGCTCGCCCGACGAGGTGAGGAAGCGGGGCTCGCCCTCCGGGTGAGGCTCCGGGTGAGGCTCCGGGTGAGGCTCCGGGTGAGGCTCCGGGTGAGGCTCTGGGTGAGGCTCTGGCCGGGGCTAGGGTGACGCCGGCTCTTCGACGATGTCGCCGAAGAGGACGGTCATCTTGACGGTCTTGCCGTCGACGACGTCGAGGCGGACCTGGGCGGAGTCGCAGCCGGGGGCGAGGCGGATGGTGCGGTCGGGGAGCTCGATCGCGAGGAGGCCGGGGGGTTCGCGGGTGAGGCCAAGGCGGGCCTGTCCGCTCGACCATGTCATGGTGCGCGAGCGCTTGGAGATGTCGGTGCCGTCGGGCAAGGGGACGGCGTGCTGCGGGGTGCGGTTGGCGTGGAGGTAGGTGATGTACCAGTAGCCGGTGATCACCGCGGCGATCGACGAGAGGGCGAGGCCGATGAAGACGAACTTGCGGACCCGGGAGCCGGCCTGGTAGCCGGCGAAGCGCCCCCGGTGGTAGTCGGTGTCGGGGGGATCGTCGAGGAGCTGGTCGATGTCGCCGCTGTGGTTGTCGCGGCGCGGGGCGACGTCGGGGAGCTCGTCGTCCTCCGGGGGATCGTCGAGGAGCTGGCTGGTGTCGCCGCTGTAGTGATCGTGACGGCTGGGGGGGAGGCCTCGGCTGTCGCGATCACCGGTGTCCGCGGCGTCGTCGGCCGCGGAGAGATCGTCGAGGGTCGGTCCCTCGGGCTTGCCGTCTCGGTCGCGCACGCGGAGATCGAAGCACCTTCGACGACGATCCGCCACCCCCAAGGTGAGAGCGGGCCTCCGGTCGAAGGTCGCGGCTCTCTCGCGCAGGGGAGAGCGCCGCCCGGGGCGCTGAGCGAGTCGCGCTCAGGAGGCGCGAGGGAGCCAGGAGGGCCGCATCTGGGCCCACATGACGTCGGCGACGAGGCCGAGCTTGGTGCTCGCCATGCCGACGGCGCCGCGGACCTGGCGGAGGCGATCGCGGACCGGGTAGTGCTGGGCGTGGCGCGGGATGAGGCAGGAGCTGACCGCGTGGCCCGCGGTCTTGAGGTACTCGCTGAGGAAGACCCGCGGGCGGCCCTCGGCGCAGGAGAGGAGGGCCATCGACCGTCGACGCGCCTCGGGGCCGCTCATCCAGTACTCGAAGAGGGCGCGCTGGATCGCCCGCGCGCCCTCATTGCCGCCGCGGAAGGCCTCGTAGATCGCGTCGGCGAGGGCCTGGCGGGTGGGGACGTAGCGGTCGTGCTCGTTGCGGTAGCGGCGGAGGCTGGCGGCGCCGAGCCAGGGCTCGCCGTCGCTCGCGGAGGCCCTGCGCCGGGCCTCGAGGCCGAGGGTCTCGGCGTCGCGGAGGCCCATCGTCATGCCGCTGGCGGTGATCGGGTGCGAGCAGCCGGCGGCGTCGCCGACGAGGGCGAGGCCCTTGGCGATCGCCCGCGGCGCCGGCAGGTTGACGGTCGGCGCCATCTCCAAGTGCCCCTTGCGGGCGAGGATCGCCGCCGCGGCCTGCTCGGCGAGCTCCGAGGGGAGGAAGGGGATGAAGGCGTCGTAGAGGAACTCGACCAGGCGGGCGCCCTTGGCCGGGAGGGCGTGGGGGAGGTCGATCGTCATCCGGTAGAGGACATCACCGTTCTCCTCGCGGGAGATCGGGTAGACGAGCACGGGGCCCCAGGCCCCGAGGATCACGTTGGCGAAGCTGGCGGAGGCGACCGCCGCGTCGCGGAGCTCGATGCCGACGGTGAAGCCGATGGTCTGCCGCTCGTCGGGCATGCCGATCAGCTTGCGCACGGCGCTGCCCTTGCCGTCGGCGCCGATCAGCAGGTCGGAGCGGACCTCGCGGGTCTCGCCGTCTTTGTCCGCGAGGAGGGCGCCCGTGACCGCGCCGGTGTGATCGCGGAGGACCTCCTTGATCACCCAACCCTCGAGGAGATCGACCTGCGGGCGCTCGCGGACGACCTTGCGCATCACCCGGACCAGGGTCTTGTGGTGGACGGCGAGGCCGTGGGGGCGGGTCTTGGGGATCGCGGCGTAGGGGAGCTCGACGTAGCGGCCGTCGGCGCGCTCGAGCACGGTGAAGCCGTCGACGTCGACCGCCCCGGCCTCCTTGAGCGGGCCGTAGAAGCCGAGGTCCTCGAGCACCTGCGCCCCGCGGGGGTGGATGAACTCGCCGGCGAAGCGGGGCGAGACCCCCTTGTGGCGATCGATGAGGAGGATCCTTCGTCGGCGCGAGGGATCGGCGACGGCGAGGGCCTGGGCGGTCGCGCAGCCGGCCATTCCGGCGCCGATGATCACCACGTCGTAATGGTCCTGGTCCTGGTGCCGGTCCTGGTCCCGCTCCTGATGGTGGGTCGTCGTCATGGTGATCTTCCTTCTCGGCCTTCTCGGCCTTCTCGGCCTTCTCGGCCTTCTCGGCCTTCTCGGCCTTCTCGGCCTTCTCGGCCTTCTCGGCCTTCTCGGCCTTCTCGGCCTTCTCGGCCTTCTCGGCCTTCTCGGCCTTCTCGGC